>OZ252279.1:0-2000753 GCA_965250005.1 Demequinaceae bacterium
CCCCATGGCCCGAGGTGCCCGCGGAGAAGAAGCGGTTCCGACGCACCAAGATCGGAGCCGGTGTGGCCACCGAGATTCGCGATGTGGGCCGCGCAGTTATTGCGCACGCCATCAAGGACGAGATTGTTGAGCCCACGCAGACCATGCACCAGGCGTACCGCGCACTGGATGAACTCACGCATCTGGGCGACGCGCAGACGCCACGCACCGCAGCTTAAGCGGGTGTTGGCCCCCCACGGGCAATCGCTACTGGGTCGCCGGTGGCGCCTCTAGCGTCTTGCGCGCCTTGGCCGCGAGCTTCACGGCAACCTCGTGCCAACCGGCGCGATCCTTCTTGGTGGGCTTGTCTTTGATCCCGGGCGAGGCGAGCTTCTTGAAGAACGGGTGCTGGGCGGCGTCGGCGATCGCGCCCGCGTACTTGAGCAACGCGTCGGCGGAGTGGTAGCGCACCAGGTAATCCTCGGAGGCCGCGCTGATCTCGAGCGCGTCATTCGCCTCGAGCGAGGGCTCGAGTTTGCCGACCGCCATCGCGGCGTCGATGCCGAAGACCCAGTGATTTCTCCCAACCAATACGTCGAGCATGGTGCTCCGGTGCACCGGGTCTCCGGTGACCTGGAAGAGCGTCTCGGCCTGCTTCAAGGTGAATGAGGCGGACGGCGGGTTCTCGTACGCCTTGAGGTGCTCGAGCGCCTCGGGAACTTTTCGCCCAGCGGCGATGAGCCGGCCGATGGACTCGGCGGCCATCGCGGCCGTAACAGCGACGCCCTCGATCAGCATCGCCTCGACCAGTTCCGGGTCCTCGCGATGCGCCTTCTCGATCGATGACCAGTTCGGCACCGTCGTGCCACACCATGTACGGGTCGCCGAACACATCGACGTGCCAGGTGTCCCACGTGGGCGCGAGCTTCTTTGCCATGTCGCCAGGGTATCCGGAGACCGGTGTCCCCAGCCCGCTGCGGGGGAGAGCCGACGGCCGGAGCCAACCGCCGCGTCGTCCCTGGTCCGCGCGAGGGCGAGCCTGGTTGCAGCCGCAAGTAGCGGCGCCTCAAGGAGGGCGCGATGAATGATCTGACAATGACTGTGAACGGCTGGGTGGCCACTCAGCCAGCCCAGCATGTGGGGCCGTCGGGGGTGCGGCTCACCAGTTTTCGGATGGCGAGCACGTCCCGGTACTACGACCGGGAGAAGCAAGAATGGGTGGACGGCCGCACCGAGTGGTTCTCCGTCAAGGTGTTCCGGAACGCCGCGATCACCGTGGCGAACTCTATTCACAAGGGGCAGCCCGTTGTGGTTCACGGGCGCTTCCGGACATCCGAGTGGGAAGGCGACTCCGGGACGCGCGTGGACCTCGTGATCGACGCGACAAGCGTGGGGCACGACTTGACGCGCGGTACAGCGGACTTCTCGCGGGCAGTGGGCGATGGTGCACTGGGCGAGCCGGAAGCTCCGGCAGACCCGCCCGACGTCGAGGCTATCGACGCGGCGGGGTCCGAGGTCGGGGACGAGAACGAGGACTCGGAGAAGGCCGAGGAGCTGGCGCTGTCGGCGTAACCTCCGTGCGCCTGAAGCGTGAGCGAGCCCTCCCGTTGTGACATTCGCGGGAGGGCTCGCTTGGGTCCGGGCTGCTACTCGCGCGGAGTCGAACGGCGCAGCAGTAGGTACCCCGACAGCGTGCGCCCGTCGAGGTGCCGGCGACCGAATACACTGGTCCCGTGGCGGCGGGACCCCGTTCCCGCGCCGTTCGCACCGACACCCCAATCATGTGGAGCACCAGTGGCTGAGTTCATTTACACGATGCAGAAGGTGCGCAAGGCGCACGGCGACAAGGTCATCCTCGACGACGTCTACATGTCGTTCTACCCGGGCGCCAAGATCGGTGTGGTAGGCCCGAACGGTGCCGGAAAATCGTCCGTCCTCAAAATCATGGCCGGGCTGGACCAGCCGTCGAACGGCGAGGCGCGACTGAGCGAGGGTTACACCGTCGGCATCCTCATGCAGGAGCCGGAGCTCAACGAAGACAAGGACGTGCTCGGTAACGTAAAGGAAGGCGCGGGCGAGGTTCAGGCGAAGCTGGACCGCTTCAACGAGGTCTCGGCCCTGATGGCGGACCCGGATGCCGACTTCGACGCGCTCATGAAGGAAATGGGCACGCTCCAGGAGTACCTGGATCACGCGGACGCGTGGGACCTCGACAGCCAGCTCGACCAAGCGATGGACGCGCTCCGCTGCCCGCCCGGTGACGCCGACGTCAAGGTGCTCTCCGGCGGTGAGCGACGCCGCGTCGCACTATGCAAACTCCTCCTGCAGAAGCCCGACCTGCTGCTCCTCGACGAACCCACCAACCACCTGGATGCCGAGTCCGTTCTCTGGCTCGAGCAGCACCTCGCCAAGTACGCCGGCGCCGTGCTCGCCGTGACACACGACCGGTACTTCCTCGACAACGTGGCCGAATGGATCCTCGAACTGGACCGCGGCCGCGCCTACCCGTACGAGGGAAACTACTCTACGTATCTGGAGCAGAAGCAGGAACGCCTTGCGGTGCAGGGCAAGAAGGACGCGAAGCTCAGCAAGCGCCTCACCGAGGAGCTCGAGTGGGTGCGGTCGAACGCCAAGGGCCGCCAAACCAAGTCGAAGGCGCGCCTCGCCCGGTACGAAGAGATGGCGGTGGAAGCCGAGAAGACGCGCAAGTTGGACTTCGAAGAAATCCAGATCCCGCCGGGGCCGCGACTGGGCAACATCGTCCTTGAGGCCAAGAACCTGCAGAAGGGCTTCGACGGGCGCGTGCTCATCGACGGCCTCAGTTTCACATTGCCACGCAACGGCATCGTCGGCGTGATTGGTCCCAACGGCGTGGGTAAGACCACCCTGTTCAAGACGATCGTCGGATTGGAGCCGCTCGACGGCGGCGAGCTCAAGGTGGGCGAGACGGTCAAAATCAGCTACGTGGATCAATCACGCGGCGGGATCGACCCCAACAAGACGCTGTTCGAGGTTGTCTCAGACGGGCTCGACTTCATCAAGGTAGGCAACGTCGAGATGCCGTCGCGCGCGTACGTGGGCGCGTTCGGCTTCAAAGGGCCGGACCAGCAGAAGCCCGCGGGTGTGCTCTCCGGTGGCGAGCGCAACCGCCTTAACCTGGCGCTCACCCTTAAGGAGGGAGGAAACCTGCTCCTCCTTGACGAGCCCACCAACGACCTCGACGTCGAAACCCTGGGTTCGCTCGAGAACGCGCTGCTGAACTTCCCCGGCTGCGCCGTGGTGGTCTCGCACGATCGCTGGTTCCTTGACCGAGTGACCACGCACATCCTGGCCTACGAGGGCACCGACGAGAACCCCGCGAACTGGTACTGGTTTGAAGGCAACTTCGACAGCTACGAAGCGAACAAAATCGAGCGCCTTGGCGAAGAGGCCGCGCGGCCTCACCGCGTCACGTACCGCAAGCTCACGCGGGATTAGCAATGTTGCCCGTACCGCGTACCGCGTACCGCGTACCGCGTACCGCGTACCGCGTATTGCGAGTGGCGGCGGCGTTGTGCGGCGGGTGCGAAAAAGTAGCCTCCGGGGTCCTAGCTAGGTAGCCGCAGCATGCCTTCTTGGGCAATGGTCGCCACCAGGCGACCGTCCTCGGCAAACACCCACGCTCCCGTGAGCCCGCGCCCGCCCTGGGCAGTGGGCGTGTCTTGGACGTACAGGAGCCACTCGTCAGCGCGCGCCGGACGATGCCACCACATGGCGTGATCGAGACTCGCGTAGTTCATTCCCTCCGTGGTCCACGCGACGCCGTGACGGCGCAGCAGCGGCTCAAGCATCACTTGGTCGCAGCCGAACGCGATCAGGGCACGATGCGTCAGCTCGTCCACCTCAAGCGGCTGGCGCACCCGCATCCAGGCCGTCTGGTACGCCTTGGGGGAGCTGTCGGGCTTGAGGAAGACCGAGCCCTCCACGTGCCGCACGTCGAACGGACCGCGCTCCAGCCAGAAGTCCGCGGCGGGATGGCCCACGAACGGCCGCATCAAGTCCACGCCGGACGTCACGGACTCGGGCCCCGGCACCTCGGGCATGGCCACGGAGTGCTCCGGCCCGTCCTGCTCCACCTGAAACGACGCGATCATCGACAGGATGGGCTTGCCGTTCTGAATCGCGTGCGCACGACGAGCGGAGAATGAGCTGCCGTCGCGTAGTTCTTCGACCTCGAACTCGATGGGCTTGGAGGCATCCCCGGCGCGCAAGAAGTACGCGTGCATCGAGTGGGCGTGCCGGTCGTCGGCGACCGTCCTGCCGGTCGCGATGAGCGCCTGGCCGAGCACCTGCCCGCCAAACACGCGCCCGCCGGGCATGGGTAGCGATGACCCCGCGAAGGCTGTGTCGCCCGTCTGCTCGAGATCGAGCGCCTTGAGGCCGGATGCGACCGCGTCGGTGGCCCAGGGATCATCGACCTTGGGCATGGGCTCTCCTGGCAGGTGCGGACGGGTACTTTGAGGTTATCCTGCCCGTGCGCCGCTCTTCTAGCCGCACTGATTCCGCGATCGTTCCCGGCACGCCGCCACGTCGACGCCCACGTAGAGAACGCTCTATGACCACCACTCGCGAATCAGCGTGAGTATCGTGGGGCCATGAACGAACCGACGACGGCCGACGACCCGTTCTTGATCAACCCTCGTGAGAAGGCAGCGCCCGAGCGCAAGCGCGCGCCGGGAGTCAAAGCGCCTCGCCTCGTGGGCGACACCGTGGATTTGCGAGGGACCGGCTCTCCGCAAGAGAGCTATCCCAATGCGAAACCGATGCCCACGCCGGTCGCGGCTCCGGCCCCAGCTCCAGCGCCAGTCGTGCCAACTCCGGTCCCGGGGGGCCCACCTGCGCCTCCACTCGCAGCCGCGCCTAGCGCGGCAACGGCTCCGGGTCCGAACCCATCCGCCTACGCGGCCCCGCCGCCGCAGGCGTATCCGCCGCACCAGACTGCGCAGTGGAAGCGCAGTTGGAAGACCACCTGGGCCCGATGGGGCGTTGCGGCGGGCATCACGTGGGTGCTCTCAGGGATCTTCGGCTTTGTTCTTGCATCGGCGTTCGTTACGGGGCAGTCGTACGAGGCCCTGGGCTACTCCGTTGGCGAGCTCTCTCTCGGCTACGCTCTCTACGTGTTCTTTTGGGGCCACTGGTACGACCACGTGATCGCGGGCGCAGGCAAGTGGGGCGCCTTCGCGGTGACCGTGGGTACGGCCGGATTTCTATCCCTGTTCGGCTCGCTGGGCGTCAGTTGGCTCCCTCCCGGCGTCTACTTCCTGCTCGCAATCGCGATCGCGTCCATCACGTTCCTTACCGTGACGGCGGTTTTCAAGTCGTCCTTCAAGCCACCGACTGCCTAGCGCGTGTTCTTCCTCAAAGCTCTCGCGACATCACTGCTGACGGTCATCCGGGCAGGAAAGTGGCAGCGCCGCTGGAGCGTCACCGCGTGGAGGTTCGGGATCGCCACGATTCCCGGCGCGATGGTCGCGGTCGTTATTCGCGTGTCCGTGCCGGGTGGAGGTGAGGATCCGTCCTGGGGCAATGCCGCCACCACCTACCTGTGGCTCGCCCTCCCGGTGCTGATATACGGGATCCTCGGCGGAGCTGCGGTGGACCACTATGTCGCGCGCGTCGGCGGGCTGCTTACCTGGCTCTCGCACCTGTTGTGGTCGCTCATGGTCGGCACAGTGGTGGTTGGTGGCTGGTTCTTGTGGTCGGCGTCCTCGGGCAACGTGACCGACGCGGCGACCGCCTGGCTTGCACTGAGCTGGCTCCCGCTTGCGGCGACCATCGTCCACCTTTTCGCGGGCTTCGTGCCTGGCTCCTTCCCCAAGCCCAAGGCGGTGCGCGAGAACATCAAGGACGTGCGCGACCTGTATCGCAAGCTGCGCGCCAAGGGCGCGAACTGGCGTGATGACCGCGATGGCCGGCGCGACCGCAGGCTTGAGGCCAAGAGCGAGCGGCTAGAGAAACGCCGGGAGCTCAAGCAACGGCCGGCCGCACTACCGCCCGGACGCTCGCGGCCCGAGCGGCTGAACCGCGAACCGGACCAGCACTAGGCGCTCGGCGTCTCCTCGAAGGTATTGACCATCGAGTGCGCCGCGCGCTCCATGTAGTCCATGAGCGTGGTCCGATGCATGGGCGCGAGGTCCACGGAGTTGACGGCGGCGCGCATGTGCGAGATCCACCGGTCGCGCGCATCGGGATTGACCCGGAACGGCTGGTGGCGCATCCGCAGCCGCGGGTGACCGCGCTGCTCGCCGTACGTTTGCGGCCCGCCCCAGTACTGTTCGAGGAACATGCGCAGCCGGTCGGCGGCGCCGTCCAGCGACTGCTCGGGGTACAAGGGGCGCAGCACCGGATCCTCTGCGACGCGGGAGTAAAACTCCGCGACCATCGTCTGGAATGTCTCGTGCCCACCGACAACCTCGTAGAACGACGCCGCCCGGTTGAAGTCCGCAGGGTTCTGCTCCTGAAACGGCTCGGCCTCGCTCACGGCTTGGCCTTGGGCTTTGCCTTCGCGGCCGCCTTGGCGCGCCTGGCTTTGCCTCCGACGGATTTGGCGGGCGACGGGTCGTCGTTGTACTCGGTGAACATCCGGTTGTCGGGAGCCGCCAGGCGGATGCCCCGCTCCGTGAACTGCCGGCGAATGTGCCAGCGGATAGCGCGCTGCACCGACCACTGCTGGCCGGGCTGCACCTGCACCAGCACGCGTAGCAGGATGGCGTCGGCGGCGAGGCTCTCGACACCGGGAATCTCGGGATCCCCGAGCACGTGCGGGGATACATTGCCCTCAAGAAGTGCGTCCTGCGCGGCCTTCATCATGGCGGCGCGCGCGTCCTCCACGCTCTCGCGGTAGTCCACGCGAACCTCGACCATGGCTCGCGACCACACCCGCGACATGTTGCCCACCCGGGCGATCTCGCCGTTTGGCACGAACCAGACGGTGCCGTCCAGGTTGCGGATGCGCGTGGAGCGCAAGCCGACCTCTTCGACCGTGCCGGTCACGCCGCCCAGGTCCACGTTGTCGCCCACACCGTACTGGTCCTCGATCAGCATGAACATCCCGCTCAGCAGGTCCTTGACCAGTGACTGCGCACCAAAGCCAAACGCGACGCCGACGATGCCCGCGGACGCGACCAGCGGTGTCACCGGGATTCCCACTTGTGCGAGCACCATGACCACGGCGATCAGGGTGATGGTTACTCCCAGCGCGCTGCGCAGCACCACACCAATGGTCTTGGCGCGCATGGAGCGTCGCTCGTCTTCAAGCTGCTTCTGGAGGGTCTGCCGCGGTGCGCCCAGGCGGGTCTTGCGCAGCACTTTGCGCGCGCGTCGCTCGCCCTTGTCGAAGCCGTCCTCGATGCCCTGAACCACCTTGCGGATGGCTACGCGGCCTACGAAGAACAGGAGGAAGGCGGCGAGCACCGTGCCGACAACTTCTAGCGTGGTTTGGCTCGCACCCCCAAGCCAATCGACGATGTTGTCCCACCATTCGGCGGCGGTGTCCTGAATTGCGGCATTTTGCATGCGACCAGCCTACGGGTTGGGAGGCATCCTCTGGCAAGATGTATGCGTGACCGACATCAAGGCAGATGTGACAGCCGTGGGGGACGACCCGCAGGCGCGTGTCAATGCGCACTCGGCCGCCCTGATCCGGCTTGCTGCGGCGCACGGTGTCTACGCCGAGTACACGTCGTGGGACGGCGAGGAGCGACGGTCGTCAAGCAAGGCGATCCGCGCCGCACTCGCCGCCATGGGCGTTGCCGCTGGGGACGATGCGCAGTGCCAGCGCGAACTAGACACGCTCGAGGACAAGAAGTGGCTGACAACCGTTCCACCGGTCACCGTTGTGCGCGAGGGCGAGGCCGCCGAGGTTCACGTTCACGCCGACCACAGCGCGCTACCGGACGTGAACCTGGTTCTCGAGAATGGCGTCACGATCGCGCCGGCGCAACTCAACAAGCACGTCGAGCCGCGCGAAGTTGAGGGCCAGACGATCACTCGCGCGACCTTCCAGCTGCCCTCAGACTTGCCTCTTGGCTGGCACACCATCGAGGTGAACCTCGACGATGACGTGGCCCGCGGCGTCGTCGTAGTGACGCCCGACCAGCTCGAGGTCCCTGCAGCAGTACGCAACAAGCGGCCGTGGGGCTTCATGACCCAGCTGTATTCGGTGCGGTCCGAGCGCTCATGGGGCCTAGGCGACCTGGCTGACCTGCGCGACCTGTGCACGCTGAGCGCTTCGCGCGCAGGCGCAGACTTTGTGCTGGTCAACCCGCTGCACGCCGCGGAGCCCGTCCCGCCGCTGACGGCCTCGCCATACCTGCCGTCGTCGCGCCAGTTCGTCAACCCGCTCTACATTCGCGTCGAGGACATCCCCGAAGTCGCCTACATGACGTCCGCTGAACGCGCTGTGCTCGAGTGGAAGGCAGAGGCGCTGCACGCCGCTTCGACCAGCGCCGCGCTGCTTGACCGCGACGCCGCGTGGGAAGCAAAGATTGAGGCGCTCGAAGAAGTGTTCAAGATGCCGCGCAACGCGGCGCGCGAGGCGCAGTTCCGCCACTACGTGAAGCGCAGGGGCTGGGCGCTCGAGGACTTCGCAACGTGGTGCGCGATCGCCGAGGAGCGCTCCGGTACTACGGTCCTCACCGATTCTCCTGGCGGCCCAAACGACGGAGCGAGCCCGGACGACCGGTGGCCCGACGTGCTCGCCACTCCGGTAGCGCCCGGCGTCACTGCATTCCGCGAGATTCACGCCAAGCGCGTGGAGTTCTTCGCATGGCTGCAGTGGCTCGCCGACGAGCAGCGGTCCGCGGTGCAAGTCGCGGCGCGCCGTGCCGGCATGAGCATCGGCGTTATCGGCGATCTTGCCGTGGGCGTGCACCCCACGGGTGCGGATGCGTGGGCGCTCGGCCACGCCCTGGTCCGCGGCGTCTCCGTTGGCGCACCCCCGGACTTGTTTAACCAGCAGGGCCAGAACTGGTCGCAGCCGCCGTGGCACCCGCGCGCGCTTGAGGACGCGGCGTACTTGCCGTTTCGCGAGATGGTGCGCGCCTCGCTGCGTCACGTCGGCGCGGTCAGGGTGGACCACATCATGGGGCTGTTCCGTCTCTGGTGGGTGCCCGAGGGCCACTCCCCAGACGACGGCGTGTACGTGCGTTACGACCATGAGGCGATGGTGGGCATCCTCGCGCTCGAAGCGCACCGCGCCGGGGCAATGGTTATCGGCGAGGATCTGGGAACCGTCGAACCATGGGTCTCCGGATATCTGAAGGAGCGCGGCATTCTTGGCACCACTGTGCTGTGGTTCGAGAACGACGCTCACGGCAACTTTAGTGACCCCGCGATGCACCGCGCGGAGGCGCTCGCGACCATCACCACGCACGATCACCCGACCACCGCGAGCTTCCTGTCAGGCGAGCACGTGGACGTGCGAAACAAGCTCGGCCTGCTGGTCGAGCCTTACCGGAACGTTCGCGAGGACGCGGCCCGCGACCGCACCAAGGCCGTCGCGTTCCTCGAGCACCACGGGTTCGCGGGCAACGGCGTGAACGGTGACGTTGACCCGGAGCAGGACCTGCTGATAGGCCTGCACCGCGCGGTGATGGCCTCTCCCGCGCTGCTCACGGGAATCTCACTCGCCGACGCCGTGGGTGAGCGCAAGGCCCAGAACCAGCCCGGCACGGACCGCGAGTATCCCAACTGGCGCATCCCGCTGACCGACGCGCGCGGCGGCGTAGTGATGCTGGACAATCTGTTCGACCACCCGCGCATGCAGGCGCTGGTCGCGGCGCTCAACGAGTCGCGGTAGGTCTCTCGCAGCTCGCAGCTCGCAGCTCGCAGCTCGCGGATGGCAGCTCGCGGATGGCGGATGGCGGATCGCGGTTTTCGCCGAGCGCGCGGTGCCGACCTGCGCTAGCATTGTGTGCGAGCCACGGAGGAGGGACGACATGACGCAATCACAGATTGCCGACACTGAGCGCACAACTGGGACATGGAAACGTGCTCCCTATGTCACATTTGTGCGGACGTCCATCGCGCTTGGTGTTCAGATCGCTCTAATGGCGGTTGTCTTGTTCGTTGCTGTTTCTTTGCCTGACGCCGGTGACACAGGGTACCCCCTGCTCGTTGGGATGGCTGCGTTCCTCTTCGCAGGCGGAGCGGTCTTGTACGCGATTGGTGTCTACTGGTGGACGGACCACGCGTTTGCCCGGTTCGGTCGGCTGCGCAGCCTCCTCGCCCACATGGGAATCGTAATTGCTCTCACCCTGGTGTACGCCATTGGGGCCGCGCTAGCAGGTGACGACGTCTTGGCCTCGATAGGCCTCTGGTCCGACCCTGCCTACGTCTGGGGCTTTGGTGGCACCGGCAGTCTCTTGGTCGCGGTCGGCACGGCGACGGCAGGCCTCAAGCGCGAGTCTTTCGCTCCGAGCATTGACGAGCCAATCTAGAGGTGAGTGCCCACCTAGTTGGGTCGCAGCAGCCAGTCGAGCCAGCCTCGGCCGATCATTAGCCGGGCGCCCAGCGGGATGGCGACCGCTACGGCGAACATTCAGATGCGGTCGGTGTAGTTGCGACGCATGGTCGTTTCAGTCTATGTCGGCTAGCCGTCGGACGGCCTGAAGGTGTTGAAGACCAACGGCTAGGCGATCGCGAGGGCCTCGTCGATTTGGTGCCGGAGCGCCCGTGCGTCGCGTCGCGCCTGGCCAGGCGAGTGGCCGTACGCGCGGCTGAAGGCTCGCGAAAATGATGCCTCGGACTGGTACCCGCATCGCGCTGCGACCGTGGCGACCGTGTCAGCCGTGTCCTCGAGCGTCTGACGCGCCACCTGCATGCGCCACTCCGTCACGTACTGCATGGGGCTTTGGTGCATGAAGTCGCTGAACCGCTCGGAGAAGGAAGAGCGGGACATTTGCGCCTCGCGGGCCAGGGACTCAACTGTCCACGCGCCGCCGGGAGCATCCGCGACTGCCCGCAGGGCACGCCCCAGTTGCTCGTCGCGGAGTGCGGCGAGCCACCCATCGCGGGCCTCGGGGGCGCGCTCGATCCAGTGCCGCAGCGCCTGGATCACCAGCACGTCGGCAAGACGGGTGATGATCGTCTCGCCGCCCGGGCGCAGCTCGCCCGCCTCGCGCGCGATGAAGCGCACCGTGCTGTGCAACCAGCTTGCCGCGTCCTCGTCGAAGCTGTCGACCGTGATGAGGTTCGGCAGTTGGTCCACGAGCCGTTGGCCCGTGACGTGGTCAAACCGTATGACGCCGTACAGGCCCTGGGCGGCCTCGCCGCCGCCACCCGCGCGCGCGACTTCGTAGCGGTCGCTGATTGCCTCTACGTCGAGGTCCGCGAGCGCGGTCACGGGTGCGTCGGGCCCGGAGGTGAACTGGTGTGCAACGCCGTGCGGGACGAGCGTCAGGCTGCCGGGCTCGAGCGCGACCGGCGCCGAGTCCCCGACGGTGATCCACGCGCGGCCCGCGGTCATCGCGAGGAAGCTGAGCGTTCCGGGAATGGAGGGGATGCCGATTCCCCACGGCGCAGTAAGTTCGCTGCGGCAGTAGAGCGCGCCGGTGAGGCGGAGGCGATGGAGCGCGATCCCGAGCGGGTCGGTTGCGGAAGGGGCAGTGGGGCTGGGGGAGGCCATGTCCTCATTATCGCTCCAAACTATCCCATCCGTCTACAGAATTGGACGAACGGCAAGGAATCATGGATTCTAGGCGATTGTGCGTCCAGCCCCGACGAGCCAGGCTTGTCGCAGCGGCGCACAGCGTGCCGCATCGACGAAAGGTAGTCCCATGCAGAAGTCCCGCCTCATCACCCCGATCCTCAGCATTACCGCTGTGGTAGGCGCGTTCGTCGGGATCGCACTGGTATTCGCGCCCGTGTGGTTCCAAGGCACGTCCGAGATCGCTACGACGGACAACCCGAGCGCGCCAAGCAAGTTTCGCCGGCGCCCCCTCGTCACGCTGACGCGCTGGCTTGTTGGCCTGGGTGCCGTTGGCCTGGGCTACGGCACGATCGTTGTCGTGTGGCGGGCTATGGGCTCCCGCGACTACGACAACGACAACGACTTTCTCTGGTCTGTGACGGTCGACTTTTCTGCTCTGGCGGGCCTCTACGTGCTCCTCATCGTTTGGTGGGTCGACCACCTGCTCGCGAAGCGCGGCCGGCGTCGGGCACTCGTCGGCCACTGCGTGATCGCGGCCGTGATGGGGATCCCGTTGCTGACGCTTGGGTCCCGCGGCGAGGGCGTCGTCGTCTACGTTCTCGTCCTCGCGACCACGGTAGGTGCCGTGCTGTTGGCGGGGCTCATCCCCGGTTCCTTTGCTCGGGAGACGGCAGCCAGCAGGGCGAGCGGCGAAACCACCTCGGGCAAGTCGCGCTAGGCGTGTTTGTCCGCCTGCGGCGACGCTAGCTGGGCCAGCAGTCCGTCGGCTTGAAGGCGTTCGCGTCCACTGCTCAAGCGGCGAGCGCCCGGCGCACGCCGTCGCGGCCGTCGATCACCAGGCGGCGCAGTGCGTCGTGGGCGTCTGTTTTGTCGGCGAGCCACGCGTCGGCGCGATGCTGGAGATCCGCCACGCGCACCGATTGCAGCACGCGGCTCAAGCCGTCATTATTCACCGCCGCTGCGGCGAGTTCTTTGCACGGACTCGCAACCAACCGTGACACGGTCTGAAACGTTTGACATGTACACCAACACGGCGTGGCGTTGATGCCGTGGCAACCGGGGGATAGCAATGGCCAACAAGCAAACACGGACACTTGCCAGCGGATGGGAGCGAAGCCGCCGCGCGTCCGTGCGGCGCGCACTCGTCGCGGTCATCGGGATACCGGTCGCGTTCATGGAGTGGGGGCTCATCTTTGCTGCGGCCGGAGGGGATCCCTACGCAACCCGCAATGACGACTGGCGCCCGGGGATCATCGGCATCCTGTTCGGCCTCGCGTATCTGGCCGTGGTGGGCTGGTGGCTCGACCACCGCATCGCCTGGCGAGGCGGCGTGGTGACTGTCGGAGTGCACGTTGCCGCTGCGGGCCTGCTGAGCACACCGTGGCTGTTCATGGCGCCGGACGGAGGCGCGCAGGTCGCGGTGAACATGCTGGGCATCGCCACAGCGACGATTCTTGCCGCGACGGTCCGGGGATCGTTTCCCGCGCGCGGCGCCGGCAACGCGATGGAGGCGGGCGGTTCTGACGAAGTTGCCGCAACTTGGCGCCGCCCCCGGCTCACGACATTTAAGCGGTGGCTCGCTGGACTGGTTGGCGCCGGCATCGGCTTTGGATTGACGCTCGTGGTGTGGCAGTCCGTCAACGATCGATACTCAGAGGCCTTCCTCTTCGATCCGGTGGCGATCTACGCAGTTGGCGCCGGCGTCTATTTGTTGCTCGCTTCGTGGTGGGTCGACCATCTGGCCGCGCGCCTTGGCCGGTGGCGCGCGTTCCTTGTGCACGTCATCATCGCGGCGGTCCTCGCCGCGCCGTTCGCCGCCCAGGGCCGGTACGGCGAGGGTGTGATCCTTTACGTGTGCGTGGTCGCCACCGCAGTGGCCGCTGTCTTGGTCGCGGGGCGCGTGCCCGGGTCGTTTGCGTCCTCAGAGGCCCAGGCTGACGGGACGGCTGCGCGTGCTCCAGACCGCCCCTGGTAGCGGGCCGAAAATCTCGCCGCGCGCCGTGCAACTCTCGCCGCAAACATGAGAGTGGGATCGCGAAGAGGGGATCAAATGCCACGTCATCCAATGACGTATCGCAAAAATCCAAGGAGTCGGTGCTGGCGGCTGAAGTGTGGAGGCCTTCCGCAACGGTGACGCTCATGCGAAGTGTGATTGCGCTCTCAACAACAGTCGTCGTGCTCGTGCTCGTGCTCGTGCTCGCGGCTGTGGTCGGTCCTGCCCTGGAATCAGATATCGTCGGTGACGAAACAGGTTCCTTCTGGATGTTTGCAATATTCGCTGCGGGCGGGGCGTCGCTATACGCTGCTGTTGTCTACTGGTGGACGGACTACCTTTTTGCGCGCCTGGGGCGCGGGTACAGTTTGCTGGCTCACTTGGGAGCAATCGCTCTCATCACTACCGTGTTCGCGTTCGTTCAATTGAATGTCCGCGCCAACGACTTCAGGCCTTTCGACTTCTGAACCGCCCTGGGTTTTGTTCCGATCTCTATTTGAGAGGATCGGATCATGCCAAAGAGATATCCAGAGGAGTTCAAGGCCCGCGCGGTCAGGCTCGTTGACGAAGCGGTCGGCGAGGCAGGTGCCAGCGAAACGGATGCCATGTCGAGGGTTGCTACCCGTTTGGGGGTGTCAACGGAGTCTGTTAGACGGTGGCGTCGCCAGGCTCGTGTTGATTCGGGCATCGAGCGGGGCGTGACGAGTGAGGAGTCGACGGAGATGCGGCGGCTACGTCGCGAGAACACTGAGTTGAGGCGTGCAAACGAAATATTGCGGACTGCGTCAGCGTTTTTTGCAGCGGAACTCGACCGCCCCACGACGAAATGATTCGATACATCGATGAGTATCGGGATCAATTCGGGGTTGAGTTCATTTGTCGCACACTTGCTGCGACACCCGGTGGGTTCATTACCTCGCGCGGCTATCGGGCCGCGAAGTTTCGGCCTCGCTCCGACAGATCAATTCGGGACGAGCAGGTCGGTGAGGCCCTGACCCAAATTCATGCTGCTAACTATTCGGTTTACGGGGTGCGTAAAATGTATGCGGCGATGCGTAGGGCCGGCTGGGATGTGGGCCGCGACCAGGTGGCCCGCCTCATGCGCAAGAGCCATTTGCGTGGGGTTCGCCGTGGCAAGAGAGTCTTCACGACCGTTACGGACCCTGCCTCGATGCGACCAGCTGACTTAGTGGAGCGGCGCTTCACCGCTAGTGGTCCGCGTGAGCTTTGGGTCGCGGACATCACCTATGTGGCCACCTGGAATGGCTTCGCCTACACCGCTTTCGTCACCGACGTCTTCAGTCGCAAAATCGTCGGCTGGGCAGTATCCAGTTCGTTAACTACCCAGTCGTTGCCGTTACAGGCACTCGAGATGGCTGCCTTCATCAACGACACTGGGGAAGGTCTCATCCATCACAGCGATATGGGCACGCAATATGTGTCCCTGGCTTACTCCGACCGCCTCACCGACCTCGGCATCACCGCTTCTGTCGGATCCCGTGGAGACAGTTACGACAACGCCCTAGCCGAGTCCGTCAACGCCGCCTACAAAGCCGAACTGATTCGTGCTCGAAAGCCCTGGCGAACCATCGAGCAAGTCGAGTTCGCAACCCTGGAATGGGTCCACTGGTTCAACACCGCCCGACTCCACGAAAACCTCGGCCACCGAACCCCAGCAGAAATCGAAACCGAGCACTACGCTCAAACCCAGAGGGCATCAGCCCTCACAACCACCTAGGAACGAAACCCAGGGCGGTTCATTCTGGTATGTGACGGGGCCCGTTTGGGTTCTTGGCGGAGTGTGTTGCGTGCTGATTGCAATTGGCACGACAGCGGCGGGGCTCATGCGTGGATCGTTTGCGCCCCGCAGCCCGTCGTTGCGTGGGAATTCAGCGAACTAGACCGGCCAGCAGTCGGTCGCGCCGTAGCGGTTGGCGTCCGCCTGCTGGGCAACCAAGGAGCGCCGCACGCCGTCGCGGGCCTCGATGAGCAAGCGGCGCAGCGCGGGGGACTCCTCCGGGTTGGATGCCAGCCACTGGTCCGTGTGCTTCATGATCCCGTCCGGCTCGGAAGCCGCTCCGGCGCCCACGCGGCGACCCGTCAGGGCGGCCGGGAACAGTCCCTCGATCAGGTTCTGCGCCATTTCTAGCGTCTTGGTATCCCACAGGCGGGCGACCGCGTCAAAGTAGGGTTCCACAAAGGGCTCGATCAGCGCGAGATTGTGAACGCGGTGGAAGCCCATGATGGTTGCGGCCTGCAACGCATTTGGGAGATCCTCTCCCGCGGCGGCGTCGATGAGCGCAGCCCACGCCGCCGTCTTGGCCTCGGGCGTCGGAATGGCAGCGCGCGCTATGGTCGCGAAGCGCTCGCCGGTGGCGGTGTTGTCTTCGGCCAGGCGTTCGGCAATCTGGGGCTCCCCAGCCCGGCCGCCAGCGACCAGCGACACCAGCAGCTCCCAGCCAAGGTCCGTGTCGATTTCGAGGCCCTCGAACTTGGCGGTGCCGTCCAGCAGGGAAGCGACCGCGTCCAGGTGCGTGGGCGTCTCGGCCCGGCCCGCGAACGCCTTGACCAACTGATACTGGCTGTCGCCACCGGCCTCGGCCTCGCCCGCGAGACTCCAGAGCGCGTCGCCCGTTTTTCCTTGGACGTGCTCCGCCGCAACGGGCTGGACGTACAGGTCCAGCGACGTGCTCATCTGGCGCAACAGCATCAGCACCACGGTGGATTCGGATTCAGCGCCGATGTTGTTCAGCACCAGGTCGATGAAGTCGCGTCCGGCCATCTCGCCGTCGCGGGTCATGTCCCACGCGGCGGCGAAGACCATCGAGCGGGGCAAGGAGTCTTCGAACGCATCCACGTGCTCGATGGCGGTCTTGAGCGAGGCGTCGTCTAGGCGGATCTTGCCGTACGCGAGGTCTTCGTCATTCACCAGCAGCAAGTCCGGCATGGGTTTGCCCGCCACGTCCGCGACGGCGGTGGATGCTCCATCGATGTCTGTCTCCACATGCCAGGACCGCTTCATGACCGCGCTGGCACCTTCGCCGGTGACGTCGTAGCCGCCGATGCCCATGCGGTGCGGGCGCTGCGTTGGCCAGTCGTCGGGTGCCTCCTGGGTGACGGTGAAGGCCGCGATGGTGCCGTCGTCGGCGGTCTGAATCGAAGGGCGCAGCGTGGTGACGCCGGCCTTCTCCAGCCAGAGCCCGCTCCATTCGTCGAGGTCGCGGCCGGAGGTCTTCTCGAGCTCCACGAGCAGGTCGCGCAGGGTGGTGTTGCCGCGGGCGTGCTTGCGGAAGTACTCGGCCACTCCAGCGAAGAATGCGTCCTGGCCGACCCATGCCACCAGTTGCTTGAGCACGGACGCGCCCTTGGCGTACGTGATGCCGTCAAAGTTGACCTCGACGTCCTCGAGGTCGTTGATGGTGGCGACGATAGGGTGCGTGGACGGCAGCTGGTCCTGGCGGTACGCCCACGATTTCTCGAGTGTGTTGAACGTGGTCCACGCACTGGGGCCTTGCATGGTCTGGGCGGCGCAGAGCGTGGAGACGTACTCCGCAAAGGATTCGTTGAGCCACAGGTCGTTCCACCACTTCATGGTGACCAGGTCACCAAACCACATGTGTGCGAGCTCATGGAGGATGGTCACGGTGCGGCGCTCAACGCGGGCTTGCGCCACCTTGGAGCGGAACACGTAGTCCTCGAGGAACGTCACGGCGCCGGCGTTCTCCATGGCCCCCGCGTTGAACTCCGGCACAAAGAGCTGGTCGTACTTGGGGAACGGGTATGCCATATCGAACAGGTTCTCGTAGTACGTGAACCCGGCCTGGGTGATGTCCAGGATGACGTCCGCGTCCAAGTGCTCGGCGAGGCCCTTGCGGCAGTAGACGTCCGCGCCGATGCGGCCCTTGCTGCTCAAGACGCTGCCCTCGACCTTGTGGTACGGACCGGCGATGATGGCGGTCACGTAGCAGGGGAGCACGCCGGTGGGCTCGAACGCCCAGGTGCTGACTCCGCGCGTCTCGCCGGCGAGCGCGATGGTCGCGCCCTCAACGGGGACGGCCTCCGGGCTGAGGGAGTTGCTCACCACGTGCCAGTGCGCGGGCGCGGTGACGGTGAACTGGAAGGTGGCCTTGAGGTCGGGCTGCTCGAACACCGCGAACACGCGGCGGGTGTCGGCCACCTCGAACTGGCTGTACAGGTAGATCTCGTCGTCCTCGGGGTCCACGAACCGGTGGAGGCCCTCGCCGGTGTTCATGTACGCGCAGTCGGCGGTGACCACCAGCACGTTGGAGTGCTCGAGCGCGGGAAGCTCGATGCGGCTGTCCTTGAAGTGGGTTGCCGGGTCCAGCTCGGTGCCATTGAGGACGATGCTGTGGACGCGCGGGGCGATCAGGTCGATGAACGTGGACTCGCCTTTGGTGCCGCCGAACCGCACCGTGGTGGTAGAGCGGAACGTGGGCGTCTTGTCCGTCAACCCCGTGGTGAGGTCGAGATGCACCTCGTAGGAGTCGGACTGAACGGTGGCGGCGCGGGCCTCGGCCTCGGCGCGGGTCAGGTTCTCTGCGGGCATGGTTCGAGTCTGCCACGGCACTATGGTTCGTATGGGACGTGTCGGCAGAGAGTGGCTAGTGCAGGTTGGTCGCCATTTCGGATACGTGCGCTAACGCGGGTTCGATACGGTCACTGTGGACGACAGCGAGATAATGAGCCTCGGCGGTCCGTGGTTGATCACCGGTCGCGGTCCGCGATCATCCGAGTCAGGAACGGCTACGAGTTCAACCAAGCCCATGTTGATCTGATTCGCCTCGTTGGAGGGAAGGAACCTCCATTGCAGATAGGGAGAACCACAAACCGATCAATTCTGTCGAACTTCTCAGCGTCGTCATCGCCCGGCGTCGGCGTTTCCTTTGGAAGCCACGGCAATGGCCGGGCTGAATCGCCTCGGGTTTGGTGGAGGGCGGGTTCTCCCAGGAGCGGTTGCTCGTGGGGTGTGTTCTCACGGTAGTACAGGTCTTTCTTCTCGATTGGTGTGAGGTATCCAATCGAGGAGTGGAGGCGGTTGTCGTTGAACCGGTGGACCCACGACAGCGTCGCGAGTTCGAGTTCGTCGGTCGTGCGGAATGGGCCATCGATTTTCACGCACTCGTTCTTGTAGAGTCCGACGACGGACTCAGCGAGGGCGTCGAGTGGCAGCTCGGTGGGCATTCGGTTCGTGGTGCGCCAGCCGACGATTCGCCGGGAGAACACGTCGGTCACGAACGCAGTGGACGCCATCCCAGACCAGGTCGGCACGTAGGTGAAGTCCACGACCCACAGCTCATTGGGACATTCGGCACGGAAGTTGCGCTTCACGTGATCCGGTGCTCGGTTTGCTGCCGGATCGGGACGGGTCGTGACGAACTGTTTGCCGCGACGCACCCCGCGAAGCCCCTGAGCCCGCATGAGACGCTCCACCGTGCAGCGGGCGGTCACGACACCGTCACGCTTGAGTAGGCGCCACACCTTTCGCGCACCCGAGATCCCGCGACCCTTCGTGCGGTCCCAGAAGACCCGCTCAATGTGTTCGCGCAACTCTTGATCACGCACCGTCCGCTGCGAGATGGCACGCGTTTTGAACGCGTAGTAAGTAGACGGGGCGATCTTGACTCCGTGCTCGGTGAGCACCCGGCAGATCGGCTCGACCCCGAAACGAACACGATGCTCGTCGATGAAGTTCACTAAAACGGAAGTCGCGGGTCGAGCTCCCGCGCGAAGAAACTTGACGCCGCAAACAAAATATCGTTGGCACGCTTCAACTCACGATTCTCACGCTCGAGATCTTTGATACGGGCCGCGTCGACCGTGGCGATGCCCCTGACCTCGCCGGCGTCAATGCGCGCCTGTTTCACCCACCCACGCAACCTGTCCGGAATCACCCCCGTGCGATGACCGATACGGATCACCGCCGCAATCAACGACAACGACACCTCCTGGCTCATCGCCTCACTTACGAACCGAATGGCCCGATCCCGCAACTCCTGCGGATACTTCCTCGATGCTGGCATGACTCCCATCCTTTCGGGAAATCAGACCCTCCACTAAACCCGAGGCGATTCAGTGCCAGCTTCCTTGTACCCGGCAGGTACTGGACTGAGGCCGAGCTGGACATGTGCTTCGTTGCTGAGCAGCACCCCGGCAGGAACGTGATACTGCCGATATTTCACCAAGTCGAGCCCGCCGCAGTGCGGGAAGCGAACCTCAATCTCGGGGGGCGTCTGGGTGCCCTAACCCAGCGCGGTGGTCGCCTCGACGTCGACGGGGTGGCCTCCGACATCCTGAAGGCCATCGATCCGCGCGCCGCTCAGCAGCGCCAAGAGTCGTTGCTCGAGTTGGGTCGAGCCTGGCGGGACCAGATCTCCATCGTCGCGAGCGAACTCGCAAGCGGTCGCGACGTGCCCACGCGTGTTCATGCGGCGAAGCGTTTGGCCGAGACGGCCGATCGCACTTTCGGGTCGCGCAGGCAGGAGTGCGTCGACGAGTTGTGTTCATTCGTTCGGAGGGCGTCCCTCGCGCCCGACGAGAGGGAGGTGCAGCACGGCGCCCTCCGCGAGATCAAGGCCCGCCTTGCGAGAGACCGCGACCCCGAGACCGCGTGGCACTCGCTGCACTTAGATTTCACGCGCGCCCAGTTCGACGAGCTTGACTTCATGAACATCGCTATCCGCGGCGGACTGATGGACTTCTACCAGGCGAGCTTTGATAGGAACTACTTCAGTTTCTTCAGGCTTGACGTGGACTGTCCGCTTGCCGCGCAGGGCGTGTACTTCGGTGGCGTCGAACTGAGGCGGGGTGTCTTGTACTTTGACGGTGCACAGGCGCGGCAAGGCACCGTTGACTTCAGCGGCATGTCGTTTCAAGGCGGCGGACTGCAGTTTCGCGGGAGCACATTCTCGCCCGGCGTCAGCACGCGGGACGGCACGCCGTTCCCGAGCCTCCCCGCCGACGTAGGCGACCAAGTGGTGCGGATTGGCGGCGACGGGCTCGTGCGCACCTATCACGACGGGTTTGATACCTAACTGTCTCCACCTAGACCGTTGTGTCGTCCACCGGCGCGACCAGTGCTTCTACAATTTCGGTAGCGGCGTACTTCCGGCCGTAATTCCCCCCAGTCGTTTCGGCGAGATACCCGCGCGCAACGAACCGATCGATCGCTTTGCCAGCGGCGACCTTCGAGCACTCAAGTTCGCGCGCGACCGATGCGACGGTGACGAACGGCGAGCGAACCAGGAGGTTTGGTAGCCGCAATTTGAGTGTCCCGCTTCGGCCTCCCTGCGCAGAAGCCACCATGGCTTCAGCAATCGTTTGGACGCGCGCAATGCGGTGCTCAACGTCGCGCGCGGACAGTCGCACGGCCTGCGCGAAGAACTCCACCCAGCCTGACCAGTCCCCGGTCGCGGACACTTCGTACAGGCGATCACGGTATTCCGAGTCGTGACGTTCGAGCCAGGGTGAGATTGTCAGAAGCGGTTCGCTCAGAATTCCGCGCTCGAGGAGGCTGCGGACGACGAGCATGCGGCCGATGCGTCCGTTCCCGTCAGTGAACGGGTGGAGGGACTCAAATTGATAGTGCGCGAGTGCGGCATCAGCGATCGGGTCTCGCTCAGCGCGACCGGAAGCGTTTCCCCACTCCACCAGCGCGCCGAGTGCAGCTTCGAGACCGATTCCCGGGGGCATGGGCACAAAACGTGCATCCTCGACGGAGCTTGTTGGGCTGCCAATCGCGACTTGGGTGGTGCGAACTTTTCCTGGGTCGCGTTGGCCGGAAGGGGTGTCGCGGACCAGCATGCCTTGGAGTTCGCAGATATGGCCGAGTGTCAGTCGGCGTTTCTTCTTGGCGAGATCGAAGGCGTAGGTCGCTGCCTTCACGTAGTTGAAGATTTCGCGCATCGCGGTTGATGGCGCATTTTTGTCATCGTAGTCGAGCGCGAGGACCTCTCGCATGGGCTCGAACGTACCTTCGAGCGCCGACGTCGACTGAGCCTCGCGTCGAAGCAGCGGCGCTGACATCCAGCCACCAAGATCCTTGGCGCCGGCAATCTTAACGATTTGATCTAGGCGCGCCACGCCCTCGCGGGCGTCAGCAAGGGCCTTCCACGCCGACTGCGAGAGGTTCGGCATTGCGTCCAAGTTATGCGGTACGAAGCCTGCGTGTTGGTATGCGTTCCCACTTCGTGCGTCTGTACCCGCAATCGTCGTCAGATTTCCGGTCGGGCTCGTCTTCATCGTTTCTAGGTCCACATTGAAACTCTAGCGCCCTAAAAGTTAATTTGGATCGGGAGATTGAAACTTTCACGTCAACAAGTGCTTCCGGCGAAAGCAATCGACTCGGCCAGTCTCAACTATGACCTCGTCGTTCAGTATCTCGTCTTTGGTGTCTCCCATATTTTCGTAGTGAACTTCATCGCTGTGATCTTCGTCCGTTGGCCTGCCAACGGCGTGATCTTCGTGCTTCTTGTTCTTGTTCTTGCGTCAGTACGTCTACCGATCTCGACGAGTCGTCGCGGTCTTGGCTTCGCTTGCGCTAGCATCGTGAAGCTCAACCCAGAGCCCACTGATGCAGAGGATTGTGAGCCTTAGACGCCAACGCTCTGTGGCGGTAGCGTCGTGATATGCGTCCACCCATTTGCGAGGTCTGCGACGCCGAGGTGGATCCGGCCGACGGCCTGGTGCGCTGCGCGCCCACGCCGGCGAGCATCGAGTGGCACGCGCCCGCTGCGCGCGAGCTCGCCGTCGGGCACGCGCTCGGAGAGGTGATCCGCACCATCCGCGAGACCGACGCCCCGCGACGGCGCCCGCTGCCGGGCCCGTGACTGACGCATCGGCCGCGGGGCACCTGGCCTTTGACGACATGAACCACCTGCACCGCACCCTGCGCGAGCTGCTGCCCACGCTTGCGGCGCTGGCCGGGCTGGACCCCGCGAGCATCGACCGCACGCTCACGCGCGACTGGTCGCCCGTGGACGGCGCAGTGCCGCCCAACTGCCCGTACTCGGAGACGACGCTGCGCACGGCATCGGCGGGCGAGACCACCCTGTCGCTTCAGTTTGAGGCGGCGCACTGGAGCGAGGACGACTGCGCGCGCACGTCCCTGACGCTCAGCCTCGCGGGCGCGGGGGAGCGCGACTACCGGGTGAGCGCGTGGAGCCCGGCGGCGGGGCGCCCTACGTGGTGGAGGCGATCGATGTTTCGGGGGTGGTGCCGGGGGAGTTGGCGGATGTGCTTGGCTTCCAATAGCGCCCCACCCGACTGGTGGGCGCTTGGATGTGGCACGATCGGCCTATGCGAGAAATCAGACGCGTTGTCCGCGTTACATACGATGAAGACGCTGACGCCGCGTATATCTACCTAACGGATTCGGAATTGCCCGCTGTTAGGGACACAGTCGCTTTCGACCCGCCGGGCGTCATCGGCTTCACCGCGGCGGCTGACTGGAAAGACGAGCGCCTCGCGGGTATTGAAATTCAGGGCGCGTCGAAGCGTCTGTTCGCAGATCTGCTAGTTGGAACGGACGCGGACGAGGCGAACGGCAGAGTGCCGCGCGGCTAGACGTCCCACCTGACACCGGCTGGTTCAGTTAGACACACGTGCTCGCGGCGCAAGAAATCTCGGCCGAGCACCACCTGGGCGATGTGGTCTGCACGCTCACGCGCGACTGGGCGCCGGCGGGCTCCGCGATGCGCGGGAGCGCGACTACCGGGTGAGTTGAGGGATCTCACCCGGTGAGTAAGTGGTCTCACTGGGCGGAGGCGACGTTCTTCTCGTAGTGTCGAGAACATGGGAGATTCCTGGGACGAGGTGCTGCGGCTTCGGCGGGCGTACCTGCTGGCACCGTTCCCGGATCGCCTGCAATACGAGGTCGCTGGCGTGAATCTCGTGGTTGTCGAGGAGGAGCTCTGGGGGTATGTGAGCCAGGCCACCAGGACCCGTTCCGGCACAGTCACGCTCACGCGGAACGCGCTTGATTCGCTTCTCGCCGATCTCATCCGAATCGAACCAATGCTCGCCGACGACGTGCTCGATTTCTTCTCGCTGGCACGCGAACTTGCGCAAGCCACGGTTGACGCGTTGGCGGCGCCCGGGGGCGGGAAGTAGTCGCGGCGAACGCGGATCGCGGTGCCAGCCTGGACGGGCACTGCCTGGTGGTCGAGCACCATCACGCCCTCGCTGTCCAGGAGCAGGTAGAGCTCATCGAGGACCGCGTGTGAGTGTCAGTAGTCAGCGCAGGCGGCGGGCCCGGGGCTCGCTTGGCGGGGCAGGGCATGATGGGAGCCATGCGCATCGTGTCGATCGGGGACAGCTTCACGGAGGGTGTGGGGGACAAGCGGCCGGACGGCACCCCGGTGGGCTGGGCCGACCGCGTGGCCATGGGCCTCGCAGCCGCCCACCCGGACCAGGAAGTCTGGTACGCCAACCTTGCCGTTCGTGGGCGTTTGATCGACCCCATCGTGAATGGCCAGCTCGATGCCGCGCTCGCGCTCGAACCGCCACCCACGCACCTGACTTTCAACGGCGGCGGCAACGACATGCTGCGACCCGGCTACTCTGACGCGCACATGATCGCACTGCTGACCCGCGTGCTCGACGCCTGCGCTGCTGCGGGTGTCAGCGTGGTCCTGTTGAGTGGCCCCGACCCATCCGAGGGCATCCCTCCGGGCAAGCGCATGCGCGAACTCAGCACTCGACTCACGGCGATTGTCGAAGAGATCGTCGCCAAGCGCGATGGGGTCATCTACGTGGACAACTTCGGAGACCTGGAGTCGCGCAAAGTGCCGTACTGGTCCGCCGACCGGCTGCACCTGAACGCGCTGGGGCACCAACGCGTCGCCAGCCGCGTGCTCACTGCCATGGGGGTTCCAACCGCCGCGCCGGCGCTGGACCCGAAGTTAGCCGCCCGCCGCGGGGTGCTGGGCGCGATCTGGTTCTGGGCGGTATACGTGCTGCCGTGGTTTGGGCGCAGACTGTTGAGAAAGTCCTCGGGCGACGGGCGCCAGGCCAAGTTCCCCACCTGGGTGCGAGTACCTGCGAACGGTGAGCCGCTCCGCGGTGCTGGCCCGTAGCGAGAAGACGAGAAGCGATCGTTCATGGTCGCAGCCGTCAATGACTTGGGCCACGTCGCCGAGGCGTTCCTGCGGCTACGTGGGATGCCTGCTCAGCGCATCGCGTGGAACCAGCTGCCTTCGAAATCTCGATCGACTGTCTCCCGAGCCTGGACTACATAGGAACTGGCGGCCAACTCGGTGGCCGGAAGCCCCGCGCCCTTGAGGGCTTCATCAACAGCGTCTTGCAGGTCGAACTCGAGTTGCAGGGCGTCACGGCGATCGTCGGTCCCTGTGCAGAGGCAAGCGGCCACACCTGGAATGTCAGGGAACGCGGCAATCCACTTCACGTCATCAACGCCGCGAGACTTGAGGCGGGCCAGCAGCTCGATGCCAGCGGCTTCAAGAATCCACCACTTCGACGCGTCCGTGGAACCCATACTTCAAGCCTAGCGCACCCGCGTGGGAATGGGCGGGATCTGAGTGGCCCGGTGTCGCTGGGCTGCCAAAGCAAGAGGGTCTCGAGGTGCTGTCGCGAAGCGGTGACTGACATACCCGCCGTCCGGCATCGGCGCGGCGCTATCGTAGTCGGGACAGTGAGAGGGGACCCCGTGGCTGGTGAGATTCCCGTGTCAGTGGGCGCGGCCGGAGTGCGTCGGCGCGTGCTCGTACATTTCACCGTCACGTATTTTGCGGTCATGCTTTTCTGGCCGTGTGCGCTCTGGACAGTGATCGCGTACGCCTTCACGCGCCTTGAAGCGCACACACCGAGCTTGGTGATCTGGGCTATCGGCGGCGCCACAGTCGGGGCGCGGCGTCACGCGGTAGTGGCGGCTGCCTCGATTCGGTCGTCTTTGCGATCAGTTTGCGCCTCGCCTCCAGCAGCCTCGTTTGCGTAGCTAGGGCGCTGTAGCGTCGGGGCATGAATCGATCAGTATTCGCACTCGCGTTCGCGTTACCGATGTTACTGGGCGCATGTTCCAGTCCAGATGATTTGGAAGCGCCCGGCACCATGGACGCGGAGATGAGTGCACGGCTCGACTCCCTAGATGCGGCAGTCGCGGACTGGCGCGATGCAGCATCGCTCCCCGAGGCGCACACCGCCCCGGAGGAGGCATGCAACCTCGTCGTCGGCCCCGGTGGTCCGCTCTATGGAGACGCCGATGGCGACGGGGTGGCCCAAGGCCAAAACGGCATCGGCCTATTGCCCGGGAAGGGCGGCGAGGCTGGCCTGGCTTAAGCGGTGACCGTCAATACGTGTGTGGAGGCTGACGTGCTCGGCGGCTCGTGGGACGACGCTGCGGGCCGGTGGGGCATCGCGCAGACCGCGTATGGCGAGTGGACGCGGTCCCACAACACGATGCCTTCGCTACTGAGCCATCCCCAGCGCGTGGTGGGGTGGGCGACGTTCACGCTCGCGACCGACAGCCTGGACGAGGCGCGCGAGTACGCGGGGCACGCGGAGATTCATGCGCGACTCACCAGGGCAGCGGGATCTCCGGATACATGGTTGCGTCTTTGATCTCTGCGAGCGGCTGGCCGCCGGCGCGGATGCACACCCACTTGAGTGCGGTCGGGCTTTCGGGGGTGCAGGCCCAGCTGCGGCGCACACCTTGGGGCACGCGGATCGCCGTGCCGGCGCGCACCGGGATCAGCTCGTCGTCCAGTGCCAGCACGCCCTCGCCGTCGAGGAACAAGTACAGCTCGTCCAGGACCGCGTGCGAGTGCCAGTAGTGGGCGCCCTCGCCGGGTTTGCGTGAGTTCACGGTCATCCCGATGAACTCTAGATCAATCTCGCGGTCCAGCACCTGGCGGCCCGGCGCGCTCGTCTTTTCCGACAGTCCGCCGTACGGCTCGAACCATTCCGCCATGGCCCCGGCCTCAACGACCTCGTAGCCGGCCGACGCGTCGGCGCTGGCGCTGGTCGCCTTGAGGGGCGGTTCACCGTCGGACCATGGCAGCGGGCGGTCGCGCTCCGGCCACGCGTCGCGCGCGATGTCCGCAAGTGCGGCGCCGCCGGCGCGAATGCAGATCCAGGTGAGCGGCGCGGGGCTGTCGTGCGTGCAAAACCAACTGCGCTGCGTTCCTTGCGCGACCTTGACGGCAGTGCCGGCACGCACGGGGACGATGTCGTCACCGAGCGCCATCACCCCCTCGCCGGACACAAAGAAGTACAACTCCTCAAGTTCGGTGTGGGCGTGCCAGAAGTTTGCGCCCGTGCCGGGGGCGCGCGAGTTGAAACTGAGCCCAAAGAACTCCGCATCGATCTCGCGGTCCACGAACCGGCGTCCCGCGACGGGGTTGGTGGTGGCGGCTTGCGCGGCTTCAGTCTCGTCGATCCACTCGTGTGGGGCGCCAACGTCGATCCGGGTGTAGGAGGACATACGGAGAATCTACTTGTTTGACGGGGTGCAGGCGGGTGGGTGCCTACTGCGTTCCGGTCGGGGGCAACAGCTTTTTGGCGCCGACAGTGCCCCAACTAGTCGCTTGGGTCCGAACTCGAAGGCCTCGGCCGCGCCGCAGGCCAGCTTGGACGCGCCCGCCCGTTCATGGAGACGAAGCTGCCGCACTCGGCGGGGAGTAGGCGCGCGGCCGCGAGTGTCTCCTTCTCGCCGACGATCTCGCGCCAGAGGCGCAGCAACGGTTCGCTCGAACTGGTTGCTGAGCTCCGCGGCGTCGGCGATGTGCGGGACGGGGCGGTGGTCGGGCGAGTCGCTGATCCGAGCGATGTCCCCGGGGCGTGAGCGGGCGGCGCCGTCCACAGATTCGGACATTTCGGACGCCAATGTCAGGTGGTGATGATGGAATAGATGTCATGACCTTCAGCACGCGCTCCCTTCGCACGGCCACCGCGGCCGTCCGCGCGCGCGAGGGCGCGGACCTTGCGGGGCTGGCGGCAACAGACCTGCTGGAGTTGTCAGATCACGTCGCGCAACTGCGACGCGATGCGGACGTACTCATGGCTCAAGTTGCGGCAGAGATTCACCGGCGCTCCGACTTGGTCAACGCGCGCACGGGTCGCGCGCGCCACGGGCGGGAGCCTTGCAGAGGCACGACGGTTGGTTGTGGCAGGCGGCTTGCTCGCGGGCGCGGTTGCCCCCGGTGGCTCTGCCGGCCACGGCGCTGTTGATGGACAGGGTGCTGTGAATGGACAAGGTGCTGTGGATGGGC
Organism: Demequinaceae bacterium; assembly: GCA_965250005.1. GTDB lineage: Bacteria > Actinomycetota > Actinomycetes > Actinomycetales > Demequinaceae > WTKG01. Next base: position 27,905 of record OZ252279.1, read on the forward strand.
AGGGTGATGCGCTGGGTTCAAGCGCGACGGCCACGCCGATAGCAGGGTTTTGTGGCGAGTTGGCGAGGCTAGTGCGCGAGGGCCGCGTCGGCGTGGATGTGGCGGCGCTGTTCTCCGCGGCGGTGTTGGGTCTGCCAGATGTGGAGCGCACGCGCGAGCTCTTTTCGAGGGCGCTTGCCAAGGCGCAGGGGCTGCCGCTGCATCACGTGCGTCGGCTCGTGTGGCGGGCGCAAGCGCTCGCAGACCCCCGCGCGTGGGAGGACCGCGAGCAAGAACAGCACGACGCTCGCTCGGACACACGTACCGCCTGTTCAGCTCGGCCCAGCGCCTCGCGCTCGTGGAACGCGACGGCGGGTGCTCGTGGTGCCACGCGCCGCCATCGTGGTGCGAGGCACATCATATTCGCTGGTGGGAACGCGACGCGGGTCCAACGGACCTCGCCAACGGAGTGCTGTTGTGCACGCGATGTCACCATCGCGTCCATCGCGACGGCTGGGAAATCGAGGTGCGGGATCAAGTGGTGCACTTCATACCACCGCGCGCCGTCAGCACTGCGCGCACTCCCGTGATCGGCGGGCGTGAACGCTATGGCATCGCGGCGTAGGCCACGGCCGCGCCGCCGGGTCGTCAGGTTTTCTCTCTGCCGCCGCTCCTCCGCAGCAGATCCCCTAGCGCCTGTTCGCCAGGTACACGGTGTTGGTCGATTCGCCGCCCTGGAGCGGGTTGGGGAAGCCGACCACCTCGGCCGCGACGTCGTCGAACACGCCCGCGAGGATGTCCATATACGCCTGGTCCGGAGGGTCATTGGACCACAACGCGTAGACGCCGCCCTCGGCCAAGTGTGCGGCCAGCCGACGCGTGCTGGCCGGGCCGTAGAAGCCCTCGCTGCCACCGTCGAGCAGGTGCTGCGGCGAGTGGTCGATGTCGAGCACCACGGCGTCCCAGAGCCGATCCGGCCTATCCGGGTCGAACCCTGCGCCGTCCGACATCGCGAAGAAGTCGCCGTGCACCAAACGGCAGCGTGCGTCGGCCGTCAGCACCGGGCCCACGGGGACCAAGCCTCGTCGGTGCCAGTCGATCACGGGATCGAGAAAGTCAACCACCGCCAGCTCGCGCACCCGCGGGTCGGACAAAACGGCCTGCGCGGTGTAGCCCAACCCCAGGCCACCCACGGCAATGTCCAGCGAGTCGCCGGGCAGCCGCGCGAGTGCGAGCCGGGCCAGCTCCTCCTCCGCGTGGACGAACATGCTGGACATGAGCCACTCGTCGTTCAGCTTGACCTCGTAGACGTCTTGCTTGGTGACCGGGTCGAGTCGCCTGCGCAGGCTCACCTCGCCGATGGGGGTCTCCGCCCAGTCGAGTTCTTCGAACCGTGCACTCAAGGGGGCGTCCCGTCTGTTGGGGCGGCGCGGTGTGCCGCTTGGGCAACCCTAGCTCGCGATGCGCGCGGCTCGGGCCCTCGCTGCCCTTGCGCTCCTGCAAGAGCGGATCGAAACTGAGACATGGACGAGATCACGCCGGGCTGGTGGCTTTTCAGCATCGGGCCCTACGAACAGTGGGTCGACCTGGGCGGCGCGGACGTGTGGGCTGCAGAGTGGACGCCAACCGGCGAATACATCACGGTCGAGAACCCCGAGTATTCCGAGCAGCTCCACCAGTTCGAGATCTACGAGATCGAGCTGCATGACGGAACCCTGCGGTTCGCGGCCGCCGAGTTCCACTACGGCCTCTGGGGGTTCTATCTCGAGGGCCACGAGGATGGCGCGCCCGATGAATCCGATGAGATCGACGAAGGCGCCATAGATGCCGAGGACGACGAGCAGTGACTAGTGGCCGGCGCGGAACCCCAGTTGCCGCCATGCCTCATAGATCGCAATCGACGCGCTCGACGTAATGTTGAGCGAGCGTCGGCCGGGCAGCATCGGAATCGCCACCTGGTCCGCGACCCGCGCATGTGCCAGTACGACCTCGGGCAGACCTGTGGGCTCGGGCCCGAATAGCAGGATGTCGTCCGCGCGATACTCGACGTCGCTGTAGACGGTGGTGGCGCTCGCGGTGAACGCGAACACGCGCGAGTCAGGGGCCGTCGCTAGCAGCGCATCAAGGTTGCCGTGCACAGTGACCGTCGCGAGGTCGTGATAGTCGAGCCCGGCGCGAATGAGCCGGGGTTCGTCCAGCTCAAACCCCAAGGGCTCGATCAGGTGCAGTTGCGCGCCTGTGACAGCCGAGAGCCTGATCGCATTCCCCGTGTTCTGCGGGATGCGCGGCTCGTAGAAGGCGATCGAAGGAACGTCGGCGGGCATGGCGCTAGTTTGCCACGGCGCCCGCCTGCCGCCGCGTCGCTTGACACCCGCGGCACGCGTGATAACTTGTTAGTTGGCTAACGAACGAAAGAACGCGGACAGATCCGCGCCAGGCAGGAAGCAACAATGAAGACCCAAGACAACACTGGGGCGCACGCCCCACAACCGGGCGAGGAGAACCTCGTCCGCGCCATGGCAGGCACCGCTCACGCGATGCGCCGCTACCTTGAGACCACCCTCGGCGACGTACCCGGAGGCATGAGCGCCTGGGCCGTGCTCCGCACCGTTCACCGCTGCGGCCCGACTACACAGGCCGACCTCGCCCGCTGGATGGGCATCGCGGGCTCAACGCTCACACGCCGCCTCGACCAGATGGAAGATGACGAACTCATCGCTCGCGCCGACGACCCGGAGGACGGCCGCCGCATCATCGTGCGCCTGACGGACAAAGCCGAGCAGCTCATCGCCGCCCAGCACACGCGAATGCAGGCAGAGACCGACCGCCTCACCGCGGGAGCAGCCGCCCACGACCTCGACGCCGTCGCCCGCGTGATCGCGAAGATTCGCGAAAACCTTGTCGAACTCGGCGCCGATCTGCACTCGCACGACGGCGGACGTGGTCGTGGCCGCGGGCGCGGCGGACTCGGCGGTGGCAGAGGGACAGGCGGCCGACGCGGGCGCGGCTCGCGCGGCCGAGGCTCCCTGGGCGCTGGCGACCACGGCGACCACAGCGCCCCCGGTGACCACAGCGAAAACTCGGATGATAACCACAACCACCGCCCCCACTGGCGCGGCCCACGAGAGGGTTCCGAATGAGCTTCCACGGCGGCGGCAGCCACCCACCACCCGCGAGCCGCCCGGCGCGCGGCAAGGACGAGGCAAGCAAGGGAGGCGGCCCGCGCTGGGGCGTGGATATCAAGGCGCAGCGGCGCGAGAACGCCGAGGCGCCCAACATCCCGCACCTGTGGCGACGCGTCGGCGCGCTGTTCCGCGACTACCGCGGGCGACTGCTCGCCACCGCGATCCTCGTCGTGGCAAGCGCAGTCGTCGGCATCATCCCGCCGCTGCTCATCCAGCGCATCTTCGACGACGCCCTCTTCCCGGCAGACGCATTCGGCCCCAATCTGCGGCTGCTCTCATCGCTGGTCGCGCTCGCTATCGGGCTCTTCATTGCGTCGGCACTCCTGGGCGTGTGGCAAACCTTCCTCACGTCAAAGGTGGGCAACCGCGTCGCGGGCGACCTGCGCGAGAATCTGTTTGTGCGGCTCCAGGGTATGGACCTCGCGTTCTTCACGCGCACCAAAACCGGCGTCATCCAGTCGCGGCTACAGAACGACGTGGGCGGCGTTTCGGGCGTGCTCACCAGCACGGTTACCAACATCGTCGGCAACTCCGTGACGGTGCTCGCGAGCCTCGCCGCGATGATCGTGCTCGACTGGCGCCTCACGGTGATTGCCGTAATCGTCATGCCCGCGCTAGTGGTGGTGCAGCGGCGCGTGGGCCAGGTGCGCGCGCGCATCGCCTCCGCAACTCAGGAGTCGCTCAGCGAACTCACCGCCATCACGCAGGAGACCCTGAGCGTCTCCGGAATCCTCCTGTCCAAGTCGTTCAACCGCCAGGGCCTCGAGACCGAGCGCTACGCCACCGAGAATCGCAACCAGATCAGCCTCCAGGTTCGCCAGGCCATGAGCGGCCAGTGGTTCTTCGCGATGGTCATGTCCATCATGTCGAGCGTTCCCGCGGTCATATACCTTGCCGCAGGATTCTTCATCTCGCGCGACCTCGACAACGCAGGGATCTTCGCGGAGGGCGTGGCGAGCGACGCCTCCAGCTCGGTGGTGGTCGGGGGGCTCACCGCCGGGACCATCGTCGCCTTCACGGCCATCCAGGGCAGGTTGATCTTCCCGCTCATGGGCCTCATGCGCGTGGCGCTCGACGTGCAGACCTCGCGCGCCCTTTTCGCGCGGATCTTTGAGTACATGGACCTGGTCCCCAGCATCGCTGACGCGCCCGACGCCAAGACAATCGCCGACGCGCCCGGCCCCGTTGGCCAAGTGGAATTCCGCGACGTCACGTTCAAGTACCCGGACGCGAGCAAGAGCTCCAAGGCCACACTTTCCAAGGTGTCATTCGTTGCGGAGCCCGGGCAGCGCATCGCGTTCGTGGGGCCCAGCGGCGCAGGCAAGACCACCGTCCTCTACCTCGCGCCACGCCTCCACGAGGCGTCCGGCGGCTCGGTGATGTTCTCTGGCGCCGACGTCCGCGAACTCACGCACCAGAGCGTTATCGAGAACATCGGGATCGTCAGCCAGGAGACTTACCTGTTCCACGCGACTATCGCGGAAAACCTCAGGTACGCCAAGCCAGACGCCACTGACGACGAGCTGATTGCTGCCTGCAAGGGCGCCAACATTCACAAGGCGATCATGAGTTTTGACGACGGCTACGACACGGTGGTGGGCGAGCGCGGCTACCGGCTCTCGGGCGGAGAGAAGCAGCGCGTCGCGATCGCGCGCGTGCTGCTCAAGGACCCACCCGTGCTGTTGCTGGACGAGGCGACGTCATCGCTCGACACCGTCTCTGAAAAGGTGGTGCAGTCTGCCCTCGACCGTGCGTCGCGCGGGCGGACCACCATCACCGTGGCGCACCGGCTCAGCACCATCGTGGATGCGGACATGATCCATGTGGTGGATGCGGGCGCGATCGTTGAGTCCGGAACGCACGCCCAACTGATGCGCAAGCGCGGCGTCTACGCGGAGCTCGCGGCCCAGCAGGTGGACAGCGCCAATCACGCGGAGGGCTAGCCAAACCAACTAAACGCGAGCGCCTCCAGCGTCGAACTGATTCAATGGCAACATGCCGATGACGTCAGACTCCAGCTACTTCGCTAGCCCCGGCCACCTTTACAAGGCCAACATCATTTTCGCAGGAGTGGTAGTTCTTCTCATTCCGACGGCTCTCGCTTTCCAAGCGATCGAGTGGGGGAGTCTCGTCCTTGTTCCGATCGTCTGGGTGGTTGTTTCATACGTCGTCCGCGCCGCAATGGCGGGGGTCGAAGTCTCCGCGGAATCGGTCACTGTTCGCGGGTTGGTCTTCAAGTACTCCATCCCGTTGGAGGCGGTGGAGTGGGTCGAAATCCATCCGAATTCGCACATCATCGCCATCACCCATTCGGGATCCAAGCGTTCAGTCTTTACGTACGGGGCAAAGTTCGTTTTGGGGGCAGGGCGGAAGCGGATCGAAGACTTCGCCGACTATCTCGAACCGCGGGTCGCGGACGGGAACGTCTACGTTGTGGTGCTTCCACTGTCGAAGTACGCCTTGGGCAAGCGCGCGCCCGGTGTTGGCCGCAAGGTTTGGGCGCCGATGCCGATCGAGTACGTGCTGTGGGGCGTTTTGGGCGGGCTCACGGCCCTCGCCGTCCTCGCGACCCTACTCCTACCGGCTACCTAGCGACGCGGGCGAGATCGCCCGCAATCTACGAGCGGGCTAGTTCGACGCCCTCGCGCATCAGCGCGGCCCACTGACCTACGTGCTGGTGCGGGACCGCGACCCACGCGCGGAACACCTTCTTGGCGGGGGCGAACGGCTGGCCCACGCCGGCGGCGATCAACTGGTTGACGCGCGCCTCGTCGAGCTTCACGATGAGCGCCTCCTCCTTGCCGTAGTACATGGCGAGGAATTCGCCATCCACGCGCATGCAGCGGCCGCCCATGAGGGTGCCCTCCGCCACGCCCGGGTCGCCGTCAGCCAACGCGCCTGCGAGTTCCCAGAACTCGGTGGCCCGCGCGTCTAGCTCTGCGTCCTGTTGAGGAGCCATTTGTGTACCTCCGTCAGCTCGGTAAGTTGGTCCACCATCCAGGTGGCGAAGTCCGGGGAGCGGACGTCCGGCTCGGAGTCTGCGACAAAGCGCACCTGAAAATTCTTGTGCTTGAGCAGCTCGCGCACAGGCGAGTCCGCGGGGACGTCGACTGCCGGGTTCTTGAGCTTGGGCGCAGCGATCTCCATTTTGACCCGCGTGCCGAGTCCGTCGAGCGCGGCGACCAGGTCCAGGCCGTTGGGCGAGGTAAGCGCCGCGCGCCAAATCTTCAGACCCTCGGGTGTGAACCCGACGCCGGTGGCAAACCCGATGCCGTCGGAGGAGATCCGCGCGCGCAACGTGGGCGCCGTCTTCTTGTCTAGGCCGTCCCAGAAGCTCAGCAGGATGTGGTCCTTGTACGGGGGTGTGCCCTCGGGCGCGAACCGCAGGTCCCTGTGGATGGGGGAGATCGATCCGGGCGCGCGCGACACGTACTTGATCTTGCGAGAGATGCGTTTGCCGATCATCGGCCCGATGGTGTCCACCAGGTCCCGCGTTGGCCGCAGCAACTCCTTCTCCCACTCCGCCTGCAGTTCGCGGAAGCCTTCCTTGGTCGACGCGCCGATCTGATCCAGAAGATCGAGCCCGTTGGGGTAGCCGCTAAACATTGTCAGGAGTCTCCTTGCCCGTAGTAACAAAACGATACGCGCCCGAGGGTCGCGACAACCTCATGGCGGGGTTCGAGCCGTTCTCGATGCTGTGTTCGCTACCAGATGGAGACGCGGTCCTCTGGTTCCAGCCACAGCGCGTCGTCCGGGCCAACGCCAAAAGCGTCGTACCAGGAGTCCATATTCCGGACGACGCCGTTAATGCGGAACTCCTCCGGAGAGTGCGGGTCGGTCGCGATCTGCGTGCGGAGTGCCTCGTCGCGGCGCTTGGTCTGCTCGGTCGCGGCGTAGCCAAGGAAGTACCGCTGGATCGCCGTGAAACCAGCGAGCTCGGGCCCCGCAGAGATGTCGCCGCCGAGCGCAATCTCGTAGGCGCGCAGCGAGATCTCCACGCCGGCAAGATCGCCGATGTTCTCTCCAACGGTAAGCGCGCCGTTGACGGTGTGCTCGCTGGGGCCGTCGGGGCCAGCCAGTTGGGCGGGCGAATAGCCGTTGTACTGGTCGATGAGTTTTTCTGCGCGCTTGGTGAACTCGGCGCGATCAGCTTCCGTCCACCAGTCGCTCAGTTTGCCAGTGCCGTCGTACTTGGAACCTTGGTCGTCGAAGCCATGGCCTATCTCGTGCCCGATGACCGAGCCGATCGCGCCGTAGTTGACCGCTGCGTCTGCGTCCACGTCGAAGAACGGCGGCTGCAGGATCGCGGCCGGGAACACAATCTCGTTCGCCACGGGCAGGTAGTAGGCGTTCACGGTTTGTGGTGTCATGAGCCACTCGGAGCGGTCCACAGGCTTGCCGATCTTGCTCCATTCCCAGTCGTCGTCGAACGCCGAGGCGGCACGCACGTTGCCCATCAGGTCGTCTGCGGTCAGCTCGAGCGCGGAGTAGTCGCGCCACTTGTCGGGGTACCCGACCTTGGGGGTGAACTGATCGAGCTTGGCTAGCGCCTTCGCCTGCGTTTCGGCTGTCATCCAGTCGAGGCTCGTGATGGAGGCGCGGTAGGCCTCGATCAGGTTGCCCACGAGTGCGTCCATCGCGGCCTTGTGGGTGGGCGGGAAGTGGCGCTCGATGTAGACCTGCGCGACCACCTCGCCAACCACGCCCTCGACAAGGCCGACGCCGCGCTTCCAGCGGTCGCGCTGTTCGGGAGCGCCGGAGAGGACGGTGCCATAGAAGTCAAAGTTGGCTCGCGAAATCTCCTCGGTCAGGTAAGCTGCTCGCGCGCTCACCACCCGCCAGCGCATCCACGCGCACCATTCCACCGCTTCGATCTCGTGCCAGAAGTTCGAGATCGCTTCGAAGAAGGACGGTTCAGCGACAACAAGTAGATCGTGTGCGGCCTCCGGAATCTCGATCGCGTCCGCCCACACGCGCCAAGGGAAGCCGGGCGCGGACTCCTCAAGCTTGGCGAGCGTCGTGGGGTTGTACGTCAGGTCCGCCTCGCGCGTTTTGACGATGTCCCAATGGTGCTTCGCGATCGCGGTCTCGATGGCCATCACCACCTCGCCAGAAAAGCCGGGCTGGCCACCGAACTCCGCATCCGTCAGATCAGCCATGCGGTCGACGTGCTTGACAAACTTGTCGCGCGTCTCCGCAAACGCGTCCTCGCGATAATAACTCTCGTCAGGCAGGCTCAGCCCGCTCTGTCCCAGGTACACCACGTTGCGATCGGGATCGTCGGCGTCAGCAAAGACGTAGTAGCCCGCGAGGCCGCCGATGCCGGACCGCTGCAACTGGCCCAGGATCCGAGCGCCATCCTCAGAGTTCCCGCTCTCGTTGATGAGGTTCAGCTCCAGGGCGAGCGGGCGGACGCCCAGTGTGTTCGCGGCGTCTGTGTTCATGAAACTCGAATAGAGCGCACCGATCTGAGTGTCGGCAGAGGCTTCCTCGATGATCTTGCGCACCTGGAGTTCCGCGTCGTCGCGAAGCTTGTGGAACGAGCCGTCCGCGGCGCGGTCTGCCGGGATCTCGTGGGTCTCAAGCCAAGGGCCGTTGACGTATCGAAAGAAGTCGTCCCCTGCCTTGACGGTGGGAGAAAACGTGGACGCGTCGATGCCGCTGCGGGGCTCTTTGCTCGGTGCCATGCGGTCAGCCTAACCCCGCGGCGCCGCGTATCTGCGGCGACTGGCAGAATGGAAGCTATGCGCATTCACATCGCCGCCGACCACGCCGGATTCGAACTCAAGCAACTCCTCATCGAGCACCTCGGGGCCGACGGCCACGACGTGACCGACCACGGTGCGTTTGAGTTCGACGCGGCCGACGACTACCCAGAGTTTTGCTTTGAAGCAGGCGAGGCGGTCGTGGCCGACGAAGGCTCGCTCGGCATCGTCCTAGGCGGCTCTGGCAACGGCGAGCAGATCGCCGCGAACAAGGTTGCCGGCGTCCGGGCCGCGCTTGCGTGGAATGAGGAGACGGCCCGGCTTGGCCGCGCGCACAACAACGCGAACGTGATCTCGGTTGGCTGGCGTCAGCACTCGCTCGAGGAGTCCATCGCGATCATCCACGCGTTCCTCGACGAGCCCTTCAGCGACGAGGAGCGGCACGCGCGACGCATCCAGCAGCTCTCGGATTACGAGACGCGCGGAATTGGCGAATAGCGCCGCAACCCTGTGGCGCCCGCGAGGCGCCTCGAACACGAACCAATGGCAGGCGCGACTTCGCCTAGCACGGCGTTCGGCTCCGCCACGGCGGGCCAGTAACCGACACTAGATACGTTGCAGTTACGACTTTCAGGTCGTGGCGCGATCGAACTCAATCTTGGTCGCGAGGCGGCGGTACTCGAGCTTGATGCAGCGGTTCTGGATCACGGTCAGGCCCGCGTTGACGGCCGCGGCTGCGGCGCCCTCGTGCGTAATCCCGAGCTGCATCCACACGGACGTAGCGCCAACCGTGATCGCGTCGTCCACCACGGGCGGGACGTGCTCGGGGCGCCGGAAGATATCGACCATGTCTGGCACCACGGGCAGTTCCGCCAGCGAAGCGTAGAATGGGTGTCCTAGCGCCTGCTGGCCTGCCGCAACGGGGTTGACAAAATAGAGTTTGAAGTGAGTGTTGTCGAGTAGCCACGCTGCCACGCTGTAGCTGGTGCGCATGGGGTTTGGGGACATGCCGACCACGGCGACCGAAACGGTTTGGGCAAGGAGCTCGGCGAGGTCATCGTCGTCGGGCGCGTGACCGGATCCCGCCGGCGACGGAACGCAAACCTCCGCCGGTAGGATCGCGGCGCCCAGCAACTCGAGTCCGGGTACAAACTGCTCGTGTTCCGTGCGAACCGGCTCTGCTGTGGTGGGGAAAGCATCGCCCGAATCGGGCGACGGCATTCCTGGAAGCGTATCCATGGTGAGTCCAACGTACCCCGGCGCCCAGAGATTCCGTGGGACCGGGCTCCCGTCAGTCGCGGGCTCGCTTGTGAGACTCCCGGACGTACTTCTTGTCGAGTATTGAGATCCGCTCGACCATCAGCAATCGCAGGTCCTTCGCGATCAGATCGCCAAGGGCGTCGTCGCTAATCTCGCGGCCGGGAATGTCGAGGCGGAAGCCCTGCCCCTGCAGGCCGCCGCCGTTGCTGAACGTGACGTCGAAGTCGAAGACGACTCGGTTCTCGGTCACGTTCAGCCTTCGCAAGTTCAGGCTCAGATGTAATACATTGCGGGCTCGTGCGCCTCGAACACCGGCGTCCGTCCCGCGTCGGCCAGCGCCCTATCCGGGTGTATGTGAGAATCTCCCGAATCCACCGACGACGCCGCAGTCCCGGCCTCGACAGCCTTGGGGTGCTCGCGAATAACCGCAGGAATCCCGACGGCTGTTGCGCCCTCGGGGATGTCCTTCACCACCACGGAGTTAGCGCCAATGCGCGCGTCGGATCCGATGTTAACCGGACCGAGCACCTTGGCTCCGGCGCCGATGACCACGCGGTCCCCAACCGTGGGGTGACGCTTGCCTGGCGACATCGTCGTGCCGCCAAGTGTGACCTGGTGGAACAGCAGCACGTCGTCGCCAATCACCGACGTCTCGCCTACGACTACGCCCATGCCGTGGTCGATGAATACTCGGCGCCCAATGACGGCACCCGGGTGGATTTCGATGCCCGTCGCAAGCCGCGCGTGCTGAGACAGCAGGCGGCCAGGGACGCGCATTCCGTGGGTCCACAGCCAGTGTGAAACCCGGTGATACCAGAGCGCCTGGACGCCTTGATAGGACAGCAGCACCACAAAACTGGAGCGGGCCGCAGGGTCGCGCTCGCGGGCGGCGCGAACATCCTCGCGGATGCGCCCGATCACCCCTACCTTCTTGCTCATGACATGACTCCCGTGGTCCTAGTCCATCAGGTCGGCGTAAAGGACCGAGGTCAGGTAGCGCTCACCGAACGACGGGATGATGACCACGATGGTCTTGCCCTTGTTCTCGGGACGCTTGGCGACCTCGGTCGCCGCGTGGATAGCCGCGCCAGAGGAGATTCCCACGAGCAGGCCTTCTTGACGGGCTGCCGCGCGCGCGGTGGCGACGGCGGTCTCCGCGTCCACGTCGATGACCTCATCGATGACGTCGCGGTTGAGGATTTCCGGGATGAAATTGGCGCCGATGCCTTGAATCTTGTGCGGGCCAGGCTCGCCGCCGTTGAGCAGTGGGGACTCCGCAGGCTCAACCGCGATGATCTGGATGTCCTTGTTCTTCTTCTTGAGGATCTCGCTCACGCCGGTGATGGTTCCGCCGGTGCCGATGCCCGCAATGAAAATGTCCACCTTGCCGTCAGTGTCGTCCCAGATTTCGACCGCGGTGGTCTTGCGGTGAATCTCCGGGTTGGCCTCGTTGGAGAACTGGCGCGCGAGGATCGAGCCCGGGCGCTCCTCGGCGATGGTGTTGGCCGCATCGATCGCGCCCTTCATGCCGGTAGGGCCGGGGGTGAGGATGAGCTCAGCGCCGAACGCGCGAAGCAGGGCACGCCGCTCCTTCGACATGGTCTCCGGCATGGCCAGCACCACGTTGTAGCCGCGGGCAGCACCCACCATCGCGAGCGCAATGCCGGTGTTGCCGGAGGTGGCCTCAACAATGGTGCCGCCCGGCTTGAGCGAGCCGTCCTTCTCTGCGGCGTCGACGATCGCGACACCGAGGCGGTCCTTCACGGAGCTTGCGGGATTGTAAAACTCGAGCTTGCCGAGCACAGTCGCGCCCGCGCCCTCGGTGAGTTTGTTGAGTCGCACCAGCGGGGTGTTGCCAATGAGCTTGGTGACGTCGTCGTAGATGTTTGCCATGGTCCAGTCCTTAACTGTTGTGCCGCTGTGACGTGGTGCCGCATCGGCTGTAGATGTGAAGTTCTTGCGTGAGAGCAGGGTGGTATCCGGTCGGGATACGTGAGCGAGCGCTGGCGCAGGCGGGATTGGCCTGAAGCCTGGGGAAGTGCCAGCGCTCTAGAGACAGCAGCAGCAGCCCACGCACGTGCACATGCACATGGAGGGCGAGAACATCGAGGCAGGGGCGGACGCAGTCACGTTGGTGACGCGGAGCGTATGAGTGCTCACGGCCCTGCCTTTCCGATGGTCTGGTGGCCTCAGGGTAGCGCGCCAATGGCCGATGTGCCAATGTCCCCACGGCAGATGGGGCTGTTTTCTCCAGGGGCAGCCATAGTTATCCTGGCCGAAAGGCGCTCCGGCGCACGATCAACGCGGCGGCGTGGGAAGCCCCTCTTCCGCGTTTGAGCATCCGGCGCTAGTCTGGCCGAGTAGTCGCGACGACGATGTCGCCTGAGGAGGGACCATGGGTTACCCGACGCTGACGGTTGCGCGCGAGATCAAGGCGTCGCCCGCGGCGGTGTGGAAGGTCTTGACTGATCTCGACAACGCACCCAAGAACATCAAAGGTATTGACGCGGTCGAACGCGTCGATGGAAAGGGTTATGCGGTGGGCGTCAGCTGGCGAGAGACGCGCCGCATTTTTGGCAAAGCCCAGACCGAGCTGATGGAAGTCGCGACTGCAGACAAGCCCAAATCGACCTCGGTGGTATCGGAGTCGTCCGGCACGGTGTTCACGACCAAGTTCACGCTCGCCCCTGGCTCATCTAGCACGCGACTCGAATGCGAGTTCAGCGCAGTCGCGGGTGAACTGACCGTGGGCCAGCGAATCTTGACCGCGATCTTCTCGAAAGCAGGAATGAGCGCGAGCAAGAAAATGCTCGAGCAAGACTTGGCGGATATTGCTGCCGCCGCGGAGTAAACCGCAGGGCGCGGCGCTCATGGAGATTTCGGCAGCGTAGCCGGAGATTAACGGAGGACATGGCATGGATTGGTTTTCATTTGACGACGTCACGTGGCTTGGAGTAATTCTCGCCACGGTGTCCGCGTTCGCCGTGGGCATGAGCTGGTACTCGCTCAAAGCATTCGGGACCCGATGGATGGGCTACATCGGCAAAACAGAGAAGCAACTCCGGTCCGCCGGCGGCGTCCTCACGTACACGCTCACCATCGTCACGGCCTTCGCGACTGCGCTGCTACTCAACATCCTCATGGGAGCCCTCGCGATCGGAACTCCGCTCGACGGCGCAATCTTTGGTGCGGTCGTTGGGCTCGTATTCCGCCTTGGAACGCACGTCATTCACAACGGCTTCGCCGCGCGTCCCCAGGGGCTGATGCTCATCGACGGCGGCCATGACATTGTGGCGCTCGCCGCGGCCGGCGCGATCATCGGAGCGTTCATCTAGGCTATAAATAGCTGTGGCACACGCGCCCCCTCAATCCCCCCTCTTGGGCGCGAGTGAAACAAAGCGAGGCGGGGTTCTTCGGAGCCCCGCCTCGCGCTTTGCATCGGGGGAGCGCTATTCTGCGGTGCGCAGCTTGAGTTTGCGCAGGCGGCGGACGGCGAAGAGCACCGCAGCCACCGTTGAGGCAGCGATGAGGACCATGCCAGTGGTGAAGCTCACGGCTGAGAAGACGCCCCACTGGATGCCATCCCCACCGAGCAGTTTCTCTGCAGCGGCGGCGGCCCATTGCCGGACGCTCACGGTCTGGATACCGGGGACAAACGCTGCGAGCGTGGTCTCCCACAGCAACGCGTAGATCAGGCCGATGATAACTGCGTTTCGCGACACAATCGCCATCGCGAAGAAGATGGACACGTACGCGATCGACGCGAGAGCGGCGGAGATGCCGAAGGACGCGGCGAGCTTGGCGTCCTGGTCGCCGGCGAGCAGAGTCGACAGCACCACCGGCACCACGCCCAGCAACATCGCCGATGCGTAGGCAACGGCGAGCTTGGACAAGGCAATCGTGCGGCGCGGGAGCGGTTTGGCGAGCAGGTAGGCGATGGACGAGTCCTCGATCTCGGGGCCGATCACGCCGGTGCCGATCAGCAGGCACAGCAACGGGATGACGGTGCCTAGTGTGAAGTTGCTGGTGAGCCCCGCGGTGGTGGCGGGGTCGCCGCCGGAGCCCCAGCGCGTGAGGCCCGCGACCAGCAGCATCAGCGCGGGCAGGGTGGCGAGCAGCCAGGCGCGCTTGCTCCCGAGCAGACCGCGGGCCGTCATCTGCATCACGACGATGTTCATGAGCGGGCTCCAATCATGAGCGGGCTCGTGAGGTCCGCGTTCATCGCGTCACCAGGTACGAGAAGACGCTCTCGAGCGACTCGTCAGCTGGGGTTACCTCGTGGAGCAGGATCTTGCCCTTGACGGCTAGTCCAGGCAGGGCGTGGACGAACGCCCCGTAGTCGGCCGCCTGGACCTCGAGGCCCTTGGCGGTGAGCGAGACGGAATCGGCAGCACCCGAGGTGATGATCGCTGCGGCGAGCGCGCGGTCGTCGCTGGAAACCACCGTGTACTGGTGCGGCCGCTCGGTCATGAGCTGCCGGATCTTGCGGAAGTCGCCAGAGGCGGCGTGCCGGCCCGCGACCACCACCTCGATCTTCCCGGCGATCTCCTCGACCTCCTCGAGAATGTGACTGGAGAACAGGACGGTGCGGCCCTCGCGGCTCAGGCGGTGCAGCAGGTCCAGCAGGTGGAGGCGCTGGCGCGGGTCCATGCCGTTAAACGGTTCGTCGAGCAGCAGCACAGACGGCTGGTGGACCAGGGCGGTCGCCATCTTGACCCGCTGCTTCATGCCCTTGGAGTACTTGCCGAGCTGACGGTCGCGCGGCTCCATCATGTCGACGGCCTCGAGCGCGGCGCGCGCGGCGGCGCCGGGCTTGTCGAGTCCGTGCAGTTGAGCGTTCGCCAGTACGAACTGCCAGCCGGTCATGGTGTCGTACATCGCCTCGGCTTCCGGGACCATGCCGATGGTGCGATAGGACTCGGTGCGATCCCAGACGGGCTCTCCGTCGAGCGTCACGGTGCCGTGCGAGGGCGGCAGGAAGCCGCCCATCATTGAAATGAGCGTGGACTTGCCCGCGCCGTTCGGCCCGAGCAGGCCGGTCACGCCTGGGCCGACTGTCATGGTGACGTCGTTGACCGCGACCACGTTGCCGAACCAGCGCGAGACGCCGGTCAGTTCGAGGATGCTCATACGCCGCCCACTTTCCGGAAGCGGCGCAGCAGCAGGGCCACGGAGCCGCTTGTCATGACGAGGAACACCAGAGTCGCGGCCAGGCCGGCGGTGAAGCCCGACGGCGCGAGGAACTCATCGCCTGTGGCGGCGCCCAACCACGACACCCCGAGGGAGTTCACCACGGCATACGGGTCCAGCAATTGGTAGAAGAATCCGGAGGACTCGCTGACCTGTTCCGACACGATCACGGCGACCGAGAGTGCGAGGCCCTTGATCAGGATCAAGGCGCTCACAATGGCAGCAATTCCCATCCCGCGCTTGAGGGTCACAGACGCGATGGTGAGGGCGATGCTGCTCAGCAGGATCGCCAGCAGCGCCGCCATCAGTAGTCCGCCGAGCCACTCCAGCGTCTGACCACCGAACGACAACTTGCCGAGCAGGGCGCCTAGGTACATGACCGTCAGCGGGATCGCGAGCAGGATGAACGTCGCGAGCGACAGACCCGCCAGTTTGGCCCACACGTAGTCGGCCCGTTTGAGGGGTCGTGACAAGTACAGCGGGAGCACGCCGGCGCGCAGGTCGCGCGAGACCGCGTACGGCGCCCGGCTGGCCACGAAGAGCGTGATGAGGATTGAAGCGTTTCCGGGGAACTGCGTATACGAAACTTCGAGGCCGGGCTCGCCGCCCAAAACCGCAGTGACGCCCAGGAACAGAATTATCAGCAAGACCACAGCGAAAGCCACGAGCATCCCGAGCAGCACCACTGGCATCGCCTTGGCGCGCGCGGGGCGGCCGAGCCCAAACGCGCCGCGGAGCGTCTCGATCACGAGCGACCGGAAGATCCAGTCGCGGCTCAGGCGCGGCCCGTCGTAGTGGCGAAAGCCGATGTCGTGAATCGCGTCGCCGGGCGCCGCAGCGGGCGTGATCTCACTCATGGCTGGCACCCTCCGCGTCGGCGAATATTTCTGACAGATGGTGGCGGCGCTGCTGCAGGCGGACCAGCCCCACACCCTCGTCGGTGACAGCCTTGGGGACCAGCGCGAGCTGTTTGTCGGTTGGCGCTTCGATTGCGAAGGAGTGCGGGTCTGTGCCGACGGCCACGGTGAGGCCAGCCTTGGACAGGCGCGCCGCGACCTCGGCGGATTTTTCGGTGACCTCGACGAGCGCCACGCCGCTGTTCTGCATGGCCGCGGCGGTCGCGGTGAACTTCTGGAGCTTGCCTTCCTCGATGACGACAACGTGGTTGGAGATGCGCTCGAGTTCGCCCAACAGGTGGGACGTGACGAGCACGTTGATCGCGAAGTCGCCGCTGATGCGCGCGATGAGTTCGAGCATCTCGTCGCGGCCGGCGGGATCGAGGCCGTTGGTGGGTTCGTCAAGCAGGACCAGCTGCGGGTCGTGGACCAGCGCCTGAGCGAGCTTGACGCGCTGCTTCATGCCGGTGGAGTAGCCGCCAATCTCGCGGTAGCGCTCCTCGTAGAGCCCCACGTGGCGCAGGGTGTCTGACGCGCGCTCGCGGGCGGCGTCGTATGGCAGGCCGGACATGCGCGCCATGTGGACGAGGAACTCCGTCGCGGACACATCGAGGGGCAGGCACTCGCTCTCGGGCATGTAGCCCACGCTCTGGCGGACCTTCAGCCCGTCCGTCGCGCAGTCAAGGCCGAGGACATGGGCGGTGCCCGCCGTCGCGGGCTGCAGGCCCAGCAGAATCTTGATGAGCGTGGACTTGCCGGCGCCGTTCGCGCCCACCAGCCCCACTACGCCCTCGGGGACCGCCACCGTGAGGTCGGACAGCGCCGTCACGTCGCCGAACGTCTTGGTCACGCCATGGATGTCGATCACGGTCATGTAGTTACCTTAGGAGGACTGCGGCTTGCGAAACATCCCCCGCGGTAATGAAACCGGACTCAGGGGAGCCCCCTAGGAGAGAATGCGAAGGCATCTGTCGAACGGAATAGAGACCGCTTCTATACGTCGAAGCGGCGGTGGAGCGGGCGACGGGAATCGAACCCGCGTGATCAGTTTGGAAAACTGAGGCTCTACCATTGAGCTACGCCCGCAATGCTGCACGTGCAGCGCGTACTAGAGTAGCCGAGCCTGCCACATGGTGGGAACCGCTCAAGTACGCGTGTGTTCTACGCGGCGAGGGCAACGGGGTGTAGCGCAGCTTGGTAGCGCATCTGCTTTGGGAGCAGAGGGTCGCAGGTTCAAATCCTGTCACCCCGACAACGAGCACGAACGGCGCGATGGCGCAGATCGACGACGACATCCGTCGGACTGTGATGATCGTGGCGGCCCTCGACCTCAGTTACTTCGTCATCGAATTCGTGGTCGCGTGGCTTTCCCCGAGCGACGCTGTGTTCGCGAACGCCGCCGGTATTGCGACCACGGGGCTCGCGCTATGGTTCGCGAGCGGCTGGCCGGACATCGTCGTTGGCTTGGTCATCGGGATGCTCAACGCGGGTGCGGCTCGAGACGTGTGGCGGGCGGCGCGGGCCGAGCGGCTCGACGCCGAACAAGCGCAGGCATAACGAGGCGATCACCCCGCTTGAGCGGGTAGACTCCTTGAGTCTCGCGCGCGTGTCGCGTGCGCCCCAGGACCACAATCAACATCAGGAGCAGCAGTGACTAGCGCCATCGAACAAATTGACGCCACAACCGTCAAACTCACCGTCACCCTCACCGAAGAAGACATTGCGCCCATGCTCGCGCACGCCTACGAGCACATTGGGGAAGAGGTCACCATCCCGGGGTTCCGCAAGGGCAAGGTCCCCAAGGCGATCCTCGAGCAGCGCATCGGCAAGCCCGCGGCGCTCGAGCACGCCATCAACGACGGCCTGCCCCAGTGGTACGGTGCTGCGGTCGAGGAGCAGGAAATCCGCCCGTTCGGCCAGCCCGAAATCGACCTCGTCAAGATTCCCGGCGCTGTCGAGGGAGACGAGGGCCTAGAGTTCACCGCCGTCGTCGAAACCCGTCCGCAGGTGGCGCTGCCCAAGATCAATGGCATCACGCTCACGGTCGAGCCCACCGAGGTTTCGGACGCCGACGTCGACGCGCGCATGGACACGCTCCGGGAGCGGTTCGGCACCCTCGTCACTGTTGACCGTCCCGCGGCCGACGGCGACTTCGTCACCATCGACCTGGGCGCCAAGATCGACGGCAAGGACGTCGACACGGTCCAGGGAACGTCGTACCAGGTGGGCTCCGGGAACATGCTCGAGGGCCTGGACGAAGCGCTCGTTGGCTTGAGCGCCGACGAAGAGACGAGTTACGAAGGTCCGCTCGCTGCCGGCGACCACGCAGGCGAGACCGCGCAGATCCACCTCACGGTCACGGCCGTCAAGGACCGAGAGCTCCCCGAAGCGAACGATGATTTTGCTCAACTGGCCTCGGAATTCGACACGGTGAAGGAGCTACGCGAAGACCTGCGCGAGCAGGCTGGTCGCATCCAGGCCAACAACCAGGCCGTTGAGGCTCGCGGAAAACTGCTCGAGCACCTCGTAGAAGAGACCGACTTCGAGCTTCCTAAGAAGGTTGTCGAAGCTGAGGTTCATCAGCACCTCGAGGGCGAGAGCCGGCTCGAAGACGACGTTCACCGCGCTGAGGTCACCAAAGAGGCGCAGGAGGCTCTGCGCGCGCAGATCCTGCTCGACCAGCTAGCGGAGGATCTTGCGATCGAGGTCGAAGAGAACGAGCTGATGGACTACATGCTCAACGCCTCGCGCCAGTACGGCATGGACCCCAACACGTTCATTGAGCAGGTGCAGAAGGCAGGTCAGGTTCCGTCCATGGTCGCCGAGGTTGCTCGCTCCAAGGCCACCGCGTTCGCGCTGCGCCGTATCAAAGTTAAGGACACGGCTGGCAAGGCCGTCGACCTGAGCGACGTGGTCGGCAAGGACGAGGACGGCGGCAAGAAGTCCGCGGACAAGAAGGCGCCAGCTAAGAAGGACGCTGCCAAGTAAGACGCGTAACTCCAAGCCAACGCATAGCCAACGCGAAGGCCCGCCACTCCTAGAGGGAGGCGGGCTCTCGCGATATCGGTAGAGCGCTTCCGACGTCTCTAGTCGAAGCTCGAGCTGGACCCGCAGAGACCGCTTCCGGGATTGCGGTCACACTCGGTGACCAACAAAACGACAAACACGATGTACCCGATGATGGCGAGCACCCAGAGCGCCGTGACGATGTAACTGATGATGAGGCCCGCTAGGCCCATGCCGCGGTGCTCAGCCTCGCCACGGTCAGCGGCGCGAATCCCCAGGTGACCGAATACGATGCCGGCAATGTTGGAGCCCGGGATAATGAACGAGACGAACGGCGCTATGAGAGCGACGATGTTCATCCACGTTTTGGATGAGACGCCCGGTGGCAGCACGGGCGGGGCGGAAGCGGGCGGCACGGCCTGTCCAGCGGCCGAGCCGCTACCGGCCGGTGGCCGAGCAAAAACTTCGGGTGTGCTCATGCGGTGCTCCTTTGTACTTCAGGGTGGTGCCGCTCAGCACCACGTGGCCGGGTTGTCGCCCCCGCACTCGCGGAAGATGAACACCATGAACCAAACGTACGCCACGGTTCCCACGAGCCACAGGAAGGCGCCCGTGTAGCCGAGAATCAGGCCCCACAGCCCCACAAGACGGTAATCGGCTTCACCGCGAGCGGCTGCGCGTAATCCGAGGTGACCGAGAATGATGCCGCCGAGCGAGAGTCCTATAACCGACGCGACCAGCGCCACGATGTTCATCCAGCTGTGCGGGTAGGTCCCAGGCGCGGCCTGAGACTTCTTGGTAGTTGGCGTGTTCATTGCTGCCCCTTCCGTTGAGCTCATTGCTCCCAGACTCTGATGGTAGCCCCGCCCGCAACGCGTTTCACCCCGTAGCGAAACAGGCCCCCAAACGGCATCGGCGACGGGTCCTGCCGCGTTACTGTCATCGCATACGGATACAGGAGGACACCCGTGGAAAACCCCACTCTTGACGCTGGACCTGGCCTTGGCATGGGCCTGAGTGACTCGATTTTCAACCGCTTGCTGCGTGAGCGAATCATCTGGCTTGGCGCGGAGGTTCGCGACGACAATGCGAACGCCATCTGTGCCCAGATGATGCTCCTCGCGGCGGAAGACCCTGACGAGGACATCCGCCTCTACATCAACTCGCCCGGTGGCTCGATCACGGCTGGTATGGCGATCTACGACACCATGCAGTTCGTCAAGCCGGACGTCTCTACCGTTGCCATGGGTATGGCTGCGTCGATGGGACAGTTCCTGCTGAGCTCCGGGGCCAAGGGCAAGCGTTACGCCACCCCCCACGCGCGCGTGATGATGCACCAGCCCTCGGGTGGCATCGGCGGAACCACCACCGACGTGCGCATCCACGCGGAGCTCATCATGCACATGAAGACGCAGCTCGCCGGGCTGACCGCGGAGCAGACAGGCAAGACGCCGGCGCAAATCAACAAGGATGCCGACCGCGATCGCTGGTTCACCGCCGACGAGGCCCTCGAATACGGGTTCGTCGACCACGTGGTGAAGCACGCGAGTGAGACCACCAAGGCCACCAAGACCACCAAGGGAGACAAGGCGTGAGCAACGACTTCTCAGGACTCAACGCCGCGAGCATCGGGGGCACTGCGCCCGCGGGGCCCGGCGGGCGCTACATCCTGCCGTCGTTCGAGGAGCGCACGGCCTACGGCTTCAAGCGCCAGGACCCATACGCCAAGCTGTTCGAGGACCGCATCATTTTTCTCGGCGTCCAGATCGACGACGCTTCTGCGGACGACGTCATGGCGCAACTGCTAGTTCTGGAATCCCAGGACCCCGAGCGCGATATCACGCTGTACATCAACTCGCCCGGCGGATCGCAGACCGCGCTGACCGCGATCTACGACACCATGCAGTACATCAAGCCGCAGATCCAGACGGTCTGCCTTGGACAGGCAGCCTCCGCGGCTGCCGTGCTGCTGGCCGCGGGATCGCCAGGCAAGCGCCTCGCGCTTCCCAACGCTAAAGTGATGATTCACCAGCCCAGCATCGAGGGTGGATCACGGGCGCAGGCGTCGGACATCGAGATCTACGCAGAAGAGATGATCCGCATGCGCGAGTGGCTCGAAGACACCATCGCATTCCACACCGGCCAGAAGGCCGCGAAGGTCCGCGAAGACATCGAGCGCGACACGTTCCTGAGCGCCGCTGAGGCCAAGGAGTACGGAATCGTCGACCAGGTGCTCGAGAGCCGCAAGGGCACGGGAGAGACCGCCACTCCGTAGGCCGATCGCGGCGCGCGGCGCGGCTCGCGCGGCGGTTGCGTGCCGGTAACGGTTCGGCGCGTCGGGGTGTGCGTTCTTGCGTCGCTAGGTAGCCTGAAAGACAGCGCGCGGGCACTGCGCCCGTACGCACGCCGGGCCGCGCGCCTCGTGTAGCCCAGAAGGAGCGTGACATGGCTCGACCAGCGGACAGCGGCGACCTTCTCAAGTGCTCCTTCTGCGGCAAGACTCAGAAGCAAGTCAAGAAACTCATTGCCGGCCCCGGCGTCTACATCTGCGACGAGTGCATCGATCTCTGTAACGAGATCATTGAAGAAGAGTTCGCCGAGGCGGTCGAGCAGGAACTCACCGAACTTCCCCGGCCGCGCGAAATCTACGACTTCCTCGGGCAGTACGTGGTGGGCCAAGAGCAGGCCAAGCGAGCCCTGTCCGTCGCCGTCTACAACCACTACAAGCGCGTGCGCACGGGGGACGTCAAGCCCGTAGCCAAGGGCAAGCCGGTGGACGCCGGGCTAAGCGTCGAGGACGCGGCGACGGGTGTAGCACAGGCCGAACTCGGAGCCGACATTGGCGCGCGGCCTGAGGCACCCACCGCTCGCGGCAGTGCCGGGGCAAAGGCGGCCCCGGCTGACGGGGCAGAGGACACCCGCGAGATAGTCGACATTGCTAAGTCCAACGTCCTTTTCATCGGTCCCACTGGCTGCGGCAAGACCTACCTCGCCCAGACGCTCGCGAAGATGCTCAACGTGCCGTTTGCCATCGCGGACGCCACCGCGCTCACCGAAGCCGGTTACGTGGGTGAGGACGTCGAAAACATTCTGCTCAAACTGCTGCAGGCCGCGGACTATGACGTCGAGAAGGCTCAGCGTGGCATCGTCTACATCGACGAGATTGACAAGGTTGCTCGCAAGGCGGAAAACCCGTCCATCACGCGCGACGTGAGTGGCGAGGGAGTGCAGCAGGCGCTGCTCAAGATCATCGAGGGCTCCACGGCTTCGGTTCCGCCGCAGGGCGGGCGCAAGCACCCGCACCAGGAGTTCATTCAGATCGATACGACCAACGTGCTCTTCATCCTTGGCGGCGCGTTTGCGGGGCTCGAAGAAATCATCAGCCACCGCGTGGGACGTAAGGGCATCGGCTTCGGATCGCAGCTCAAGGAGGAGGACAACTCAGACCTCTTCTCCGAGGTGCAGCCAGGCGACCTTCACAAGTTTGGGTTGATCCCGGAGTTCATCGGCCGCATGCCGGTAATCGCCACCGTGTCGCCGCTGGATGTTGAAGCGATGGTCAAGATCCTCACCGAGCCCAAGAGCGCGCTCGTGAAGCAGTATCAGCGCATGTTCGAGATCGACGGCGTGGAACTAGTTTTCGAGGACGAGGCAGTGGTCGCGATCGCGGAGCAGGCGCTCAGCCGTGGCACTGGCGCTCGCGGCCTGCGTGCCGTGCTGGAAGAAGTGCTGCAGGAGACCATGTTCGACGTGCCTGGGCGTGACGACGTTGGCCAGGTGGTCATCTCGCGCGAGGCGGTGCTGGACCGCGTGACGCCGGCGATGGTGCCCAAGTCGCAGACGCTCAAGCGTAGCTCCGGCTCTGGCCCTGGCTCTAAAGGCAGTGGGACCGGGACGCCTCCGCAGGCGCAGCCCAAGACGGCCTAGCGTCGGCCCTAGGACTTAACGGGTGCTCGCCTCGTTCGTGTGCGCGGCACTGTCAGCACCAGCGTAAGAGCGCCAGCGGTCGCCAACAAACTCACTACCGGCAACCACGCGGCACCGTGCCCGGCGAGAATCCAGGACCCTGTCAACGAGCCAATTGCGATACCGCCGTTGAACGTTCCCGCATAGAGGGCCACCCCGATGTCGCTTGACCACGGAGAATGCCGCATCGCCCACGTCACCATGGCCGCGACGAACACCGAAAAGGCGAGGCCTTGCACCACGAGTCCACCGACCACCGCGATCTTCGAATCTCCCAGGAGGGACAGGCCGCCCCAGAATGCGGCGAGTCCGGCAAGTGCGCCTGCGACGAATCTCACGACGGCGCGATCGACAAACTGCCCCGCTACCCACATCCCAACGATTCCGACGAACCCCGAGAAAAGCAGGAGTGCTGGGACGTCGTCAGACGTGAATCCCGCGACGTCCTCGACGAAGGGTCTCAGGTACGTCCAGGTGACGCCCATCGCGCCGGTGGTGAGCACGGCCGCGAGAAGGATGCGCGCGAACCGCCGACCGGATGGAATCTCCCCGCGTGGAACTGAGCCCTCTTCGGTTTTGTAGTTGGGCATAAGAAAGAAGATGGCGACCGCCACGACAATGGCCGCGACCCCAATCACCAGAAAGGGCGTCTGCCATGTGGTGCGCTGGGCGAGCCATGTCGCGGCAGGAAGCCCGACCAAGCCCGCGGCCGATGCGCCGAGCAGCAGCCGCGACACGGACTTGCCGCGCATGGCTGCCGGAAACATGCCGGCGGCCGCGGGGGTGACTGCGGCCCAGAACAGCGCGTGCGCCATCGCGGTGAGGACGCGCCCGGCGACTAGTTGTTCGTAACTGTGGGCCGTGCCTTCGATGGTGACGCCGACGGCGAGTGCCAAGGCGACGCCCACGAGCACCTGCCTGCGCGGCAGGCGCGTGGTCGCCAGCGCGAGCGGGACGGAGGACAGTGCGACGACGGCCGCGAACACGGTCGTAATCAGGCCGATCTGTGATTCGCTACGCCCGAGGCCTTCCGCCATGACGCTGATGAGCCCGATCGGACCCATTTCGTTGGTGACAAAAAGAAAGGCTGCTGTTGCGAGCACGGTGAGCGCCGCCCACGCGCGCTTGGTGGAAATGCCTGCGGGCGGCTGGTGAGAGACGACGTTCAGGTCAGTTGCCCACGGCTCGAACGGAGCGGCGACCGGGTAGTGCGCGTCCAAGTGAACCTCTGTTTCAGGGGGGTGGCGGATCGCGACGGCAGCGTCGAAACGATTCGGTTCCATTGTGGCACGCTGCAGCCAGCGCACCACCAGACCGTGGGACGAGTCTTCTCGCAGACCATCGCTCACCATCCCGCCCCGTTCTTCGAGGGCGAACACGGCGCGCGAGTTCGACATCTGTTCATCACGATCCCCGTCGACGTGGCCAGCGCAAACCTGATCCCGTGGAGGCGAGACGATATCGACATCATCTTCGAGCGTGAACTTCCCGACCGCTGGTTACTCCCGCGTGTCGCGCCGCTACGGACAGGCGATGTAGTCACACTCGGGGAACCATCCGGGATGGTCGGTCCGCAGCTCACCCAGAACTGCCACGGGCGCGATCGAGAGGGCAAACATGATCGCCCACGCTGTCATTGCGCGCCACACCGTGCGCCACGTTCGAGTGCCGCGGTCGGCGGGACGGGTCGATAGCACCACCGGGCCGAAAATCACGCTATAGACCACCATCGTGGGCAAGACCAAGATGAGCCCAGCGATCGGGTTTGTGACTAAGTGAAAGCCGATGTTTTCCGCGAAGAGGCCAAAGCCGCCTGCGATGAGCCAGGCGTCGAGGGTTCCGAACGCAAACATGCGGCGGGCGATCGCGAGCCCCCAGATCAGGCCAGTGAACGCGAAAACGTTGAACAGCACGAACTCGCTCACGCGCTCGCTCCACGATTCGAGGGTGAATCCCTCTTGCACGGCAAAGATCGTCCCGACAATCGTCTCCTCCGCGGCGACTGCCGCATACCCGACGATCGCGAACCGCACCATGTTCGGGCCGGGGATCCGCTGCAGCGCGGCGCTAACTTTCGCTTGGTGACGTTGAAGTAGTGGTGCAGCCACGAGGATTAGGAGCACGTAGTAGATCGGGGTGAGCGAACCCGCTATGAGTCCGAACACGACGATGAGGAGCGCGATGCTCACCCAGAGGGGCCAGCGCGTCCACCGCGGGCCGCTTACCAAAAATGGAAGCGCGTCGGTCACGGATGTCTTACGCGTCCCCTGGGACTAGTTCCGCGCCGCGTGTGGTCACCACGGTGGCTTCGCCATCCGCGATGTCCGCAACGGGGACAATGCTCAGATCGCGCGCGCGAGCGGCGACGGTGAGATCGGTGAGTGTGGCGGTGACGGCGGCGACGCGCGACTCGGGGACCAGCAGGTCAACAGTTGCAATCTCCGCGCGCTGCTTCACCTTGGCCTCCGACTTCACCTTGCGCAGGGCGCTGAACGCCTGGCCTGCGCTGGCGAGCAGCTCGCGACCTGCGCCCGCGGGTACGTTGGAGGACTCGCCTTTTGCGGCCAGCGCGGCGAGCGGGGCTGACTCGGGCCACCTAGTCCGGTGGATCGACCCCTCGTTGAACCAGGACCAGACCTCTTCCGTTGCGAACGGCAGAACGGGTGCGAACAGGCGCAGGAACGTGTCGAGCGCGACGGTCAGTGCGGCGCGCGCCGAAGCCGCGGTGGGCGAACAGGGGGCGAACGCGTCGACGGCTTGGCCGGGAGCGACCCCGTCGTACGCGCGCGTCTTGACCAGCTCGAGGTAATCGTCGCAGAACTGCCAGAAGTACGTCTCTGCCGTCTCGAGCGCCTTCGTGTGGTCGTAGCCCTCTAGAGATGCAGTCGCCGCATCCACCACCTGGGCGAGCGC
This sequence comes from Demequinaceae bacterium, assembly GCA_965250005.1. Taxonomy (GTDB): domain Bacteria; phylum Actinomycetota; class Actinomycetes; order Actinomycetales; family Demequinaceae; genus WTKG01. Next base: position 54,005 of record OZ252279.1, read on the forward strand.
GTCGAGCATCGCGAGATCGAGCGGCTCGGTGATGGCCGAGGACTTTACGTGCGCGGCTGCTTTCATGCCGGCATCGAGCGACTCGTTGGCGGCAGCCTCCACGCCAGTGGCGCCCAGCACGAACTTGCTCGCGTTGAGCACCTTCATCGCGAGGCGTCGGCCAATCTTCATCATGCCGGTGTCGAACGCCGCGTCCGTGCCGAGCCGGGCGGACAGCGCCCAGTAGCGGACGGCGTCAGAGCCGTGCTCCTCCAACAGGCCCATGGGCGTGACAACGTTGCCCTTGGACTTGGACATCTTCTTACGGTCGGGATCGAGGATCCAGCCGGAAATCGCGGCGTGCGCCCACGGGAGTTTGCCGTCTTCCTGGTGCGCGCGCAGCACCGAGCTGAACAGCCACGTGCGGATGATGTCTTGTCCCTGCGGGCGCAAGTCCATGGGGTACGTGCGCGCATGGAGGTCAGGGTCGTCACGCCAGCCGGTGGCGATATGCGGGGACATCGACGACGTGGCCCACGTGTCCATGATGTCTTTCTCGCCGTGGAAGCCGCCCGGCACGTCGCGCTGCGACTCGTCGAAGCCGGGAGGGGACTGCGAGGCGGGGTCTACGGGCAGCGCGTCCTCAGCCGGGACGATGGGGTTGTCGAAGTCCGGGTTGCCGTCGGCGCCCATGGGATACCAGACGGGGATGGGAACGCCGAAGAACCGCTGGCGCGAGATGAGCCAGTCGCCGTTCAAGCCCTTGACCCAATTCTCGTAGCGGACGCGCATGAAGTCGGGCTCGAATCCCAGCTTGGTGCCGCGCGCCACCAACGCGTCGCGCAGGTCCTCGTCCTTGCCGCCATTCTTGATGTACCACTGGCGGGTGGTGACAATCTCGAGGGGCTTGTCGCCCTTCTCGAAGAACTTGACCGGGTGCTCGATTTTCTTGATTTCGGCGTCTATCGCGCCGTGCTCTTGAAGCAGCTCTACGATCCGCTTCTGCGCGCTGAACACGGTCTTGCCGGCGAGCTCAGAGTACGCGGCTACGCCACCGTCGCTCTCGATTCCCTGCGGTGCCTCGGTGAGGATGCGCCCGTCCCAACCCAGGATGGGCCGCGTACCGAGCGACAGCTCGCGCCACCAGGTCACGTCTGTAGTGTCGCCGAACGTGCAGATCATGGCAATGCCGGAGCCCTTGTCGGGAGATGCGAGGTGGTGCGCGACCACGGGCACCTCAACATCGAACAGCGGGGTGCTCACGGTGGTGCCGAACAGCGGCTTGTAGCGCTCGTCATCCGGGTGGGCCACGAGGGCCACGCACGCGGGAAGCAACTCGGGGCGGGTGGTTTCGATGTGCACGTTGCCCGAACCATCGGCCTTGGCGAATGCCATGCGGTGATAAGCGCCGGGCATGTCCCGGTCCTCAAGCTCCGCCTGCGCGACGGCCGTGCGGAATGTGACGTCCCAGAGAGTGGGCGCCTCGGACTGATACGCCTCCCCGCGCGCCAGGTTGCGCACGAACGCCTGCTGGGCCACGGCTTGCGCAGACGGCGAGATGGTCTGGTACGTGCGTGACCAGTCCACCGACAGTCCCAAGTGACGCCAGAGCGCCTCAAATTGCTTCTCGTCCTCGTCCGTCAGGCGTTCGCACAGTTCAACAAAGTTGCGGCGCGAGATGGGCTGCTGGTCCGCGGCCTTGATCGATTTACTGGCGCCGGTGCCGTCTGCGGTGGCCCCGTGCGGCGGCTCGAAGCCGTCTTCATAGGGGAGGGTCGGGTCGCAGCGGACGCCGTAATAGTTCTGGACGCGGCGCTCGGTTGGCAGGCCGTTGTCGTCCCAGCCCATGGGGTAGAACACCTCGAGGCCGCGCATGCGCTTGAAGCGCGCGATCACGTCCGTATGTGTGTAGCTGAACACGTGGCCCACGTGCAGCGAGCCGGATACCGTGGGCGGTGGCGTGTCGATCGAGTAGATCTGCTCGCGTGCCTTGGTCGCGTCGAAGCGGTACGTGCCGTCGGTCTCCCACGCGGAGTCCCACCGATCCTCGAGGCCGTCGACGGTTGCCTTGTCTGGGATGCGCTGAGTCATGAGCGCCATTCTCGCAGACTGCGGCCGATCCTCTCGCACGCAAGGGATCACCGGCCGGCGTGGGATTTCGCGGTCGGCAAGTCGGCAACGCAGAGTCTCGCTGCGGAGCCCCGCCGCCCCGCCCCGCGGCAGCGCGTAGCCTCAGAGCGTGTCCGCGTTTCCTATCCCCACTGTCCGCGTGAGCTTCGCGCCCGGCGCCGTCGCGCGGATGGCCGCCCCGTATCTTGCCGTGGCGGTCGGGCTGCTGTGGCTGGGCAACGGGTGGATCGCGATACTTGGCTACCACGCGCAGATTTTGATGTGGCTCGGGTGGGACAGGTGGCGCTCGCGTGGGGTTCGCGCTGCGGACCCGGAACGCCGCGCCGCGCGGGCCCACGGCGCGCATCTGCGCCCGGCTGCGCTACCTGCAGGGCACGCCGCGCTTCGCGACTCGATCGAGGCGCTGTTCAGGCCGGGCCTGAGGGTCGGCGCGGTCCTGCTGACCTTCGCGCTCGCCGGGCCTGCAGCATACCTGCTGCTGCCGGTTGTGACATCGCAGGACGTGGGGCAGTGGCTAGGCGCTATGGGAATATCGGGCGTGGGATTCGCGCTCATGGTGCCGTACTTCGGCATCGTCCACCCGATCCTCGAGCAGCAGCACTGGGCGCCGCTCCGAGAGCGAACCTTTCTCTCGCACGGCGCGTTCGCGGGCTACCACGCGATGGTTCTCGGCTCCCTGTTAACCGAGTATCCGCACGCGGCGGTGATCACTGCGCTCGGGCTCGCATCGATCACGTGGGCGTGGATGGTGCGGCGGACCGGCGGGATCACTGCCGCCACGGTGTCGCACATGCTCGCCGATTTTGGCGTGGTGCTCGCCGCGGCGTACCTGATCCCGACCTAGGCGCGAGTTAGACCGTTGCGACGGCGAGCATATCGCCCGTCGGGGCGGCGGAGCCACCGAATGGCTCGGACGTAATCGCGAGCTCGACCACCGAGCCCATGTCGCCGTCGACGAAAGCCATGACCGACCCGTCCTCGTTCGGCATGAAGGTGATGCTGGGCTCGACCGTCCCGTCCTCGTGCACCATCCACAATTGATAGACGGAGCCGCGCCAAGGAACGTAGATCTCTTCGCACATGAGCAGCGCGCCGCCCTTGGACTCGCTCACCACCACGTACGAGTTGCCCCACGGCATCACGGACTTCTGCGCATCTTCCGCACCCATGTATTCGATCGCCTGCTCGGCGAGGGTGAGCGGCTCCGGCGCTTCGGCGTTCAACGTCGCGATGCCGACCCCGGCGATCACCAGCGCCGATGCAGCGGCAGCGCCGATCCACGCGACCGCAGTGCGGCGGAACCGCGGCTGGCCGTCACCCGAACGTCCACGGCGGCGAGAAACCTGGGGCGTGACGCGTGCTTGGGCAAGTGCCGCGTCGCGCAGCGACGCAGGGGCGTGCGCGGTGGTGGTTCCGGCAAGCCACACGGGAGCCTCTCGCAGGGACGCAACCTCGACGGAGCAGTCGTCACATTCGCGCAGGTGCTTCTCGAACGCGGCGCGCTCGACGTCATTCATGGCGTTGAGCGCGTACGCGCCCGTCAACCCATGCAGATTCTCGGTTGCATACGTTGATGCGTCGGCGCGCGTATTGGCTGGCGCTCGGTCTTTGTTGTGGTCGCTCATAGCGCGTCTCCCAAACTGTCGCGCAGACGGATCAGTCCGTCGCGCAAGCGGGTCTTGGCGGTGCCGAGCGGCACCCCAAGGCTTTCGCTCACCTGAACGTGGGTGAGCCCTCCGAAGTAGGCGAGGTGAATGGCCTCGCGTTGAAGTTCAGTCAGGTCGCCGAGCGCCTGGCGCACGCGATCCTGTTCCCAGTGGCCCTGGAGCGCATCGATCACGACGTCGTGCGGCTGTTCCGGAGTTTGGTGCTGACGGGCGGCGGCCGCGACGCGATTCTTGTGGGACTCCTCGCGGCGGACCTTGTCGACGGCCCGCCGGTGGGCGATGGTCATGATCCACCCGCGGGCTGAGCCTTTGGCCGGGGAGAAACGCGGCGCCGTTCGCCACACCTCGACGAGCGCATCCTGCGTCACATCTTCGGCGAGCGACGGCGAACGCGTCACGCGCAGTGCGAGCGAGTATACGGAGTCGGCGGTCGCGTCGTACAAGAGCTGAAAAGCAACGGCGGACCCGCGCGCGCAGCGGCTCATAGTCGACTCGAGGTCCGTGTCCGGAGCGCCGCCGCCCATGCCCTCGGGCGGCGCGTCCGTAAGATCAGGTTCGGAGACGGCGCGCGCGCCCGTGCCATCAACAAGCCGAAGCCTTCGTTGAGCGCCCACGCGCCGCCTCCTTCCCTGTCCCATTCGCGTTTATCACTATGGAGTGATTCGCAGTTAAGTAGATGACGGATTGCTCTACCTAGCCAAACGTGAATGCGTAGGCTTCTATGCCCGGAGTGAACTCCAGGTGAAGGTAGTCGTTGATCGCGTCGCCCGCATACAGCGTGTAGAGCTTGGGCGTGCCGCTAATCTCAATCACCTGGGAAGAGTCCGGGTCCCCGTAGCGCGAGACCGTGAGCGTGCCTTCGCCACCGAGGACCAGGTGAACGTCGGCTGCGAAAAAGTGGAGAGTGAGTTCAGCATCCTCGACGGCTCGCGCGGCTTCCGCGTCAACAAACCACGTGCCGCCGAGCGAGAAGTAGTGGAGCGCAGGGCTGGGCTTCATGGTGAAGAGGAAGTCCACGCCGCCGACCCCGGTGTCGTTGTCGATGTACTGAATGCGCTCGTGGCCCAGGTAGGCCTCGAGCGATTGGCCGCGGGTCCCTCCAGCAAAGGGGGCGGTCACGGGATCAAGCGCGGGGGTCTCGAGAAGTTCCTGGATGAGGGCCTCGGTCTGGGCGTACGCGCCCTCGCCGTAGTGGACCTGGCGCACTGTGCCGGTCTGGTCGATCAGGTAGTGTGCTGGCCAGAACCGCTGGTCCCATTCCCTCCAGGTCTCGAAGTCGTTGTCCATGGCGATCGGGTAGTCGATGCCGAAGCGTTCCGCGGCGTCGACCACGTTGCCCTCAACCTTTTCAAACGCGAACTCGGGCGTGTGAACGCCGATGATTACGAGGCCTTCGTCGGCGTAGCGGTCGTGCCACTCGGTTATGTACGGAAAAGTTCGCTGGCAGTTGATGCAGGTGTACGTCCAGAAATCTACGAGGATGACCTTGCCCTCGAGGTCCGCGGCAGTGAGTGGCTGATTGTCGGGAGTGTTGAGCCACTGAACGATGCCGGAGAACTCGCGCATCGGGCCGCAGTCTTGGAGCTGGTCGCCTGGACCCGCCTCACAGTCGTCAAAGGACTTCTCGGATCCGAGGACGGGCTCGCGCACGGTGTTATCGTGTCCAGCGAGTGCGTCGAGCGCGTCCCGCACTTTGTCGTTGGTCTCGATGTTCTCTTGGATACTTGCAAGAGTTTCGGGTACTACGCGCTGCAGCGGCTCGACCACATTGGTCGCGATGGCGATTGCTGTGAGGACCAGGATTGCACCGGAAACCTGGCGGATGCGGGGCAGCTTCTCGCGCACTGACGTGATGCGCTGACCGAGCGCGTGGCCGGCGAGCGCGAACACCATCAACGGAATGGCCACGCCCACGCTGAACGCTAGCGTCAACGCCACGAGCCCCCACGACACCCCGCTGGTCGCGGCGAGCACGGTGATCGCGGCCAGAATGGGGCCCGCGCACGGGACGAACACCAGGCCGAGCGCGGCGCCCAGGCCGAGTGCACTTCCGTCTCGGTTGAGCCTAGGAATCCTGGCGTAGACAAACGGCCGCTCCAGCATGTGCGCGACGGCGGGAATCAGCAGGCTAACTCCCACGAGGGCGATCGCGGTGATGCCCAGCCAGTGGAGCAGGTCGTCGGGAAGGTTCAGCAGGCTCAGCAGCGAGCCGCCGATGAGCGTAAACACCGCGAAACTGGCCACCAGACCCGTTACCACCAGCACCGGGCGTCTCCGAGACGTCGCGCCATCCTGCACGCTTGACGTGAGGATTGCCGGGAGCACAGGCAACACGCAAGGGGATACTGCGGTGATGATTCCGGACACGAGCCCAACAACGATGAGAGTGGTCACGTCTTTATCTTCGCGCTCCAACGCCGGGTGGATTGCTCCGGCGCCTCAATGGGTCGCTACCATCCGGCTACGCGTCCCGGGCGATGGGAGCAGTCATACAGTGGGCACCTCCCCGGCCGCGGCCCAGTTCTGCGCCTGGGATCTCAATCACTTCGATGCCAGCAGCCCTCAATGCCGCATTGGTGTATGTGTTGCGGTCGTACGCGATGACGACACCCGGTTCGAGGACAAACACGTTGTTGCCAGCGTCCCACTGCTCGCGCGCGGCGGTAGCCGGACTGCTACTTGCTGCGGGCCCGCCGGTCTCAACGACACGCAGTTTCTTCATGCCGAGCGCCTCGGCCACGACGCCGGCGAGCGGGCGACCCTCCGGCGTCTCCTCGATGCCTCCAGTATCCGTGGGCCGCAGGGAGAACGGTTCGATGGCGTCCACGATGGGCGCGTAAGCGGTCGCGAGGTCACGGTCCGCGAGCGTGAACACCATGTCGAGATGCATGGCGGACCGCAGGCGCGGCAGGGGCGCGACGATCATGCGGGTGGCGGCGCCCGCGGCGAATAGCGCCGCTGCGGCCGACCTGGCGCCATGGAGACTGGTCCGTTCGGACGTGCCTATCAGCACAACGCCGTCGCCCAGTACGAGCAGGTCACCACCCTCGAGAGTCACGGCGCCGGACAAGCCGTCGGCTCCCAATCCGGCCTCGCCCGCTGCCTGGCCAGTCTCGTGCCCGGGCGCGTCCGCCTCGCTGCTACGCCACCATTCCTGTAGGCCGCCAGCAAGTCCCGGGTGGTACCGGTAGATGGCTGCCATCAGCGAAGACTCAGGCTGGCGCGCGGCGAAGTGGAATCTGTTGAGCATGATGCCGCCGTAGATCCAAGACGCGATATCGCGCGGGTACAGTGCATTGGGCAGCGGCGGAAGCACAAACGGGTCCTTTGGGCGGCGTGCTGCGCGCAGGTCGCCAGGCAGTTCCGCCGTCGCTAGCCCGCCGACTACGTGGCGCGCAAGGGTGGCGGCGGGCATCTCGGTCAGAAACGCGCGAAGTTCGTCAGTGTCAGTGTCAGCAAGCGCACGGTCGAGCACCCGGGCGCGGGCGTTTGCGACCGCGAGGGTCTCCGCCAGAACGTCTTCGAACTCGAGCACCGCAATCCTGCGTTCGCGCATCGCGCCAACGAACGCCGCGTGATCTTTCCGCGCGCGATCCACCCAGAGGACGTCGTCGAACAGCAGGCTTTCGCAGTTGGCGGGAGTGAGGCGTTCGTGTGCCAGACCCGGCGCATTCACGAGCACGGTCCGCAGGCGCCCGACCTCGCTGTGCACGCCGAATTCGTGTGTGCCAACCCGCTCCGCTAAGGGCACTGGCGCCTCCTCTCGACCTGTGCCGCGAGGGTATCATCGCCCGGCGCGTTCGCTGCAATGGCGACGCGGCTACATCTAGCCAGCACCGTTGGGTGCCATTGCGTCGACGAGGTCGTTGACGCCAACCGAGGCAACCCTGACTCGACTGTCGCCAACGCCGTAGGGGATCCACAGCAGGTCGTCGTGCACAATCCCGCCGCATGAGTAGACAACATTCGGTACGTACCCTTCGCGGTCGCCGTCACCGTCAGGCTTGAGCAGCGGCTGCTTAAGGGACGCAATAACACGAGACGGATCGTCAAGGTCGAGCAGAATCGCGCCGATGGAGTAGCGGCGCATCGGTCCCACGCCGTGTGTCAGAACCAGCCAGCCGTGCTCAGTTTCTATCGGTGAGCCGCAGTTGCCCGTCTGGATGATCTCCCACAGCATCGTTGGGACGCGAAGTGGCTGAGGCTCGTCCCAGACGCGGCCGTGCAGTGACCGTGAGATGCCAAGGGACTCGCCGTCCGACCGCGTAAGGGCGAGCAACTCTCCCCCGACATGCCGTGGGAACAGTGCCATGCCCTTGTTCTTCGCGGCCGCTCCGGTGAAACGGTGGAGCTCAAACGTCACGAGGTCAGGGGAAACGATAAGGCGTGGAGATATGGCTCTGCCGTCGTAAGCGGTGTAGGTCGCCCGGTAAGCTGTTGTGCCGTCGGGGTACGTGCACAGCGTGAACCTTGCGTCCTCCATCCCGTTGATCTCGTCGTCGGCAAAGGGCATGAGCACCCGTTGCGACAACTCGCTGTCCGCTGGAAACGTCGCCTTGTACGCCGCTGACGCCAGGGCGCGCAGCCGGTCCAGGTGGCGGGCCGCGTCGTAGCGGTGCAGGAGCTCATGGGGCAAGTCACCAATGGCCCTCTCGAGATCACTTGCCTGGAAGAGTTCGGGCAGGGCACGCGCGACGGCGTGCGTGATCTCGCTCATTTTGCCACCCAGCTCCGCCTTCAGGGTGTGCATGAAGTGGTCCCGCACCCAGTGGGCGTTGCCGATGAGTGGCATCACTAACGGCAGGCGGCGCTCGCCGAACTGCCACAGTGGTCCCGGCCCGATGACGGCGGAGATGAACTCCACCGACGAAATGTGGCCCTCGCCGATGCCCCTGAGCGCCACGGCGACGCGCAACTGCCCGGGCTCAAGGTCGGACTGGTCGGGGTGAGGGACGGCGCTCGGATTGCACAGCGCCGCGCCCTCGACGGCGTACTCCCTGGTGAATGCTGCGCCCATGACTAGCTTGCGCGCGCTACTGAGAGTGAGCGCCTCTTCGCGATGGTAGGCGATGCTGTCCGCGTGACGGTGAAGTGCATCCGTGAAGTGGTCAACGCCGCCTGTGAACGAATCCACGATGTGCTTTGCCTCGGCCTCGGCCTCAGGTTCGGAGAGGGCGAGCACCCGTTCCGCGATCTCGGAGACACGGGAGACACCCTCGTGGGTTTCCTCGCCTGGCAGGAACAACCGCAGCGCGATGCGTGTCGTGTCAGGGACGAGAAGCTGCCCGGAGTCGCTTGTGTGAACGGTCATGGTGCGGTCCTCGCTATGCCAATGCGGCGCGCGTGCTGGCGGGTGGTGAGCGCGGCAAGTGTGGATTCAGCCCCGCAGTTGGTATTCGGCCCGGTGGGGGTGAGGCCGTCGAAGCCAGCGCCGGTGGAGGTGTTCACCATGGGCGTGGAGGAGTCGTTGTGGCCAAGGAACCAGTCCCACGCAAGGCCGACGGCATCCCGCCAGCGGGCCTCGCCCGTCACCGCGAACGCGCGCGCGCACGCGCTCGCCAGAGACTCGACCTCGATGGGCTGCTGGTCGAACTGGGGGCTCGCGTGGCCGGGATCCCGGCCGTTGCAGCCGGTGACCGACAGGCGGCCGTCGGCGGTCTCCACCTCGAGGAGAAAATCTAGTAAGTACACTCCGTGCTCGACCGCAAGCGCGTTACCTGTGGCGGTGCCGCCCGCGATGAGCGCCTCCGGGATCGCGCCGTTCGCGTAGCGAAGCCGGGCTTCGGGCCACGGCCAATCGGGCGTGCGGACACGTGGAACGATGGAGGTGGCTTGCGCTGCGATGTACCTGGCGGCCATCGTGGTCGAGTAAGCAGCGACCGCTTCTGCAGCGCCGATGCTGGCGTACATTTGCGCGCGGAGGTCGGCCGTTTTCCAACGTGCGGCGCGCTTGAACGCGTGGAGCGCGCGCACCCGCGCGGCGCTGCCGTGAGCGTGGGCGGCGGCAACACCTAGCCCGTAGACGGCCCTACCCCACCAGTCGCCGCCGGCGGGGACGTCGGTCCAACTTCCGCGCGGACTCATCCTGTTGTGCGCGCTCCCGTCGCCACGGATTGCGGATGCCACGAACGTCAGGTACGTGTCCGTGAGCGCCTTCAACTGGCTGACTACTTTGGGGTCTGTCTTGCCTCTTGCCGTGCCGTCCGCCGTGCCGTCGTTCGCACCGGTGATGTCGGCGCACTCGCGCACCGTGTAGACGAGCGCACGAGCAGCGTCGTCTACGCAGTAACCGTGCGATTTGTTCGGTCGTGTACCGATTGCGTGCTCAAAGATTCCCCGGCTGTCGGTGAGCCGGGTCAGGTGATCGAGGGGGAGTTCTGCCATCCTTAGTGCGGCGTCCACTAGGCCACCACGTGTGCTGTCAAAGTCTGCGCGAGCTTTCGGTAGCGTTCACCCACACGAGTCCACCGAGTGTGCTGTGCACCGAGAGTCCCCGCGCGGGCCATGCGTTCAGCGGTTCCCGGCCCCGTGAGAACCTCCCGTATTGCCCGGCTCATCGCGCTCGCGTCCCGATGGGGGACCACTATGCCCGCGCCAGATTCGAGCAGCTCGATCGCGTGTGGGAAGCCAGTCGCGACAACTGGTTTGCCGGCCGCGACGGCTTCCGCCAAGACTCCCGACGTCACCTGGTTGGTCGAGTCGTAGGGGAGGAGCACCACGGCTGCTCCGTTCACGGCGCGGGCGAGCGCCTCGCTATCCAAGTACGTGTCGTCGATATGGATGTGGCTGACCAGGCCGAGTGTGTGCACCATTTGGTGGAGGTGATGGCGGTAGGCGTCGCCGTCATTCGCGAGCACCTTGGGGTGGGTTTCTCCCAACACCCGGTAGATCGGCCGTGGCTCGATGTCGCCCAGGCTAGCCATGGCGAGGATGCCCCATTCGATCCCCTTGCCGGGACCGAGCAGGCCCCACGTCAGCACTACTGGCGCCGACGGCTCGTCGGTTGCTGCTGCGCGCGTGGTCTTCGTGCCGGACACCGCCGCCACGGTGGTAGCGCCGTGGGGAATGACGCGGACGTGGTGGGAGCCCACGCCGTAGAGGTCTGTCAGCAAGTGCCGGGCAGCGTTGGTCATCACCACGGTCGCCGACGCGAGACTCGTCAATTGCTCGAGAACTTCGCGTTGGTGCGCCGAAGGATCAGCTAGCACCGTGTGCATGGTGACGATGGCCGGCACGTCCAGACGCCGGATAACGTCAACGACCTCATCCCCGTCCGGGCCACCGTAGATTCCGTATTCGTGCTGTATCACTGCGACGTCGGCCGTGTTGAGGGCGGTGATCGCGTGGTCTCGGCTGCGTGCGTCGCCTCGGCGCATCGACGCGACGACCGGAAGGGTGGGGTCACCGGCCGTGCGCTCCTCGTCCTGCTCTACCAAGCGGACGATGAACGAGTGGTCCCGGGGGGTAGTCATGGACGTTGCGAGCGCGGCCGTGAAGGTCGCAATGCCGCATCGTGTTGGCGGAAATGTGCCAAGGAACCCGAATCGCGCCATCGCAGTACCTCCCAATGCTGGGGAACGCCCCAGTGCACTTGGCCAGCGGGGAGAATCCCGCTCGCCAAGTCGCGCTCCGCGTGTGCAGCGCGATAGATGCGCTTCGCTTTCGAGTCTAGACTCCAGCCGCCGCCGGCGCGACCGGAACTACGACCGGAACCGGGGCCCCGAGTAGCGTGTGCCGCGCGGCAGCTAGACCGAGACCGTCTCTCCCAGAGGGGCAACAATTCGCGTCGCGGCGACGGGAGGCTGGGCGAACGCGCGGGCTATGTCCGGCTCCGACTCCTTGAAGTGGCTCCAGCCGTCTGAGTGAACCACAAGCGTCTTGGGAAGCCCAAGTGTCGCGACGGCCCGAGCCACCTGGATGGCCGTCATGCAAAACGGGATAGGGCCGGTGGCGCCAAAGCGCGGGTTGCCCGCGTGCATGATGGCGACGTTGACGGAGAAGCGCTCCGCCACCTGCCTGGTCGCCTTGGATGAGACGTTATCGCCGCTGACATACAGCGTCGGGTGGCCGGGCGCTTGAAGAACGAAGCCAGTGACTGGCCCCGTGATGAGCGCCACCGGTCCGTGCGCGTGGCGAGCAGGGGCAGCAGTGACGGTGACGGTGACCCCGCCAGGCGCGTCGAGCGTGGTGGTTTCCCATGTAGCGAGCCCTACCGAGCCGGGCAGGTGCTTGGCGGCCGAGGGATTGGTGACGACTTTGCCGGCGCCGTCGGCGATCAGGCTCTTGGCTAGGGCGCGGCCAGCCTTGTCGAAGTTGTCCGCATGGGTGTCGTGGGACACGAGCACCGCGTGGACGTCGCCTAGGGCGTCGGCGGCGATCGCGGTCTCGGTGGTTTTGCTCACCGGGAGCAGTCCGCTGACTTTGTACTTGCTGCCAGCCGGATCGAACGCGGGATCGCTTACGATGCGCAGCCCGGCGTAGTCGACGACGACCGTGGGGCCACCCAGGTGGGTGAGGGCTACCTGCAGTTTCTTTGAGGGCATGCGAAGGATTCTACTGGCACCGCTGCCGCCAGTGTGGGTGCCCCAATAAGATGTGGCACCGCTAAGCATGCGCCTTGCCCTCGCTGACGATAGCGTTGTTATATGGGACTTTTCAGCCGAAGTGGACGTGGCCGACGCTCTAAGGAATCAGCAAAGTTCGAGCGCTCGAGGCTCGACGGGATCCGCTATAAGGAGATGGAGGTGGTGGCCGCTTTGCAGGGCATGGGCGCGGATATCCACGCCCCTCGGCACGTGATGTTCTTCCTGCACATGCCGACTGAGGCCGCGAGTCAGGTGTGCGTGGCCAACCTTAGCGCGCGTGGGCATCAGGTGCGAACCATCGTGCCCGAGGGCAGGGTCAGGTACTGGACGTGCGTCGCGGAGACCCGCAACCGGGCGATCATTCCTGACTTCCTGCGCGACACCGTGGACTACTGCGAGGCGTTGGCGCTAGAGCATGGCGGCGAGTTCAACGGCTGGGAGGCGGGCCTGGCCGCTGATGAGTAGGCCGCCAGCCACGCGAACAGTTCGGCCTAGGTACTCACGATTGCGGCCTAGCTACGCACGGTTGCGAATCCCCGCCCACGAGACGGCCCCGGCTGCCACCAGCGCGACCGCCGTGACTACTGCAGCTCGGTGGAACCCGTCCAGATCCAGTTGCCCGCCAACGATGCTGCCCACGAGCGCGACCACCACCAGGCCAGCGACGCGTGACACGGCGTTGTTGATGGCCGATGCGATGCCGGATCGGGCCGTGTTGATCGCGCCTAGGATCGCCGACGTCAGTGGCGAAACCGTGAGCGCCATGCCTACGCCCACCAGCAGCACGCCGGGGAACACCTGGGTCCAGTAGTTGAAGTCCTCGGCCACGCTCAGCGTGAGCAGCACGCCCGCGGCGGCCACGATGGGCCCTACCGTCATGAAAATGCGCGGTCCGAAGCGTCTCGCCAACGCGCCCACCGGGGAGCTCAGCATGATCAGCATGACGACGATCGGCAAAGTCGCGAGTCCGGCATCAACCGCGCTTAGGCCCGCGCCCTCCTGCAGGTATACGGCCATGACGAACGACACCAGTGAGAGCCCGCCGTATACGAGTGCGGTCGCCACGTTGCCCCAGCCAAAGTTGCGGATGCGGAATAGGCCTAGCGGCATCATCGGGTGTGCGGCGCGGGCTTGGTGGACAAGGAACGCGATGATCGCGGCCACGCCGATCGCACCGGGGATCCAGATGGTGGGGTCGCTCGCGCCGTGCGTTGGCAGCTCGATGAGCGCGTACACGGCGCCGCCCAGGCCTACGGCGCCGAGTACGGCACCCAAGAAGTCGATGCGCGTATCGGCCAGGCGAGTGTCGCGCTGGGTGAGGCGCGGGAGCAGCCAGATCACGGCCGCGGCGGGAATCAGGTTGATCACGAACGCCCATCGCCAAGACGCATGTTCCACAAACAGTCCGCCCAGAATCGGGCCGAATACGAACGCGGCCGAGGTGATTGCGGTCCACGTGCCGATGGCCTTCGCCTGGGCGGCGCCGCGGAAACTCGACATGATCAGGGCGAGCGAGCTGGGAACTAGCAGGGCGCCCGCGGCGCCCTGGAGCAGCCGCGCCACGATCAGCAGTGGCGCCGACGGCGCGACCGCCACCGCGAGGCTGGCGAGCCCGAACGCGATGGCGCCGATGCGCAGCACCCGGATGCGCCCGTACACGTCGCTCACGGACCCCGCGACCAGGATGAGCGCGCCCAAGGTAATGAGGTACGCGTCCACCACCCATTGCTGCAGGGCGATGCCGCCGCCCAGCTCGTCGGCGATCGCCGGCAGCGTCACATTCACCACGGTGCCGTCGAGGAATGTGACGAACGAGGCCACGATCGCGATGATGAGGACGAGGCGCTGCTCGCGGGTGGGGGAGCGCTTTGTGGGCGGCTCGGTTGCGGGCTTCTCTTCCGGTCCGGACTTGGGCGCGGCGGATTCCGTGGGCGAGGGCATCACGTCAGGTTACGTCGGAAGTGAGGATCGGTAGTCCCGCTCATGGCCGTCTGGTTTCCACTGGGGCCTCGAATGGGAGCATGCAGAAAGGTGGAGGCGATGGGCTCTGCGGGACGCGATGCCTAGGACGAAAAACGGGGCGCGTTGGCCGGGGCGCGCGGTGCGGGGATGGGCCCTCTTTCGGGACGGCCACGCGGCCGTCGTCAGCGTGCACGGACAAGTCGGCTAGCGGGCACGGAACTCAGGGCGGCCCACCCAACGCTCGCGCTCCGCTATGCGTCTACCTAGTATGAACACTATGAACACTATGAACACAGGTATTGACACCGCCCCGCGCCGCACCCGCCGCGCCGCCGTTATCGCCTCACTAGTCGCCGTTGCGGGAGTGCTGGCAGGTTGCTCCGCGGGCAGCGGCGATTATGCAGACGCCAACTATGCAGACTTGGCAGGCGGCGCGGCCTACGCCGATGAGGCGGCCGCCGAGGTCGCCGACGTCAACCGTTCATCGACCGACAACCGCTCCGTGATCATCACGGGCACCATGTATATGACCGTCGAGGACCCGATCGTGGCAGCCGACCGCGCAGCGGGCATCGTTCAGAACGCGGGCGGACGCATCGACGCACGCAGCGAGACCGCGCCCGATGAGCATTACGCCGGCTCGGCCTCGCTCACGCTGCGGATCCCCTCGGACCACCTCGACGCGGTGGTCAACAGCCTGCGCAAGCTGGGCACGGTGGACCAGTTCAGCACCGACTCCTACGACGTCACGGTCGAGGTGACAGACCTCGAGGCCAAGATTTCGACGCTGCGCGCCTCGACCGAACGCATCGAGGCCCTGCTGCTGGAAGCCAAAGATATTTCCGACATCATCACGCTCGAAAACGAGTTGGACGGCCGACAAGCGGAGCTCCAGAGTCTCGAGGCGCGGCAGCGAGGCCTCAACGACCAAGTGTCGATGTCCACGATCGGCCTTTCGCTCACTACCGAGCCGGTCGTGATCATCGACGACGCGCCTGAGACGTTCTGGGACGCCCTAGAGTCCGGCTGGGACTCGCTCGTGGCATTCCTCTCGGGTGCGCTGATCATTGTCGGGGTGCTACTGCCCTCGATCGCACTGATCGCACTCGTCACGGCCGCGGTGGTCGCCGCGCTCCGCGCCAAGAAGTCCAGTGTCGCTCGCCGAGCCGCCGCGTCGGCCCCCAAGCCCGCCACCAGCAAGGGCAAGTGACCGCCGCCAGTAGTTTTACTTTGCGCGCGAGTACTGGGAGCACGGCACACGCATGCGCCCTCTGCCCCCTATTGAGGAAAGTGATTGACCGTGGCGAACCGTCTAGCTTCTGAGACCAGCCCTTACCTGCTGCAGCACGCCGAGAATCCAGTCGACTGGTATTCGTGGGGGGCCGAGGCCTTCGAAGCTGCCCGCGCGCAAGACAAGCCCGTCTTTCTGAGCGTCGGCTATTCGGCGTGTCACTGGTGTCACGTGATGGCGCACGAGAGTTTCGAGAACGAGGCGACTGCCGCGCTCATGAACCGCGACTTCATCTCGGTGAAGGTTGACCGCGAAGAACGCCCAGACGTTGACGCCATCTACATGAAGGCAGTGCAGGCGATGACAGAGCATGGGGGATGGCCCATGAGCGTCTTTCTGACGCCGGAGGGTGAGCCGTTCTACGGTGGCACCTACTTTCCCGACAAGCCGCGTCATGGATTGCCGTCTTTCGCGCAGGTGCTTGAGCGCATCGCTGAGCTGTGGAAGACACAGCGGAGCGATCTGGTCGATTCGGGAAATCGGCTGTCGGCCGACCTCGTTCAGAGCGTCGGCTCGTCGAGCGCGACTGCGCTCACGGCAGCCGACGTCTCAGTTTTCGATGCCGCCATGAACGGATTGAGGCGCACCTTCGATTCCACGAACGGCGGCTGGGGCGGGGCGCCTAAGTTTCCCCAGCCGGCAGTCATCGAGTTTGCCTTGCGCCGGCACCTCGCCACGGGTGACCTGTCGCTGCTCGACATGGCGACCTCGAGCCTCGATGCGATGGCGCACGGAGGCATCTATGACCAACTCGGCGGTGGGTTCCACCGTTATGCGGTCGATGACATTTGGCTTGTGCCTCACTTCGAGAAGATGCTCTACGACAACGCCCAGTTGGCTCGGGTGTACCTGCATGCCTGGCAGGTCACCGGCAAGCCTTTCTATCGACGCATAGTCGAAGAGACGCTCG
This sequence comes from Demequinaceae bacterium, assembly GCA_965250005.1. GTDB lineage: Bacteria > Actinomycetota > Actinomycetes > Actinomycetales > Demequinaceae > WTKG01. Next base: position 70,529 of record OZ252279.1, read on the forward strand.
ACTACGTGGCCCGTGAGATGCGCGAGCCGAGCGGCGGCTTCTATTCGGCACAGGACGCTGACTCTGAGGGGGAGGAAGGGCGATTCTTCGTCTGGACTCCGGCCCAGATCGTAGAAGTGACCGGCGACGCTTCCCTCCTGATGGTGGCCTACGGCGTCACCCAAGGCGGCAACTTCGAGGGCAAGAACATCCTGCGCGTTGTGAAGTCGGCTGAAGACCTGGCGCTTGAGTTTGGCATCGCGGTGGATGACGTCAACGCGCGGATGCGCCGGGCACGCGAGCTGTTGTTGGCCGCTCGCGGCACTCGGGTGCGGCCGAGTACCGACGACAAGGTGCTCGCCGGCTGGAATGGTCTGATGTTGACCGCATTCGCGGAGGCGGCTCGCGTGCTGGATCGCGAGGACTACCGGCTGATCGCCGAGGCAAACGCTGAGTTTGTGCTGTCACAACTGACGGGGACGGGCGGCCGCCTTCTGCGCACATGGAAGGGCGGCGAGGCGAAGCTCAACGGCTATCTCGAAGACTATGCGCTCTATGCTGAAGGCCTCCTTGAGCTCTACCAGACGACTTTCGACCCGGTGTGGTTCGATGCGGCCGTCGAGTTCGCAAACCTGATTGTGGCCCACTTCGCTGACCCTGCATCCGGCTTTTTCGATACGAGCGATGACCATGAGCAGCTGCTGTTTCGCCCTAAAGAGACGCAGGACGGAGCCATGCCGTCGGGCGGGTCAGTGGCAGCTATGGTTCTCGCCAAGCTCGGCGCGTTCACCGGCGACACCGGCTACTCTGACGTGGCCGAGGTGGCTCTAGCCTCGATGCGCGCAGAGATGTCGAAAGCTCCTCTCGGCTTCGCGAACTGGCTGTCGGCACTCGACTTCGTGTTGTCTGAGCCGAGCGAACTAGCGATTGTGGGCGCGGATGCTCTGCCGATGCTGCGCCTCGTGCGATCCACTTACCGACCCAATCTGATCGTCGCCGCCAAGGTGGGGGATGATGATAGCAGCGTGCCCTTGCTCACAGATCGAGACGCCGTCGACGGGGCGACAACCGCTTACTTGTGTCGGCAATTCGCGTGCGAACGCCCTGTCACCTCTGCGGATGACCTAGCCGCACTCCTTCATGCAAAGCTCTAGTCGTTGCCGCAGCGTCGGGAACCAGCGGTTGCTTCGAACCTAGCGGGTTGGACGGTGTCGCGCGCGGGAAAATGCCGGTGAGACTCGCGTTACCGTGAGGTAGGTGTTGTGACGGTTGATTTCGACCGCCGCACCCACCAAATCGCGAGGCCCGCCAAGGCCGCCGCGGAGAGGAACCAGCCACCGTTTGCGGAGAAGGTGAAACCAATCAAAATGGCTGCGAGGAAGGCGCCCGCCATTCGCAGGGGGCTGCGCGGAACCAGCAAGAGGACCGCGGAGATTGCCATCGCGATCCCGCCTGTCTGTATGCCGAAAACGAACGGCCACCCGCCCCACGCCAATCCAAACGCGTCCTCAAGCAAGTTCCCGAGTGCTCCCGCCGCCCATCCGACGGCACTGAGCCATAAGAAGATCTGCGTCGCTCGGTGGGTTGCTGCGCGGGCGAGAATGGCCATGACCACTGCGACTGCGGTCCATACGAGCGTCGCGGTAATGACGGCTGAATAGTCGAGCAACGTCACCGGATCCCAGTAGGCAGGCTCCGCGAACTCGATTGCCGAGCGGACCACGAAGAGAGCGCCGGCTGCGAGCGACCATTTTGCAAGCACGCCGCGCCTCCTGCGGCGAGGGGCGCTGGAGTCAGAGGCGGTTGCAGCGGTGGCAGTCGGTTCAGAGTTCATATGGGCGATGCTACTTCGCGGCCCGTACGTTCGAGGCGCGGGGCGCCTCACACCCGGCGTCGAGGTGCTCGGACACTCGCGCGAGGCCGACGTGCTCGAGGTGGTCGACTGGGTCACCATGAACGACCCCGCCGCGTTCCACGAGGGCGTCGCCATGATGGGTGATGGGCTGATGCCGCCGGCGCCGGACCAGATCCGCTAGCGCTCGTCCTTGATCGGCTCGCCCATCCTTTCGACGATCCGCTTGCGCGCCGCCGCGACTTGCTCGAGGTAATCCGGCTGGAACGGTTCAACCAGAACCCGCTCGAGCGAACAGAGTGCGTCATTGAGCGCCCAGTACTTCGGGGTCGCGCCAGCAACAGTGCGCAGCCTGTTCGTGTCGTCGTGCTGCGACAGCCACTCGAACAATACGAGGGCGGCGTCGGCAACGAGCCGGATCTCAGTCTCCTGGCGCTTCATGCGTCCGGGATAGGCGCCGTGCGCGCACGCCGGTCGTCGACGGCGGCAGCTGCGCTCGCGCGCTTACGCCCAGGCATCGCCCCACCGCGCGGCCTCGAACAGCGCCTCAACCTACCGGGGACTGTCGCCCACGGGCCGCTTGCGAAACCACTTCGGGGTGTTCCAGTTGGGGAGCAACGTGACGTCGTCGGGCATCTGCTTGTCGTTGACAGTCGAGATCAGGCTTCCGGTGAGGACGATCAAGCGTGAGCGCGCCGGGATCGGGGCGCTGGCCCCTGGGTCCACGCTCGAGTGCTGGGATCCCATGTGCCGGCTTCGACGGCCCCGCTCATCACGGGGTCCACGAACTCACGGGTGGACGTGACGGCGCTGTCGAAGTCCGCCGGGACGGAGCTTTCGTTTCCAAACCCGCGGTGCAACGAAGCCCAGTCGCTTCGCCACGAATCGACGGGCTCCAGGTACGAGGCGGGAACGAGCTTTCGCCGCAGTTGCTCCAACGCGAGGGCCTCTGCCAGGTGAGCCGCGTTCACCCGTGCTGCCGCGGCGATCGCGCACAGGTCGTAGAGGTCACGGGGCCGGCTGCTCTGACCGCTTCCGTAGGAGGCCATGACTGCACAGACCTTGTCGGCGATGTGGTCCTCGATAGGGAAGACGGCGACGCCGACCGGCGACGCGCCTGCGGCCTCGAATGGCGGTGGCTTGGCGACGGTCGTCACGTGCCCCGTCGGCTCCCTCGTCACCACCACGTCGATCTTGAGCTTCGCCATGAACGTGGCAGAGATCGTCACGTCAAACTTGACCGTGAGCCCCACGTATCCGCCGGTCTCGCTCGCTCGAAGGACGCGCGGCTCACCGCTGGTCGTGAACGTGAGGCCGTCGCCAAGGTCGAACGCGGCGGCCTGATCGAGCGCCTCCGCGGCTTCGCGCGAGGAACGGGCATCGCCACGAACGTCGAGGTCGTGGGTTTTGCGTGTCGTGATGCCGCGCGCGGCAAGGGCCTGGCCACCCTTGAGCATAAACATCGCAGAATGGGTCCGGGCGACGCGTTGGAGGAGCTGATGCACAGCGGCGTCGAGTAGTGCGCGGGTACCGTCGACGCCCTGTGCCTTCGCCTGGTTGAGGATCTCCTGGCGATCGAGCCGTACTGGCGCGCTACTCATCGTGTGTGTCCTGCGTCAGTTCTGAGATGCTCGCCACGTCCTGCAGGGTCAGCCACGGAATGGTCGCGAGTATGTTGGCGCGCTCCGCGTACGCGGCGCTGATGGGCTCAATTATTCGAGACACCTGCTCGATAATCATCGCGTGCTTGCGGACCTCGTCGACGGCCGCGGCGCCGAGTGCGGACGTAACCTCAGCGAGCATGGGTGCCGTGATGCGGCGGTATTCCTCGAGCGCCGATGCGGTGATGGAGTGGGCCACCTCCACCATCGCGTCGGCGCCAATCGCGGACTCCGCGAGCCGTGCCGCGAGGGCTTTGGTGTCGATGCCGTTGTAGGCAAGCATGCGATCTACGGCGCGCTCGCGTTCAGTCAGGGACCTACCGGGCAGGCGCGCTACTACCTTGTCCCGCGTCGTCTTGCGCGCGTCGATGGCGTCCCCCAGCACATCGGCGACGTGCGACTCGTCTGGCTCGGTTCGGGCGAGGTCGGCGATGGTGCGTTCCGGCGTCGTGACGAGCATTCCGGCCTCGACGCGCACGTCTGATACTCCGAGGGGCCGGTGCGAGAGCTTGACGCCGTCGCGTGTCGATTGCTTGCGGTAGTTCGCGGTGTACCTATTGTCATCCGCATACAGGTTGCCGATGCCGTGCACTTGAGCGGCGCTGCGATGCGAGACGGCAATCATGTGCTGCTTGTCGGTGAGGCGTTCTGCAGCGGTGCGGCCAGGGTCGAGGGCTAGCCAGTTGGCGCGAAGGAGTTCGTGCTCGTCACGCGGCGCACCGCCCATTCGGTAAACGGCGTGGGTGATGCGGTCGAGCGTGCCGGCGTCCTCGAGGCGGGCGAGCGTGAGCCGGGGCACGCCAACGAGCGCGGCCTGTCGTGATGTCACGAGGCCGCGCTGCGATTCGGCGATGCCCGAGAGTGCGACAGCCGCTTCCTGCGCTTTCATACTGTTATTGTTGCATTAATTGCGATACTTTTCTAGATCAGAGCGTCCACTTGCTCGGCGTTGTAGATGGCCGGCTGCTTGCGGAACCACCGCGGAGTGTTCCGCTTGTGCAACACGCTGACGTCGTCGGGCATGTGCTCGTAGTTGATCTCCGGCACGCGCGACCAGGTGAGCACCACCACGCACGAGCGCACCGGGATGGGCGCCCCGATCTTCGCGCTCAGCAGCGTGGATGCCCGCGCGGCCTCGTGCCGCGCGTTGCGCCGCAGCGCGCGCTACGCAAACGCCAGCCGCGTCCCACCGATCAAGGCGCCGACCAGCAGGAGCCAAGCGGCCCATATCGATGGGGTGCGCGTAGTGATGTCAACCACGACTGCCGCGAAGCGCTGTGCGCGAGCTTCCTGTGCTTGGAGTCGCTCGCGGCGTCTCTTGATTTTGACCGCCTCGCGGGGGCGCTTCTTCGGTGGGACCGGTACCCAGTTCACCCAAGCGAGTTCCGCCGCCTTGCGGCCATCCTCGCCGATCTCTCGGACGCGATTCGCTGTCGCGGACGCGCCTCCAACGAGTGCGACCACGCAAGCTACAAAGAAAGCCCACCAGAGCGTGTAGCCTACATTCGTGGAGACGTCGTCGCTTTCGAGCGAGCCGTCCGTAAACCCTGCGAGCACTGTCGCCGCGATAATCGCGAACGGCCAAATGAAGAGACTTGCGGCGCGGGCGAGGCTGGGTTCGAAAGCGTTGCGCCCACCAGCGGTGGCATGAAAAGGCTGGCGCCACGTTGGCAGAACGACGGCAAGCGCGACGACTCCAAGAATGACTGCGGCGACGTGGCCAGCGTCCGACGCCCACGGCCAACCCGTGACGCGGAAGGCGGCTCCGGCGATCAGCGCTGGGAGCCAGCCCCGCACGTAACCTGCGCTTGATCGATCGATCAGTCGGATTAGGTTGTCTGGATCAAGATGCCACATGCGTGCTGGTGCCTTGTTGGACATCGGTTCCTCTCAGGATCACGTGGTGGCCGCCGCGCCGCGCGAGTTGCGGGCGCGACCACTAGTATCCAAGAAGGGCCTGACAATCGCGCGGGGAGACTCAATGACGGCAGTCACAACGCTCGACGACGTCCTCGACGACCTGCGCGCCAACGCCACCGGCATCCGCGACAAGGGCACAGCGTTCGAGAACCTCACCCTCGAGTTCTTCCGCACCAACCCCCTCCACCAGTCCGAGTTCGCCACGGTCCAGACCTTCGCCGACTGGGCGCCCCAGGGTGGCAAGCGCGACACCGGTATCGACCTCGTCGCGACTCGCCACGACGGCGGGATCACCGCCATCCAGTGCAAGTTCTACGACGAGGGACACACGGTCCAGAAGTCGGACATCGACTCGTTCTTCACTGCGTCCGGCAAGAAGCCGTTCACAGAACGCATCATTGTCAGCACCACCGACAAGTGGAGCGACAACGCCGAGGCGGCGCTCGAGAACCAGCATCTCGACACCACGCGCTTCGGCCTGGACGACATGCGCACCAGCCCCGTCGAATGGGCGATTCTCAAGAACCTCACCGAGGCGCCCAAGCTCAAGAAGCGGAAGCCCAAGCAGCTGCGCCCGCACCAGCGCGCCGCGATCGACGACGTCGTCGCAGGCTTCGCGACCTCGGCTCGCGGCAAGCTCATTATGGCGTGCGGCACGGGCAAGACGTTCACGTCCCTCAAACTTGCCGAGGAGATGGTCAAGCCCGGCGGAAGCGTGCTGTTCCTCGTCCCGTCGATCTCGCTCCTTTCGCAGTCCCTTAAGGAGTGGGGAGCGGAGCGCGAGGCGGAGATGCGCTTCTTCGCCGTCTGCTCCGACACGCACGTGGGCCGCACGCGCAAGCAGAAGGAACTCCACGAGGACATCAGCGCGCATGACCTCGAGATCCCCGCGACCACCAAGTCCGAAAAGCTCGTCGACGGCGCCAGCGCTACCTCAAAAGGCGCCATCACGGTCGTCTTCGCCACGTACCAATCCATCGACGTGGTCAGCGCCGCCCAGCGCGCAGGCCTTCCCGACTTCGACCTCATCATCTGCGACGAAGCGCACCGCACCACCGGAGTCACGCTCACGGGGGAGGGCGACAAGGAGTCCGCGTTCGTCAAGGTTCACGACAACGCGAACGTCGCCGCCAAGCGTCGCGTCTACATGACGGCGACGCCGCGCGTGTACGGCGAGGACGCGAAGAAGAAGGCCGTCGAAGGCGCCGCTGTGCTCGCGTCGATGGACGACGAGGAGGTGTTCGGCCCGGAGTTTCACCGCCTCGGCTTCGGGGAGGCGGTAGACGCCGGCCTGCTCGCGGACTACAAGGTGCTGATCCTTAGCGTCGTCGAGGACTACGTGGCGCACGCGCTCCAGACCGTGCTGGCGAGTGACGGAAACGAAATCGACCTCACCAACGCAGCCAAACTGGTCGGCTGCTGGAATGCGTTGGCCAAGCGCGGCGACGTCGAGCAGTACGGCGATGACCCGGGCGCGATGCGCCGCGCAGTGGCGTTCTCGCAGACCATTAAGGCGTCCAAAGGTGTGACTGCCGCGTTCGAGGAGCTGAGCGACGCGCTCGTGGGTGCGGCGGCGGACGGGACGCGCCTGAGCGTCGAGGCGAACCACGTGGACGGCACCCAGAACGCCCTATACCGAAACGAGCAACTTGCCTGGCTCAAGGCGGAGGCGCCGGACGATTCGACGTGCAGGATTCTCTCAAACGCGCGCTGTCTGAGCGAAGGAGTAGACGTCCCGGCACTCGACGCGGTGCTGTTCCTGAACCCGCGGAACTCGATCGTGGACGTAGTCCAGAGCGTGGGCCGTGTGATGCGCAAGTCGGAAGGGAAGAAGTTCGGCTACGTCATCATCCCGGTCGCGGTGCCCTCGGGCCTTGAGCCGCACGAGGCGCTCGACAAGACGGACCGCTACAAGGTCGTCTGGGAGGTTCTGCGCGCGCTGCGGTCTCACGATGAACGGCTCGAGGCGACTGTCAACACACTCGATCCGACCAAGCCAAACGATCGCATCATCCCGGTCAACATTGGCGCCGGGGGCTCAGGGAGCGATCGGAACGATGACACGCCGGATGGCACCCCCGTCGAGACTCAGGGCTCACTTGACCTTCGGGACTCGCCGGTTTGGCGCGAAGCTATCTTCGCCCGCCTGGTCAAGAAGGTTGGCCAGCGGATGTATTGGGACCGCTGGGGCAAGGAAGTCGCTGACGCCGTCGCCCGGACTACTTCGCGCATCAACGCGATCCTCGCGCGTGACAAGGCAGCCCAGCGCGAGTTCGACACGTTTCTCGAGGGCATCCGCCGCAACCTAAATGACAGCATCAGCCGCGACGATGCGGTGAGTATGCTTGCCCAGCACCTCGTGACGGAGCCCGTGTTCAACGCAGTGTTCCGCGAGTTCGAGTTTGTCGAACACAACACCGTGGCGCGGACGATGCAGAACATGCTTGACGTCCTCAACCAAAAGAACCTCGAGACCGAGGGCAGCGAGCTCGACGAGTTCTACAAGGCGGTGAGAACACGGCTCGACGGAGTCGATGACGCCGGCCGCATGCAGTTTGTCAACGAGCTCTACGAGAAGTTCTTCAAGCGCGCCTTCCCCACGGTCGCGGGTCAGCTCGGAATCGTATACACGCCCGTCGAAATTGTCGACTTCATCATTCGCAGCGTGGAGCACGTGCTTAACGAGGAGTTCGACGCCTCGCTGAGCGACAAGGGTGTGCACGTGCTCGATCCGTTCACGGGGACGGGCACGTTCATCGTGCGGCTGCTCCAGAGCGGCCTGATCAAACCCGAGGACCTGCTTTACAAGTACACGCACGAGCTCCACTGCAACGAGATCCTGCTGCTCGCGTACTACATCGCGGTGGTGAACGTCGAGGCGACGTTCCACTCGCTGCGCGGCGGCGAGTACGTGCCGTTCGAGGGGGCGGTACTCGCAGACACGTTCCAGATGACGGAGGACGGCGACACGCTCGACGGCGACGTGTTCACCGCGAACAGCGAGCGAATGAAGCAGCAGCGGGAACTCGACATACGCGTGATCGTCGGCAATCCGCCGTACTCAGTGGGCCAGGGCAGCCAGAATGACGGCGCGGCAAATCTCAAGTACCCGACGCTCGACAGGGCGATCGAGACGACCTACGCCGCACAATCCTCGGCGACCAACAAGAACTCGCTCTACGACTCCTACGTCCGCGCGATCCGCTGGGCATCCGACCGTATCAAGGACGACGGGGTGATCGGCTTTGTCACGAACGGCGGCTTCATCGACGGCAACACTGCCGACGGAATCCGCAAGTCGCTTGCAGGAGAGTTCAGCGAGATTTACGTGTTCAATCTTCGAGGTAATGCCCGGACCGCCGGAGTGCAGCGCCAGAAAGAGAAGGGAAACGTCTTCGCAGAGGGAGGGCGCACTACCATCGCCGTGACGTTCCTTGTCAAGCGTTCAGCAACGAGGAGCACCGCACGGATCAAATACCGAGACATCGGTGACTACCTGACGACGGATCAAAAGCTTGAGATCATTAAATCCAGCGAGGTTGACTCGATCGAGTGGGAGGTGATCGAACCAAATGGCTCGGGCGACTGGCTCAATCAGCGCAACCCGGAGTTCGATGCATTCACCCCGATTGGCTCCAAGGATGACCCCAACCGCGCTATCTTCGCTGTGCACTCGGGTGGACTTAAGACCAATCGGGACGCTTGGGTCTACAACTCGTCTCGGGCTGTCGTCGAGGCAAACGTGCGCGGAATGGTCGGCTTCTACAATTCCCACGTGGACAAGTTCGCTGCTCAGAGCGGCGATCCGGGCGCGAAGACCGTGGAGCGCCTCATTGACTTGGATCCCACCCATTTCAGTTGGAACCGCGCTGACAAGACGCATCTCGCTCGAGGCCGGAAGTACGTCGTGCGCGACGACGCGTTCCGGGTCGGCGGGTACCGGCCGTTTCACAAGCAGCGAGTCTGCTTCGACCGAAATCTCAATGACATGGTCTACCGCTTGCCGAGTCTGTTCCCGCCTGGCTCCGAAAACTTAGGCTTCTACCTCGACGGAACTCACGCCGAGAACCACGGCGTCGTGCTTGCCATCAGCGAAGTTCCGTGCCTCGACTTGTTTGGAAGGGGCGGTCAATTCTTTCCCCGCTACTCGTACGCGGAGAAACCGGCAGACGACCTCTTCGCCGCCGCTTCGGATGAGACCTACACCCGCGTCGACAACATCACCGACGAGGCGCTCGCGGACTACCGGGCCAAGTACGGCCCCGAGGTCTCGAAGGACGACATCTTCTACTACGTGTACGGCCTGCTGCACTCGCCGGACTACCGCACCAAGTACGCTGCCGACCTCAAGCGCATGCTCCCGCGCATCCCGATGGTCGCGCCGGCCGACGACTTCCGCGCCTTCGCCGACGCGGGCCGCAAGCTCGCCGACCTGCACATCGGCTACGAGACTGTCGAGCCGTGGCCGCTGCACGTCGCTGGCGAGCCGGCGTCGTCCGTGAAGGGCGACGCGCTGTACGACTGGTACCGCGTGGAGAAGATGCGCTTCCCAGGCAAGGGCAAAGAGAAGGACCGATCGACGGTGATCTACAACTCGCACATCACGGTGAGCGGCATCCCTGACGAGGCGTACGAGTACAAGCTGGGCTCGCGCTCGGGTGTTGAGTGGGTGCTGGACCGGTATCAGGTGAAGATCGACAAGGCCTCGCAGATCAAGAACGACCCGAACGATTGGTCGCGCGAGGTAGAGGACCCGCCCTACATCCTGGATCTGTTGGGGCGGGTAGTGCGGGTGAGCGTGGAAACTATAGGGATTGTGAGCACACTTCCGCCGTTGAGGGCTGCGGGTGGCAAATGAGACTGACACGGCTAGGACTTGATCGCGACCTCGATACTGTCGTCGTGCTTGGTGCAGGCGCCACAGCAGGGGCGCGCGTCTCGACAACTCCGCCGCTAGGTCGGGCGTTTGTAGACACCGACTTCTTTGATCAATTGACCTACTTTTCGGCGAATGCAGCGTCGGACAGCTTCCGCGCTGACGCGTCAGACTTCCTCGGTTTCCTGAGGAGTCGGTACGGCAACGTCCCGCACGGACTCGAGGAAATCTTCGCAGAGTTGGACGTGACGAACCAATTCAATGAGGCAACTCGCGCGCGCAAGCAAGGCAGACCCCCGCGGGAGTTTGATCGCCGTGCGGAGCAGTTGAAGCGGCTCATCGTACTGGCCCTGCGGGAGAGCCTGGGGGCGTCTGAAGCAAACCTCCCGGTCTGTGATCTGCACCTGGCGGTGCTGCGCACGCTCGGCGTCAAAGATGCGGTCGTCTCATTCAACTACGACCTGCTCGCCGACCGAGCGATGTCCTCGGGCCTTGCCTCGAAGTTCAAGCCCGGTGTCAGCTATGGATTTGAGCCGAGCGCCGTTTCTGGAGAGTGGGCGCCCCCGCCGAAGCTCGGGAGTCCATTTCGGAACCACACCAAACTGTATAAGCCTCACGGGTCGTTGCATTGGCGGGACACTGGCGAAGCCGTCGAGATCGCGGCGAGTGAAGTATCCATCAATGCGGACGACGTTGCGATCGTTCCGCCGCAGTTGATCAAGAGATTCGACGCGGAGCCTTATGAGTCAATCTGGCGAGGAGCACGAAAGGCAATCGCAGGAGCGCGCGCAATCATCCTCGCTGGGTATTCACTCCCCTCTTCGGATATTGCAACGACCGCCGCCCTTCGACTGGAAGCGGAAGAACTCCAACTTGTTTGCATCGCTAACCCCGACGACGCTGTTGTGCGACGGACGTTGGATGTGTTGAGAACCGCAATTACAGACAAGACGATAGTCGTGAGGCTCCGCACCTTCTCAGAGCTCGCACTTCGCTTCGGTGTACAAAGTGATCGGGCGCTCGCAGAGGAGCAACAAGACTTCTCATGGATGGAAAATGTCATCGATCAACGGGTGTACGACCTCGTGCCTGAGGCGTACGACCGGGCGGTGAACCGGTTGTTCGAATAGCAGCGCGTCAGCGGATGGAGGGTGAGTCGTCAAGTGCCTTGGCGCCAACAATTAGGAATCTCGTACTCCCGAGCCTTGCGCCCCTTGCCCGAGTTCGAACCCTCGTCTTGCGCGATCACCGCTGCGACTCCCTTCTCGACGCCCGGGTGCACCACGAGACCACGCGCCTCCGCAAGCGCCCGCAGCTCCGCTTTGCGTGCCTCTGGGAAGCCCGTGAGCACGATCAGGTCGCCGGGCTGAGCTCCAGCCCGTCGTGGCCACTGCGACCTGATCCTCAGCCTCGAGGTCCGCGAGGTCCAGCAGGCCAGCGAACTGAATCACGAGGGCGCGCTCGCCGCGGGTTAGCTGGTCGCCCGCGCAGACCGCGTCCACCACGCCCAGCATGTAGTGGCGGTTGAGGCGCGCCACGTCGTCGGCGCTTAGCGAGAGTTGCTCTGCGAGCCCGTCCAGCGCGCGGGTACCGATATCTTGCGGTCCAGGAGTACCCGGTCGAGCAGCTCCAGGTACTCGTCGGCGCCCTCGAGGCCCACGACGCATGCGGCCGTAGCGTCGATGCCGTGTATGTGCTGGGCGCCGAGGTCGCGTTGCGGGTTCACGAGCGTGCCGTAGGTGGCCTCGCGCTCGCCGTTCGCGTCGAGCAGGACCACGCCGATCTCGCACGTGGGGTCTGTGCCGTTGTAGGCGAAGCCGGTAGTCTCGAGGTCGATGACTGCGAAGCCGGACATGTTCGCAACGTAGATCCGGCTCGCTGAAGCCGCAAACGGAACTGCACTTTTGTCGTTCTCACCAAGCGAAGTGCGCCTTGCGCGCGTAGCGTTGCGGAATGGCGACTTCGCGCAGTGACGAGTTCAAAGTTGGTCGCGTCCAAGTGCCGCTCGCAACGGCGCTCAAGTGGCTAGCGGGCTATTTGAACCAGGAGCTCAACGAGACCGCAAAGAAGCCATTTGCGTACCCCGCGTACGACCACTACGAACCGGGCGCGGTTGACGCGAACGAGATTTCAGACGGAGACCTGCTCGCTCCCATGCTTCTCAACGTCAAGGTGTCGGTGAGATCCCTCTACGCGTTGCAGGCGGTGAGATCCAAGATGGAGGCGGCTCTAGAGAAGGTCAAGCCGGAGACGGAATTGGCGCACGCCCGTGATGATGAAGTCCGTGCGCTCGTCGGACCGCTCTATGCAGTTCTCGACCCCGAGATGTCACGCCCGTCTGGAGTCAAGGCAACGACGCTGTCGAAAATCTATCATCGAAAGCGCCCGAAATTCGCCCTCCTTCACGACCGGTGGGTACGCGCTTGCTACGTCGGCTCGGGCGCGCCGGTGCGGGACGACCCGGATCGCACTTGGGCGGAGTACATGATTTCGCTCTCGCTGGAGGTCCGCAACGATCTTGTAGCGAACGCAGATGTGCTGGGCGATCTGCGGGAGCACCCTGGGATTGGCGACCGCGTGAGCGACCTGAGGATTCTCGACATCTTGGCCTGGAGTTCGCGCGGAGGTGCGCGCATCAGGTGAGGGTTTCCCGGAACCGGCGGCCTCTCGAGCAGTCCCGGCACATGCCGGGCCTGCCAGCGTTGTCCACAACCGTGTTCAACGGCGCGTGCGAATCCCGCTGCTAGCATCGCAAACATGCGCTTTCCGAAGGCAGCTTCTCTCGCTGTGGCCGCCGCGTTGTGCCTGGCCACGGCGTCGTGCCAAGCGTCCACCCTAGTGGTCGATGGGGTCCTCTACCCGCTCACCAGCCGCGATCGCCGCCACCGCCGCAGACCACACCGAGCTCTTCGCCTAGACCCACGCCAGGCGCCTTCGCGTGGAGCCTGCCTCCGGGCGCTTGACGGGGGCACTCGTTCACACTAGGTTCGCCACGTGACAACGCCGACTACACCGAGCGCCGAGGCGCCACTGCCCGGAACCCCTCCCGTGCACGGCACTAAGCCGTCACATGGTTACGGGGAACTCCTCGGGTCGATGCCCGCGCCCGTCGAGGTGAAGAGGCGCAACGCGACCAGCATCGTGCGGTGGATGTCCGGCGGCATCGTGCTCCTCGTGGTACTTCTGATTGCTGGCGCGGTGTTCCTTTTCAAGTCGAGCTTCTCTGACGAATCTCCGAACTATGCGGACGAGCCCGTGTCCGCACAGGTTGCGCCCGCTGTTGGCTGGGTGCAGGTCACCGATTCTCAGTCCCGCCTCGCCTTCGACGTGCCCGCCCACTGGCGCGACGCGACCGAGGTAGTGCCGGGATCCGACGCACTGATTGATTCCTCTCCAGACGTGGAGCAGGTGCGCGCGTGGCTCGCCGGTGACGGCGTCAGCGAGCCACTGATGCTGGTCTCGGTTTTTGCCAGCACCGACCCAGTGCCTCTTCCAGGCAAAATCCACGCAGAATCCTTCCTGCTCGGGGTCGAGGCAACCGCAGGTCCCCTGACCGTTGAAGATTCCGCGGCGATCACTACGTCAAACGGGCTGGTGGGTCATTGGATCACCTATCGAATCTCGGTATCGGGGGATGACGCGGACGGCGCGGTAGTGGCATTGACCCACGGAACAACCGCGTTCATTCTCTCGGTAACTGCCTACGAGTCGGACGTGGACCCCGAACTCATCAACGAGATAGTCGAGACTGTTCGCATCGACTAGATTGCGCAACTCACGCGCGAACGAGGGCGGCCCCCGCGTTGTTGGCTCGCGCCTGGACGCGCGCAGGTCTAAGTAGCCGAAAAACTAGGTCTGCGTCCCGAACAGGACGATGCTCAAGCCCGCGAAGCCCCAGATGGTGGCGACACAGAATGCTGCTGTAAGTGAGTCCATGATTCAGCGTGGCACGTCGGCCGGGACTTCGCGCAGTGGCGGCGCCTAGCCGCCCAGCGACTTGCGCAGGTCCTTCACTAGCGTGACCAGGTGCAGCGGATCCGTAGGCGAGGGCTCGAACTCCGGAAGCGCGTGCAAGTAGAAGCGACGGGCGGCGTCCCCCTCAGCGTGCACGAGCAGTCCCCGGAAGCCAATCCGTTCTGAAACCTCCACGGTCCGCGAGATCACATCGGCGACAAGCGCGTGGCCCAGGCCCTGGCCCTCGTGGTTCTTGTCCACGGCGAGGCGCGCCAGGAGCGCGAACGGCTGCGGGTGCCGCCCCACCCCCACGCGAGCGCGCGCCGGTAGCTGCGACGGTGCGACGCCGGCCATGGTCCACGCGAAGTAGGCGACCACGCGGCTGCTCGCCTCGGGCGTCGCGACCAGCACGCGTGCGGTCCGCGCACCCTGCGCTGCGCGGGCGTGGCGGACAGCCCACTCGGTCTGCTCGGGGGAGCGAGAGTTGAACGCAGTGATGTCGTGGTCCGCCCCAAGGAGCACGGGCCTCAAGTACACGGCGGGCATCCCTCAGGTGAAGGCGGGGCGACGGGGCTAGTCGGCCCAAGGCGACGGCCGCTCCATGAGGCGGCGCAACCCGGGAAGGTCCCGCGCCGGGCGGTCCAGAAGCTCCTGCCACGCCTCCCACTGCTGCTCGTCGAGCAGGAACTCGGTGCGGTCCGCGAGGATTCGTTGCGCGGCGATGCGCAGGTGCTCGTTCGCGAACCCGGTGACGTCTGTGCCGGTGGCCTCTGCGGCGCGCGCGAAGAGCTCACGGTCAGCGGAGGTGGTGCGGATTTCAAGGCGCTTGTCCTTCTTCCGTGCCGGTGTCGATGTGCTCATGGGGCGCCCTTTCGCTTTCGTACGGCCAGTGTACGGCCACTCGTGGGCCGGGGCAACGTGCTCATCTGAACGATGCCACGCGGGCGGCGCGAGGCGACGTTATCCACAGGTGACGGGTGCAAGCCTGGCGTGCGCTCCTGCCGGGTGTTCGCGCCCGTTCGACCCGCGTGCAAACCGGCCCACCGAGAACAGCCACGAATACTCTCGACACGAACTAATCGGGCAAATCCGCGTCATACTGGCGTAGTTCGAGAGTCTCATATGTGAAGCCGCGCGGCGGCTAGGGTCTTTGTACATCTCTGAGGGATTGGAGCCGCGTGTGCGGTACCGAGTGGACCGTTTGACTTCACCGGCTCTTTCCCGCGAGTCGAGCGCGGTGCCCGCAGCCAGGATGCTGGGCGTGTTGCTCCTGCTGTTGGCCATGCTAGCTCCGGTCGCGGCTCATGCCGCGGGCTCTCCCACGGGCGCTGTAGCCGCCGCGTGGCCGGCGACCTGGAACAACTACCTGCTCGCAAGCGGCGACATCATCGGCGACAACAACACCGACCAGAACCCCAGCACGCTCGACCTCGCGAGCGGCCCGTGCGCCGGCAATTGCGTCGGCCCCGACTCGAGCGTCCTCTATTACTCCGACGGCACCACCGCGTTCTTCCGGATGCGGCTCGCCACCGACCTCACAGACAACAGCAAGGGCGGGCTCGTCGGAGGCGCGTTCCTTGTCCAGCTCGCCGACGCGAGCGACAACGTGCTCGCGGTCGTCGGTGTGGACGGCAAGTCCTCGTCCGTAGACTACGTGTACGTGGCCGACGCGCCCGGCAACAACGTCACCCCCATCTACACCTACCCGTTCGACAACAGCGGGTCGGAGACCTCGGGCGGCATGCGCATGCTGTCCGCCGGCGACGGCTCCGGCCAGTACTTCCTCGACTTCCAGGTGCCGGTGGCCACGATCACGACCGTCTCGGGCGGCGCGATCACCACGTCAACGCCGATCAAGATGTACTACGGCTCCTCGGCCGCCGCGAACCTCGCGACTATTAACAAGGATTTCATGCTCGGCGACGTTTCGAGCGCCGACTTCTCAGGGATCGCGATCGTCACGCTCACGCCCGCGTCGCTGACGCTGTCGTCCGGCGCTGTCAGCGCGACCGGCCCCAACCCTCCCGCCGAGACCGCCACGTCCACCTACACGGTGACTCTCACCGCGTCGAACCCGGGCGGATCGCAGCTCACCTCGACCACGGTCACCGTCCCGATCCCGTCCGGCGCGACCGCGAGTTCGCTGAGCACCGCGGCCGGCACCTTCACCGGGGGTGGCACCTCTGAACTCACGTGGACCATCGGCACCATCCCCGCGGGTGGCTTCGTGGAGGCAACCTTCACTGTGTCGGTCACTCCCGGCACCAGCACCGCTGGCAGCACCATCACGCTCGTGAGCCTCCAGAGCGGCTCGGGCAGCGACGTGCCCGCAGCGGCCACGCGCACGGCGACCGCGGCCGCAATCACGGTCGGCCCGGTTGCGGTCGCCCCCAACTGGACCGTGGACTTCGACAGCCAGGGCGGCAGTGCCGTGTCGAGTCAGTCCGTCGCGAGCAACGGTAACGCCAGCACACCCACGCCGCCCACCCTCACCGGGTACACGCTCGACGGCTGGTACACCGCCGCATCCGGCGGATCACTCTGGACGTTCGCGACGGACACTGTCACCGCCGACACCACGCTGTATGCGCACTGGACCGCGATCGACTACACGGTCAGCTTCGACTCGCAGGGCGGCTCCGCCATCAGCAGCCAGACGGTCGCGTACGACGCCTACGCGGCGATCCCCGTGTCGCCGCCCACGCTCACCGGCTACACGTTCGCGGGCTGGTTTGACGCGGCTTCCGGCGGCAGCGGCTGGGACTTCCCCGGCACTGCAATCACGGGCGACACGACCATCTACGCGCAGTGGACCGCGATCGACTACACCGTCACGTTCGACTCGCAGGGCGGCTCCGCCATCAGCAGCCAGACGGTCGCGTACGACGCCTACGCGGCGATCCCCGTGTCGCCGCCCACGCTCACCGGCTACACGTTCGCGGGCTGGTTTGACGCGGCTTCCGGAGGCTCCGCGTGGAACTTCGGCGCCGACGCAATCACGGGCGACACGACCATCTACGCGCAGTGGACCGCGATCGACTACACCGTCACGTTCGACTCGCAGGGCGGATCCGCCATCAGCAGCGAAATGGTCGCGTACGGCAACTACGCCACGCTTCCGGCATCACCGCCGACCCGCGCCGGATTCAGTTTCGACGGCTGGTTCACGCTCGACTCGGGAGGCTCCACATGGAACTTCCCCGGCACCGCAATCACAGGCGACACCACCATCTACGCGCACTGGACCCCCCTCGGCTACACGGTGACCTTTGACAGCCAGGGCGGTAGCGCCGTCGGCGCGCTAACCGTCGCGAATGGCGAGTACGCCGCCGAGCCGAGCCCGCCCACCTACGCGGGGCACACGTTCAACGGCTGGTTCAGTGCTGCGTCCGGCGGCACGGAGTGGGACTTCGGTACAGACGCGGTCACCGGCGATGTCACGCTCTACGCCCAGTGGACGACGCTTAACTACCCCGTGACGTTCGACAGCCACGGCGGTAGTTCGGTCGCCACCGAGAACGTTCCCTACGGCGACTACGCCACTGAGCCCGCCGACCCCACCCGCTACGGCTACGACTTCGACGGCTGGTTCACGGCCGAGTCGGGCGGCACCGCGTGGGACTTCGGCGCCAACGCGATCACCGCCGCCACCACCATCCACGCCCAGTGGACGCTTGCCGACTTCACCGTGAGCTACGACAGTCAGGGCGGCTCCGCAGTCGGCAGCGAGACGGTCACCTTCGGCAACTACGCTGCCGAGCCGTTGGACCCCGCGCTCACCGGCTACACGTTCCTCGGCTGGTACACGCTCGCGTCCGGCGGCACCGCGTGGGACTTCGGCGCGACCGCGATCACCGGCGATCTCACCCTGTACGCGCATTGGGCGCCCATCGACTACGCGGTCACGTTCGACACACAGGGCGGCTCGGCAGTCGCCGGCGCGACCGTCGCCTACGGCGAGACCGTGCCGAGCCCCTCCGCGCCGACGCTATCCGGCTACGCCTTCGACGGTTGGTTCACTGCCGCATCCGGCGGAACGGAGTGGGACTTCCTCGCCGACACGATCACAGGCGACACCACGATCTACGCGCATTGGACCCCCATTGACTACACCCTGACGTTCGACAGCCAGGGCGGCAGCGCGGTGGTCGGCCAGGTGGTGGCGTTCGGAGACCTCGGCACCGAGCCCACCGACCCCACCAAGTACGGCACCACGTTCGACGGCTGGTACACGTCCGCCTCGGGCGGCACACTATGGGACTTCGACGCAGACGTCGTCGCGAGTGCGACCACCCTTTACGCGTACTGGACGCCGGTGAACTACCCGGTGACGTTCGACAGCCAGGGCGGCAACGCCGTCGGCGGGCAGAGCGTCGCATACGGCGGCTACGCGTCGGAGCCCAGCGACCCCACCCAGTCCGGGTACACGTTCGACGGATGGTTCACTTCCGCGTCCGGCGGTACACTGTGGGACTTCGGCACGGACGCCATCGCGGGCGCGACCACCCTGTACGCGCAGTGGACCCCCGTCGACTACACGGCGACGTTCGACAGTCAGGGCGGCACCGCCGTCGGCTCGCAGACGCTGCCCTACGGTTCGCTCGTCGCCCAGCCGACGCCGCCAACGCAGTTTGGCTACACTCTCGACGGCTGGTACACCGCCGCGTCCGGCGGCACCCTGTGGGACTTCTCCGCCGACACAATGACCGGCGACATCACGCTGTACGCGCAGTGGATCGCTAACACCAACACCGTGACGTTCGACGGGCAAGGCGGTAGCTTCACCGCCGGTGAGACCGTCGCGACTGGAAACCTTGTCACCGAGCCGGCCGACCCCACTCGCTATGGCTACACGCTCGACGGCTGGTACGACGCCTCGACCGGCGGCTCGCTGTGGGACTTCGGCGCCGACACGGTGCCCGGCGACATGATCCTGTACGCGCAGTGGACCATCGTGAACTACCCCGTGACGTTTGACAGCCAGGGCGGCAACGCCGTCGGCGGACAGAGTGTGGCCTACGGCGACTACGCGTCGGAGCCCAGCGACCCCGCGTTCGCGGGCTACACGTTTGACGGTTGGTACACGGCCGCATCGGGCGGAGCACTGTGGGACTTTGGTGCGGATGCGATCACCGCGGCTACCACGCTCTACGCGCAGTGGACCCCCGTCGACTACACCGCGACGTTTGACAGCCAGGGCGGCACCGCCGTCAGCTCACAGACGCTCCCGAACGGGTCGCTCGTCACTCAGCCCGCCCCGCCCCCGCGCGCCGGTTACGCGTTCGACGGCTGGTTCGACGCCTCGAGCGGCGGCTCGGCCTGGGACTTCGGATCCGACACCCTCACCGGCAACGTGACTCTCTACGCGCAGTGGTCCGCTATTCCGTACACACTGGCCTTTGACAGCCAGGGCGGCACACCGGTGACCGCACAGACGGTGCCGTACGACACGCTCGCCACCGAACCCACCGACCCCACGCGTGGCGGCTACACGTTCGACGGCTGGTACACGCTCAGCTCCGGCGGCGTCGTGTGGGACTTCACGACCGACACCGTGGTCGCGGACGCCACCGTTTACGCGCAATGGACGCCTGTGGACTACACGCTCACGTACGACAGCCAAGGCGGCGACGCCGTGTCGAGTGAAACCGTCGCGTACGGCGCGCTCGCGACCGAGCCCGTTGACCCGACGCGCACGGGCTATACCTTCGACGGCTGGTCCACCGCCGTATCCGGCGGAAGCGCGTGGAACTTCGCGACGAACACCATGACGGGTGACCGCACCCTCTACGCCGCGTGGACGCCCGCGTCCTACACCGTCACCTTCGACACCCAGGGCGGCAGTAGCGTCCCGGACGAGACCGTCGACTACAACGAGTTCGCGACCGAGCCGAGCGCGCCGACCCGCACAGGTTACGCGTTCGACGGCTGGTTCGACTCCGCCTCCGGTGGGACCGCGTGGGACTTCGACGCGACCACGATCACCGATGACACGACCATCTACGCGCAGTGGACCATCTTGACCAACGTCGTGTCGTTCGATAGCCAGGGCGGCGGTACGGTGCCGAACCAAACCATCGACTACGACGACACTGCCACCGAGCCGACCGAGCCCACCAAGTCCGGCTACACCTTCGAAGGCTGGTTCAGCGCTCCGACCGCCGGTACCGAGTGGGACTTCACCACCGACACCGTGGTGACCAGCCTCACGCTGTACGGCCAGTGGACCATCGTCACGTACACCGTCAGCTACGACAGCCAAGGTGGTTCCGCCGTGGCGAGCGAGTCCGTCAACTACGGTGGCCTCGCCACCGAGCCCACCGACCCGACGCGCACCGGCTACACGTTCGATGACTGGTATTCGGCGTCGTCGGGCGGCTTCGTGTGGGACTTCACCAGCAACACCATCACCGCCGACAAAACGCTCTACGCCGCGTGGACCCCGATCGATTACTCCGTCACGTTCGACACGCAGGGCGGCACGGTGGTGTCCGGCCAGACCGTCAGTTACAACACCTTCGCGGCGACGCCGGCGACACCCACCCGCACCGGCTACACATTCGACGGCTGGTTCGACGCGGCGTCCGGAGGGTCCGAATGGGACTTTGGCACCGACGCGATCACCGATGACACCACGATCTACGCGCAGTGGACGATCATCACTAACCCCGTGACGTTCGACAGCCAGGGCGGCAGCGGCGTGTCGAGCCAAACCATCGACTACGACGGCCTCGTAGTAGAGCCTGTCGACCCGACGTTCACCGGCTTCACGTTTGACGGCTGGTTCGACGCGGCGTCCGGCGGCACCGCATGGGACTTTGGCGCCGACACCGTCACGAGCCCGGAAACCTTGTACGCGCAGTGGACAGCGATCACGTACAACGTGACGTACGACAGCCAGGGCGGCTCGGCTGTCAGTTCCGAGACCGTCGGGTACAACGCACTCGTCACCGAGCCCGCCGACCCGACGCTCACCGGCTACACGTTCGACGGCTGGTTTGACGCTTCGTCGGCCGGGGCGCCGTGGGACTTCCCATCCGACTCCGTGCTCGCGGACACGACCCTGTACGCGCAGTGGACAGCAATCGACTACACCGTGTCGTACTCGAGCCAGGGCGGTTCCGCCGTCGCGAGCGAGACCGTCGCGTTCAACGGCATGGCGACCGAGCCGTCCGACCCGACTCGACCCGGCTACACATTTCTGGGCTGGTTCGACTCGGCGTCCGGTGGATCGGTGTGGGACTTCACGGGCACGTCCGTGTCGGGCGACATGACGTTGTACGCCCACTGGAGCGCGATCGACTACACCGTCACGTTCGATAGCCAGGGCGGAAGCGCGGAGGCGGCCCAGACCGTCAACTACGACGACCTCGTTGCCGAGCCCTCCGACGCCACGCTTTCCGGGTACACATTCCTCGGCTGGTTCGACGCGGCGTCCGGTGGCACGCTGTGGGACTTCGCGGCGGACGGGGTCACCGGCGACGTTACGCTCTACGCGCACTGGGCGCTGCTCGTCAACGTATCCTTCGTCAACGGCGCTGACACCATTCCGTCGCAGCTCGTGATCGTGGGCGGCTATGCCGTCCCGCCGTCGACGCCCGTGCGGGACGGATACACCTTCTTGGGATGGTTCACCGATCCGACCGGGGGCGACGAGTGGGACTTCGCCGTCGATCCCGCCACCGGCGACATCGTGTTGCACGCCCACTGGGAGCGGGACACGCTAGCGGCCACGGGTGCGCCCGTCGACCGCCAGGTCACGTGGGCGCTTGGATTGCTGCTCGGGGGATTCCTCCTGCTGATGCTTGGCCGCTGGCGCCGCACGCGGCTCCTGGGCATGAACGACCCCGCCTAGGCACCTTCCACGTCTTCCAGCTGCTCGAGCGTGTGGCGGATCTCCACCAGGTTGCTAGCGGCCGCCATAACCTTGTCGTCGTCCTTGTAGGCGCCCGGTATCTCGTCGATGAACGCGCCGGAGTCCCGGTGACTGCCACCGTGGAGCCGTACGCGTTCGGGACGGCGTTCGTCACGACCGTCGGCTACTACTACGCGAACTTCCCCGGCTACACCCAGTCCACGTGGGCCACGGGCGGAGAGAACTACGCGAGCGCCGCGATCGCCGCCCATTCACCACCGAGTGTAGAGCCGGTCCTCGGGCCCGCGACGCGTCGCTGAGTAGTTTCACCCTTATCCCAGCCGGACGTTACCGCGGCAAGTTGGGGCCGGGCGCGTACATCTCGCGCCAGCCTTCGGGCAGCCCGCTTTGCGTGTGCTGGGGGATCCACCCGACCAGCGCCAGTTTGAAGCCGTGCGCCATCGCGGCGCCACCGCCGCGGCCCGCCGCCTGAGCGACCGAAACGCCGAGGACCCACATCGCTCCCGCCGCGACGGCAATGGTGGCGACGAAGAACGCAGGCATCGCGTCCCTGGCGCCTTGCGTGATCAGCACGCCCATCCCGCCGATGGCGAGCACGAACCAGCCGAGCGCGATGACAACGTACGTGCGCTGCGCGGCCTTGGACCAGGTCTTGAAACGGATCATGTGTTCAGGTTCTCACGCGGAGTGCGGTCTGTGCCGCGCTATTGGGAACCGGCAGTCCGATCCCCACGTGTCCGTGACTCCCAGTCCTCGACCCAGTCCGCCGGATAGTTCGGTACTGAGTGTTCGCCGCGCATCGGCTGCCTGCCGAACGAAGGTGGAGACCTCGAGGTCTCTCACGAACTGCGCCCTGTCCCGGTTACGGGCGGCCCGAAGGCTGCGCGGCCTAGCCACGCCCAAGCGCCTTCGCGTGGAGCCTGCCTCCGGGCGCTTGACGGGGGCACTCGTTCACACTAGGTTCGCCACGTGACAACGCCGACTACACCGAGCGCCGAGGCGCCACTGCCCGGAACCCCTCCCGTGCACGGCACTAAGCCGTCACATGGTTACGGGGAACTCCTCGGGTCGATGCCCGCGCCCGTCGAGGTGAAGAGGCGCAACGCCACTAGCATCGTGCGGTGGATGTCCGGCGGCATCGTGCTCCTCGTGGTACTTCTGATTGCTGGCGCGGTGTTCCTTTTCAAGTCGAGCTTCTCTGACGAATCTCCGAACTATGCGGACGAGCCCGTGTCCGCACAGGTTGCGCCCGCTGTTGGCTGGGTGCAGGTCACCGATTCTCAGTCCCGCCTCGCCTTCGACGTGCCCGCCCACTGGCGCGACGCGACCGAGGTAGTGCCGGGATCCGATGCACTGATTGATTCCTCTCCAGACGTGGAGCAGGTGCGCGCGTGGCTCGCCGGTGACGGCGTCAGCGAGCCACTGATGCTGGTCTCGGTTTTTGCCAGCACCGACCCGGTGCCTCTTCCAGGCAAAATCCACGCAGAATCCTTCCTGCTCGGGGTCGAGGCAACCGCAGGTCCCCTGACCGTTGAAGATTCCGCGGCGATCACTACGTCAAACGGGCTGGTGGGTCATTGGATCACCTATCGAATCTCGGTATCGGGGGATGACGCGGACGGCGCGGTAGTGGCATTGACCCACGGAACAACCGCGTTCATTCTCTCGGTAACTGCCTACGAGTCGGACGTGGACCCCGAACTCATCAACGAGATAGTCGAGACTGTTCGCATCGACTAGATTGCGCAACTCACGCGCGAACGAGGGCGTTGTGGCACGCTATTGCCCGAGCACCCGTCTGGCGATTGGGTCCTCTCACAGCCGCAAGCGCCCACCCCGTGCAGATCCAGGGCGATCACCCGCGCTCGCGCAGATCTGAAGGTTTGTGTACTTTGACCCGATGTTGCAATCGCAAGTTGTCGGAAGCGAAGGAGCTCACTGGACATGAATTCGAGTCGCGTCAAAGAGTTCACAGTTTCACTCGGCACCGTCACCGCGACTGCCGCGTTCGTTACCCTCATCGTGTTTGCCGCACTCGCATTCAATCACGTCGAACTCGGGGTCAACTTGGCGGTGTCCGGGCTCTTGTTGGGCATGTTGATCCCCGTCGGACTTGAGGTTCGATCCCGATCATCGCGGCCGCGTCGAATACTATTCCTGGACTTCCGGCGCCATCAATACGGTCAAGGTGTTGCTTCCGGCGCCCTGCGGGTCCTTCATGCGGACAAGCGCCAGTGGCTTGTCGATGTAAAACAGCCTGAGGCGGCTGATGGCAAAGGATCTGTGCAATGGCAAATCCGGGAAATCGAATTGGCCATCATTGACAACATCGATGGCGTGATCATCATCCCGGCGGAAGACAGCGACGAACTCTGGCACGCTCTCGCGACGCTCGTTAAATCCAACGCGATGGTGATTGCGCTTGACAGCAAGCCCCCAAATGCCGTTTATCGCCGTGTCGGTCTTGACCCGCCGCGCTTTGTCTCGGCACGTTACGAAAAAACTGGCACCCTGATCGGTAACTGGCTCGCCGATTGGATGCTCGAGGATCCTGAGAGGACCTGCATTCTGTGGATCGGACCCGAGGGCAGTTGGGCTGGAGAAGAGCGGAGCCGCCAGATTATCTACTGCCTCGTGAAGGCTGGCGTCCAGGACCGGATGAGGCTGCAGCCAATCAACAACTGGATGCCGACTCCCGAACGGTGCAATGAAACCCTCGACGTCATTGAGGCATCGGACGGACAAGTGGCGATCTATTGTGCTGACGACGAGAACGCGCTCGCTCTCCACCTGATGACCCTGACCGACCGGACGCCGCTCCGCTCCCAAATGCGCATTGTCGGATGCAACGCGACTCCAGACGACTGGGGAAACATCCCAGCCGTAGACATGCACGCTGTCGACGTGACTGTCGATATTCTCGCTCAAGAGCAGGGCGCGGAGGCGGCACGGCTGCTCGTGCTTGAACGGTACGGAAAGTTGTCATCCACGCAACGGAGCGTCTACATTGCCCCGCACATCCTGGTTCCGGGGGCACGGGAAGTCCGCTGGCTGGACCGGATCTTTGACGGTCACGATGTTGAGATCGCTACTCCTGCTCCTCCTACGCCAGGGGAGGCCCCCAGCGAGCCAAGCATTCCGGTGGTCACCACTCGCCACAACACCAAGAAGCGCGACAAAGGGACTCCCTCGTAGCGATTGCCAGAGGCGCTCGAAATCCGGTAATAATGGGGGCGAGATCAGCAATGATGCGGCAGAGGCATTCTTGGCAATGCTTCGCCAGGTCACGGATGTCGCCGATGGGGCCGCCGTATCCGCCGCGAACATGATCCCCGTGGCCCCGGCGGCGAAGATGTAGGTTCAATCGAGACCCGCAACCCTCGCAAACCTCTCGTTCCGGTCGCGGATTGACCGGATCAGGGCTACATTTCGGCCTATGGTGTTCCTTGAAGACAAGAGCCCGGTGCAGGTGCCACCTGACACGATCGAACTACGTGTCCACGGGGTGTCCGGGACGCCCCCGGACACCATGCTCAAGTCCCCGGTGGTGCGGGTCTCCGGGGATGAGGACTCCGGCTTCTATCGCAAGCCCGGAGAGACGAACGCCACGGGCGTGTCCGAGGCGTACAGCTGGAGCGGGCTCACCAGCGGCGCCCGGATCACCGCGTACTGGCTGCTGCTCTTACCGTTCTCGCTCATCAACGTAGCCGGCTGGGCCATTCCCACGCAGCCCGTCGAGGGCGGCAGAGTCAAGGGCGAGAAGGACGGCACGGCACGCTCGCGCCGCACCAAGAAGCGCTGGATCAAAGTGCGCGGCGCCATCAACCGCGTGCTCGCGTTGCTGCTCTCGGCCGTGGTCGCCGCAGGGCTGTTCCACCTGTCATTCCTTGTCTTTGGGCCCAGTGATACGTACCCAGGGGGGCTGCTGTCGTGGGGCGTGCGCCTGGACCTGCTCGTGATGCTGGTTGCCGCGAGCGCAATCCCGTTCGTGCTGTCGCGTTTGGGGCTGTGGTCGGGCCGGGCCACACGCACGCGGCGCACGCCGCGGTACCCCCCCTCCCGGCCTGCCGCCAAACCCGGGAAGCAGCCCGGCCTGTTCGCCCGCTTCTTCCACTTTGAAGAGCTCGATCTCGAGATGGACGTGACGGCGCACCCGTCCATCCAGCCAAGCAAGGATGTCAAGGGCCTGGCCGATCGCCAAGAGAAGGCCCGCAAGAAGGGCGCCGCATACGACGAGGAGGCGGACAGCGCCGCCCACGCTTGGCGGCGCTGGGACAGCCAAGTGTTCATCCGCAAACTCGCATTCGTGCACCGGATCATGGTGCTGTCGATCGTGGTGCTCTGCTACGGCGCGGTGCTGCTTGGCACTGCCGAGTCGGCATCAGGGCACGACGCTCTCGTCGCCCCCGCGCGCGTGCTCATTGCTTTGTCCGCGATCACGGTCGTCCTTTGCATCGTCACCGTGGTGGCGATGGACCAGGCGAACGGGGGGCCCCTGCGGTGGCTCGTGTTTGCCACCGTGAACCTTGGCCGCATCGCGTGGGCCGGCGCCGTTGTTGTGACATTCACCGCGGAGCTACCCGACGCGATGGGGTCCGACAACCCCGTGACCACCACGGGCATCTGGTTACTTGCGGCTACCGCAATCCTGCTGATCTCCCTGTGGGCCCTCGACTTTGCCCTGTGCACCGACACCCACCTGCGCACGTCGCGCTTCTACTCAGCGGCGCTCTCGTCCGCCGCGTTCTTTGTGGTGATCCCCCCGTATGCGCTCGCGATCCTCGCGATCGATCGGTTGTTGATCGACGGCGTCGAGGTCGGGTGGATCAGCATCGCCGTCCCCGCGTCCACGGCGCTGTTCCTGCTCATTGCCATGCGCTTCCTCTGGGTTGCGGACTTTGTTGGCCGCAAGCGTGTCCGCCCGCGCGCGGCGAAGGCCGATCCGTACTCGCGTGAGGATGCCGCGTACCTGACACAGAAGCATCGGCGCGTCGGCACCCGCGAGGGGGTGGACACCGCTGGCGACACGATTCGCGGTGCAGTCCCAGCGTGGCTGCTCGTAGCGCTGGTGGCGGCGATCGTGAATGCGGCCGGCAGCGTGCTCGGGTTTGAGTCTGCTCTCGGAGAGCCCGCCGTCGGCATGGCCCTGGTCGTTGCGCTGTCTGCGGCGCTGGTGGGCGTGGCACTGCTCGACGACCGGCAGCGAGTAGCGGGCTTGACGGCGCTCGCAATCCTGGGTGGGACGTCGGCCGCGTTGTACTTGTTAGAGCCGAAGTGGGCCGCGTGGTTTATCGACGCGCTGGAGCGGACGGCCGATTGGCTGGTGGTCGCTGTCATTTGGGGGTCGGTCGCTGTGCCGGGCCTGGGGATCCTGTGGTTCCTGCTTCGTGGGTCCAAAGAGCGCGACGCACGCAAGGGCGTGGGGCTGCTGTGGGACGTTGTGAACTTCTGGCCGCGCTTCTACCACCCGTGGGCGCCCCCCGCATATGCCCACCGCGCCGCCGAGGACCTGGTTGCGCGCATCGAGACGCTCGTGGACAGCAGCCCCAAGTCCGGCAAGGCGCACAAGCTCAAGGTGGTCGTTAGCGCCCACAGCCAGGGCGCGACTGTCGTGTTTCCCGCGCTTGCGACGCTCGCTGTGGTGCGCCCGGACCTGCGCGACAACGTCAGACTGCTCACGTACGGGTGCATGCTCGAGACCCTTTACGAACGCATCACGCCCGCATTCTTTGGCCCCGCGGGGATCAGGGGCATGGACCGGCGGCTCGAGCACCGGTGGATACACCTGTACCGCCGCACCGACTGGTTGGGGCAGCCCATCTGCACTCTAGGCGATCGCAACATCGAGGTGCCGTCGTACGAGGAGGTCACGGAGGACGAGGCCCTGTCACACGAGAATTACCAGTACAGCGACCGCTACCAGGTCGCGCTTATCGAGCTGGCGAAGCGGGGCAAGACGTCGATGCCCGCGAAGTACCGTGGGCCACAGTCCGACCCACGCGACCCTGACGAGGACCTCGCGCCCGCATGCTCGCCCGACTAGTTCGGCAGGTCGGGGTGAGGCGCGTACAACTCGCGCCAGCCTCTTGGCAGGCCGCTCTGTAGGTGCTTGGGGATCCACCCGATCAGCGTTAGCTTGAAGCCGTGCGCCATGGCCGCACTGCCGCCCCGGCCGGCCCCCTGAGCCACTGAGACGCCGAGGATCCACATCGCCCCCGCTGCCACCAAGATCGAGGCGACGAAGAACGCGGGCATCGCGTCCCGGGCGCCTTGCGCCACCAGAACGCCGAGCCCGCCGATGGCGAGCACGAACCAGCCGAGCGCGATGACTACGCACATGCGTTGCGCCGTCTTGGACCAGGTCTCTAAACGGGTTATGAGCTCAGGCTCTCATGTGTGGTGCGGTCCGTGCCGTTTACGAGACGTCCAGATCGAACGCCGCGAAGATGCCGCGCGCGAGTTCGCGCTCCTGGCTCGCGTCGAGGTAGCCGACCACCGGGCCGAGGGCGTCGCGCGCGATGGTGGCGACGTTGTCGAGCGAGATGACGGAGTCGTGGTCGAGCCCATTGCGTGCGCCTACCGGCACTTCCGTGGAGAGGCCGCGCACCGTGGATGTGATGGGAGCGACGGTGATGCGGGCGAGGAACGGGACTACCTGGGCACGGGTGAGCACCACCACCGGGCGCGGCTTGTCGAGGCGGGCGGTGTGGATGGGGCGCATCAGTCGAGGTTCCGCCAGCCGTCTTGGGCTGCCGAGGTGAACGCGGTGAGGTCCTCGGGCTCGGTTGTGCCGCTCGCGGCATGGTAGATCGCGGCGTCGGCGAGCGCGACTTGGTGGCGCCGCTCGCGCATGAGTGCTTGCGCGACAACGGCTGCTCGGCTGCGGGCGTCGCCGGCGGTAACCTGCGCATCGGCAAAAGCGACGAGTTCGTCAGGGATCCGGACGGTGATCTGAGTGGACATGCCTTGAGCATACCGTGTAACATCCCAGATTGGTATGGCACTCGCGGCGGAAGGAATAGCGGCGGTCATGGGACGACGCTACGGCGCGCTGGCGCCGCGCGGGCGCTATCCACAGGCCGAGTCGCGGCGCGCCGAACGCGGACCCTGCGCTCGGACCCGACGTCAGTTGTCATGCCGTCGACGTTAGCGTTCTAGTCGCGAGCGCGCGGGGTCTGGGACTGAATCGTGACTTGTCCGGAACTTGGAGGTGTCTTGCGGCTAGGCCTCGCGCGGATCCGGACCGTGCTTGTTCGCGCCCTTGCGGCTGGGCTTTGCTCGCGCGCGTCGGCGTGAATGCTCAGTGCAGCGGCGCTACACCCAGCGCACAGAAACGCGCCCCTCGCGCCGCGACCCCAACGGGCGCTAGCCTGGGCGCATACGCAACCACCCCGTCGTCAACTGAGGAGATATCCATGGACAAGCCCACCCTGCTGCAGCGCTGGCGCTACTGGTTCGACAACTTCATGGGTAGGGGAACGGGCGCGATGCTCGCGTTCCTGGGCGCCATCACCGTTGCGTTCATCCTGGTCAATACTGCGATCGTGAAAGTGCTCAACCAGGGTGAAGGCGGAGAGACGGAAACGTGGGCCGAGATCCTGTGGAACAACACCGTGAGCGTGCTGCGGTCCAAGGATGTGGTGGAGGGCACCCCGTGGGCGTTCCGGTTCGCGATGCTCGCGATCACCATCATCGGCGTGCTCATTGTGGCGAACCTGATCGGAATCATGGCGGGCGCGTTCAATGCGAAGGTCAAGGCCCTCAACCGCGGGCGGTCAGCCGTAATCGAGCGCAACCACACGGCAATCATCGGCTGGAACTCCAAGATAATCCAGATAGTGACCGCGCTGTGCGAGGCGAACGAGTCCAAGGGCAAGTCTGTGATCGTCATCATGGCCGACCGCGACAAGGTCGAGATGGACGAGGCGATTCGCGAGAAGATCGCCGACCCGGGCCGCACCAAGATTATTGTGCGCAGCGGCGACCCTCTCGACCAGGACGACCTGCTGCGTGTGCGGCCGTTCCGCGCCAAATCTGTGATCGTGCTCGCGTCGGAGGAGTACCCCGATAGCGACGCACGCGTCATCAAAATCGCACTCGCGTTGTCCCGCCATCCCGAGCGCCCCGCCACCGAGCTCAACCTGGTGGGTCAGATCGCCAACCCCAAGAACCTCAAGGTTGCCCAGCTCGCCGGCCCCGACAAGGCCCAATGGCTACTGGGCACGGAGAAGATCGGCCAGATCACCGCTCAAACCAGCCACCAGCCCGGATTGAGCGCCGTCTACTCTGAGTTGCTCAGCTTCAAGGGTTCCGAAATCTACTTCTCCCCGCAGCCCACGCTCGCGGGCGTCACGTACGCCGAGGCGCAGCTGAAGTATGCCGAAAGCACCGTGATCGGCGTCTCCACGGGTGGGGACGTGCACCTCAACCCGGCGCCCAACACGCAGCTTGGCGCAGACGTCAACCTCATCGTGATTGCCGAGGACGACTCCAAGATCGCTGTTACCGAGCCGGGACAGCCAGACCGGCGCGTGTACTCCAAGGCGAAGAAGAGCGCTCCCAGGGCGCACAAGACGCTGATTCTGGGAGCGAACCTGACGCTGCCGCACGTGCTCCGTGCACTGGACGCGTATTCCGCCAAGGGTTCCACGGTCACCATCGTCTCCGAGTTCGACGTGCCGCCCGTGGGCAAATTCGCCAACGCGTCGGTGAAGATAGTTGAGGGAGACGCATCCGACCGCGACACACTTGACCAACTCAAGCCGGCTACGTACGATCACGTGATCGTGCTCGCCTACTCCGAAGACTTGCCGGTGCGGCAGGCAGACACCCGCACGCTCGTGACGCTACTGCACCTGCGCGACATCATGGAAACCACCGGAAAGAACTTCAACGTGGTGAGCGAGATGTTGGACGAGAAGAACCGCCGCCTGGCCGAGGTCACTAAGGTCAACGACTTCATCGTCTCGGACCACCTCGTCAGCCTGATGGTCGCACAGGTCTCCGAAAGCCCGCGTATGGCCGCGGTCTTCGCAGACCTCTTCTCTGCGCAGGGCAGCGAGATATACGTTCGACCGGCAGACTGGTACGTCAAGACCGGCAGCACGGTTGACTTCTACACGGTCACTGGTGCTGCGTCTGAGCGCAATGAAACGGCCATCGGTTACATGATCGCCGCGCATGACGGTGGCGAGCCGATCATCGCGGTCAGCCCTTCGAACGCCGCGAACGTCACATTCGGCATGGACGACAGGATTATTGTCCTCGCGGAGGGCTAGCGGCGACAGTAGCATTGGCGTCGGCCCGGTGCGCCCCGCGCCGACGGCCACTAAGTGCTCTGAGCCGGCGGAGGAGGAGGAGGTGGCGGAGGTGGCTGGACGGCCGGAGTGGGCTGCGTGACTGGCGGAGCTAACGGAAACGGACGGCTCCGCGTGACCGCCGGACTGGGGACCGCCGGACTGGGGACCGCCGGACTGGGGACCGCCGGAGTAGGGGCCTCTGCGGTGACAGGCGCGGGTAGGCCAGGAAATGGCGCAGCCGGGGCGGGAACTGCCGGAGTCTCGACCGGGGGTTCCGCGACCACGTCGCCTTCAGTATTGGAGCGGTGTGTACCCCCGCGACGCGGGGGTTTCTTGGCCCGCTGGGCGACCGGTGTGTCCTTGAACACGGGCTGCCAGAACGCCTCCGCGCCGGGACGAATTGAAGCCCCCTCGGGCTCGGCGAGCCCAAGCAAAGCGCGCGCGCTCCGCGAGTGGGGGTCGGCCTTGAACCAGCCGCGAGCCTTCGCCCACAGCATGCCAAAAACTAGCATCCCGATGAACGTGGTCGCGCCAACCGAAAGGAACACGGTGGGCGCCCCTGCAAACACCATTGCGGTCCACGAGGCGAGTCCCGCCACAAGGCCGACCGCGCCCGCAAACGCGTAGGCGGGCGCCCAGCGGCCTTCGCCGGGGGAGTGCACCCTTGCCAGCGAGTTGAGGATCAGGGCTGAGGCGATCACCGCTACGGTCACGGCGAGGATGACTGTGGTGCCGCTGGATGCATCTTCGTATGAGCGGGTGAGGCTCAGCGGCACGAGCAGAGCGAGGGCTGAGAATCCTAGGATCGCGCCTGGGATTCCAAAGACGTAGCGCCAGGGCTTGCGAGGATCGGGCCGGCGGCTCGATTCGCTGACGAGCACCATTGCGATCAACGCTGCGATTAGGCCAAGTACCACTGGAGCAGGCACGGCGAAGATCGCTGCCCGTGGCTGTATCGTGTCCGATAGTTCGACCACAGCGATGTCTTCACAGCAGCTAGCCCCAAGGAAGCCTTCGCGGGTCCAAGCGCCCGCCTCCCTTCGCGTCGCGAATCCGTCGCGCCCGTTGGCGGCGACCACCGTGTATCCTTCCGCGTCGCCAATGACCGCGACGCCGCGGGTTGCAAGATCGGAGGGGATTCCCGTCAGGTGCGGCAGGGCGGCCTCGAGTTGGTCGCGCTGAGTGTCCGGGACCTCCCACTCGATCGTCCACGTCGCGCCGGCATCGTCGCTACGTTCCACCGCCAGGCGGTCGCGCACGGCACGGAAGCACGTGTTTGGGGCGCCGTCGACGCATTCCATGCGATGAAGGTTGGCGGTAGCCACCGTGGGAAGTCCCGCCTTGATGCCGTCCGACCCAAGAACAAAGGACCATCGGCTCAAGTTACCGGAGCCGATCCAGCCCGCTGGGGCGAACCCGTCGTCGGCGAGTTGTCCGATGTAGAGAACGTTGTCTACCGTCGCGGCGCCAAAAGCGCTTGGCTGATCAGGGGAGGTGCCCGCAGCGGTCAACAATACGGCGGCTGACGTGATTGCGGCCGTTTGCGCAGCCATCTTGCCCACGCGGCGCGCGTTGTCGCGCGCTTCCCTCAAATTCATCGCTTCCTCCGGTCATGAGAGTACGCGTTGGCACGTGCAATCGCACAACGAGACGCGCGCGCAGGCGTGGGAGATTGTGATTCCCGTAGGGGAGGCTGTGCAAATGGCGGGGCGACACCCACCTTGTCATCGCCGCATGCCCGCGCGCTCGGGCGTATCAAAGCCAAGGACTTCAGTCGCGGCCGACCGTCGATACCGGCATCGCCGCTCCCAGCATCGCGGCGCCAACGGCGGCCACGGGGACGTGCGCTTCGAGCCAGACAACGCGGCTCGGCAGGTCAAGGGACGCGATGAAGTCGCCTTCCCGCTTGCTGCTCTCTAGGTATTGCTCCACGCCTAGGCGGAGTTCGTCGCGCATTTTGACTAATCCTCCCCCGATGATCACGGCGTCCACGTCTAGCGTGAGGACGAGGATCCGCACGGCCTGGGCAACCCCCCAGCGCAGCCCCTCGCGGATGGCTTGCGCGCGAGTGTCCCCGGCGAACGCCTCGAGCATGATCTGATCGGCCGCCTCGGGCCCGTGCCACTGGTAAGCAATGCCACCGCCGGACGCATAGGTTTCGAGTCGCCCGCGTACGCC
The DNA here is from genome assembly GCA_965250005.1 of Demequinaceae bacterium. Classification (GTDB taxonomy): domain Bacteria; phylum Actinomycetota; class Actinomycetes; order Actinomycetales; family Demequinaceae; genus WTKG01. Next base: position 104,124 of record OZ252279.1, read on the forward strand.
GTCGCGGTCTTTGGGTCCGTTGGGATCCACCACGACATAGCCGATTTCCCCGGCGGCGCCGCGTGAACCGCTCCAGAGTTTCCCGTCGAACACGACGCCGGAGGCAAGGCCGGTGCCTACATTGAGGAATGCGATGGACTTCGCCTCGCCGCGCGCGAGCGTCCACGCACCGAGGGTCGCGGCATTGACGTCGTTGGCGACGACGGGGCGAACGCCCCACGACTTGGCAAGCTCGCCGGCTAGATCCACCTCCGTGATGCCGAGGTTGACGGCATGGGACAGGCGCCCCTTGTGGACGCGCCCTGGGGCGCCGATGCCCACGGTGAGCGCGCCGACTCCCGCGACTGCGGCCAAGTCCGCGAGTGGCGAGCCCGCGGAGTCCTGCAGTCCCTTGACGGTCTCGATGACGGATTTCAGAAGCGCCTCGTTGCCCTGGCCCGCGGGAAGCGTATGCCGGTGAAGAACGGCGCCGTCGGGCTCGACCGCAACCGCGTCGATCTTGGTGCCGCCGATGTCGATGCCGATTTGTACGCCGCCGTGTGCCGCTACGCTCATCGAAGTCATTCCACCAGTTCTCGGAGGGCCTCGCACACCAGGCGGGACGACCCAAAGGTCGCGACGTCAACGCCTTCGAAGTCCGATTTGGGCCAGCCCATGTCCACCACCAGGAGAACGCTCGCGTGCTGGTGCAGCGCTCGGATGGCGGCGCCAGCCCACGCGTGCTGGTGCAGGTTCTTGCCCACGACGATCACTTTGGCGCCCTCGGTGACCGCCGCTAGTGGGTTGTCATCGGGACCTACGCTGACGGCGTGCTCAATGCCACCGCCGATCGGCTGCCACGGGGACACGCCCGCGGCGATGTCGCCCTCGCTCGCAAGTCGGATCCACTCGGCGTTGCCGTTTGTATTGCCGCCGCCGCTCAGCCCGTCCGTCTTCCCACCGTTGCGCGACAGGAAGTCGTGCCCGTGCGCGCTGATATGGAATACCTTGCGGACGCGCGCAGTATCGAGACCGGGGACGCGCCCGGGAGTAAACGATGCGGGCGGGCCGGCACCTTCGCGCCCGGCGCGCAGTTGGGCGCCCAAGGCATGTACGCGCGCGCCCGCGTCCTCGAGCTGCGACATCGCGAGTATTCCGGCTGCCGCCGCACGCTTGATGCCTAGAACGATCTTCCCGATCTGCTCGTCATTGTTGTTCGTGCCGATGCACAGCAGGTCACAGCCTCCCGCCAACGCGCGCCCGGCTGCGGCGGGGATCCCGATTTCACCGCTCGCGCCGACCATGTCGAGTGCGTCGGAGACCGCGACGCCGGTGAACCCGAGCTCGTCGCGCAAGAGGCGGCCGAGGATGTCAGGAGAGAAGGTGGCCGGCTGCTTGGGATCTAACACCTGGAACAGGATGTGCGACGTCATGATGGTTTTCACGCCCGCGCGGATCGCGGCCGCGAATGGCACGAGCTCGCGATGCCGCACCTGGGTCTCATCGGCGTCGATCGAGGGAAGTGAGAGGTGCGAGTCCTGGCTGGTGTCGCCGTGGCCGGGGAAGTGCTTGGCGCAGCCCGCGACACCCGTGGATTGGACGCCGCGAACCCAAGCCGCCACATGGTCGGCAACGGGTCCGGGTTCTGCTCCAAAGCTGCGGACGCCAATGACGGGGTTGTTCGGGTTTGAGTTCACATCGGCGACCGGGGCGAATGTGAGCCCGATTCCCACCGCGCGCATTTCCCAGCCCACTTGCGCGCCCACGCGCTCGGTGAGGTCGAGGTCTCCCAGGCGGCCCAGCACCGCGGCCCCGGGGAATGGTGCGCCTACGTGCAAATAGAGGCGAGTGACGTCGCCGCCCTCCTCGTCGATTGCGATCACGGCGTCCGGGTTGGCGGCATAGATTTGGTCGCAGAGCGCGCGGATTTGCTCGACTGACTTGACGTTTTCGCGGAATAGGCAGATGCCGCCCAGGCCGTCGCGCAAGCGCGCTGCTAACCAGTCGGGAAGTTCGTTGCCCACGAACCCCGGCATGAGGGTCGCGAGAACGGCGCGGCTCAAAGCGGCCTCACAGTGGTGGGAGCAGTCGCCGCCCAGTCGAGCGCGTTCGTGCCCACGAGCCATGGCCACGTCCGGCGGGCCCGACGATGGCGGGACGCGGCGGCAGGCGTGTCAAAGGCCGCGCTGGATGTATTCACATTTCTCAACGTAGCACCGCCACGCGGGCCGCCCAACGGAGGTACGTTCGAGTCATGACAATTCGACCGGGAACCCACGCGGATGCCGACGCGATCGAGCGCATCTGCCTGGTCACGGGACGCGTCGGCCAGGACGCCACCGGCGCCTACGGTGATGACGCCGTCCTGTCAGATGTGTACGCCACCCCTTACCTGTTCGGGCCATCCAGCTTCTGCCTGGTGTGGGAAGACAACGGCAAGGTGCTGGGCTACGTGCTCGGGGCATCGGACACGCGCGAGTTTCAGAAGTGGTTCGTTGAGGAGTGGTGGCCCGGCGCAGGCGCGTCGCGCGAGCCCCGCACGGATATGGACCGCGACCTGTTCAAAGCGGCGGCGAATCCCACGCGAATGCTTGTGGATGAGGTCGACCGATACCCCGCACACCTTCACATTGATCTCTTGCCCGAGGCGCAGGGCAAGGGTGCCGGCCGCGCGCTGATCGAGGCGTGCGTTGAGCTTCAGCGCGACCGCGGGATTCCGGGCCTGCACTTGGTTGCAGAGAACGCGAACGAGGTGGCGCGGGCGTTCTATCCGCGCGTGGGGTTCGAGGCGCTTCGCACGTTCAGTGGCGTCACGCTTTTCGCGCGGACCATCGAGGTCTAGAGCAAACCCGGTTGGAGTTCTTGCGGCTACATCCGTGATCCCGGTCGCCAACGTAGGCTCGCAGCATGACCGTTGCCCCTGGACCTGACGCAGTTGGCGGCCAAGAAGCGACCACGCCCGCCCTCGACTCCCTCGCGCTGCTAGGCATCGCTCACACTGTTCATCGCCACGGACGGGTCGACTCGCTCGAGGAGGCTGCGGCTGCGCGCGGGCTCGTGCCGCGCCAGGTGCTCAAAACCCTCGTGGTCCGCCGCGGCGACGACGATTTCCTGTTCGTGCTCGTCCCCGGCGACCGCCAAATATCTTGGCCCAAATTGCGCGCGGTCCTGGGCGTGAGTCGCCTGTCGATGCCGAGCACCGACGTGGCGTTCGAAGTGACCGGCTACGTCCGCGGCACCATCACACCTTTCGGCGCGTCCACGGCCTGGCCCGTCTACGCCGACGCGCTGGTGGTCTCGCGAAATGAACAGGTGAGCATCGGCGGGGGAGCACATGGGGTTTCCGCGACGGTTGGGCCTGACGAACTGGTCGCGGCCCTGGGCGCAAAAACTGCCGACGTGACGGAGCCGTTGGGCTAAGTTTCTTCTGGCACCATCACGATCGCGCCCGCAGGGCACTCGGCCACGCAGATCCCGCAGCCCTTGCAGAAGTCCAGGTTGATCTCAAACCGGTTGCCGGGACCTAGTTTGATGACGGCGTTGTCGGGGCACACCCCAAAGCAGTTGTCGCACTCAAAGCAGTTGCCGCAACTCATGCACCGGCGGGCCTCGAACAAGGCGGTGGACTCGTCGAGTCCGTGAACCACCTCGTCAAAGGTGGACGCCCTCCGCGCCATCTCAAGCTTGGGGCGGACCTTGTGGGGCGCATCAGCGTAGTACCAGGTGTTCAGCACATCGAAATTGGCCAGGTCGTGCTTGGGTGCGGGTTCCGCCTGGTCGCCGCGTAGCCATTGGTCGATGTTGCGGGCTGCCTTCTTGCCGTGGCCCACGCCAACGGTGACGGTCCGCTCGGCGGGCACCATGTCGCCGCCAGCGAACATGCCGTCGTAGCCCGTCATCATGTGGGAGTCCACCTTGACCACGCCGTCCTCGAATTCGAGCCCGGGGACGCCGTCCAACAGGCCGAGGTCGGTTTCCTGGCCGAGCGCCAGCACCAGCGAGTCCGCCTCGAGTTCCTCGAACTCTCCCGTGGGTTGCGGGTACCCGGACTCGTCGAGCGCCATCTTTTCAATCTTGAGAACGCCCTCGTCCGCATGCTTCACGGTGGACAGCCAGCGCATCAGGACGCCCTCCTCAAGAGCCTCCTCCACCTCAGTGTCGTGTGCCGGCATCTTCTCGCGTGTGCGGCGGTAGACGATGATCGCCTCTTCTGCTCCCAGCCGCTTGGCGGTGCGGGCCACGTCGATCGCGGTGTTGCCGCCACCGTAGACGGCAACCTTGCGGCCAAGCAGCGGCGCGTCGCCGTCCTCGAGTTCGCGCAGCACGCTCACCGCGTCGAGTACGCGCGCGGCCTCCCCGGCGGGCACATGCGCGCGCTTGCCCACCTGTGCGCCTACGGCTAGGAACGTGGCGTCAAACTTGCCGTCCTTCATCTCGTCTAGCGCGCTTTCCACGCGGTGGCCCAGCTCGAACGTCACGCCCATGGACTGGATGCGAGCCACCTCGACGTCGAGGATCTCGCGCGGCAGCCGATACTTAGGGATTCCGAACCGCATCATGCCCCCGGGCAGGGGTGCGAGGTCGCGGACAACAACTTCGTGGCCCAGCCGGCGCAAATGGTACGCGGCGCTCAGCCCTGACGGCCCCGCGCCCACCACGAGCACGCGCTTGCCGGAGTCCGCAGCGGGGGCTGGAAGTTCCCAGCCCTCTTCGATGGCCTTATCTCCGAGGAACCGCTCGACCGCGTTGATGCCGACAGCCTCGTCCAACTGCCCGCGATTGCACACGTCCTGGCAGGGGTGGTAGCAGACGCGACCCATGATTGCGGGGAAGGGGTTCTCCTGCACGAGCGTGCGCCATGCGCGCTCATAGTTGCCGTCCTCGGCGTCGTAGAGCCACTGCTGGATGTTCTCCCCGGCCGGGCAGGCTTGGTTGCACGGCGGTAGGCGATCGACATAGATGGGCCGTTCGACGCGCCACGACCCGGTCTGGTTCTGCAGGCTCGAACCCACGTCCAGCGTGATAGCAAATGGCTTGTCCATTACGGTGTCTCCTCTGGGTCAGGGGACGATGCAGCGGCGACGTCCTCAGAGGAGGCCGGCTCTGGCTCGGGTGACCACCACGCGTCGCGTCTGCCGCCAGCGACGGGTGCGACGTCATCCATCAGGTGGTAGCGCTCGATATTGCGGTCGGCCATCGCCTGCAGCTTGGCGAGCACGTCTTCGCGTCGTTCGGGTTTGAACAGGTGCTTGTAGCGACCCTGCGGCAGGAGGTACTCCTCAACCGTGTTCCGGTGGCGGATTTTGGTGGCTGCTGTGACCTCGCCGTGTTCCGCTTCGAACACGGGAAACAGTCCGGACTGGGTGGCGAGCCGGGCGAGCTTGATCGTGTCGTCGGACGCGGATCCCCAGCCCAGCGGGCACGGCACAAATACGTGGAGGTAGCGCGAGCCACGGAACTCCATGGCCTTGATGGCCTTGGCTTCGAGGTCGCGCAGGTCTGCAACGGTGGCGGTGGCGACGTAGGGGATCTCGTGCGCCATCGCGATGCGTGGCAGGTCTTTGCCCTGGCCAAACACGTTGCCGGGATCGTCGCCGACAGCCTGGGTGGTGGTGGTGCGCGCGGCGGGCGGCGTCGCGCCCGAGCGTTGCACGCCCGTGTTCATGTACGCCTCGTTGTCGTAGCAGATGTACAGGACGTCGTCGTTGCGCTCGAACATTCCGGATAGGGCTCCGAAGCCAATGTCTACGGTGCCGCCGTCGCCGCCCTGGCCCACCACCCGGACGTCGTTGCGGCCCTTGGCGCGCATTGCCGCCGCCACGCCGGTCGCGACCGCGGGCGCATTTCCGAACAGCGAGTGCAGCCACGGGATGTTCCACGAGGTTTCGGGGTACGGCGTGGAGAAGACTTCGAGGCAGCCCGTTGCGTTGACAGCGACCATCTGACTGTCGGTGGCCGCCATCACGGCGTCGAGCGCGTAGCGTGCGCCGAGCGCCTCGCCGCAGCCCTGGCACGCGCGGTGGCCCGAGGTGAGAGAATTCGCCCGTTCCGTGTCCGACTGCAGGCTCGCGTACTCGGGGTCGAGCAGTCGATTGCCCACGGCGAAGCTGCCCACTTGGTAGAACTTCACCGGTGCATCGGCCATGTCAGGCTCCCTTCTGCGTTGCGGCAGGATTCGCGAGTCGTTCGGTGAGGTCGCGGATCATGTTCTCTGCGGCGGGCCCGGACCGGCGGGTCTTGGCCTCCCGCTCGAGCTCTCGGTCGATGAGCTCTTTGTCTAGGTCGAGGAAGGTGAGCGGCTCGAGTTCGCCCGTCACGGCGTCGGCGATCATGTTGTGAAGCGAGGCCTTGCCGATGGGGCGCCCACCGAGGCCGGCGACCACCGTGTAGTTTTCGACTCTGTCGCCTGCGGCGCTGCGCTCGGACAGTGCGGTCCGCACGTTGGACGACACGATTCCGCCTATGCCCACCGCGAACGCCTTCTCCACTACGACCACCCGCTTGGCGTCCGCAAGTGCGTCGCGCACGGCCTCGAGTGGGAACGGCCGGAAGGATCCGATGCCGAGCACGCCGATCGACTCGCCGTCCGCGATGCGCTCGTCGGCTACGTCCTTGATGGTGCCGAGCACCGATCCGAGCGCGATCACTACGGTCTCTGCGCCTTCAGTCTTATAGGGGCTCACTAGCCCGCCGGAGTCGCGGCCGAAAGCCTTCTTGAAATCTGCGGCGACTTGGGGGATGAGGTCCAGCGCCTGCATTTGCTTGGCGTGTGCGAGGTACTTGACCTCCATGAATGCCTCCGGTCCGACCATTGCCCCGATCGAAATCGGGTCCGCAGGGTCGAGCACCTGGCGCGGCTCGAACGGCGGGAGGAACGCGTCGACGGCGTCGAGGTCAGGCACGTCCACCTGCTCGTGGGCGTGCGTGAGGATGAAGCCGTCCATGCAGACCATCACCGGCAGCGAGAGCTCTTCGGCAATCTTGAACGCCTGCACGTGCAGGTCTGCGGCCTCCTGGTTGGTCTCGGCGTACAACTGTATCCAACCGGAGTCGCGCTGCGACATGGCGTCGCTGTGGTCGTTCCAAATATTTATGGGGGCGCCGATAGCCCGGTTGGCGACCGTCATCACGATGGGCAGGCCCAGGCCCGACGCGTTGTATACGGCCTCCACCATGTAGAGCAGTCCTTGGCTGGCCGTCGCCGTGTAGGCACGCGCGCCCGCGGCCGAAGCCCCGATGGCGACCGACATGGCCGCGAACTCGGACTCGACATTGACGAATTCGCAACCGGGCAACTCGCCAGACTTCACCAGCCGGCTGAGGCCCTCGACGATGTGCGTCTGTGGGCTGATCGGGTACGCGCAGATGACTTCGGGGCGGCACGCGGCGACGGCTTCGGCGACTGCTACGGATCCTTCGAGCTGCTTAAGCACCGGCCAGCTCCTTCATCGCGTCGTGGACCTGCTTGTGCGCTTCGGTCGCTCCGGCCACGTTGCTATCCGCGACTTTTCCCGAGAACTTTTCGCGAACGGCATGGTTCACAGACGGCAGAGAAACGACGCGTGTGAGCGCTGCAAACCCGCCGAGTAGGACGATGTTGGGAACGTTGCGTCCCAGGTGGCGCATGGCGATTTCCGTCGCGCCCACCGTGATGATGCGGGCATCCGAGTCGTCGGTCAGGTCGGTCAGCCCCAACTCGACAGACGTGCGTTCCGAGTTCACGAGCACGTAGCCGCCCTGTTGGAGCCCGGCGAACACGTTCACGTGATGCAGCAATGTGGGATCCTGGACGATGACCGCGTTGGGGTTGACTACTGGCTCTCGCACGCGGATCGGCTGGTCGCCCATGCGACAGAAGGCAACCACGGGAGCGCCTGTGCGCTCGGAACCGAAACTGGGAAAGGCCTGCGCGTGCTGACCCTCGTCAAACGCCGCGACGGAAAGCAACTCGGCAGCCGTAACTACGCCTTGGCCTCCGCGCCCATGGATACGGACCTGGAACATCGTGTTCCTTCCTCCCCACACTCCATGGTCACGGCCCGAGGGGGTGACCCTGCGGGACGAAGGTCCCTTGCGGGGGCGCGGCGGAGAATGCCGTCCTGAGCGAAGTTGGCTGCTACTTAGTCTCTGCGGCAACGAGACCCAGAATCTGGTCCATCTCCCACGCCAAGTACGGGGCGAGGGTGCGCACGTAAGTGTCCGTCAGGTGGTAGCCGCCGCGGTATACCACCACGTTTCCAATCACCGCGGGACAGTCGTCGGGGCCGCAAAAGTAGTCAGTGAAGTCGATGACGCTGACCCCCAGCGACTGGGCAGCCGCCTCGCGCATCTCGTCGCCCGAACTCCGTCTGATGGACGAAGCGCGGGGGAGGTTGCATGCTGCGAGGTTGTCGAGGTTGTTCTCAAGGCACTCGACTATGTCGGGCGCGGGGATGGGGTTGTCGATCAAGACAATGACGTCGATGCCGCTGGCCTTGAGTTCCGCCCAGCGAGTCGCGTACGCAGCCACGCCGGTGTCGCTCGTGACCCGGGAAATATCAGTCTCGCCGGGTGAGCCTACCTCTCCGAAGATGCTCGACGTAATGACGTACTCCGGGGGGTTCGCCAAGAGATTTGCCAACACGCGGGCGTTCCATTCGTCGCAGTCTTCGTAGGGGCCGCCGCTGAAGACCAAGGTGCCGTTGGCGAATGAACAACTGACCTTGGACGTGAACTCGATCCGCCAGCCGCGGGAAGTCCCGTACGCGTCTAGCGCCGATGACCATTGCCGCGCCTTCGAGTCGCCCACGACAACCATGCGGCGTTCCGATCCCAGGTCCCCCGTTGCGCAGTACACCGGTTCTGGGTCGCCGCGGCCCGAAATCGAGCAGTCGGCGTCTGGAACCGGCGCCCGGTCGCTAAGAGTAAACTCTACGGCGGGGAAGACGAGCGACCCGTCGGCCGCCGGTTGATTGGCCCAGCGCGTCGCTGGATCGGGCCACAGCGCCGCTGCTCCCAAGGGCGTGGCCCAGTCGATTGTGTGGAGCGCTTGTTCAGCGGGGCGCTCGCCTGCGGGCGCGATGTTGATGTCGACAGGCTCCGGCGACTTGCCGGCAACCGAGATAAGGACACCGGCGCCCGCGCCCACCAGGCTGAGCATTGCGCCGTAGGCGAGCGAGCGGGCGGGGCGCGCGATAAGGGGTTTCGAGAAGCGAATGGGGTCCTCGATAAACCGGCGCGTGAGCCACGCAGGCACGATCGACGCCGCCACGACCGCGAGGCCCAGCGGCACCGTCACGTCGTCCCAGATGGCTCGCGCCGCGACGAGCAGCGGCCAATGCCACAGGTACAGCGCGTACGACAATCCACCCACCCACACGAGTGGCGACCACGCGCGGCTGCCGAGCCGCAGCGGATCCCACGTGGACGAGCCGGCAGCGATCAGCATCGCCGTTCCGACGGTAGGTAGCAGCGCGGAGGCACCCGGCCACGGCGTATACGAAGAAAATTGCACAACCGAAACGACAATCAACACGGCGCCTACGACCACGAAGCCTTCGGCGGTCCGGCGCCGCACCCGCGCCCAGAGCGGCGCGGCGATGGCCACCAGACCACCGAGCGACAACTCCCACATGCGGGTCCCGGTGTCGAAGAATGCGAACTGCGCGTTGGCCTCCGTCGATGCGACGGACCACACGAGGGAGGGCAAAGCCACCGCACCCAAGGCAATCGCGAGGGCGGGGTGCATTCTCCACGACCAGCGGCGGATTGCCCACGCGACCAGGATGAGCAGGAGCGGCCAGATCAGGTAGAACTGCTCCTCTACCGACAGTGACCAGTAGTGCTGAGCCGGCGACGGAGGGATCTCTGCGCCAAGGTAGTCGACGGCTCGCCCCGCAAAGCGCCAGTTGGCGAAGTAGCCCGCCGCGGAGGCCAGGTCGAGCCCGTAGGTCTGGCGAAACGATTGCGGCGACAAGTAGGCGACCACGGCGCCCGTGAACAGGATGACGGTGACGGCCGCGGGAAGCAGGCGCCGTGCCCGTCGCGCGTAGAAGTCGCGGAGGCGGATCCGGCCGGTGCTCTCCAGCTCGCGAACCAGCAACCCGGTGATCAGGAACCCAGAGATGACAAAGAAGATGTCGACGCCAACAAAACCGGCGGGCACAGCGGTGACCCCGGCGTGGAAAATCAGTACAAGCGCCACTGCTATCGCCCGGAGGGCCTCGACGTCCTTGCGGAAGTCAATCGGCCGCGCGGGGCGTTCGAGGCGGGGCGGAGGCATCGGGCTAGCGTATCGCTGGGCGATGCCTGGGGAGGAGTCGCGGAACTCCTGTCGAGGGGTTGCGCGCGAACGTCGGCGCTAGGCGGACAGGCGTGACCCGGGGACGAGGTTGGGCCGACCCGGATCGGGGGCGGCGGAGGATTCGGCAGCGGTGCTGGCGCGCCGGGATGCGGCCTTGTCGCCGATGCTCGACAACCAATTCGCTCCCCACTCGGCAAGCGAGAGGCATACGTTGAGCACACCTATGGCAATGAAAGGCGCGGCAGCGATTTGCATCAGCCACATTTGGAACCACACCCGGCCCCACAGCAGAGTTGCGGCGTTCACCGCAGCGATGGGCGCCCACCAGGGGAAGCCAAAGAAGTCGGCGCCAATGGCGCCCGCGACGATACCCCAACCGAGGAGGACGTAGCCCCCTGTGAGTTGCACCGCCTGGCCCCATTTCTGGAACCACACTCCTTGGTCCCAGTAGCGGCCTACGGCGGCGCCTGCGAATATCAGGTTCGAGCGGAAGCGGGGGACTCCTGCGTCTCGCAACATGCGAAGGAGGCGGCGATCGGCGTTCTCGCGCGCCGTTCTCCAGATGATTCCGCGCCGCTTCCAGCTTGCTTTGACGGCGTTCGCGGTGAGATCCGAAACCTCTTGGTCGTGGACCAACGCCGGGCGCGTTTGTCGGCCGAATGGGGAAAGCACCGACCACAGTGGCCAAGGTATGGATGCGAGGTCAGTCGCCAGGCCCTCATGCGCGACCCGGCGTTGGTGCTTTTTTGGCTCAGTCGGGTCTATGTACGTTACGTCTTCGAGCAGGCGGAATCGGCCGCTTTCAAATTGCTCGATCTTGGCGGATTGGCTCTCCCAAGGCATACGGCGTGCCCCCCAAATACGGTTGAGCGCACGTCGCTGTGCGCAGGGGTGGATCGGTACATTTCGACCATAACCTGGCGCCGCGCAAAGCGCGCGGGATAGAAACTCGCTCGACCCGCCCGCATAGGCTGGTGCAATGAGCAAAGACGCGCGCGTGGCTGATTCCGGCGAGTCGACCCAGCCCGACGGGGTGCGCCGCGGATGGGTGCTGGTTGCGATCCAAGGAGCGTTGTTTGCGGGGGTTGTGATTGCCGCGTTTGTGCCGCCCGTGGGCCCTGAATTGTGGACCTCTACGCCAGTCGCGCTCGCAGTGGTCGTTGCCGGAGCGGTCGGCGTGGTTTTCGCCGCGAGGCACTTGGGCAGTGCGTTGACGCCGCATCCCGTTTCGAACGGAACGGGATTGGCCGTGCGCGGGGTCTACAAACAGGTCCGCCATCCTATGTACTCGTCGCTCGTGTTGATCTGCCTGGGCGTCGTGCTGGCCGTAGGAACGCTGGCAATCTACGCGGTAGTGGCAGGGCTGGCCGTGCTGTTCGAAGTGAAGACGCGCATGGAGGAGCAGTACTTGATGACCGCGTACGACGGCTACGCCGAGTACGCGGCGCGCACGGGGAAGTTTGTCCCAGGAGTCGGGCGGCGGCGCGTGCGCTCGTAGGGGCGTGTCCACAGGTTTGGCTCTATCTTCTGCACATTTGCGCAGGCGCCGATAGGGTCTCCGCATGGCTAGAACCATTCGAAATCACTCGATCCGCGCCCGCGGAGTGGCGGTTGGGCTAGCGGTTGTTGCAGCGGCTGCTGCTTGCACCGAACCCGGCCCCGTCGTCACGGAGACTCCCACGCTAGCCGTCTCAGCCACCCCTACCGCTGCGGCGGTGCCGTCGCCGTCGCCCACCCCGCTTACGGATGCGGAACTGCTCGCGCGGCTCCCTCCGGGGGCAGAACTGCCCGATGTCCAAGGGGCGATCATCACGGCGGTTTTCTTCCTCAAGCAATACCCGATTGTGTACGAGACCGGAGACCTACGAGTTTGGAACGCGCTCTCGGGCCCGGACTGCGTGTTTTGCGGGTCTGTGCGTGCAGGAGTTGAGGAGATATTTGCCGACGGCGCATTCTTGACGGGTGGTGCGATGAATATCGATGAACTGAGAACTGTAGCTAGCGCCAATCTGGACGACGGGTTTACCTATGTTTCGCTGCATGTTGACATTGATCCCACTACGAGAAATCTCGCGAGCGGGGAACTAGAACCTGAAGGCGACGGTGGGCCGGGAGTCGTTCATCTGCGGATGGACTTGCAGGGCGGTATGTGGCGCGTCTCAGACGTCGGCCTTGAAGAGGTGTAGCAGGTGCTGATCGAAACACTTCAGCGAGGCGTGGTCGCGATTCTGGTTGGGGCCATCGCGCTGGCGCCAGGGGAATCGCCCGGTTTTTGGGGGGAAACCGATAACGGTGACGTTACAGTTGGCGCTGAAGACATTAGTGGAGGCGCCAGCGCTCAGGGCGCGGACGGTGGCAGTAGCGGTGCGCGAATCGAAGAGCGCATCGCCGCACCGGCCTGCATCTACGTGTGGCTCCGCGTCGACGGAGGCTACGGCTGCACTGATCCCGTCTACGAGGTCGCCGCGTTCTGCGCGGATGGCACTCCGGCATTGGATCCCATCTGGATGAGGTTCCGAATCGGCTCGGGGCCGTGGTCGGTCTGGACAATGATCACTTGGTACCGATGCCCCGGCGAGACCGCGCGCGAGACCGCGATCCGTGAAGCCTGGGGCACCATGCCGATCAGGGCGAACACCATTACGGTCCAGCCAGCGACCGGATGGACGGTTACTACGGTCCCGACCATCGTCTATGTGGATCGCGGCCCGCGCACGCTATCCGTCAACCTGCTCGGCACGCCAGTCCTGATTCGCGCCAACGCCTCCGCGTACACCTGGCAGTGGGGGGATGGCAGCCCGGCCACCATTACGGGTAGCCCCGGCTCGGCGTACCCGAACCACGACGTGACGCATACGTACATGTACGAAGAGCGGCTCGTGACGATCTCGTTGACCACCTCGTGGACCGGCCAATACTCGACCGACGGCGGCGCCACCTGGAGTGCCGCACCCGGCACCGCGTACACGGCGTCGACGCCTGTCGACATCTATGTGTACAACCCTCACAGTCACCAAGTGAACTGCGACATCACCGAATACTGCCTTACGGATCCGTAGGGACCACCGGCGCCAGCAGCGCGCGGATCAGTGCGACCCGTCGCCGCAGTCGCCGCCCAAGTGGCGCTAGAGCACCAAGAACCTGAACGGCGACCGAAGTCGGCAGCAGTCGTTACATGCCAGGGACGTCGGCGCCTTCGAGGACTTCGACTTCACAGCCGCCGGGCATGTTCAGGTGCGGGTGGTCCTTGGCGAGTGCGACTGCCGCGTCCATGTCGGCTGCCTCGATGATCGTGTATCCGGTAATGTCGCTGCTGCTCGGACGGGCCTTGCCGCCGGGGCTTACCGTCTGGCCGCCGCTCAGGGGAGTGCCGAAGTCAGTCATGTCGCCGCCGACCTTCTCGGCCCACTTCATCCACTCGCCCATGACGGCCTTCATGTCTTCTTCGCTGGGTGCAGCGCCATCGGGCATCTCGGCCGGACCGTGGTAAATGAATACGAACTTGCTCATGTTCTGCTCTTTCTGTTGTGCCCGGCCACGTGCCGAGCGATGCGTAGTGCGATGGGTACTACTTCTCGTGGAGCTCGGCGAGCGTGTTGAGGCAGCCCACCCAGCCTTCGTGGTGGTTGTCCGCGACGGTCTGATTCTCGAAGCGCGCGTGGGTGAGCGTCACCAGGGTCCGCTCGCCACGGTCCGTGAAATCGACTGTCACCACGGCCCCGTGAAGGTCGAGGCCCTCGCAGTTCCATGTGAAGACGATGCGCTCGGGTTCGTCAAAGGTCACGAACTCGCCGTCGAGCAGCGTGCTGCCCTCGGCCATGATCATCTCGAATGTGTAGTGGCCACCCGCGCGGGGGTCGATGGTGACGGCGGTGGGCTCGAACAGCTCGAGCGAGGGCCGCATCCACTGGCTCAGGTGTTCCCTGTCCGTCTACAGCTTCCACATGGTCGCGCGGTCCACAGCGAACTCGCGCTCGACCGAAACACTCAAATCCGTCACTTTTTCTCCTCGTTGATTCTGTCGATGTACGCCTCGAGGTAGTTGAACTGCTGCGACCAGTACTCGCGCGTTTGGTTCATCCACTGCTGCGCCTCATTGAGCGCGTCGCGATTGAGGATGAGGTGCCGCTCGCGGCCGGCTTCCCGGCGCTGAGCGATCCCAGCTTTTTCGAGTGCGATTGCGTGCTTGTTGAGCATCTGTGGGGAGATGGCATTGTCGCGGGCGACGGAGGTCATGGCTGGGGGCGACGGCTGGATCGCCAGGTATTGCACGATGCCTCGGCGCACCGGGTGCGACAGCGCGGTAAACACGTGATCGAGCGTGACAGGTTGATAAACCATAAGGTTTAGTATGCGCTGGGGCGGCGGGAAACGCAACCCCTACCGGCACGCCCGCTGGCGCGGCTACTGGCGGGCATCAACCGCGGACGTAGGCTGATGCCATGACAGAGCTTCTTCATGTAGTGGTCACGGGGGCATCTTCGGGAATCGGCGCGGCGACCGTACGCGCGCTCACATCTGAAGGCCTCCAGGTCACCGCCGTTGCCCGTCGTGCGGACCGTCTAGCGGAGCTCGCGGAAGAGACCGGCTGCGCCACGATTGTCTGCGACATCACCAAGGACAAAGACGTCGCGGCCATGGTCAAAGCCGCGACCAAGTCCGGACCCGTGCACGCACTTGTCAACAACGCGGGCGGGGCGCTCGGGATGGGCCCCATTGCCGATTCGTCTCTGACCGACTGGACC
This sequence comes from Demequinaceae bacterium, assembly GCA_965250005.1. Taxonomy (GTDB): domain Bacteria; phylum Actinomycetota; class Actinomycetes; order Actinomycetales; family Demequinaceae; genus WTKG01. The sequence continues at coordinate 119,130 of OZ252279.1, forward strand.
ACTCAGTACGAAGTAAACGTGGTCGGAACCGTCCGGGTGACCAAGGCGCTACTGCCGTCTCTGCGTGAGAGCGGGCATGGGGACGTCGTTGTCATCACATCGACCGCGGGCCTCGAGCCGTACGAGGGCGGCGCCGGCTACGTGGCCGCCAAGACCGCCGAGCATGCGATGGCGCGAACCCTGCGACTCGAGCTCACGGGCACCGGAGTGCGGGTGATCGAGATCGCGCCCGGAATGGTTCACACCGAGGAGTTCAGCCTCAACCGGTTTGACGGAGATCAAGAGGCCGCGGACAGCGTTTACAAGGGCATCGAACCGCTGGTCGCGGAAGATATCGCCGATGCGGTCGCCTGGGCGATTCACCGTCCGCACCACGTGTCGATCGACCAGATGGTGATCCGCCCGCGCGAGCAGGGCAGTGCGACCAAGACCGTGCGCTACATCGGCTCGGCCGGAGAGCAGGATTAGCGATGGACGAATCGGCTGCCTACGAACTCGTTGGCGAACTGATCGGGTATCTCCTTGTTCCCGCAGCCGTCGTCTGGCTAATCGTCAGGCACAACCGGAAGGTTGCAGCTCGCAAAGAGGACGAACTCCAGGCCGAGCAGGACGGCTCAGGCGTCGCGCCTCAGTAGCCCTTCGAGATTCGCCAGTTCGCCGAACGCGTATACGTGGGGATCAGGAACGCGTCGATGAGCCAGCCGACGCCCAGAAGGCCCGCCGTGAACAGGTAGATCAAGCCCCAGATGGGCTTGCGCAGGTAAAAATGATGCCCGCCAAAAATGCCGAGGAAGAACCACAGCAAGTAGGCGATTCCGACGTCCTTGAGCGGACGAGAGGCATTGGCGGGCGAAGGTGTCGCTGTCATGCCACGATGCTATCCGCGCGCGGAGAGGCGCAACATCAGGGAGCACCCCGACCCCGCACGGGGGAGGCCCGAAGTGGCTTGCGTGTGTCTTAGGAGCGGGATGCGATTGCGATTGCCACGAGGGCGATCGCAGGCAGCGTGCCCTGCACGACTGCTCCGCGCCACAGCCTGGGGAACCGCCATACCAGCACGATTGCCGCTCCAGCCATGTACGCCATGCTGTAGATGAGTAGCGTGTTCGAGTCGCTCTGCGCCGCCATCCACGCACCCACAAGCGCGCCTATAGCGAGGAATAGGTTGTAGAACCCCTGGTTGAAGAACACGCCTTCTTGCGCGAGCGCGTCTTCGGCGCTGCGCGCACCAAACAGGCGCCACACGGGCTCACGCTTCCACAGGAGCGACTCCAGCATCCAGATCCCAATGTGGACGAGTCCTGCGAGGGAGGCAGCAACGACGGCGAAGGTAATCATGCGCCGAGCCTACGCGGGTGGGCCCCACAGGGCCCACCCGCCAGCGAACTTAGGTCTCGCTACTCGGGCAAACCTTCGAGGACCGAGATGATGTTTCCGGCCGGATCCTTGAACCACGCCACGCCCGGCGCCGTCGTCCGATCGATGCCCTTGGCGTCGGTGTTGGGGTATATCTCCATCGTGACGCCGCCGGCGACGAGGCTGTCAACGGCCTCCTCCACGCTGTCAACAGGGATGTTAAGGCAGGTGTACACAGCCGCGACGTGGTCAGGCTTGTCGTACGCCATCAGGGTGCCGCCTCCGTGCGTGATCATCAAAAACCCCTCGTTCATGGTGACGTCGAAGCCAAGGACTTCGCTGTAGAACTTCTTGCCCGCCTCGAGGTCGGGCATGGAGACGCTGCTGAATGACTTTGCTTTTGCGAACATGTTCACTCCTTGTGATCTTCATTGATCAGTGCCGTTGATTGCACTATGGGATGGGGTACTTCTGCACGCAACGAGCCCCGTGGACTACGCAACCTCCTCCACGGTGACTCGCACGATTCTGTCGTCCCCGTCTCGGGGGCCGCCGTTGCCATCAGTGTTGCTCGTCATGACGTAGAGCGCTCCGTCGGGCCCCCACGACACGGCTCGGATTCGACCCAAGTCGTCGAGGAGCACGTGCGGCGTGCCGACCCCCTGGCCGACTAGCGGGATCCGCCACACGCGAGAGCCGCGGAGCGCGCCCATGTAGATCGCCTCGTCGGTGACGGCGATCCCCGAAGGGGACGCCTGATCCGTTGGCCACGTAGCGACGGGGTACGTGAGCCCCTCGACTGTTGCGCCCAGCTCGGTTCCGTTGGGGGAGCCGAACAGCCCCTCAACGGTGGGCCAACCGTAGTTTGCGCCGGCGACTATTTGGTTGAGTTCGTCCTGTTCATTCTGGCCGAGCTCGGAGGCGAACATTCGCCCGTCCGGTGACCACCCCAGGCCCTGGACATTGCGGTGTCCCCAACTCCAGATGCGCGTGCCAAACGGGTTGCCCGGCGCGGCTTCACCGTCGTTAGCACCGCCGTCGGCGACGACGCGCAGGATCTTGCCCGCGAGAGAGTCGAGATCCTGCGCGAGGGGCTTATTGGCCGCGTCTCCCGTTGCGATGTAGAGGTATCCGTCGGGACCGAACCGGATTCGGCCGCCGTCGTGGTTGTGTGCCTTCGGGATTCCTGACAGGATCACGGTCGCCGGGCCGAGCGTGTCGCCGGATACCTCCATGCGCACCACCGTGTTGCCCGAATCGCGCGTGACGTATGCGAACAGCAGAGTTGGGTCGTCGGGATGCAGGGCCAGGCCTAGAAGTCCAGCTTCGCGCGCGTTGTAGAGCGCGGATTGCAGGTCGTCCGCGCCAGCTCCGGTGAGCTCAGTGACGGTGGCGCCGTCGACTCGCAGAATCTTGGCCTGATCACGCAGTGAGATTAGTGGCGTCCCGTGCGGTTCCCAAGCGATGTCCCATGGCGCGGCGAGTCCCGTGACCCAGTCCTCGCGGGCGTCGACTCTCGCGAGCGCAGCGCCTTCGACGACGCTTGGCCCGGGCTCCGTAGGCGCGATTTCGCCCGCACCCGCAGAAATCGCCGGGATGGGGCTGGCCGAGGGGGAGGGCGAGGGCGCGGGCTCTGTGGCGCAGGCCGTCAGCGCGAGCAGCAGCCCGGTCAGTGCCGCGGTAGCGGTGGCACGAGCGCTCGAGGCATCGCTCATAACTCCACGCTAACCCGCCTCGCCCCCGCGCGGCAGGGGGAAGTTTGCGAAAGACGCTGCGCGCGGCGGAGCAGCGCCCACTAAGAGCCGAGGGCCGCCGGTCGTATCCCTCAGCACGGTATTCGCGCCCGACGCTGGGACCGCACGGCACGGCGATCGGCCCGCGTAGGCGCCTCCACACCGTCTGAGGCGCGCAATACAGGAGCCATGTCCGTCTCTGTCGACCAAGTTGTGGAGTTCGCCACCACGCTGGCGCGCACGGATTTCATCGGGTCCGGCAGCCGCCGGAGGTTGCGCGTCGACTCGAATGTCTACGCTGTGTTCTCCGAGGACGGCGAACGCATGGGGTTTGCCTACCCCAAGGAGGAGCGGGACGCGCTCGTCGCATCGGATCAAGCGAAATTCGAGCAACCTCGTGAAAGCGACCTGAAGTACAACTGGGTGGTCGCGAACCTCGGCGCGATCGACATAGACGAGGCCCAGGAACTCGTCATGGATGCATGGGGGCTCGTGGTCCCCAAGTTTCTATTCAAAGCGCGACTTGAAGAACTGGGCGTCTCTGGCGACTAGCTGGGCCCGTGATTGGGGACGTATGCCGGGTTCGCGCCATCGAGTCAGGCGAGCGGTTACACTTGCCACCACAAGCGCTGACCCGGCCATCACCGGTGAGCTTCCGGAAGAACAGCCCGGCCCCTATGGCCTGGCCCAGTAGAGCCGGACGGGCAAGCCCGTCACAGCGAGTCGCCCTCGGGCGGCACGAGCGGCCGCGCCACCCGGAATCGGGAGGCAACGCAAGCGGGGTGGTACCGCGCAACTCGCCAGGCTTACGCCCGGCAGGCAAGCGTCCTCGCAGCAGCAGTGCTTGAGACCACCCGCTACGCCGCTAAGGAAACGCCTCGACATGACTGACTCGACTGCCGCATCGGCCGCCGCCAGCTACCCCCTGCACCGCGACGGAGCGATTGTCGCCTCGCCCAAGTTCCCGGATATCGAGGGCGACGTACTCGCGTACTGGAAGTCCGACGGCACGTTCCAGAAGTCCATCGACCAGCGCGCGGATGCCGAGGAGTTCGTCTTCTACGATGGCCCGCCGTTCGCGAACGGGCTGCCGCACTACGGCCACCTGCTTACCGGTTACGCCAAGGATGTGGTGCCGCGCTACCAGACGATGCGCGGTAAGCGCGTGGAGCGCCGCTTTGGCTGGGACACGCACGGGCTGCCGGCTGAGCTCGAGGCGGAGCGCGTCCTTGGCATCACGGACAAGAGCCAGATCGACCAGATGGGCATCGCCGCATTCAACAAGCAGTGCCGCGAGTCGGTCCTCAAGTACACGGACGAGTGGGAAACCTACGTCACGCGCCAGGCGCGGTGGGTGGACTTCGAAAACGACTACAAGACGCTCGACGTGAACTACATGGAGTCCGTGATCTGGGGCTTCAAGCAGTTGCACGACAAGGGCCTCGCGTACGAGGGCCACAAGGTGCTGCCGTACTGCTGGCGCGACGAGACGCCGCTGTCCAACCACGAGCTACGCATGGACGACGACGTCTACCAGATGCGCCAGGACCCGGCGCTGACCGTGCTGCTGCCGCTCGTCGACGCTTCCGGCGACCTTGCTGACGCCTTCGTTCTCATTTGGACCACCACTCCGTGGACGCTGCCGTCCAACCTTGCCGCGGCCGTGGGCCCTGAGGTCGAATACTCCGTCGTAGAACCGACCGCGGGTGCGTTCGCAGGCCGCCGGGTGGTGCTCGCGTCCGCGCGCGTGTCCGCCTACGAGCGCGAGCTCGGGGAGGACGCCGCCGTGCGCGCGACCATCACCGGCGCGGACCTCGTCGGCCTTAAGTACGAGCCGCCGTTCGGCCACTTCAAGGCCATCGAGAACGCCCACCGCATCCTCGCTGCGGACTTCGTGACAACCGAGGATGGCACGGGAATTGTCCACCTCGCCCCCGGATTCGGTGAGGACGACGCAGCTGTGTGCCAGGAGGCCGGCATCGAGACTGTCGTCCCTATCGACTCCAAGGGCCGCTTCACGTCCGAGGTCCCCGAGTATGAAGGCCAGCAGGTGTTCGACGCGAACAAGCCGATCATCGAGGACCTCAAGGCCGCTGGCATCATCCTGCGCCACGAGACATACGACCACAGTTACCCGCACTGCTGGCGCTGCCGCAACCCGCTCATCTACCGGGCGATCGGCTCGTGGTTTGTGCGCGTAACGGACTTCCGCGACCGCATGGTCGAGCTGAACGAGGACATCACCTGGGTGCCCGAGCACATCAAGGACGGCCAGTTTGGCAAGTGGCTGGCCGGGGCGCGCGACTGGTCCATCAGCCGCAACCGCTACTTCGGCACTCCCATCCCCGTGTGGCAGAGCGACAACCCCGACTATCCGCGCATCGACGTCTACGGCTCGCTTGAGGACATCAAGAAGGACTTTGGCCGCCTGCCGGTCAACGAGTCGGGCGAGCCGGACCTCCACCGGCCCTACATTGACGACCTAGTGCGTGCCAACCCGGACGACCCGTCCGGCGAGTCCATGATGCGCCGCATCCCCGACGTGCTCGACGTGTGGTTCGACTCCGGCTCGATGCCGTTCGCGCAGGTCCACTACCCGTTCGAGAACGCCGAGAAGTTCGAGGCGCACTACCCGGGCGACTTCATCGTCGAGTACATCGGGCAGACCCGCGGGTGGTTCTACACGCTACACGCACTTGCGACCGCACTATTCGACAAGCCCAGCTTCAGAACCTGCGTGAGCCACGGCATCGTCCTCGGCAGCGACGGCCGCAAGATGTCGAAGTCCCTCCAGAACTACCCTGACGTCAACGAGGTGTTCCACCGCGACGGCTCCGACGCGATGCGCTGGTTCCTCATGAGCTCGCCCATTCTGCGCGGCGGCAACCTGGTGGTCACCGAGGAGGGTATCCGCGACTCGGTTCGCCAGGTGCTGCTCCCGCTGTGGAGCACCTACTATTTCTTCACGCTCTACGCCGGTGCTGCTGATTCCGGCGCCGGGTATCGCGCGCGCCGCATCGCCGATGCTGAAGTCGCCGAGCTCCCAGAGATGGACAGGTATGTGCTCGCCAAGGTCGCGGAGCTGGTGGACGAGGTCGCCGAGCTCATGGATGCCTACGACGTGCCGGACGCGTGCAAGGCCGTCGAGAGCTTCCTCGACCTGCTGACCAACTGGTACGTGCGTACCCAGCGCGCCCGCTTCTGGGACGAGGACGAGGTGGCGTTCAACACGCTGTTCACCGTCCTGGAAACGCTCACGCACGTGATGGCGCCGCTTGCGCCGCTGGTCTCGGAAGAGGTCTGGCGTGGGCTTACCGGCGGGCGCTCCGTGCACTTGGCCGACTGGCCGGAGGTGCCCAAGAAGTGGCGCGACGCGACCCTCGCACCTGCGATGGATGAAGTGCGGCGCATTGTGTCGGTTGCCCACTCGCTTCGAAAAATCAATCAGATTCGTGTCCGCCAACCGCTTGAGTCTTTGCGGGTGCTGCCCGACGCGGAGACGATCGGCTCTAAAGTGCTCGAACCGTATGCGGGCCTCATCTCCCAGGAACTCAACGTGCGCGGTGTTCGATTCTCCGTGCCAGGGGGATCTTCGGACACGTTGGGAGTCGAAGTTGAGAAAGTGCTGTCAGTTGACGCTCGTGCTGCCGGCCCTCGGATCGGACAGCAGGTGCAAGCCGCGATCAAGGGCTCGAAGACGGGCGACTGGTCTGTCGACGGTGATACCGCAATCAGTGGCGGGGTAGTTCTCGAGCCCGGGGAATTCAAACTCGATTCTCAGGTCAACGTTTCGGGAGACGGCGTGGCGGCCGCAGTCCTCGGCGAAACTGGTCTCGTCGTGCTCGACACCACGCTCACGCCCGAGCTCGAGGCCGAGGGCTTCGCGCGCGACGTGATCCGCGTGGTCCAGGACGAGCGCAAGCGGCTCGACCTCAACGTGATCGACCGGATCAAGTTGACGCTCACCGTCCCGGCCGACAAGGTCGCGGCGGTCCAGGCGCACCTCGAACTTATCGCCGGCGAGACGCTCGCGCAGGATCGGGAGACCGGAGCCGCTCGGGTTGGTGTTGCGGCGGGCGCCGAGCTTGCTGCAGTAGTGGAGGCTCTCTAGCGCACCGAGTTCGACGCGCCCCTTCCGACGTTTTGTTACTACGGTTCGAATGCCGTCGAACACTCGGCCAAAAGGAGAGACGCCGTGCTACACCGACTGACTATCCCGTTCGCCTCCGCTGTCGCCGTGCTGGCGGCTGGATGCGCAGGGCCGGCGAGTCCCGTCGACGCGGACGCGCCCGTGGTCACCGCTGAGGCCGTGGCAGCCATTCAACTTGAGATGGACGGTGACCGATTTGAGCGCGGCGGCGAAGAGATACCTGTGAGCGAATTGGGCTAGTACCTCTTGGCTGACCGGCCGCCCGAGTCCGTGGAGCCGGCTTCGTGCCGCGGCTGGCACGTGTCGCAATTCCTCTTTGCCGAGAGCGAAGCTGACGCGACCGACGCGATTCTGATCCTCGGCGTACTGCAGGTTGAGCGCGGTGAGCGGAACACGTATATGATCGTCACCGCCAGCGCCCGGGTATTCGCGTCGGGTGAGGAGGCGCGGACACTCTTCGACACAATCGAGGCCGACGCGCGGGCATGTCCAGATGGGTATGCGTCGGTTCAGTACAGCACCGCGCCGGGAGACGGCGAGGTTCTCCGCGTGTCGTCGCCCGTGTCTGCCTCGACCGTTTCCATCGACCGAGCGCCTGGCCCGCACGGCTCGGTCGTGCTAACCGGGCGGTCGGTGGACGTCAAGGGCTTCTATGGGGACACCTACTCGACCGCGACGACCGTGTGGTCGTACGTTCTGGTCGGCAACGTCGTCGTGAGTCTCAACACGTTCGACGGTTACCAAGCAGTGCCCGCGGACGCCAAGGAGTTCGACGCGATTATTGAGCAGCTCACCGCGGCCGTGGATGCGGCCGCCGAGACCGCGTAGCGGCGAACGGAAGGCAAGGATGAAAGTCCATCCATCACAAGTCAGCGTGGCTCTGGTGGTAGCGGCGGTGCTCGCGGTGTCCGCGTGTGTTCCGCGCGCGGAGCAGCTGAGTGATGCTGGCTCCCAGTTGGCGACGTTGGGCACCTCAATTGACGGGATGCCCTTCGAGGCTGGCGCCGGTGACTCCTCGGCGTCCGACGTGCTCGCGGGGATCGTCGCCGACACCCCGCCCGAGAGCGTTGAGCCCGTCGTGTGTCGCGAGCGGCACGTGCTCAAGTGGATTGTGTCGGAGGAAGACGCGGAGAGTGATGACGACTTCGTCGACCTTGGTTTCGCCTCTCTCCCGATTGACGCATCGGGCCGATCTCAGTTCGTGTACGCGATGGGCCGGGCCTTTCGGTCAGAGGTTGACGCTCAGGCGTTCTTCGGCGACCTGACCGCGTCGTCGGCCCTGTGTGAGGCGGGATATTCGCACGACGCCTGGGACGCGGATGCCTCGCAAACCGGAGAGTGGAAAGTGGTGCGCGAATCGGTGGGTCGTCGCGAGGCCGAACTCGTGGACGGACCAGATGGCGCGCGCGTGTTCCGCGGACTGTCGTTCGACTCAGTCGTCATTTCGGGGGGCGAGCCTTCGGCGTCGAATGTGCGCTGGGCCTACGTTGTGTACGGCAACGTGATCGTGCATTTCCGGAGCTACGACACAGTCGAATCGGCGCCGCTGACGAGCGAGCAGCGCGACGGCCTAGTGGGCGCGATCGTCGACGCGCTCGCGGCTGCCGACGACTAGGGGAGCCAACTGCGGCTGAACGGTCGTTGCTGGCGAAACTCGGCCAATGGGTGCATTTCGAGGTGGCGCTTGCTGGTCTCGTTGCGCACTCCGCGCACCTAGCGGCAGCCCGTTGTTAGCAGCTCCCGTTCTGGAGCCCTCGCTCGAATGAGTACTCGAACGTCTTGAGTTCGCCCTCGGGGTGCTCCAACCAGACGCACCAGTCGGTGAACCCGGTTCCGGTCGTGTCGCCGTAGACGACCCCGGCCGACTTGCCGACGTCTAGATCAGACTCGCCAAGGTCGATATGGAAGCGGTCGCCCTGCACAGTGATCTCGGGCGGGAGGCCATCGTGGTCCAAGTAGTAGGTCGCGATCTCCTTGGCGAGCGTCGAGACGTCGGCTTTGGCGGCCGCGTCGTACGCCAGCCGTTGTTGCTCCGCGACCTGTGGTGCCGCCATGACGGCTATCAACGCGATAGCGACGACCGCGGCGACGATGACCGACCCGCCGACGATCAAGCCGATCGCGAGGCCGCTGAGGCCCTTCTTGGCGGGCGTGGACTGCGCGGTTTGCGTGGCCTGCGCAGCCTGTGCGGGCTCTGCAGTCTGCGCCGGCTGCGCAGGACTGGTGTGCTCCGTCCAGGTGGCACCGTCCCAGTACCTCAGGAGCGCGGGGTCCTTGGGATCCGGATACCAGTCCGGGGGAGGGGTGGTGGGGCCTTGGGCTCCAGTGCCCATAGGAGTGCCTGCGCTTTCATCGTGGGCGATCGAGACTCAGGCTAGCGGCGATTGCTCTGAACTGCCTGTCGAGCGAATCGCGCCGGCTAGTCCGTCAGGGTCGCCATGAGGTCACGCAGCAGGTCGAGCGCGCCATCGGCTCCACGCTGCTAAGCGAAATGGCGCGGCGGCTGCTACTTTTGATCTGGCTGAGGTTTTCGCCGTCTAACGTTGCGGAGGTCTCATGTTTACGTCCCGAAGGATCGCCGTTCCCACGGTCGTTGCCGCGCTCGCCGTGAGTCTCGGCGCCTGCAACCCGCCCGCCGCGGACCCGTCTGCCAGTCCCGCGCCTGTCGTCACCGTGACTACGGCAGCGCAGGCTCCGTCTGCGACACTGTCTGGCCCAGAGCCGGTCACGTCCGCCCCAGCGCCCGTCGCTGTGGTGCACACGGTGCCTGAGGTCTCGTCGTTCGTTTTCGTTGGCGACGGTTTCACCTGGAACCCTACGATCTTTACGGACACTGCCATCGGCTCCTTCACGCAGACCGCCACGTACTGGAATGCGGGCAACATCTCCCCAGCGAGTTGCCTAGACGTGACTCTCGCGGAGCAAATGGTCATGCCCGCGGATGGCGCCCCAGGGCCCACCGGTGCGGACACGATCCTTGACCTCGGGTTTGCCGAGCAGTCCGCCCCCGCGCAGCCCACCCGCATCTACGCAAGGGTGTTCCCGAATGCCGCAGCCGCCGAGGTGTTCGCAGCGTTTGTGGCATCATCTGCCGTTTCATGCCTGAGCTACTCCTACACGGCCGACAACTACGAGGCGATCACCGGCGCAGTGGTGCATGCTGACGTCACCCTGCCCACGGTCGGGCACCTGCAGACGGTGTCGAAGGAGGGCGTCACCACCTACTTCGACGGTGTGCTCGACAGCGCCATCGCGGGGATGAACTGGCTCAGCTACGTGGTCGTAGACCACAACGTGGTCCTGTCAGTGCAGTTCGGCCGTAAGGCGACGCCACACCTCGACGCCTACGCAATCGACGTGATCGACCAGTTCCTCAACCACTTGGACTGAGCCTCGCCGCGCGGCATCGCTTGCGCCGACTAGAGCTCCACCGCTCCGCCAGCGGTCCCCGGGAATCTACTTGGGCCAACGGGGGTTGGGCTGTACGTGACGTCATCAATCGAAGGGGCCGAAGAGTCGGCCGCGCAGTGGCGCCCGCGAGCGAGCCTGATTCTGTTTGTCGCGGGAATTGCCACATGGTACCTACCCACCTACCCGCTGCAAGTAGGCGACTACGCGGGGATCACCGCGTTCAATGTGGGCGGCTGGGCTGCGCCGCTGGCGCCCATCGCGCTGGTGCTCGCTGGCCTCGCGCTCAACCAGGCGCCGCTCAAGAGGCGCGCCGTAGCCATCGCCCTGGCGGCTGGATTCGCCGTGCTCATGTGGGTGTGGCCGTTCGGGTCGGGTTTCTATTCAGCGGACGCGTGGGGCGACCGGTTCGTTGCGAGCCTCGCCTACCCTGTGCTCACGGCGGCGTGGGCGCACCTCAAGGGCTGGCCCCGCAGGGCGTTGGCGGGCCTCGCTCCGCTCGCGCTGATTGTGCTGGGGGGCACGCTCATGTACAACGTGGGCGAGTCCGTGGTGCCGGCGTCGAGCGCTATTCGCAGCACCATCATCGCCATCGGGCCGCTCTTCGTGAAGGTTACGGGCGCGGGCATCGCTGCCGCGGTCATTGCCGTCGGATCACTGAGCCTGGCGGAGCGATTCGCGGGTAGAGCCGCCGAGCAGGCAAACGAGGGAAGTGCGGACTAGTCTGCGACCAACACGGTCACAGTGAAATTCTCGGGGGTGCCGAGAAGAAACTCGTCTATGAAGATGATGTAGTCACCTGGGGGGAACGCGCCCTCAATTAGCGGGTCTCCCGAGCCAGCTTGTCCGAGCGCATCGTCGTTGAAGTAGTAGCGTTCTGCGTCGCCATTCTGGTCGAACCCGAGAACCTCCATCGTGAGGTCTTCGGCGCCGCCATCGCTTTCCGCAAAGATGGTCAGCCAAGACAGGGCGTCAACGTTGATGCAGATGTATGGGTTGGTTATGCTGGCACCCACATGGATGGAGCCTGGGTCTGCGACAAACAGCACCGCGTCGTCTGAACACACCTCGATGGAGTACCCGGAGGCCTGCGGGCTGGCGGCACCGGTACGGATCATGCTCTTGTCGACGTTCGCGTAGAGTTGGTAGTCGCCGCTGGGCTGGCCGAATGCGTCCACCTCGATTAGGTAGGTTCCTCCCAGCAAAGCCATGTTCACTTCGGGGTCGCTTCCAAACGTGTCGTCAACAGTTACGACGTGCTTGAGAGTTCCGTCCGGAAGCCAAGTACTCAGCGCGAACACGAGGTCGGGGCTTGCCTCCGTTCCCGAGTGCCACGACTCGAGACCGACGCGCGTGAGGGACGGCGTCGAGATCTCGATGCACGCGAAGCGTTGGCCGTCGCTGAGGTTGAGGATTCCCGATGCGGTGAGCTTGGGTAGTTCCGTTGTTCCGCATGCGGCGAGCGTGGGTTCGAGCCCGCCGAGTCCACTCGAGGACGTGAGGTCCCCGTTCGGGGGCTCAGGCTTGACGGACGGGGCAGGTTTGGAAGGCGGCGTGGCGCTCGGCGTTGAGCCTGGGGTCGCATCCCCCGGATCTGCCGTTGCGGCGGGTGTTGCCGAGGCGGAGGGTGACGCCGAGTCGTTCGCGGCGGGCCGGATTACCAAGAGAACCAGCAGGATGATGATCACAACGGCAAGTGCGGCCACAATCGCGATAATGACGGGGCTGTTCTTCTTCTGAGATTCGTCCTGAACCGGTGCATTGTCTGCGCTCATGCTTCGAAGGTATCGCACCCTCCGCGCTCATGGTGGGTGAACGAGGACTGTGCTGCGTGGGAGACTCACAGCATGACGCCACCTCGCGATACCCTCGGCGCTGGCGCGCCCGAGCCCGACGACTTCGGCGGCCTCACCGCCCAAGAGGCGGAGCGCGAGATTTACGCGCACATCATCGCCCGCGCGCCGGAGCACGACATCGAGCCCAGCCTGGACCGCGTGCGTGAGGCGTGCGACCTGCTGGGCAACCCTCAGCACGCGTACCGAGTCATTCACATCACAGGCACGAACGGCAAGACCAGCGTCGCGCGCATGACGGAGGCGCTCGTGCGCGAGCACGGCCTGCGGACTGGTCTGTTCACGTCGCCCCACCTGACGTCCGTGCGCGAGCGCATCCAGATCGACGGCACTCCCATTGGCGCCGCAGATTTTGTGCGGCTCTGGCAGGACGTCGCGCCCATCATCCACATGGTTGACGTGCGAAGCGAAAACAACAGTGGGCCGCGTCTGAGCTTCTTCGAAGTGCTCACGGTCTTGGGATTCGCTGCATTCGCCGATGCGCCCGTCGACGTTGCCATCATCGAGGTGGGCTTGGGAGGCGGCTGGGACGCGACAAACGTTGCCGACGGCGAGGTCGCCGTGATCGCTCCCATTTCGCTTGATCACTCCGTGTACCTGGGCGACGATGTGGTGGGGATCGCGGAAGAAAAGGCGGGCATCATCAAGCCCGGCGCCGCAGTGGTCGTATCCGAACAGATCGAGTCCGTCACGCCTGTAATCGAGGCAGCGGCCAAGGCCGCAGAAGCGCGGCTGTACGCGGAGGGCGACCAGCTCGAGGTGGTCGCGCGCCAACCCGGGGTGGGTGGCCAGCTCATCACGCTCCGCACTGCGGCGGCGCGGTACGAAGACCTGTTCTTGCCGATGTTCGGCGAGCACCAGGCGCGCAACGCACTGCTCGCCGTTGCGGCCACCGAGGCGCTACTCGCGTCAGGTGGGGATCCCGTGTCACTCGCGGGGCCCACGCTTGAGGCTGCATTCGCGGGCGTGACCAACCCCGGCCGGCTTGAGGCCGTCCGCACGGCACCCATGATCGTCGTCGATGCGGCGCACAACCCTGCCGGCGTAGATGCGTTGGCAGAGGCGATGCGCGAGAACTTCACGTTCGAGACCCTGGTGGGCGTGGTCGGCATCCTCGAAGACAAGGACGTCGACGGCATCCTCGATGGTCTTGAACCGCTGCTGGATCAGATTGTCGTCACTGCCTCGGCGTCACCCCGTGCCATCTCGGTCCCGGACCTCGCGAAGGCGGCAACAGAAGCGTTCGGGGACGACCGCGTCCACACGTCAGACGATCTCCCCGACGCGATCGACCAGGCCGTCCAGCTGAGCGAGGCAGTGAATGATCTAGGTGCAGGCGTACTCATCACCGGCTCCATTACCCTGGTGGCCGACGCCCGCATCCTGCTGGGCGCCGACAAGCGAAAGGGAGCGGGGCAAGCACGATGACCGAGGCCCCACAGCGGCCACAGCGTTCCGCGCTGCTCACGTTCACCCAAGCCATGCTGGTGCTCCAGGCACTCGCGGCCCTATTTGCGACCATCACGTTGAGTGGACTGAGCCGCGGCGCCAGCATCGACATCAACAACGAGTCGCTCCTCGCATACGGCTACGTGCTGATGCTCGGGCTCCTGCTCGCGGTCGGGGTGCAGAAGCGCCCGTGGGGCCGCTGGGTGGGGTCGGCGCTTCAGGCGCCGATGCTGCTGGGCGGGCTCATTGAGCCGGCCGTCGCGATCGTGGGAGTGATGTTCCTGATTCTGTGGATCGCCGCGCTCAGGCTAGGTGGTCGAATCGATCGGGAACGCGCCGAACGCGCATCGGCACCTAACTAGCGCCAAGGCGAGTACGTTTGTACCCGCACGCCCCCTCAAAGGAGCCACAAAATGAAGTCCACGCTGATCAAGCTTGGCGTATCGCTCGCAATCGGCATCGTTGGGCTGACGATGGCGTTCTACGGGCTGGAGCGCAGCGCACTCATCGAGGCGCAAGCGTCGCTGTCCGGTGTTGACATGCCAGTGCCCACCCGCATCTTCGTCACACTCTTTGTGGGCCTCACCGCGCTCAACATTTCCGTGTTCTCTGCGCTGGCGGTATGGAGCACCTACCTGCGCGAGCACGAGGGCACCAAGCAGTTGCCCGTATGGTTGCTCATCGGTGCGCTTGTCATCTCGGGTGGCCTGGGAATCACCGGTCTGGCGCAGCACGGCGGCTACATCAACACGCTGGGCGAGGTGCCGATGGACGTCAACCAGGGCTATATCGCGTACATGACGGTGTTCGGAACATTCTTTGTGGTGGCGTTAGTGCTGGTGGGTGTCCGCTGGCGTCCGGGGCAGGCGCGCGAAATGCACGAGGACTAACTTCCGTTTGCCCGCCGCCAAGAATCGGCGCCTGCATGCCGCAGTAACCCTGGGGCGCGAGGTCGATTACTTGGTTGGAATGGACAGCCGCTGACCTATGTAGATCCGGTTCGGATTCTTGATCCCGTTCTTGATAGCGATCGCGGCGTACGTCGTGCCGAACTTGGCCGCGATTCCGCTGAGAGTGTCACCGTTCACCACGATGTAAATGATGACCGTGGGGGCGGATGGGGACGTGGGCGTGGGCGTCGGCGCGGGTGAGCTAGTGTCCGTCGTCGTGATCTTGATCTTCTGCCCCACGTAGATCAGATTCACGTTCTTGATCACGTTTGCCGAAGCGATCGCAGACACTGTGGTCCCGTATCGTGACGCGATCCTGCCGAGCGTGTCCCCGCGGACCACGGTGTAGGTGATCGTAGTTGGCGTTGCGGTAGCGGGGGTTGGCGTCTCGCTTGGCGTGGGCGTGGGCGTGGGCGTGGGCGTGGGCGTGGGCGTGGGCGTCTCGCTCGGCGTGGGCGTTGGCGTCGATTCAGGAACGGGTAGCGGGTCTGTCGTAGTGGTCACAACGGGGATTCGCAGTCGCTGGCCAACGATGATGAGCGCGTACTTGTTGAGACCGTTCTCCTTGATTATCGCGGAGATCGACGAGTCATACGTGCGCGAGAGTCCCCAGACCGTGTCACCGTGAACCACACGGTGGGAAACGTACGTAGTGATTTCGCGTGTCACGAGCGTGGCCGTGGGTGTTGGGCTGGCGCTCGGCGTCACCGTTGGCGTCACCGACGGCTCGGGTGTAGGCGAGGGGCTGGGCTCGGGTGTAGGCGAGGGGCTGGGCTCGGGTGCAGGCGAGGGGCTGGGCTTGGGTGCAGGCGACGGGCTCGGCGACGGCGACGCGGACGGCGAGGGGCTGGGCGAGGGAGCCGGATCGACCGTGGAGCCGACGGGGTCTCCGAACCAATTCGACCACAGGCGCCAAAAATTGCGGTTCCCGTATGAACTACACGAGTTGCCGAGGCCAGACAGGTTAGCGAGAGCAGCCGCGTTCGGCTGGTACGGCGTGTAGTAGTACAGGGCGGCGGTCGCGCGGTTCTGAATGAAGACCGGGCTGGATCCACAGGACGACCGCGGGTGCCAGCGAATGTTGGTCGTCTTGCCTACGGGATACCACTTGAAGCTTGAGCCGGGGTGGCCGTAGTAGAGAAGTTGGCTCGCCGCGGAGTAGAGCTGAATGAAGAAACCGTAGTACGCAGAACTGCAAGGCGCGGTATCCGGGCACGCGTACCCCATCGCTCGTTGATAGCGCCAGGATGCCGGCGACGACAGCGTGACGAGGCTGGTTTCCTTCTGGAGAATCACGAGGAGTGCCATCGGGTTGATGTGGCACGCCTGGGCAACGTCGTAAATCATCTGCGCCGACGAGACATTTTCTTTGCCGACGAGAGGTTCGACGCACCGTCGCGAATCCGCGGGCCGGTCGTAGGTGTTTGCTCGATAGGTACGCAGGCACCCGTTGCAACTGGACGGGCCTACGTCATCGAGGAACGACTGGATGTCCTCGACGGTCATGGATCCGTAATCGAAGAAATTTGCGTCGGTGACGATCAGTCCGGGCTGGAACTCGCTTCCGGAGGGAGCGGCGTCGGCGCTGGCCGCCGTCGTCACCATATTCACCGACGTCGCCATCAGAGCCAGCAGTAGTGCCACCAGCACGCCGCGCGCGGAGAACGTCATACCGCGGGCGGAGAGGGCAGTGGTCATGGGAGCGTCACATTGTCGGTGTTCGACAATCCACTGTAACTCGCGGACTGGTACGCGACGACGATGCTTGCTGTCCCGGCCGGGAGTTCGCTCAGCGGGAATGTGAACTGTCCGCATTCGGTTGTGGTGACGTTGGCGGCGCCGGTGCTCGTTTTCGAAATGACCACGGAGCCCGCAGTTACCGTGACGGTGCACATTCCACCGTTCTCTGTAATGCCGGGAACATTCGCGACCACCTGTAGCTCCCCGGCAGTGGCGTCGACGATGGAGAGGAAGACCTCAGGGCTCACTACGGAGCCCACGGGCGCGTTTTGAATGGGACCGGAAATAGTCGCCGACGGCGATGGCGACGGGGAGGCGGAGGTGCCGCGGGTGGCCGACGGCGAAGGTGAAGGTGTGGGGCCGTGGGACGTTGTAACGGTGACCTCGGGAGTGGGTGTGATCTCGGTGGGGCCGAAAGGGGTGCACGCGGCGAGCGTGGTCACGGCTATCACGGCGAGTGCCCCTAGTGCGCGCGGGCCGATTTCGCTGCCGGTCATCGCGTCCCTCTCTGTGTGCGCGAGCGTGGGGCGGGTTGCCCTGCTCACCTGAGTCACAATTGTCACACGTATCACTTCCGTATAGGGGGAAGCGCGCTCTGCACGTTATCGGCGTGTCACGGGGAGCCCATGAGAGGTAATCGAGGGTCCCCGCCGCTCGCTCTCCACTTCTATTGACGCGCGGAAACTCCGAAATGTCCCCATAATGTGACGAGTTTCACAGGCGCGCGCTGCGCTGCGGCAGAGTCCCGGTAGGCTCCGTGGCATGACTGAACGCACCCTCATCCTCGTCAAGCCCGACGGCGTCCGCCGCAATCTCGTAGGGGAAATCCTGCGCCGCGTGGAGGCGAAGGGCTACGGCATCGTCGCACTGAAGCTAACGCAAGCCACGCCCGAGCTGCTCGCCGCGCACTACGAGGAGCACGTGGGCAAGCCGTTCTACGAGCCGTTGGTGGAGTTCATGCTCTCCGGGCCGACGGTCGCCGCGATCGCCCAGGGCGAGCGAGTCATCGAGGGCTTCCGGTCACTGGCAGGCGCCACTGATCCCACTGTCGCCGCTCCCGGCACCATCCGCGGAGACCTTAGCCGCGACTGGGGCGCCAAGGTCATGCAAAACCTGGTGCACGGTTCGGACTCGAGTCTGTCTGCCGAGCGCGAGATCGGCATCTGGTTCCCCGAGGCATAGCCTTCCCAGGTTGACCGGGTGCGAGCCGCGAGGCCCTTTGCCGGCGCGTTCGTACTGAGCACGCCCTAGGCTGGCTCCAACCTCGCTACCAACAGTATCAAAGGAGAACCCATGCGCGACGCAATTGAAGACTTCGTGGAGAAGGGCATCTTCGCCTCTAGGTGGCTGCTGGCTCCGATCTACATTGGACTGGTGGGCGGGCTCTTCATCATCCTGTACTCGTTCTATAACGAGTTTGTGCACCTAGTTCAAGAGGTCTCGCACGGCGCCGACCACGAGCAAATCACGCTTGGCATTCTCGCCTTGCTCGACATCGCGCTGCTGGCCAACCTGATCCTAATCGTGATCTTCGCGGGCTACGAGAACTTCGTGTCCAAGATCAACGCCGCGCAGAACAGCGAGGACCGCCCGCACTGGATGGGCCACATCGACTTCTCCGGGCTCAAGATCAAGCTGATCGGCTCCCTTGTCGCGATCTCCGTGATTGAGTTACTTCAGGATTTTGTCGCCGCAAGCGAGGAGGGCCACACGCTCGACTACACAGCGGTGAAGTGGCGCATCGGCCTGCACATGACGTTCCTCGCCTCCGGTGTGATGTTCGCGATCATGGACTACATCGGCGACAAGAGGAAGATCATGCTCGACGTGCACACCAGGGGCCACGCCGAGGTGAGCAAGTAGCACCTGATCCCGTGGCGTCGGCGAGCCTGCAGCGCGGCTCGTGTGAGGCGCGCGATCACCTAGAGTTGTCCCCGTGCATCTCAAAACGCTGACGCTTCGAGGCTTCAAGAGCTTCGCGTCTGCGACCACCCTCGAGTTTGAGCCGGGCGTTACGTGCGTGGTCGGCCCGAACGGCTCCGGTAAATCGAACGTAGTGGACGCGCTTGCCTGGGTGATGGGCGAGCAGGGTGCCAAGACGCTGCGCGGCGGCAAGATGGACGACGTTGTTTTCGCGGGCACGGCTACCCGCCCGCCGCTTGGCCGCGCGGAGGTCAGCCTCACCATCGACAACGAAGACGGCGCACTGCCCATCGAGTACGCCGAGGTCACCATCTCCCGCACCCTGTTCCGCTCGGGCGGCTCCGAATACGCGATCAACGGCACCGCGTGCCGCCTGCTCGACATCCAGGACCTGCTGAGCGACTCGGGCCTCGGCCGCGAGATGCACGTGATCGTTGGCCAGGGGCAGCTTGATGCCGTCCTGCGCGCCACGCCGGAGGACCGCCGCCATTTCATTGAAGAGGCAGCCGGCATTCTCAAGCACCGTAAGCGCAAAGAAAAGGCGCTGCGCAAGCTCGACGCGATGCAGGCCAACCTCACCCGCGTTCAGGACCTCACCGTGGAGATTCGCCGCGGGCTGGGACCGCTCGGCAAGCAGGCTGAGGTCGCGCGTCAGGCGCAGACCATCCAGACGGACGTCCGCGACGCCCGGTCGCGACTTCTTGCAGACGACATTGCTCAGCTCCAGGCCCAACTCACGCAGGAGACGGCCGACGAGGCCGCGCTCATGGAACGCCGCGCCACCGTAGAGAAATCGCTCGCTGAGGCGCGCGGCCACCTCGCGAGCCTCGAGCGCGCGTCTGCGGAGGCCACGCCCGAGCTCACTCAAGCCAACGACATCTACTACCGACTGAGCGCCCTGCGCGAGCGCTTGCGAAACCTGCAGTCCCTGGCCGACGAGCGCCTGCGGATGCTTGGCACGCACGTCGACTCGATCGCGCCGACGGACCTTGTGGACCTCGATGAGCAGCTGGAGCGCGCGCGCGTCGCTCACGCAGAACTCACCGCCGAAGTGACAGCGGCCCAGGGCGCGCTCGTACTCGCCGAGGAAGCGCGCACTGTCGCCGAGGGCGTCGCCGAGTCCTCAGAGAAGACGCTCGCGAACCTGCTGCGATCCGTTGCCGACCGCCGCGAGGGCGTGGCGCGCCTGGCCGGGGACGTGGCCGCGCGGCGCTCGCGCGTGGAGGCCGCTGAAGACGAGATTGGCCGCCTGCAGCAGACGCTCACCGAGGCCGAGCGCCGTGGCACCGATGCCACCAAAGAATTCTCTGCGCTCGAGTCCACCGTCGCGAGCGTCGAGGCCGGCGAAGAAGACCTTGACGCCGCGCACGAGTCCGCAACCGAAGAGCTCGAGGCCACCAAGGAAGCGCTCACGCACCTGCACCAGGCGCTCACGGACGCGATTCTCGAGCGCGACACGTTCGCCGCCAAGGCAGAGGGACTGGAGCTGTCACTCGCCCGCAAGGACGGCGCTGGCGCGATCCTCGCGCAAGGTTCGCGCGGAGTCCGCGGAACCATCGCCTCGCTGATCGACGTGGAGGGCGACGTGGAGGACGCGATCGCCGCCGCGCTCGGACCGCTCACGGATGCGCTCGCGGCCGAGTCCGTCGAGGCCGCGGTGGACGCCATCCGCTGGCTGCGCGACGAGGACGCCGGCCGGGCCCGCTTCGTTGTTGCTGATCACTCCGCCGTCACCGACAATCCTTCTGTCTCCCTCCCCGCCGGGGCGGCTTGGGCGTCCGATCTGGTCACCGGGCCCGACGGCATTGTCGCGACCGTGCGGGCGCATCTGAGCGGCATCGCGGTGGTGGACGATCTAGCCTCGGCGCGGGCTCTCGTGAACGATCACGGCGGCATCACTGCGGTGACGCGCCGCGGCGACATCCTCAGCGCACGGTCCGCGTTCGGCGGCGCGGGGGATGCGCCCAGCGTTCTCCACATGCAGGCTGCGCTGGACGAGGCCCGCGAGCACGTGACCACCGCGACCGCGCTAGTCGAGACCACCACGTTTCAAATCAAGGCCGCCGAGGACCGCGAAGCCTCCGCGTCGACTGCGCACGAGATTACGATGGCCCGACTGCACGACTCTGACGCGCAGATGGCCGCGGTTGCCGAGCAGCTGGGCCAGCTTGGCGCCGCGTCCCGCGCCGCCAAGGCCGAGTCTGAACGCGTGGCATTGGCACTGGACGAGGCGCGCACGCGCATTGTCTCCGAGCAAGAGGAACTCACCAGCCTCACCGAGCGACTAGCGGGCGCAGAGGCCGAGCCCGAGCAAACAGAGTCGAACACGCAAAGCGCGCAGAATCAGCGCGACGCTCACGGCGAATCTGCCGTAGCTGCCCGGGCCGCCGAGACTGAGGCGCGCTTGGCCTTGCGCACGGCAGAGGAGCGCGCCCGTGCCCTAGCCGCCCGCGCCGAATCGCTTGAGCGAGCCGCGCACGCCGAGCGCGACGCCCGTATCCGGGCCGAAGAAGCCGCCGGCCGTCGCGCCCGTCAATCCGTGGCTGCCCGCGAGGTGGTCGCGGGAGCGATCGCGACGCTCGCGCATATGGACGCGTCCGTCCAGAAAGCTGACGACAACCGGGCCGCCGTCGAGGCCCGCCGCGCGGACCGCACCGGCCAGCTCGCGGACGTACGTCAGCACGTCGAGGAGTACTCCACCGAATACGCGCGCCTAACCGACGACGCCCACAAAGACGAAGTGGTGCGCGCGGAGCAGCGCGTGCGTCTCGAGCAGTTTGAGACTCGCGCGATCGACGAACTTGGCGTTGATCCCCAGGCGCTGGTCGACGAGTTTGGCCCTCACCTGCCGGTGCCGCTCACGGGCGACGAAGCGGCGGCTGCCATCGTCGCAGCGCAGGTTGACGGCGGGGCAGAGGCGACCGGGGCATCGTCCGCTGAAGTCGCCGAAGCGCCAACCGAGGAGTACGTCAGGGAGAAGCAAGAGAAACGCCTGCGCCGGGCCGAGCGCGCGATCAGCCAACTGGGCCGCGTCAACCCCCTCGCGCTCGAAGAGTTCTCAGCTCTGGAGGAGCGGCACAAGTTCCTCACCGATCAGCTCGCGGACATCAAGAAGACACGCGAGGGTTTGCTCGAGATTGTCAAGGAGATTGATCAGCGCGTCGAGAGCATCTTTGTCGACGCGTTCAATGACACGGCCAAACAGTTCGCGGAGGTTTTCCCGCGCCTCTTCCCTGGCGGCGAGGGCAAACTGGTCCTCACCGACCCTAAGGACATGCTCAACACCGGCATAGAGGTTGAGGCGCGCCCGGCAGGCAAGAAAGTCAAGCGCCTGTCGCTGCTGTCGGGCGGCGAGCGGTCGCTCACGGCGATCGCGCTGCTCGTATCCATCTTCAAGGCGCGCCCCAGCCCGTTCTACGTCATGGACGAGGTCGAAGCCGCGCTCGACGACGTAAACCTCGGGCGACTGCTAGGCATATTCCGCGAGCTTCAGGAGGATTCCCAGTTGATCGTGGTGACGCACCAGAAGCGCACCATGGAGATAGCCGACGCGCTGTATGGCGTCACCATGCGCAACGACGGGGTGACCACTGTGATCAGCCAAAGGCTGCACAAGGGCGAGGCTGTCAGCGCCTAGCCTTCCGGCGCGCGGCGACTACGAGAAGGGCGCGACTGTGATCTGAAGGTTCTCGAGTGGGTCGCCGAAGAACTCGGACACGACCAGCACGTATGTCCCTGCGGGGATCACCGTTTCTACCTTGGGGTTCTTGTCCGTGAATTCCTGGACAAAGATGTAGTCGTCCGACCACGCGTAGCGCATGGGATTGTCCGCGCCGCCAATCTTGACCACCTCGAGCACCAGGTCCTGTCCTTCGAGCGACAGCGCGGAGAGCGAAAGGATCTGATCGTCAGAAACGGTCAGGCACGCGATCGCCCTGGTCTGGTCTGGCGCGTCCTCATCGAGAAAGAGCCGCGTGGCAGTCTCGCCAATCGTGATGATCGGGGTGTCTAGGTTGTCGTCCTCGCACGTGGCCGCGGTGAGGTCCGCAGCGTTGTCCGCCACGGGGCCCACGCGGAAGTACGAACGCTCTGTGTCGACGTAGATTTCCGTCATGCCCGTGGCACCGCCGCTCCACTCCTCGACCTCGATCAGGTACGTGCCCACCTCGAGTTGCGTGCTGGCTTCGGGGTCACTACCGAATGCGTCGTCGAATGAGCGAACAAAACGCGGGCGGCCTGTCTCGTCAAACTTATGTAGCGCGAACGTGAGGTCGGGAGAGTCAATGCCCGCGGCGACCTCGTCGAGTGATATGACGCCAATTTTGGTCCACGCGGCTTCGGTGAGGACTAGGCATGCCACGGTATTGTCCGAGTCGCGCTTCACGGACGCAGTGTCCGTGAGCATCGGGATGTCGGCGCTGCCGCATTCGTCGACGCCGGGCAGATGCGAGTTGAACGCAGCGTCCGCTGAGGGATCACCAATCGCATCCGGGTCGTGCGTGGTTGAGTACAGCGTGAACTCGCCGGGGTCGCCTCCTCCGAACGCCGTCACGGTGGCCACGTAAGTCCCAGGGAAGAACGGAGAGCTGACCTCGGGGGCGTCGCCGTGGGTGTCGTCGGCAGCGGCCCAGAAGGCGCCGTCCGCGTTGGATATCTCTATGACGAGGTCATTCGAGGGGTCTGCGGGCGTCGCGCCCATCGAAATGATGAGTTCGGTTTCCACCTCAAAACAGACCACCTTGGACGCGTTCTTGTATTCGCGGTCCAGCTCGATCTGTTCGAGTGCGGCGCCTCCGCATGCCTCACCCACCTGGGGCAGGGGGGTGGGGCCGGTGGGCTCGGGCTCCGGATCCGCGACCGCGAAGATCGCCGCGGCGGCCACACCCACAAGTACGACGGCCGCACCAGTGAAGATCGCGGCTCGTGCCTTATTGCCGGTGCCTGTGGTCGCGTCGAATCCCTGTCGCGGGTTCTTCATTCGGGCTGGCGTCGCCCCCATGGTCCCGTGGAACCCCGGGGTCTCGTCGTTCGCGTGGTCCCCGTCGCGGCGTCCGCGGGCAGGCCGCCTTCTGCCTACCGGCGCGCTGCACACTGGGCAGATCGTTGACCCGATCAGCATTCGGTGGCCGTTGGTGCACGTGGACAGCGCTGCCTCGTGCGAATCGTCCTTCGCCATATGCTGACTGTATATCGGGCGCCGCGTGCGGGAGCGCTAATTGTGACCATTCCGCAATGTCGAACCCAGCGATTCGGCGCGCGCAACCGTTTGCATGTTGAGAGACTCATCTTAGGCCTACAACACACAGGAGGTGCGCCATGAACAGTTCCCACGCGGCATTGATAGCGGGAATCGTGGCGTTAGCCATCCTCATTCTTGGCGTGGCATCGCAAGGCCGGCTCAAGCATCTGGTGTTGGTGCTGCTTGGTGCGGCACCGCGCCGTCCCGTGAGGGAGTTCATTGATGAGATCCCGCGTGCTGAACACGACTGGGCAGTGGTGGGCCAGCTCGACTCGCGCGCCGCGCCATTCAAGGACGACGTTGCGACCTAGTGCCACACTAGGCACGTGATCTTGCTGCCTTTCGCTGCCCCAACGCACGCCGCATCGATGTGCACTGGCGGGGAGGCGTGATGGCCTGGCTCAAGCGCGACAGAAGCCAGCCCGCGGACCACGCACAGGTTGTCGACGCGGGTGCACCTCAGTCTGAACTCGACAAGACGCCATCACGGTTGTCCAAACTGCGCGGCCGTATGGGCGGTGGGCTGGGCACCAAGCTTCTTGCGGTCATGGGCCGCGGCAAACTTGAGCAAGAGGACTGGGACGCGCTTGAGGAAATCTTGCTTGCAGCCGACGTGGGCGTGGGTGCCACGGAGGAGCTGCTCGAGGCGCTACGCGAGCGCGTCAAGAAGGACCCCAACGCCGACCCGCGCGAGAGCCTGCGCGCTGAACTCATCGCGGTGGTAGACATGGACGCGGAACGCGGGCTCGCGCTTGGGGCGCCGGGCGACGGTGCTGCGGCGCCCCTCGTCATGGTGGGAGTCAACGGCGTGGGCAAGACCACCACCGTCGGCAAGTTGGCGAGCGCGCTGATTGCCGACGGCTACAGCGTGATCCTCGCCGCGGCAGACACGTTCCGTGCGGCCGCTGCAGATCAGCTGGAAACCTGGGGGGCCCGCACGGGAGTGCAGGTGGTGCGCGCGGGCCGCGACGGTGCGGACCCGGGCTCAGTCGCGTTCGAGGCCTCCGAGCGGGCGACGGCCGTTGGTGCGGACGTCCTGCTGGTGGACACCGCGGGCCGCCTCCAAAACAAGCAGGGCCTCATGGACCAGTTGGGCAAACTGATCCGGGTGCTGTCCAAGAAGCGTGCACCCGCCGAGGTGCTGCTGGTGCTGGACGCCACGACCGGCCAGAACGGGCTCGCCCAGGCCCGCGTGTTCGCTGAAGTTGCTGGTATCACCGGCATCGTCCTGACCAAGCTGGACGGAACCGCCAAGGGCGGAATCGTGATTGCTGTGCAGCGTGAGTTGGGCGTACCTGTGAAGTTTGTGGGCCTGGGCGAGGACGTCGAGGATCTGGCGCCGTTCGAGGCTGCGGCCTTTGTGGACGGGCTGCTCGACTTGTAGGCCCGCCGCGCTTCGATACCCGCGCCTGTATTGAGAAATCCCGGGTGTCGGAGGCGGAATCTCGCTAAATGTTGCGGCGCCTGCCTGGACCCGCTAGTTTGCGAGTGTGATTTGGCCTGGGTTTAGTTCCTAGGTGTTTCCCTGTCCGGCGGATGCCGGTTGGGTTGATTCTTGGCCAGCGTAGTACGCCTGTTCGATCTCGACGGGGGTGTGCATGTCGAGTTCGCCGTGGAGTCGTTTGTTGTTCCACCACCACACGTATTCGAGGGTCGCGAACTCGACTTGTTCGACGGTGCGCCAGGGCCCTTGCTGGCGGATGAGTTCTGTTTTGTAGAGGCCGTTGATGGCCTCGGCGAGGGCATTGTCATATGAGTCGCCGACCAAGCCGGTGGAAGGTTTCGCACCGAGCTCGATGACGCGGTCGGTGTAGACCGTAGCCAAATAGTTTGAGCCGTGGTCGGCATGATGGACGAGGCCAGCGAGGTCGCCTGCCGCGTCCCAGGCGGCCATGTCGAGCGCCCGCAAAGGCAGGATGTCAGCCTGCAGGGTCGATGCGACGTTCCATCCGACGATCCTGCGTGAGTAGACGTCGGTGACGAACGCGACGTAAGCGAAACCGGACCAGGTCGCGACGTAGGTGATGTCCGCGACCCACAAACGGCGCGGTGCTGGTGCAGTGAACCGGCGTTGCACAAGATCCTGCGGCTTGGCGGCAGCAGGATCACTCTTGGTCGTAAACACTTTCTTCGAGCGTTTCACACCCCGAACACCTGCCAGGCGCATGAGTCGCTCGGTCTGGTCCCGCCCAACCTGCCAGCCTTGCCGCTTCAGCAGCGCATGCATTTTCCGCCTCCCGTACACGCCGTAGTTCTCTGCATGCAACCGGACCACCTCGGGCACAAGCAGACCATCACGCAGGGCACGCACGGACGGTGGACGCGTCTTAGCGGCGCGATAACCGCGCGAGGTGACAAATCCACGAACCGCCACGCGTAACACCCGGCAGATGAGCTCAACCCCGAAACGACCCTTGTGCTCGTCAATGAAGCGGGTCATCTCGTCCGTGGCTGGTCGAGCTCCTTCGCAAAAAACACGCTCGCAGCCCGAAGGACCTCATTCGCTTTGCGCAACTCCGCGTTCTCGCGCTTCAAACGCCGGTTGTCCTCAACTATGTCGCTAGTCGCCCCCGGGCGTTGCCCGGCATCGACCTCGTAGCGGCGTTGCCACACGCGAAGCGTCTCCGGGCTCATCCCAAGCAAGCCTGCCACGTGACGGATCGCAGTCATCAAACTCGGGTGATCCGGCCTCGCCTCAGCAAGCATTCTCAACGCCCGCTCACGCATCTGCGGTGTGTATCTAGTCATGGGTTCCATCCTTACTGAAAAGTCGGAACAAAACCCAGGCCAAATCAGGACGTGGACCTGGGCGGGCTCGTGGTGCGCTGGATCCCCGAATGGCAGGGCATCCGCAACAGCCCCCAAACCAACCCGCTGCATGTTTACACCGTTGACCGTCACAGCATCGAGGCGGTGATCCGCGCGGGTCGGCTGGCAGCGGACGCGCCACACGCTCAGCTGCTACTGCTCACAGCGCTGTTCCACGACATCGGCAAAGGCGACAACGACGACCACGCCGCGGTGGGCGCCGCCATGATCCCCGCAATCGCCACCCGGCTCGGGCTGGACGCAGACACTGGCCGCGATCTAGAAGTGCTGGTGAGGCACCACCTGCTCATCTCCGACCTCGCTGCGGGCAGCGACGTCGACCATGCCGAGACCGTCTCAACCCTGCTGGACGCGCTCGGGCACAGGCGCGACATGCTCGAGGCGCTACGCAACTTTAGTGAGGCAGACGCCACCGCGTCCGGGCCCGACGTCTGGATCCCGTCGCGCGAGGATCTGGTCAACCGGCTCATGGCCGCAGCGACCGCGCGCCTGGGACCGGAGGCGCAGACGCGCGTCACCGGCACCAGTGAGTAGGCCCAAAGCCGTACGCGGGCGCTACTGTTGGCAGCACCAGGATTTGTACGGAGATAGCAGCACCAAGGACAGGCGAGGAGCACCATGAAGCTGATCACCGCGATCATTCAGCCCCACCGCGCGGACGACGTCCGCAAGGCCATCGAGGCTGCTGGCGTCAAGGGCGTAACAATCTCTGACGCATCCGGTTACGGACGCCAGAAGGGCCACACCGAGGTCTACCGCGGCGCCGAGTACGCGATCGACGTAGTCCCCAAAACGCGCATCGAAGCAGTAGTGGACGACTCAGACGTAGCGACCGTCACCGACGCGGTGGTCGCGGCCGCACAGTCGGGCAGCATCGGCGATGGCAAGGTGTGGGTTGTCCCGGTCGAAGACGTGATCCGGGTCCGCACGGGGGAGCGCGGCGCCGACGCGCTGTAGTCGAGTCCACCAGTAGTCGAGCCCACCGATAGTCAAGCCCACCGACAGTCAAGCCCACCGATCGTGAGCCCCACCGATGTAGGGCCCACGGGTTCAGGTGAGATCCAAGCACCCGCGCCAGAGCTGGCGAACCTCAGGCGTGCCCGGCTCGAGGCGGCTGAGCGTTCGCACGCCAGCGGCGAGGCGGGGTCCGTCCGAAGGCGCCACATGGCGGACATGGTCTCGCGTGCACTCCTTGCGCACTGGAAAAATGTCACGGATGGTGCGACAGACGGGGTCGCGCTGGCCGCGATTGGCAGCACCGGACGCCAGGACGCCGGGCCTTGCAGCGACCTCGACCTTGTACTCATTCACGACGGCAACACACGCAGCGAGCAAGAACTGGCGGAGCTGTCGCAGGCGCTCTGGTACCCCATCTGGGATGCGAAGCTCGAGTTGGACCACGCGACGCGCTCGGTCGCGGAATGCAAGCAGGTCGCAGGGCAAGAACTGGCCGTCGCGTCCGGGTTTCTGAGCCTGCGCGGGATCGCCGGCGACTCATCGCTCACCGAGCACGTGCGGGCGTGGGCGCTCGCGGACTGGCGGGGCTCCGCCAAGCATCGGCTGCCCGCGCTGCTGGCGGACGCGAAGGATCGCGCCAGCCGCTTTGGTGAACTGGCGCACCTGACGGAGCCCAACATCAAAGAAGCCCGCGGCGGGCTGCGTGACGCGACCAGCCTGCACGCCCTTGCGGCCACCTGGCTCACGGACCGCCCGCACGGCGCGATCGACGGCGCGATCGATCATCTGCTGGACGTGCGCGACCTGCTGCACATGGTCGCCAAGAAAGGCGTCACCACGCTCGGGCGCCACCTAGTGGACGACGTGGCCGCGCTCGCCGGCGTCCCAACCGCGGAGCACCTACTAAGAGATCTGGCCGCGTCCGCGCGCGAGGTTGCCTACGCGACCGACACCACCGCGCTGGCCGCGACCCGCGCCTTGGCCCGCACGCGCACGGGGACGCGCGGATTCCGTGCACGCCGCGAGCGCGCCGCACCCAAGTTCGACGCGCTCGCAACCGGGCTTATCGAGGCCGACGGTCAAATCGCGCTGGCCGCAAACGCCAAGCCAGCGTCTGACCCCGTGCTTCCACTCCGCGCCGCCGCGACCGCCGCCGCTACGGGCCTCGCGATTCCGCCGGCGGTTGTCGTGAGCCTGGGGCGCTGCCCAGAATTGCCCGTGCCGTGGCCCGCGCAAGCGCGCGAGCACCTGCTCGCACTTCTCGGAGCGTGCGACAATCTGGCGAGCGTGTGGGAGGCCATGGATCTGGGCGGTCAAGTGGTGACGTGGCTGCCGGAATGGGAGCGCGTGCGCAACCAGCCGCAGTGGAACCCCGTCCACGTCTACACCGTTGACCGCCACAGTGTGGAGGCGACCGTACTTGCGGGACGCCTGGCCGCGCGCAGCGAGGACCGTCAGCTGCTGCTGCTTTCGGCACTGTTCCATGACATAGGCAAGGGCTCGGGTATGGACCACTCCGTCGCGGGCGCCGCGCTTATCCCGGAGCTCGCCCAACGCATCGGCCTCGAAGACGGGCTCGCAATGGACGTCGAGACGTTGGTGCGGCACCACCTGTTGCTGCCGGACCTCGCGACCAAAGAGGACGTCGCGGACCCGGCGACCGTAGCAACGCTGCTGGGTGCGCTCGGCGGGCGGCGCGATCTGCTGGAGTCGCTTCGAGTGCTTGTCGAGGCCGACGCCCGCGCCGCTGGACCTAAGGCGTGGACGCCGTGGCGCGAGAACCTCATAGACAGTCTGATGTCTGCGGCGCGCGCGACGCTGAACGCCCAGGACGCGTAGTCACCCCAGGTAGGCTTGACCGCAGAATTCAGCCACCGCCCGCGAAAGGAAACGTCCGTGTTCGCCACGCTTTCTGACCGCCTCACCGCGACGTTCAAGAACCTCCGCGGCAAGGGAAAACTGTCCGAAGCGGACATCGACGGCACCATCCGCGAGATCCGCCGCGCACTGCTCGACGCCGACGTTGCCGTCGCCGTGGTCAAGACCTTCACCGCGGCCATCCGCGAGCGCGCGCTTGGCGCGGAGGTCTCCGGGTCCCTCAACCCCGGCCAGCAGGTAGTCAAGATCATCAACGAGGAACTCATCGCGATCCTCGGTGGCAGCGCCCGCGGCATCCAGCGCGCCAAGACCGGCCCCACGATCATCATGCTCGCGGGATTGCAGGGCGCGGGAAAAACAACGCTCGCCGCGAAGCTCGCCATGCACCTCAAGGAGCGGGGCGACACTCCCCTCCTAGTCGCAGCCGACCTGCAGCGCCCCAACGCCGTTAATCAGCTCCAGGTGGTGGGCGAGCAAGCCGGAGTGCCCGTGTTCGCTCCTGAGAAGGGCGTGACTAGCGAGGACAAGAAGCCCTCAGGCGACCCGGTCAAGGTCACCAAGAAGGCGCTCAAGGAAGCCGCGTCTAAGCAACACAACGTCGTGATCGTGGACACAGCCGGACGCTTGGGCGTAGACGACGAGCTCATGAAGCAGGCCACAGATATCCGCAACGCGATCAAGCCGGATGAAGTGCTGTTCGTGATCGACGCGATGATCGGCCAGGACGCTGTCACCACCGCGCAGGCGTTCCAGGAGGGCGTCGGCTTCACCGGCGTCGTCCTCACCAAGCTCGATGGCGACGCGCGCGGCGGTGCTGCGCTGTCCGTCGCGCAGGTCACGGGCAAGCCCATCATGTTTGCGTCCACAGGCGAAAAACTGAGCGAGTTCGAGGTCTTTCACCCCGACCGCATGGCCTCGCGCATCCTCGACATGGGTGACGTGCTCACCCTGATCGAGCAGGCGGAGAAGGCGTTCGACGAGGGCGAGGCGGAACGCTTCGCGGCCAAGATGGCCAAGGGCGAGGACTTCACCCTGCACGATTTCCTTGGCCAGATGCAGCAACTCAAGAACATGGGCTCGATGCAGAAAATGCTCACCATGCTGCCCGGCATGGGCGACGCTCGCGAGGCAATCGAGAACTTCGACGAGAGCGAGCTCACGCGCACCGAGGCGATCATCCAGTCGATGACCGCCGCCGAGCGCGACAGCGTCAAGCTGCTCAACGGCTCCCGCCGCTCGCGCATCGCCGCCGGTGCGGGAACCACCGTGACCGCGGTGAACACCCTGGTCAAGCGGTTCACGGACGCGCAGAAAATGATGAAGTCCGTGGCCGCGGGAGGGCAGCCGCAAATGCCCGGAATGGCCGGGCCTGGTGGGATGCCGCCGGGCTACGGAGCCGGCAAGAAGTCCAAGGGGCGGCAGGCACCCAAGGGCAAATCGAAGAAGGGCAAGAGTGGCAACCCCGCCAAGCGCGCGCAGCAGGAGGCCGCCGCGGCCCAGCGTGCGGCTGGAGTGGCCGCGCCGGGCAGCGCGTTCGGCATCGGCAAGGACGCGCCTCCGGTGGATGAGGTCCCCGAGATGCCCGAGGGATTCAGCAAGTTTCTGGGACGGAAGTAGGTCACGTGGACGCGCCACTGAGGCTTGCCGGAACCGTTGTGGTCAACGGTGAGCGCGAGCTGAGCGAGGCGTGGGTGCTGGGTGGCCGCATCACTTTCGAGCAGCCCGTCCACTCCGGTCCCGTGGATACGGTCGAAGGGTTTGTCCTGCCCGGCCTGGTGGACGTCCACTGCCACGTTGGCGTGACCACGGCTGGCGCTACTGAGCCGGACCTCGCCGAGAAGCAGGCGGCGGCGGACCGTGACGCTGGCGTACTTCTCATCCGCGACGCGGGCTCGGCCCTGGACACCTCGTGGATCAACGAGCGCGATGACCTGCCCCGCATTATTCGCTCTGGCCGGTTCATCGCCAGGCCCATGCGCTACATGCGCAACCTTCCGCGGGAGGTTAAGGACGTCGCAGACCTGCCCGCCGTGGCCGCCGACGAGGCGCGTCGCTCGGACGGCTGGGTCAAGCTGATCGCGGACTGGATCGACCGCGACCTTGGCGACGCGGGTGACTTGCGCCCGCTCTGGCCAGACGACGTACTCGCGGAGGCGATAGCCGCCGCACAAGCCGAGGGGGCGCGCATAACCGCGCACACGTTCGCCACCGAAGCAGTTGACCCGCTCATCGAGGGCGGCATCGACTGCATCGAGCACGGCACCGGCATGACACCCGAGCAGATCCAACGCGCCGCCTCCATGAGCATCCCCGTGGTCCCCACGCTGCTCCAGATCGCGCAGTTCGAATCCATTGCAGCTCAGGGCGAAGCCAAGTACCCGGTGTTCGCCGCGCGTATGCGCGGGATGCACGCGCGTAGGCACCAGCAGGTGCGCGACTTCCGCGACGCGGGAATCCAGATGTACGTCGGCACGGATGCTGGAGGGAGCATCGGCCACGGGTCGCTACCTGAGGAGGCGGCCGAAATGGTCGCTGCGGGTCTGCCTGCGCCGGAGGTAGTCGCGGCGGCGTCGTGGGAGGCGCGCGAGTGGCTCGGAGTGCCCGGAATTGAGGAGGGCGCACCCGCGGACGTGGTGGTTTACGCGGGCGACCCGCGCGAGGACATCGCCGTGCTCGCCCGCCCGCTCGCCGTCCTGCTACGCGGCTCGCGCCACTAGCGCGGGGCCCGCGTGTCAATGCGTTTCGCCAAACGCTAGACGTGGGCGGCGAAATCGCGCAGAGTGGACCCATGCCAACCGACACCACCGTCGCACCTGCACGCCAGAAGCAAGCGAAGAAGCGCTCATGGTGGCGCGACTCCGTCGAAGCGGCAGCCTGGTTCACGGGCGCCATCACCGTCGCGTTCTTTTTCCACAGCGGGGGAGCGCAGCTCACGTCTACGACCGACGCGATCAGCTCGCTCGGTCGCCTGCTGGGGCTGACAGCCGCGAGCATGGTCATGGTTCAGCTGATCCTGATCTCGCGCTCTCCGTGGGTGGAAAAGGCGTTCGGCCACGACCGCATGGCCAAACTGCATACGCGCATGGGCAAGCTCGCGTTCGTATTCATGGTGGCGCACCTGACGATCATCATCCTTGCGCACTCGATCTACGAGAGCACCAGCTACATCGGGCATTTCGTTGAGATCTTCACGGAATCCTGGTTCATGCGGTGGGCGATCCTGGGCGTGGGAATCTTTTTTGTCACCGTGGGCATCTCGCTGTCGCGTATCCGCCCGCGCTGGAAGTACCAGAACTGGCATGCCGTGCACCTCTTCATGTACGTGGCGATCGCGCTGGTCATCCCACACCAATTCCTCGAAGGGTCCACGTTCCGCGGCTTCGGAGTCGCGTGGTTCTGGTGGCTCGGGCTGTACATCTTTTCGATCGGCTCGTTCCTCCTGTTCCGCCTGGTGGTCCCGCTGGTGAACTACGGCCGACGCGGCCTGACCGTCACTTCCGTGGACACCCTCGCCGACGGCAGCACTTCCGTGGTGATGACAGGCCGCAACGCCGGTGACATGCAGGCGAGCGCGGGCCAGTTCTTCCTGTGGCGCTTCATGGCCAAGGGATTCTGGCGCGAGGCACATCCCTACTCGCTGTCACGCACACCGGATGGCTCCACGTTCCGTATCACCGTCAAGCCCTCGGGCGACGGCTCCACCAAGATGGCCGCTCTCAAGCCCGGCACGCGCGTCATGGCCGAGGGCCCGCTCGGCGTCTTCTCCGATGCCGCGCGAGTGGGCAACCGACTGGCGCTTATGGCCGCCGGCATCGGCATCACGCCCATCCGCGCGATGCTCGAGGACGTCACCGAGGGTGACCCGGTGACCGTGATCGTGCGGGCGCGCTCGCTCAAGGAGGCGCCGCTGCTGGACGAGGTCAAGGAGCTCGCCAAAGCCAAGGGCGCCGACCTGCACGTGTTCGTCGGATCGCGCGGCGAGAACTGGTCCACTGCAGAGGAGCACGCGACGCTCACCGACCTCATCAAAGATGTGGCATCCGCCGACGTGTTCGTGTGCGGCCCCGTGGCCTGGGCCAAGCAGGTCGAGGCCGAAGCACTGTGGGCCGGCGTTCCCGCCGAGGCCATCCACCGCGAAGAATTCGCCTGGTAGGGGCAGACATGAAGAAACAACGCGCAATCGTCGTGGGCGGAGCCGCCGCCGTCATCATGGGATCCGGGCTGGTGAGCGCCCCCGAGCTGGGCTCCGTGAACATCGCGGACCCAGGCGGCAGCGCCGACGGCGACGTCTTTGTGGGCCCCCAGGTGGAGACCGTTAAGGGTCCCACCCAGGTTCAGATCGTGGTGATCGACGGCGTCGTCACCGACGTCCAGGTGCTCAAGGTAGGTAGCCAGGCAGCGGAGTCGGTGCGCGTCAACGCGTTCGCCGTCCCTGAGTTGGTTCAGAAAGTGCTCGAGGCGCAGGACTGGGACGTCGACCACGTCAGCGGCTCCTCATTCACGTCGCCAGCATTCGTGGAGTCCGTTCACGGAGCCTTCGTAGAGGCCGGACTCGCTTAGCGACTCCGCATCCGGACCCGCGCCGCTCATGGCACGGGAGGACCAAGACGTGCCAGGTGCATTGCCCGGAGTATTCAGACGAACCGTGCACGCAATGGCCATGCCATTCACCATTGAGGTGAGGCGCACGTCCAGCCGCGAAGAGGACGAACTTGAACTGGATTGCGCGGTCGAGGCCATCCACGGAGACCTCCTGTGGGCCGACAGTGTTTTTAGCATGTGGCAGGACGAGTCGCCCGTGTCACGGCTCGCGCGCGGGGAAATCACACTGGACGATTGCCCGCCCGCAGTCGCGGAAGTCTTTGAGGCGTGCGATCAATACTGGAAGAACACGGGAGGCGCATTTGACGCCCGCAGGCCCGACGGCGCCGTGGATCCCACAGGTCTGGTCAAAACGTGGGCGGTGGCGCGCGCCACCTGGCGGCTCGCCCACGCGGGCGCGATCGACTGGATGATCGGCGCCTCTGGAGACGTGATTGCCGAGGGGACCGCGCCGGGTGGCAGGCCATGGCGCATCGGAATCGCGGACCCCCGCCAGACGGGAGATCCCGCGCGTGGCAAGGTGGTCGACGTTGTCGCGCTCACGGGGGACCGGCGCGCGCTATGCACGTCCGGCACCGCGCAGCACGGCGAACACATCTGGAACACCGACGGCACCATGGAGGCGCGCTACGCGCAGGCGAGCGTGGTGGGGCCAGACCTGGTCGCGTGCGACGCGTGGGCGACGGCCATCGTTGCCGGCGGAGAACCGACAGCCCTCGCGGCCCAGCGGGCGGGGTTTGATGTGCTGTGCATCTCGCCGCTTACTAGCGACGATCCGGTTGAAACGCTCGACGCGTTCGCCAGCCCCGGCTGGCCCAGCTCGCCGCCGGAGTAATTCGCACTCGTCACTGTCGCCGGATGCTGAGAAACCTCTCAGAATTCGTTTCGCAGACTGGTCACATGACCACTACGATCTCCCCGACGCGGCAAACCGCCACGTCTTATCAGTACTCCGAGCGCCTACGCCGCAAGCGCCGCGCCTCGCGCCTGTCGCTCTGGAGGGACGGGCTGCTGTCGGCTGCGTGGCTCTCGGTGATCGGCGGGCTTGCCTTCTTCCTCGCGAGCGGCGCGATGCGCTGGAGCGTCCAGACGGACATGCTCAATGCGTTCGGCCGCTTCACGGCCATCATTGCCACGACGCTGATATTGATCCAGGTGGTGCTCGTGTCCCGCGCCCCGTGGGTGGAGCGAGCGCTGGGTCACGACAAGGCCGCCAAACTGCACTCCTCGCTTGGCGAGCCCATCTTCTACCTGCTCATCGCGCACGCGGCGTTACTGACCGTGGGGTGGGGTGCCCCGCAGGGCCGCGACTTTCTCGAGCAGACCATGTACTTCTACAACAGGTTCCCCAACATTGCGTTGTCAATCGCGGGCCTCGCGCTGTTCCTCATCGTCGCCGTGACGTCCGTGACCGCGGTGCGCCGTCGCTGGCCCTACGAGACCTGGCACGTGATCCACCTACTCACGTACGGTGCGATCGCGATGTCCGTGCCGCACCAGTTCTACGACGGCTCGACGTTCCGGGCAAACCAGGCCGCCACCTGGTACTGGATCGGGCTGTATGTGGTCGCATTCGGGTCGCTACTCGCGTGGCGCGTGGTTGCGCCCATGTGGAGGGCCGCCAAACACCGGCTGCGTGTCAGTGAGGTTGAGCGTCACGACGACGGGACGGTCTCCGTCACCATCTCGGGCCGCAAACTCGACGAGTGGGACGCGCGTGCCGGGCAGTTCTTCCTGTGGCGATTCGCTACCGCGGACCTATGGCTCACCTCCCATCCGTATTCTTTGTCCGCTGCACCCGATGGCCGCACGCTGCGCATCACCGTCAAGCCGCTCGGCGACGACTCGGCTGTGCTCAGCGGCGTGCGCCCTGGCACGCGAGTGATGGCGGCCGGGCCGTTCGGCCGGTTCTCGCACCACGCGCGAACAGGCGAGGGCCTGGTGCTGGTGGGTGCGGGCATCGGAGTGACGCCCATTCGCGCGATGCTGGAAGATCCCGAAGTGATGTCGGGGCCGTGCACTGTCATCATCCGTGCGCGCTCGGTGCGCGAGGCGCCGCTGATCAGCGAACTCCGCGAACTGGCCGAGCAGCGCGGCGCAAACTTCCATCTGCTCGTCGGGCCGCGCGGCTCGGGCTGGTCCACGCAGGAGGGTCCTGAGTCGCTTGACGCACTTGTGCCAGACCTTCCGACTGCGGATGTGTTTGTTTGCGGCCCCGAAGCGTGGTCCGGCGAGGTCGCCCGCGACGCACTCGAATGCGGCGTGCCGTCCGGGGCGATCCACGTCGAAGAGTACGCATGGTGAGGGGATGCGCATGAAGCCATCTCGAACAGTCCTCGCGCTGGGTGCCGGCGCGACCATGCTCGCCGCAGGCTGGAAGACTGGCGCGGCCCCGCTGCCCCCGTCGGAGTTTTTGACACGAGTTGATGGCATCGTCCTCGAACCCGCCGTTGAACCGTCTCCGGGGGCGTCCGTGGCGCCGACGCCCGGCGCGGACGCGTTGCCGAAGACAGCCGTCGCCGAGGCTGCGCCCGAGCCACCGCCACCCGCGCCGCCGGCCGGTCCAACTGGCACGTTCATTGGCCCGGCTGTCAACACCGAGTGGGGCAAGATGCAGGTGCAGATTGTCGTGAACGATGGCCGCATCGTCGACGTCAAGCCACTGATCATTGGCACGAACAACTCCGAGTCGATTTCGATCAACAGCAAGGCCGTTCCCAAACTTGAGCAAAAGGTGCTGAGCGCGCAGACGTGGAACGTTGGCTACGTCTCCGGTGCGAGCTCCACGAGCATGGGCTACACGCAGTCCGTCAGGGGCGCGATGACCACCGCAGGCATTTAGCGCCGGGTGACTTTGGTCCCGTGTGACGCCGCGGGGCGAGGCGCACCATGGGAGAGTGTCGACAGTTGCGCGCACGCGCGCCTTCGCCACCGTCACCGCGGTGGGAGTCGCTCTCGCGCTCGGAGCCTGCACGAACGGCGACACGACGTCGCCGCAGGTCCAGGTCACGGTGACCGTCGCGCCGTTCCCGACGGACGCATCGGCTACTACTCCTGCCGCCACGTCCGCCGTCACTCCTCCACCTCCTCCGCCCGAACCCGAGCCGGTGCACATCTACACCTACGGAGACGAATGGGCGCTCGCGCCCGAGACCGAGGCGCGCGGGTCCGGCTGCTCCCCGGGCGGCGGAGCCCTCCCCGATGGGGCGTGGTTTGGGTTCGCCCACACGTGGTCGGCGTCCCAGTTTAGTTTTGACCTCGCCTGCTGGTGGTCTGGTGCTCGGGCGCACCAGGAGGGCCTGGACGACGGGTTCGAGGACGCGTACGACTTCTACATCACGAACGACAATCCCACGCTGCGCACGGTGCCCGTCGGGGGAAACGTTCCGGCGCGCAAGGCCGGGTGGGAGGACGGCTTGTTTACGCTCACCCAGGTGATCGCGGACCCCGGAGGATCGCTGCCTACCAACCACCCGTACCCGGTATGGATCTACATCAATGGCGGAGAGATCACCGAGATCGCAGTCCAGTACGTTCCGTAGGCCTCGCGTAGCGCGACCGCACGGAAGTCTGGCAGAATAGGCGGTTGGCGACCCGCGGCCCTCTATCCGCGCTAGCTATTCGTCTTGCCAGCAGCATCGTCCGATATCCCCGGATGGCGCGGGCCGGCTCATACCGAATACAAGGAGCACTACCAGCATGGCCGTAAAGATCCGTTTGAAGCGTTTTGGCAAGAAGAAGGCCCCGTTCTACCGTGTGGTAGTCCTGGACGGCCGCACCAAACGTGATGGTCGCGCGATCGAAGAGATCGGCATCTACCACCCCCTGAACGACCCCTCGGTCATCGAGATCGACGGCGAGCGCGCTCGCTACTGGCTCTCGGTTGGCGCGCAGCCATCGGACCAGGTCCGCAAGCTGCTCACGCTCACCGGCGACTGGGGCATCTTCAAGGGCGAAAAGGGTGCCAAGAGCACCGTTGAGGCACAGGCCGACAAGCTCTCCCCCGAGGAGCGCATCAAGGAAACCGCCATTGCAGCCGAGAAGGCCAAGGCCCTCAAGGCTGCCGAGCGCGAAGTCGCCGCCAAGAAGTCCGCCGACGAAGCCGCTGCTGCCAAGAAGGAGGCCGCCGAGAAAGCCGCTGCCGAGAAGGACGCTGCCGAGGCACCTGCTGTTGAAGCGAGTCCCGAGGCCGACGCAGCTCCTGCTGCTGCCGACGAAGAGGCGAAGTAACCGTGATCCTCGACGCGCTCGAGTACTTGGTCAGGAGCATCGTCCGCAACCCGGAAGATGTTCGCGTGTCCGAGCGCTCGGGCCGTCGTGGGCCCACCCTCAACGTGGTGGTTCACCCCGACGATCTCCCGCGCGTCATTGGCCGCCGCGGCCGCACCGCTGACGCGCTGCGCACCGTGATCGACGCGGTCGCACGCGAAGAGACGCACGTCAACATCGTGGACGTCGCGCCTCGCTAGCGAGGCGCACAATGGCGCGATGCAGCTGACGGTCGCCCGCATCGGCCGCGCTCAAGGGTTGCGCGGCGAAGTCTCTGTTGAGGCTCATACTGACATTCCCGAGGACCGCTTTGCACCCGGGGAGGTTCTCGCCACCGATCCCACCGACGCCGGCCCCCTGACTGTTGCGCGCTCGCGCACCCAGGGCGGGCGCTGGTACCTCACGTTTGACGGCGTCGATGCGCGTGAGGCTGCCGAAGGCCTCCGCGGAGTGCTCCTCACTGTGGACGAGGAAGAGTCCGACGAGGACGACGCCTGGTATCTGCACGAGATTGTCGGGCTGCGCGTTGAGCGTCCTACCGGCGAGCTCATTGGCGAGGTCATCGGCCTCGACCACCTTCCCGGTCACGACATGCTCGTGGTCAAGGAGCCCAACGGTAATCGCGCGATGATTCCGTTCGTGGAAGAGCTGGTGCCCGAGGTCGACGTCAAGGCTGGCCGCGTGATCGCCGACCCGCCGTACGGACTT
Organism: Demequinaceae bacterium; assembly: GCA_965250005.1. Classification (GTDB taxonomy): domain Bacteria; phylum Actinomycetota; class Actinomycetes; order Actinomycetales; family Demequinaceae; genus WTKG01. Next base: position 158,174 of record OZ252279.1, read on the forward strand.
CTTGACGGCGAGGCCCAGGAAAACACCGGCGAAACCGCGGGAGCCGGTTCTTGATGCGCATTGACGTCGTCACCATCTTCCCCGAGTTCTTCGACGTGCTGCGCGTCGCGCTGCTGGGCAAGGCCCGCGAGGCCGCACTGGTGGAAACCCACGTCCACAACCTCCGCGACTGGACCGAAGACGTCCACAAGACGGTTGACGATTCGCCCTTCGGCGGGGGCGCTGGCATGGTGATGAAGCCCGATGTCTGGGGCAAGGCGCTTGACGCTGTGCTCAAGCCTGGCGCACACCTCGTCGTCCCTTCTCCTGCGGGCGTGCCGTTCACGCAGGCGATGGCCGCGCAGCTCGCCACCGAGGACCAGATCGCGTTCGCGTGCGGCCGCTACGAAGGCATCGACCAGCGCGTATCCGACCACTACGCGGGCGAGGGCTTCAGGGTGACCGAGGTATCGCTCGGCGACTATGTGCTCAACGGGGGAGAGGTGGCCGCGTTCGCGATGATCGAGGCGATCACGCGGCTCATCCCCGGGTTCATGGGCAACGCAGAATCGATTGTCGAGGAGTCCCACGCCGACGGCCTCCTCGAGTACCCCTCGTACACTCGCCCCGCTTCGTGGCGCGGGCTGGACGTGCCGGAGGTGCTGCTGAGCGGGCACCACGCGAAGATCGTGGCGTGGCGACGCGAGCAGTCCGAGGCCCGCACGCGCGAGCGTCGCCCGGACCTGCTTGGCGATTAGTCAGCCTCAGCATCCGTGCTGTGGCACAATAGGCGGTCGGTGTACACCGTGCGAAGCCCCGCCACAGGGGGGCCCGCAATTCGGGAGTGCACGTCAAAGCAACTCGGCCCGCGAGGGCAGATTCCGCGTTAGACCTGTGGCTAGGGCGAGGAGATAGAAATGCAGAAGCTCGACGGCGTTACCGCAAGCCAGCTCCGCGACAACATTCCGGAGTTCCGCGCAGGCGACACCCTCAAGGTGCACGTCAAAGTTGTTGAAGGTACGCGCTCGCGTATTCAGGTGTTCGAGGGCGTCGTCATCTCGCGCCACGGTGGCGGAATCGGCGAGACCTTCGCGGTCCGCAAGATCTCGTTCGGCACCGGCGTGGAGCGTAAGTTTCCGCTGCACTCGCCCGTAATCGACAAGATTGAGGTTGTCTCCAAGGGCGTCGTTCGCCGGGCCAAGCTCTACTACCTGCGCGACTTGCGCGGCAAGGCTGCCCGCATTCGCGAAAAGCGCGAGAACTAGGGACCCCCGGCCGTTCCGGCTGGTGACCCGCACGTGGCTTCTCCCAAGGGCGCGGTGCCCGCAGTGAAGGCTGGCGCCAAGGCGTCATCAAAGTCCTCCACCGGTGCCGCAGCCAAGAGCATGGGCGCCGACGTGCCTGTGTCGTGGAGCCAGAGGGTCCTCACGTGGGCCAAAGAACTAGGAATCATCGTCGCGAGCGCCCTGGTGCTCTCGCTGATCATCAAGACGTTCTTCTTCCAGTCGTTCTGGATTCCGTCGAGCTCCATGGAAACCACGCTGGACGTTGGCGACCGAATCCTGGTAACCAAGTGGCGCCCGGAACCCCTTGAGCTACGTCGCGGCGACATTATCGTCTTCAAGGACCCCGGCAACTGGCTAGGAACGCCCGCCCTTCCCGCTGACCAACTTCCGGGCTGGGCCGACGGCTTCCTCACGTTCACTGGCCTGCTCCCCGAGGACGCAGGCGAGCACCTGGTAAAGCGTGTGGTCGGGCTGCCGGGAGACGTGGTGGTGTGCTGCGACGCCGACGGCTTCATCACCATCAACGGCGAGCGCCTGGTCGAGCCGTACCTTGATGCCGGAGTTGAGCCGTCTATGTCGGAATTCACCACCGAGCCGATCCCTGAGGGTTACGTGTGGGTCATGGGAGACAACCGCCCCGGAAGCGGCGATTCGCGATTCCACCGCGCCGAACCAGGCGGCGGCGCCATCCCCATCGACAACATCGTCGGGGTAGTTTTCGCCACTGTGTGGCCCCTCAACCACTGGACAGGGCACGGAAATCCGTTCCCCGAAGACGGCTCCTGACGCGTGGCGGTCTCGCTCGAGCGTGAACGTGCCCTGTGGGATGCGGGCGCCCGCGTGGTCGTGGGCGTGGACGAGGTTGGACGCGGGGCGCTAGCAGGCCCGGTGTGCGTGGGAGTGACCGCCCTTGAACCCACCGACCGGTGGCCCGAGGGTCTGGCGGACTCCAAAGAACTCACTCCCGCGCGGCGTAACACGATGGCTGAGGCGCTCGCGGGCTACGGAATCGCCCGGGCCGTCGGGCATGCGAGTGCGACAGAAATCGACGCACACGGCATCGTTCCGGCGCTCCGCCTTGCGGGTATGCGGGCGCTCCACGATCTGAGTCAGGCCGGCGCGGCGCCCGACGCGATACTGCTCGACGGGAAGCACGACTGGCTCACGCCATCGGCGGCCGATCTGTTTGATGACGTTGTCGAGATGGAGTCGGACGGCCCGCGGCTTCCGCTTCCAGATGTAGCGGTGCCACCGGTGACGATGGTGATTGGCGGGGACAACCTGTGTGCGTCTATCGCGGCAGGCTCGGTGATTGCCAAGGTCGAGCGCGACGCGCTGATGGTCGCGGCGCACGTCGCACACCCCGAATACGGATGGGCAGGGAACAAGGGCTACGGCGCGGCCAGCCACCTCGATGCGCTGCGACGGCTGGGGCCTACCGCGTGGCATCGGACCTCGTGGAGCCTGCCTGAGCGAGACGGCGAGGCGTGATGGACGGCGCGGCACTTCCGCATCGGCGGGCCGGACACGTCATGATTGAGCCATGAATTCCGAGGACCTCGAAAACTACGAGACCGAAGCCGAGTTGGCGCTGTACCGCGAGTACCGCGATGTGGTGGGCCTGTTCAGCTACGTGGTCGAGACTGATCGGCGGTTCTACTTGTGCAACAAGGTGGACCTGACAACGAAGTCCGAGGGCGGCGACGTCTACTTTGAGCTCGCGCTGGTGGACGCGTGGGTGTGGGACGTGTACCGCTCCGCGCGCCTGGTCAAGAACGTCCGGGTGGTGACGTTCAAGGACGTCAATATCGAGGAACTCGCGCACGACGACGCGATGCCGGACATCCACGCGCTGCGGAGTCCTCGCAAGAAGTAGTCCGGGTGGTTGCGCGCGCACGCGTGGGTGCGAACCCGCGCACGTGCTGATGTCCCCAGGGCGTGATTGCTCCGCCTGACTTCTCTCCGTATCGCCGACGCTCACTCTCCGCGGCTCGCTACGGTGAGACTTGCCGCGGAGGCGAGACATGGACCAGGACGATGGTGGGACGCCGGCCGCGCGCGTGCCGCCCGGAGCGAGTAAGGACGTGATCGGCCGGTTTGGTGAGGATGTGGCCGCCCGCGTGTTGGCGGACCTGGGCTGGGAGATCCTCGAACGCAACTGGCGCTGCGCGCACGGCGAGATAGACATTGTCGGGGTTGAGGGCGATGAGGCGGTGATCGTCGAGGTGAAGGCCCGGCGCACATCGACATTCGGCTCGCCTGCCGAGGCGGTGACGCGATCCAAGCTCGCGCGGCTACGAAGGCTCGCCGCCGCGTGGCTTGCCAGCCAGGACCGCGGGTTCTCTGGGGTGCGGATTGACGTCATTGCGATCGATGTGCGGCGGCCGGGTGCTGCGCACGTCGAACACTTACGGGGCGTCGGGTGATTGGGCGCACCCGCTCGGTAGTGCTCGCGGGGCTCGCCGGGCACGTCATCGATGTTGAGGCGCACGTGGCCGCGTCGCTGCCCGCCTTTACAATTGTCGGACTGCCGGACGCGAGCCTCAATGAGTCACGCGACAGGGTGAGGGCCGCCGTAGCCTCCAGCGGGATGCAGTGGCCCAACCGGCGCATCACCGTCAATTTGTCCCCCGCGTCGCTGCCCAAGTCAGGGTCTGTCACGGACCTCGCGATCGCTGTTGCGGTCCTTGCGAGCGCGCAATTGATTGACGCGCGGGAGGCCGCCCGCACCGTACACCTAGGCGAACTTGGCCTTGACGGGTGCGTGCGACCGATCCGCGGTGTGCTGCCCGCGGTGGTCGCGGCCGTCGCCGCGGGCGCCTCACGCGTGGTGGTGCCCGCCGGAAATCAGGCGGAGGCGCAGTTGGTGCCGGGAGCAGAGGTGGTTGCCATGGGGTCCCTTGGCGAGCTCGCCCAGCTCTACGGGAACGAGAAGGCGCGGCCGGCGGTGGTGTACGCGCTCACCGCTGCGCCGGTGGCCACGCGTGTTGATGCCGACGCTGACCTGGTTGACGTCCGTGGTCAGGAGGAGGCGCGGTGGGCTCTCGAGGTGACAGCCGCTGGCGGGCACCACCTGCTCATGGTGGGGCCGCCAGGCTGCGGCAAGACCATGCTTGCGGCGCGGCTTCCCGGGATTCTGCCCGATCTCAGCAGCGACGACGCGGTCGCCGCCACCTCAGTCCACTCCATCTCAGGAACGTTTAATCCGAGTGCGGGGCTGCTACGCCGGCCGCCGTTCCAGGCGCCGCATCACTCGACCTCCGCTGCTGCGATTGTGGGCGGCGGGCCGCAGATGGCCAAGCCCGGAGCAATCTCCCGTGCCCACGGCGGAGTCCTATTCCTTGACGAGGCACCGGAGTTTCCGGCGCGCGTGCTGCAGACGCTCCGGCAGCCGCTTGAGGAAGGCCAGGTGGTGCTCCACCGTGCTGCGGGTGCCGCTCGGTACCCTGCGCGCTTCCAGCTGGTCATGGCCGCCAATCCGTGCCCGTGCGGCAAGTACACCGGAACGGGGGCGGGCTGCACGTGCGCGCCGATGGCCCGTCGTCGCTACTTTGGCCGGCTGTCCGGGCCATTGCTCGATCGCATCGACGTGCACGTAGAACTACGTCCCGTCCGGCGCGGCGCTGACGCGCCGGGGGAGTCGAGCACTGTCGTGGCGACGCGTGTCCTTGGGGCACGGCAACGGGCGCGCGAGCGGATGCGCGCCGAGGGCTGGGAGACCAACGTGCAGGCGTCGCCCCGGTGGTTGCGGGAACACACACCCAAAGCCAGCGTCCGCATTCTGTTCCGTGCGATGGACCGCGGGGTACTGACGGCGCGTGGCGTGGACCGCGCGCTGCGCGTGGCGTGGACACTCGCGGACCTCGCCAAGGTCGAGGCGCCGGGTGAGGACCAGGTGAGCCAGGCGATGATGCTTCGTACGCGCGGGCACGCAGGCGCGGCTGGAGCGGCCGTGTGAACGCGGAGGCGAACACAGACGGAAGTGCAGACGTGAACGCAACCGCGAGCGCGAAGACCATCGCCAAGACAAGCGCCAAGGTCCGGTCGCTCGTGGCGTGGAGCGCCATCGCAGAACCGGGAGATGCTGAGGCGCACGCCCTGGTGGAAATGCTGGGCCCCGTTGAGGCGCTCGCATGGCTTGACGGAGCGACCGCAGACCCAGTCACGGCGACTGCGCAACTTGCCCCGCACGCGGCCCCGCCCCAGGCTGCACGTATGATCGCCGCAACCGAGCGGTGGAAGCTGCGCGGAACCGCACGAAATTCAGACCAGCACCTGGAGCGGGCCGCTGCCGTTGGGGCGCGGGTGATCGGTAGGGGCGAGCCTGGCTGGCCCGATGAACTCGACTCGCTGGGCTTGGCTGCCCCGTACTGCCTGTGGGTGCGTGGGCCTCTCGACGTGGCCGCCGCCTGGGCTCGCTCGATTGCCATTGTTGGGTCGCGATCCAGCACGGACTACGGCGAGCACGTAGCGGGAACCATGGCGGCAGATCTCGCGGATGATGGCTGGGCAATCATCTCCGGCGGCGCCTACGGAATCGATATTCGAGCGCACCGCGGTGCGCTGGCCGTTGACGGCCCAACAGTAGCCGTGATGGCGGGCGGCGTGGACCGCATGTACCCGGTGGGAAACGCGGAGGCGCTCGATCGGATTCTGGAGGTGGGCGCGGTGGTGAGCGAGGTCCCTCCTGGGTATGCGCCGCATCGCAGTCGCTTCCTCACGCGCAATCGGCTGATCGCGGCGGCCCGCGCGACCGTCGTGATCGAGGCGGCGCACCGCTCCGGAGCGCTCAGCACCGCGGCACACGCCGTCCAGATGGCGCGCCCGGTTGCCGCGCTGCCGGGGCCCGTCACGTCAGCGTCGTCCGCAGGGTGTCACCGGCTCATTCGGGACGGCAGTGCTGTGCTGGTGACCGCAGCCAGGGACGTCGCCGAACTCGCGGGCCCGCTCGATGCCGAGCGCGTGGCTCCAGGAGACGGCGGGGCTGGCGCTCCGCGCCTGCAGAGCGAGCTCGACGCTCCCGAGTTTTCCCAACCGAGTCATCGTCAGGCCTACGACGCGATTGGCGGCCGGGGCTCGACGGTGGCGCAGGTGGCCGCGCTTGCCGGGCTCAGCATGGGCGAGGCGCGCGCCGCGCTCGGAGCGCTGGAGCTCGGCGGGCTGGCAGGCAGGGAAGGGGTGCTGTGGCGGTCGATTCCGCCGCGATAAAGCGTACGCTGGGGTGATGATGAGCCGCACGAAACTCGCGACATACGCGGACAGCACGCCTCGCAAGCCGGAGCAAACGCGGTGACGGGCACACCAGCACGCAAAGAGGTCGAGTCAGCAATGCTCGCGCCAGCCGAACGTGCCATCCAGGTGATCGGTGGTGACCTCACCGAGAAGAGCCTGCGGCTTCATCTCGAGGGGCTACCGCGGGTCGATGGCGTCGGACTCGAAGCGCGAGCCGCCTCGCTCGGTACGCGCTCGATCAAGACCACATCGAAGGCATGGGCACTCGACACGATCATCGGCCTGATCGACCTGACCACGCTCGAGGGTGCTGACACGCCAGGCAAAGTGCACTCGCTCGTTGCGAAGGCCATGACGCCTGACCCCTCAGACTTGTCTGCGCCCCGGGTCGCAGCGGTTTGTGTCTACGGCGACATGGTGCCGTACGCCGTCGCCGCGCTCGGTTCAGGCAGCGGCGTCAACGTCGCGGCGGTCGCTACAGCCTTCCCGAGCGGCCGCGCTTCGCTTCCGGTGAAACTCGCGGACACAAAGGATGCGGTCTCGGCTGGCGCGGACGAGATCGATATGGTCATCGACCGTGGGGCGTTCCTGTCTGGCCGCTACGGCCTGGTGTTCGACCAGATTGTGGCAGTCAAAGAGGCGTGCAGGCGCGACGACGGCACATACGCCCACCTCAAGGTGATCCTCGAGACCGGCGAACTGAACACCTACGACAACGTGCGCAGAGCATCCTGGCTCGCGATCTTAGCCGGCGGCGATTTCATCAAGACCTCGACGGGCAAGGTGGCTCCGGCCGCGACGCTCCCTGTCACGCTGCTGATGCTGCAGATGGTGCGCGACTGGCACAATCTCACCGGTGAGCGGATCGGCGTGAAACCGGCGGGTGGCATCCGGACCTCCAAAGACGCCATCAAGTACCTGGTAACAGTGGCCGAGACGGTGGGGGAGGAGTGGCTGCAGCCGCACCTATTCCGCTTCGGTGCGTCGAGCCTGCTCAATGATGTTCTGTTGCAGCGCCAGAAAATGACAACCGGTCGCTACAGCGGCCCCGACTACGTAACGGTGGACTGAGAGCATGACTGCTTCTGACACGCACTTCCTTGACTATGCACCCGCGAAGCAGTCGGCCTCGCTCCTGCACCTCAAGAAGAGTTACGGGCTGTTTATCGACGGCGACTTCGCGCCGGGCAGCGGCAAGTCGTTTGCGACCATCTCGCCCGCAACCGAGGTGAAAATCGCGGACGTCGTCGCGGCCGATGCGCAGGACGTGGACCGAGCAGTCGCAGCGGCCCGCGCTGCCTACATCGGCACTTGGTCGAAATTCAGCGGAGCCGATCGCGGCAAGTTTCTTTTTCGCATCGCCCGCCTTGTTCAGGAGCGGGCCCGCGAGCTCGCCGTGGCAGAGAGCCTCGACAACGGCAAGCCGATCAAAGAGAGTCGGGATGTCGACGTTCCGCTCGTCGCGGCATGGTTCTTCTATTACGCGGGCTGGGCGGACAAACTCGACCACGCCGGTGTCGGACCGAACCCGCGCGCACTGGGAGTGGCCGCCCAGGTCATCCCCTGGAACTTTCCGTTGCTCATGCTTGCGTGGAAAATCGCACCGGCGCTCGCGGCAGGCAACACCGTCGTGATCAAGCCCGCTGAGACCACGCCCTTGTCCGCGCTTATCTTCGCCGAGATACTGCAGCAGGCCGACTTGCCAGCGGGAGTGGTCAACATCATCACGGGGGCTGGCGAAACCGGCGCCCTGCTGGTCAACCACCCCGACGTAAACAAGGTCGCGTTTACCGGGTCGACGGCGGTCGGAAGGGCGATTGCGAAGTCGACAGCGGGGACGGGCAAGAAGCTCACTCTCGAGCTGGGCGGCAAGGCGGCAAATATCGTGTTCGACGACGCCCCGCTCGACCAAGCGATCGAAGGGATCGTTAACGGCATCTTCTTCAATCAGGGGCATGTCTGCTGTGCCGGATCGCGCCTGCTCGTCCAGGAGAACATTGAAACCGAGGTAGTCGAGCGGCTCAAAGAGCGGCTGCAAACTTTGCGGCTGGGCGATCCGCTCGACAAGAACACCGATATCGGCGCTATCAACTCCCGCGAGCAACTGGACCGCATCCGCGAGCTTTCCGACGTTGGGGAGGCTGAGGGTGCTGTGCGCTGGAGCGCGCCGTGCGAGATCCCGGCCAAGGGTTTCTGGTTCGCGCCCACCATCTTCACGGGCGTCGAGACGAGCCATCGCATAGCCAGGGACGAGATATTCGGACCGGTGCTGAGCGTGCTGACCTTCCGTACGCCCGGAGAGGCGATCGCTAAAGCGAACAACACGCCCTACGGCCTCTCTGCCGGGATATGGAGCGACAAAGGAGCCAAAGTTCTCGCGGTGGCTGACAAGCTTCGCGCCGGTGTCATCTGGGCGAATACGTTCAACAGGTTCGACCCTGCCTCGCCCTTTGGCGGCTACAAGGAGTCCGGCTACGGGCGCGAGGGTGGAAAACACGGCTTGGCGGCGTATCTCACGAGCGCGGCTCCGGCGGCCACACGTCGGAAGGAAGGATCACGATGAGCCACGTCGCTGTCCCCAAGACGTACAAGCTCTATATCGGCGGCAAGTTTCCCCGGAGCGAATCCGGCCGCGTCTATGAGGTGACGACGGCGAAGGGTGCGTTTATCGCCAACGCTGCCATGGCATCGCGCAAGGACGCCCGCGATGCGGTCACGGTCGCTCGCGCCGCGTTCTCCGCATGGGCTGGGGCAACCGCCTACAACCGTGGCCAGGTGCTCTACCGCATTGCCGAATTGCTCGAGGGCCGTCGCGCCCAGTTTGTAGAAGAACTGTGCCTGACTGACGGAATCGCCGTTTCGGCGGCTGGAAAGCAGGTCGACGCTGCGATTGACACGTGGGTTTGGTACGCGGGTTGGGCGGACAAATACGTGCAGGTGGCTGGCAACGGAAACCCGGTGAGCGGCCCGTACTTTAACATCTCCACCCCGGAGCCGACGGGGGTCGTTGCCATCATCGCGCCGGAGCAGCAGGGGCTTCTCGGATTGGTGAGTGTCATCGCGCCCGTGATCCTCAGCGGCAATACGGTTGTCGTGGTCGCGAGTGAGAAATCACCGCTGAGTGCGATCAGTCTCTCGGAGGTGTTCGCAACCAGCGACGTGCCGGCCGGAGTGGTCAACGTGCTCACCGGTTCTGCGGCCGAGATCGCGCCGTGGCTCGCTAGCCACGGCGATATCAACGCGATTGATCTGGCTGGTGCCGAATCGATGGACTGGATCGACTTGCAGATCGCTGCGGCCGACACGCTCAAGCGGGTGCTGCCGCCCGAGGGCGGGGTGCCGGAGCAGAGCGTGGCGCGCGTCGCTTTCTTCACCGAGACGAAGACCGTCTGGCACACCAAAGCCCTCATCTGAGGCTTGTCGAGTACATCGACGGCGATGCGGTGGCGCTCATCGGCCTAACTGACGGCTACGTGTAGGTTCGTCAACTCCATGCCCAACGTCGCCCGTGCGTCGGCTTCGAGCAAGGCCCGCGTGTTCTCGCGGCGGGGGCCGCCACCGCGACGTTGCAATTCACGCGGACGATCGCCTCCGGATAGGCCTTGACTTTCGGTTCGGTGCCTGATTGCCGGACGATCACGCGGGGGGACCGATTCGGTTGCGAGGTGGCGCCTGGGCATGGATCGCAGCGCCGCGATAACGGGCCCCGCGGCGGCGTTATCGGCACAGAAATCGGAAATAACATACCAAGACCCCCCATAATCTCGATAATGATGTGACAAATGTGACTCAGGGGGTTGATTTGACGGGTGGGACGGTGCGAGGGTGGCGTCATGTCCGCGACTATGACGACGCGAGCGAGTGACCTGCTCGACTCTTTCGACAGATTCCTGCGCCACGAGCGTGGGCTGTCCGTCAACACCGTGCGCGCCTACACTTCTGACGTTCTTCACCTCGCCGAATACGTGGCACAACTCGCGGGGTCCGACGCCGACCGGGACGCGGAGCAGGCCGCGTTGCTGAAAGAAGACTCGACCGACAGAGTGCTGGAGCGCGTCGATCTTGCGGCCCTGCGAGCGTGGCTCGCGGCTCAAGCGGCGGGTGGTCTCACCCGCACGACCCTTGCGCGCCGAGGCGCCGCGGCCCGAGCTTTCTACGCGTGGGCCTGCGAGGCGGGAAAGGTCACCGCCAACCCCGCGATCCGGCTCGCGTCAGCCCGCGCCGCCATCACTGTGCCGTCTGTGCTCACCCCCGAGGATGTTGAGGCGATGCTCAACAGCGCGAAGGAGCGCGCAGAGGAATCGGAAGACCCGCTCGACACCCGCGATTGGGCGGCCGCCGAGTTGCTCTACGCCACCGGCATGCGCGTCGGCGAACTCGCCACCATCGACATGGGAGACCTCGATCTTGCGACGCGGTTGGTGCGGGTCATGGGCAAGGGCAGCAAGGAGCGAATGGTGCCGTTCGGCGTCCCCGCCGCCAGCGCCCTCTCCGCATGGATTGACTCCGGGCGTCCGCGCATCGTGCGGGCCGCCACCGACTCCGCACTTTTCTTGGGTCGCCGTGGAAGCCGCGTCGACCAGCGCCAGATTCGCGAGGCCGTGCACTCGTTGGGCGCTGCGGTTGGCCTGGAGGACGTGGCGCCCCATGCGCTACGCCACAGCGCTGCTACGCACTTGGTGCACGGCGGATCCGATCTTCGCTCAGTTCAGGAAGTGTTGGGGCACGCCAGCCTCAGCACCACGCAGAGATACACGCATGTGTCCGCCGATCGCCTCCGGGCGTCCTACCAACTCGCGCACCCGCGCGCTTAGGGAGAGTCATGTCAGACCTCAACTCCGTGCTTCAAGAATTCGAGTTTGCGGACGAACCGCTGTTCACGGTCGTCCCGCCCACCTCGGAGCAGGTCGAGGGCTGGTGGAAGGCTCTTCACGGCCGCCGCAAGGCGCCGGCCGCCCAAGCGCGCGAGGATCTCATCACGCACTACGCGCCGCTTGTCACGAGCATCGCTGGTCGAATGATCGTGCGGCTGCCCGACTCGGTTGAACTTGGCGACCTGGTCTCCTACGGCATGTTCGGCCTGATTGACGCGATTCAGAAATTCGACCTGGAGCGCGGCTTCAAGTTCGAAACGTACGCCGCGACTCGGGTGCGCGGCGCGATCATCGACGAAATCCGCTCCACCGACTGGGTGCCGCGCTCGGTGCGCAGCAAAGCCCGGGTAGTGGAGACGGCCACCCGCAAGCTCGAGCAGTCGCTCATGCGTCCCGTGAGCGACGAAGACGTCGCTGACATACTCGACTGGGACGTGGCCGAGGTGCGCACGGTCCGCGCCCAGGTGGCGCTGTCGCACATCGCTGCGCTCGACGGCATCAGCAACGAGGACACGGAACACACCTACGAGCGCACGGCAGCGAGCCTGCGGACTCCGTCCGCCAGCGAGCCCGTGCATGTGCGCGAAACGCACACGCTGCTGTTCCGGGCGATCGGCGAGGTGCGCGACCGCGAGCAGGAAGTGCTGCGCCTGTACTACTTCGAAAACATCACGCTCGCGCAAATAGGCAAGGTGCTAGGCGTAACTGAATCCCGCGTCTCGCAGATTCACACCGCGGCAGTGAAGAAGCTGCGCGAGTCCCTCGTGAGCACCGGCGCGTTCGACTAACCGTTCATTCCACTGGAAGCAGGCGCACGGTACCGTACCCGTGCATCACGTCCAGCGGGTTGATGTATTCGCCATAGAGCCTCACGCCCCAGTGCACGCAGGCGCGTGGGGTGCAATGGCCAGGTGCCTCAGCGACCACTCCGATCACGTCGCCCGCGCCCACCACGTCACCTACGCTCACGTTCACATCGACTGGTTCGACGCTCGACACCAGCCCCGCGCCGTGCGCCACCGTCACCACCCCGCGGTCCACAACCACCCCGGCGAACGTGACCGTTCCTGAGCCTGGGCTGAGCACATCCTGGCCCGCACGTGCCTCGAGATCGATTCCGCGGTGCCCCGCTAGCCATCGTTTGGCGGGCCGCTCAAACAGCCGCTCGGCCCTCACCGGGCTGACAGGTGCGTCAAGCCTCGTGGCTACGTGCGCTCGCGCCCCAGTTCCAGCGCCCGCGTGAGCCCCCGACCCCCCAAGCGAACCCGCCAACGCAAGGATGAGTGACAACCCGGCCACCCTTGCTGCGCCGGTCGAAACCCGTGTCTTCATGTGTACAACGTGACCGCACCATCGGCGCGGCGCGGCCTGCGCTCCAACAAACGGGGGGCGCCGCCCGCGCTCTGACCGCCTGTGGACATCGGGCGGTGCGCGCCCATCCGCCTCTCAGGTAAGATTCACCCAGCGGTCGGAGAAATCTGACTGACTTCGCGCATCTAATCGCGACCCACGCGCAGCGGCCCTAGGGCCAACGCGAGGGGGTAGCGACGGGGAGGCGTGGTCCGGACTTGTCCGGTGCCGCCCCGCGTAGATGCCAGGGGCAAGGCCACCTGGCCGTGCCGACAACTCAATGCGGGCCCACAGCCCGCCGCACACACGTGCGCCCGCCACGGGCGTCGAAAGGAATGCCATGGCCGTAGTGACCATGCGCCAGATGCTTGACTCGGGTGTCCATTTTGGGCACCAGACCAGCCGCTGGAACCCCAAGATGAAGCGCTTCATTTTCACCGAGCGCAATGGCATCTACATCATTGACCTGCAGCAGTCCATCCAGATGATCGACGACGCGTTCACGTTCGTGCGCGACACGGTCGCTCACGGCGGCAACGTGCTGTTCGTAGGAACCAAGCGCCAGGCGCAGGAGCCCATTGCCGAGCAAGCAGCACGCGTCGGCATGCCATTCGTGAACGAGCGCTGGCTGGGCGGAATGCTCACCAACTTCCAGACCGTGAACAAGCGCGTCGCGCGTCTCAAGGAGCTCGAAGAGGTTGATTTTGACGATGTCGCCGGGTCGGCACACACCAAGAAGGAACTTCTCATCATGCGCCGCGAGAAGACCAAGCTCGCCAAGGTGCTCACCGGTATTCGTGACATGGCCAAGACGCCGTCGATCGTGTGGATTGTCGACACCAACAAGGAGCACCTCGCAGTCGAAGAGGCAGCCAAGCTCGGCATCCCCGTTGTCGCCATGCTCGACTCCAACTGCGACCCGGACAAGGTCCAGTACGGCATCCCGTCCAACGACGACGCGATCCGCTCGGTGGGACTCCTCACACGCGTGATCGCCGACGCCGTGGCCGAGGGCCTCAAGATGCGCCACGCTCCCAAAGCTGAGGACGCCGAGGGTACCGAGGGTGACGCGACCGAACCTCTTGCCGAGTGGGAGCAGGAGCTCCTGGGTGGCGACACCGAAGGCGACAAGAAGGACGACACGGCCAAGGCTGACGCCAAGGCTGACGCCAAGGCTGACGCCAAGGCTGACGCCAAGGCTGACGCCAAGGCTGACGCCAAGGCTGACGCCAACAAGAAGCCCGCAGCCAAGAAGGCGCCCGCAAAGAAAGCAGCAGCGAAGAAGGCTGACGCCGACAAGAAGCCCGCAGCGAAGAAGGCGCCCGCAAAGAAGGCAGCGGCCAAGGCCGCAGCCAAGGCCGACGAGAAGTAAGGACACGACACATGGCTAACTACACCGTTGCAGACATCCAGGCGCTCCGCGAGCGCACGGGTGCGGGCATGCTCGACGTCAAGAAGGCTCTCGACGAGACCGATGGCGATATCGATGCAGCTGTCGATGTGCTTCGCGTCAAGGGACTCAAGGGCGTCACCAAGCGCGAGGGCCGCAGCGCCTCCGAGGGCCTCGTTGTCTCCGAGATCCACGACGGTGGTGCCGGTCAGATCGGCACGCTGATCGAGATCAACTCTGAGACTGACTTTGTGGCGAAGAACGACAAGTTCATCGCCCTCGCCGAGGACGTCCTCAAGGCCGTTGTCGCGGCCGACGCCACCGACGCCGAGTCCGCACTCGCGGCCGACGCCGGAGGCAAGACCGTCCAGCAGCTTATTGACGAGACGGCCGGCGTTCTGAGCGAGAAGATCGTTCTGCGCCGCGTTGCCCGAGTCGAAGCGCCGGTGGTCGCCACGTACCTGCACCGGACCAACAAGGACCTCCCCGCTCAGGTGGGCGTCCTCGTAGGAGCAGATGCTAAGGCTGGCGAGGTAGCACGCGACATCGGCATGCACATCGCGGCATACTCGCCCACGTACCTCAACCGCGATGAGGTCCCTGCTGACACGGTCGCGCACGAGCGCAAGGTGGCCGAAGAGACCGCGAAGGGTGAGGGCAAGCCTGAGGCTGCCATGCCCAAGATCGTCGACGGCCGAATGACCGGGTTCTTCAAGGAGAACTGTCTGACAGAGCAGGCTTACGCCAAGGACTCCAAGACCACGGTTGCTAAGGTCATCGAGGCAACCGGCGGCGAGGTTACTGCGTTCGCCCGCTTCCGCGTGGGAGCCTAAGACACAACCTGACCAGCACGCCGCGCCAAGGAGGAATGATGTCGGACAAGGATGTTCAACCCGGCGTTGACACCCCTCCCACGGCGCGGCGCGTGCTGATCAAACTTTCAGGCGAGACATTCGGAGGCGGCGAAGTTGGCCTCGCCCCCGATGTTGTCCAGCGCCTCGCGCACGAGGTCGCCGACGCCGTCCACCAGGGAGTGCAGGTAGGCGTCGTCGTGGGCGGTGGCAACTTCTTCCGCGGCGTTGAACTGTCGGAGCGCGGCATGGAACGCGCCAGAGCCGACTACATGGGCATGCTGGGCACGGTCATGAATGCCCTCGCCCTGCAAGACTTCCTTGAGCAGGCCGGTGTCGACACGCGCGTGCAGACGGCCATCACCATGGGGCAGGTCGCGGAGCCGTACATACCGCGACGTGCGATGCGCCACATGGAAAAGGGTCGCGTTGTGATTTTTGCCGCGGGGGCGGGCATGCCGTACTTCAGTACGGACACTGTCTCGGTCCAGCGCGCGCTCGAGACCCGTTGCACAGAGGTGCTGATGGGCAAGAACGGCGTGGACGCCGTTTACACCGCAGATCCCGCCAAGGACCCGAAGGCCGAGCGCATCGCCAACATCACCTACCGCGAGGCACTGCAGCGCGGCCTGAACGTGCTGGACTCGACCGCATTCAGCCTCTGCATGGATAACGAAATGCCCATGCTCGTGTTTGGACTCGAAGAACCGGGTAACGTGACGCGTGCGCTTCTCGGTGAGAGAATCGGGACCCTGGTGACGGCCTAAGCCGCCACCCAAGGAAAGGACAGCCGTGATCGACGACACCCTCCTCGATGCCGAGGAACACATGGACAAGGCGGTCGAGGTCGCTAAGAACAGCTTCTCGGAAATCCGAACTGGCCAGGCGTCCGCCTCTATATTCGCAAACATCATGGTCGACTACTACGGCGCGATGACTCCCATCCAGCAGCTGGCGTCCATCACCACGCCAGAGGCGCGCACGGTTCTGATCGCGCCGTACGACATGGGCGCGATCGGCGAGATCGAGAAGTCGCTCCGCAACTCCGATTTGGGCGTGAGCCCCACGAACGACGGCAACGTATTGCGTATCAACATGCCGCAGCTCACGGAAGAGCGCCGCAAGGAATATGTGAAGCTGGCCAAGTCCAAGGCGGAAGACGCCAAGATTTCGATTCGCAACCTGCGCCGCAAAGCGAAAGACGCAATCGACTTGTCGGTCAAAGACGGCGAGGTTGGCAAGGACGACGGCCAGCGCGCAGAGAAAGAGCTCGACTCCCTCACGAAGAAACACACGGACACTATTGACCAGCTGCTTGCCCACAAGGAGAGCGAGCTGCTAGAAGTCTGATGTCCAAGAGGAAGACGGTGGCGGTGTCCGCACGCAAGAAGGGCGGGCGCAACAAGGGGCGCAACCTGTGGGTGGCGACGCCCGTCGGCCTTGCGATACTTGCGTTGGTGCTGGGGTCCGCGTTCTACAGCGAGCTGCTCTTCTCCGTGGTGGTCTACGGCTTCGCAATCGCGTCCTACCCCGAGTGGCGCCGCGCGCTAATGCGCCAAGGCCGGCTCATCTCCCTGACGCCCATCATCGCTGGCACCATCGGCATCGCAATCTCGACGTGGTTCAACGGCCGCGAGGGCCTGGTGGTGTCGCTGCTGGTTGCGAGCGCCGGGGCAATCGCCTGGCGCCTGGTGGACGAGTGGCTCGAGGACACCCTGCACGACGCGCTGGCGACCGTGCTCACGCTCGTCTGGATTCCATTCCTGTTGTCCTTCATGGTTCTCATGGAGCAGGCGGACGACGGCTGGATTCGCATCACAATCTTTGTGTTCGGCATCGTAGGCAACGACACCGGCGGGCTGCTGTTCGGCATGCTCTTTGGTAAGCACCCGATGGCACCCAAGATCAGCCCCAAGAAGACCTGGGAGGGCGCGATCGGCGGAGCGGTGCTGGGCATCGGCCTCGCGACCGCCGCGAGTTTCTACTTCTACGACGGCGAGTGGCGAACGGGGCTGATCGTGGGCGGCGTCACGGTGATCGGAGCCGTGCTCGGCGACCTGGTGGAGTCGGCGCTCAAACGCGACATCGATATTAAGGACATGGGGGACTCCCTCCCCGGACACGGGGGCATCCTCGACCGGATTGACTCCGCGTTGATTGCGGCCCCGATGGCGTACGTGGCGTTCGCTTTGCTGCTCGGGTTTCAATAATTCCGTGGCGTCAGCGACAATAGACCCCTCATGACCGAGCCCGCACCCATGCCGTTGCAGATGGCCGCCCCCAAGCGGGGCAAGCCGCCGCGTCACTTCGCCGACCTCACAGCCGACGAACGCGCCTCCGCCGTCGAGGGTCTGGGACATCACGCGTTCCGCGCCAAGCAACTCGCGACCCACTACTTCACACATCTGAACGTAGACGCGGACGCCATGACGGACCTGCCCGCGTCGGCGCGCGAAGCCCTCGTCGAGGATCTGTTCCCGCCCCTGATGACCGAGGTGCGGTCTATCTCAACGGACAGCGGCGACACCAAGAAGACGCTGTGGAATCTGCACGACGGGGTCAAGGTTGAATCCGTGCTCATGAACTATCCCGGCCGCGCAACTCTGTGCGTAACCAGCCAGGCGGGGTGCGGAATGGCGTGCCCGTTTTGTGCGACCGGCCAGATGGGGCTGACGCGAAACTTGAGCGCTGCCGAGATTATCGAGCAGGTGCGGCTTGCGGCCCGCGCGACCCGCGACGGTGCATTCGCCGTCAACGGCGAGGATCCCGCGGACGCGTCTGTGCGCCTGAGCAACGTGGTGTTCATGGGCATGGGCGAGCCGCTCGCCAACTACCGGGCCGTGCTCACGGCCGTGCGCACGCTCATCGCGCCCGAGCCCGAGGGCCTTGGCCTGAGCGCCCGCCACGTCACGGTGTCCACGGTCGGTCTGGTGCCCGCTATGGACAAGCTCACCAAGGAAGGCATCCCTGTCACGCTCGCGCTGTCGCTTCACGCTCCGGATGACGAACTGCGTAGTGAACTAGTCCCGGTCAATACGCGTTGGAGTGTTGACGAGGCGCTCGACGCGGCCAAGCGGTTCTTTGACGCGACCGGCCGGCGGGTCAGTATTGAGTATGCGTTGATCCGCGACATTAACGATCAGGCGTGGCGAGCCGATATGTTGGGTAGGAAGCTTATGGAACGCGGCACGGGTTGGGTGCACGTTAACCCCATTCCTCTCAACCCGACGCCGGGAAGTAAGTGGACAGCGAGCGACCCTGAGGTTGAACGTGAGTTCGTGCGGCAACTCGAAGCACGTGGCGTTCCCACCACAATCAGGGATACTCGTGGCAGTGACATTGATGGAGCATGCGGCCAGTTGGCTACCAAGGAGCAGGAATGAGCGAGCTATTCACCAAGGTGAACCCTTTGCGCACCGGTTACGACCGGGAGCAGGTCGAGGAGTTTTTCGCCAAGGTGCGCGCCGCGTACGAGCGTGCGGTGGTTGACGTCGACGGGCTCGCACCCATGGACATCCGTCGCGCGGCTTTTGACCTAGCGCGCCGCGGGTACAAGACCGCCGAGGTGGACGCCGCCCTCGACAAGCTTGAGGACGCGTTCGCCAAGCGCCTACGCGACCAGTATGTGACGCAGCACGGCCAGGAGGCATGGCAGAGTGACCTGTCGCAGCGCGCCCAGACCCTCTACGAGCGGCTGCGACGCCCGGCGCGCGAACGCTTCAACCGTCCGAAGGCACTCAGGCGCGGCTACGACGCGCGCGCGGTAGACAAAGTCCTTAATGGCATCACGGACTATTTTGACAAGGGCGAACTCATCACGTCGCAAGATATCCGCAGCCAGTCGTTCAAGCGCGTGGCCAAGTGGCGCGCGTATGACGAGCGCCAGGTGGACGCGTACCTGGCGAAGGCCGTCGACATCCTGCTGGGCGTCTCCTAACAGTGCCAGCGCGCACTGTCGCGCTCCTGGGCTCGACCGGCTCGATCGGCACCCAGGCTATCGACGTCATCAATCGCAACTCGGCGCGCTTCCGCGTGACCGCAATAGCGGCGGGTGGCGCCAATCCTGACGTGATCATCGAGCAGGCCCGCGAACTTGAGGTCGAGATGGTTGCCGTGGCCGACGAGGCAGCAGCTGAACTCGTGGCGGCGGGACTGCCCGGCGTGCAGGTGGAGGCCGGTCCGGGCGCGGCGGCGATCGCGGCTGCTGCAGGTGGTGGGCTGGATGATGACGGTTCTCCCGCGCCAGCGGACGTTGTCCTCAACGGCATGACTGGCTCAGTGGGACTGGGCCCCACGCTCGCTGCGCTCCAGGCCGGCAGCACGCTCGCGCTGGCAAACAAAGAGTCGCTCATCGCGGGCGGCGCGCTGGTCAAGGCGGCGGTGACGCGGCCGGACCAGATTGTCCCCGTGGATTCGGAGCACAGCGCGCTCGCCCAGGCGCTGCGCGCCGGGACGCGCGGCGAGGTCCGAAAACTCATCGTCACCGCGTCCGGCGGGCCGTTCCGCGGCAAGTCTCGCGCGGAACTCGCCGCGGTCACCCCCGAGCAGGCGCTGAACCACCCCAACTGGGACATGGGCCCGGTCGTCACCATCAACTCCGCGACCATGGTCAACAAGGCGCTCGAGGTGATGGAAGCGCACCTGCTGTTCGACATCCCCATGGACAAGGTCGAGGTGGTGGTTCACGCCCAGTCGCAGATCCACTCGATGGTCGAATTTGTGGACGGCAGCACCATCGCGCAGGCCAGCCCACCAGACATGCGCCTGCCCATTGCGCTCGGATTGGCGTGGCCGGACCGCGTCGCCGACGCGGCACCCGCCTACGACTGGGCGCAGCCCCAAACCTGGACGTTCGAGCCGCTCGACTCCGAGGCGTTCCCCGCCGTGCGCCTGATGAGGGAGGCGGCCCGCGCGTCGGCGCTACACCCCGCCGTGTACAACGCCGCCAACGAGGAGTGCGTCGCCGCATTCGCCGCAGGGAAGCTCCCGTTCCTCGGAATCGTCGACACTATTGAGGCGGTGCTCGCAGACTTCCGATCGCCGGTGGACATCACGCTTGAGGCCGTTCTCGAGGCGGAAGCCTGGGCGCGCGTTCGCGCTACCGAGGGAATCGCCGCGTGAGGTTTCTCGCATTAGGGAACCCGCTGAGCGTCGCGGTCGTAGAGTAGTCAACATGGATTACGCCCTCGGAGTGCTCGTCTTCATCGTTGGTATCGCGATTTCGATTGCACTGCATGAGTTGGGCCACATGGTCCCCGCCAAGCGCTTTGGGGTCCGCGTTAGCCAGTTCATGGTCGGATTCGGAAAGACGCTGTGGTCGCGCACGCGAGGCGAGACGGAGTACGGCCTCAAGGCGATACCGCTAGGCGGCTACGTGCGGCTGGTGGGCATGATCCCCCCAGCGCACGAGGTCAAAGAAGTACGCGGTACGGGTTGGAGTTCTCGCCTGATAGCGGACACCCGCGACGCCTCGATAGAAGAGGTACACGAGGGCGAGGAGCACCGCGCCTTCTACCGGCTCGCGTGGTGGAAGAAGGTCATCGTCATGGCCGGCGGCCCCATCATGAACCTCATCATTGCGGCGATCCTCTTCACCGTCATCTTTTCGGCCATTGGCGGGCCGCGCACCGTGCCCGTGGTCGCCGCCGTCGTGCCCTGTGCGCTCGAGAGTATTGAGGTCGACTGCGCCGCGGGCGACCCGGCCTCTGCCGCAGCAGCCGCCGGACTGGTGGCGGGTGACCGGATCACCGCCGTTGACGGCTCCATGATCGAGACGTGGCCCGAGCTATCCGCGGCCATGCGCGCTGCGAACGGCGTGCCCACCAAGGTCGAGTTTGTGCGCGGAGACCAGATCATGTCTGTGACGGTCACGCCCACGTCCCGCGATTACTATACTTTTGACGCCGCAGGGGACATCGTTTACGACGAAGCGGGCGAACCCGTCCTTGCCCCTTCCGGCTTCTTTGGGATGCAGCCCGGCACGGAGCGCCACCGGTTCCCCATCGGCACAGGCGTCGAGGTCACTGGGGAGTACCTGGGGCTCACGTTCACCGCGGTGCGCGAACTGCCGCAGCACGTGGCCAGTGCCGTCGGGGCAATCGTCGGCTCGCAGGAACGCGACACCGAGGGCGTCATCAGCATCGTCGGCGCTGGGCGCATAGCGGGCGAGCAGGCTGCGGCCGAAGTTCCCTTCATCGACAAACTCGTTTCCGCCCTCGCGCTGCTCGCGGGCATCAACCTCGCGCTGTTCGTCTTCAACATGATCCCGCTGCTGCCGCTGGACGGCGGGCACATCGCGGGCGCACTCTGGCAGGCCGTCAAGAACGGGTGGGCGCGCGTCAAGAACTTGCCGCGGCCAGCGCCCGTGGACCTGGCCCGGATGATGCCATACGCGTACGGGATGTTCGCCGTTCTTATGCTCGTGGGGCTCGTGCTGATCGTCGCGGACTTTGTGGCACCGGTCAGCGTCGCTTAGCGCCGTGCGCGTGGGCGCCCAAACAGCGGTCGGACCTGGGAGATACTAGAACCGTGACCGCCATCGGACTTGGAATGCCTCCCATGCCAGCCCCCACGCTGGCCCCCCGCCGCAAGACCCGCAAGATCAAGGTCGGCAAGATCGACGTGGGCGGCGACGCCCCCATTAGCGTCCAGTCCATGTGCACCACCAAGACGCACGACGTCAACACCACGCTCCAGCAGATCGCCGAACTGACGGCAGCAGGCTGCGACATCGTGCGCGTCGCGTGCCCCACGCAGGACGACGCAGACGCGCTCCCCGCGATCGCCAAGAAGTCGCAGATCCCGGTGATCGCGGACATCCACTTCCAGCCCAAGTACGTATTCGACGCGATCGATGCAGGCTGCGCTGCCGTGCGCGTGAACCCCGGAAACATCCGCAAGTTTGACGACAAGGTCGGAGAAATTGCGAAGGCGGCCAAGGACGGGGGAACCAGCATTCGCATCGGCGTCAATGCAGGATCGCTGGACCCGCGCCTGCTGAAGAAGTACGGCAAGGCCACACCCGAGGCACTCGTGGAGTCGGCCGTGTGGGAGGCAAGCCTGTTCGAGGAACACGACTTCCACGACTTCAAGATTTCCGTCAAGCACAACGACCCAGTGGTGATGGTCGAGGCATACAAGCAACTGTCCGACCGCGGCGACTGGCCGCTGCACCTGGGCGTCACCGAGGCGGGCCCAGCGTTTCAGGGCACCATCAAGTCCGCCACCGCCTTTGGCGCGCTGCTCAGCCAGGGCATCGGCGACACAATTCGCGTCTCGCTCAGCGCCCCGCCCGTCGAAGAGGTCAAAGTGGGCATCCAGATTCTGCAATCGCTCAACCTCAAGGAGCGCAAGCTCGAAATCGTGTCGTGCCCCAGCTGTGGCCGCGCGCAGGTTGACGTGTACGAGCTCGCCGAAAAGGTCACCGCCGGGCTCGAAGGCATGGAGGTGCCGCTGCGCGTGGCCGTCATGGGCTGCGTGGTCAACGGACCGGGCGAGGCGCGCGAGGCAGACCTCGGCGTTGCGTCCGGAAACGGCAAGGGCCAAATCTTTGTCAAGGGCGAGGTCATCAAAACCGTGCCTGAGGCGTTGATCGTGGAAACACTGATCGAAGAGGCGATGAAGATCGCCGATGCCATGGAGCCCATCGAGGGCGCCGCGCCCGAGGTGTCGGTCTCCCAGTGACGGCGGCCCGGCCATGACGGACTCCTTGCTGAGACGAGTGCGGCCGCGCTTCGCGGTTACGTCGCTACAGAAGCGCGACCTCACGGCTGCACAGACGTTGTGTGCCATCAAGCCAGTGGAGTTCGTCATGCCCGCGATGCAAGTTGAGGTGGCGCTCGATCACGGCCGCAGCAAGTCGGGTGGATTGTGGGGCGTGTACGAGCGCGACGGCCGCCGTCGCGACCTGCAGGGCGTGCTGTGGAACGGCGCGAACTTGATCCCGGCGATTCCCGAGCCCACTGACCAAGTGCTCGCGGCCGTGGCAGACACGCTGGCGCGGAGAATAGGGCGTCCCAGCGCTCTCGTGGGGGAGGCCGCGGTGGTGCTCGACCTGTGGGATCGCATCGACGGAGCCTGGGGGCCCGCGCGCTCCATGCGCCCGGAACAGCTACTCATGACTATCGAGGGCCCTGCCAAGCACGTACCGCCGCTTGACGCCCAGGACGTCGCCCTTGACGCCGTGCGCACCGCCCAACTCGACGACTTCGCGGCGCTGTTGCCCACGTGCGTGGACATGTTTACCGCCGAGGTGGGCTACGACCCGCTTCTCCACGGCAGACGAGCATATGAGGACCGGCTCAAGTGGCTCATCAGGACAGGGCGATCCTTCGTTCAATACGGGTTGGCCGAGGGGCGCAGGCAGGTCGTGTTCAAGGCCGAGGCCGGCGTGGTGTCGCGCGGGGTGGACGGCGCCGGGGTGGCGGAAATGCAGGGCGTGTGGGTGCACCGCGCGTTGCGAGGCCGTGGGCTCGCGCGCGCCGGGATGTCGGCCGTTGTGGCGCTAGCGCGAGACGAGCTCGCGCCCACTGTTTCGCTCTACGTCAACGAATTCAACCGCAAGGCGATCCGGTCGTACGACGCCGTTGGCTTCCAATGTGTCGGTACGTTCGCGACGGTCATGTTCTAGCACGGCGATTTTCTAGCACGGTTCTTGTGCAATACAGCGCTCCGCTACGCTGGGCGGATGCTACGGGAGGCGCCTGTTGCGGTGCGAGCGGGGAAGCACCGCCGCCGGTGGGCTGCCGGGCTCGCCGCCGTCTTGGTGCTGGTTTTCCTCGTGGCTGATGCCGCACGCACGGCGGCTGGAACGGCCGACGAGCCTGTAGCCGCGCCGAGCACCGATGCCACGAGCGTGCCCGCCGTGAGCGCGGCGCCGGACGCGCAGATCGACTTTCACGAGATCCCCGACGTGACGGTTAACGCGCTGGACGATCCGAGCTCGATCACCATTGTGGTCAACAAGCGGCGCCAACTCTCGCCCAAGAAGTTTGTGCCTGGAGACCTGGTGAATCTCAGCCCCATCCCAGGTGGTAGCTCTCAACGACTTACGCGCGAGGCGGCCGATGCTTTGCGCACTCTGCACGCTGCGGCCGGACTCGAGGGCCTGGGGTTCAGCATCTCCACCGGCTACCGTACCTATAACCACCAGTCCGGCGTGTACTACTCGTATGCCCGGGCTAGCAGCTATTGGGCCGCGGACCAGGGCTCCGCGCGCCCGGGCTATTCGGAGCATCAGACGGGCCTGGCCGTTGATATCTACACGAGCTCGCAGTGCCGGCTCAAGCGGTGCTTTGGCTCCAGCTCGATAGGACTGTGGGTCGCCGAGCATGCTCACGAGTACGGGTTTGTGATCCGCTACCCCGACGGAAAGAAGAACGTGACGGGGTACGCGTGGGAGCCGTGGCATCTGCGATACGTGGGTGTTGAAGTCGCCGGCGCAATGCACGATTCTGGCGTGACGACGCTCGAGGAATACTTTGGTCTGCCGGCGGCGCCTACGTACGGTTAGCTGGCGATCGGAGCGACCGCGTCCGCGGGCGCGATGCCGAAGCCGACGACGCCCGCGAGCGCGTTCTCCCCGTTTGACTGGTGGAGGCGTATGGATGCCGCTAGGGTGACGCGCAGATAGTCAAGGGTTGGTAGATGCTGTCAAGGAGGGGTTATGCGCCTGTTGAAGTTCAGTGTCGCGGCGGCAGTACTGGTGTTGGCGGGGTCGGCCTGTTCCGGAACCGCAGTCCAGGATCTTAGTGCGGGGACCTGTTTCAATGACACGTCGACTGCGGGGCAGGATGTTTCTGAGTTCGACCCGTTGGACTGCGATGCGGCGCACGATTCCGAAGTTTTCTATACCTTCGACGTATCGGTTGAGGGCGAATATGACAAAGAGGCCGTGTTTTTCGAAGTGGATGACACCTGTTTCGCGCACTTCGAGGAGTATGTGGGTGTTGCGTTCAACGACTCCGAGGTGTGGTTCTACCATTTCGGGCCGAACGAGGCTAGTTGGATCGAGGGCGAGCGTAGTGCTCGGTTTCGATTTCTGCTGGGGTTCGGTGGCCGAGGTTTTCGTGGAGTCGGGCGGTGTTGAACCAGTGGACCCATTCCAGGGTTGCGAACTCGACTTGCTCGATGGTTCGCCAGGGCTTTCGAGCACGAATCAGTTCGGCTTTGTAGGCGGCGTTGACGGACTCGGCTAGGGCGTTGTCGTAACTGTCTCCACGGGATCCGACAGAAGCGGTGATGCCGAGGTCGGTGAGGCGGTCGGAGTAAGCCAGGGACACATATTGCGTGCCCATATCGCTGTGATGGATGAGACCTTCCCCAGTGTCGTTGATGAAGGCAGCCATCTCGAGTGCCTGTAACGGCAACGACTGGGTAGTTAACGAACTGGATACTGCCCAGCCGACGATTTTGCGACTGAAGACGTCGGTGACGAAAGCGGTGTAGGCGAAGCCATTCCATGTGGCCACATAGGTGATGTCCGCGACCCAAAGCTCACGCGGACCACTAGCGGTGAAGCGCCGCTCCACTAAGTCAGCTGGTCGCATCGAGGCAGGGTCCGTAACGGTCGTGAAGACTCTCTTGCCACGGCTAACCCCACGCAAATGGCTCTTGCGCATGAGGCGGGCCACCTGGTCGCGGCCCACATCCCAGCCGGCCCTACGCATCGCCGCATACATTTTACGCACCCCGTAAACCGAATAGTTAGCAGCATGAATTTGGGTCAGGGCCTCACCGACCTGCTCGTCCCGAATTGATCTGTCGGAGCGAGGCCGAAACTTCGCGGCCCGATAGCCGCGCGAGGTAATGAACCCACCGGGTGTCGCAGCAAGTGTGCGACAAATGAACTCAACCCCGAATTGATCCCGATACTCATCGATGTATCGAATCATTTCGTCGTGGGGCGGTCGAGTTCCGCTGCAAAAAACGCTGACGCAGTCCGCAATATTTCGTTTGCACGCCTCAACTCAGTGTTCTCGCGACGTAGCCGCCGCATCTCCGTCGACTCCTCACTCGTCACGCCCCGCTCGATGCCCGAATCAACACGAGCCTGGCGACGCCACCGTCTAACAGACTCCGTTGACACCCCCAAACGGGTAGCAACCCTCGACATGGCATCCGTTTCGCTGGCACCTGCCTCGCCGACCGCTTCGTCAACGAGCCTGACCGCGCGGGCCTTGAACTCCTCTGGATATCTCTTTGGCATGATCCGATCCTCTCAAATAGAGATCGGAACAAAACCCAGGGCGGTTCAGAACTGATCGAGGCCGGGCTGGGAGTCTGTGACGTTGAGGTGTAGTCGGGACCGGCAAGAGTCTTGGCAAACTGTCAGGGCAGCGCGTAGGGGACGATGTCTGATACACGTCACTGACGAACGACTGGCCCGTGCCCGCTACTCGGTCCCGCCGGCCGCCTCGATCGCGCTCGCGATCGCTGTCTCGCCTTGGTAGCGAGCCCAGTACAGGGCGGTGGCGCCGCCCTCGTCGCGGATGTTGAGGCCGCATTCGCGTGCGATGAGTTCATCAACCACGTCGGAGTGACCCCAGTAGGCGGCGTACATGAGCGCCGTGCTATCGGTGGTTTCGAGCACGTCGATGTCTTCGCCTGCGCCCAGGAGCACGATGAGTGCTTCGACATTGCCCTCAGCCGCAGCTGTGTGAATCGCGCGTTTGCCGTTGGATCCCCTGTACACGTCACCAATATCTGCGCCGCGATCGACTAGCAGTTGCACCGTCTCTCCGGTGCTGCCGCCAGCAGCGAGCATCATGGCCGTCTGTCCGGTTGCCGTGCGGGCGTCCACATCGGCCCCCGCGTCTAGCAGGAGCGCAATAAGCTCGAGCTGGCTCGCGAGCACCGCCCGATGGACAAGTTTGAGACCGCCGATATTGTGGTCGACTTCGAGACCCGCGTCTAGCAAGGTTTGAAGCGTCACGGCGTCACCGACCGTGATCGCATCAGCTGCCTGCGGCCCGAGCGGGGCGTCCAGATCCACGGTCGCCACGGGCGATGTGCTCGCGGATGGCTCTACCGTGACGGACGAACATGCGACGAGCGCGAGCGCTGTTGCCGCAAGCATTGCGAAAGTCTTAAGCATGTTTCTTCTCCTAGGGTGCTCGTGTGTCGAGGGCCGTGGTCGGAACATTCAGCCATGGACGCTTACGGCGCGCAACGAATGCGTTGAATCCCGCACTTGCTGCACGCCGCTAGACGCTTCTCCGCGACCTTGGAACCGGACATTACCCCATATATCGCCGTGATGTGGGGTGCAGCCGGTCCCGTCTATGAGTCGGACGCGCGGTTGTTGTTGCTGAAGGAAGAATCGGCATGCGGCCAGAGAGTGCCGGCGCCCACAAGCCGAGTGCCGGCGCCCGCTAGACTTCCCACCATGCTCCGCATGTCAACGCTGTTCCTGCGCACGCTCCGTGAGGACCCTGCAGACGCCGAGGTCGCCAGCCACCGCCTGCTCGTTCGCGCCGGATACATCCGCCGCGCCGCGCCCGGCATTTACAGTTGGCTGCCGCTGGGCTTGCGCGTTCTGGCCAAGGTCGAGGCCGTGGTCC
This sequence comes from Demequinaceae bacterium, assembly GCA_965250005.1. Classification (GTDB taxonomy): domain Bacteria; phylum Actinomycetota; class Actinomycetes; order Actinomycetales; family Demequinaceae; genus WTKG01. Next base: position 185,696 of record OZ252279.1, read on the forward strand.
GTGAAGAGATGGATGCCGCCGGGGGCCAAGAGGTGCACTTCCCGGCGCTGCTGCCGCGCGAGCCCTATGAGGCCACCGGGCGTTGGGACGAGTTTGGTGCCGGCATGTTCCGCCTCCAGGACCGCAAGGGCGCGGACTACCTACTCGCACCCACGCACGAAGAGATGTTCACACTCCTCGTCAAGGACCTATACGGCTCGTACAAGGACCTGCCCATCACCCTGTACCAAATCCAGACCAAGTACCGCGACGAGGCCCGCCCGCGGGCCGGCCTGCTTCGCGGACGCGAGTTCATCATGAAGGACGCGTACAGCTTCAACATCGACGACGCCGGGCTGGAAGCTTCCTACCAGGCGCAGCGCGACGCATACGTGAAGATCTTCGATCGCCTGGGCTTGGACTACGTGATTGTGGCCGCCAGCGCAGGCGCCATGGGCGGCTCCAAATCTGAGGAGTTCCTCAGTCCCACGGAGATCGGCGAGGACACGTACGTTCGCTCGGCCGGCGGGTACGCCGCGAACGTCGAGGCCGTCACCACGCCCGTTCCGGACGCAATCGACTATGCCGATGCGCCGGCCGCCCACGTCGAGGACACCCCCGACACCCCCACCATCGACACGCTCGTGGACCACGCAAACGCCGCGCACCCGCGCGCGGACCGCACCTGGACCCCAGCGGACACTCTCAAGAATGTTGTGCTCGCCGTCACCACAGCCGCGGGCGAACGCTCGCTCCTGGTTGTCGGGATCCCCGGCGACCGCGACGCAGACCCGGCACGCCTGGAATCGGCGCTCGCACCCAACGAGGTGGAGCCTGCAGGCGAGGACGACTTCAAGAAGCACAAGCAGCTGGCCAAGGGCTACATCGGCCCCGGATCGCTCGGCCCGCAGGCCCGCGACGGCAAGGCCGCCACGGTAGTCGCAGGCATCGCGCGCGACGACGACGGCAAACCCGACGCCACCGGCGCCATCCCATACCTGCTCGACCCGCGCATCGTCCCCGGGACCCGGTGGATCACCGGAGCCGATGTCGCTGGCAAGCACGTGTTTGAACTCACCGCTGGCCGCGACTTCACCGCCGACGGCACCATCGAAGCCGCCACCGTGCACGCCGGCGATCCAGCCCCGGACGGTTCAGGCCCGCTAGAGCTGGCCCGCGGCGTGGAAATCGGACACGTCTTCCAGTTGGGCCGCAAGTACGCCGAAGCGCTCGATCTCAAGGTGCTCGACATGAACGGCAAGCAGCAGGTGGTGACCATGGGCTCGTATGGTGTGGGTGTCACCCGCGCGCTGGCCCTGCTGGCCGAGAACAACAACGATGAGTTCGGCCTCACGTGGCCCGCCAACGTTGCGCCGTACCTGGTGCATGTGATGGCCACCGGCAAGGACGACGTCGTGTACGTGGCCGCCGCCGCGCTCGCAGAGCAGCTTGAGTCCAGCGGGGTAGAGGTCTGCTACGACGACCGCCCCAAGGTCTCGCCCGGGGTGAAGTTCAAGGACGCCGAGTTGTTGGGCGCGCCGTTCATCGCCGTCGTGGGCCGTGGACTCGCCGAAGGAGTGATCGAGATCAAGATCCGCGCGACTGGCGACAGCGAACAGGTTCCCGTCGCAGACGCGGCGCGTCACTTGGCAGACCTCGTGGCCGGGGTGCTCGCGCGCTAGCGTGGGCGCCTCGGCTGAGCGAGCCAATCGGGCGTTTTCGATAGGAGATCAGATGGGTTCATCGAATTCCCTCGGGCTTGCGATCGCAGCCACGCTGTCCCTGGCGGGGTGCAACCTCAGCGACGCGGCCGACCTTGCCGTGGGCGACTGCTTCATCGGCAATTTCGGCAACGCCGAGGTGGTATCGACCGTCCGCACTGTGGAGTGCGACACGTCGCACAACGCCGAGGTTTACCACGTGTTCGAGGTCGGCTTTGGTGGGGCCTATGACGAGGACGCGGTCCTCGCGGCGACCAGCCAGGGCTGCTTCGACGCGTTCGAGCCGTATCTGGGAATCCGATATGAGCAATCGGCCGTCTACTCTCGCGAGTTCTACCCTCTTCTCGAGGGCTGGAACGACGGTGCGCGCCAGGCTATTTGCTACCTGACGATTCCGGGCGAGAACCTCACGGGTTCGCTCAGGGGATCCGGGCGCTAGTTGCGCGCTACTCACCAACGCTGACGCGCCGCGCCGCGCCGCCACGCCGTCGCGCTGATCTCGCGACTGAGGCGCTCGCGCGTTAGCGTAGACTCATGGGCCAAATGGCCCTCTTCGATAGGAGAAGACATGCGCTTTTCAAAGGCCCTCGGGCTCGCCATCGCCGGAGTGTTGTCTCTGTCGGCGTGCAACCTTAACGCCGCCGCAGACCTCACTGTGGGCGACTGCTTCAACGACAACTTTGGTGACGCCGAAGAGGTGTCAACCGTTCCCACCGTGGATTGCGACAAGTCGCATAACGCCGAGGTCTACCACGTGTTCGACGTCAACTTTGGCGGGACCTATGACGAGGACGCCGTCCTCACGGCCGCCGACGAGGGCTGCTTCGCCGCGTTCGAGGCCTACGTGGGCATCAGTTACGAGGAGTCGCTCGTCTACTACTTTGGCTTCTACCCACTGCTCGTCGGCTGGAACGACGGAGACCGTGAGGTCATTTGCTACCTGACGATTCCCGACGAGAACCTCACAGGTTCGCTCAAGGGGTCCGGGCGCTAGTTGCCCGCTACTCACCAACGCTGACGCCGGGGAACACGCTGTGTTCTTCGGCGGTCGCGTTGAACCACGTGGCCGATGCCATAGTTGCGTCAAATGCGGCCGACAGCAGCCACCCGCGTGCCTTGGGTTGGTCGCCGGACTCAACTGCGTCGCCAAACGCCGCCATGTAGGTCGTGGCGATGTTCAGCTCGATCTCGCGCGCGAGCGCGTACTGGGCATCCACGTCCGCGAGGGCCGCAGGGTCGATAACATAGGCTGGCGCACGCGGGTCGTCTAGAGGTTCGCGGGGCTCCGCCTCGCTTGCCTGCGCCTTAGCGAGCGCCACCAGCGCGTTGGCGCGCAGCCAGTGAAGGCGCCCGCGGGCGAGCGAGGCTGCTCGTCCCTCGCCACCATCACGCGCGGCAATCACGTCGTAAACGAACGCAGCGTGGTCGTGCGCGATGATCATGGCGCGCAGCGCTTCCGGGTCGAGCGCGGCGAGCGAGTCGGCTCCGGGCAGCACTGAATCGAGAGTGAATCCGCCGGCCGGAGGTAGCGTGCGCTCCGCGACTCGTGCCGGAGCGCCTCCAGCGGCTTCGGCATTCAGGTGCGCCGTCATCGCCGCTGCTACTGCCTGCGACAACCCGATAGACCCCAGCAGCCTCGCGAGCGACGGGTCATCGAGCGTGAGCGCCCCCGCGAGAGTAGTGTCGCGCGCCCTGATCACCGAGTACCCGAGCTGCGGGTGCGATGGTAGTGGCGGCATGGACGGAGACGGCTCGGCGTCAGGGGACGTGTCGGCATAGGCGACGTACACGCCGCCAAGGGCATCGAGTTGCGCGACGATCGCGCGCTCCTCGAACGCCCGCGCGTACGCGGTGCCGGGAGCCTCCCCAGGTAGTGCACCGGGCTCCAGTGCGGCGGCCACTTGGGCGAGGGCGAGCGCGGCGGCGTCACGCGCGATTTCAGTTTCCGTGGCGGGCGGGTATGTGGGCTCCGGGGTCTCGATGCGCCAGCTGCAACCCGTGAGGCCTAGGCCCATGACCGCGGCGAGCGCCGCGCTGGTCACAGTACGCCCAGACACCCGCGGGCGCGTCGGCGCCGCTCGCGAAAGACGAATCCGGGACGCCATGGCGGTAATCATCGCATGCACGCTGCAGCACCGTAGACTGATGTCACAGCAATTTCAGAAACGGAACGCGAATACCGTGTGGGGAGGCGACGCCATGGACGTATCGGCGCGAATTGCCGACCTGGCGGCTACGGCCGCACAGAAGCACGGCTTGGACGTAGAGACCGTCAAGATCTCTGCCGCCGGCAAGAACACCCGTGTGCTCATTACCATTGATTTGCCTGAAGACCAGGTGGGTTCTGCGGCCCTCGACGACGTTGCCGCAGCCTCCCGTGCGATCTCCGAGGTTCTTGACGAGGCTAACCTTCCGCCCGGACCGCACACGCTCGAGGTGTCAACTCCGGGCACCGATCGCCTGCTCACCACGGAGCACCACTTCAAGCGCGCCCGCACGCGCCGGGTCACCGTCGAGCTCAACGACGGCGTCAAAATCACCGGCAGGCTGTCCAGCGTGGCCGACGGGGAGGTGTTGCTCGAAACCGAGGACGGGCCGGCAGCCATCCCTCTCAGCAACATCGCGACTGGCTCCATCCAGATCGAAATGAAGCGGAAGTAGACATGGACATTGACCTCGAAGCGCTCAAGGGCTTGGAGCGCGAGAAGGACATCACCTACGCGGTGCTGATCGACGCCATTGAGCAGGCACTGGTGAGTGCGTATCACAAGACTCCTGGCTCGCACGAGCATGCCCGCGCCGTGATCGACCGGAGCACGGGCAAGGTGAGCATCATGGCTCGTGAAGACCCGGTGCCCGGCGAGGACGGCGTCGTGCCGCCCGCGGACCCGCGCGCGCCCGAGTTTGACCACACTCCGGACAACTTTGGCCGCATCGCGACAGCGACCGCGCGCCAGGTGATTTTCCAGCGCCTCCGCCAGGCGGGGGACGACCACGTGTTGTCCGAGTACTCGGACAAGGAAGGTCAACTGGTTAGCGGCATCATCCAACAGGCCAGCGATCCCCGCAGCGTCCACGTGGACATTGGCGATGTAGAGGCGCTACTGCCCGCGCACGAACAGGTTCCCCATGAGTCCTACAAGCACGGCGAAAGGCTGCGCGGCTACGTTCTCGAAGTCACCAGAGGGATGAAGGGTCCGTCCATCACCATCAGCAGGACCCACCCCAACCTGGTGCGCCGCCTGTTCGAACTCGAGGTCCCGGAGATCGCTGACGGCACCGTTGAGATTATGGCGCTCGCCCGCGAGGCAGGGCACCGGTCCAAGATGGCCGTGCGCGCCAACGTCGACGGAGTGAACGCCAAGGGCGCGTGCATCGGACCGCTCGGCTCGCGTGTGCGGGCCGTTATGGCCGAGTTGCACGACGAAAAAATTGACATTGTGGACTGGGACGACGATCCGGCGACGTTCGTCGGAAATGCACTGTCCCCGTCGCGCGTGGTGAGCGTGACCGTAGTGGACGAGGAGGCACGCGCCGCTCGCGTCGTCGTCCCCGATTACCACCTGAGCCTCGCCATCGGCAAGGAGGGGCAGAACGCGCGGCTCGCGGCTCGACTCACGGGCTGGCGCATTGACATTCGGTCAGATGAAGCCCCAGAAGAGCCCGCAGCCGCCGCTTCAGATCGCCCCGCCGTCGCGGTGAATACTGCTGACGGCGCGGACGACGCGCCGGCCTAGCGCAACCCGGTACACTAGTGACGCCGAGAAACCAGTCTCGTGCACCCGAACAAGGCGCCACGGGCCCGCAAGGACCGCAGCGCACATGCATCGGGTGCAGGCGGCAGGCGTCTCGGTCGGTCCTTGTGCGACTGGTAGTGAGCGGCGGCAACGTCGTGATCGACCAGAGTCAGAGCATGCCGGGACGGGGCGCATACGTGCACCCCGCATCGGATTGCATGGCCACGGCACTTGATAGGCGGGCCGTCGGCAGAGCACTTCGAAATGCCGACGCAGATGCCTCAGGACTGACCCCATCCACCATTGAAGAATCGGGATGAATCCCATGAACAAGCGATGAGTAACTCAAAATGAGTTCCGCTCGGTAACGATGGTTCGGCCCTGTCTTGGTCGAACCGAGACAGGAGAATTGTGGCTAAGCCCCGCGTCCATGAGATTGCCAAAGAACTTGGTGTCTCGTCCAAGGACCTGATCACCAAACTCAACGAAATTGGCGAATACGTTAAGGGTCCCTCGTCAACCCTTGAAGCGCCCGTCATCCGCAAGGCCAAAGAGGCCTTTCCCGCGCCCAAGGTCAAGCCCGCGGCCAAAAAGCCTGCGGCTAAGAAGCCCGCCGCCAAGAAGCCCGCGGCCAAGGCTGCTCCCTCAGCTCCGACGCCCGAGGCACCTGCCGAGGCTGCACCCGCCGCAGCGCCTGCGGCTGACGCACCCGCACCCGCCGCTGCGCCTGCGGACACGGACGCCAAGCCCGCGGACGCCAAGTTCACCGAGGCGAAGCCCGCTGACAGTAAGGACGGCGACGCACCGGCCAGTGACATGCCGCGCCCGCGCCCGCGGCCCGGCGGCAACAACCCCTTCAACGCTCCGCGGCCCCGTCCGCGCCCGGGCGGCAACAACCCGTTCCAGACCAATCGTCCTCCGGGACGCCCCGGTAGCGGCCCGGCACGTTCAGGCGGCCCGGGCGGATCTGGTGGCGCTCCGGCGCGCACCGGTGGCCCTGGCGGTGCCGGCGGTGCAGGTGGCGGCGGCGGAAACTACCGTGGTGGACCGGGCGGCGCCGGAGGGCCCGGCGGAGGCCGCGGTCCCGGCGGCGCAGGTCGACCAGGCGGCGGGCCTGGCGGCCCTCCCCGCGGTGGCAGCGGCGGTCCAGCAGGTCGCGGCCGCGGTCGCGGCGGAGGCACCGCAGGAGCATTCGGCAAGGGTGGAGGTCGCCCGGCGAAGAGCCGCAAATCCAAGCGGGCAAAGCGGGCTGAATATGAGCTTCAGCAGGCGCCGGCAATCGGAGGCGTCCAGGTCCCTCGCGGCGATGGCACCACTATTCTGCGCCTGCGGCGCGGTGCGACGCTCGCGGACTTCGCTGAGAAAATCGACGTCGATCCCGCTTCGCTTGTAACCATACTTTTCCACCTGGGCGAGATGGCTACGGCCACGCAGTCCCTGGACGAAGAGACATTCGAAACCCTGGGAGCCGAGCTCGGCTACCGCATCGAGATTGTGTCGCCTGAGGATGAGGACCGCGAGCTGCTCGAGGACTTCGGGCTCGACCTCGATGCCGAGCTCGCTGCCGAGACCGACGAAGATCTCGAGGATCGCCCCCCGGTGGTCACCGTCATGGGTCACGTCGATCACGGTAAGACCAAGCTGCTTGACGCCATCCGCAAATCTGACGTTGTGGACGATGAGGCTGGTGGCATTACGCAGCACATCGGCGCCTACCAAGTCCACCACATTCACGAAAAGGTCAACCGCGCCATCACATTCATTGACACCCCGGGCCACGAGGCGTTCACCGCCATGCGTGCCCGAGGTGCCCGCGTCACCGACATCGCGATCCTTGTGGTTGCGGCAGACGACGGCGTGATGCCGCAGACCATTGAAGCGCTCAACCACGCGCAGGCGGCAAACGTGCCGATCGTGGTTGCCGTCAACAAGGTGGACAAGGAGGGCGCCAACCCTTCCAAGATTCGCCAGCAGCTCACCGAGTACAACCTGGTCGCCGAAGAATTCGGCGGCGACACCATGTTCATCGACGTGTCCGCGCTCAAGGGCGACGGCGTTGACAACCTGCTTGAGGCGGTGTTGCTTACCGCCGACGCCGGGCTTGACCTACGCGCCAACCCGAACAAGTCCGCTCGCGGCGTGGCCGTTGAAGCGCACCTCGACAAGGGCCGCGGCGCGGTCGCTACTGTCCTGGTGCAGTCAGGAACCCTGCGGATCGGCGACTCGATCGTGGCGGGAACGGCCCACGGCCGCGTCCGCGCCATGTTCGACGAGCACGACCAGGAGGTCGAAGAGGCGTTGCCCGCGCGTCCGGTGCTGGTGCTGGGCCTGACGTCCGTGCCGGGCGCAGGCGACAGCCTACTCGTGGCAGACGACGACCGTACGGCCCGCCAGATCGCGGACAAGCGTGAAGCTGCCAACCGCGCGGCCCAGCTCGCCAAGCGCCGCAAGCGCATCAGCCTCGAGGACTTCACCCAGGCCCTCGAAGACGGCAAGGTCGACACGCTCAACCTCATCATCAAGGGCGACGTGTCCGGTGGTGTGGAAGCGCTCGAGGACGCTCTGGTGGCGATCGAGGTGGACGACAGTGTCGACCTACGGATTATTCACCGCGGTGTCGGTGCCGTAACGCAGAACGACGTCAACCTGGCTACCGTCGACAACGCGATAATTCTCGGGTTCAACGTGCGTCCTGCCGAACGCGTGCAGGAACTCGCGGACCGCGAGGGCGTTGACATGCGTTTCTACTCGGTCATATACCGTGCGATCGAGGACATCGAAGCAGCACTCAAGGGCATGCTCAAGCCCGAGTTCGAAGAGAAGCAAACCGGCTCGGCCGAGATTCAGGAGATTTTCCGCTCCTCGAAGTTCGGAAATATTGCCGGTTGCATGGTTCGCAGCGGTACGATTCGCCGCAACGCCAGGGCGCGCATATCCCGCGAGGGGGTTGTGCTCGGCGAGGCCGACATCGAGACACTGCGCCGATTCAAGGACGACGCCACCGAGGTCAAGGACGGGTTCGAGTGCGGTATTGGTCTCGGCAAGTTCAATGACATTCAAGTGGGCGACGCCATTGAAACCTTCGAGATGGTGGAGATTCCGAGGACCTAATGGTTGATTCCGCCCGAGCGCTCAAACTGGCGGGCACGATCAAAAGGATCGTGGCCCAGGCTCTAGAAAACGACATCAAGGACCCCCGCCTGGGGTTCGTCACCGTGACCGACGTTCGCGTCACGGGAGACCTTCAGCAGGCGTCGGTGTTCTACACCGTGCTCGGTGGCGAGCTCGACCGCGAGAACACTGCGGCCGCGCTCGAGTCCGCGCGCGGGCGGCTCCGATCGCACATGGGCGGTCAGCTGGCTATCCGGCTAACTCCCACGCTTGACTTCTTCTTGGACGCGGTGCCAGAGACGGCGGCGTCCATCGAGGAGGCGCTACACAAGGCTCACGAGGCCGACGCAGCCGCCGCCGCGCTACGGGCCAAGGCCACCTACGCGGGCGAGGCGGACCCGTACAAGCGCCCGGAGCCGGAGTCCGAACCGAAGTCCGACGGCGAGCCCGAACGGGAAACCGAGCCGCAGCCTGTAGCGAGCGCTGAGCCGGATGGCAAAGACTCCTAGGCCGGAGCCCGCCCCCGGGTTGCTCGTGGTCGACAAGCAAGCGGGCTGGACGTCGCACGACGTGGTTGCGAAGGCCCGCGGCATCCTCGCGACCAAGAAGGTTGGACACGCGGGCACACTCGACCCCATGGCCACCGGCGTACTCGTCCTGGGCGTCGGCAAGGCCACCCGGCTGTTGACGTTTGTCGTGGGCGCGGACAAGGACTACACCGCGACCATCCGGCTGGGCCAAACCACCATTACGGACGACGCCGAAGGCGAGGTCGTAGTCGAAGTAGACGCTTCCAGCGTCACTGACGCCCAGATCATGGAAGCCGTGCGTTCACTAACCGGGAACATCTCGCAGGTGCCCAGTTCCGTCAGCGCAATCAAAATCGACGGCAAGCGCAGCTATGCGCGCGTGCGCGGGGGAGAAGACGTGGTGATTCCCGCGCGTCCGGTGACGGTCAGCCGCTTCGAGGTACTGGACGTCCGCCGCGCAGGCACCATGGTGGACGTCGACGTGGAGGCGACCGTGTCATCCGGCACGTACATTCGAGCTCTCGCGCGTGACGTGGGTGCAGGCACTGGCGTCGGTGGCCACATCACAGCCCTGCGACGCACGCGTGTCGGCCCTTTCGGTCTTGCTGAAGCGCGCACGTTGGACCAGATACAGGCGATTGCGGATGCTGGGGAGAAACCTGGGTCCATCTCGCTCGCTGACGCGGCTGCGCGCACAATGCCGTCCATCGAGGTTTCTGATGAACATCGAGAGGAGCTTCGGCACGGCCGGGGCATACCGCTCAACGCCTCTGCCGCGACCTTTGACGGAAAGGCCGCAGCGATTTCGGTGGCCGGTACGCTGGTGGCGATCGTCGAGGCCAGAGGCGAGGTCCTTCGGCCCGTTATTGTCTTCGATGGGATCGAGGGTTCCCGCCCATGACGGCTGTTTGGCGCTCGCTCGACGAGGTGCCCGCAGACTACGGCCCGACCGTCGTCACGCTCGGCAATTTCGACGGCGTTCACCGGGGCCACCAGGCCGTCCTGAGCACCATGGTGAGCGATGCCCGCGATCGGGGTCAGCGCGCGGTCGCGGTTACATTTGACCCCCACCCCCTCGCGGTTCACTACCCGGATAGGCTCCTCACGCTCATTACTGGGATTGCGGACCGGCTTGACCGGCTGTGCGACCTTGCGCTGGACGCGACCCTCGTGGTCGAGTACACGCTTGACTTTGCAGCGCAGACGCCTGATGAGTTCGTCAAGAACTACTTTGTGGACGGCTTGCGCGCGGCGACAGTGGTTGTGGGCAAGGACACCAAGTTCGGCGCGAATAACGCAGGCGACGCACAGACGATGCGGGGGCTCGGGGCTAAGTACGGTTTCGAAGTCGAGGTGGTCGAGGAGGCCCACGGCCCGGCGAACGGGGACGAGCGCGAGTGGTCCTCCACGTGGATTCGCGAACTGCTCGCCGCGGGACGCGTCGCTGACGCTGCCAGGGTGCTGGGACGCCCACATCGTGTTCGCGGCGTTGTGGTTCACGGAAACAAACTGGGCAGTGAGATCGGATTTCCTACGGCGAACATCGAGGTGACAGCCGGGATGGTTCCCGCTCACGGCGTCTACGCTGGCTGGCTCATGGTGTTGGCGAGCCCCGATGGAGTCGACACCCGCGACGTCGCCGTATACGCCGAGCACTACCTCGGAAGGCGCTTGCCGGCCGCCATCAGCGTGGGGGTCAACTCCACCGTCGGCGGCACCGAAGTTCGTGTCGAAGCGCACGTCATCGGCATGGACGACATCGATCTATACGGCTCGACGGTCGCGCTCGACCTCGTCGATTACCGCAGGCCCATGGTGGATCTCGGATCGATCGAGGCGCTCACGGCGGCGCTTGCCGAGGATGTCGATTGGGCAAAACAGGTGCTAGATCAGTCTTAGGCACTGACAAGCGTGCCGTGGAGCACTAGTGTCAAGTAATGGCCAAAGACAACGTTGTCGGGGCGGCTCGCAAGGGTAACTTGCTGGTCTCCATGACCAATGTGAACAAGCACTTCGGTGACTTGCACGTTCTGCAGGACATCAACCTTCACGTGAAGAAGGGCGAGGTAGTAGTAGTCATTGGGCCATCTGGCTCCGGGAAATCCACACTATGCCGCACCATCAACCGGCTCGAGACCATAGACGACGGCACGATCGAAATCGATGGCGAACCGCTGGCCGACGAGGGCAGCGCGCTCGCAAGGCTTCGTGCGGACGTCGGAATGGTTTTTCAATCGTTCAACCTCTTCGCGCACAAATCCATTCTTGAGAACGTGATGCTCGGCCCGCTCAAGGTCAAGAAGATGCCGAAGGGCGACGCCGAGGAGCTCGCTTTGAGTCTGCTGAAGCGGGTGGGGATCGCGGAGCAGGCGGACAAGTATCCCGCTCAACTCTCGGGAGGCCAGCAACAGCGGGTAGCAATCGCGCGCTCCCTGGCCATGCAGCCCAAGGTGATGCTCTTCGACGAGCCCACCTCGGCTCTCGATCCCGAGATGATAAACGAGGTCCTAGACGTCATGACCGACCTTGCGAAGGAAGGCATGACGATGATTGTTGTCACTCACGAAATGGGCTTCGCCCGCATGGCTGCGGACCGCGTCGTATTCATGGACGAAGGGCAAATCGTCGAAGAGGCAACACCAGAACAGTTCTTCACCAATGCCAAGAGTGCCAGGGCGAAGGACTTCCTGTCCAAAATCTTGACGCACTAGTTGCGCCAGGGGGCCGCGCAAAAACGCGTCGGCGCCGATCGAAGGAGAAACCAAATGATGAAGACCGTGAAGATCGCGGCTGTAGCTGCAGCGGCAACGCTGACGCTAGCCGCGTGTTCATCTACAGGAACCGGAGTGTCGGACGTTGATCCTGAGTCCTTCGCTGACGGATCGACCATGCGGGCTTTAGCCGAAGCAGGTGCGGTCACCATCGGCACCAAGTTCGACCAGCCACTATTCGGCCTGGTCGGTCCCGATGGCGTGCCCGAGGGCTTCGACGTCGAAATCGGCAAGATCATCGCCGGTGAACTCGGCATCGCTGCCGAAGACATCACGTGGGTTGAGACCGTGTCTGCCAACCGCGAACCCTTCATTGAGGGTGAACAGGTGGACTTCGTGGTTGCGACGTACACGATCAACGACAAGCGCAAGGACATCATCTCCTTCGCTGGCCCTTACTACAACGCAGGTCAGGCACTGATGACGCTGGATTCAAACAGCGACATCACGGGCCCGGATGACCTCGACGGTAAGAACGTCTGCTCGGTTGAGGGCTCGACGCCCGCAGCCAACATTGCGGACAACTACCCGGATTCGAACCTCGTGCTGTTTGCCGCGTACTCCGATTGCTTGGAGCCGCTCCGCAACGGTGAGGTCGACGTCGTCACCACTGACAACGTGATCCTCGCGGGTTACGTTGACCAGTCCGACGGCGAGTTCAAGGTTGTTGGTGAGCCTTTCACCGAGGAGCCGTACGGCATCGGTGTTCTGCGCAATGATGACGACTTCCGCGACTGGATCAACGACGTCCTCGAAGAGATCTACGAGGATGGCCGTTGGGAGAAGGCATGGAACGACACCGCCGGTGAAGTACTGCCGCTGGCTGTTGCCCCTGCTGTCGATCGCTACGAAGTTAGCTAATTGAGGATGGCGGGCCCGCGGCTGATGCCGCGGGCCCGCTTGCCCCTCAGGCAAAGGAGCTAAGCGTGTTACCCCTAAAGATTGTCGACCCCGGTGTCACCGACTACGACGCCGTGTACTCAGTACCGGGGTTGCTATGGCAGGGATTCTTGTCGACGCTGCTCATCGCTGTGGTCGCAGGAGTGATCTCGCTCATATGGGGAACAATCCTGGGTGCGTTCCGGGTTTCGCCCATCGGCCCGCTGCGCACGTTCGGCACCGCATACGTGACTATCGTGCGCAACTCGCCCCTTACCCTGATCTTTCTTTTTCTCGGGGGCACACTCTCGGCGATGTTCGGGATCGTTATCCCCATTTCAAGGAACACCTACGCTGGAATCACCATCAACAACGGCATCATTTTCGCCATCGTCGCGCTGAGCTTGTACACGGCTACGTTCGTGTGTGAGGTCGTGCGCTCAGGCGTCAACTCGGTGGAGGTAGGGCAGGCAGAGGCCGCCCGCTCGATCGGGCTCACATTTGTTCAGACTCTCAGCCACGTCGTGATGCCGCAAGCATTCCGCTCCGTCGTGCCGCCCCTCATCAATGTCTACGTCGCCCACGTGAAAAACACGTCAGTTGCCGCAGGATTCGCCGCCACAGAGCTCGTCGCTGTCGCGAACCGACTCGGCAACCAAGAGCCACAAGCTGTCGTCTTGTTATTCGCTGGTGTGGGAGCGCTGTACCTTGCCATCACGATTCCCATGGGCGTCGCGGCCGGACGCCTCGAGCGGAAGGTGGCGATCGCCCGATGAGCCACAACGTCACCCTCTACGATCACCCCGGACCCAAGGCTAAGCGCCGCGATGTCATCTACAACGTCGTGTTTTCGGCCCTGTTCATTGGGATCATCGCATGGGCTGGCAAGACAGCCTACGACCGCGGGATCTTTGACGACCGCTGGCTTGTTCTGTGGGACCCTGAGGGCCGGTACACCGGCGGGGACGTGTGGTGGGGTCTGTTCCGTGGAGTGTGGGCTACTCTCAAGCCTGTTTTCATTTCTGTACCGTTTGTGGCTGTGCTTGCGACGGGCCTGACAGTCATGCGCGGAGCACGAGCGTGGGTACTGCGACTTCCCGCCCGATGGCTCACTGAGGTCTTCCGCGGTATCCCCGTGCTGCTCACCATGCTGTTCGGTGTTCTCGCGCTCGACCTGGAGCCTATTTGGGCCGTCGTCCTCGGTTTGGTTGTATACAACACCGCCGTCGTGGCCGAGATTCTGCGAGCGGGAATCGCCGCGCTCCCGTCGGGCCAGCGCGAGGCGGGCCTCTCGATCGGCATGTCGCCATTCTGGACCTTGATCAGGATTCAGATGCCGCAAGCTGTGCGTATCATGCTTCCCGCGCTCGTGAGCCAGATTGTTGTCCTGCTCAAGGACTCGTCGCTTGGGTTCATCATCGGGTACTCCGAGCTCCTGAACTCGATCAAGCAGCAAACCAACTTTTTCGGTGAGGTCACGAAGGTCCCCTATGTGCTCGCCGGCGCTACGCTCTACATCCTTCTTAACATGGGCGTGTCAAGGCTCGCGCACGTCATCGAGGACAGGCTCGGGCGCGCAAGGCGATCGCCAACCAACCTGGGTGTTTCGCCTGGCGCGCCGATGGGTGCCAAGCCGCCAGCAACGGCCGGTGGCATTGAAGGCGTGATTCGAACCGGGAAGCGCACGCGCGGCAATCCGGCAGGGTAGTTCCGCCGCGTTGTCGCCTGGCGCGCCGACGGCTTCGAGACGTCGGGTGCAAGTAGTGGAGGCTGTTAGTATTGGCGTCGCCGTACATCGGCCGCGGATGGTTTTGCCCCGGAGAACAGGCCCGGGCGCGCCGCGCAACGAGACACGAGGAGAAATCAGTGCCGCTCGAATCAGCAGTGAAGAAGTCCATCATGGAGGAGTACGCAACCTCCAAGGGCGACACCGGATCCCCCGAGGTCCAGGTTGCCCTGCTGTCCCAGCGAATCTCGGATCTGACCGAGCACCTCCAGGACCACCAGCACGACCATCACTCGCGTCGCGGCCTGCTCCTTCTGGTCGGTCAACGCCGCCGACTGCTTGGCTACCTTCAGAAAATAGACATCGAGCGGTACCGCAAGCTCATCGAGCGCCTCGGTCTGCGCCGCTAGCGCGGCCGGGTTTTCTGGTTGGACGATGTCGCCCGACCATTCGCGATCGGGGATAACCACGTCGAGGTGATCGACGTACAATATGGCGTTGTCCCACACGTTGGGCCCTGCGGTGGAGCGGTCGCGCGCCGATCGTCGCGTACTGCAGAATCCGGACGCCGCTCTGATAGCATTAACGCGGTCTCCCGGGCTCTCCGGTGAGGCAATACACAATCACACATCTCGCAGGCTGGCTGAACGCTGATCCTCGGTGGTGATGGGCGGAACCCGTGCAGGGCACGGAGTTCTGAGCATTTCGACTGACGATCAGTGGAGGGCAACCGCCCCACGTTCGTGCCTGCCTGCTCCAATGCAAGGAGCACAGACCTCATGGAAGGTCCTGAAATCCAATTCGCCGAGGCCGTTATTGATAACGGTAGTTTCGGCAAGCGCACCGTGCGTTTCGAAACTGGCCGTCTGGCCAAGCAGGCTGCCGGCACCGCCGTGGCCTACCTTGACGGCGAGACCATGTTGCTTTCGGCAACGACCGCCGGCAAGCACCCGCGCGACGGGTTCGACTTCTTCCCCCTCACGGTGGACGTTGAAGAGCGCTCGTACGCGGCCGGAAAAATACCCGGTTCGTTCTTCCGGCGCGAAGGCCGTCCGTCCACGGACGCCATCCTCACGTGCCGACTGATCGACCGCCCGTTGCGCCCCACGTTCATTTCGGGCCTTCGCAACGAGGTTCAGGTTGTCATCACCGTGCTGTCGATTAACCCCGACGATTCGTACGACACCCTGGCCATCAACGCAGCGTCGATGTCCACGCAGCTCTCGGGCCTGCCCTTCTCTGGCCCCATTGGCGCGGTACGCATCGCGCTCGTCGACGGCCAGTGGGTCGCCTTCCCCAAGTACTCGCAGAAGGAGCGCGCCGTCTTCGACATGGTCGTTGCCGGACGCATTGCGGGTGACGACGTCGCCATCATGATGGTCGAGGCTGAGGCCACCGACGATTCCTTCAACCTCATTTCCGAGGGTGCTCAGGCTCCCACCGAGTCCGTAGTTGCCGAAGGTCTCGAGGCCGCTAAGCCGTTCCTCAAGGCTCTGTGCGAGGCTCAGGTCGAGCTCGCTAAGAAGTCTGCCAAGGAAGTCAAGGACTTCCCGCGCTTCCTCGACTACCAGGACGACGTTCTCGAAGCAGTCGCCAAGCAGTCGGAGACCGACCTCACGGCCGCTCTGAAGATTGCCGACAAGCAGGAGCGCGAGACCACTCTCGATGGCATCAAGGAAGCCGCACATGCGGCGCTTGACGCACAGTTTGAGGGTCGCGAGAAGGAAATCTCTGCCGCGGTTCGCGCCGTGACAAAGAAGACCATCCGCCAGCGCATCCTGACCGAGGGCGTCCGCATCGACGGCCGTGGACTGGCGGACATCCGCAGCGTCTCCGCCGAGACCGGCGTCATTCCCCGTGCCCACGGAAGCGCGATCTTTGAGCGCGGCGAAACCCAGATCATGGGTGTCACCACGCTCAACATGCTCAAGTTGGAGCAGCAGATCGACTCCTTTAACCCGGAGAAGAAGAAGCGCTACATGCACCACTACAACTTCCCGCCGTACTCGGTGGGAGAGACGGGTCGTGTGGGCTCCCCTAAGCGTCGCGAGATCGGTCACGGTGCGCTCGCTGAGCGTGCCATCATGCCGGTCCTGCCAAGCCGCGAGGACTTCCCGTACGCCATCCGCCAAGTCTCTGAGGCGCTTGGCTCTAACGGCTCGACGTCCATGGGCTCTGTTTGTGCCTCCACCCTTGGCCTGCTAAACGCCGGAGTGCCGTTGCGCGCTCCCGTCGCCGGTATCGCCATGGGCCTCGTCTCCGACACCGTCGACGGCGAGACCAAGTACGCGGCTCTGACCGACATCCTCGGTGCGGAAGATGCGTTCGGCGACATGGACTTCAAGGTCGCCGGTACATCGGAGTTCATCACGGCCATCCAGCTCGACACCAAGCTCGACGGCATTCCTGCCTCGGTGCTTGCTGGCGCGCTCGATCAGGCCAAGGATGCGCGTACGCACATCCTCGGCATCATGGCTGAGGCAATCTCTGAGCCCGACGAGATGAGCGAGTTCGCGCCCCGCGTGATCTCGGTTCGCGTTCCCGTCGACAAGATCGGTGAGGTCATTGGCCCGAAGGGCAAGATGATCAACCAGATCCAGGACGACACAGGTGCTGACATCTCGATCGAGGACGACGGTACCGTGTTCATCGGCGCGACGGACGGCCCTTCGGCCGACGCCGCACGTGACGCGATCAACGCCATCGCCAACCCGCACGTGCCCGAGGTAGGTGAGCGCTTCGTTGGAACGGTCGTCAAGACCGTCGCCTTCGGTGCATTCGTCTCGCTCGCGCCCGGCACTGACGGTCTGCTGCACATCTCGCAGATCCGCAAGCTGGTCGGTGGCAAGCGCGTGGAGAACGTCGAAGACGTGCTCTCTGTTGGCCAGAAGGTCCAGGTTCAGATCGGCGAGGTCGACCCGCGCGGCAAACTCTCCCTTGAGGTCGTCGAAGACGGCACCGAGGGCGGCGACGCTTAAGTAGTCTCCGCGGGCCTTGCGTCCGCAACGCAACGGCGGCGGTCCCCAGTGGGGGCCGCCGCCGTTGCGTTATCCCCCACAGACCTCGTGGCGAATCAACAGGTGTCGTGTCTCGCGTCCGCTACAGGTACATCGGCGTGAGCGCCTCGTAGTCCTCGACGGTGCCGTCCCGCAGGCAGACCTCGATGATCTGGCGGCCTAGCGGGTCCAGCTCGTCCGTGAGGAACTGCTGGAGCTCGCTCTTGAAGAAGCCGGTCAGGATCGCGGCGCCAGCGTCGTAGGCGGCGTCGCCCACCTGGGACTGCTGGTCTGGCATGAGGAGCGTGCGGCGCACCGGCTGTCCGTCGAGCACGAGCTCCTTGGGCGTATACCCGAACAAAGAGCAGCGTGCGGGCGTGAGGAAGTCGGCGCGCATCCGCCCGCCACCACGGCGGGCCAGCCATTCGCGCGTGAGCCACTCGGCAGAGAAGCCCACCTTGTACGCGCCGATGTGCTGGTTGGGCGTGAGGACGTAGCGCGTGCGCGGGTAGGCCATGAGTTGCTTGAGCTGCATGTTTGCCGCGGACACCTTGGTGCCGGTCGAGAACGGCCAGAACGAGCCGACGCCCTCCGAGACCATCCCGCCGTGCTCCAACTTCTCCACCGCATCCGCGCTCTCGCCGATCGAGGGGTTTTTGTCTCCGCGCGGGGCGATGAGTCTCCACAGCCAGGCAATGGACGGTGGGACGAAGTGCGTTATGCCCATGATCCCGTAGGTGGGGTTGTCGGATGTGCACGGCGGCATCCGCACACCAAACGTGCGGACGTCCACGGGCTCGGGCTCGCTGATCACGCCGCGCACCATCGAGCGGGGCAGCACGACCCGTGGATTCGGGCAGGGCTCGCCGTTGGAATCGGGGGTGTGCTCCCATGGCAGTGCGGTCGCGTCCGGAACGCCTTCGACGTTGAAGAACACGAGCGGCTCGTCGGGGTGGATCACTGCTCGCTCAAAGTGAAAGTCCTCGCCGTACTCTTGAAGGTTGTCGACCCTCACGAACCAGCCGTCCTCGGCATCGGCGACAACCATGCGGCCGTCGCCGGTCTGCAGATCGGGGTGGCACAGCGTCATGTCGTCCGTGACTGCCGCAAGCGCAGACGTCTCGTTGAGGGTGATGTGGTACGGCTCATTCGTGACCACGTTCATGCCCAGCAGGATGCGGCCGTCGTGCTCGCGGCGCAGGTCTTGGTACATCTCGGACTTGCCGCCGCCCGAGGCGCCCTCGTGCATGATGACGGTTTCGTTGTCGTAAGGGGTGGTGACGCGTACCGCGGATGCGTGGGCGGTGAGCCAGCCTTCGCTTTCGCCGATGTCGAGAAGGACGGAGAACACGCCCTTCTTGGCGCTCGGGCCTGGATACAGGTTGTACGCGAAAATCTCGTGGAGCGTCTCGGTGCGGTCGTGAACGACCACCTGCTTGCCGTCAAAGTGGGTGTGACGAAACGGCGGGGCGACGTACAGAATCGAGCGGGGTGAAAAATCGCCGAGCTCCTCTAGCGTCACCCAGCCCTGCAGGTCCACCAGCGCGACGGCGAAGAACGCGGAGTTGGCGGGAACGATAGCGAGCGAAGGCGAGCCGTAAGTGAGGCCGCCAGCCTTGAATGGCACGACTACCAGCTCTTGCGAGCCGAGCCAGTCGAGCGTCTCCTGCCTGACGGGGGCGAAGTCGGACCCGAACGCGTCGCGGTAGCGGGTCTTGTTCGTGGGGCGGTCGTCGGCGATGTGCATGCAGCGTGGGTCGCGACGGCGCATGTAGTCCTCGGGATAGTTGACGGCCATACCGTTGCGGCATCTCGTTACCGTGGCTTCGGTGATCGTGTCGCCGTTCGCTAGGTAGTCGACCGAGAACACGGGCCCACCCTGGGGGCCAAGCGCGATCTCGTAGAGTTCCGCGCGCGTTCTGGGAACGATGACGCGCGGGCTTGCCTCAAGGGCGGCGCGCACCTCCGGCGCGAGTTCGACTGCATCGAGCGCGGAAAGGGTTGTCGCGGTACTCAACGTGCCTCCTCATTTGGGCGCGCGCCAAAACGCGTCGCCGTGGGACTTTGCCTAGAGTTTGCCGTGTCTCGACGATTTTTACCAGGACGTACGTCTCGAACGCCTCCCCGGCGTGTCGTGGGCGGCACTGGGTGCGTCTAGTCTGAGCGCATGCCACACTCACTTTCCTTGGTTGAATCCGGCGCGGCCGGTAGCGAACTCAGCGTCGAACAGGATCACGGCGCGGTCATCCGGCGCAGTGTGCTTTCAGGAGGGGTTCGAGTGCTGACCGAGCACATTCCGGGGATGCGCAGCGCAACCATCGGCGCGTGGATTGGCGTCGGTTCTCGCGACGAGACGCCCGAGCACGCGGGCTCCACGCACTTCCTTGAGCACCTGCTGTTCAAGGGAACGACTAAGCGCGATTCGCTCGAGATTGCGGAGACCTTCGACCGCGTGGGTGGCGAGTCCAACGCCATTACTGCGAAGGAATTCACGTGCTACTACGCGCGGGTGCTTGACGCGGATGCGGGCATGGCAGTGGAAGTCATCCTGGACATGGTCACCTCCGCTGTGCTCGACGCAGACGAGTTCGAGACCGAGCGCGGCGTCATCCTCGAGGAACTCGCGATGAATGACGATGACCCGTCGGACGTCGCCCACGAACGCTTTGCTCAAGCCGTGCTGGGTGGCCACCCGCTTGGCCGGCCCATCGGCGGTACTCCAGACATCATCAAAGCGGTTCCGCGCAGCGCGGTTCTGGAGCACTACCGCGACAACTACATTTCGCCGACGCTCGTGGTGACTGCCGCGGGTGGAATCGAGCACGAGCAGGTGTGCGCATGGGTCACCGACGCGCTCGCCGCGGGCGGCTGGGACCAGGACGCGGGCGCGGTGCCCGCCGCCCGGCGCGACACCGTCGCGGCTGTTGAGGCCGCTACCGTCCCCGAAGTAGTCGTGGCCCGCGAGATCGAGCAGGCTCACATCGTGCTGGGTGCGCGAGGCTTCCGCGCGACTGACGAGTCCCGCGCGGCACTGTCCGTTTACAACGCGATTCTGGGGGGCGGCATGTCGTCGCGCCTCTTCCAGGAGATCCGCGAGAAGCGCGGACTCGCGTACTCGGTCTACTCTTTTGGCTCGCCTAACGCGGAGACCGGGCTGTTCGGCATGTACGGTGCGTGCGCGCCCGCGAACGCAGATCAGGTCACGGCGCTGTTGGCCGGCGAGATGGAGCGCATGGCCGAGGGTGTCTCGGAGGACGAGCTCGCTCGCGCTAAAGGCCAGTTCGCAGGCGCCACCGTGCTGCGGCTTGAGGACTCGTACTCGCGCATGTCCCGCTTGGGACGCGCAGAGCTCGTCATTGGTGAACTCTGGAGCATCGGCGAAGCCCTTGACCAGGTCCGTGCCGTCACGGCGGAGGACGTGACCGCTGTTGCGACGGAACTCGCGAGCCGCGATCGATCAACGGTCCGGGTGGGCCCTCAGCGGTAGTATTCGGCCGCCGTTGCCGCGCTTTGCCGCCCGCTGGAGGCGTGGCTCCGGGCAACTGCGTAAAGTGGTCGCATGATCAAGGTTGCAGTGCTGGGCGCCGCGGGGCGCATGGGTTCCACCGTCGTGCGCGCCATCGGCGCCGCGGATGGTCTCGAGCTGGTCGCCGCGCTAGGCATGGACGACAACATCGAGGCTGCGGTAGCAGCCGGCGCGCAGGTGGCGGTGGATTTTACGGTTCCCGAATCGACCGAGGCGAATGTCAACGCGCTCATTGACGCGGGCATTCACGCGGTGGTGGGGACCACTGGTTGGAATGACGACTCGATCGAGCGGGTCAAGACACGTGTCGCCGATGCGCCGGGAGTTGGCGTGCTGATTGCGCCCAACTTCGCGCTGGGCGCGGTGCTGGCCATGCGATTCTCGGCTCAGGCCGCGCCGTACTTCGAGTCCGTTGAGGTCATCGAGTTGCACCACCCCAACAAGGTCGACGCACCCTCGGGGACCGCGCGGCACACTGCCGCAGGCATCGCGGCGGCACGCGCGGAGGCGGGCGTTGGCGCGTCACCCGATGCGACGGAGTCAGACCCGGACGGCGCGCGCGGAGCCGACGTGGATGGAGTGCGCGTCCACAGCGTCCGGATGCGAGGCATGCTGGCGCATGAAGAAGTGCTGCTGGGAAACCCGGGGGAGACGTTCACGCTGCGCCACGACACATCGGACAGAGAGTCGTTTATGCCGGGAGTGCTTCTTGGCGTGCGTAACGTCGCCAGCCACCCGGGGTTGACGGTCGGTCTCGATCAGTACATGAACCTATAGCGGTGAGATTTCTACGCAACCCCGCACTGTTGATGGCGGCGGCGCTTACTACACTGGTCGCCCTGTACATGGGCCTCGTTGCTGATCGCGCATTCCAATTGATCACGACGGACGACAGCGCCGCGCGCGGGCTGGGCGCGGCGCTCATGATCTTCCCTGTCATCGGGATCTGGTGGATTGTCCACGAGTGGTCGCTGGGTACCGCGGTTCAGAAGATGTCAAACATCCTTGAGGACGAGGGGCGGCTGCCCATTCACGACGGCGAGACGCTTCCGAGCGGGCGCTTGACCGAGGAGGCCGCGGAGGCGGTGTTTGAGGTCGCTAACCGAAACGTGGACCAGAATCCCGAGGATTGGCGCGCGTGGTTCCACGTCGCGTACGCCTACGAGGCGAATCGCGACCGCCGGATGGCGCGGCAGTCCTTGCGGCACGCGGCGGATTTGTTTAAGAAGGAGCGGCGCGCGCTGCGCGCTTGACCGGACCTCAGCGCTGGCTAGATCGCCGCGCGCCAGAGCGCCTCGGTAATCGCGCCACCCGGACTGTCGAGCGTGCGCTCCACGCCTCCCGGGGCGAGCCCGGCCGACTCGTAGAAGGCGTTGCGGTGATCATCAGCGGCGAGTGACCACGCGCGTAGCTGCTCGACGCCCGCGACGCGCATGGTGTCCACACACGCCGCAAGCAGTCGCGCGCCGTGGCCTTGGCGGCGGTGCTCCGGTGCGACCTCGAGCGCGACGATTTCTCCGCGGGGGGCGATGGCGGCGAATCCCACCACTTCTGGTCCCGCGCACGCGGCGAACACGCGGTGCTCCCGGCTTGGCGGCGTCTCGATTGCTGATCCCCACGTGTCGCGCACGTCGTCGCGCGGGATGGTCGCGGCGGTCTCTTCGCCAAGAGAGGCGCGCCACGACGCGAACTGGATGTCCGCGATCGCATGCTCGTCGCCCAAGATTGCGGGACGTACGGAGACGTCGGCGTGGATTCCGGACATGCGCACAGCCTACGTGCGCGGCTATCCCCAGCCGAGCGCGCGCAGTCCCGCGGCGACCGCGGCGGCCAGCACCACGACGACGATGAACGGTGCGCGAAGTGCGAGCGCAATCGCGGCCGCTGCGAGGCCCACGATGCGGGCGTCGACCACCAGCTCTGCCCCTGCTGTAAACGACTGGACTGCGGCGAGGCCGGCGAGCAGCGCGATCGTCACGAGTGCCGCGATGCGGCTGACGCGCGGGTGCTTGCGCGCGCGTTCGGGGACAAAGTGGCCGAGCAATTTGGTTCCGTATGCGAGCGCGGCTGCCGCGACGATCGCGATCCACGTGACGACGTAGGGGCTCACGAGGGCTCCTCGTCTGGCGAATCCGTGACGTGGGTGCGTGTATCGGTGGCGGCAGGCCCGGCGGCCAGGGGCGCGAACAGGCCGGCGAGAATCGCCACCAAGGCGGCTGCCAAGATCGGGATGCCTGCCGGGACGATAGGTGTTAGAGCGAGAGCGACCACGGCGGCGCCCGCGGCGACCCAGCGTGCAACCGGGGAGGCCAGGCGCGGCCACAGCAGGCCGAGGAATGCCGCGGCGGCGGCAGCGTCGAGGCCCCACTGGCTCGGGTCTCCCAGGCGCTGCCCCACGAGCGCGCCGAGCACCGTGATGGAGTTCCATAGCACGAAGACGCCCACCCCAGTCCACCAGAACCCCTGCTGCTTGGCCGCGCGAGCCTCGGGGTCCGCAGGGTCACCTGGCTGGGCGAGAGCCACCGCGGTGGACTCGTCAATGGTGACTTGAGCCGCCCAGAGGCGGCGTGCCCCCCGCATCGGCTGCAGGACCGGTGCGAGCGCCGCACCGTAGAAGCCGTTTCGGACGCCGAGGAACGTGCTGGTGGCGACCGCGGCCGCGACGCCGCCGCCCGCGCTGATGATCCCGACGAACGCGAACTGGGATCCGCCGGAGAAGAGCAAGAGGCTCAGCGCCATCGTTTGCCAAAGGTCTAGGCCGGCGGCCACGCTCAGGGCGCCGAATGAGATCGCGTACGTGCCAGTTGCAGCCGCGACCGAGAGTGCCTGGCGCTTGGCCTCGGTGTTAAATATTCGCGGCGCGCGCCAGGTCATGGCTTGACTATCGCACACCGCCGCTAGGCTGGCCGCGTGACCGACCAAGCCGCTGCCATTCAGTTCCGCTCCGACGTTTCTGTGGAGCTTGTCCGCTCGAACGCCGACGACGCCGACGTGCTGTTCGCCGCGCGCGTGTCCACCAAGGGCGAGCAGTCGCTCAAGGACGTGAACGCGGACCCGTCCACGAGCGCCGGGCTCATCAACTACCTGATGCGCGACCGCCACGGCAGCCCCTTCGAGCACAACTCCATGACCTGGTACGTTCAGGCGCCCATCTTCGTTTTCCGCGAGTTCATGCGCCACCGCATCGCCTCGTACAACGAAGAATCGGGACGCTACCGCCAGCTCCAGCCCACGTTCTACTTTCCCGGCCCGCAGCGCAAACTGGTCCAGGTAGGCAAGCCCGGCGCGTACACGTTTGAGGACGGCAGCGCCGAACAGCACGCGCTCGCGGAGTCCGAGATCAAGGCGTCCTGCACCCAGGCGTACGAGTCCTATCTGCGAATGTTGGAGGCCGGAATCGCGCGCGAGGTAGCCCGCGCCGTGCTGCCCGTGACCATCTACTCGTCCATGTACGTCACCATGAACGCCCGCGCGCTCATGAACTTCTTGTCCCTGCGCACCACGCGCGAGGGCACCCACTTCCCATCGTTTCCGCAGCGCGAGATCGAAATGGTCGCAGAGAAGATGGAAGACGGCTGGGCTGAGCTCATGCCCATGACGTACGAGGCGTTCAACAAGTCCGGCCGCGTCGCGCCGTGAGTCGCGGTCAGGCGCGCGGCGGCGCGGCGGCGATCGTGGCGGGTTTGTTGCTGGCGACCGCCTCGCTCGCTGGGTGCAGCACCCTCGACGCATACGACGTGGTGAACGGTTGCTCGGTCCCGATTGAGGTCACACTCGACCAGCCGGGTAACTCGACGCGCTCCTCTGACGCGACGCTCGCGCCCGGCGCAAGCGAGGTGCTTGACAGTGTGGGCCCGCCCAGCGCCGCCCTCTATGTGAAGGCCGATGGTGCGGACGCGTGGGCCCACCAGATCCCGGGTGGCGAGCTGCCGGGCTACGACCCTGACGGCCCCGCGACCTACGTGGTCGAGGGCGAGTACTGCCCGTAGGCCCTTGGCTTGCGGCCAACGGTGGGACACGTGGTAGGCATGGTTACCGCGGAATTTCTGACGAGTACAGCAGGTTCGACCGATCACAGCCGAACCGGACCCTGCGTCGACGCCGGGTCCCCGATAAACCAGGAGCGCTCATGTCAGATCCGCAAGACAAGTTTCCCATCCCGAGTGAGGGCATGATCGTCACGCACCTCGTCATCTCGGACGATGTCCCCAAAACCACCCACTTCTATGGCGAACTGCTCGGCGGCGAAGTGACGATGGACATGGACGGTGCGTTCTCGGCGGTCAAGCTCGCGAACACGTGGGTCCTGATCGTCGGCGGCGGGGGAGGAACCCCGGACAAGCCAGACGTGACGCTCGCGCCACCGGCCGACATTAACCTGTTCCACGCGTTCATGAACATCCGCGTTGCGGACATCGACGCTGTCCACAAGGAGTGGTCGGCCAAGGGCGTCGAGTTCATTACGGAGCCGCTCGACAATCGCGGCATGGAGATGCGTTGCTACATCCGCGACCCCGATGGCCGGATCATCGAAGTCGGCCAGTCCACGGGAATGAACGACTTCCTCGCGAACGCCTAGCGCGACGGTCGCTCCGTTGCCACCAGCAGGCCGGAGCGAAACCTGAGACGCTTGTACCTGATCGACACGTCCGCCGCGGCGGACGTCGTTGGTCCTACCAGCCCAGTTGCGGTTCCACGTAATAGTTAATTCCCAGGGCGTCGAGATGCGCCCGTAGCGCACCCAATCTTTGGGCGAATTGGCTGTAGTCCCGGTTGGCCTCTGTGGTCCAAGCCAACTCGGCGATCGCAGCCATGCGCGGCCACATCCGGTTGTCGGCCGCGTCAATGCTCTCCACACGCTCTGACCACATCGCGCCCTCGACGCCCATGACGTTCGAGTAACTCTGGGGATTCATGCTGTACGCGCGCTCTAGCGAGACGCCGTCGGCGCTGCACCACGTGTACGTATTGGGCTGGCCGGGGAAGTTCCCGTGGTCGAAGTAGGTGTAACTGCATGGAGACAGCACTTGCTGGATGCCACGGTCAAGTGCGGGCTGGATGTTGTAATTGTCGTTCCACAGTTGCAGCAAACCTGACGTCCGAATCTCGCCGGCGGATGCTTCCTCCCACGCGACGATCTTGCGCCCTAGGTCCGCGGCGATGGCGTCGACCCTTTCGATGAACTCGGGGTACAGCGGATCGGCGATTTCGTCGCCGCCGATGTGGATGTACTCCGAGGGGAAGATTTCTGTGACTTCCCGAAGAACGTCCTCGACGAACGGGTAAATGACGTCGGGCTTCGTCAGGCACAACTTGCTGAAGCCCACCTCGACACCGCTGTACGTCGAGAGGTTCGTGACGTCGTCGCAGGCAAGTTCGTTGTAGGACGCCAAGGCGGCCTGCGTGTGGCCGGGCAAGTCGATTTCGGGGATTATCTCGATCTGGCGCAGGGCCGCGTACTCGACGAGTTCGCGCATCTCGTCTTGCGTGTAGTAGCCGCCTTCACCGCCACCCACATCTGTCGATCCACCGACGACGGTGAGGTTGGGCCAACTCTTGATTTCCAGCCGCCACCCTTGATCGTCCGTCAAGTGCAGGTGCAACCGGTTCAACTTGAAAAGAGCCATGCGGTCCACGTGCTGCTTGAGGTACTCAAGCGGGAGGAAGTTGCGCGCGACATCGACCATGCTGCCGCGCCAGGGGTATGCCGGGCTATCGCTGACCTCGATGTGGGGAAGCGTGTATTCGTCCTCCGCGGCAGCGGGCAGCAGTTGTCGGAGCGTCTGAACGCCGTAGAAGAGGCCTGTGTCTGTGGTGGCGCGAATGGAGATGTTGTCGTCAATCGTCAATGCGTATCCCTCGTCACCGAGGCTCGGGTCGCCGTCGAGGGACAGAGTGATCGAGATCGTGGCGGAAGCGCTGTGCGCGATGCTCAGCGCCGCGAGAGTCGACTCCAGCTCCAGAGTGCCCTGGGGCGCCGCGGCGTCGATGACGACAAGAGCATCGCTAGCGAGGACGAGCTCGCCGCCGGTTTCGACGAGATCGCTGGGAAATGGCACCACCATGGGCTGCTCCTGGGCATTTGACGTGGGAGGGGATGTTGCTGACTCAGATGCGTCCGAACTACAGGCGGCGAGCGCCAGGCATAGAACCAACACACCAATGTTACGCGTCATGGGACCAATCCTTGTCGCCAGCAGCGGGGGCCACGACCTGCGGGGCCTGGACGAAAATCAACGTACCATGCCGACCATAACGCCGTTATGAAGGCGTGCGCGCTGCCCCCAATGCGGCCGTGGAAGGCCGCGAGAATCGGCGGTTCTGGCCCGTCATAGCGGCGGACGACGAAGGACTCGTCGGCCATGCCTCCAAACGATAGGCTGGCAGGCATGACTTCACCCACCCGTCCGTTTGGTGCGGTGCTCACCGCAATGGTGACGCCGATGCGCCCCGACGGAGAGGTTGACCTCGACGCCGCGCAGCGGGTAGCGACCTACCTGGTCGACAACGGCAACGACGGTCTCGTCATTTCCGGAACGACGGGAGAGTCTCCCACGACTCACGCCCCCGAAAAGGTGGATCTGGTCCGGGCTGTCAAGGAGGCGGTGGGGGACAGAGCGATTATCGTCACGGGTGCGTGCTCGAACGACACTGCGCACGCCGTGCGGATGGCAGAGCAAGGAGCAGAGGCAGGCGCAGACGGCGTCCTCGCCCTCGTCCCGTACTACTCGCGGCCATCACAATCGGGGATCGTCGCGCACCTCACGCTCATCGCCGAGGCCACGGAGTTGCCTGTCATGGTCTACGACATCCCCGGACGCACGGGCATCGCGCTAAGCGAGGAATCCTACGACCACATCGCCAACCGCGACACCATAGTGGCCATTAAGGACGCGACGGGAAACGTTGCGTCCGCCAAGAACCGCATCGAGCGGACCGGGCTCGCCTGGTACTCGGGTGACGACGTCCTCACCCTTGAGTTCCTGCGCGCGGGGGCGGTAGGCGCCGTCTCGGTGACATCACACGCGGTCTCGCGCCAGCTCGCGGACATGGTCGCTGCGCACGACGACGGCGATTCGGCCGAGGCAGACCGCATTAATGCCGAGATGATGCCCGTGATCGAGGCAGTGATGGGCGCTGGCCTAGGCGCGGTCATGGCCAAGGCGGTTATGGAGGCGCTCGGCGTGCTCGACAACCGCCATTTGCGGCTCCCGCAGCTTGCGGCGTCGCCGCACGAATACGAGGACCTGAAGGTTGCGCTGAGCGCTGCCGGCCTCATTACCTAAGAAGCGAGCACATGCACTTTCACCCCGAGCTTGGCCTGCCCCCCAAAATGAAGCCGGACTCCGTCCGCATCGTTCAGTTGGGAGGTCTTGGAGAAGTCGGCCGGAACATGGCCGTCCTTGAGTACGGCGGCAAGCTGCTGATTATTGACTGCGGCGTGCTCTTTCCAGAGGACAACCAGCCGGGCGTCGACCTGATCTTGCCGGACTTCACCTACATCAAGGACCGCCTGGACGACATCGAGGCCGTGGTGCTCACGCACGGGCACGAGGACCACATTGGCGGCGTGCCGTACCTGCTGCGCCTGCGCAACGACATCCCGCTCATCGGCTCCACCCTGACGCTCGCCTTCATCGAAGCGAAGCTCAAGGAGCACCGCATTACGCCACTGACGCTCAACGTCAAGGAAGGCCAGAAGGAACAGATTGGCAAGTTCGACCTGGAGTTCCTCGCGGTCAACCACTCCATCCCGGACGCGCTCGCGGTCATGGTGCGCACGCCCGCGGGCACTCTCCTGCACACCGGCGACTTCAAGATGGACCAACTCCCGCTCGACGGCCGCATCACAGACCTGCGTGGATTCGCGCGCATGGGCGACGAGGGCGTTGACCTCTTCATGGTGGACTCCACCAACGCGGAGGTGCCCGGCTTCACGATGCACGAGAACGAGATCGGGCCCACGCTCGAGCATCTCTTCAGCCAGTCCGACGGGCGCATCGTCTGCGCATCGTTCGCCTCGCACGTCCACCGCGTTCAGCAGGTAATCGACGCAGCCCACAAGGACGACCGCCGTGTCGCGTTTGCTGGCCGCTCGATGATCCGCAACATGGGAATCGCAGCAGAACTCGGCTTCCTCAAGATCCCCGACGGCATCATGATCGACGCTAAGAAAGCCGACTCGCTGCCCGCGGACAAGGTTGTGTTCATGTGCACGGGCTCGCAGGGCGAGCCCATGGCCGCCCTCAGCCGCATCGCCAACCAGGACTACAAGGTTGGCGTTGGCCCCGGCGACCTTGTCGTCATGGCATCGTCGCTCATCCCTGGCAACGAGAACGCCGTTTTTCGGGTCATCAACGGCTTGCTGCGCCTTGGCGCCGACGTTGTGCACGGCGGGAACGCGCGCGTCCACGTCTCCGGCCACGCAAGCGCTGGCGAATTGCTCTACTGCTACAACATCGTGAAGCCCAAAAATGTGATGCCCGTGCACGGCGAGGTTCGACACCTGCTGGCGAACGCGGCGATCGCCCACAAGACCGGCATTCCCAAGGAGAACATCCCGCTCGCCGACGACGGCGTCGTGGTGGACCTGCACCAAGGCAAGGCGAAGGTCGTCGGTGCTGTCCCTTGCCACTACGTGTACGTGGACGGTGGCAGCGTGGGCGAACTCACCGACTCCGAGCTCAAGGACCGGGTGATCCTCAGTGAGGAGGGCTTCGTATCAGTGTTCGTCGTCGTGGATTCAACCACCGGCAAGGTTGTCTCTGGGCCGACGATTCACGCGCGCGGAGTGGCCGAGGATGACTCGGTGTTCGACGCGATCATCCCGAAGCTCACGGAGGCGATCGAGGAAGCTTCCAAGGGCGGCACCGTCGACAACCACCAGCTGCAGCAGGTGATGCGGCGCACACTCGGGCGCTGGGTGGGCAACAAGTTGCGCCGCCGCCCGATGATCATTCCGGTGGTCGTGGAGGCTTAGCGAGTGACCCGATGACGCCCGGCCGTCCGAACCTTGCCAATGAGTTTACGGGCTTCTTCGCGGGCGCCGGCGCCTTCTTGCTCGCGAGTTTCGTCGTCCTGGGAGCCGTGGGCGCGCCGTTCCTAGCGGGGGTCGACTCTTCAATTTCGGGGTGCATAGCCGATCAGCCATGGACTGTGCGGGGTTGGGTCGGTCCCGCTGCCACCGAATTGGGGGTGCTTGGCCTCGCGTGCCTGTTTCATTGGCTCACAACGATCGCCTTCACCGGCCGAAGGTCACCGCGAGCGTGGGCCATCGTCTACTTTGCGGCCGCGTCGTTCCTCGTGACCTACGGCACCGCCATTCATGTTTGGAGTTGGCGCCATTGGAACGGGCTCGAAGCGCAGGACGGCGACATAGCTCCGGTCTGCGACCCGATCATTGCGGATACCGTTCAGATTCCGCTCGGCCTCGCGGTGTTTGGCGTGATTCTCGCCGCGCACCTGTTTGCGCTGATGCAGATCAGTGACTTCCGGCTTCGGCGGAAACCGTAGTGCGCGAGATCGCCTTAGAGAGGGAGGATTTAGCCTGCGGCGCACGCTCGGGCGCTGGGTGGGCAACAAACTGCGCCGCTGGCCCATGATCATTCCGGTGGTCGTCGAGGCTTGGCGCGCGCCCCATTGACGGCCCGCGCTCTGGGCCTTGTCCGCGAATTCGTGGGCTTCGCGACTGGTGACTGCATTCGCCGTCGTTGAGGAGTGTAGAAGTGGCTGCGTGCTAAGGTCCGCGCTATGGCACCTCGCACCGCATTTCTGTCAGTGCTCGTCGCGGCGGCGCTCTCGCTAGCCGGCTGTTCCAGCCCTAGCGACAGTATCGAAACCGATACGGAATCGAAACCGATACAGAGTTTTTCATGTTCCTCCGCGCAGACGACGCGAGCTTCAGCGGCGCCGACGGCGACGGCATGCTCACACTCATAGGGTTCGACGGGGGTGTGTCGATGTTCGGTGTCGCTCCGGAGGCGATCGCATGGACGGCTCCGGGGTCAACTATTCCAGCGGCCATGGAGAGCCAAACACTCAATGCCATCATCGAGGCGGGATCCGCGACCTACGCGGTGGCGCTATCCGAAGCAGAATATGACCAGAACACTCGATCGCTAACGTTCTCTCTCGAGAGCCTTGAGGATCTTGACGACGCGCGGGTAACGAGCGGTGCGGCGGCCTTCGACGCCCTGACCAGTGGCTCCCTGGGTGCGGTCTCAGTCTTCATCGACCCAGCCACCGTCACCACCTGCACCTTGACGATTACCGGGCCGGGTTCATCTGATGTCGCCACCCTGTCAAATTCGTCCATGGGACTCTCGACTAACGCGCACTGGGTCGAAGAACCTCCAGCTACGTTCCCATTCGACTCATCGATCACGTTCTCCCTTGCGCCGTGCTCGACCAACGTGTCCGTGGAGTTCAACTATCCGATCGGTGACCATCCCGCATCGTCTGACTTGTCGGGGTTCATCCATTTCGAAGGCGTATTCACCACGAGTGACGAACCGAGCCGCTTCGCTTGCGTCATCATCGGCGATGAAACGCCGTATGAATGCGATGAATCGGGAGACGGCTTCGTCATCAAGAAGCTGTATTGATTCGCGGACCACAGGCGGGGGTCGTTGCGCGAGCGTTGGTTTCTGCTTGCCCGCCGCTCTTTGTCCGACCGGCCGTTCTTACCTACGGAGCCAAACGCAACGCGGGCATCTTCCAGGACCTAGGTCCAGGGGGCCGACGTCAGTTCCGGGGGAGGCTGGCCTCGCGGGAGGCATACGGGCCTCCCCCTCATTGCCTATGGGAGGCGCGCCATGCCCGAGATGATCCCCGTCAAGGAATCGAACACCAGTTGCCGATGCGGCGAGGACACGGGAGGCACCCCGGAACTGGACGCGCGGACCATTCCGCACGCGGTGCGCCACGGCGCTGTGATCGGCGCGCTCGACGGGCTCCGCACGGACCGTGCGCTTATCGTGATCGCGCACCACGACCCGGTCCCGCTCTTGAAGCAGATCGACTCCAAGTTTGGCCAGACGATCGAGCGCGAGTACGTGCAAGAGGGTCCGGACGCGTGGAAGGTGCAGTTCACAAAGGTGTCCTGATTCAGCGAGCATTGTGGGCGACCGCACGGCGCGTTCGCTCAGCGGGGAGCCTCACCCGCCGCGTCGTCCCCGCGCGGTAGCGTGACGGATTATGGCTAGTCGCAAACCCGCGCCCAAACGCAAACCGCAGTCGCGGACCACTCAGACTCGCTCGCGCAAGCCTGTCGCCAAGACCAAGCGCATGCCCGCTATCCGGCGCGGCAAGAAGCGCGCACCCTGGCCGTTGCGCCTGATCCGCAACGCGGGCATCGGCTTGGCGAACGTCGTGGGTGGTGGCGCGCGCGCAGTCGGCGATGGCGCCCGCCGCGTCGACCCGTCTGTGTGGCAGTCCTTTGCGGCGCTATTGTGGCTCTTCCTCGCGATCGTGATCGCCGCGCGCGAGTGGTTCGCTTGGGACAGCCCCGTGGGCACCGCGATTCACTGGCTCGCAGCTGGCACGTTCGGGCTGCTCGCGTACGCGATTCCGGTGCTGTTGCTGCTGCTGGTTATCCGCATGATGCGCCACCCCGACGAAGGCGATGAAACCACTGGAATGGCGCTAGGCGTATTCCTTGTGGGCCTGGGCGTCGCGGGCATCGTCCACATCGGCATGGGGCGCCCGTCACCGGAGCAGTCGCTCGAGGGTGTCCAGGAAGCCGGGGGAGTGCTCGGTTACATCATGGGCAGCTCCTCCGCGTGGTTGCTGTCCGGGCCGTTCGCCGTTGTCCTGCTCGTATTCATCGCGACCGGAGGCGTGCTGATCGCCACGCGCACCGCGATACGCGAGATCCCCGCGCGGCTGCGTTCGCTTCTTGGGCGCGACGCGCGGGCACTGACAGAGGACCTCGACCTGCCCGAGCACCGCACCCTGGAGCGCAAGAGCCTGCGCGGGCGAGGGCGCCGGTCAAAGGAGGACAAGCCCGGCCGCAGCCGACGCTCCGGTCCCCTCCACACTGAAGACGCGCTTGACTCGTACGAGGCTGACGAGGCGTTCGCCGCCGCCGCCGAGCGCAGCGAGTTCGACGAAATTGTCGATCCCGGCGGCGAAGGCGTCACCGTCGAGCCCGCGGATGGTCTGCCGGTCTCGCCGTACGCTGCGGGAGGCTCCGCGGCAGGCGCAGCGGACCTCGGCGCCACTACCGTCCTCGACAAGGACGGCAATCCCGTCCACTCTGCGCCCAAGCGCACCAGCATCGTCCCCAAGGGGGAGCAAGGTCAGTTGGAAAACTCTGCGCCTTACGTTCTTCCCGATCTCGCGGCGCTGGCCAAGGGCGCGCCACACCGCAAGAAGTCGCAGGCAAACGACCGCGTGGTGGACGCGCTCCAAGGAGTGTTCGAGGAGTTTGGAGTGCACGCCGAAGTCACGGGCTTCATGCGCGGCCCCACGGTCACGCGCTACGAGATTGAGCTGGAGCGCGGCGTCAAGGTTGAGAAGATCCTGCAACTGACCAACAACATTGCTTATGCGGTCGCGAGCCCAGACATTCGCATTCTGTCGCCCATCCCCGGGAAGAGCGCCATCGGGATCGAGATACCGAACCTGGACCGCGAGACCGTGTCGCTTGGCGATGTGCTGCGCTCGGGTGCCGCGAAAAAGATGGATCACCCCATGGCCATCGGCATCGGCAAGGATGTCGAGGGCGGCTACGTCATGGCCAACCTCGCCAAGATGCCCCACCTGCTGGTGGCAGGCGCGACGGGCGCAGGAAAATCGTCCTTCGTGAACTCCATGATCACGTCCATCCTGATGCGGTCCACGCCTCAAGAAGTGCGCATGGTGCTCGTTGACCCCAAGCGGGTCGAACTGAGCATCTATGAGGGCATCCCGCACCTCATCACGCCCATCATTACAGACCCCAAGAAGGCAGCCCAGGCGCTCGAGTGGGTCGTCAAAGAGATGGACATGCGCTACGACGACCTCGCGCTGTTCGGGTTCAAGCACATCGACGACTTCAACAAGGCTGTCCGCCAGGGCAAGGTCAAACCGCTGCCTGGCTCCGAGCGCAAGATCACCACGTACCCGTACCTGCTGGTGATAGTGGACGAGCTCGCCGATCTCATGATCGTCGCCCCCCGTGACGTGGACGAATCAGTCCAGCGCATCACGCAGCTTGCGCGCGCCGCCGGAATCCACCTGGTGCTGGCCACTCAGCGGCCCTCCGTTGACATCATCACGGGAACCATTAAGGCCAACGTGCCGTCGCGACTCGCGTTCGCCACGGCGTCGCTCGCCGATTCGCGCGTGGTGCTCGACCAGCCGGGTGCGGAGAAACTCGTGGGTCAGGGAGACGCCCTGTTCCTGCCGATGGGAGAGTCCAAGGCGGTCCGCATCCAGGGATCGTGGGTATCGGAGAGCGAAATACACGCCGCCGTCGCTCACGTCAAGGACCAGGCGAACCCCACGTATCGCGACGACGTGCTCACCGCACCGAAGGGCGCGGCAGTCGCGGAGGACATTGGGGGCGATCTCGACGACCTGTGCGCCGCCGCGGAACTGGTCATCACCACCCAGTTGGGCTCGACGTCGATGCTGCAGCGCAAGCTCAGGATGGGCTTTGCCAAAGCGGGGCGCCTCATGGATCTGCTCGAAAGTCGGGAGATTGTTGGCCCATCTCATGGCTCCAAGGCGCGTGAGGTTCTTGTCACACCCGAGCAGCTAGCGTCTACTCTCGCTATCCTGAAGGGGGTCGCTCCTGCTGCTGCAGCAGGTGAGGCATCTTCGGAGGGCGAAGGAGGAGCGTGGACCAACTCGTAGAGTTTGTGCAACAGCCAGCATTTGCCCTGGCAGCTTCCGCTCTGCTCCTGGTCGTCTCCGCCCTCGGTCTGGTTTCGTTCTGGCGATCCAGCCAGGCCCGCGCGGCGCGCGACATGGCTCTCTCTGCCCAGCGGGAGCTCCGAAAGCAATTCGAGGCCGTCATGACCTCGGCCCGCGACGGGGTAGTCATTACAGCTGCCACGGGCGAAATCATCATGATGTCCGATGCCGCCGCACTCATCCTCGACGTGGACAAAGACGAGGTCACTGGGCGCGCCGTCGCCCGACTCCCAGTCCGCGCTATCGACGAATCGATGCACTCGGTCAACTTGCAGGCAGTATTCTCGGCGCACAACAGCACCGCCGACGAACCGTGGATCGTGGGCGTTCCCGGCCGCCGCGGTGCCGACGACGTCCGCTGGGTCCAGGTCCAGACGCGTGTCGTCAAAAACGCGTACGCGGGTGGGCCCGTGACTGTCGCGAACATCGTCGATACCACGGGCATGAGTGCTGCGACAGACGCCGTCGACCGCTCTGACCAGCAGTTCCGCAAGGCAATGGAAAATGCGCCCGTCGGCATGGCGCTCGTGGATCTCGAGTGGCGCGTCATGGAAGTGAACCGGGCCTTCGCAGAGATGGTCGGTTCCACGCTCGCAGCGCTGCGCGGCACGCCGTTC
Source organism: Demequinaceae bacterium (assembly GCA_965250005.1). Taxonomy (GTDB): domain Bacteria; phylum Actinomycetota; class Actinomycetes; order Actinomycetales; family Demequinaceae; genus WTKG01. The sequence goes on from OZ252279.1 coordinate 221,188, forward strand.
TCCGCACTCTCGCATCCGCAGGATGTGGGCGCCGAACGAGACCAACTGCAGCGCCTCTACGACGGCCACCAGGCGCACTTTTCTCTCGAGAAGCGATTCGTGAAGGCGGACGGCAACGTCGTGTGGGCAGTTCTGGATGTGGGCCTGGTGCGTTACGCCGGAGGAGCCCCCGATCACTATGTTGCGCAGTTGCGTGACTCGACAGACGACCGCATGCACTCCGAGCTCATGGCGCACCGGGCGATGCACGACCCACTTACCGGGCTCGCGAACCGAAACCTGATGCAAGAGGTCCTTCAGCAGGTTCTCGACCAGCCCGACGCCGAGGCCCGCGTGGGAGTGATCGCCTGCGACCTAGACGGCTTCAAGGGCCTCAACGACCGCTTTGGCCACGCCGTGGGCGATACCGCCCTGATCCACGTCGCGACCGTGCTGCGCGCTGCCGCGGGCGGCAAGGGAACGGTGGCGCGTGTGGGCGGCGACGAATTCGTCATCGTCGTGCAGGACCCCGATGGGGCGAAGGCAGTCTTCGACATTGCCGCCGCGATCCACGAGGGTCTGCGCAAGCCTCTTCAGGTCAAGCGACATCAGGTCAACCTGCACGCCTCGGTCGGCATCGCTATAGCCGAAGGCGATGTGCTTGATGATGGGGCAAACAGCCTCCTCGCCGCGGCCGACGTGGCGATGTACCGCGCGAAAGCCAGCGGAAAGAGCCGCACTGAAATCTACTTGCCATCCATGAGAACCGAGGGCGACACCAGTTCTACGCTTGCCCGCGAGCTGCGCACGGCGATCGAGAACGGCGACCTGGTCCTGCATTATCAACCCATCCTCGAGTTGTCGGACCGAACCGTCGTGGGTTACGAGGCGCTGGTCCGCTGGCAACACCCCACGCGCGGCCTGCTGCTGCCAGGGGTCTTCCTGCCGCTCCTCGACGACCGCAAGCTTTCCGTTGCGCTCGGAGCGCTCCTCGTGGAGCAGGTAGCAGCTTTCCTGGGTGCCAGCCCCAACGCCCAGACATGGGTGTCGCTTAACGTGAGCGCCGACCAGCTTGGGGACAGCCAGTTTGCGGACAGTGTCCTCACCGCCATCGCGCGCCATCATCTGTCGCCGCAACGCATTGTGGTGGAGTTAACCGAGGCCTCGCTCGTGTCGCCCAATACGCGTATCCGGCATGAGCTCACCGAACTGCGCAACGCTGGCGTACCGATCCTGCTCGACGATTTTGGCACCGGGATCTCCCCGCTGTCGTACCTGCGCGACTTGCCCGTCTCTGGGGTGAAGCTAGATATGTCCTTCACCGCGGGGATTCCAGAGGACCCAGCTGGCGCTCGCGTTTCGCGCGCACTGGGAGCCCTTGCGCGGGAGCTTGGCCTCGCGACCATCGCCGAAGGCATCGAGACGGAGGCGCAAGCGGAGTTCCTGCACTCGTGCGGTTGGCGCTATGGCCAGGGCTGGCTGTTTGGCGTGGCGCAGCCCGCGGCAGCGGCGCTCGACGCGACCATCGAGTATTCCGAGAGCCTGATTGATCCTCGACCGAACGAAGGCGAGGTCCTCGCGTCTTAGGTTATGCTCGGCGCGTCTAGTCGCCCGCTGCCCAGGGTTTGCGTTGTTCGTAATACGTGCTGTCCGCGAACGACTCCACGGGCGTAGTGCGCTCCTTGGCGTCGGGGCCGACTACTGACTTGACGCGCTCGTAGCGCGCCTTGGCCTCGCTTGCTGACATGCCCTTGGTTCCGCCAAGAATGTCATTGAGGGCGTAGATCTTGTGGCCGTCTGACCGGTCTACCGTGACCGCGGTCCACTCCGTTGACGTATGAACGGTGCCGTCCAGCTCCACCGTGAAAGTGGTCGTGATCATCAGCCCCGACGTTGAGTGAATAGAGCAGCAGGATGGGTTCTGGTTTGAGACGAAGTTCCCAAGGCCGTGCGCCACCCACATACCTTCGCCATGGGGGCCGCCCGGTAGAAGTTGTATGGACTGAGGAACGTGCGCATGATGCCCCACCAGTAAGTCGACTGCGCCGGACGCCGCGATACTCTCTGCGATCCGTTGTTGCTCGCCGGTGGGCGACGTCACGTACTCGACGCAGCAGTGGATCGAGGCGATGACGACGTCCGCGCCAGCAGCCCGAGCGGCGTTGGCCTGCTTGATCAGCCCATCCATGGCCTGGTTGGAGCGACTGAACACGTTTACCGACCAGGACTTGCCCGATGGGCGAGGTAGGCCGTTGGTGCTAAACGTCCAGGAGATGCTCGCGACCTTGATGGTGCGGCGGTCGTCGCGAATGTTGTAAATCTGCGCGTTGTTGGCTTCAGCGAGGGTCCGCGCAGTTCCGTGGTGGCCCATGCGGTATTTGTCCATGGCGTTCAGCGTGGCGGTGAGACCGTCGAAACCTTTGTCGACGCTGTGATTGGACGCTGTGGTGCAGCCATTCCAACCGGAAACGCCGAGGTCGCGCACTAGCGCCTCGGGCGCCGCAAAGCGGGGGAACCCGGCTGTAGTGACGCCGTCGGGATGTACGGGCACTTCCATGTGGCAGATGGCGAGGTCGGCTCCAGCGATGTACGGGGTAACGCCCGCAAACATTGGGCCAAAGTTGAATCCGCCGGACGTGCGCGCCGAATTTACGACACCGGAGTGAGGGAGCACGTCGCCTGCGGCGACAAATGTGAACGTGATGGGTCCGGGAGGCTCGAGAACCGTCTCCGGCGGTGGTGGCGGAGGCGTGTTGCGCGGCTCGGGCGACGAGTAGTTCGCGTATCGCGCCGCGGGCTGGTTTGCCTCGAGTCCGTAAGGCACGGCCACGCCAATACCGAAGGCAAACGCGGCGATGACGGTCGACACCACGATGCGCACGGGCGTGCTCCACGACCGGGCGTGAAGGCGCGCGGGGGCCACTTTAGAATGCTGGTGCATGTGCGCATTCTACTCTTTCGGTGCGCCTGATCTCGCGGCGCAACTAGGGTAAGTGCGTGACTTCCCTATTGCCGAACATCCTGACCGCCTCGAGGCTCTTTGCCGTGCCGGCTCTCGTGTGGCTACTGCTGACGGACAGCGGCTCAGATGGCGACCGGAGGTGGTGGGCGTTGTGGCTGTTCTTGGTGGCCGCGGCCACGGACTTCCTTGACGGCTACCTGGCGCGCCGCTGGAAGGTCGTCTCTGCATTTGGCAAGCTCGCGGACCCTATTGCCGACAAGGTACTAATCCTCGCCGCGCTCGCGACCCTGAACTTTGTCGATGGGATTCCGTGGTGGCCGGTGGCGATTCTGGCCGCGCGTGAAGTCGCCGTGACTGTCGGACGGCTGATGGTTGCAAACTACGCGATCATACCCGCGAATCGCGGGGGCAAGCTTAAGACCATGCTCCAGATCGCTACTGTCACGTTCTACATCTTTCCTGGCGGGCCCGCATGGCTGGACGCCACAGCGTGGTGGGCACTGGTTGCGGCCGTAGGCGTCGCGATTTACTCGGGCGTGGTTTACGGCAGGGCGATTTCTGACGCGCGCAACAATCAAGGCATGCGGGTTGAGGATGTCGCGCGCTAGAGCGAAGCGCGTACTTGACTGCGCGCGCGACGCCGGCGTCTCCGTCGCCGCCGCGGAGTCCGTCACGGGCGGATTGGTGGCTGCTGCCCTCACGGCCGTCCCGGGAGCTTCTGACTCGTTTGTGGGCAGCATTACCGCGTACGACGCCGCGGCCAAGATGCAGCTCCTCGGAGTCGACGCGACCGTCATTGCGTCCGCGGGGGTTGTGAGCGAGGCGGTCGCGGTAGCGATGGCCGAAGGCGCAGTGCGTGCTATCGGCGCAGACGTTGCTGTGGCAACCACTGGCGTTGCGGGGCCCGCAGCTCACAGTGGCGTGGACGTTGGACGGGTGGTGGTCGCCGCCGTCGGAGCAGGGAGATCCGTCGTTCGGGTGCTCGACTTGCGGGGAAACCGATCCGAAGTGAGGTCCCAGGCGGTTGATGCGGCGCTCGACACGCTATGTGAAGTATTAGACAGTTCGGCGCGACCGGGAACACCGTTGGGGTAGTCTGCGTTGAGAAGTACATGGAACAAACGCGAATGAAGTCGAAGGGAGTACGCATGCCGGTCCTACGCAATGAAATTGGCGACGTGCTTCGAGACACGCGCCTGACGCAGGGCAAGACCCTACGCAACGTTTCGTCCGGCGCCCGGGTTTCGCTCGGATACCTCTCTGAGGTTGAGCGCGGCCAGAAAGAGGCATCCTCAGAACTTCTCGCATCGATCTGTGATGCGCTTGACATGCCCATGTCATCCGTGCTGCGCGACGTGTCCGAGCGGTTCGAACTTGCGGAGGCCGTCAGTGCCGCCGAAGTCCCGAGCATCCCGGACACGGTGCCCGAACTACTTGCGCAGCCACGCCGCCACGGCGGTCCTACGGGACTGGTTGGCACGCGCTCCTAGCCAGGCGTCACGGCAGCAACGGCATGATGCCTCCCACGTACGGCGACACCGCTGGCTTGTTGTCTTCGGCTGGGCGCGGCTAGATGCGACTTCGCGAGTTCTGGGCGCTCATGGACGCCGTCTTCGGCGAGGAGTATGCGCGCACGCTTGCGCGCGAGATGGTGGTCACGGATCTCGATAGCAGGACTGTCGAGCAAGCGCTCCATGCTGGCCTGGCGCCGAGGGATGTCTGGCACGCACTCTGCGACACCATGGATATCCCGGCGGATAGGCGCGACGGCGGAGACCGCGAACGGATGATCCCGCCGGCGCGCTAGTCCGGGTCAGTCTCCCTTCCTGACGCTCACGAGCGACCCGCGACACGCCGCGCCGCAATGCCGCGCTACTCGAACATATGTTCTAATGTTGTGCACAAGGCGCAGTTGAAAGGGACTTCTCCACAAGCGGGAATACCCACTCAGCAATGTTAGACGCAGAACGTAGCGTCGTCTCTATACCGATCACCGGCAGCAATGCCACGGAAGATGGAGTGACCACATGGCTCGCACACCAGACCGTGAGAAGGCTCTCGAAGCCGCTCTCGGGCAGATTGACAAGCAGTTCGGCAAGGGCTCGATCATGCGGCTCGGGGAGGACGAGAAGGTTGCAGGAGAAGTCATCCCTACCGGCTCCGTCGCCCTCGACGTTGCGCTCGGCATAGGTGGACTACCGCGCGGCCGAGTAGTCGAGATCTACGGCCCTGAATCCAGCGGCAAGACCACCCTCACTCTTCACGCCGTAGCTAGCGTGCAGCAGGCCGGCGGAGTGGCGGCGTTCATTGACGCCGAACACGCCCTGGACCCTGAGTACGCACGCAAGCTCGGCGTGGACACCGACGCGCTCGTTGTGTCTCAGCCAGACACCGGCGAGCAGGCGCTCGAGATCACGGACATTCTGATTCGCTCGGGCGGAGTGGACCTGATTGTGATCGACTCGGTTGCAGCACTTGTGCCCAAGGCTGAAATCGAGGGCGAGATGGGCGACAGTCACGTGGGTCTCCAGGCGCGGCTCATGTCCCAGGCGCTCCGCAAGATCACCGGCGCACTCGCGCATTCTGGCACCACGGTGATCTTTATCAACCAGCTACGCGAAAAAATCGGCGTGTTCTTTGGCTCGCCAGAGACCACTACGGGTGGCAAGGCGCTCAAGTTCTACGCGTCTATACGGCTCGACATCCGTCGGATTGAGACCCTCAAGGAGGGGACTGACCCGGTCGGTAACCGCACGCGCGTCAAGGTGGTCAAGAACAAGATGGCTCCGCCGTTCAAGCAGGCCGAGTTCGACATCATGTATGGCGAAGGCATATCCAAAGAGGGTGGAATCATCGACATGGGCGTGGAGCATGGCTTCGTGCGCAAGTCGGGCGCCTGGTACACGTACGAAGGCGACCAGCTCGGTCAGGGCAAGGAGAACTCGCGCTCTTTCCTCAAGGACAACCCAGAACTGCGTGACGAGATCGAGAAGAAAATTAAGGATGCGCTGGGGGTGGGTGTCGACATCGATGCGGTTGGTGAAGAAAGCCAAATTCCCAATATAGATCCCGAAGAGGCGATGGCAAAGTCCGACTCTGCAGCGCCGAAGGCAGCCAAAGCCGCGAAGGTAGCGGCTGTCGCAACTCCAGAAGTGGTTGCCGCGGACGTAAAGAAGGTCGTCGCCGAGGCAGAGGCCGTAGTCGAGAAGGCCTCGCGCTAACCAATGACGGTGACCAGCGCCCGGCAGGCCCCCGCGCCCACTACCGAGGGGGACCCTGCCGCGCGCGCTCGAGATATCGCGCTGAGAATTCTCACCGGCGCGCCGCACAGCGCGATCTCGCTGCGAGACAAACTAATCAAGCGGGACGTGTCCCCGGGGATTGCGGATCACGTGATTCGGCGATACCGGGAGGTGGGGCTACTGGACGATTCAGAGCTCGCCGTCACCATCGCGCGAACCCGGCACCGTGAACGAGGGCATGCACGCAGGTTGATCGCCCTCGAACTCTTGAGAAAGGGCTTCGAGGCCGCCGACGTCGAGGAAGCCCTCGGGCAGATATCGGACCAAGACGAAGAGCACGCAGCGTATTCTCTGGCCGTGAAGAGATGGCGCAGACTCGCGGGGCTTCCCGCGGAGGTGCGAGCGCGGCGACTTGTGGCCATGCTCGGACGGAAGGGCTACGCTCTTTCGATGGCGTACGGCCTCGTGAAAAGACTCGAATCTTCCGATATCTTGGGAAGCGAGTAACTTCCGCCTACCAAGGAGATCGAGCCGTGCCCTCAGCGCAGTGGATCCAGTTGGTGCTCATCGCGATCCTGACACTTATCGCGGCTGTGGCGGTGGCGCTAGCCCAACGCGAGGCACGCGCCGTACGGAAGGCAGTCGCAATTGAATCAAGTGAGATTCGCGAAGAGGCGCGGGCGCTACTGTCCCAGGCGCAACGGCGCGAAGAGCGCCTGGCTCTACGAGAGCGCGAAATCGCCGAAGATCAGCGGAACGCCGCCAAGTATGTCCGGGAGGTTGAGGCGCGCGTCGTCGTTGTCGCGCACGACGAGAAGCGCCTTGTTGCAGAGCATGACAGGTTCGCCAAGGAACGCGAGAAGGAACTGGGCGCAATTGCCGAGTTGAAGCCCAAGGACGCGAAAGTCGAGTTTCTCAAGCAGATCAAAGCGGGGGCGCAGGCCGAAGCCGCGGCAGAGTTCCGCAGAATCGCCAAGCGACTGAAGGACGAATCCTCTGAGCGTGCGCGCGAAGTGCTTGTTGCTGCCATGCAACGTCAGGCAGGCGAGGCGACGAGCCAACAAAGCGTGACGTGGATCAACCTCCCGTCCGAGGAGATGAAAGGCCGCATCATCGGGCGCGAGGGGAGGAACATTCGCGCCTTCGAGGCACTCACAGGGGTCAACCTGATCGTCGAGGAGGGAGTGGACGCCGTCATGGTTTCCTCGTTCGATGTCGAACGCCGCGAGATCGCGGTCGCGACGCTATCCGCGCTACTAGAAGACGGGCGCATCCAGCCGCAACGTGTGGAGGCCGCGTACGCCGCTGCGGTCGCGAGTGCTCCCGAGCGCAATCACGACGCTGGCCTCGACGCGGCCGAGACGGCGGGAGTTGCGGGACTTGGAGGCGATGTGATCGACGCGCTTGGCCGACTGCGTCTTAGAACGTCAGCCGGGCAGAACGTTCTCGCCCACCTGGTTGAGACCGCAGGGATCGCGGCCGAGATCGCCACCACGCTCGAGGCGAACCAGGAGCTTGCGCGCCGGGCTGCGTTTCTTCACGATATCGGAAAGGTCTACACCGGCGAGCGCGAGGGGACACACGCGGCGCTTGGAGCTGCTCTTGCCGATCAGCAAGGTGAGAGCGCGGAAGTCGTCAACGCAATCGCCGCGCACCATGACGAGATTGAGCCCGCCACGATCGAGGCAGTCATCGTTCAAATCGCCGATGCGGTGTCGGCGTCGCGGCCGGGTGCCCGCCGAGACGACGCCGAGGGCTATGTGGAACGCATCGGTGCGCTGGAGAAAGAACTCGGTGCGATCGACGGTGTGACGGAGGTATATGCAATGTCCGCCGGGCGCGAGGTTCGAGTAGCGGTCGAGCCCGACATGATTGACGATGACCAGGTGGCCGTGCTGGCGCGTACCATTGCTAAGCGCATCGATGACGACCCGAAGTATCCGGGGGAGGTCAAGGTAACGGTGATCCGAGAGACGCGCGCGGACGCAGTTGCTGGATAGGCATGACACAGACCGCTGCGGCGGCGCCAACGTACGTTGTCAGGACGCTGGGCTGTCAAATGAACGTGCACGACTCTGAGCACATGTCGGGGCTACTGGAGACCGCTGGCTACCGTCCCGCGGCGCCCGGAGAAAAGCTCGCCGACGTCGTCGTTATCAACACGTGTGCAGTGCGTGAGAACGCCGCCAACAAACTTTACGGCAGTCTTGGCATGCTTGCCCGCGACAAGAGAACGTGGCCGGGCATGCGAATTGCGGTGGGTGGTTGCCTGGCGCAGAAGGACCGTGGCGAGATCCTCGAACGCGCGCCCTGGGTTGATGTGGTGTTCGGCACGCACAACCTTGACGTTTTGCCGGTACTCCTCGAACGCGCGCGTCACAATGAAGAGGCGCAGGTGGAAATTGAGGAGAGTCTCAAGACCTTTCCGTCGACGCTTCCGTCGCGTCGTGACTCCATCGCATCCGGTTGGGTGTCCATATCGGTCGGGTGCAACAACACGTGTACTTTCTGCATCGTGCCCGCGCTGCGCGGCAAGGAACGGGACCGGCGTCCCGGCGACGTCCTTGCTGAGGTCGGCGCTCTAGTCGGGCAGGGCGCGGTAGAGGTGACGTTGCTGGGCCAGAACGTCAACTCTTACGGCGTTGAGTTTGGGGACCGCGAAGCCTTCAGCAAGTTGCTTCGCGCGTGCGGTGAGGTAGAGGGCCTCGAGCGCGTGCGGTTCACGTCGCCGCATCCTGCCGCATTCACCGACGACGTGATCGCGGCGATGGCCGATACAGCGAACGTCATGCCCAGTCTTCACATGCCGCTGCAGTCCGGGTCCGACCGCATATTGCGAGCGATGCGTCGTTCATATCGCTCGGACAAGTTTCTCCGCATCCTCGACAAGGTTCGTGATGCCATGCCGGATGCGGCTATCACCACCGACGTGATCGTCGGGTTCCCAGGCGAGTCTGAGGAGGATTTCTCGGAGACCCTGCGAGTGGTCGAGGCTTCGCGGTTCGCGTCAGCCTACACATTTCAGTACTCGCCGCGTCCCGGAACGCCGGCCGCAGACTTCGCTGATCAAGTGCCCAAGAACGTGGTTCAGGAGCGGTTCGAGCGCCTGCACGCGCTTCAAGAACGAATGTCTCTAGAGGGTAACCAGGAGCAAGTCGATCGTGTAGTCGAACTCATGGTGCTTGATGCGGGCGGCCGCAAGGACAAGGCCACGGCGCGCCTAAGTGGGAGGGCCGCTGACGGGCGAATGGTGCACTTCGCCGTACTGGCCAACGCCGATCTAACCCCGCGACCGGGGGACATAGTGACGGTTGGCGTGACTCAAGCTGCGCCACACCACCTGGTGGCTGACTCGGCTACTGTTGGGGGAACGTTTTCCGTTCGCGCTACGAGGGCGGGCGACGTGTGGGATCAGGTCCAAGCGGGCGAGCATACGCACACATCGGGAGGCTGTGGAGACGCGTGCGGCGCGAGTAACGCCGACAGTGCGATTGTGCTCGGGATACCGTCTCTTCGCCGCGTGGAGGCGTAGCCAATCGCGATGGAAGGCACGGGCTCTGTGACCTCCATAATCGCGGTTGTTGGCGGCACCGCAACGGGAAAATCTGTGCTCGCCCTTGATCTGGCAGAGCGACTTGACGGCGAGATCATCAACGCAGACTCGATGCAGTTCTATCGGGGAATGGACATCGGAACCGCGAAGCTTCCGGCTGACGAACGGCGCGGGATTCCTCACTTTCAGCTCGACACGTTGGATGTGACGGAGGACGCCACGGTTGCCACGTATCAGAGAGATGCGCGCGCAGACGTAGACGCGATTCACGCGCGCGGCCGTAGGGCGATCGTGGTTGGCGGTTCGGGGCTGTACATTCGGGCGTTACTTGACCGGTTTGAGTTCCCCGCCACTAACCCGGCGATCCGCGAGCGCCTCGAATCGCGCGCGGAGATAGAAGGCCCTGGTGTGCTGTACCGAGAACTCGCCATCGCGGATCCCAAGGCGGCAGCCAAGATACAGCCACAGAATGCCAAGCGAATTGTGCGCGCCCTCGAAGTCATTGAGATCACTGGAGCACCTTTCTCGGCCTCTCTTCCGACCCGCGAGTATGTGGCCCCCGCGATTCAGGTGGGAGTGAGGCTTCCGTATAGCGACCTCGACCCACGAATTGATGCTCGTGTGCGCCGGATGTGGGACCTGGGACTCGTCGGCGAGACTCGGCGCCTGGTCGACGCCGGGCTGAAGTCGGGGACGACGGCTCGGCGAGCGGTGGGATACGCCGAGACTCTGCGGCACCTGGATGGGGAGCTCTCGGCTGAGCAGACGAAGGAGATGATTGCTCAGCACACGCGGCGCCTGGCGCGCAGGCAGCATCGGTGGTTCGGCCCCGATTCGCGGGTTCGGTGGGTGGACGGCCCGGTCTCCGAGCGCGATCAGCAGCGGGTGGCGACGCAGGCACTCGAAGCAATCGCTAGCCTTGACGCATGACAAGCGAGACACTGCGCTTCACCAAGGGGCACGGCACGGAAAACGACTTCGTGCTGCTCTTTGATGCGGATGGGCAGATTGACCTCACGCCAGACTTGGTTCGAGCGCTGTGCGACAGGCGCGGCGGTATCGGCGGCGACGGCGTGATTCGGGCCGTTAGGGTTGGCAGTCTTGGCGCCGCCACGGGGAAGGCCAGTGCGATCAAGGGCCAGTCCAAGGACCGTTGGTTCATGGACTACTGGAATTCGGACGGTACGACCTCCGAAATGTGCGGCAACGGCATCCGCGTCTTTGCTGCGCTGCTTGAGCGTGATGCTGCGGAGGATCTATCAGGCGGTGTGGAAATCGCGACCCGGGGTGGCACGAGGTCGGTGCGGGCGCTTGGCGACGGAATCTACGCTGCGGATATGGGGCCATGGGCGATCCCCGGCGAGGGCGTCGCCGACGTTGATGTGTCGGTGCGCGGACTCGATGGCGTGCGTTCGGGTATCTCCGTGGACATGAGCAACCCTCACGCGGTGGTCGCCGTATCTTCCGAGGTAGAGCTAAGCCGCGCTGATCTGTCTACGGCGCCAGTTCTCGTGCCTGCGCCTTCAGCGGGCGCGAACGTCGAGCTCGTTGTGGCCTTGCGAACGGCGGGCGCGGCGAACGACGAAGGTGAGGCCGTGGGATTCGCGCGCATGCGCGTGCACGAGCGAGGCTCGGGCGAGACCCGTTCGTGTGGCACGGGCGCCTGCGCCGCGGCCCTCGCGGTCCACTTGTGGGCCGGGGCGGATTCACCTCGCATCTGGCACATTGATGTGACTGGCGGGCGCGTTACGGTTCGCATCGAGGACGCGCGAACCATTTTGGAGGGTCCCGCCGTGCTGGTCGCAGATGGAGAAGTCTCGCTTGCAGCAATTGGTGCCTAGGCGGCGGCTGCTCGCGCTCTAGGGCGTACCTGGGCTGCGTGTGAATCGCAGGACTCGGAACCCCTTGGCGCTCGTGAGCTTTTCGATTTCCCCCCACGGGGTCCCGGCTGAGTCCCGCTGACTCGCGACCCACGGCACCAGCGAGTCCGCGCCCAGATTTCTCTGCACCACTAGATGCGCGTCGGCGCCTGCCTTCAGGCGGGGGAGCCACGTGGCGAGGATGCCGTGCAGCGCTTCTTTGCCTACTCGGATGGGAGGGTTGGACCACACGGCGTCGAGGGCAAGGGATTCGGGCACCTCTGTTGGGGTGGCGACGGTGATCTGCGCCATCGGAAATTTGCGGGCAAGAGTCTCCGCGTTCCTTCGGGTCAGGTCGAGCGCGCGCTCGTTGACGTCCACCGCCCACACGTGAGCATCTGGCGCTAGCAGGGCCATCGTGAGCGCGATCGGCCCCCATCCGCAGCCCACGTCGAGTAAATTGCCTGCTGGCGGTGGTGGAGTCGATCGCAACAGAACCGATGTCCCCAGGTCGATTCGCCCGGGGCTGAAGATGCCTCCCGCGCTCTCGAGCGCCAAGGTGTGGCCCGCGAGCGTGACAGTAAGCGGGCGGCGCTCGGACGGAGACGCCGGGTTCGCAGAAAAATAGTGATCTTCACTCACGAGCACCGAGCGTACCTGTACCCCAGCGCGGTGAGACAATGGGCGCGAGGAACTATGACACAACCAGAACTCGAACCGCCCAGCGCGGACGATGTAACGCGCTCCCACGCACAGGATGTGGTCGAGCGAGTGTTGTCGCGCGCGGGAACAGAATTGTCCGACGCAGCACCGAGCGCGACTTCATATGACGGCGATCAACTTGAGCGCGAGGAACGGGCGGCGCTGCGTCGCGTGGCCGGCCTTTCCACGGAACTCCAGGACATTCACGAGGTTGAGTACCGCGAGGTCCGGCTCGAGCGCGTAGTGCTGTTGGGTCAGTTCCCTCAAGGCAAATTCCTCGAGGCCGAGGTGTCGCTTCGCGAGCTCGCCGCGCTCGCAAAGACAGCTGGATCCGACGTGCTCGACGGAGTCCTTCAGCGGCGCCCGCACCCTGACCCGGCGACCTACATCGGCTCAGGTAAGGCCAAAGAGGTCGCGGCGATCGTCGCTGAAACGGGTGCGGATACCGTCATCGTGGACGACGACCTCGCGCCATCTCAGCGACGCGCACTCGAAGATGTGATCCGCGTCAAGGTTGTAGACCGGACGGCGCTCATTCTCGACATCTTCGCCCAGCACGCTAAGTCCAAGGAGGGCAAGGCTCAAGTCGAACTCGCCCAGCTCGAGTACCTGTTGCCGCGATTGCGTGGCTGGGGAGATTCGCTTTCCAGGCAGGGCGGAGGCCGGGTTGCTGGGGGAATGGGCATTGGGGGCCGTGGGCCTGGCGAGACCAAAATCGAGTTGGACCGCAGGCGAATCCGCACGCGTATGGCCATTTTGCGTCGCCAGATCAAGGGCATGGGGCCAGCCCGCCAGGTGCGCCGCAGCAGGCGCGATCAACTTCCCAACGTCGCGATTATCGGGTACACAAACGCGGGAAAGTCTTCGCTACTCAACCGAATTACTGGAGCAGGTGCGCTCGTGGAAAATGCGCTGTTCGCCACGCTCGATCCAACAGTGCGAAAATCGCAGACGCCTGACGGGCGCGCGTTCACCGTGGCGGACACCGTCGGCTTCGTGCGCGACCTTCCCCATCAGTTGGTCGCGGCTTTTCAGTCGACGCTCGAGGAAGTTGCTCATGCTGATCTGGTGCTTCACGTCGTAGACGCCGCACACGCGGACCCGGAGGGGCAGATTGCTGCGGTCCGCGCGGTGCTCGACGAGGTTCCCGGCGCAACTGATGTCAAAGAAATCCTCGTTCTCAACAAGGTGGACCGGGCCAGCCCAGAGGCGCTCCTCCGTCTGGGCGCCCGCCCGGAAATGACTCTTGAGGTTTCCGCCCTTACCGGTGAAGGGATGACCGTGTTGCTAGCAGCCGTCGGGGCGGAACTCCCTGCCCCGGATGTGCACGTGAACGTGGTCGTTCCATACACGCGGGGCGACCTAGTGAGCGAGGCTCACGAACACGGAAACATTATTAGGGAGGAGCACCGCGAGGCCGGTACCCACTTGGAGGCGCTGGTGGAAGGCGCGCTCGCGGCACGCTTGAAGGCCGCTGCCGCACCAAATGAGACGGCGTGAGGGTACTCGCCCCGGCACAAGGGCAGAGCGCGTGACCGAACGGCCCAGCACTGACGATGCTCCCGAGTCGCCCGACGCCACGAAGAATCTGCTTCAGCTCGCCATAGACGAACTCGGGGGAGAACGCCGTGCGGGCCAAGAGAACATGGCGACTGTGGTGGCGGACGCCTTTGTGGACGGAAGTGCTGCGCTCATTCAGGCGGGTACCGGCACAGGCAAGTCTCTGGGCTACCTGGTACCGGCTGTGGCGCGTGCGGTCCGGGAGGACGCGCGGATTGTCATCTCCACCGCGACGATTGCGCTTCAGCGCCAGGTGTTCCAGAGCGACCTTCCCCTGGTCGCAGATGCGCTTTCCGAGGAACTCGGGGGGAGACCGCGCGTGGCGCTTCTCAAGGGGCGCAACAACTATCTGTGCCGCCACAAGCTGGCGGGGGGCTATCCCGAGCCCGCGGACGAACTGTCGCTTGGCGAGGTGGCGGGGCCGTCCTCGGCTCTTGGCAGGGAAGTCGCGCGCCTGAACGAGTGGGCGAAGGACACCGGCACGGGGGATAGAGATGACCTGGTTCCCGGCGTGACAGGCCGCGCGTGGTCGCACGTGAGCGTCTCAGCGCGCGAGTGCTTGGGGCAGAAGTGCCCCCTAGTTACCGAGTGTTTCTCGGAGTTGGCGCGAGAAGAAGCGCGGGCGGCAAACGTCGTTGTGACAAATCACGCAATGCTGGCAATCAATGCCACTAGCCACGACGTGCTCGGGCCGCATGACGCGCTTGTCGTCGACGAAGCGCACGAGCTCACCGCGCGCATCACCCAGGCCGCCACTGCCGAGTTGACGGTTGCCCGCGTGGACGCCGCTGCGCGCGCCACTCGCCGGTGTGGAATCTCCACAGAAGGGCTCGACGACGCGTCCCGTGCGCTCGACCGTGCGTTCGATCGACTTGAGGTCGGCAGATTGCGCGGCGGCCTGCCTGAGGACCTCGCGCTGCCCATTGCGGCCGTGCGTGATAGCACGCGCGAAGCGATCACCGCAGTGAAGGACAAGGCGGAAGAGGCGGGTGCCGCGGCCCAGTTGGCGGGCGCAGCGCTCTCTGAGGTTTTCGCGATGTGCGACACGGTGCTCGCCGACGAGGGAGGGCAGGTCATCTGGCTCGCGCCGCCGGACGGCGAATTCGACGCCACCATCCCGTCCCGATTGCTGGCGGCGCCGCTCAACGTAGCAGCGCTTGTTGGCGAGAATCTCGTTGGCGACCACGCCGCCGTGTTCACCTCGGCCACGCTGGCGCTTGGCGGGTCTTTCGCGTCTATGTCTTCCGCACTTGGTCTCGAGGACCCGGTGACGCTCGACGCGGGGAGTCCATTCGACTACGCCAAGCAGGGGATCCTTTACGTCGCCGCGCACCTCGAGCGTCCCGGTATGGGAGGCATCTCTGACGAGGCGCTCGATGAACTCGAGGCCCTCATCTCTGCCGCGGGTGGACGCACGCTGGGCCTGTTCTCGTCGCACCGTGCGGCTCAGGCGGCAACCGAAGCAATTCGAGAGCGGCTCGACGTCCCGGTTTTCAACCAACTCGATGATCAGGTGTCCACGCTCGTATCCCAGTTCAGGGAGGACCCGCGAGCTTGCCTGTTTGGCTCCAAGACGTTGTGGCAGGGCCTCGACATTCAGGGCGAGACGTGCCAACTGGTGGTGATCGATCGGATACCGTTTCCGCGTCGGGACGATCCCATCACGCAAGCACGATCCGAGGCGCTCGCGCGATCAGGCGGTAACGGCTTCATGGGCGTTTCGGCAGCGCACGCGGCGCTGCTGCTGGCGCAGGGCGCGGGAAGGCTGATCCGATCGGCGGAAGATCGCGGGGTGGTGGCCGTGCTCGACTCGCGGCTCGCTAGCGCGCGCTACGCATCCTTCCTCACGCGGTCGATGCCCCAAATGTGGCCGACAACGGACCGCGAGAGCGCATTTCGGGCTCTCCGCAACCTGGACGGTTCGCAAACAAAGTAGCCAGTGACGGAGAGCCTTAGGAGATCACGAGCTCACTGTTCTGAGGCTAGGGCAGTTAGACCCGACGCAGCACCGATACGACCTTGCCCATGATTGACGCGTGATCGCCATCGATCGGCGCGTGCGCGGGGTTGTGCGGCATGAGCCACACGTGCCCGTCCTGGCGCTGAAACGTCTTGACTGTGGCCGAGTCGTCGAGCAGAGCTGCGACGATGTCGCCGTTTTGAGCGGTCTGCTGGCGGCGAACCACGACCCAGTCGCCGTCGCAAATGGCGGCGTCGATCATTGAGTCGCCGGTGACGCTGAGCATGAAGAGCTCGCCGTCACCGGTGAGCTGCTTGGGCAAAGCGAAGACGTCGTCGACCGCTTGGTCGGCGAGCATGGGGCCGCCGGCGGCGATACGCCCGACGAGCGGGACCATGGTGACGTCTTCGCCGCCTCCCTCGACTCCGAGGAAGCGGTTTGCGGCCTCAACGACGGCCGACGATGTGCCCGTATCGAGGGCGTCCCGCTTGGTGGCTTCAGGGGTGACGACTTCAATAGCACGGGGGCGATTGGGGTCGCGGCGCAGGTAGCCCTTGGTCTCCAGCGCCTCCAGCTGATGCTTGACGCTCGAAGTGCTCGTGAGGCCGACGGCCTCGCCGATCTCGCGCATGGTGGGCGGGTAGCCGCGCTCGTGCACGGAAGACCTGATGGTCTCGAGAATGCGCTCCTGCCGCGAGGTGAGTTCAGCGCCCGTATGAACGTCAGGGAATTCGTGGATGGTTGCGCCGATGGCATCACCGGGTGCATTTTGCTCGTCCATTTCCCGCTCTTTTCCGCTGGCTCCTGCAGGCTGCGTGTCAGACCCGCGTGTGCCTCTTGTGACATGACGTTAGGCCAAGAACACGCAGAAATCAAACACCTGTTCGAGCGTGTCTTGCATTTCTACACACGCCCGTGCTACAAATAGAACAGGTGTTCGACGAACATACGTTCGAATAGGGGAGTGACCATGTTGATGCAATCCGATGGGACCCTGACCCAGCGAGGGCGCCTGCTGCGCACGGCTGTTGGTCTTGCCGCAGCCGTCTCCGTCGTCGTGTTTGGGCCGCAGGCATTCGCGGACGACGCGCCTGGCGCTGGCGCTCCATCTAGTTTCGCCGTGCCCGACGCCGCCTCGAGCGCGGGAGAGTTCGACACGTACACCGTCGCCCAAGGGGAGACGCTGTGGACGATCGCGGACGCAGTTAGCGGCCCTGAACACAATGTACAAGACACAGTGCGCGCGATCATGGAGTTGAACGCGATGAGCTCTGCGTTCGTTGTACCGGGAGACCAAATCCTCGTGCCGCCGCTCGGATAGTTCCTGGCGGGTTGTCGGCAGCGAGGCATTCGGGCGAGTGCGCGTTCGTCCGCGCGCAGCATCCGTGCCAAGGTGGGGGCATGCATTGTCCTTTCTGTCGTCACGCTGACTCGCGCGTCATCGATTCACGCACCGCGGACGATGGCTCGGCAATCCGGCGGCGCCGCGAATGCCCTGAATGCGGCCGTCGATTCTCGACGGTCGAAACCGCGAGCCTGACGGTCACCAAGCGCTCGGGCGTCTCCGAGCCTTTCAGCCGCGAGAAGATCGTCGCAGGCGTCAGAAAGGCATGCCAGGGGCGTCCCGTGAGCGACGACGACCTGGCCGTTCTCGCCCAGCAGGTCGAGGAGACCATTCGCGCCAACGGGCAAGCCGAGATCGACGCTCTTGACGTTGGGCTCGCGATCCTTCCGCCCTTGCGCGAGCTTGACGAGATCGCCTACTTGAGGTTCGCGAGCGTGTACCAAGGTTTCGACTCACTGGATGATTTTGCGGCGGCCATTGACCGCTTGCGAGCAGAGTACGCGCAAACCGACGCGCCAATGGAGGACGGCTAGCGGTGAACGCCAAAGAGAGCCGGACTGGCCGTCTGTGGCCAGCACATGGTGCCTCTAAGAGAGGACGCGCAGGCGAACCGTCGCAGGCATTTTCGCCAGCGCGTCGAGTGCGTCAGCGGCGACGCCGGCCGAGACGTCCGTGACAACGTAGCCGAGGTCTCCACGGGTCGACAGCAGTTGGCCCTCGATGTTGACGTCGTGGGTCGCAAATTCCGCGTTGACCGCTGCGAGAACTCCGGGGATGTTTTCGTGCAAGTGAGCGACGCGATGGGAACCGCTGGTCTGCTCGAGTGACAGATTCGGCAGATTCACGCTGAGCGAGGTTGAGCCGTGCCGAACGTAGTCGCGCAGCCGCGTGGCCACAAAGATGCCGATGTCGCGCTGAGCTTCCTCAGTGGAACCGGCGATATGCGGCGTCAGAATCACGTTTGAGCGGTTGCGGAGCGGCGAGTCAAACGCATCGCCACGTTTTTTGGGTTCCTGTGGGAACACGTCGATTCCGGCTCCAGCGATGTGGCCCCTGTCGATCGCCGCGCCGAGTTCCTCCACGTCGAGCACGAACCCGCGGGATAGGTTCAGAAACAGTGAGCCATCTTTCATCTTGTCGAACTGAGCCTTGCCGAAGAAGCCAGCATTGCCGTGGCGGCCGTCGATGTGAAGAGTGACGATGTCGGCACTTGTGAGCAGGTCCTCGAGCGAGTGCATGCGGGTGGCGTTGCCCATCGCGAGCTTCTCGGCGTTGTCGTAGAAGATGACGTTCATGCCCAGCGCCTCGGCCACAACGGACAGTTGCGAGCCGATGTTGCCATAGCCTACGATTCCGAGGGTACGACCCCGGATTTCGTGCGCGCCATCGGCGCTCTTATCCCACACTCCCTCGTGCATGAGGCGATTGTGGTCGGGGAGCCTACGGGTGAGTCCGATGATTTCGGCGATCGCGAGTTCGACTACCGAGCGTGTGTTCGAGAACGGCGCGTTGAATACGGCCACCCCGCTACGTGCCGCGGCGGCTAGATCAACCTGATTTGTGCCGACACTGAAGGCGCCGACGGCGATCAGGGAGTCTGAGGACTCGATGACTTTCTCGGTGAGCATTGTCTTTGAGCGAATGCCCAAGAGGCCGACGCCCTGGATGGCGCCTATCAGTTCGGCCTCATCCATCGCGCCGACATGATTGGTCACTTCGAAGCCCGCCGAGGTCAGTATCTCGGTGGCCTGTGGATGAAGATTTTCTAGGAGGAGTGCTCGCACGGAAACTATGCTCTCGTACTTTCGTCGGTGGACCAACTTGGCTGGTTTCCGTGGCAGGCTATGCGCATGGGTAGAGCAGGCAGATTCACTGTAATGATGGTGGCGTTCGTCGCAGCAGTCTTGGTCGCGTTCGTGTTTTCGGGCCTCACGGTTACCGACGTCCAGCATCTCGGCACGCCGCGCAACGCCATCGTCGACGGTGGAGAGGAAGTCAGAGTTCCGGTTCCTCCTGCGTCAGATGGGCGCGTGTTGCCTGTCGTTACGTCGCCAAGCGAGGGCGACTATGGATTCATGTTTCTTGATGGCGCTGCCCCCATCCGGTACGACCCATGCCGCCCGATCGAATTTGTCATCGCCCCCAGCGGCGGCCCTCTGGGGGGCGACGATCTCATCAAGGAAGCCTTCGAGCAGGTGTCCACGGCGTCGGGGCTCGCGTTTGTATTCAAGGGCCACACGTCCGAAGAGGCAAGTTTCGAACGGTCGCTGATCCAGCCCGACGTGTACGGCGAAAACTTCGCTCCCGTGATTGTCGGCTGGTCAGATGAGACGGTAGTTGCGGACCTCGCGGGCGCCGTTACAGGACTCGGTGGCTCAAGTTCCGTGACGGGCGCGTACGGGCCAGAGCGCTTTCTGACCTCGGGTGTCGTTATCCTCGACGGCCCAGACATTCTCGAGCTGCTCGGCACGGAGAACAGTAGGCAGATTGCACTCGCCGTTGTCATGCATGAGCTGGGCCACGTCGTGGGCCTCGCCCATGTCGACAACGAACTCGAACTGATGAATGCATCCAACACCTGGCTTACGGCGTGGGGAAGCGGAGATCTTGCCGGTCTCGCCGCCGCTGGCGCCGGACCGTGCCAGGAGGTCTAACCGGCTGGTTGTAGGCCTGCGGGCAGCGAGCCCTGATAGACCACTTCTAGGCTCCTGATGGGCCGCGTGAGCGCCACGTAGAGATCCCCAGGGTGCGCGGCGATCGTTGCCGGGTCCACAAGTACGACTACATCGAATTCGAGTCCCTTTGCCTCACGTGGCGTCAACACGCTCATGCCCTCTGCCTCGACGTCGGCGCGCAGGCCCGCGACCTGAACAGGTGGCGCGATGATCGCGACCTCTCCGCCTCCGGTGCGCTCAAGCATTGAGGCGCAATCGAGCGCGATTTGCAGAGCCGCGGCCAGCGCGTCCTCTGCCTGCGTGAACCGCACGGAGTCCTCCGCGTCGCGCGCGGCGGTCAGCTCGCTCGCAGGAAGTCCAGCGGCGCGGGCATATGATTGCGCGACGTCGGCAACGTCAGCTGGGATCCGGTAGGACACGGTGAGTTCGCGGAGCGCCCAGTTCTCTCCGAACAGCCGGTCGAAGGTTTCTGGCCACCACCTGGTCCCTGCGCCCGCTGCGGTCTGCGCGACGTCTCCGACGATGGTGAAGGATCGCGACGGGCAGCGCCGGAGGAGCATTCGCCACGCCATGGGCGATAGTTCCTGCGCCTCGTCGACCACGATGTGGCCAAAGGTCCATGTCCGGTCGCGCGAGGCGCGCTCGGCGACGCTCTCGCCGCTGCGGCCACCCTGCATCCGCCGCGCGAGGTCGTCCGCTGAGACCATTCCTCTTGCGCCCGCATTCGAGATCGACTGACGGGCGTAGTCGAGCTCTTCGGAGCTGATCGCGGCCGTACGCTTCTTGCGTCCCGGCAACTCGCCGAGAAGCTCCGCGGCCTCGTCAAGTAGCGGCACGTCGGCGTCGGTAAACGCGCCCGTCGCCGGACGGTGAAGGAGGCCGCATTCGGCGGCCGTTAGTTGCGGCGCCGCGTGCCGGAGCAGGTGCGGATGACGGTAAAGATCGGCAAGTAGTTGGGAGGCCGTGATCGGCAGCCACATGAGATTTAGGGCGACCCGAATGTCGCGTGAGTCGCGCAAGTCGCGCGCGATGTCTTCGCGGTCATCCGCGCCAAGGCTCTCGCCCAACTGGTCCACGATTTGAGTCGCCAGGCGCGACAACATGTCCTTTGCGAATGCGCTCCGCGCAACGTTGTGCGGGCGGCCGTCGTGCCGTGCCTGCGCTTGAGCGGATCGAACATCCTCCCGCTTGATGATGACGATGCGGCCGTCGATCGAGATTTCTTGATTCGTGCGAGGCACTCGCTGGCGCTCGCGCACTGCCGCCTTGATCACTGCGGCCATGTTCAACCGGCCCTTGACCTCCGCAACGGCGTCGTCCTCGATCGTCTGCGTGTCAATGTTGCGCACGAGGCCACCAAGGGTTGTGGAGATGGCACCCGTCTCGCCGAGCGAGGGGAGCACTCTGTCGATGTATCGCAGGAACGACTTCGACGGCCCGATTAGCAAGACACCCGAGCGCTCAAGCTGCTCGCGGTGGTGATACAGCAAATAGGCAGCGCGGTGTAGGGCGACGGCCGTCTTGCCGGTGCCCGGGCCTCCCTGAACCACAAGCGCCCCGGACATAGGTGAGCGGATTACGGCGTCCTGCTCGGCTTGGATGGTGGCGACGATGTCAGTCATTTTCCCGGTTCGACGGGCGTCTAGAGCCGCGAGCAGCGCACCCTCGCCTGCCAGCTCGCTGGCGTCGCCTCGTTTCCTCAGCGCCTCGACATCCAGAACGTCGTCCTCGATTGCGGTGACTTCGCGACCAATTGTTGTCAGGTGGCGGCGGCTCACGACGCCCGCCGGGTTCGCCGCTGTGGCACTATAGAATGACCGAGCGGCGGGCGCCCGCCAGTCCGTTAGCAGGGGAGCGTGCGTCGCGTCGCTGAGGCCGATCCGACCGACGTAGAACCGGTCATCCAATCCCTGGTCTAGCCGACCGAAGCACAAGCGGTCCTCGACCGCGTCTAACTGCGCGATTCGATCCTCGTAGAGAGTGGCGAAGGCGTCTCGTTCCGAGCGGTTCTGAGGGGATCCGGATGGCCCCTCGCGGCGGATGGCGTCGAGGCGCGCGGCGGCTTCGTCGCGGATGGCGTCGAGGCGCGCGTAGAGCACGTTGACCACGGTTTGTTCCGCAGCCAGACCCTGTGCGTCGTGCATTGAGAAGCCCCCAGAATTGACTGGCGTCGAAATAGGTCAGCCTTCCATTATGCCAACTGCGTATGGCCTCCGGGTCACGTATACCCGTTTCGGGATGTTGATGCGTGAGACAATGGAGACACGATGAGCGAAGAACTGGTGACATGGAATGCGGAAGGCGTGGCTGCATGGGCAGAACGCAACAACAAAGACTTGAGCGTGCTGGTGGTGTTTCTTCGTGGGTTTATTGATGCAGGACACGCGGGACAGATCGCCGCTAGGCATCTCTTGGATCAGGGAGAGCCGACGCGAGTCGCAACGTTTGATGTAGACCGGCTCCTTGACTACCGCTCTCGCCGCCCCGAAATGGTATTCAACGTGAATTCGTGGAGTGAATACGACGAGCCGTATCTTCAGGTGGACATGCTTTCGGACGCGGCGGGCAAACCGTTCCTGTTGCTTCACGGACTCGAACCAGACGTGCTGTGGGAGCGCTATATTGCGGCAGTGCGCGACATTGCTGATCGGCTGGGAGTGACGCTTACTGTAGGCGCACACGGTATTCCCATGGCCGCGCCTCACACGCGGCCGCTTACGGCGACTGTTCACGGAACCCATCCCGACACGTTGCCGGTGTCGCCGAATCTCTTCGCCACCGTCACGGTGCCGGCTAGCGCGGGCAACCTTCTTGAATACCGGTTCGGACAGTGGGGATTGACGGCCGCTAACGTCGCGGTCCACGTTCCGCATTACTTAGCCCAGTCCCGCTATCCGCACGCTGCCGTTCGCGGACTCGCGTCGATCGAGGAGGTCTCCGGTCTCGCACTAGAAACGGATGCGCTCGCCGACGCGATCAGCTCCGCCGACGTGGAAATCGCCCGCCAACTGGACGAATCGGACGAGGTTCAGGCGCTCGTCGTCGCCCTCGAAGAGCAGTACGACGCGCTCGTCGAATCCCGCGAGGGCGTGCTTCCCGTGGACGGGATGATCCCCACTGCAGACGAATTGGGCGCGGAATTTGAGAAATTCCTTGCCGATCGAGGACCGGAATACCCCGGATCGGCCTAATCCGTGTCATAATTGAGTCGTTGCAGTAGGCATCGTGTGCAGTACCTGTCTGGTTTTCCGGCGCAGGATTGGGACACAAGCATTGCGGCAGCGAGGCCGGACGATTTGTCCGGCTGCCGAGTCCCCTAGGGGAATACAGATAGGAATGCAGTAATGGCACAGGGTTCTGTGAAATGGTTCAACTCTGAAAAGGGCTTTGGATTCATCGCCCAAGACGGCGGCGGCCAGGACGTATTCGTCCACTACTCCGCTATCGAGTCCGACGGCTACCGCTCCCTCGAGGAGCAGCAGCGTGTTGAGTTCGAGGTCACCGAGGGCCCCAAGGGCCCCCAGGCAGAGAAGGTTCGCCCCATCTAATTTGGGCAAATCGTCGCGAAGGCCGTCCCCTCCGGGGGGCGGCCTTCGTCGTTCCCCGGCAGCGAGAGTATGGTGGCGCTCAAGCACCCCAACTCGCGCGCACCACGGTAGGCACTGGCGTAGATGCCGCGTAGGCTCGCAACCGGTCTGTGGGAATGCGATCGCCGGCAATGAGGACTATGTTGCCGATGCGCTTGCCACCAGATGCACCCGGGTCCCCCACGGCGCACGTCGATTTGAAGTAGTTGGCTGCGGCTCGCGCGTCGGCCTGCGGCGCGTGCGTGCGCGGCCGCACGGCGATATTTGCCACCACGATTCCGCCAGGGCGGACGACGCGCTTGGCCTCTTGCCAGAATCCAGCGTCTGCGAGGTGGGAGGGAGTGGAGTCGCCCGCAAATGCATCGCGCACAATGAGGTCCGCGCTGTCGGCGTGACGGCCTTGCAGTACTTGTAGAGCATCGGCGACCCGGATGCGCATCCTTGGTGCCCGCGGCAAGTCCCACCACTCACGGGCAAAACTGGCGAGAGCGCCATCCGTTTCCGCCACGATATGCCGCGAGTCGGGGTACGCGTGAGCGAGGTAGCGCGGCAGCGTGCATATTCCCCCGCCCAGGTGGATAGCGAGCATTTTCTCGGGAGGTCTCCAGGCCACCACCGCGCCTGCGATGTGGCGCATGTACTCGAAGTCGAGTCGAGCCGGGTCAAGATGCATGGTCGAACTGGGAACACCGTTGACCATGACAGACGTTGAACCATCGGGCTCGTCGCGCAACTCGACGGTGCCCGAATCGATTGGAAGTTGAAGCCGCCGGGCAACTCCTTCTGCGATTCGAGAGTTGTAGGGTCGAGCCATGATGACACACTAACGATTCGCGACTATGAGTTTGGCGCGAAGCAAACTATCCTGGTGTGACAGCACCAGCCTGGAGGAGGTCAAGATGCCGCTGTCCGAATACGAGCAGCGCGTGCTCGATGAACTTGAGCGCGATCTCGGCACCGACCCCAAATTGAAGAACGCGATGGCGCGGGCGCCCCGGGCTTCGGGCCGATTGGCGACCACGGTGTTTGGCGTAATCCTCGGCCTCGGAATCGTGGTTGCCGGGGTAATGGCGCAGATTCCGCTTCTTGGCGTGGCGGGATTCGCCTTGATGATCATCGTGTCGCTATGGTCGCTACTCGGACCGTCGGGCCGGGCCCAGAAGACGGCGAAGGGCGGCAAGGCCGACACCAAAGGAGGAGCAGCCAAGGGCAGCAAAAAGGGCCGTCAGGGCTTTATGTCGCGCCTCGAGGAGCGGTTCGAGCGCCGCCGCGAGCAGGGCGATCTGTAGTTTCCGTTCGCGCCCTTACGGCTTCGGCCACTACCTGATCTACCCACGCGTCCAGATCGATTTGCGTGACCTCGATTCCAAATGGCCCATACCGGTCGAGGGAAACCGCATGTGCGAGCGAGCGTAGCGCTGCCGCAGGAGCCTCCGAAAGCGGTCGGCCCGCGAGCCGCTCAATCCCCGACTCCACGTGGCGACGCGCTTCGAACGGCGTGAGCGACGATGGCCAAGCGAGGTCGCCGATCCGCCGAGCGAGGCGTGACCACGCGGCCTCCGGACCGTCCGCGCGGGTGCGGGCGTACTTCGACTTTTTGAGCCACCAATACATTCCGCCCAGCGCGGCGAGTACGACAAGGGAGGCGAGGGCGACGATGGCCCAGACTGGCAGGACTGGTGCGGAGACCGCGCTGCCGGTGGGCTCAGAATCGCTCGGAAGGTCGGTCAAGGCGTCGTCGGGAGTCGAAAACTGGCCACCGTCGGGAAGCACGCCCGGTACGGGGACTTGGTTGACAGACGGGTTGGCCCACGTGGGTGGCGCGCCCGTCTGGATCGAAGGCGTGGGCTCGAACCTAACCCAACCGCGTTCGGGGAAATAGACCTCAGGCCACGCGTGAGCGTCGCCTCCCGTGATGACGTAGGTGCTCTCGTCGATGGCGTCGCCGGGAAGGAAGCCGACGGCGAGGCGAGTCGGAATGTCGAGCGAGCGCAACATCACCATCATGGTGGTGGCGAACTGAACGCAGTAGCCCGCGCGATTATCCAAGAACGACGACACTGCGTCTGCTCCGGTTGGGGAAACGGAGGTGTCGTAGGTGAAGTTCTGGTAGTTGCGCAGGTGATTCTGGATAAGGAGCGCGGTGTCGTAACGGGTTTCCGCCGTGGCGGTGACGTCGCGGGCAAGTGCTTCGACGCGTTCGAGATCGATTGTCGGGGCGACGGCCCGGTACTTGGGGTCGCGCTCGTCTGAGAAAACCCCCGAGACGAGCAATTGGTCGGCGGCGCGGAGATCGTCGGCGTTGTAGAAATTCAGGTCAGTGACGACCGTGTAACGCAGGTCGCGCGTAGTGGTACCGTCACCAATGACTTCGTCGGCCGCGCTGTTGTACTGCCACGGTCCGTCAATCTCGATGGTGCGGGGACTGGTCGGAATCGGCAGACTCTTTTCGATGAGCGATAGCACCGCAATATCGATGCGCACGCGATCGCGGTCGGTCCAGCCGTAGACGGGTTCGGGCCACAGCACGCCCTGGGTCGCGGCTCGCTCCGTGATCTGCGGTTCCTCCCGGTCCCAGGCGGTCCCGTCAAATTCGGTAAACGTGTAAAGACGGAAGGCGTTGGGGCGCGCTCCCGACGTTCGATACGAAATGACCGGCGTGATCGAATTTGTGGTCAGCGAATTGCGCAAATCAAGTTCGAGATTCAGCCGCGTCGCGCCCGCGTCGAGTGATTCGACGCGTGGGAATGATCCCCACCCTGAGCCGGATAGCGCGGTTGGTACGGCAAGCATCATCAAGGCAATCGTGGCGGCGGTGGCAAGTGCGCCGGAAGAGAGCGTTGCGCCTCGATCTGCAGGAGCAGTCTTGCGCGACAATGCCATTATTCCGACCCAGCACGTGAGCGCGACCATGAAGTGGCCCGTCGAAACACCGAGGTTGGCGGCGATCGCGGGCAGCCACGGGATCAGCAGGCCGATTCCTGACGTCGCCGCCGCGCGCAAGGACACGGCCAGGTGATCGCACACAACAAACAGTGCGACGAACCCAGCCGTGAGGAGCGCACCGAGCGGTAGGCCAACTTCGACGCCCTGCGGTGTTGTTGCCGCAGCGTTCACGCCGTCTCCGAACGCTTTGACCAAGCTCGCAAATGCCTCGCCGGTTGGTAGCGCGAGTGTGTTCCCGTCCTCGTCGCGCGCGAATGCAGGGAGCATTGCCAGCACTGCGGCGACCGCTCCCGCGAGCGTAGGGAGCACTCGGGAGCGGGTTTTTAGGCGGACGACGATAATGACCACAACGGTGACCGCGAAAACTGCGCCAGTTGTCCGCATCCAGGCGCCGAGCTCGACGAGTTTTCCTAGGCCCCATAGCCCCATGAAGACGCTGAGTGCCACGAGCGGAGTCGCCAGCCATGGCGAGCGGGCGGAGCGCAGGAAGTCGCTCATTCCATGTCTCCGGAAGCCATCAGCGCGTTCCATACTTGGCCGAGGTTTGAGCCTGCGGCAGCTGTCGTGGTGCGCCATCCGGCTCGTCGGAGCGCCTTCGCGGTGTCCTTCGCGGCCTGTTGGTGTTGCGGGTCGGTGTCCGTGCGAACGATGGCCCATGCGCGGCCGGCGCCGCCAATCGGGACTAGAATGTCCAGCGCCTCCTTGCTCAGCGGCTCGAACATGCCGACGATGACTTCTCCGGACGGTGCCGAGAGCGCGGCCGCTCGGCCTGCTGCGACCAGTTCGTTATTCTCGGAAATGGCGGAGAACGGCTGCTTGAGGTCCACCGTCTGGTTGAGAAGAGACGCGCGAGCCATGATGCTCGAGTGCTCGCGGCTTTGCCCTGCTACGTCTGGGGGCAGGCCACCGCCGAGTAGCCGCACGGGGTGCCCGCTTTCCAGTATGGAAAGGGCGATGGACGCGGAAGCGGAGATCGTCCACTCGAGCGCTTGCGTATCGCGGGGCAGCCCCATGATGACGCTCGCTGGTCGGCGGTCGGCGCGCTCGTCCGATCGAACGAGCATGGTGCCGTGCTTGGCGGAACTCTTCCAGTGCACTCGGCGGAGGTCATCCCCTTCGCGATAGTCGCGGAGCGCGGTGTCGTCGGGCGAGGCAGTGCGTGCTCCGAGCACCGCCTGGTCCGCGTGGCCCATCAGTGCGCCTGCGGTGGCGGACAGGTCTACTACAGAGGGCCAGACAATGATGTTCTCTGCGGCACCGACCGAGATGTCCGCCGTGACTATTCCGAGCGGATCGGAACTGTGCACCAATGCCGGGCCAAGTGGCCATCGGCCGCGGCTCGTGGGCCGCAACGGGTACGAAAGAGTGAGCGACGTGGCCGTGCGTGTGACGGTCGCCTTTGCGCCCATGCTGCCTGTGAGTTCTGAGGAGGCCTGCTCCCGGATATCGAGGCCGTTGATCATTGCGCGCGAGAAGCTGAGCGACCGGCCCATGCCCCCTGACTCGGCGCCCTCCGACCCGATGCTGACGGTGACCCTACCCGCGACCCCCACGGTGAGCGGGCGAGGAATGACTTCGCGCCGCGCGATGGGGAACCGGAGCAAGAACGTGTGGATCGACAGCACCATCCATAGTCCCGCGATCGTTACCGCGGCGATCATGGTTACTCCGGCGTAGACGAGCGCGGGGCTCGCGAGCCCGACACCCAGGATGGTAACGAGTAGACCGGATACCCCAACGCCAATGCCTCGCGACGAGATTAATGTCGCGGAAGCGGAGAGCGAGCTAGGCGCGGGAGGCATGGTTACCGCTGCGACCCCGGTGCCCGAACAGACGGCTCACGAGCGGGAGCGGCGTTGTGCGCCTCGGTCGGCACCGGCGTGCGCTGGATGATGTCGCGCATGACTTGTTCGGAGTCGCGGCCGGCGAGTCGCGCCTCGGTGCTGAGGATCATGCGGTGAGACAGAACGCTTGTGGCGATAGCTTTGACGTCGTCCGGGAGTACGTGGTTTCGAGCCCCCAATGCTGCGCGAGCTTTTGATGCGGCGAGCAACTGTAGGGCCGCTCGCGGCGAGGCGCCGAGCCGCAGTCCGCTCTCCGACCGGGTCGCAGTGACGATGTCGACTACGTATTGCTTGATTGCGGGAGCTCCGTAGACGCGGCGCGCGATCTGGATTAACTTGCCGATGGTGGCGCCGTCGGTGACAGGGACGACAGCTTCGAGCGGATCGACACCGTCGTGGCTCTCGAGCATGGCCATTTCGTCGCGGGCCTCGGGATAGCCGAGCGCCACTTGAGCCATGAAGCGGTCGCGCTGGGCCTCCGGCAAGGGGTAGGTTCCCTCCATCTCGATCGGATTCTGGGTTGCTACCACCAAGAACGGCGAAGGCAGCGCGCGCGTCTCACCGTCGACGGTGACGTTGCGTTCCTGCATGGCTTCGAGCAGCGCGGATTGGGTCTTGGGGGAGGCGCGGTTAATCTCGTCGGCGATAACCACGTTCGCGAAAATCGGGCCGGGCCGGAATTCGAATTCTTGGCCACCCGACTTGAAGATGCTGACGCCAGTCACGTCGGAGGGGAGAAGGTCCGGGGTGAACTGGATTCGCCCAACAGAACAGTCGATGGACTTTGCGAAGGCCCGCGCAAGCGTGGTTTTGCCAACGCCGGGCACATCCTCCATGAGGAGGTGTCCCTCGGCGAGAATTACCGCGAGCGTGGACGTTATCGCGTGGTCAACGCCGGCCAAGACCGACGAGACAGAGGCGCGAATCCTCATCGTCACATCGGCGACCTGGGCCAACTCTGCTTCGGACGGGACTGGCTGATTCATGCAAGCTCCTTTGCTGGTACCCCTTGAGCCTAATTGATACGGAGATTCCGAAAAGTCCTCCACTCCGCCGTTGTGCCTTTTACCTGCGATGTTCTGTTCAGATCTGGTCGATTCTCGACGGGACTTGCCTTTTGTGGAGTGAAGTGGAGTAAAGTGGGGCGCACTGGTGAGTAGTGGCGCAAGGAGGTGATGCTCATGTCGGATGCTGCTGTGCACGGTCTGGGCCCCACCGGGGTCTTCCTCGGCACGTTCACCCCTCGGCTTGATGACAAGGGGCGGCTGATCCTGCCCGCGAAGTTCCGGGGTCGCCTGTCAACAGGGCTGGTGCTGACGCGTGGACTCGACCGCTGCATCTTCATGTTCCCTGTTGACGAATTCACCGCTGTTCACGAACGCCTGCGCCGTGCGCCCCTCGAGAACAAGAACGCGCGGGACTACCTGCGCAACTTCCTTGGCTACGCGAGCGATGAGCTCCCGGACAAGCAGGGGCGAATCCTCCTCGCTCCCGCCTTGCGCGAGTATGCGGGCATCGATCGAGACGTCGCCGTGGTGGGGCTCGGTACCCGAGTCGAACTATGGGACGTCAAGGCGTGGGACGCGTACCTAGCCAGCCACGAGGACGACTACGCCCAAACAGCGAAGGAGGTCTTCGAGGACATCTAAGACTCAACGATGCCAGTCGTGTCGTGCGGCCTCTCTCCCGCGCGCACTCTGGGGCACTTCCCCGCCCCAGAGCCGCCGGAGGGAGACCACGTGACACGAATGGCAGACGTCGCGTCTGAAAGGAGTGTGAGGGTGAGCGTCAGCCCGTACCGGCACGTGCCGGTGATGCTCGACCGCTGCGTCGAGTTACTGGAGCCTGCCCTGTCGCGCTCCGGCGCCGTCGCAATTGACGGGACGCTAGGTATGGGCGGCCATACCGAGGCCCTTCTGGAACGTTGCCCTAAGGCCGTGGTGGTCGGCATTGACAGGGACGCTGATGCCATCGCACTCGCTTCCGAGCGACTTGCGCCATACGGCGAGCGCTTCCGCGCCCACCACGCCGAGTACGACGACATCCCGGGCGCACTGGCGCTCGCGGGGGCAACTCGCGCCGACGCGATCCTGCTCGACCTGGGAGTCTCGAGCCTGCAAATCGACGAGGCGGACCGCGGCTTTAGCTACGCGAGCGACGCCCTCCTTGACATGCGGATGAACCGAGATGATGAGCGCACCGCTGCAGACATTCTTAGAGATGAATCCGTTTTCGAACTCACTCGGATCTTCCGCGAATTTGGCGAGGAGCGGTTCGCGGGAGGGATCGCGAAGGCGATCGTGCGGCGACGTGAAATCGAGCCCATAACTCGTAGCGGTGACCTGGTCGAACTGGTGAGCGCGTCGATGCCTGCGGCCGCCCGGTATTCCGGGGGCAACCCAGCCAAGCGCGTGTTCCAGGCGCTGCGGATCGCCGTCAATCGGGAACTCGATGTGCTGGCGCGCGCGCTACCGGCTTCTGTCGCGGCTATCAGCGTTGGAGGCCGGGCGGTGGCAATGGCGTATCACTCGCTCGAGGACCGCATGGTGAAGCGCGAGTTCGCGGCCGGCGCCGCGACCACGGCCCCTCCCGGGATGCCAGTGGTGCGCGACGAAGACCAGCCGTACTTGCGTCTCCTCACGCGCGGCGCCGAGAAGTCTGATGATGCCGAGATTGCGAGGAACTCACGATCCAAACCTGTGCGCTTGCGCGCGGTCGAACGGACTCGCGAGGCCCCGATGCGGAGCGCGGCGTGAGCGCCGTTGCGCGGCTCGACCGCGCATTTCCTACTCCGGCCCCACCACCCGCAGGCTCGCCCGCGCCCGCTCGTCGCGCACATCTCGCCCCGGTCGCCGCTCCCGAACACTCGCGATCGATGGTGCCGTTCTTCGTTCTGTGCTTCGCGATCATCGTGGGCGCGCTCGTCGCCGTGCTAGTACTCAACACCTCGATGGCTGCTGCGGCGTACGAATCGCGCGACTTGCGAATCGAGCTCGCGACCCTGACCGAACAGCGAGGTGACCTCCTCGCGCGACTAGACACGAACGCAGCACCGCAACGGCTCGCCGCGCAGGCTGAGCAACTCGGGATGGTCCCTGCAAGCGCGATCGGCTTCCTGTCCATAGAGGGCCAGACAGTGGTTGGCGGGGGAGCCGGCGAGTGACCGCGCCCACGGGCCGCCGTGCTAAGAAGGCAGCCAGAGTGTCGCGCTCGGGCAGACGTCGCGGGCCGACAACGGCACGCGGCGCGACGGGCACACGTCCGTATCGCGAAGCGCGTCCGGAGATTCCTCGTCCGCCACACACGCGTGGAGCCGTTCGATACGAGAGCGCGCGCACGCGCCCTGGCCAGCAACGCGCCTCGCCCCTCGCCCCTCGAATCGGGTTGCCGCGCAGGCGGCAGGGCGTACTGACGGCGATTATGCTGTTGGTCCTCGGAGTATTCGCCGCGCGCCTGGTTCAGGTGCAGGCTATCGACGCGCCGGAGCTCGCAGCGGAGGCACTGGGGCAGCGGCTTGTCACCAGCCAGATCGATGTCCAGCGTGCCGACATTGTGGACCGCAATGGTGCGGTGTTGGCGACGTCAATTGAGCGCGTCCATATATGGGTCAACCAGGAGAAGATTGCTGACTGGAAGCGCGTGAGCAACGGTCAGACGCTAGCTGCCGGGCCGGGCGACGCTGCGCGCATTCTCGCGCCCATCCTCGGGATGGAGGAGCAGCAACTAGAGGCGCTATTGACCGGAGAGAGATCTTTTCAGTACCTCGCAAGAGATATCTCGAATGACGTGTGGGACCTGGTCAGTGCAGAGCGGATCGCCGGCCTCGACTTTGAGCCGACATCCGAGCGCATCTATCCAAATGGGGCGGTCGCGGGCAATGTGATCGGATTCGTGGGAGGCCGCGATGACGTCGCTGGCCGGTGGGGGATCGCCGGTCTCGAATACGCATTCGAGGAGGCGCTGCTAGGCACGCCAGGCTCGCTCACGTATGAACGCGGCGGCGGAAACCTCGTGATTCCTACAGGCGTCCGCGAGGAGTCGCCGGCCGTGCCGGGGTCGACTCTTGTCACCACGCTCGATCGCGATTTGCAGTGGCTCACTCAGCAGCGGCTCGCGCGTGCTCTCACAGACACGGGCGCCGAGTCCGGCGTGATCATCGTCGAGGACATTCGCACGGGCGAGATTTATGCGCTTGCGGACTCGTCGAGTGTCGATCCCCGTGATGCGGGCGCCTCGGCTGCGGCCGACCGCGGGTCGCGCGCCGCCTCCTCAGTGTTTGAGCCCGGCTCAACCGGGAAGATCATCACGATGGCGGCGCTAATCGAGGAGGGGCTGGCAACACCGACGTCCCGGTATATAGCGCCATTCGAGTACGCGACCAACAACGGCCAGGTCTTCCGCGACTCTCACGAACACGCCGATTGGCAATTGACGCTTGCGGGCATCCTGGTGCGGTCGTCCAACACGGGCACCGTACGGGCCGGCCAGCGACTCACGCTCGACCAGCGCTACGACTACTTGAGCACGTTCGGGCTTGGTGACCGCACGGGCGTAGGACTGCCAGGCGAGTCGGGAGGCATTCTCCACGACTCCGGAGACTGGGACGGGCGCACCAAGTTCGCCGTGCTCTTTGGGCAGGGAGTCTCGGTAACGGCACTCCAAACCACGCAGGTGTATGCGACCATCGCCAACGGCGGGGTGCGCGTCCAACCCACCGTAGTCCAAGGCTTCGAGCAGGCCGATGGCACGTTCGTGCCCCGTGATGTCGCCGATCCCGAACGTGTCATCTCTGAGGACACAGCGGCTCAGCTCATGCGGATGCTTGAGTCCGTTGTCGCTGACGGCACCGGACAGCTAGCCCAGGTGGACAGTTACCGGGTCGCGGGAAAGACCGGGACCGCCCAGGCGGCAGGGCCGGACGGCGAGATGACATCAATTGTGGCGTCGTTTGTTGGCGTCGCGCCCGCAGACAACCCGCGTATCGTCGTATCCGTGATCCTGTTCAACCCGCAATCCTCTGTGTGGGGCGGTGACGTAGCGGCCCCGGTCTTCGCCGACGTCATGACGCAAGCACTTCAGGCGCTCAGGGTGCCTCCGAGCGTCGGCGACGCGAACCCCTACCCCATTACTTGGGAGTGACGGTGGACCAGATGAGGCTGCGCCCCAACAGCGTCGTCCCGCTCGACCTCGCAGAAATTGTGGACGTCGCGCAAGCAGACGTCACGGGCGATACCGCTGGCGTATTAGTAACCGGCGCGAGCGTCGACTCTCACAACGTTCAGCCCGGGGACGTGTTTGGTGCGGTTCCCGGACTCAAGCAGCACGGTGCGGGCTACGTGAAAGACGCGGTCCAGTCTGGAGCGGTCGCCGTTCTGACGGATGTGGAAGGTGCCGAGATTGCCGGCGATTGTGGTGTCCCCGTGCTCGTTGTCGACGAGCCGCGCGCGGCCATGGGGCTCGCCGCGTCGAACATCTACGGCCATCCGTCCCAAGCGTTGACATTCGTCGGCGTCACCGGAACAAACGGCAAGACCACGACTGCCTACTTTATCGACGCTGCACTGTCGCAGGTGCACCACAGGCGTGGACTCATGGGTACCGTCGAGTTGCGGATCGGCGACGAGGCGATAGAGAGCCCACGCACCACCGTCGAGGCGCCGGTGCTGCACGCGATGCTCGCGCGGATGATTGAGGATGGCGTCACTGCTGCGATCACCGAGGTTTCATCACATGCCGCTGCACTCGACCGGATTGCGGGCGTCGACTTCTCTCTTGCGGTCTTCACCAACCTTCAGTGGGACCATCTGGACTTCCATAAGACGATGGACAGGTATTTCGCCGACAAGTCCAGGCTGTTCGCCCCGGGTCGCGCCCGGAAGGGCGTGGTGTGCATCGATGACGAATGGGGCGCCAAGCTCGCGGCGGAGGCGCAAATCCCGGTGGTGTCGGTCGCGACCCGCCCAGAGACACGTGGCGGCGACTGGCGCGTCGAAAACGCGGTGGTGGGACTCGACGGAGTGGGATCTAACTTCGAACTGGTCGAGCCGGGGGGGCGACGATACGTCGCGACCAGCCCGCTCCCTGGGCTTGTCAATGTGTCGAATGCGGCAGTCGCGATAGTCGCAGGTGTCGAGGTAGGGGTGCCGATCGACGACGCGCTCGCGGGAGTCGCAAGCGCGCACGAAATCCCAGGCCGCATGGAACGAGTGATCGAGCGCAGCGAGCGCGACCCGCTGGCGATAGTCGACTACGCACACACTCCGGACGCGCTAACCCTCGCGCTCCAGGGTGTGCGGCCCATTACTGCGGGCAGGCTCATTCTGATCCTCGGGTCTGACGGAGACCGCGACCAAGGCAAGCGCCCCGTGATGGGAGAGATCGCCGCGAACCTGGCTGACGTCATCGTCCTGACCGACGAGAACCCGCGCTCGGAGGATCCGGCTGCCGTCCGGGCCGCCATCCGGGACGGAATCCAGAAGGTGCGCCCAGACCTCCACGACGTGCACGAGGTTCACCCGCGTATTGACGCGGTCGCCTTCGGGTTGCGGCTGGGCGGCCCCGGCGACACCGTCATCGTCACGGGCAAGGGTCATGAGCCAACGCAGGAAGTCGCGGGGGTATTTAGCCGCTACAACGACCGCGACGCCTACCTCTCCGCTCAACGCGTGATTGAAGCCGAGCGCGAAGCGGGCTCTCCGTGAAGCCCGTCACCGCGGCGTGGATCGCCGATGCCGTGGGTGGCAGGCTGTCCGCGGCGGCGGACGTCGAGGTCAGCTCGGTTGAGAAGGACTCGCGCGAGTGCACTGCGGGCTCGCTGTACGTCGCACTGCCGGGCGAGCGTGCAGACGGGCACGATTATGTTGCAGCGGCCACCGCGGCCGGCGCGTGCCTGAGCCTGGTAACGCGAACGGTTGACGGGCCCTACGTCCTCGTTGACGATGCGGTCAAGGCTCTGGGCGAGCTTGCCCAGGCATACCTCGGATTGCTGCGCGTCGAGGGCGACATCGCGGTGATCGGGATTACCGGATCGGTGGGCAAGACCACCACCAAGGACGTTCTAGCCCAAGTGCTACCACACTGCGTTGCGCCCGTCGGTTCGTATAACAACGAGATCGGGCTGCCCCTGACGGTTCTCCGCGCGGATTCCCATACCCGGAACCTCGTGCTTGAGATGGGCGCGAATGGCGTGGGCCACATCGCCTACCTTGTAGGCGTCGCGCCGCTCGACATTGCTGTGGTGCTCGTCGTGGGCGAGGCGCACTTGGGCGAGTACGATTCTCCCAAGCAGCTCGCAGAGACCAAAGCCGAGATCCTAGCGGGGCTGGTCGCGGGGGGAACTGCCATCCTCAACGCGGGGGACCCGCGCGTCGCGGCCATGGCCGACCGCGTCAAGAATGCCACGCTGTTCGGAATCGGCCACGGCGACGTAAGCGCCGATGGGCTCACCGTCGTCGGCGGACGTGCTCGCTTCATACTCAGCGACGGTGCTTCCGCTGCGCCGGTCGAGCTCAGGCTCGTAGGCGAGCATCACGTGACCAACGCGCTTGCTGCCGCCAGCGTCGCGCTGGCAACAGGGATGAGCGTCCAGGATACTGCCGGCGCGCTTAGCGCGTCCGAGGCACTTAGCGCCCACCGGATGGCCGTCATCACCCGCGCCGACGGCGTCACCATCATCGACGACTCGTACAACGCTTCCCCCGAGTCCATGTGGGCGGCGATGCGCGCGCTCATGGACGTCGCGGCGGGAGGCCGCACCGTTGCGGTCCTGGGCGAGATGCTAGAGATGGGCGACGGTTCGAGATCTGCACACGCGGACCTCGGCGAGCGCGTCGTCCGGCTCGGAATCGACAAGCTGCTGGTAGTTGGACCGGGAGCAAAGCCGACATTCGATGCGGCCGTTCTCGAAGGGTCATGGGGAGAAGAGGCGGCGTACGTCGCTACCATCGAGGAAGCGCGGAACCACCTCGATGGTCAACTGGTCTCGGGAGATACCGTGCTAATCAAGGCGTCACACGGTGCTGACCTGTGGCGTCTTGCTGACCAGATGGAGGGAGCAGCGTAGATGTTGGCGATTGTCATCGCGGGCGGGATCGGCTTGTTGATCTCGCTACTGGGCACACCTTTGTTCATCCGCTTCCTCACACGCCGTCAGTACGGACAGTTCATCCGCCACGACGGGCCGGCGTCGCACCACGTCAAGCGCGGCACCCCGACCATGGGTGGCGTCGTCATCATCCTGGCCGCCGTTGTGGCGTGGCTGGGCGCCAACTTTGCCACCGGCCGCACCCCGGACGCGTCGTCGATGCTCGTGGTACTGCTGGTGGTCGGCCTGGGACTGGTGGGCCTCGCCGACGATGTCATCAAGATCTCCCAGGAACGCTCGCTAGGCCTCAAGGCACGCTGGAAGATCATGGGCCAGGCCGCCGTCGGGATCGCATTCGGGTACCTGGCGCTGCAGTTTCCGAATGAAGCAGGAGTTACTCCCGGCTCGACTGCGATCTCGTTCTTGCGCGACACGTCACTCGACCTCGCCGTGTTTGGGACCACCGCCGGAGTGGTGTTGTTCCTCATTTGGGCCAACTTCCTCATCACTGCGTGGTCCAACGCCGTCAACCTGACGGACGGACTCGATGGGCTCGCCTCGGGAGCGTCGGCCATATTCTTCATTACCTACGTGCTCGTGGGCATCTGGAAGTTCAACGAGTCTTGCGTTCGCCCCGACGCAAT
The DNA here is from genome assembly GCA_965250005.1 of Demequinaceae bacterium. GTDB lineage: Bacteria > Actinomycetota > Actinomycetes > Actinomycetales > Demequinaceae > WTKG01. The sequence goes on from OZ252279.1 coordinate 258,129, forward strand.
TGCGAGCATCTGCTACGACGCGCGTGACCCGCGGGACCTGGCGATCCTCGCCGCAGCACTCACCGGCGCGACCTTCGGGTTCCTCTGGTGGAATGCGTCGCCCGCGAAGATATTCATGGGCGACACAGGTTCGCTCGCGCTTGGAGGCGCCGTTGCCGGTCTCACGATCGTTTCGCGCACGGAGCTCTTGGGCGCGATCATTGGCGGATTGTTCGTCATCATCATGCTTTCCGTTATCTTGCAGGTTGCGGGATTCAAGATGACGGGTAAGCGGATCTTCAAGATGGCGCCGCTCCATCATCATTTTGAGCAACTTGGGTGGGGCGAGGTCACTATCGTTACGCGGTTCTGGATCATCGCTGGACTCTTCACCGCGACCGGCATGGGCGTGTTCTACACCGAGTGGATCGCCTCGCTGTGAACCTCGCGGGCAAGCGCGTTCTCGTGCTCGGCCTTGGGGTGACGGGGCGAGCCGCCCTGGCCGCGCTGATCGACGCGGGCGCGCACGCCGTCACCGTCGATCGATCCGGACGCGGCCAACACGCCGACATAGCCGAGGTTGACCTGGCTGCGATTGATCTGGCTATCGCGTCCCCGGGATGGTCTCCGCACGGCGCGGCCCTCACCACAGTGGAGGCCGCAGGTATCGAAGTTTGGAGCGAGGTCGAGCTCGCGTGGCGCTTGCGCAACCCGTCAACGCCCTGGGTCCTGGTGACCGGCACCAACGGCAAGACCACAACGGTGCAGATGATTGGCGCGATGGCCAGCGCAGCCGGGCTTGCGCACGCCGTGGTCGGCAACGTGGGCGACACCGTGGTCGAGGCATCGGCCAAACCGCTGGACCTGCTCGTGGTCGAAATCTCAAGCTTTCAGCTTCACTACACGCGAACGGTGTCGCCTCTCGCCGCTGTAGTCCTGAACGTCGACGATGATCACCTCGACTGGCACGGGGGGCGCACCGCGTACCGCGCAGCTAAGGCCAAGGTGTTTGAGCGTGTGCAGTTTGCGTGTGTCTACCCCGCGCGAAGCGAAGCGATCCGGCGCATGATCGAAGAAGCCACGGTGGGAGAGGGCTGCCGGGCGGTCGGCCTGACGCTGGGAGCGCCCGACGTGTCGCAACTTGGCGTGGTCGAGGACGTCCTGTGCGACCGCGCGTTCATGAGCGACCGGCGCACGCACGCGATCGAGATCGCTTCGATCGACGATCTCGCGCATATCTCAGGCGGGACCGTTCCGCCTTACCTCGCACTCAACGCACTCGCGGCGGCGGCCCTAGCGCGCGCGGCGGGTATTGAGCCCGATCACATTCGTGCCGCACTGCGGGATTTCAGCCTCGACGCGCACCGCACCGATCGTGTCCGAACGGTCGCGGGCGTGGCCTACATCGACGACTCCAAGGCCACCAACACCCACGCGGCGCGGGCCGCATTCGGCGCGATGCCCGATTCGAGCGTCGTATGGATCGCGGGCGGGCTTGCGAAGGGGGCCGACTACGCGCCCTTAATCGAGCACATTGCGCCCAAGCTTCGCGCGGTGGTACTCATTGGCGAGGACTCGGCCGCGTTGCAGGCGGCGTGTGCGCGACACGCACCCGGAATCCCTATCGACACGGTGGCACCAGGCGAAACTGTCATGAAGCGGGCGGTTCTCGCCGCTCGTGAACGTGCGCGCGCGGGCGACAGAGTGTTGCTGTCTCCTGCGAGCGCATCTATGGATCAGTTCCGCGATTATGCGGACAGAGGCGACGCCTTTGCCGCGGAGGTCGAGGCGCTGAAAGATTAGGAGGCGGGCATGGCAGTGACAGAAGTGCGCGCGTCCGAGCGCGCGGGGCTTGACCGGTCGCCCGTCGCCACGTACTACCTGCTTGGCGCGGCTACCGCGATGCTCGTACTCGTGGGTCTCGCGGTTGTTTTGTCGTCGTCGTCAATCGACTCGATCAAGGAGGAGGGCGATGCGTACGCGCTCTTCAAGGCTCAACTGGTCTCGCTCGTCATTGGTGTGGTGCTGCTGGTTGTAGCAAGCCGGCTCGCGCCCTTGACTTACAAGCGCGCTGCGCCGTGGGCGCTCGCGTTCAGCGTCGTGCTCCTCTTCCTTGTCGCGACTTCGCCGCTCGGATTGTCCGAGGGTGGCAACAAGAACTGGATCGACCTCGGATTCCTTACCGCCCAGCCGAGCGAAGTGGCCAAGCTCGGCCTCGCCCTGTACTTGGGGCTCGCACTGTCTCAGCAGCGCCACAAACTTACGTCGATCAAGCGGGCCATGCTGCCCGCGGGTCTCATTGCGATGCTCGTGATCGGGCTGGTACTTGCCGGGCGGGATCTTGGCACCGCAACGGTGCTGATTTTGCTGGTGGCCGCGGCGTTCTGGACGGCAGGCCTTCCTGTCCGATTCTTTGTGCTTGGAACTAGCGCTGCCGTCGGGCTGGTCGTCGCGATGATCCTGTCTTTCCAGAACCTCTACGATCGCGTGGCCGTGTGGATGTCGCCCACGTGCGACGCCACGGCAGAGTGCTTCCAGGTCACGCATGGCACCTGGGCGCTTGCGTCCGGCGGGGTGTGGGGACTCGGCCCAGGTCTTTCGCGTGAGAAATGGTCGCTGCTGCCTAAGCCGCACAATGACTTCATATACGCGATTCTGGGGGAAGAGTTTGGGCTGATCGGCACGGTGTTCGTTCTGGTCGCGCTTGCGATGATCGTGATCGCGGTCAATCGGCTGGTTCGCCGTAGCCGCGATCTGTTCGTTCAGGTCACGTCCGCTGCAATCGGCGTGTGGATCGTGGGCCAGGCAAGCCTGAATATCGCTGTGGTTCTTGGCTTGGTTCCGGTGACGGGCGTGCCGCTGCCGTTCATCTCGTCAGGCGGGTCGTCGCTGGTGATGTCTCTTATTGGTATGGGAGTTCTGCTTGCGTTCGCGCGGCGCGAGCCCGGAGCGGCGGAGGCTCTCGATACTCGCGGGTCCGTTGTGCGTAAGTCTCTCGCGGTTGTTTCGCGCGGCCGGAGGTCGCGTGGCTAAGACAATTCTTCTCGCAGGTGGTGGGACAGCGGGGCACGTGAATCCGCTTCTCGCAACCGCGGCCGAGCTCCAAGACCGGGGACATACGGTCGTAGCGCTTGGCACAGCCGAGGGTCTCGAGTCCGAGCTCGTTCCGCTCGCACGCTTGGAGTTTCGGTTGGTGCCCCGTGTTCCCATGCCGCGGCGCCCAGGGCTCGGCTTGCTGCGCTTTCCGGGCAGAATGCGCGCGGCTATTCACGCTGCCCGAGCAGCTATTGACGAGGTTAAGCCCGACGCTGTCGTCGGGTTCGGTGGCTATGTTTCGACGCCCGCGTATCTTGCGGCGAGGAAGGCGAACGTGCCAGTGGTCGTTCACGAGGCGAACGCGCGCGCGGGTCTCGCTAATCGCCTGGGCGCCAGGTTCGCCGCGGGCGTCGCGGTCACATTTGAGGGCACCGGACTGAGCGGCGAGATTACGACGGGCATGCCGCTGCGTCCTGGGATCGCCGCGCTCGCATCGGCCCGGCGCGAGCCTGAGAGCCACTGGCTCGCGCGCGCGCAGGCGCGCAAGTCGCTCGGATGGGACATGGCCACACCTGCGGCCCTCATCATGGGAGGTTCTCTGGGTGCGGCGAGCATCAACTCCGCGGTCGTTAACTCGATCGAGTCACTTGTGTCGCATGGCATCACCGTGCTTCACCTCACGGGAGCAGGCAAGGCGATCGAGGCGGAGCGCGCGTTCGGCGCGCTGCCCGCCAGGCTCCGCCCGCATTACGTTGTGCGCGAGTACATGCACGATATGAACGAAGCGTTCGCGGCGGTGGACGCCGTCGTGTGCCGAAGCGGCTCAGGAACGGTCGCCGAAGTCAGTGCGCTGTGCCTGCCAGCGCTCTACGTTCCGCTGCCCATTGGAAATGGCGAGCAGGCGCTCAATGCTCGATTGGCTGTTGACGCGGGCGCGGCGACCTTGGTCGCAGATGAGAGGTTTGGTGCGGCGGCGCTCCAACTGGGGCTGGAGCGAATGCTGCTTGAGCCAGGGACGAACGAAGATATGGCGATGGCGGCGCTCACGGTGGGCATCGTTGACGGTGCGACGCGCCTTTCCGACATGATCGAGGACGCCGCGCTGTGACAGTTGATCGCGCGCACTTCATTGGCGTGGGCGGGGCAGGCATGTCTGCCGTCGCGTGGCTGCTGCACAGCGCTGGCGTTACTGTCACCGGCTCCGACGCGGCCGACGGCCCGTACCTGCGGGCGCTAGCTCAGCGGGGCTTGGATGTGCGAGTGGGACACGACCCCGCGTTGGTCGCCGGCGTGGACGCCGTAGTAGTGACGTCAGCGCTGAGGGAGGAAAACGTGGAATTGGTCGCCTCTCGTGCGGCGGGTGTCGCGGTGTGGCACCGGTCGGAAGCGCTCGTACGCGCCGTCGACGGCAAGCGAGTCATCGCCGTGGCGGGAGCCCATGGAAAAACCACGACAGCGGCGATGACGGCGCACATGCTGCAGGCAAGCGGAATCGATGCGACCTTCGCGATCGGCGCTCCGGTGCTCGGCGTGGACGGCGCTGTGGGTGGAGCCTACGCGGGCACCGCAGACGTAGCGGTGATCGAGGCGGACGAGTCCGATAAGTCGTTCCTTGCCTACAGTCCTGAGGTGTCCATCATCACGAACGTCGAGCCCGACCACCTGGACCATTACGAGACCGCCGAGGCGGTTGTCGCTGCCTTCGGTGAATTCGCTGCCAAGGCGCCGACGCTCGTGGTATGCGTGGATGATGCGGGGGCGGCTGCAATCGGCGAGGATGCTCGCCGCGCGGGCACCACTGTCGTTTACTACGGCGCCGACGAGTCGGCGGACGTAGCGGTCGCGCGGCAGGGAATCGTAGTTTCGGGCGAGCGCTACCCGTTGGAGCCAACGCAACCCGGCTGGCACAACAACCTCAACGCGGCGGCCGCGTGGGCAGCCGCTACGGCGGTTGGCGCTGACGCGTTGATCGCAGCGTCGGCGGCAGCGACATTCGCGGGCACGGGGCGCCGCTACGAACTTCGTGGAACGGCGGATGGGGTGCGCGTTATCGACGATTACGCCCACCATCCCACGGAGATCGAAGCACTACTCGCGGCGGCTCGCCTTGATGCCGGCGATGCACGCGTAGTGGTCCTATTCCAGCCCCACTTGTACTCCAGAACCCGCTTGCTCGCACATGACTTCGCCGCCGCGCTCGCAAAGCCCGGCGTCGACGTGGTGATTGCGGGCATCTACGGAGCGCGCGAAGACCCCGAGCCCGGAGTGGGTCCGCAGACTATCACAGAATTGATCCCCGAGGGGCAGACGATCCACGCGGTCGACGACCTCAGGCTCGCCGCCGCATCCGCCGCAGCACTCACGCAACCGGGGGACACGCTGCTCACCGTAGGGGCGGGCTCGGTCACGGCCGCCGCCGGTTGGATTCTCGAGCTGCTACGCACCCGACAGGCCATGCGTGGCTAGGGGCCGGGCGCCCGCTCGGACGGGCCCCCGCGCAGCGACCCCCGCGCAGACGCGCGCACCAAGCACGGTCACCAATCGGATGCAAGAACGGCTTGCGGAACAGGCCAGGGCCGATGCGGTGCGTCGCAGCCGCAGATCCGCCGCCTGGTGGCTCGCCTTTTTCGCGCTTGGCGCGGCTGGATGGGTTGTGTGGCTCTCGCCCGTCTTCGCACTGGATCGAGACGCGATCATTGTCCATGTCGAGGCGGGTTTGAGCACGGGAGACACGAGCGTGAGCGCGGCATCGATTGTCGCGGCTCTTGAGCCATTTGCGGGAACTCCGCTGACGCGAATCGACATGGGTGCGGCGACAGCTGCGGTGCGGGAGCTTGAGGGCGTCCGCGATGTCACGGTCGCGCGCGCCTGGCCGAATGGCCTGGAGGTCACGGCTCTCGAGCGGGTCGCGGTTGCCGCCGTGCCCGATCTCGCTGGGGGGTTCTACCTGGTTGATGCCGATGGCGATCCCCTGACAGCGAGCGCGTCCCCTCCCGGCGAGCTGCCGGTGGTGGTGGTGCCCGTTGGCGCGGAGCACGTGCGCGTGTTGAGGGCCGTCCTGGGAGTCGTGGGTCAGTTGCCACCCGAGCTCACGGCGCTCGTGGAGGGAATTCGCGCCGAGACTGAGGACTCGGTGGAATTCGACCTTCGCGATGGACCGCCCGTGCTTTGGGGGAGCGCTGAACAGACGCCTCTCAAGGCCGAGGTGCTGCTGTTGCTGATTGAGTCCGGGCAAACAGATGGCGTCACTGCCGTTGATGTGTCGGCGCCGACGTTGCCGATAGTGGTTGATTAGTGCCCGCCCACCCCTACGCGCGGCTGCAGTTATCGGCGTTTTTGGGGCGACACGCGCGGCGTTCACTGACGCACCGCGCCACGGACCTTACCGTTGCGGTGGATACACCTGACATAACGCTGACCCTCAACTAGAGGGTTAATGTTGAACGAAAGGGCAGCTCGTGGCCTCACCCGGAAACTACATCACGGCTATCAAGGTCGTCGGAGTAGGCGGCGGCGGCGTAAACGCCGTCAATCGCATGATCGAGGTCGGCCTCCGCGGCGCAGAATTCATCGCCATCAACACCGACGCCCAGGCGTTGCTGATGTCCGACGCGGACGTCAAGTTGGACATCGGGCGCGACCTGACGCGCGGGCTGGGCGCGGGCGCAAATCCCGAAGTTGGCCGTCAGGCCACCGAGGATCACCTCGAAGAGATCAAAGAAGCCCTCCAGGGCGCCGACATGGTCTTCGTGACCGCAGGGGAAGGCGGAGGCACCGGAACCGGCGGCGCACCCGTCGTGGCGCGCGTCGCCCGTGAAATGGGAGCTCTCACCGTTGGCGTGGTTACCAAGCCGTTCAGCTTCGAAGGCCGCCGCCGGGCAGATCAGGCAGAGGTCGGGATCGAGGCGCTGCGAAGCCAGGTGGACACGCTCATCGTGATCCCCAACGACCGGCTGCTTGACATCTCTGACCGCCAGCTGAGTTTGCTCGGCGCCTTCGCTGCAGCGGACCAGGTACTCCAGGGCGGCGTCCAAGGAATCACGGACCTTATCACAACGCCCGGCCTTATCAACGTGGACTTCAACGACGTCCGTAGCGTGATGCAGGGCGCCGGGACCGCGCTCATGGGGGTCAACTCGGCGCGTGGAGACGATCGCGCGATCGAGGCAGCCTTGGCGGCCATTTCGTCACCGCTACTCGAGGTGAGCATCGAAGGCGCGCACGGCGTGCTGCTCAGCGTTGCCGGCGGCTCGGATCTTGGAATCAAAGAGGTGGAGGCCGCGGCGCGCTTGGTGCGTGAGGCTGCCCACCCCGAGGCCAACATAATTTTCGGTACCGTCATCGACGACGCCCTCGGGGACGAGATTCGCATCACCATTATTGCCGCCGGGTTCGATGGGGGAGCACCGCCGGTGCGTCGTCACCCGGGAGCTCTGGGGCAGGTGGACGGAGCTGTTCCGGCACCCGCCGTCGCCGCCGTCGCGACCAAAGACATGCCTCTGCCGGTTGCGGTATCCGCGCACGACGGCGCCTCAGACGACACTATGACGATGGACATGCCGGGCGACGACGGTCTGGATATCCCCGACTTCCTAAAGTAGTGGCCTTCCTGAACGCCGGCCTTCCGGTCCACGCGTTCTTCACGACCCGCGCGGACGGCGTGAGCAGTTCGCCGTACGATTCACTCAACGTCGCTTATCACGTGGGCGACGTGGCCGCCTACGTTGACGGCAACCGCGCGTTGGTCGAGAAGCGCGCAGGCGCCCCCGTCGCCTACATGTCGCAGGTCCACGGCAACAACGTGTCGGTCGTGAGTGACGCCGGTCAGGCCCCCGAGTCCGACGCGTTGGTGACCGCTACCCCCGGCCTCGCTGTAGCCGTCATGGTTGCCGACTGTGTCCCAATTCTCATGCATGATGCGGGCACCGGTGCCGTCGCCGCCGTCCACGCGGGGCGCATGGGTGTCGACAACGGGATCGTTGCCGCCACGGTCGACGCGCTACACGCGCTGGGCGCAAAAAATCGAACCATTTCCGTGAACATTGGCCCGGCCATCTGTGGCGCCTGCTACGAGGTGCCTGCGGACATGCAGGGGGCGCTCGCTTCCCGGTGGCCGTCGGCGCACGCAACCACGTCGTGGGGAACGCCATCACTCGACTTGCCCGCAGCCGTGTGGTCTCAGATAGCGGACGTGGGGATCCACAACATCAGTCGGATCCACATGTGCTCCCGCGAACGAGAAGACATGTTCTCCCACCGCCGCGATGGCGCGACTGGCCGGTTCGCGGGCGTCATCGTGTGCGAGGGGGCGCCGTAAGGCTGGCGTGTCGCTCCCCCGAGTTCAAGGCGCCGCGGCCTACCGTGGTGTGACAGATGTGACTACCAGAAACGTCGGAGGTTGGTGATGAGCGCACTGCACAAGGCAATGGTGTACCTGGGCTTCAGCGCGGATAGGCACGAGGAGTACGACTACACCGAAGACGATCTAGCCCCCGTAACGCAGTTGCACGAGGTCTCTGCCGTGCACGCTGGGTCGAGCGGGCGCCGCAGTTCTGGCGAACACGGCGAGAGAGGGCATAACCCCGGAGGCCACAGTGCCTCGGATTTGCGCCGTATTCAGACGGTCAAGCCCAGCACGTATAACGACGCGCGTGTTATTGGCGAGGCATTCCGACAGGGTGTCCCCGTCATCATGAACCTCACTGAGATGCCAGAAGACGAGGCGAAGCGGCTCGTGGACTTTGCAGCCGGATTGAGCTTTGGGCTACAGGGCTCACTCGAGCGCGTCACGACGTCCGTGTTCCTGCTCTCGCCCGCGCACGTGGAGATCGGCCTCGACACTCCTGCCGTTGCGCCGGATCCCGGCTTCTACAACCACGGCTAGCGTCAATGGACTTCCTCATCAACCTGCTCCAACTGGCTGTCTTCGTATTCTGGTTGATGCTGTTTGGCCGCCTTGCGGTGAGCCTCATCATGATGTTCGCGCGCGACTGGCGACCACGCGGCCCAGCGCTCGTGCTGACCGAAGTCGTCATGTCCGTCACGGACCCCCCGATGCGGTTTCTCCGGTCGATCCTGCCAGAGATTACGTTAGGCAATGTTCGCTTCGATCTGAGCATCCTCGTGCTGTTCATGGCGTGCACGCTAACTCTGATGGTGCTGGCATCGGTCTCGAGCTCGTGAGGCACGTGTGACGTATAGTGAGGTGCTTGAGGGGAATCTCTCGCACCACGATGAGGATTGAGGACGGAACGGGACATGGCGTTGCTCACGGCCGAAGACGTACTGAACAAGTCGTTTTCGAAGACGAAGTACCGTGAAGGCTTCGATCAGGACGAGGTCGACGACTTCCTCGACGAGGTAGCCGCCGCAATCAGTGCTTTGACCGAGGAGCGCGACCGTCTTAAGGCCGATCTGGACTCGGGTGGAGGGTCCGGAGGTTCCTCTACGCCCGCAAGCGCCTTGTTGTCTGCCGCGACAGACACCGCGAACCCGCCCTCGCCCGCCAGCATGCTCGCCATGGCTCAGAAGCTTCACGACGACTATGTTCGCTCGGGAGAAGAAGAGAAGGAACGCATCGTTTTCGACGCCAAGACCGAGGCAGACCGGATCCGCGCTCGAGCGGACCGCGACGCGCAGGACCGCCTCGCAAACCTGGGCACCGAGCGCGCCGACCTCGAGCGCAAAATAGATGACCTCAGGCGATTCGAGCGCGACTATCGCGCCCGCCTAAAGACGTACATGGAGAATCTGCTCGGCGACCTAGACCACGGCGCGGGCAAGGACCGGATGCCCAATTCTGCGCCCACGCTATAACCCGTCGCGTTGATATCGCGCGGGAAGGCGACTATTGTCGCTGACCTACACAAGGAGAGCCATGACTAGCACGGACGTCACCATCATCGTGGTTGACCCCTCGGACGTGAAAGCTACCGACTCCAAGGCAATGATCGTCCGTGAGGGCGAAGAGCCATGGAGGGTCGCTGAACTTCGCGCCATCGTCAAGACTCTCAACTCGGACGTCCAACGTCTGGTGGAAGAAGTCGCAGACACGGAGCAAGAGCTTGACGACCTGCTACATACCGCCGAAGGCGCTGGCGATGATCAAGCCGACGCTGGCTCCACGGCGCTCGAGCGCGAGCAAGAAATGTCAATCGTCAACAACACGCGCGACATGTTGGAGCAGAGCGTTGGCGCGCTCCGACGCATCCAGCAGCACCATTTTGGTACCTGTGCCGTGTGCGGCGAGGGTATCGGCAAGGCGCGCCTGATGGCGTTCCCTCGTGCTACTCACTGCGTGACGTGCAAGCAGCGCGAAGAGCGCCGCTAAGGTTTCTGCCAGCCGTCTGGCTGGTAGCCGTCCTTGTCGCCGCATTCGATCAGCTCTCCAAGTTTTGGGCGGTCAACAACCTCGCGGATGGCGGCCGCGTAGATCTCCTCGGAGACTGGCTCGGGCTTGAGTTGGTCTACAACTCGGGCGCTGCGTTTTCGCTGCTCGACGGCGCGACGTGGGTAGTCACCGTTGTGATGCTTACGGTCACGGGCGCCCTGATCTGGTATCACGGTCGTGCGCGCGGAAGGCTCGCGATTGGACTCTTCGGAGCGGCGTTGGGCGGTGCCGCCGGCAACCTTATTGACCGCTTGGTTCGAGACGACGGATGGGGTCGCGGAGCTGTCGTTGACATGATCAACTACGGCGATCAATTCGTGGGCAACGTGGCCGATATCGCGATCGTCGGGGCGGCGGCCGTCGCCGTTTTGGCTTCGTGGCGCGGGAAAGTGCTCATGGATCCGCAACTGTCGTCGGCGTCGCCAGGCGCAGGCGCAGGCGCAGGCGCCGCGACGTGAGCGAGACGCGCCGACTCCCTGTCCCTGACGGACTGCTAGGCGAGCGTGCCGATGCGGGCGTGGCCCGGATGCTCGGAGTCAGCCGCACCAAGGCTGCCGCGATGCTGGCGGCGGGCCACGTGATCTTCAATGGTGCAGGCATTGGCAAGTCTGATCGGCTCGAGGACGGCACGATAGAAATCACGCTTCCAGATGAGCCCGTCACCGGGCCTGAGCCCGAGATTCCGGGCGGGCTGACCACGGTCTATGAGGACGACGAACTGCTCGTGATCGACAAGCCTGTTGGGGTGGCTGCCCATCCGTCACCGGGCTGGAACGGTCCCACCGTGGCCGGATCCTTGGCGTCAGCGGGAACGACGCTCGCCAGCGCGGGCGCAGCAGAGAGGCAAGGGATCGTGCACCGGCTCGATGTGGGAACGTCGGGTCTCATGGTCGTCGCCAAGACGGATCGCGCGTACAGCGTGCTCAAGGACGCGTTCCGCAGCCGCACGATTGACAAGACGTACCACGCGATCGTGCAGGGCCACCCCGATCCAACGGAGGGCACGATTGACGCCCCCATCGGGCGGCACCCGACCGCGGACTACAAGTTCGCCGTGATCGCCGAGGGCCGGCCCTCGATAACCCATTACTCGGTGATGGAGATGATGCCAGCGGCGTCGCTTCTCGACATCAAACTGGAAACCGGGCGCACCCATCAGATCCGGGTGCATATGGCGGCGCTACGGCACCCGCTGGTAGGGGACCTCACATACGGCGCGGACCCGACGCTCGCCAAGCGGGCGGGACTTTCCCGTCAGTGGCTCCACGCCGTCAAGCTCGGTTTCGATCATCCGGCAACCGGTTCGCGGCTCGAAGTCGAGAGCACCTACCCAGCGGACCTTGCTGGCGCGCTTGACACGCTGCGAGGCTAGCGCTTGCGGTTGCGCGCGGCGCCTGCGACGCTGAACTCATGATTCAAGTACTCCCCGTGACCACCCCGGAGCAGTTGGACCAGGCGATGGCTGTGAGATTCGAGGTCTTCGTGAACGAGCAGGGCGTATCGGTTGAGGGCGAGCGCGATGCACTTGACGACGACCCGGGCACCTTGCACTGCATCGTCTACGACGGCGACGGGTGCATCGGGGCTGGTCGCCTGCTGGCTCCCGTCGCGGGTGAGAACGGTGACGATGGCAACCCGCACATCGGCCGCGTGGCAGTGTCCAAGAATGTGCGCGTGGGCGGTGTGGGCAGGATGATCATGGATTTTCTTGAGGCGGCGGCTCTCGACATGTTCGGGCACAACGGCGAAGTGCGCATCGAGTTGAGCGCTCAGGATCAGGCGATCGGCTTTTACAAGAAGATCGGTTACACGGTTGTGGGCGATCCGTACCTGGACGAGGGAATCGCGCATCATGACGCCCATAAAGATTTGCGCGTCCGCTAACTCGTGACACAGCCGGGCCAGGCGCGAACGGCGTCGGCTGGCGCACCTAGAATCGAGTCCATGCCTGGCAAGGACTTCGTCCATCTACACGTTCACACGGAATACTCCATGCTGGACGGCGCTGCCCGCCTGGACGACCTCTTCGAGGAAGCGAAATCGCTGGGCCAGAGCGCGATGGCGACCACGGACCATGGGTTCGTCTTTGGGGCCTACGATTTCTGGTCGAAGGCCAGGCGCGCCGGTATCAAGCCGGTCATCGGAGTCGAGGCCTACCTGACACCTGGAACGGCCCGCGCCGACCGGACCCGCGTGAAGTGGGGGAACCAGACGCAGGCGTCGGACGATGTCTCCGCGGGCGGGGCCTACACGCACATGACGATGTGGGCCAAAAACACAGCCGGCATGCACAACCTGTTCCGGATGGCGAGCCACGCGTCGCTCGAAGGCCAGTTCTACAAGCCGCGCATGGACCGCGAGTTGCTCAACAACTATGGCGATGGCCTGATCGCCACCACTGGATGCCCGTCAGGAGAAGTCCAAACTCGCATGCGGCTGGGACAGTACGACGAGGCAGTGAAGGCCGCGGGCGAGTTCCAGGATGTGTTCGGGCGGGAGAGTTTCTACGTCGAACTCATGGACCACGGCATCGACATCGAGAAGCGCGTCATCGAGGACCTGTTGCAACTCTCGAAGGACATTGGCGCTCCGCTGCTGGCAACAAATGACCTGCACTACGCGCGCAAGGGTGACGCGCACGCGCACGAAGCACTGCTGTGCGTGCAATCCGGCAAGACCCTCGCGGACCCGGACCGCTTCAGATTTGACGGCAACGACTACTTCCTCAAGAGCGCCGAGGCAATGCGGGCCATGTGGGCCGATCACCCCGACGCGTGCGACAACACCCTGGTGGTGGCAGAGCAGTGCGACGTCGAGTTCAACACTGCCGCAGATTACATGCCTCGCTTCGAGTGCCCGGCCGGAGAAGACGAACACTCATGGTTCGTCAAGGAAGTCCAGCGCGGGCTCGCGGAGCGCTACCGTGGAGCCGTCCCGGCTCATGTGCAGGAGCGCGCAGATTTCGAGATCGGCGTCATTTCAGACAAGGGATACCCCGGGTACTTCCTCGTAGTCGCTGACTTTGTTCGCTGGGCCAAGGACAACGGCATCCGGGTAGGGCCGGGTCGCGGCTCCGGAGCGGGCTCGATGGCCGCCTACTCCATGGGGATCACCGACCTCGACCCCATCGTCCACGGTCTGTACTTTGAGCGCTTCCTCAACCCGGAGAGGCTCTCCAAGCCCGACTTCGATATTGACTTTGACGAGCGTAGGCGCGGCGAGGTGATCCGCTACGTGAGCGACAAGTACGGCGAGGACAAAGTCGCCCAGATCGTCACGTACGGCACCATTAAAGCCAAGCAGGCGCTCAAGGACGCCGCACGTGTGCTCGGCAAGCCCTACTCGCTTGGCGAGCAGCTGACCAAGGCGTACCCGGAGCCGGTTCAGGGCCGGGACCTCGCGCTCGGCAAGGTCTACGACAAGACGGACGACCGCTACTCCGAGGGCGGCGACTTCCGCACCCTTGTGGACGCGGACCCTGACGCAAAAGAGACCGTCAAACTGGCGCGGGGACTCGAGGGCCTCAAGCGCCAGTGGGGCGTTCACGCGGCCGGCGTCATCATGTCGGACACGCCGCTCATCGACATCATTCCGATCATGCGGCGCGAGCAGGACGGCGCGGTGATCACGCAATTCGACTACCCGACGTGCGAGGCGCTTGGTCTTATCAAGATGGACTTCCTCGGGCTACGAACGCTAACGCTTTTGGACGACGCGCTCGAAAACATCGTGAGCAACGGCAAAGAACCGATCGTGCTTGAGGACCTCGAACTCGAGGACCAGGCGACGTTCGACATGCTCGCTCGCGGCGACACGCTGGGCGTGTTCCAGCTCGATGGCGTCGCGATGCGCTCGTTGCTACGGCAGCTGAAGCCCGACTCCTTTGAGGATATTTCTGCTGTGCTCGCGCTCTACCGCCCGGGTCCGATGGGCGTGAACTCGCACATCAACTACGCGGAGCGCAAGAACGGCCGCCAGCGGGTTGACTACATCCACCCCGAGCTCGAGGCTCCCCTCAAGGAGGTTCTCGAGGTCACTTACGGGCTGATCGTCTATCAAGAGCAAGTTCAGCGCGTCGCGCAGATTGTTGCCGGATACAGCCTGGGCGCGGCAGACAACCTGCGCCGCGCCATGGGAAAAAAGAAGAAGGAGGTCCTCGACAAAGAGTTCGAGCCCTTCAGCGCGGGAATGCGCGAACGCGGCTACTCGGACGCAGCGATCGACGACCTCTGGAAGACCCTTGTTCCTTTCGCTGATTACGCCTTCAACAAGGCGCACACTGCCTCGTATGGAGTCCTGAGTTTCTGGACCGGGTACCTCAAGGCCCACTATCCCACGGAATTCATGGCGGCGCTGCTGACGTCCGTGGGGGCGGACAAGGACAAGTCCGCCATCTATCTTGCGGAATGCCGCCGCATGGGCACAACGGTGCTCCCGCCGGACGTGAATTCGTCGGGCGCGCACTTCGGGGCCGTGGGCGACGACATCCGGTTCGGGCTCACGGCTGTCCGCAACGTGGGTTCCAACGTTGTTGCGGAGATCGTCAAGGCGCGCGAAGCCAAGGGCGCGTTCACGTCTTTCTCGGACTTCCTCGACAAGGTTTCCGCAAGCGTGTGCAACAAGCGCACAGTGGATTCCCTGGTGAAGGCGGGCGCTTTTGACTCGCTCGGCCACGCACGGCGCGCTCTGAACGCGGTCCACGAGCGTGCCGTCGACTCCGTGGTTGGTGTCAAGCGCCAGGAGGCCACCGGACAGTTCGATCTCTTTGGAGGCGACGTGGACCTAGGGGCGGGTGTCAAGGTTGAGGTCCCTGACCTCGAGGAGTGGGACAAGAATACGCTGTTGACATTCGAGCGGGACATGCTGGGGTTGTACGTCTCGGACCACCCGCTGAGCGGGATCGAGGTGGCACTGCGCTCACAGGCCACCCACCAGGTGTTGTCTGCGACTCCGACGAACGGGATTGGCGAGGGCGACATGATCACGTTCGCGGGCCTCGTGACGCGTGTCGACCGACGGGTGGCTAAGTCCGGCAATGCCTACGGCATCGTCACGCTCGAGGACATGACGGGCGAGATCGAGATCTCGTTCTTTGGCAAGACGTTCGTCAAGCACGACCGTGATCTGGCCGACGACGCCGTGCTCGCGATCAAAGTTCGGGTCCGTGAGCGTGGCGAGGGCGCGCTTCAGTTCTCCGCTGTCGATGTCAACGTGCCCAACTTGAATGTCGAGGACACATCGCCGCTCGCGATCACCTTGCCTGCGAGCCGGGTCACGCCGCCGCTTGTGGAGCAGGTTAAGGAGATTCTGGGCGCGCACCCTGGAACCATCGAGGTCCGGATGGTGCTGACCGGCCAGGAGAAGCCACTCACGATGCGCTTGGGTGACGAGTTTCGGGTGTCGCGGTCAAGTGCGCTGTACGGCGACCTGAAGGCCGCGTTCGGCCCGGCGTGCCTCGCTAACTAGCGCGAGCGTTGTTGTGGCTGTCCGATGAATGGTGTCGGCGCGGGGACCACAGCGGCGCCGATAGACTCGTCGCGTGCTCAATCGTCACGACCTCAGAGGCCGAAAGCTGACCGCCCGCGAACTGCGCGACGCGGTCCCGCGTGCCCAGGAAGACATCAACACCGCAATGGACGTCGTCCAGCCAATCATCGCCGACGTGCGGCTTCGCGGCGGCGAGGCTCTGCGAGAGTTGGCGCTGCGCTTCGACGGTGTGGTGCCGATGTCGCTGCGTGTGCCAGCGGAGGCCATCACCGCCGCCCTTGAGACGCTCGATCCAGCGGTTCGCGCCGCGCTCGAAGAGGCGATTGTGCGAGTCAAGGCCTTCCACGAAGCCACTGTCCCGCCGCCGGTGACGGTCGAACTCGCGCCGGGCGCCAGCGTGTCCCAGCGGTGGATTCCCGTGCGCCGGGTGGGCCTCTACGTGCCGGGTGGACTCGCCGTTTACCCCAGCTCCGTCGTCATGAACGTGGTGGCCGCTCAGGCCGCAGGCGTCGCATCGATCGCCGTGTCAACACCGCCTCAGTCCGATAATGACGGCCTTCCCAATCCAACGATTCTCGCGGCGTGCGCACTGCTGGGCGTGGACGAGGTCTACGCGGTGGGCGGGGCGCAGGCCATCGGCATGCTAGCGTTCGGCGCTGATGACGGGGGAGCGCCACTGTGCGAGCCCGTTGACGTGATTACGGGCCCCGGCAATCGGTTTGTTGCGGCCGCCAAGCGCGCAGTTCAGGGAATCGTTGGGATCGACGCCGAAGCCGGGCCGACGGAGATAGCGGTGGTCGCCGACGCATCGGCTGACGCGGACTACATCGCCGCTGATTTGGTCTCTCAGGCGGAGCACGACCCGCTCGCGGGTTCGGTGCTCATCACCGACTCCGAGGAGCTCGCGGACGCTGTCGAGGCCGCGGTCGACGCGCGCGTTGGCGCGACCAGGCACGCCGTGCGCGTGAAGGAAGCGCTCAGCGGCAACCAGAGCGCAATTGTCCTCACGGGCGGGATTGATCAGTCGCTTGAAGTTGCGAACGCCTATGGCGCCGAGCACCTAGAGATCCACACTGCGAACGCTGGCGACGACGCAACCCGCGTAACAAGCGCGGGCGCGATCTTTGTGGGGCCGCACTCGCCGGTGTCGCTTGGTGACTATATTGCTGGCTCCAACCACGTCCTTCCAACGGGGGGAAGCGCGCGCTTCGCTTCGGGATTAAACACCACATCGTTCCTCAAAGCCGTCTCGGTGGTCGAGTACGGCGCGGAGGCGCTCGACGCCGTCGCGGACAAAATCAGTGCCCTGGCCGACGCTGAAAACCTGCCCGCCCACGGCGAGGCGGTGCGGGCACGGCGAGGCGAGCGCCCGTAGCTCTGCGCTCTCAATAGGATGAGCGTATGGACCTGCCGCTGCGCCCCGAGTTCCAGGGCGTGCACCCGTATGGTGCACCCCAGCTCGACGTTGCCGCGCGGCTGAACGTCAACGAGAATCCGTACGCGCCGCCCCCGTCCGTAGTGGACGCAATTGCCAAGGCAGTTCACAATGCAGCGGAGGGCCTCAACCGGTACCCCGACCGTGACGCGGTCCAACTCAGAACCGATTTGGCGGAGTACCTTGAGCACGAGTCGCACGCGAGCGAACTCTCATTCGAGAACATCTGGCCAGCCAACGGGTCCAATGAGGTAATGCTGCACCTGCACCAGGCCTTTGGCGGTCCGGGCCGCAAAGTGCTGACGTTCACGCCCACCTACTCGATGTACCCCGAGTACGCGCGCGACACTTTCACCGAGTTCGAGACCCTGCCGCGCCGCGAGGACTTCACCGTTGACGTGGGCGAAGCGATCGCGTATATCAACACGATCCGCCCCACACTGGTGCTCCTTGCGAGCCCAAACAACCCCACCGGTACCGCGCTGCCGCTTGACGACGCGCGCGCCCTGTGCGCCGCGGCCGCAGAGGTGCCCGGCGGCTGCGTCGTGGTGGTCGACGAGGCCTACGCGGAGTTTCGTCGCCAAGGGGTGCCCAGCGCGGTCACACTCCTCGAAGAATTCCCCAACCTTGCGGTGTGCCGCACTATGTCCAAGGCCTTCGCGCTTGCTGGCGGGAGGCTTGGGTACCTCGCCGCGAGCACTGAAGTTGTTGACGCTTTGCGCGTCGTCCGCCTTCCGTATCACTTGAGTGGGGTTACGCAGGCCGTAGCGCGAGCGGCGCTCGGCCACGCGCGAGACCTGCAGGCGCAGGTGGATGAGGTTCGCGCCGAGCGTGATGAGACGGTCGCATGGCTACGCGCGCGCGGCCACACGGTCGCGGACACGGACGCCAACTTCGCGTTGTTTGGCCCGTTCGAGGATCGTGAGAAGGCGTTTTCAGAGTTGCTTGACCGTGGCGTGCTGATCCGCGTTGTCGGTCCTGACGGATGGTTGCGCGTGTCGATCGGCACGCCGCAGGAAATGGCGCAGTTCCGCGCCGCCCTAGAAGAGGTGACCGCATGACCCGCACGGGCCGCATCGAGCGCAAAACGTCCGAGTCCGAGGTGCTGGTCGAGCTCGACCTCGACGGCTCCGGCAAGACCACCATCGACACCGGCGTGCCGTTCTACGACCACATGCTCACCGCACTCGGCAAGCACTCCCTCATGGATCTCACCGTTAAGGCGAAGGGCGATGTCGAGATCGACTCGCACCACACCGTAGAGGACGTCGCGATATGCATCGGCGACGCTCTCAAGGAGGCGCTCGGGGACAAGGTTGGCATCTCCCGCTTTGGCGACGCGCTGGTGCCGTTGGACGAGTCGCTCGCCCAGTGCGTCGTGGACGTATCCGGTCGCCCGTACTTTGTTCACATGGGCGAGCCCGTCGGCCAAGCCACACACCTCATCGGCGGAAACTTCGCCGGGTCGCTCACGGGCCACGTGCTCGAGTCGATCGCGCATCACGCCGGGATTTGCGTGCACATGCGTGTGATTGCGGGCCGCGACCCGCACCACATTGTCGAAGCCCAGTTCAAGGCGCTCGCTCGCGCCCTCCGGGCCGCCGTCGCGCCAGACGAGCGCGTCACGGGCATCCCGAGCACCAAGGGTGCGCTGTGAGCGACCAGGCGCCCTCCGAGCCGCACCTCGAGCGCGACACGGTCGCAATGCTCACCCCGATCCCCAACGGCAAGGTCCTCGCCGCCATCTGCGGAATCAACAAGATTTACGCCAAGGTGATTGAGACGCCTGCCGGCGCGTTCGCGGTGCTCGACGACTCGTCCGAGAGCGCTTGCGATGACGCGGCAGCGGCTATCTCGATGTTCGTCAAGGACCGGCCGATGCTCGCGATGGAGCGGCGCGACGGGCAGATTTCGATTCGTCAGTGGCTTGGGGGCGCCAAGGGGTCGCCGGTGTCACCTGGATTGGCGCTCGACAAGGCGCCCAACTCCATCACGAGGCTGATGACAGGTACACGGACCATCGAGCAGCTCGCCGCCGATCACCCAGAGATGGTCCACGCGGGCCACACGACGCGCTGGGGCGCGTTCTGGGCGCTCCGCAGGCTCTCGGCGCAAGCCAAGCGCGAGCAGCGAGACTAAGCCCGCATGGCGGATCAGCCAGCGGGTTCGATCCGCCCGCCCGCCCGCCGCCTGCCTAGGCCGAATGCTCGGCCAGGCAAGCGTCCAAGTTCTTCTTTGCCGCAGCCTCGGTAGCCTTCGCTTCCTTGAGGTTTTCCTGACGCTCCGCGAGGCGCGCCTTGACGTCGGGGAGTTTGGCAGTCTCATCCTTGATCCGCTTGTCGACGCTCGCGGCGATGTCCTTGAGGTCCGCGACCTTGATGAGCTCGCCGTCGAGTTTTGCGAACTGCACGCCGCCCGAGGTCCCGACAGACGGGCCCTTCCGTGCATCGGCGAGGTCCTTCTTGCGTGCCTTGAGGTCCGCGATGCGGCCCTCTTGAGCGGCCACGTTCGCCTTGGCCGTCGCCACTAGGTCTGCGCGGCCCTTTGCGATCTTCTTGGCGGACGCCCACGCTTTGCGCTTGGGCTCGCATTCTCTCGGGGTTGAGGCACCGCCACTGCCGCGCTTCTTCCAAACAAACCACACGATCGCCACGATGATGGCGAGCAGGAGTAGCCAACCGAATATCGAACTGCCACTGCCGTCCGACGAGGCGCCGCCTTCGGACTTGCCGCCGTTCGACGCGTTGTCGTCCGCATCCGTGTCATCGTCCGAGGATTCGGTTCCGGATATCTCAAGAGTGATGGTGTCGCCCATGTGATAAAGATCCGTGGCCGTGCGCGGCACGCTCGGATAGGCCGTGACGATGGACTCGCAGGTGTTGCAGTCTCCGTACTCACCGGCGTGCGTGTGCGAAGCGAATCCGTAGGTCCAGTCGGTGCCGCCGTACGACGCGAGGGCCTTGGTGTCGACCGCAGCTACCACCCAGTCGTCCGCAACGTAGACGGCGCCGTCGAACGCGAGCTCATCAACGCTGCTTTCCGTTTTCACAAGCGCAAAATCGAGCGGCAAGCCTCCTGCCTCGATCGTGCTCGCGACGAGTGATCCGCCCTGCCAGGTGTCCCCGGGGAACGCCGCGTCCGCGATCCACCCGGTCATGCCGGGAAACCCGATGACAAAGTCAATCTGCGACGTCAGCGAGGGAACAGAGGCGCCGCGCGATGTTGGCATTGCGCGCGACGCGATGAAGAAGGCATATTCGTTCGTGTCGACCACGCCGTGGCCGGCGATGGTGGTGAGAGTCGCCTCGTTCTCGAGCGCGTTGACGAGCGACGCGTATCCTGCGGCTCCGGGCCGGATGACCGCGGCTCCGATGTAGTCGGGCGTCGCACCAGGGTTCGTGTCGCGGGGGAGAGTCGCCACTCCTCTGGGGTTGTCGCCGTAGCGGAACGACTGCACGTCCGGCACCGTCTGCAGGAGATCGGTGATGTCCTGTACTACGCCGTCGCTGATATCCGCTCGGGAGATCACCTGGATCGCCACGGGAAGGTCCTGGACCGAGGCGGTCGCGGCGGTTGTCACCGCAGCGGATGCGACCAGCGTCCCGGCCAGCGATGCGGCGATTACAAGTGCGAGCTTCTTCATCGGCCCTCCCCAGCGTGAGTTTCTGCGAACGTACCAGCTACTACGGCGGGACGCCAATGCGCGCGCCCCTAGAATTGACCCGTGGCTTCCCCCCTTGTATGCGTGCTTGACTATGGCTTTGGCAATGTCCGGAGCGCTGTCCGTGCGCTCGAGGAGGTAGAGGCGAAGGTGGTGTTGACCGCCGACCGCGACACCGCCCAGAACTCGGACGGCCTGGTGGTTCCCGGCGTAGGCGCCTTCGCGGCCGTGATGGAGGGCCTCAAGAACGTTCGCGGAGATCAAATCGTGGAGCGCAGGCTTTCGGGGGGCCGGCCGGTCCTTGGGATCTGCGTTGGCCTCCAGGTGATGTTTACCGAGGGCGTAGAGCACGGCAAGGTGACCGCTGGGCTCAACCAGTGGCCCGGCGTCGTTGACCGGCTGGAGGCGCCGGTGGTGCCCAACATGGGCTGGGCCACGGTCGCCCCGCCCGAGGGTTCGCGGATCTTTGCGGGCGTCGAGGCGGAGCGCTTCTACTTTGTTCACTCGTACGCGGCGCAGACCTTCGCGCTTGGCACGACTGAAGACACAGGGCGCTTGACGCCGCCGCTCGTCACGTGGTCGGACGCAGGCACGTTGGACTCGCCTGAGCGCTTCGTGGCTGCAGTCGAGAACGGCCCGCTATCGGCCACACAATTTCACCCTGAGAAGTCCGGGGAAGCAGGCCTGCGGCTACTTCGCAATTGGGTCGGTACCCTATAGGTGGCCGCCTGGCGCCCCACCAAGGAGATTGAGTTGATCGACACCCCCCGCCTGGAACTGCTGCCCGCTGTTGATGTCGCCGATGGCCAAGCCGTCCGGCTTGTTCAGGGCGAACTCGGTTCGGAGACGTCCTACGGTGACCCGCTCGCTGCTGCCCTCGATTGGCAGAACGGCGGTGCCGAATGGATCCACCTGGTGGATCTGGACGCCGCGTTCGGCAAGGGCTCCAACGCGGAGCTTCTCGCCTCGGTGGTGGCGACGCTCGACACCCAGGTGGAGTTGTCCGGCGGTATCCGAGACGACGCCTCGCTCGAGAGCGCCATGGCGACCGGCTGCCGGCGCGTGAACCTCGGCACAGCGGCCCTCGAAAACCCGGGGTGGACCGGATCGGCCATTGATCGCTATGGCGACCGCGTGGCCGTGGGGCTGGATGTGCGCGGAACAACGCTAGCGGCGCGCGGTTGGACCAAAGACGGCGGCGACCTGTGGGAGGTGCTTGCGCGCCTCGACGCCGCAGGGTGCTCGCGTTACGTGGTGACCGATGTCAAGAAAGACGGCATGCTCACCGGACCCAACCTCGAGCTCCTCACGCAGGTGTGCGCTGCGACGGACGCGCCTGTGATCGCATCGGGCGGTGTCAGCTCGCTTGACGACATTGCCGCACTGCGCGCCCTCACCGGGATCGGAGTCGAGGGCGCAATCGTGGGCAAGGCGCTGTACAACGGAAACTTCACGCTGCCCGAGGCGCTCGACATCGCGGGCCGGCCGGAACAGGCGTAGCGGTGGCTGACGGCGGCAAGAAAATCCCGGAGTCTATCTTCGCTGACGACAACGGCGAGGCCGATGCTCGCCTGGCCCAAGCGCTCATTCGGCACGGGGCAGGCAAAGGCAGCTTCGCAGAGGTGGTGGACGCACTCGCGTATGCGCGCGTTCTGGTGCCTATCCTCGCTGACGGCGAGGAGCGCCACATCGGCAAGCACGGGATCGAACAGGACCACATTGCCACCACCGGCGTCGTCGCCGTGGAGATGCCCGACGGTCGCGCAGCGCTCCCCATCTTCACCGATGTGGCGGCCATGGCGGCGTGGAACCCGGACGCGCGCCCCATTCCCGCCGAGGGCCCGCGCGCCGCGCTCGCAGCGATCAGCGAGGACTGGTCCGTGCTGATCCTCAACCCAGGCAAGGAGACACTACCGATTCCGCGCCCGGCGGTGTGGGCACTTGCGCAGGGCAACCCTTGGCAGCCCGCAGTTCTTGACGGCGATGTGGCAGCCGACGTGCGCGCCGGAATCGTTGCCGCCATCGAGACGGACGACGCCCTGATTGCCGTCGACGCTGTTGCCGGCGGGGGAGCAGAAATCACGGTAGTCGCGCAGATCGTGCCGGGGCTGTCCGCCCCTGAACTCTCGGCGCTTGTTGAGCGCATCCAGGAGCAGATCGCGAGTGCAACCGTGGTGGCAGAGCGCGTGGACAGTATCCAACTCAAGCTCGCGCAGGCGGACGCCTAGCACTGGGCGAGGTCGACGACCCCCAGCTTGTCCTGCTCGAGGAAGTCGTGCAGCAGGCTCACCGGAACAATGAAGCTGCGGTCCACGAACACCTCTGTCCCGCCCTCGTCGATCGTTCCCGCGTAGACCACGCCAACAACTTCCCAGTCCACGTTGTACACCGCGGAGCCGGACGATCCGGGCTTGGTTGCGGCGGAGGACTCGAATACGAACGCGGTGTCGCCCAGGGTGTCGTCCTGTTGCGCGACAATGCGCCCCACCGTAGTAGTGAGACTGCCGCCGCCGGGGAAACCGACCACGTAAACCGTGTCGCCAATCTCTGGGTCTGTATCCGCGAGCGTGGCGTAGTACGTGAAGGGTTCCGGCGACGTGATCAGCGACAAGTCGGCATTAGTGGCAATTCGGGTGCCCTCGGTTATCACGTGCGAGTAGCCGTCATCGATGGCCCTCAGGGTAAGGAAGTCATGGTTCTCGACGACGTGCCAGTTGGAAATGACCGTGAACTCGTCGATTGCGAACGCGCTTCCGTCGAAGTCGCCCTCGCATCCGAAGTTCTCCACCTTCACGGCCGCCAGTTCTCCGGGGTTGTAGCCGAGCGAACTCGAGCGCTGGAACGTGGGAATTTCCGCCGGGTCAACTTTCGTGACCCAGTCAGTCTCGAGCGGCGCTGGAGCGGTGGGCACTTGTGCGCACGCGGCGAGCGCGAAGACGCCAGCAAGCGCCGCTGTGGCGCGCGCGCGAGTCACGGTGCGTCCTTCAGCGCGGCCAACTCGGCGAGCTCGGCCGCTTCCGTTGCGATGTACCCGTCGAAGTCTGCGTCGATGTCCCGGCAGTACGCGTTCACCGTGTTGCCCACGGAGCGCACGCTCGAGTACGTGTAGTAGCCGATTTGCAGCACAAAGTCGATGTGCTCGTTCTGGGCGTGGGCGCACTCGATGAGATATGGCGCCTGGAAGTCGTAGTTCTCCGCAAACTCCTCGGCCAATTCG
This sequence comes from Demequinaceae bacterium, assembly GCA_965250005.1. GTDB lineage: Bacteria > Actinomycetota > Actinomycetes > Actinomycetales > Demequinaceae > WTKG01. Next base: position 282,334 of record OZ252279.1, read on the forward strand.
ACCTCGTATCGTCTTAGAAGCTCTGCTTCGAGTGCTGCGAGCAGGTCGATCTCGGACTGTTCCCGCGCTTCCTCCGCGTCCCTCGCCTGCGTGTTCGATTCGTCGCGCTGAACCTCAAGATCAGCGACGACGCCCTCGAGTTCTAACGTTCGCGTGTTCCATGCTTGCAGTGTGACCGCGAGGTATCCGACGGCAGCAACGAGTGTCAGACCCAGAAGGCTGGCGATTACCACAACGTTGATTCGGAACGCGCGTCGGTCAATGAACTTCACGCGCGCCGGGACGAGCGCGGGCAGCGGGCGGGCGGGCTGCTTTTCGGGAATGCCCGTCACGTTGGTCACCCTGCCGTGGCTGCTGTCGAGTCGGCGATCGCCGCAGCGCACGCCTTGTCGAGGGAGGCTCGTTGAGAGTTCTTCGAACTGGACACGCCCGAGTAGTAGCGCTCGGCGAGGTCAAGCCGGCCCATCCCGCACGCGTTGAGCCGGCTGGCGATGTCGCGAAGAATCGAGGTCCGCTCGTTTGCCGCATCGATGTCATCCTGCAGGCCGCGAGCTTTGCGGTCCGTGTTGATTCGTTGCTCGTCGAAGGTATTGAACGCGGACGATTGATAGGCGACGGTCGCCTGCGCAACGCCAATCTCCACGCCAACGGTGACCGCTCTCGCTTCGAGGGAGGCGACTGACGCTTCGGCATTTCGTATTTCGCTCCACAGCCACCACCCGGTGGCGAGCAGCGCGACGGACGCGAAGCCCACGACCAGGAGCACCGTGCGGAGCGTCAATCGTTTGCGTGGGTGCGGTCGGGCCCCGGGCTCGACGTCCGGGCTCGCTGGTGCAATCGGCGGTGTTGTCATTTCAGTTTTTCACCGGGCGCACGGACTAGCAGGCAGCGGCATTGTTCCTCAACAGGGAGTCGTCCGCCAGAATGTTAATAAGGATTGAAACGGGCACCATGTACGAGCTCGCGGCGACTGCCTCGTCGTCGTCGCTCGCGTAAATGACGCCGACGACGTGGCCGTCTTTGCCGTATACAGCGGATCCTGATGATCCCGGCTCGATCTGTGCGGTTGTTTGGAACACGAATTCCGATTTCTCGATAACGTCGTCGGTCTTGCCGACCACAACGCCCGTGTCCACGCGAAGCTCGTCGCCGCGCGGATAGCCTGCGGTAACGATCTCGTCGCCCCGCCCCGGGTCCGTGCTCGCGAGACTCACCCACAGGTCAAGGGGCTCTTCGGTAATGATGACGCCGATATCCGCAATATCGGAGACGGTGGAGCTTACAACCGTGATGTTGCGTCCGTCGTAGCCAGTGACTTCGAGCGCGAAGCGGCCGTCAATGACGTGCCTGTTGGTGATGATGGTGTGGTCGTCGATTGCGAATCCCGAACCTGTACCGATTCCCTCGCACCCGTCGTTGCGTACGCGGTAGGCAGCGCGCTCAGGGATCGAGAAACCGAATGGCGCATCGAGCGCGTCCTGCGCTAGGGGGGAGGGAGATACTTCTGGGATCCAGTCTTCCCGAAGCGCAACGGGGGCCTGGGGGACTACAGAGCACGCCGCGAGTGCCACCAGGCTGCCAGCGCTGGCGAAGGCGAATGCCCATTTTCGAGCGCTCATTCGAGTTCCTCCGCTTCTTCAGCGATCAATTCTGAGGCCTGGGCCCGCGCGGACTCGCAGTAGTCGTTCACGCTGTCGCGGTACCGGTAGTACACGTAGAGGGGGTACACCTGGCGGCGCTTGACGTACGCGACGTGTTCGCCCTGCTCGGTTGCACAATCAGCCAGCGCGAACGAAACATTCGAGTACATGTCTTGATAGTCCTGGGCGGCCGCCTTGTCGTTGGCGAGGGCAACAAGATCCCGCTTGGCAAAGCGGAGAAGTTCTGAGAACTGGTAGTGGTCACCCACGAGGCCGGTGAGAGTGGCTCGCTCCTGCTTGAGCTGGTCCTCGATGGCCGCGCGAGCCTCCTTTGCTTCGCTCACGTGCTGACCCCACAGGAACGTCACCACTCCCAGATAGATTGTGACCAGGGCGAGCAGACCGAGTAGCGACATCAGGACAATCTTGAGTGCGCGCCCTTTGCCATTGCGGCCCGTGGTGGCGACGGTGCCTGATCCTTCTGGCGACTCGACCGGGGTGAGCGGTGGAGGTGGTTGCGGGGGAGTAATCGTCATGGCTTCAGCCGTTCAGAGAATTGTACTGGCTAAGCGCGGACGTGCACTGACTGTTGATGGAGTTTTCCGTGCTCCGGAGCGACGATGCGCTTTGCTTCCACATTTTCGCGGCTAGAGCCTGACGGCTCGCGGCGCACTCGCTTAGCGCGGCGGCGGTCCCCCGCCAGGCTGTCGTGATGTCTTGTTCGGCGGTGGTGTCCTCGGCGAGCGTCGCAGCTTTCTCAATAGCGGACTCACGCTGGCTCTCGAAGAGCGTGCTCTCGGCCTCCAACTCGGCGATGTCGGCCAAGACTACCGAGAGGGAGATGCCGTCCGCCTCTGCTTGGCCCTCGATGAGGGCGCTCTCAGCTTTCCAGTAGTCGATGCCGAAGTACATGGCGACGCTGCCTGCGATCAGAATCACTGCCAGGGAAATCAGCCCAACTCTTGCGTGTGTTGCGCGCTTCCAGCGCCACGGCCACGGGAACGCGCGTTTGGGGCTTCCTTGGTCCACGACCGCGACAGCGACCGTAGGCTCGCGGTCCGAGGGTAACGAGGGGGCCCCTGGCGACGTCATTGTGTTCCCTTCACGGGTACGCGCATTTGCGGCGATCCGAGTACAACCTAGCGGCTGTCTGGTTTAGCCGCATCCGCTGGCGGCGATTAGGCGCAATCGGCGGGAATTGGGATGAGGAGTCGCTCTTGCGCCAGCAGGTCCTGAAGCACCGAGACCGGAATCATGAAGCTTTGGTTTGCGTCTGTCATGGCGTACATGACGCCCACAACTTGGCCAGCTTGGTTCAGAACAGGGGAGCCTGAGGACCCCTGTTCGACAATCGCGGATGTGCCCAGAACGGTTCCCACCGCTGCGCCGAGGGGGTCGGGCGTCTCGCCCAGGACCACGCCGGGGATGGTCGTCAGGCGCCCTCCGCCGGGGTAGCCCACAACCGTGATCGCGTCGCCGGTGGCGGGATCGCTGGCGGCAAGCACCGAAAACGCATCGAGACTCTCTTCGATACGGAGAACGGCAAGATCTGCAACTGTCGTGCTCTCGCTTGCCGTCGCGCGGAAAATCCTGCCGTCGTAGGTTGAGAGTTCGAGTTCGGTCGAATCTGCGATGAGGTGCGCGCTCGTGACGAGCGTGTGTTCATCCACCGCGAACCCCGTGCCTCGCTTGAGGAACCCGCATCCAACGTTGCGGATGCGCACGGTCATTCGTTGGGCGGCACCAAAGCCATCAGGCGACAGTATCTCCGGCAGGCCTCCCGGGGAGATGGTCGGCTCGGGCACGAAGTCCGAAGGCAACGGTTCAGGCAACGCCGGAACCACACCGCAGGCAGCGGCTGTCAATGCTGCTACCGCGAGCAGCGTGAACCGGCGCACGGCTATCCCGTCAACTGCTCTTGGTAGACGGTCGCTGCATTGATCGCGGCGGTGCAAATCTGATTCACCGCGGCCTCGAAATCAGCGACCTCTTGGGCGCCGTATAACTCAATGTTCTTGAGGTAGCCCACGAGCGTCTTGTGATCCTCAACGCAGCGTGTGAGTGTGAGCGCGACCGCGCCCCCAATGCTCGCGAGTTCACGCAAGTAGTCGATCTCTTGCTGCGCGTCCAGCGCGCTGTCACGTTCCTGCGCCTTCTCGTCGGCGAGCGCGAGTAGGCGGGCTTGCGCGGTATCGAGCTGCTGAGTGAGCAGGTCGAGTTGCTGTTGTTGGGCCAGGACCTGCTCTTCTTCGGTCGCGAGTCGCTCGCCGATGTCGTATGCGGCGACAGTGAGTTCGTCCGCGCGCTGCTGCCATGAATTAGACGAAATCCACAAGTAGACGGTGAGGGCGAGGAGCAGAGCGGCAATACCGCCAAGGGAACCCAACGCGACCTGCCAGCGCCGACGCTGGGTCAGCGGGATGCGGTCGAGCGCGTGGGTGTGGTCCGTGACGGGAGTGAGGAGCGCAGTTTCGTCATTCGCGGGATCGCGCGTAAACGCGTTCGAGGACTCGACATGGCCGGGCCGGTAGATCGCGTTCGTATCCGCATCCTGGCGCGCCCGCCGGTTGTCCTCAGGTGGTGTGGTTCCCAGATTCACGACACTGCTCCCGTGTATTTTTCTCCGGGACCCTCGCCCGGTGCATCGGGAAAAGCCGAAACTTCCCGGAACGCCAACTGTACGCTCCTGAGCCCGTCACGCAACGCTCGGGCATGGGTATCGCCCAGGTCGGGGGCGCCAGCCGTCACGAGGCCTGCGAGGGCGGTGATGATTCGCCGGGCCTCGTCCAAGTCCTTGTGCTGCTCGCCGTCCTCCGCGAGGCCGCAGCGTAGGGCGGCGGCGCTGAGCAGGTGGACACCTACAGTGGTCACCAGTTCAACGGCCGATACGTCCGCGAGGTCGCGTGCGGACTGTGCGTCGGTGTTGCTGGCCGTGGGCAACCCAGGAATGTCGTTCATGGTGCTATTCTTGCGTACTGACCGGTGATGGGATTGTCCGTCGCGTGCAAGTGGAGTTCACCTCCCACCCTCGGGCCACTAGATGGGCCAGGGTTCGGTTCGGCTGGCGCATGCGCCAGCCGCGACCTGGTGGCCTCTGCTCGCACTCGAGTAGGGGCCCTTTCCGTGCCCGGCGGCCATGAAGATCGATAGAGGAGCTGTCATCGAAGAAGCGCGTATTAACGAGCGGATCCGCGTCCTGGAAGTCCGCCTGGTTGGCCCGCAGGGTGAGCAGGTGGGAATCGTCCGTGCCGAGGATGCGCTTCGTCTTGCGCAGGAGGCAGACCTCGACCTAGTCGAGGTTGCGCCCAACGAGCGTCCACCTGTTGCCAAAATCATGGACTACGGCAAGTTCAAGTACGAAGCCGCAGTCAAGGCCAGGGAAGCACGCCGCAACCAAGCGAATACGGTCGTCAAAGAGATTCGCTTTCGCCTCAAGATCGACAAGCACGATTACGAAACCAAAAAGGGCCATGTCATCCGCTTCCTCAAGGCCGGCGACAAGGTCAAGGTGACCATCATGTTCCGCGGCCGCGAGCAGTCGCGCCCGGAGATGGGCCGCAAGCTGCTCCAGCGCCTCGCCGAGGACGTCGCAGAGCTGTCAATCATTGAGAATGCGCCCACGCAAGAAGGACGCAACATGTCGCTGGTTCTGGGACCGCTGAAGAAGAAGGCCGAGGCGCAGGCAGCGCTGCGCAAGGAGCGGGAGGCCAAGGCCAGGCAGGATGCAGCCGACGCCGCTGCGGCCAGCGAGGCTGACGCACCCAAGATTGCGGACAAGAAGGCTGCGAAAGCTGCGAAGGTTGCAGAGAACGCCGCTGGACCCACTGCCGACGCGAAGCCTGCTGCCAAGGAGCCTGCTGAGAAGAAGCCTGCGGCAGCACCCAAGACAGCGGCAAAGAAGCCGGCGGCAAAGGCTGCCGGAACTACGGCATCGGTCGCCAAGAAGCCAGCGGCTAAGAAGCAGGCGGCAAAAAAGAACACCAAGACTTCGGGCGCGTAGTCCGAACCCAATGTGCGCCGCCGAACCTGGTGGCGCCTGATACGAGGAGAGACGGCGCTATGCCGAAGAACAAGACCCACTCGGGAGCCAAGAAGCGTTTCAAGCTGACTGGTACCGGCAAGGTGACGCACGATCACGCGATGAACGTGCACAAGTTCCAGGAGAAGAGCGGTTCGCGTAAGCGCCGCGTGGCTCAGGACGCAATTCTGTCTAAGCCCGACTCCAAGAAGATCAAGAAACTGTTGGGCAAGTAACCGCCCTCTACACGTAAGGAGCAGAACAGTGGCACGCGTCAAGCGGGCGGTCAACGCCCAGAAGAAACGCAGGACAACCCTTGAGAGGGCCAGCGGCTACCGCGGACAGCGTTCGCGCCTGTACCGCAAGGCCAAAGAGCAGGTCACGCATTCGATGGTTTACGCATACCGTGACCGTCGCGCCCGCAAGGGTGAGTTCCGCAAGCTGTGGATCCAGCGGATCAACGCTGCGGCACGACTCAACGGCATCACCTACAACCGCTTTATGCAGGGCCTGAAGCTCGCGGAGGTTGCGGTTGACCGCCGCATGCTCGCCGACCTTGCGGTAAGCGACCCGAAGGCGTTCGCCACACTCGTGGAGACTGCCAAGAAGTCACTGCCGAAGGACGTCAACGCTCCCGCGGCGTAGGTGCCTCACAACATGACGGAACGCCCCGACAGGGCAGCGCCGCTCGCGGTCACGCTATCCAACGTGAAGGCTGATCGGGTTAAGCAAGTGCGCGCACTGTTGGGGCGTTCTGCGCGTTCCAGGGCCGGACAGTTCGTGGTCGAGGGACCCCAGGGCGTGCGTGAACTGGTGGCGCACGCCCCTCAACGTGTCCGCGATGTCTACCTTTCCGAGTCCGCACACGCACGCGAGCCCGGAATTGGCGCATCCGCGCTTGCCGCAGGCCTTTTTGTCCACCTAGGCACGGATGAGGTGCTTGCCGCTATGAGCCCCGACAGTCAGGGGACGCTTGCCGCGGCGAGCATGTGGCGCGCCACGCTCGAAGAGGACCTTCCGCCAAAGCCGCAGCTCGTGGCCGTACTGAACGAGGTGCGCGACCCAGGCAACGTCGGCACAATAATTCGGGTGGCTGACTCTGCGGGCGCCGACGCGCTGATCCTCGCGGGGGAGACGGTGGACGTATTCAATCCCAAGGTGGTGCGCGCCACCGCAGGCAGCCTGTTCCACCTGCCAGTGATTCAGGACGTGACCTTGGCGGCTGCTGCCGCGGCACTGCGGGACCGCGGGGTGCAGATTCTGGCGACCGCGGTCTCCAGCGACGACCAACTAGGAAGCGCCGAGGGCGCTGGGTCCGCGGAATCGCTTGCGCAGCCCACTGCGTGGCTACTCGGAAATGAATCGCGGGGGCTGTCCGAAGAACACCTAGCGCTTGTCGACCACGCGGTCCGTATCCCAATTTTCGGGTATGCGGAGTCTATGAATGTTGCCACCGCGGCGGCGGTTGTGTTCTACCAGTCGAGGTTGACAAATCTCACTCCCCACGACGCCAAGAAAGCGCCTAGGCTCTCTCCATGACCGTAGTCGCCGATGATGGCCGCGACCCGGGAGGTCGCCTTCCGCGCTTCTCTTTTGTGGTGGGCGTGGTGTCCGCGATTCTGGTCCTGCAGTTGCTCGCAGTCGCACTCGTGGGCTTCTTAGTTGAGCGCGACGCTGAGAGCGCGACGGAAGATGCTTTCAACTACATCGGCGATGCGACAACAGTGCGTGTGGTCCACTTTCTCGAACCCGCCCAGCGCTTGGTGTTTCAGACGGCCTACTCGCTCGAGAATGGCTTCGGAAGCGAAGATCCCGACGAGCTCGCCGAGCACCTCTTTGAGGAAATCCACTTCTATCCGCAACTTGCAGGAATATTCGTGGGCTACCCGAATGGCGACTTCGTCTTTGTACGTCAACTCGTCACTGGCTTCGAGGTCAAAATCATCAGCGCGGAACCCGAGCGCCGCGTGACCGTCTACCTGTACGATGACCGGTACACGCTGCGATCGTTTTGGGTGCTCACTGACGACATGTACGATCCGCGCGCGCGCGTTTGGTACGAGGACGCGTCCCGGGACCCCCACGCGATTTGGACGGATCCGTACGTTTTCCACTCCTCGGGAGCTCCCGGCGTCACCATGGCACAGGCCGTATACGGCGAGGACGGAGAGATCAAAGCGGTGGTGGGCGCGGACATCGAATTATCGGAAATATCCACGTTCCTAGACGGGCTACCGGTCGGTTCGGACGGCGAAGCCTTTGTGCTCACTGGCGAGCGTGAGGTTATCGCCGCGCCTAGTCGCTACGACGAGTTGGTGGTTGCCGCACGCGGAGAAGCGGGGCTCACCGTTTCTGCGGAGGCCCTGGGGCTTGAGCTTCCGGCGCTGCCCGAAGAGTTCAACCGAGAAATCGGCGTGTTTGGTCGCAACGGCGATTACGTGACGCTCGAGCGGGGCTTCCCGCGGGAATCCTTGATCGGCTGGACGATTCACCTGCGGGCAACTGAAGCGGGGCTCTCCCCAGGCATCGGCTCGTTCCAGCGGACCAGCCTGTGGTACTCGGGCGCGATAGCGCTGCTGGTATTGGCGGCGTCCTTTTTGGTCTATCAACTCCGCCATCCGCTTGTTGAACTCCAGGCGCGCGCCTCCACGGATGACCTCACGAGGCTCGCCAACCGCTACGAGTTCCGCAGGCGCGGACAGGTCATGGTGGACGCGGCGTACGAGCGCGCAGAACCAATCTGCGTCGCCATGTTCGACTTGGACGATTTCAAGCGCATCAACGACACTGACGGGCACTCCGCTGGCGATCGTGCTCTCCGTACGGCGGCTGATTCGCTGCGCGACGGCACCGGGCCGGATGACTTGGTCGCACGGTTCGGCGGAGACGAGTTTGTTGTTGTCAGGCTGGTGGGAGATGTGGCCGTGCCCTATCAGGCAGTCGAGCGCATACGCGACCATATGGAGCGCGGCATCAACAAGCGTCGCCGCCCCGGGGAGATGATTGGGGTTACCGCGGGCTTCGCGCTGAGCGGTCCGGACTATCGCGACCTGAAGGCTCTCGCTCAGGCAGCCGACGCTGCGTTGGTCGCGGGCAAGCGCGCGGGCAAGGGACAGACGCACGGAGCGGACGATGCTAGCGAGGGCACCGAACGGCGCAGATCTCGCTCCAAAATCCTCTAGGTGCGCCGGGTGTGGTGATTCTCTCGTCAGGATGGGCGCGCGGGAACCTACACTGAAGAAATGACGCGAGCGAAGACGTCTGTCGCTGAGCGGCTCGGATCGCGCCGCCTCATGCGCGCTGTTGCGGGCGTTGCCGCCTCGGTTCTTCTCCTCCAACTGGTGATCACGGTGGTCGCGCTCGTCCAAATTGACAAGAGAAACAACGCTGCGGCCGAGGAGGCATTCAACTTTGTTGGCTCCGCGACTGTCGAGAGCGTCGGGCGGTACCTCGACGACGCCAGCCAGGCCGTCGAGTCATTGGCGGTCGACGTAGCCGGCAGCGACCTGGACATATATGACGGCTCGTTGCAGTTCGCGTTGTACCAACACCTCCGTAGCCAGGACTACCTGAGCGCGCTCTACGTTGGCTTTGATAACGGCGACTTCGCGATTCTGCGCCGCGACCCGGATAGCCGCGGCTACAAATTGCGCCAGATCGTATCTGAGCCGATACGAGTGGTATCGGACGAGTACTACGACATCTCGTTTGTGTACTTGTCGAACGAGATCTTGGTCGACGGCTATGACCCTCGCGCGCGTCCGTGGTACGCGCTGGCGACGGGCAGTGTTGGCGCGGCGTGGACAGATCCGTACGTCTTTCACGAATCCCAGCGGCCCGGCGTGACGGTCACGATCGCCAGCCGTACTTTTTTTGGCGCGCCAGCCGTTGCCGGTGCGGACTTGCAGCTCGATGAACTTGGCGAAATCTTGGACGACCTGCCCTTGGGTGAAGACGGGGAGGCATTCTTGCTGTCCTCGGACAGGACGGTGGTCGCTGCGCCCAGCAGGTACGCGAATCGGATCGTCAACTATGCGAAGGACGTGGGTTCCACCATCCCCGCAGAGAAGTTGGGCATCCTCACCTCCGCTCCATTGACGGGAAGCAGCGAACTGCGCGCGTTCGGCACGGATGGGGATCACGTCACGCTCGAGACTCGAATTCCCAACGACAATGGCGCGGACTGGATACTGCACATTAGGGCCACCGCGTCCGGGATAGCGCCCGAACTTGAAGCCGCTCAAAGCACCATTCTGTGGCTGACGGTGCCGAACGTGGTGCTGCTGTTCATTGCGGCAGGGCTGTTCGCGATCATGTTGCGCCCCATCAGAGACATGCGCACGCGCGCTGAAACGGATTCGCTCACAGGGTTGTCGAATCGCCACGAGTTCTTCACAGAGGGCCAGCGGACGGTGGCGTCCGCTCAGGCGGACGGCCGCGCGCTTGCCGTTGTCACGCTCGATCTTGACAATTTCAAGGCGGTCAACGACAGATTCGGTCACGGCGTGGGGGATGAGGCACTGCGTACGGTGGGGCGCGCGATCGCTGAAGTGGTGCGTACCAGAGACGTCGCGGGGCGACTGGGAGGCGACGAGTTTGCGATCGTTCTCAATCTCGACAAGGGCTCCAACGTCCGGAAAATCGTAGACGGTATTCGCACTCGCGTGTCGACCCGCATCACGAGCGTGTTCCCCGCTGCGATCCGCCCGGGCGTAACCGCAGGGTTCGCGGTGCTGAACAAGGAGCAGGCGTCGCTTGAGCGCGTGCTGCGCGCGGCCGACGAGGCGATGATTGAGGGCAAGCGGGTGAGCAAGGGCGCGACATACCCTGCCAGGCGCAAGACCACGTAGCTGACGGCCCGGACGGAGCGGCGTTCCCCCACCATCGGACGTGTCTGCGTACAATCCCCACATGGCACGAACCCCTAGGAGGGCGCCCGCCGGCGGGCGCAGAGGTCTAGAGTTTTCTGCTGTGGTGGCGGTTGTGGGCGCCGTCCTGCTGCTGCAAGTCGCGGCGTCTAGCTTCGCCGGGGCGGCCGCGCTCCGCGACGCGGACACTGCTACGGGAGATATCTTCGTGTTTACGGCAGATGTGACCGCTGAACGCATCCTCGACTTCCTCGACCCGGCCATCGAGGCCTCGTGGAGTGCGGAATCGGCGATTCTCAATGCCGGCCCCCTGGACTTCTTCGGGGCGGACCCCTTCGCTGACCTAGAGGACCCGCTCGCAGCGTTAGAGGATCCGATCTTTGATGAGGACGGCTTCCTGTTTGGAGACGTGGACCCGCTGGTCGCGACGGTTGACACTTTGGCCATAGAAGACTTCAGGGCGGCGATGGCTAACGACGTGCAACTTTCGGGGATTCTCGTGGCGTTCGCTGACGGGACCGTCTATGGCGTGTCGCGAGGACCCACCGGCTGGACCGAGGTCACGGGTAGGCCCGGCACCGCCGAGCCGTATCTGAGCGTGTTCCACGGAGTGGCGGGAGCGCCCGCCGAGCCCGAGGTGTGGGAGCGAGGTCACCCCTACATCAAGACGTCCTGGTTTGCGGCCGGAGCGGCGGCGGTGGAGCCGACCTGGTTTGGCCTCACACCTTCCGAAATCGGCGTGCAGCCTGTTCTCTCCGTTGTTACAGGTGTGCGCGGCTGGGATGGGGAACTGATTGCAGTCGTGCGGGTCGAACTCGAGAACCTCATTCTTTCGGAATTCTTGACGGCCCTGCCTATCGGTGAGGATGGCGAGGCGTTCCTGCTCTCTGAGGAGCGAGGAGTGATCGCTGCGCCAGAGCAGTACAACGCCGACCTTGCGGCGCTGCGAATTGACGCCGCGGGCCCGGAGCTTCAAGGTGACGGACCGGGCGTGGATACTGAGGGCGGCCAGCCGAGCGGCCCCCCTGACGGCCCCGTTAACAGCGGTCACGACGCTACCGAGCTGGGCATTGAGGTCCCCGATGCAGACTCGATTGATCGGGTCCACGAGCAGGGCGACTATCTGGTGTTCGAGACGCCATTGTCGGAGGACGGAAACCCGAACTGGTCGGTGCACTTGCGCGCCTCCGCCGGCGGCATCGCCCCGGGCATCGCCTCGTTCGAGCGGACCATGCTGACCTACTCGATCGTGATCGGTGCGGTTGTTGTTCTGGGAGCCCTGCTGGTGATGTTGCTCCGCGGGCCGCTGCAGCGCCTTCGCGAGCGCGCGGCGCACGATACCCTCACGGGCCTGGTCAACCGCGGCGAGTTCATGGCACGCGGCTCAGAAATGCTTGAGGCGGCGGAGAGGCGCGGCGGAACCGTCGCGGTCGCGATGTTCGACCTTGACAACTTCAAGCGGGTTAACGACACCCTTGGCCACGACGCGGGAGATGACGCACTGGTCGTGACGGCGCGCGCTCTCGAGCGCGGCTCTGGACCGCGAGACGTGGTGGGCCGCTTCGGTGGTGACGAGTTTGTGATTGCGCACTGGATTGCCGACGGTGAAAACGCGGTCGGTGCGATCGAACGGATCCGTGCGCACGTGATGACGGAGCTTCGCAGCGGGCGGCTGCATGACTCGGACGTAGGCGTTTCAGCGGGCTTCTCTAGCTCTGGCGCAGGCGTGAATGATCTGGGCGCGCTCATCAGCGCCGCGGACGAGGCACTCGTGGCAGGCAAGGCCGAAGCGAAGGGCACCACGTACGCCGCGCGCTAGTGCGGCGCGTTCGCTAGGGTGACGACACACCACGAATCGAAAGGCCTCCCATGGCGTCCGAGTACGACAAGACTCTGCCCAACATTCCCCTCGACGTGCCCGGCGCTGCAGGCGTGGTCACCATCGGAAACTGGAAGACCAGCAAGCCGTTCATCGCGGTTAATGCGGTGCGTATAGTCTCCGGGCTTGGCTCTACATTTAAGATCCCGATGGCTGATGGAACCGAGAAGAAGGCCAAGATCAAGATGAGCATGCTCGGGTACTTCTTGGTCCAAATCGATGGAAAACGAGTCTTCGAATCGGAGAAGCTCGAAACCGGGCTCGTCGTCGTGTCGCTGACTCCGTTGCTCAACCTCATCCTGCTGGGTGGACTGTTTGGCTTCGCGCTCGCATTCGGTCTGGTGACCGCCAACTACGCGATCATTCGGAACGAGAATCTGTCGAGGACCGCAAGGTACCTGCTTCCGCTTGCGCTAGCAGCCGTGGGCGCTGTGGTCGCGGTGATGATCGGGATCGCGGTTCTCGCTTCCCGGGGCGAACTGTAGCGCGCGCTCCTCGCGCGAATTCGACCGCAGGGCATGCGTTCGCCGGGTGCGCCGCGACGGTAGACTTTCCGCAGTCCGAATCGCCCCCGAAAGGCTCGCATGTCTACCCCCGCTGACCTCTCGCCGCTCGATGCCCCCGGCGTCCAGAAGGCGGTCGACGCCGCGCTCGTCGCCATCGCCGCCGCGCCGTCGCTAGAAGAGCTCAAAGAGGCCCGCCTCGCCCACACCGGCGACAAGGCCGCGATCAGCTTGGCCAACCGTCAGATTGGCGGGCTCGACGCCGCCGACAAGGGCGCGGCCGGCAAGAACATGGGCAAGGCACGCGGCCAGGTCACCGCCGCGATTGAGAAACGCCAGGCGGAGCTCGAGGCCGAGCGCGACGCACGCGTCCTGGTCGAGGAGGCCGTGGACGTCACGCTTCCCGTCGGCCGCGGGCTCAAGGGTGCGCGCCACCCGCTCGAAACGCTGTCCGAGCGCATGTGCGACGTGTTCGTCGCGATGGGCTGGGAAGTGGCCGAGGGCCCCGAAGTCGAGGCCGAATGGTTCAACTTCGACGCCCTCAACTTTGACCCCGACCACCCCGCACGCGAGATGCAAGACACGTTCTTCGTGGAGGCCGCCGACGGCGCTGCTTCACCGGACGGCAAGGGCGACAGCGGCCTGCTACTGCGCACCCACACGTCGCCGGTTCAGGCGCGCGCGATGCTCGAGCGCTCGGACGCGCTCATCAACGAGGGCCGCGGCATCTACGTCGTCTGCCCGGGCAAGACGTTCCGCACGGACGAGCTGGACGCGACCCACACGCCCGTCTTCCACCAGATTGAGGGCCTCGCCGTCGACAAGGGCCTGACCATGGCGCACCTCAAGGGTTCGCTGGATCACCTGGCCCGCTCGATGTTCGGCGAGGACGCCGTCACGCGCTTTCGCCCATCGTTCTTCCCCTTCACGGAGCCCAGCGCGGAGATGGACCTGCGCTGCTTCGTATGCCACGGCAAGGACGGCTCGTGCCGGACGTGCTCGGGCACTGGCTGGATCGAGTGGGGCGGCTGCGGCATGACGCACCCGAACGTGCTGCGCGCCGCTGGCATCGACCCCGACGAGTACACGGCCTTCGCGTTCGGCATGGGAATTGAGCGCACCCTGATGTTCCGACACGGCGTTGCCGACATGCACGACATGGTCGAGGGCGACGTTCGCTTCTCCCAGCAATTCGGGATGGAGATCTAATGCCCTACGTACCCCTGGAGTGGCTGAGCGACTACGTGGACGTGCCCCCGGGCGCGACCCCGGAGTCCATTGCCGCCGCGCTGGTCAAGGTGGGCCTCGAGGAGGAGGGCGTTGTTTCCTCCGGCCTGGCCGGGCCGCTGGTGGTGGGACGCGTGTTGTCCGCGGTCAAGGAGACCGCCTCGAACGGCAAGTCCATCAACTATTGCCGCGTGGACGTGGGCGCCGAGCACAATGACCCGACAGGACCCGGTAAGGGTCCAGACGCGGCCACCGAGTATCCGCCCAGCCGCGGCATCGTCTGCGGTGCGCACAACTTTGCCGAGGGCGACCTGGTCACCGTCGTGCTTCCTGGCGCCACTCTGCCCTCGACAACGGAGCCCGGCGGGTTCAAGATCTCCGCGCGCAAGACGTACGGCCACATCTCCGACGGTATGATCTGCTCCCGCAGTGAATTGAACATCGCGGAGCTAGGCATTGGCGACGACCACGACGGCATCCTCGTGCTCGCGAGCGCGAGCGGCGGGGAGGACGGCGGCTTCGACGGCGCGGCGATCAAGCCAGGAGACGACGCGATCGCCCTGCTCGGCCTGGACGCCGTGACGCTCGAGATCAACATCACTCCCGACCGCGGCTACTGCTTCTCCATGCGGGGCGTCGCCCGCGAGTACTCGCACTCCACGGGCGGAAAGTTCACCGACCCGGGGCTGCTCCCGCTCACCGGCACGCCCAAGGGCGGCGCGGCGTCGTCCAACTTCGCAGTCGAGCTGGACGACAAGGCTCCCATCCGCGGCAACGACGGCTGCGACCGATTCGCCGCCCGCGTGCTGCGCGGCTTTGACCCGACGGCCGCGAGCCCGCAGTGGATGCAACAGCGCCTCACGCAGTCCGGCATGCGCCCCATCTCCCTGGTGGTGGACGTCACCAACTACGTGATGCTTGAGCTGGGCGTCCCGCTCCACGCGTACGACCTGGGCACGCTGACCGCGCCCATCGTGGTGCGCCGGGCCGCCGTCGATCCCAAAACCGGCGAGGGCGAGAAGCTGGTCACGCTCGAGGGCACGGAGCGCACGCTCCATCCCGAGGACATGGTGGTCGCTGATTCTCAGGGCGGGCACGGCAAGCGCGCCGTGGGCCTCGGCGGGGTCATGGGTGGGCTGGAGACGGAGATCACGGACGCCACCACGGACGTGCTGCTCGAGGGCGCGCACTGGGACCCGGTGACCATCGCCCGCACGTCCCGCCGCCACAAGATGGGCAGCGAGGCCTCCAAGCGCGGGGAGCGCGGCGTGGACACAGCGCTCGCGCCGGTCGCGATTGAACGCGCACTGACGTTGATGCAGGAGTTCGGCGGCGGCGAGGTCGAAGACGTCTACACGGACATCAACACCGTGGCCAAGCTCGAGCCCATCGAGATGGCCGCGGACTTCCCGGACACCATCGTGGGCTTCGAGTACGGCCCGGTGACGGTGCGCGAATCGCTCGAGAAGATCGGCTGCGTCGTGGCCGCCAAGGCCGTGTCCAAGCAGGGCGGGGCGGGCGCCAACCTGTCCGTGCTGCCGCCCACGTGGCGCCCGGACCTCCGCGCCCCCATCGACCTGGTCGAGGAGGTCGCGCGCCTGCACGGCTACGACGACCTACCCTCGGCGCTGCCCACGGCCCCCGCGGGCCGCGGCTACACCCACGGTCAGCAGGTCCGCCGCAACGTGGCCCGCTCGCTCGCGGAGCACGGCCTGACCGAGGTGCAGACGTACCCGTTCATCTCCGAGGAGCGGCTCGATGATCTGCGCACCCCGGCAGACGACCGCCGCCGCAACCTGGTCAAGCTCGCGAACCCCCTCAACGAGCAGCTGCCCTACCTGCGCCCGTTCCTGTTCTCCACGCTCGTGGACGCAGCCAAGGTGAACCTGGGCCGCGGCGCCGTGGATGTGGCGATCTTCGAGGTGGGCAAGATCAACCGAGCCGAGGGCACGGGCAAGGCGGGGCGCCCCGGCGTGGACGCGCGCCCGTCCGCCAAGGAACTCGCGGCGATCGACGCGGCGCTGCCGCACGAGGACCTGCGCATCGGCGGAATCCTTGCGGGCAACCGCGTGGCCGCCGGCTGGAACGACGCCGCTCAGCCCGTGGACTGGTCCGACGCCCTGGCCGCCGCGATGTCCGTTGTGGCCGCCGCGGGCGTCGAGGTCGAGGTGACCGCCGACGCGCACGATCCCTTCCACCCGGGCCGTTGCGCTGCGTTGTATCTAAAAGACGGCACGTCGGGGGACAAGCGCACGCTCGTGGGCCACGCGGGGGAGATCCACCCCAAAGTGCTCGAGAACCTCGGCCTGCCGGCGCGCTCGGTGTGCTTCGAGATCTCGCTCGACACGTTGATTGCCGCCTCCGAGGGTCAGTCCGTGCGGGCCGTGCCCGTGCTGACGCAGCCGCTCGCCAAGGAAGACTTCGCGTTCGTGGTGGACGCTGGCCTGGTGGCGGAGTCGCTGGTCGCGACCGTCCGTGTTGCCGCTGGCGACCTCCTGGAGGACGCGCACGTGTTCGACGTCTACATGGGCGAGCAGGTGGGCGAGGGCAAGAAGTCGCTCGCCGTGAACGTGAAGTTGCGTGCCGCCGACAGGACGCTCGATGCCGAGGAGATCCTCGGTGTGCGCAAGGCGATCATCACCGGCGCCGAGAAGGCGCACGGCGCGGTGCTGCGGTAGAGCCCACCTGGAAAATACGACGGTGCGCCCCGCGACAGTCGCGCATTGTGTTCATCGACAACAGGCGGCTGCGGCGCGGGAACCCGTGAAGTCATACCCTTTGGATACTGTTGCTGCATGGTGACCTCGACAGGACGTTTGCGACGGCAGCAGGAGGTAGTCGCCAACAGCGAATCCGAATACTCTCGTGTGGTCGAAGCATCTCTCCTCTCGCTAGAACAAGAGCCGCTAGTTCGCGCCGAGGCGCCAGAAAACTCGAGCTATCAAGTCATCGACCTGTTCTGCGGCGCTGGAGGAATGTCGGCGGGCTTTGCAGCCGTTGGTGCGGTAACCGGGAAATTTCGAGTGGTCGTCGGTGTCGATGTCGACCCTCACTCAGCTGCTTCGTACAGAGAGAATATCGGAGCACCTGCCCTGGTCGCGGACTTGCGCGAGTGGGCGTCTGATCCCTCGTCGATGGCCGAAGCCCTTGCAGGTGTCGAGGGCTACACACGCGGGGCTCCAACCGTGCTAATCGGATGCGCGCCCTGTCAGGGCTACTCTGCGCATCGAAAGAAGGACCGTGGTCCCGAAGATGGCAGGAACAGTTTGGTTGCGGACTTCGCCGATATTGCCGCCACTCTTCGACCGGACGTCGTTGTTATGGAGAATGTGCCCGAATTGCTGGCGAGCCGCTACCGTTCGAATTTCGAGTACTTCGTCGAAGTGCTTGAAGGGGTAGGCTACAGAATCGATGCTGCGATCGAGAACGCGGCTGGCTACGGCGTTCCGCAGGCGCGCAAACGTGCACTGGTCGTCGCATCGCTCTCTTCACACGAGTTGACGCCGCCACCGTGGCTTTCCAAGAAGGAGTTTCGGACCGTGCGCAACGCGATTTCGGGCCTTGCCCCTGTTGCGGCGGGTGTTGCTTCTGAGGGTGACTCAATGCACAGAAGCGCGGCGCACCGTGACTCGACCCTTGATGTAATCCGGCAGGTGCCGCCGGACGGCGGGAGTCGACCGCACGGAGTAGGTCCCGAGTGCCTCGACAGGGTCGCAGGGTTCTATGACGTATACGGGCGGTTGGCATGGGATCGGCCAGCGATCACGATTACGCACTACGCCCGGAATCCTGCGAGCGGGAGGTATGTACACCCCGAGCAAGACCGAGGATTAACTGCGCGCGAAGCCGCACGTTTGCAGGGATTCCCCGATTGGTATGTGTTTCGCGGAGGCTTCGACGATGTGTTTCGCCAGATCGGCGAGGCTGTTCCTCCCGCGGTAGGGATCGCGGTCGGCGCAAGCATATTGGCGCGATTCTCCTGGGATTTCGATGCCGAGATTGATGAGCTTGATGTGCAACGGCGCGGGCCGAGTTGCACGGTGACGAAGCGCGCGCCGCTGTGACCTGGAGTTGTGTTGACGCGTTCTCGGGAGCGGGGGGCCTTGCGCTCGGCCTCGAAGGAGTCGGGTTCAGAATCCTGTATTCATTCGACAAGGATGAAACGTGCATCGAGACGATCCGCGCGAATATAGAACTGAATGAGCGCTCGGCCGCGGCCGTAGGAATCGAAGACTTGCTCGGTGGCGAATTGCTGCGACGCCTCGGATTGGAACCGGGTGAGCTTGATTTGCTCGCTGGCGGCCCGCCATGCCAAGGCTTCAGCACGCAACGTGGCGGCGAAGATGAGGATCTCCGGAATGCGCTAGTGACGGACTATGGCCAGCTTGTTGTCGAGGTGCGGCCGAGAGTCGTGCTGATGGAGAATGTGCCCGGGCTCGGAGGCCGCAGAGGGAGCGCAATCCTTGCAGCGTTGCGAGCGACCCTGGAGGACGCGGGTTACAGACTTCAAGAGACCGTACTCGATGCTCAAGATTTCGGAGTGCCGCAACGTCGGCGCCGGATCTTCCTCGTGGGGTTTCGCGAGGACCTTGACGTCGCACTCGGTTTCAAGTGGCCCGTGCCGCTCCGCGAGCGCAAGACTGTCCGCGAGGCGATTGGCCACCTTCCACCTCCCCCTGACGGCGGCCGGCCGCACCCGTCGATTCCGAATCACCGGGCGGACAATCTTTCTGACCTGAACAAAGCTCGGCTAAGGGCACTTGGAGAGGGCCAGTCGCGAGTTGATCTACCCGAACACTTGCTCGCGGCATGTCACCTCAGATCCGCAGATCTGATTGGGCACAGAAACGTCTACGGCAGGATGGAATGGGACTCCGTTAGCCCCACGATCACCGCCAGGTTCGATTCGTTCACTCGCGGGAAATTCGGGCACCCTGACCAGCTCAGAACGGTGTCTCTTAGGGAAGGCGCGCTCCTCCAGGGATTTCCGGAGGATTTTGTATTCGTCGGTACCAAAGTAGAAGTCGCGCGGCAGATCGGAAATGCGGTTCCTCCACCCCTCGCACGCGCAGTGGGATCGTCAATTGCCGCGAGTCTCGCTTCCATTCGCCAGCCAGCGACGTCGGGTTCTTGATGCGGGACCTGTCGCTGAGAGACGATGTGGGAGAGTATTTCGCCGGGTTCTCAAAAATTCTTGCGGGACTCAACGGCGGCGCAGCTACCGAAATGGCGTCGCGTCCCATTGCGCACAAACTGGTCGAGAGCCTCATTAACTCTTCAAACGCGCGCGCAACTGCAAGGCACGAGACTGCTGGAGCAGCGGGCCGCCCAGATTGGACCGTTGAGGACGTGGACGACTTTGGCGTCTACACACTAATTGATCACAAGTCACTGAACCCCAATGGCCGGTATGCGCTAAAGGCAAGAGAGCACGAGCAAATCTCGGGCTACCTTGAACTGGGCGTGCCGGTGGTCGTATTTGACGGAGTTTCCTTCGACGTCTACGGGACTGACGCGGGACGGCTGGTGGTGGTTGACTCGGCAAGCCTTGCGCAGAAACCACTTCCGACTGACGGCAGTGAATGGGTGGTGTCAGAAAGTGGCCTCGCCCGGGTCACAGAGATCTTCAATGGCTTGACGCGTACCGTTGCAAGGTCGGTCGTTTCGGAGCAACGGGTTGTGGAGACACTCGCCAAGTATGCGCGCCAGATTCGAAGCGTTGCTGGAGAGGCGCTCGAATTGCAGGACCCAGACGAGGCGAAAAGTGGCAGCGAACGCGAGCTTGTGTTGCGGCTTGCTCGGCTTCGCCAGATTCTCGCGGCCGAGCATGATGCAGGGCTGAGCGAAGCAAAGACGTGCTCCGGCTTTGTTGCGCAGGTCTTGGTTTTCGGCTTGTTCGACGCGAGCCGCAGGATGGAACAGTCGCCCGAGGAGCGAGGTGGCAGCCCGGAGCGGCGCGCGCGCGCGTTGCTCGCCGGCGCGTTGAATTCTCCCACAGTCGGAGTGGAAGGGCCGATGCCAGCGTTCTCGGCAGTCTTGAATGCACTCGACTCGTGCCTTGGGCCCGACCACCCCATCGGGTTTTGGTACGACGCGGCGTCGCGCTACCTGGCGCACGCTCAGGTTCGTGGGATAGACGACTCCGAACTCGATTTCCATATTCTGTTTGAGCGCTTCTTCGTCAGTTTTGACCCCGAGGCCCGGTTTGATCGCGGCGTGTTCTACACACCGGGAGTTCTTGCCTCTTGGATGGTCGGAGCAGTGGAGATGCTGCGCGCAGAAAAGTTCTCCGAAGAGGCGCAGACTGCGTCCGCGAAGATTGTGGACCCGTGCGTGGGCACCGGAGGTTTCTTGGAGGCATACATGAAGCACGCTCGGCCAGATGATCGCGCGAGTCTTGTGGGGCTAGAGATTCTTCCCGCACCGCTCGCGCTCGCGCAAACAAGGCTGGCTACTGCTGCGTCCGAAACGCGATTTGGAGGCTCGATTCGGTTGCACCTCGGGGACACGCTGCGCGATCCACTTGAGGCCCACGATACCGGGGTCGAACGTGTGTTTGAAAACCTGATGCGGGGCTTTCAGACAGATGCATCGGCCCCCATTACCGTCTTGCTCGGAAATCCGCCGGCCAGTATTCACTCGGAAAACTCGACGCCTCGCGACACGGTTGAGAGTCTTCTGGATGGGTTTCGCCCCGTTGGTGGGAACCGTCGAAGCAACGTGCAGAAGGCGCTCAATGATGAGGCGTACCGCTTCCTTGCCTGGGGGCTCAACGTGCTCGTGGATTCGCAGAGGGGTGTGGTCGCATTCGTCTTGCCCCAGAGCGCAATTGAGAAGACCTCTACTTCAGCGATGCGCGCAAAGTTGCTCGAGACGTTGGACGAGATCTGGGTTCTTGAGTTGGATGACGATGCTCGGAAGTCTGAGGCAACACAGTCGCTATTCAACGTCATGCAGGGCCGGTGCGTGCTTTTCGGCACGTTGGGGAGCTTGAGTCGGAAACCCCAAGGGGGGCGTGCTCGCGTTCACTTCATGTCAATTGCGAATGCGAAGCTGGAGGCGAAGAACTCGTTCCTGAGCTCTCCACCGGTCTTGTCCGATTTCCAGGAACAAGTTCCGTGGGGCGGTCAAAGGAACCGCTTTGACATCGCCGCTAGCGGATCGCGTGACCTTTGGAACATGTGTTGGCCGCTCGAAGGCACGGTGCTGCACGAGGGGATCTTCGTTGGCAAGTGTGGTGGGTTGAAGCTGTCACCCAATGCCCTGACCGTTCACTTGGACCGCAAGCAACTGGCCAGACGTGCCCGAGAACTTGGTGCCGCGCGAGTTGCAGCGGCCAATGATGCGACTTATCGCACTTGGTACGCCGGGCGGTCGAAGCCGCCCCGTGTCACAAAGTTCACGCCTGAAGTCTTGGACGCGCTAGAGGGAAAGAGTTTAGGAACTGCCTCGCAGCAGTACGCCTTCCGTCCATTCGTCACGTGTGTTGCGCTGCTGGATCCGGGGCTGCTGGCGGCTCTAGGCAATGCGCCTGGCAAGGGAACGCGGGACCGCCCGGAACTCCGGGCCGCATTTTCCGAAGACGGGATTGGGATTGCGGTGTCCCCCGCGCCGAAAGACCTCGGTTCGAGCCTGACGCGGTTCACGAGCTTCTGTCATTTCGTTCCTGACAATGACCTGGTAGCTCGCGGCACCGCCGCCGTCTATCCGCTCCGCTGGCAGGCGAAACGCCCAAATGAGCCTTTGCCCAAGACGCTTCCTTCGAATATCGCTGAAGCCGCTCGGGCAATCCATTGGCCGCACTCGAAGAAGGTCGGCGCCGATGAGTCGATGATCTATTACGTGTATGCGATCCTCAATTCGAGCGCATATCTCAGACAGTTTGAATCGATGCTCTATGACTCTGCCGATTCGAATGACCCTGCTCGGGTGCCGGTGTTTTCAGAAGCGTCTGTTCGGGTCGCGATCCGGGATTTAGGGGTGGAAATTGCAGAGTGTGAACGTGAGGGTGCACCCGGCATTGCCCTCGAAGGTTGTGATGCGGAGTGGAAGCACTCGGCGTCCGCTCCACCCGAACTGACCGCGTATGAAGGAGTTGAGACCGGAAGCGCGGTATCTCTCCACCTGCGAGGACCGTCGGGGGATCTAGCAACAGTTCATGGAATCCCCAAGGAGGTTTTTGATCTGCGCATCTCGGGCTACAACGTGCTCGACCAATGGCTAAAACTCCGCAAGGCGCCGTACTTGAACCGCGAGTTTACCCCTGCCGACCTTGAATCGCTTGTTCAGCTTGTTGGGCGCATCGCCCAA
Source organism: Demequinaceae bacterium (assembly GCA_965250005.1). Classification (GTDB taxonomy): domain Bacteria; phylum Actinomycetota; class Actinomycetes; order Actinomycetales; family Demequinaceae; genus WTKG01. Next base: position 304,779 of record OZ252279.1, read on the forward strand.
CAACAGGTCTTGCTGAAGAGGGTCGACGAGGTTGTTTTGGCGGGGTTGCGGGCTGGTGAAGCGGCGATTTGCAGGCCCGTTGCGATTTCACATCAGTGAGCAGCATCGCTACCTCCAGTGTCCGTCGCGGATCGCACCGGTCACCTCGTGAGGGCCAGAGCTCATAACGCTCCCGCTGTGGCGAGAGCAGTTCAGTTAGGCCGGTGGGGCGCGGGTCGCGACTTTCTCAAAAGCGCGACCGCCTTGCGCGTTTGAGTTGCACCTGCCGGTTTCGAATGTCGTCGGTGCCCGCCCGAAGTGCGAGACCAAGGTGAGGCGATAGTCGTCATGGGAATCTAGGTGCTTCGGCTACCGCTCGGCACCTGCAATCCGCTCGGATTTGCGTCTCGCATGCCGTAGTTGGGCCATAGAGTCGTAGGCATGAGCAGCCCTATCACTTGGCCGGACGATCTCGTCGAGGAGATCGCCGAGCGGCGCTGCGTCGTGGTGCTGGGGGCAGGCGCGTCGGCGTCGTCGAAGAACAGCGCGGGCAAGCATCCGCCTAGCTGGGCGGGGCTGCTGGAGTCGGCGCTCGAGATGGTGCCCAAGAAGCATGACCGCGATGCCGCCGAGCAGCTCATGCGCGCCGGCGCGTACCTGGACAGCGCGCAAGTGATCTGGAGTGCCGCACCCCGGGAGGCGTTCGGGCAGTTCCTGCGCAAGACGTTCGCGCCGGGGGAGTACGCGCCGTCGGCGCTGCACGAGTTAGTGGCGCGCATCGACCCCAAGGTGGTGGTCACCACCAACTACGACCAGATCTACGAGACGCACGTGGAGCAGGCGCTGGGCGCCGACGCGTTCGTGGTGCGCAAGTTCTACGAGCCCGACCTGGTGGACGATCTGCGTTCGGACCGACGCGTGATCGCCAAGGTGCACGGTTGCGTGTCTGCGCCAGACGACATCATCCTCACGCGCCGCCAGTACTTTGACGCGCGCCGCGAGCACGCCGACTTCTACGCCGGCCTGGACGCGCTGGTGCTGTCGAACACGCTGCTGTTCGTGGGCTCGGGGTTCGGCAACGACCCGGACATCGACCTGCTGCTCCAGAACGCCAACATCACGGCGCCGTCCAAAAAGCGCCACTACGCGCTCGTGCCCGACGGCTGGAATAGTGCGGTGCGGGACGCGCTCAGCTACACGTACAACGTGGAGTTCCTCGAGTACGCGGACGGGAAGTACGAGCAGGTGCCGGAGGCGCTTGGGGAGCTTGCTGTGCGGGTCGAGGCAGCCAGGGGCTAGGCGCCCCCTGAGCCCCCGTTCGGGCGTGTCTCATTTTCAGTGGGATGTTGGGCCGCGTTCCCCAACACTCGTAACCGACCCGCGACGCGTTGGGTGGACCCGTGTACGTTCGACACATGGCACACAACACAGGTACGCGTCGCGTTGTTGCAATCCTCATGGGGGCGGCGATCGCGTTGGCGGGCTGCTCGTCGGCGTCACCGTCGTGGTTGTTCTCCGTGACGGTCAACAACGCGACGGCTTCCGATACTGAACTCGTCCTGCACGACGTTTCCGACGGGGGTGCAGTAGCGTTCTCGGACCGGCCAGACCGCAACGTTCACAGCGTCGACCTCGAGATGCTGCCGACCGTATGGTCCGACGCGGGATTTGACGAGGACGCCCCAAACGCTGCGCTCTCCGCACAGTCGGCAGATGGACGGACGGTCGACAATATCATCGTCGAACTCACTGCCGTCCGCCTCGAAGGAGGGGACCTGGTCTTTGACGTCGTGTGGCTTGATGGCGTTCCCTCAGCGACCGCGCTCTCCGCTGTCGTGCTCGTCATTGATGACACGGCAGGCACATACAGCCCACCGGAGTGCCCAGCAGTGGAAGTCGTCTCGTTCGCCGCCATGGAGTTGGCGCAGTTCGACGACAGCACGATGGTGTACGTGTCCGGGATCGCCTGCACCAAGGATGAGGCAGGAGCGGTGCTCACGGCACAGTTGGGGGGCGAGGGCCCGCAGCGCGCCGACGGCATGATGACCACCACGACAAACGGCGCCGCATGGACGTGCGATTGGTCGCAATACATCAAGGTCACCGAGGAGTTGAAGGCTCAGGCCACGCGGTGGATCACGTGCTCGGACGACGCAGGCGCGACCATCAAGATTCAGGGCGGCGAAGAGGAAGAAGCAACCTTCTAGCCCCCGGCACGACGCGTCCGGTGTCGCGACGACCACACCGGCGACGGATCTACAGACGCGCAATAGTGGATCACGTGCACGGACGGCGATGGCACAAACATCAAGATCGAGGGCAACGAAGTAGAGGAATTCTAGGCCGAAGGCCTTGGCCCCGCCGATCCCACGAGCGGCGTTCAGCGTGCCGACAGCGCGAGGCGCCCGGCGAGCGCGACGTACGTCGCGGCGAACGTCATGCGCATCCCGTGAATCACGCGAGGCCGCGCGATTATGCGCGTGCGTACGGCTCCGGCGAACACCCCGTAGAGCACGAACACGGCGAACGTCACCGCCATGAATACCGCGCTGAGCGCCAGCATTTGCCCCAGTTGCCCCGGCCGCGTGGTGTCCACAAACTGAGGCAGAAACGCGAAGAAGAAGATGGTGAGTTTGGGGTTGAGGAGGTTGATCAGCACCGCTTGACCGATCACGCGCGGCACCGACACCGGAGACGCCGCATCGTCGACCTCAACCGCGGATCGATCCCGCCACGTCTGCCACGCGAGGTACAGCAAGTACGCGACGCCCAGCCACTTGACGACCTGGAACGCAACCGCGCTGGCGTGCAGGATCGCCGCCGCACCTGTGATGGCCGCGACCATGTGCGGCACGATGCCGATGGTGCAACCGAGCGCAGCGACCACGCTCGCGCGCCCGCCCCGCGTGAGTCCAGTCGAGATGGTGTAGATCACGCCTGCGCCAGGGGTGACCACAACAACCAAAGTGGTCAGCAAGAAGGCGGCATCCATGAGGCGTCTCTCTCGGTTGCTCGGCGGTGTGCACCGACGCTACCACCGGGCGCCGCGCGAGATGCCGGGGACGGGCGTCGCCGTCAGCAGGGAGCGCCCACCTTGCGTACAGAGTCATCGACCCCGCGGTGGTTATGATGCGGCGCTCGCGACGTCCCTTTCGCTCACGTGGTGGATCATGGCGAGGTCCAGCGAGCCACTTGCAGGAAGCGACACCAAGCCCTCTTCAAGGACACCCAATTCAAGATACGCCGCATGGAGCGCGGTGACGACAGCGCCGGCGGCTCCGGAGAAGTCGCCAAGCGCCGCCGGCACGAGTTTTGGCGCGAAACGCAGGTTGGCCTGCAACGCGCTTCGATACGTACCGAGGTCCCGGGACAAGGATTTCGAGATGCCCCCGCCGAAGACGATCATCTCCGGTTCACAGGATGCCGTGATCGCCACGAGCGCGACCAGAAGGGCGTCATCGAACTGCGATCGCAGACTTGAGAACGGTTCGTCAGGCGCTATGGCGAATAACACGGCTGGAGATTCGATGGGGGTGCCAAGCTCGCTTGCTCGGCGTAGGATGCCCGGCCCCGTCACGGAGTGCTCAAGCGGTGTGCCGAGCGGGCCCACGGGCAATTGGCCGAATTCGCCTACGAGCCCGTGGCGACCGACGAGCAACTTGCCTCCGATTGCGAGGGCAGCGCCAAAGCCAGCGCCTAGGGTAACCATCGCCGCCGTGGGTGCGCCGCGAGCAGCGCCGAATCGCTGCTCACCGATCAACGCGAAGTTCGCATCGTTGTCGACGTCTAGGGGGACGTCGAGACGATCTCGGAGCACTTCAAGGAACTCCGCACTCTCAATTTGAGGCAGGTTCGGCGCGTTTGAGACCGTTGCTCCGTCCTGGCTCACGGCGCCGGGCAGCCCAAGGGCGACAAACTGGATGCGTATTTCGAGGCGACGCGCCGCTGCCGACGCGATGTCCGCAAGCCAGAGCGCGAGCGCCGTCGAATCGAGATCGGTCGGTGTCGGCAACTCCGCGGCCGCGAGTGGGACGCCCACCAGGTCGGTCGCGATCAGGCGCGTATTGGAGGCGCCCAGATCGATACCCAATACGTATGTGCGCTCTGCTACAAGGTCGAAGAACCGGGCTCGCCGTCCGCGGCTCTCGACAACGATCTCTTCACCCTCCCGCACGATGCCATCAACGATCAGGTGGTCGATCACCCGGGTCACCGTGGCAGGCGAGATGCTAGTGGTCGCCGCGATCTGTTTGCGACTGGCCGGGCGCGAAATCAGGAGTTCGGTGAGCACAGTACGCCGGTTGAGTTCGCGAACGTCTTGGACCACGACTTGTCTCACATTTCTCTGAGGCAGATTTCAAACGTAGCGCAGTCGCGCATGAATGCGCATGCTGAACGGCCGCATTGCTTGTGGACACAGGGCTGAAGTCGTCACCTTGGCGTCCCCTCCTACTACGCCCTAAGAGCCGCCGTCGTTGGGCTTCGGGGGAATGACCAGGCCAAGGCCGACGGGCGACTTTGCGCAGTCGCCGAACTCGATCCTGCGAGTGAGCGTCGTCTAGTCGTCGCTGACGTTGGAGCGTTAACCGGGACGTGCGCGAGATGTCGGGGACGAAGGTCCTGCCATGCCCCTTGTCGGGTGCGTCAGACTGGATCGGCGAGGGGCGTCTTTGTGCGCCCTCAAGGGGGAGCGCCATGGCGGTATCGCACCTTGACCACCTCCCCAAGATCCGCCCAGGCGTTGGCTTCACCGTCGGCATTGTCGCCGTCGGCTATCTGTTCAACGCCGTGCTCACCTGACGCGCGTGCCCCAACCCCAGGAGAAATAGATGAACATCACAGTCTTCGGCCCCGGATGCGACAGTTGCGTGCGACTCGAGGGGCGCGTCAGGGCAGCCGTCGCAAAGTTGGGCGTCGACGCCATCATCGAGCGGGTCACGGATTTGCGCGCCATCAATACTGCCGGTGTGATGGTCACGCCCGGGCTCATGGTTGACGACGAGATTGTCACAGTGGGGCGCGTGCCCTCGCTCCAAGAAGTCATTGAGTACGTGGGGCGCGTCGGGCGGTAGTGAACCGCCCTGGGTTTTGTTCCGACTTTTCAGTAAGGATGGAACCCATGACTAGATACACACCGCAGATGCGTGAGCGGGCGTTGAGAATGCTTGCTGAGGCGAGGCCGGATCACCCGAGTTTGATGACTGCGATCCGTCACGTGGCAGGCTTGCTTGGGATGAGCCCGGAGACGCTTCGCGTGTGGCAACGCCGCTACGAGGTCGATGCCGGGCAACGCCCGGGGGCGACTAGCGACATAGTTGAGGACAACCGGCGTTTGAAGCGCGAGAACGCGGAGTTGCGCAAAGCGAATGAGGTCCTTCGGGCTGCGAGCGTGTTTTTTGCGAAGGAGCTCGACCAGCCACGGACGAGATGACCCGCTTCATTGACGAGCACAAGGGTCGTTTCGGGGTTGAGCTCATCTGCCGGGTGTTACGCGTGGCGGTTCGTGGATTTGTCACCTCGCGCGGTTATCGCGCCGCTAAGACGCGTCCACCGTCCGTGCGTGCCCTGCGTGATGGTCTGCTTGTGCCCGAGGTGGTCCGGTTGCATGCAGAGAACTACGGCGTGTACGGGAGGCGGAAAATGCATGCGCTGCTGAAGCGGCAAGGCTGGCAGGTTGGGCGGGACCAGACCGAGCGACTCATGCGCCTGGCAGGTGTTCGGGGTGTGAAACGCTCGAAGAAAGTGTTTACGACCAAGAGTGATCCTGCTGCCGCCAAGCCGCAGGATCTTGTGCAACGCCGGTTCACTGCACCAGCACCGCGCCGTTTGTGGGTCGCGGACATCACCTACGTCGCGACCTGGTCCGGTTTCGCTTACGTCGCGTTCGTCACCGACGTCTACTCACGCAGGATCGTCGGATGGAACGTCGCATCGACCCTGCAGGCTGACATCCTGCCTTTGCGGGCGCTCGACATGGCCGCCTGGGACGCGGCAGGCGACCTCGCTGGCCTCGTCCATCATGCCGACCACGGCTCAAACTATTTGGCTACGGTCTACACCGACCGCGTCATCGAGCTCGGTGCGAAACCTTCCACCGGCTCGGTCGGCGACTCATATGACAATGCCCTCGCCGAGGCCATCAACGGCCTCTACAAAACAGAACTCATCCGCCAGCAAGGGCCCTGGCGCACCGTCGAACAAGTCGAGTTCGCGACCCTCGAATACGTGTGGTGGTGGAACAACAAACGACTCCACGGCGAACTCGACATGCACACCCCCGTCGAGATCGAACAGGCGTACTACGCTGGCCAAGAATCAACCCAACCGGCATCCGCCGGACAGGGAAACACCTAGGAACTAAACCCAGGCCAAATCAGTTGGCGTTGGCGTAGAGGTAGCGGTTGAGGCTGACCGGGTTGGCGGGGTTGCCGTGCCACGGGTCAGCTGACAGGAACCGTGCCGTTGTCGGGTCATACCAGCGGGCCCGCAGCCAGATGAGCCCGGTGGTGGTGTCTACGGTCTCGGAACGCCAGCCGACGGTGACGTTGGTGGTGCCGGTGCGGGCGGTCAGCTGCCCGTCGACGGTCCACGTCCATGTGTCGGTGACTGTGCCGGTTGCGTCGGTTGCGGTGCGCACGTCACCACGCACGTCACTGTGCAGATAGGCCGTGGTGCCGGGTGTCGTTGATCCAGTAGCGGTGTGTTGGGCGAGGATCATGCCGTCTGCGTATATCCACCAGGTGCCGTCGGAGGCGCTGATGGCGCGGGGTAGTCCGCTGAGGGTGTCGTACACGAAGTCCACAGCCACACCGGTTTCGGTGCGGGTGGTGACGTTGCCATCGGTGTCATAGACGTAGTCGACGGTTCCGGCCGGAGTGGCCGCAGACAGCAGTTCACCCTGGGAGGACCACGCAAACGTTGACGTGCCAGCGGGGCCGGTGGCTGAGGTGAGCCTGCCCGCGTCGTCATAGGTGAATGCGTTGCTGCCCTGAGACGTCAGCTGGTCTAGGTCGTTCACGGTGGACGCTACGACAGTGCCGTCCGTGGACGTTGACGCCCTGTTGCCCAGGCCATCCAACACGTAGTCGGTGGTCGAGGCCGTGCCGGTCGCATCCGAGACCACCTGCGTCAGACGGCCTGCTGCGTCATAGCCGAAGTCTCGTGATACGTCCGCTGCACCTACAACACCGGCGAACACGTCATCCAGGACAGTGATGCGGCCTGCTACGTCCCGTTGTGCGGTGTGGGAGGCCAACACCGTGCCGAGTGCATTGGTGACGGTGACGGACATGACCCTGCCCGCAGCATCCCGCGTGAAGGTTTCCGTGACGCCGTTCGGGTAGGTGACCGTACTGACTCGGCCCGCAGTGTCGCGTTCGATGACGTAAACGCCACCTTCAGGGTCGGTGACCTGGCTTATGCGTCCCAGCTCGTCCCGCACATATGTGGTGGTGCCTGCGGCAGTCGTCAAAGAGATCATGCGGCTGGCGGCGTCATACCCGTAGCCAACACTGCCCTCAGGGGAGGTCACCAACGTCAGGCGCCCCTGCGAGTCGTACCCATAGGATGTCGTGCCGCGCTGATCTGTGACCGTTGCCCGGCGTCCTGCATCCGTATATGTGAATGTTGCGTCCGGGCGGTCCGTGTAATCGATCGCAGTCAACCGTCCTGACGCGTCATACGTGTAGGCGGTGAGCGTTCCGTCCCCCAACGTGCGTGACGTCAACCTGCCTGCTGCGTCAAACATCTGCGTCAGTTGGCTCTGGCCTGCAACCGAGTAGGTCAGCAGACGCCCTACCGCATCCAAGGTCCAGATGCGGGTACGACCCAGGGGGTCCACCACCGACACCCGCTGGCCGTTGCCGTCGTACGACACCTGCGCGGTGTTACCCAACGGGTCACTCGCGGACGCCATACGCCCGTCCGCGTCATACGTAAACGTGGTGACAGCGCCATCCGGGGCCGTCTGCGTCAACACCCGGCCTGCAGCGTCATACGTGTAAGAAGTAACCGTGCCATCCAGGCCCGTCACTGATGTTGCCCGCCCACGCGAGTCATACGCATACGACACCGTGCCAGCCGTCGATGTCATCGACAGCACCTGACCGGCCGCATCAAACACCGTCGCGGTTGCCGTGCCATCCGCATACGTCGCACCGACGGAGCGGCCCGCCGCGTCATACGTGTACGTGGTGGTCGCGCCCGTCGCGTTCGTCGCCGTCGCAACCCGGCCCGCAGCGTCATACGTGCGGCTCGACACCGTCACGCCATCCACCTTCGAGTTCAACACTCGCCCGAGCGCATCGTATGCGGTGGTGCGCACCACACCGTCAGGGCTGGTCGAACTTGTCAGGCGACCCTCAGCGTCGTAGACGTAGGTGGACACGTCTGCCGTGGGGGACGTGCGGGACGTCATACGCCCCAACTCGTCATAAGCCATGGACGACGTACCTCCCACCGCATCCACATACGAGGTGCGCTGACCCAGAGCATCGAACGTGCCTCGGCGGATCAACGATCTTCAAACAATCGCATCCGGCCGACAGTGGGCAAGGCTCGAAGAAGCGGTGTCCGCCTACCTCGTGAACCTCGCCTGCTACTGATTGGCCGCGCTCGAGCATTAGCCTCAATTGACCAGCGAAAGAGCGGTGTGCTTGTCAGCCCATTCGCGCGAGATGGGCCGCCCGTGCCGCCCGCTAGTTCGCGCTATCGCCGTCGTCTGGTGCGGATTTGCTTGTGGCGGCCCGAAGCGCGCTTGCCATGACATCCCACGGATTCTGAGGAGTCGATGTGCCGAGTGCCTCTGCTGCGGCCGTTGCATCGTCGAGATGGTCGGCCCACGATTCGAGCACCTGCGCCAGCTCCTCCGGCGTCGAGCGCTCGTCGCGTCCGACAGCCCGGAGCGCGCGCTGAAGTTCGATTTCAAACTGTTCGACCCTGAGTGCCGGTTGAGGAACCTCGATCACAGTGCCTCCACTTCAAATGCGTCCCTTTGGGCGAAGAGATTGAGGATCATTCGTATCTCGTCGCGTTGCGCAAACACACGTTCACCGTGCGCCACTATTCCGCGGCCTCTGCCCACCCCAGAACCGGAGCCGGCGCGGCATCCGGGCCGTATGGCTTGTCAATATCGATGGTGTAACCCCAAAGCACCTCAAGGTACGTACAGACGTCTCGATTGAGCCACGGCTTTCCCCTCCGCGCTTCCTCAGCCAGCGTGCGCAACGGGCGCGCTGTCGCGCGCTGTGGCTCGAGAGAATCTGACGTGCTCATTGCGTCAACGATCACTTTCCGCTTCTGCTCGCCAGGCTGAACAACCCAATTCGTTCGCGAGCTACCGGTTCTCAGTCGCCGTGACGGCATGTCGAGCGCGCCATCCGCCGCACGGCTAGAGCGCCGTCTTCTCGACCCACGGCCGGAACGGGACGGGCTTGCCGTGATCTTCTTGCTCGAGGTACACGGTTGGCCCGTCATCGTCGGAGCGGCTGGCCGCGACCGCGAATTCGCGGTCGGGAAACTGAGACGAGATTTTCACGCGCCAAATCTCCGCGATAAGATCCGCGATTCCATCGAGAAACCCGCCGGGCACGCCGGATTCGTCGTACTTGGAGATGTATGAAACCTGCAGTTTGTTGGCTACGTATTCAAGTTGCCGAATCGACGTGACGGAAGCTTCCCATTTGTCCACGCCTCCGGACTCGACGAAGTCTCTGCGCAGAATGGCTCCGTCCACCTCCGTGAATTCCACCCACACCCGCTCAAGCACCGCGCCAAAATGCAACGCTGGCACTGCGTTGAGCGTGATCTTGTCCGGATCAAACTCGCCAGATTCTGGAATCGCCAACTCTACGGCGCCGGGAACGCCATCGTAATTCAGACGATTCAGCATGGAATGTCACTCGGCCCTGCGGGATCTGCGCTCTTCAACTCGCGAGGATACTCAACGCCTGATGGAGCGCGGTCCCAAACCCAGTATTGAATGTGAGGTGTAGGCACGTTGTCGTGAGTCCTCCCGAGCAAGTCCACGCGTTTGATTAGTCTTCCCAAATCATCATAGACTGCGTAGCTCTTCGGGGTCCCAGGAACACGGGTCATCGAACCGTCATCAGTCTTGAAGAGGATCTCGTTGGGTGCGCGGCCTGAAACGGGGAAGTCGCCGCTCCAGAGAGTCGCTCCAGTTAGGTCTGGCCCCGCTCCGCCACTCCCATTGGGCGTACAAGGCGGTGGCGGCTTGCGTGCACCAGCGCCGTCGGTTTGGGGCTGGACCCCGGAAGTGTTGTCCTCGGAGTGATACTCAAAGACTGTCGGCAAGCGAGGGCCGGGCTTGTCCGTGCCGTCGACTCCTTCGCCTACCGCGGGGTCGTCGATCCCGAACACCACGTACGAAGACCAAGCCGCGGCTGCGAGGGCGACCAAGTTCCGTGCCTGCGCAATCACTGCAAGACCCCGCGTGTACCCGCCGATTTCGATAGACATCAACACGCTGTTCACATACAGCGCCTCGCTCGTTTCAGTAAGTGTCGTTGCCTCAAGCCCGCTGGGGTCGTGCATGTTGACGGGGTCGGCGTTGGCGTACGCATACCGGTTGAGGCTGATGGGGTTGGCGGGGTTGCCGTGCCATGGGTCTGCCGATAGGAAGCGGGCTGTTGTTGGGTCATACCAGCGGGCCCGCAGCCAGATGAGCCCGGTGGTGGTGTCTACGGTCTCGCCGCGCCAGCCGACAGACACCGTGCTGGTGCCGGTGCGGGCGGTTAGTTGCCCGTCGACGGTCCACGTCCATGTGTCGGTGATGGTTCCGGTGGCGTCGGTGGCGGTGCGCACGTCACCACGCACGTCACTGTGCAAGTAGGCCGTGGTGCCGGGTGTCGTTGATCCAGTAGCGGTGTGTTGGGCGAGGATCATGCCGTCTGCATACACCCACCAGGTGCCGTCGGAGGCGCTGACGGCCCGAGGTAGTCCGCTGACGGTGTCATACACGAAGTCCACAGCCACGCCGGTTTCGGTGCGGGTGGTGACGTTGCCATCGGTGTCGTAGGCGTAGTTGATGGTGCCGGCCGGGGTGGCTGCGGTGAGTAGTTCACCTTGCGATGACCACGCAAGTGTGGACGTGCCACCGGGGCCGGTGGCTGAGGTGAGCCTGCCCGCGTCGTCGTAGGTGAATGCGTTGCTGCCCTGAGACGTCAGCTGGTCTAGGTCGTTCACGGTGGACGCTACGACAGTGCCGTCCGTGGACGTTGACGCCCTGTTGCCCAGGCCATCCAACACGTAGTCGGTGGTCGAGGCCGTGCCGGTCGCATCCGAGACCACCTGCGTCAGACGGCCTGCTGCGTCATAGCCGAAGTCTCGTGATACGTCCGCTGCACCTACAACACCGGCGAACACGTCATCCAGGACAGTGATGCGGCCTGCTACGTCCCGTTGTGCGGTGTGGGAGGCCAACACCGTGCCGAGTGCATTGGTGACGGTGACGGACATGACCCTGCCCGCAGCATCCCGCGTGAAGGTTTCCGTGACGCCGTTCGGGTAGGTGACCGTACTGACTCGGCCCGCAGTGTCGCGTTCGATGACGTAAACGCCACCTTCAGGGTCGGTGACCTGGCTTATGCGTCCCAGCTCGTCCCGCACATATGTGGTGGTGCCTGCGGCAGTCGTCAAAGAGATCATGCGGCTGGCGGCGTCATACCCGTAGCCAACACTGCCCTCAGGCGAGGTCACCGATGTGAGACGACCCTGCGAGTCGTACCCATAGGATGTCGTGCCGCGGTGATCTGTGACCGTTGCCCGGCGTCCTGCATCCGTATACGTGAATGTTGCGTCCGGGCGGTCCGCGTAATCGATGGCGGTCAACCGTCCTGACGCGTCATATGTGTAAGCGGTGAGTGTGCCGTCACCTAGCGTGCGTGACGTCAACCTGCCTGCTGCGTCAAACATCTGCGTCAGTTGGCTCTGGCCTGCAACCGAGTAGGTCAGCAGACGCCCTACCGCATCCAAGGTCCAGATGCGGGTACGACCCAGGGGGTCCACCACCGACACCCGCTGGCCGTTGCCGTCGTACGACACCTGCGCGGTGTTACCCAACGGGTCACTCGCGGACGCCATACGCCCGTCCGCGTCATACGTAAACGTGGTGACAGCGCCATCCGGGGCCGTCTGCGTCAACACCCGGCCTGCAGCGTCATACGTGTAAGAAGTAACCGTGCCATCCAGGCCCGTCACTGATGTTGCCCGCCCACGCGAGTCATACGCATACGACACCGTGCCAGCCGTCGATGTCATCGACAGCACCTGACCGGCCGCATCAAACACCGTCGCGGTTGCCGTGCCATCCGCATACGTCGCACCGACGGAGCGGCCCGCCGCGTCATACGTGTACGTGGTGGTCGCGCCCGTCGCGTTCGTCGCCGTCGCAACCCGGCCCGCAGCGTCATACGTGCGGCTCGACACCGTCACGCCATCCACCTTCGAGTTCAACACTCGCCCGAGCGCATCGTATGCGGTGGTGCGCACCACACCGTCAGGGCTGGTCGAACTTGTCAGGCGACCCTCAGCGTCGTAGACGTAGGTGGACACGTCTGCCGTGGGGGACGTGCGGGACGTCATACGCCCCAACTCGTCATAAGCCATGGACGACGTTCCGCCCACCGCATCCACATACGAGGTGCGCTGACCTAGTGCGTCAAACCCGGACTGGCTGAGCGCACCCAAGGCATCCGTGGAGCCGGTGAGCAGGCCGCGACCGTCGTAGGTGCGCGCGGTCACTCCACCCTCGGCGTCCGTGACGGTGCTGATGCGACCATCCGCGTCGTATGTGTAGCTGGTGACCGAGCCGCCCGGGGATGTTGTGGATGTCCGGCGTCCCGTCGCGTCGTAGACGTTCGTGGTGGTGCGACCGGACTCGTCCGTCTCCGTCAAGGGGTTGCCAGCAGCGTCGTACGTGAACGTCACCTGGGTGCCGTCCGCGTAGGTGACCGAGGTGGCGTTGCCGCGCGCGTCGTATGTGACTGCGGTGGTGCGACCCAGCGCGTCCGTGGCACTGATCAGGCGGTTGGATGCGTCGTAGGTCCACGTCTTGGTGTTGCCAAGCGGGTCCGTGACGGACGTGCGGTTTTGGCTTGCGTCATACGTGGCAGTCCATGTGTTGCCCAGACCGTCCGTGCGAGACGTGCGGTTGCCCAGTGCGTCGTTAGCGTACGCCTCGGTGGTGCCGTCCGCGAACACTTGGCCGATCAGGTAGCCGCCCGCGTCGAACGTCTGAACCGTCACGTTGCCCAGGCGGTCGGTGACCGTCTGGGTGCGCGCGTCCGGGTCCGCGTTGATTTCGATGCGGTTGCCCTGTGCGTCGACGATCGCGACCAGGCGGCCGTCCTCGTCGTACTCGTTGCGGGCCGGGACGCGACCCAGCGGGTCGATGATTCCGGTCAGGTAGTGCTTCGAGTTGTACGCGTAGTTGGTGACGTAGCCCTCGGGGTCCGTGACCGCGACCAGGTCGCCAGCACCGTCGTAGCGGTACTGCGTCACTAGTCCGCCGGGAGTGGTCACCGAGGTGATCCTGCCTTGCGGGTCGCGGGCAAGTGCAATGCTCGCGCCGGCAGAAGACGTGATGCCCGAGTCGCTGATCGTGAGCGTGTTTCCGTTCGCGTCCGTGACACCAGTGAGGCCGTCCTCCAGCGAGAAGGTGAACTCCCTGCCGTCGGCCATGGTGACGCGGTAGCCCTCAGGCACGAAGGTTTCGAGGTTGTCGAGGGACAGTAGCCTGCCGTCGTTCTGGAACAGTTCGGTGGTGTCGAGCGGGGTGAGCGTGGCGCCCGTGGACGTCCGCTCGGTCCACTCGGCAGAAACATACCGTCCATCGAATACGGGGTCGAGGAATCGTGGCGTGAAGTCAAAGACGATTGACTCGCTGGCGCCATCGAGAATGGTGACTGTGTGGGATGTGGCGGGCAGCAGCACCCAGTTGGGCAGGATCGTGCCCTGGTTCTCGCGGTCCCAGCCCACGCCCGGGGCGTAGTCGGTCTCCAGCATGAGCGTCTGCAGGCTCAGGTCCCAGCCGAATCCAAAGTCGCCCGGCCGGGTCGATGCGCCCGAGTTGTATGTGCGCTGAATGGTGATGGGCATTCCCGCCACCGGCACCACGGCGTCCGTGAACGTCATGGAGAACAGGCCGTACTTGGCTTCGTTGACCGAGGACACCACGTAGCCGATGGTCGAGATGAGGCCGCCCTGATCGAACACCTCCAGTTGGAGGTACCACTCGCCGCCCGCGAGGGCCGACGGGTCGAAGACGCCCAGTTCGCCGTCCACTACCGGGTCCGTCCCGCTGCCAATGATGATCGACGCGGAGCCTGCGGGAGACACGGGGGTCGCCGTGAGTTCCCAACGGAGCAGGTTTGCATCGTTTGCTGTACCCACCAGCGAGGTGGCTGTGCGTAGTTCTTCGCCCGTCTCGGGGCCGCCGAAGAACGCCTCGGGGGCCACGCCGTCAGCGACGCCGCCCACGATCATCCACGTCGATACGACCGCAGAGTTGAATGCGCCGTCCGTCGCGCTGACAACCATGGGGTACGCGCCTGCCTCGCCGGCGACAAACTCTGCGATACCAGCGGCAGAAATGTCGATCGGGATGCCGTCGACCGTCAAGAACAGCGACAAAATGCTTGAGGCATCTGAGGCGGACACGGGGAGCTGTACGAGCGTTCCCGGCTCCACGTATACCGAGCCAACGCTGATGGTGGGCGGGGCCAGGTCAATGCTGATGCCTACGGGCGCAACATAGACCGTGAAGAATTGGCGTGCCACGCCGCCGAGCCCGTCGTGCGCTTCGATGGTGACGGTGTGCGCGCCCGCGTCAGTTTCGCCTGGCGTCCACGTGACGGTGTTTGCGCCTTCAACGGCCATTCCCACGGGGCCCTCGGTGACGATCACGGTGACCGCGTCGCCGTCGGTGTCGGATGCGAGCACCGTATATTGCCATTCGCTGCCCACGATCAGGCTGACAGCTGGCATGCTGGCAATGGTGGGGGGGAAGTTTTCGGTGAGGTCGCCCAACTGCAAAATGAACGTCTGCGTCGCGAACCCGCCGCGACCGTCGGTGGCTTGGAGAGCAACCGGGTGTTCACCGGGCTGAGCTCCGGATGCATCCCAAAGCGCCTCGCCAGTGACGGCGTCGATCGTGAGGCCAGTTGGCCCTTCCTCGACGCTGTACGTGAGAACATCGGCGTCGCCGTCGATCGCGGCAAACGTGTAGGTCCAGGTCTCGCCCAGCCCAACAATGGTGTTCGGCGTGCTCGTGGCCTCAGGCGCAACGTTCGCACCGGAGTTCACGGACACGGTGACCACTTGATAGTCGATGCCGCCGCGCGCGTCCGACGCCACAAGCGTGAACGAATACTGCGCCGAGGTAACGCCCGCGGTGTTCCACGTGACGAGCCCAGTCGTGGCGTTGATCGCGAGACCTGCGGGCGCGCCCTGAACTGCGAACGCCACCGTGTCACCGTCGAAGTCGACGGCCTGAGCCTGGTACGAGAACACTTCTCCCGCGAGCACAAAATCGCCGGTGGCGCTCGTAATGTGTGGGGCCTCGTTGGTGTCCGAAGACGCGATGATGAGAACGAATTCCTGCAAGTCGAAGTGGAGGTTCGAGTCAATCGCGCGGACCACAACGAAGGCCTCGCCAGATTGGAACGCCGACGGTGTCCACACGATCTCGCCAGTAACCGAATCGATGGTCATGCCCACCGGCCGGACCGCAAGCGAGAACTCCACCGGCAGACCATCAGGCGAAGGTGCCTGCACCTGGTACCGGTACTCGCCGTTCACCGTTGCGCGCGTGGGTGCGTCGCTCACGATGGAGGGCGGAAGCTGCGGGTTGAGGCTCGGGCCGACGGTCAGCGTGAACGTCTGCACATCGATGGCGCCCGCAATGTCCTCAACCTGAACGGTGACCAGGTGATCGCCCACCCCTTCATCGCCGGTCTTCCAGACAATCTGGCCGGTCACGCCATTGATCCACATTCCGGTGGGCGAATCGAGAAGCGTGTAGTGGATACTGTCGCCGCGGTCGGCATCGGTCGCCACCACCGGGTACTCGTAGAGCGTGCGCGCCTCAACGGCTTGAACTGCCGCGCTCGAAATTGTGGGCGCCGTGTTCGCCCCGTGGAGCTTGAGCAAGTAAATCTGCGAGTCCGCCAGCCCAAACGGGTCCTCTGCGGTGACCGTGACCGCCTGCGCGGCGGCCCAGTCGTTCGAGTTGTCGCACTGCGTCATCCCGGCAGGCTCGCGAAGAACCGCCTTGACCACTTTGCCTTCGACGTCGGCTGCGTTGACTCCCACGAGGTGCGCAACGTGCGAGCTTCCGCGCACCAGTTCGGGCACAGCAACCTCGCCCAAACTGACCTCGACGCCCGCGGCATCGACCGCGAAGAACTCAACGGAGCTCTGTCCGGGGTAGTCCGCGAGTCCGCGGCTCTCAACGGTGACGTTGAGCGTGTGATACGTGGGGCCGCCCGTCAGCGAGAGCCCACCCAGTGAGATGTCCGAAAGTCCGTACGCGGTGCGATCAGGTTGGCTGTTGAGACGGAACGTGTTGTGCGTCTGCCAGCTGGGTTCAGGGTGGGCGGGGATGGTCCCGTCGTCGTTGACGTTTCCGATCGAGTACGCATGCTGATTCCAGATGGAGCGCGTAGGCATCCACGACAAATCAGCCGACTGGTACATGCGGACGCCGCCCACGCTCAAACGCGTCTGAGTCGCGGGCACAATGATGTTCGCGAGCCCGTCGCCGGTCGAGTCAACAACGATGGGGAACTCGTGCGCCGTGCCCGATCGGTTGGAGAAAGTGGCCTCCGGAACGCCAGTAGGGCCATCAAGCACGTACAAGTGGTACTCATCCGCAAACACCACCGACGCCCGTCCGTCGCCGTCGAAATCGAATACCGAAGACCCGGTCACGGCAGACGAATAGTCCTGGATAATCTGCGACCACACCACATCCCCGTTGCGGTCGAACGTGGCGTACCGAGATTCTCCGGCGATGCCGATGTCAATGTGGCCGTCGCCGTCAAAGTCGGCCACGGTGGGCGGGCCACCTACCCTGCTCGATGCGCCCGGGTGCTCAACAGGCCCCCAGATGACATTCATCTCGTGGTCGACCAGAAAGATCCCGCTCGAGCCGCCCGTGCCGTTGACGACTATCTCCGGGTCACCGTCACCGTCAAAGTCACCAATCGCATTAAATGCAAACTCTGGCAAGTCCGGATTGGTGCTCTCTATTTGGCCGTCATGGGTGTAGACGGTTCGGCCCGCGATGACCTCCTGGAATCCGTCTTGGTCGAGGTCAGCGACAATCGATCCGACTCCGCCAGCCGAGTGTCCACCCGTGGTGTCCGCGCCTATCCACAGCAGGTTGCCAGCACCATCGAACACGCGGTTTCCGTGCACCACCTCGACGTCGCCATCGGCGTCAAGGTCAGCAAGAGAAACCCAGTCCCACGCGTTGCGCAGGGGCAAATGGGGGCTGACCGGCCCCGTCGGGGCGATCCATTTCAGGGCGCCCGTGTGGTCGAATGCAACCAACTCCGTGCGATCGTGCGCGCCAACATAGACGATGTCGAGTCGGCCGTCGCCGTCGATGTCTCCCACTGCCGGCGACGAGAATCCGGAAACCCTGCGCCGGGAACTGATCCACAGCGTTGCGCCAGTCTCCCCATTGACTGCAACTACGTACGCACCATCCGACCAGGTGCGGAGGAACGCCGCGAACACAACCGTGGGCGGATCAAGTTCATCCACTACACCGTCGCCATTAATGTCAACGATCCTGGCGACCACGGGAGTACCCATGACAGTGCTCGACAGCCCATTGATTGGGCTTCTCCAATGCCAGCCAAGCTCCATGTTGAGCTCGGAGACACTCCTGTCGAAGGATTTGCAAGCAGGGTCGGGTCCGCCAACAGCCTCGAGCCATGCTGAGGAATGGGGCAGTCCCGACACCAGGCCAGTTGCCGGGTCGACGGTCAAGCCGGGTTCTGTCGTAGCGAGCGTGTAGGCGAGCGCGTCCCCGTCCGGGTCGACGGCAGCGACCGCGTAATCGTATGGGTCGCCCAACTGTCCTGAGAGTGAGGGCGTCGAGGTGATGACGGGCGCGTCGTTGGGACGCGCGACATCGATACTTACGGTTGCCAACTGCGAATCGTCAGAGCCGTCATTCACTGTGAATTCGAAGCTATCTGGCCCAATGTAGTCGGCGTCTGATACGTAGGTAAGTTGCGGAGCGGTGCCCCAGAGGGCGCCATTCGCCGGCTGGCTCGCGAGGTCAAACGTGATGGCGTCGCCGTCTGCGTCGCTACCTTCGAGCACGATCAAAATTGGGGTTTCGTTGTCCGTGTCGAGAGCCTGAGCCTCAGCAAGCGGCAGTTGGTTCGTTTCTGGTTCGATGTAACACTGGGTGTCACCCACGTATTCGAAACTAATCCAGCCCTTGCCGGAAAGCTTGTAGCTGAGTAGCTTGATTCGCGCGAAACCATCGACGCTGTAGTCAAGCTCGTCGCCCTCGCCGCGTAGTTCGCTCCACGTTGGCACCGCGATCTCTGCGCCAATCAGAGCGTCCAAGTTGGCGCGGACTCCAGAACTGTTCTTGACACCAGGCAGTCCCTGCACCCAGTCGCCCAAGTCAAGCTGCGAGTCTGCCGGGTCCTCTGGGTTCACGTAACCAGCGGCGCCGCCGTCAGCGGCGATCGCGGCGGCAAACACGTCGGCGTCGTTCACGCCTGCCCAACTCAAGAACGAAAAGTTGCCCGTACCATTACCAAGCGGCACACGCAAAAAGTTGATGCCCACCTCGGCTTCCGCGAGTACCTCTGTAGAGAGCGCAAGCGGATAGAGCTGGCAATCCGGAGCCGGCGCAGGGGTCTCGGAGCTGAACTGAGCGGCAGGCACGGGCGCAACAACGGCCTCGAACGCAGAAGCTGGCTGAGCCATGGATGCAGAAAGCGCGACAACGACGGCGCCAACAATCAGACTTCTAACACGCACGGGATCCCCCTCGGGATAACTCGCCCAGCCAACCGTGGCCGCTATTGGTTGGCAAACGTATAGCCCTCACCAGCCACCCGCAAGCGGAACGGAACATTGGCGGTGGATTCTTGGGACGAACGAGCCAATTCGGGCGGCTAAACGTCCATTGCGACGATGGTCGCACCATTGACGGGGCCCTCAACACACAGCACCGCGTCCGCGGTTCCGGCTGCCGAAATCCCCGCAGCGACCCCGAGTGCGTGCTGCCGCGAACGCGCCAGCGCCGCCACCGTGGGCCCAGAACCCGAGACGATCGCCCCAAGCGCACCCGCGCTCAACGCGGAGTCAAGCGTCGCCGACAGATACGGGGCCAACGCGAGCGCCGAATCCTGCAAATCGTTGTGGAGCCGCTCCCCCACGCCAGCAGCGTCCCCTGCGCGAAGCGCCACCATAAGCTCCTCATCGATACGCGGCTGCACACCCAGGCGATCGCCATCGCCGGGGCCACGCCGCTGCGCCCGCTGTGGGTGTCCACCGGCGTCAAGGACGCACGCTACCCGGACACCATGTACGTGGACCAACTCATCACAGATGCGTGGTCAACACGCTCCACGAGGCCACGATCAACGCCTTCGGCGACCACGGCGAGACCCCGCGCAACACCATTCGCGGCACGTATGACGACACACGTGCGGTGCTCTCGGAAGCTCGCGTAGGCCTCGACGACGTCACCCAACTGCTCGAGGAGGTGGGCGTGCAAAAGTTCGCCGACGCCTGGGCCGAACTGCTGGGGAAGATCGAGGGGTCGCTCGCCCGCTAGGTGCAGCTCGCCCGCTTGTGGCACCTCGCTGAGCGGATACGCTGACGCCATGAGCGGCATCACTGACCTAGATGCATTGATCGCGTCGATGGGGCCGTCGCTCGACCCTGCTGTGTATGTCTGGGCAAGCGTGCCGGGCTCCGACCATCCTGCGACCGCCGACGCCGTTGCGACCGTCCGCGAGGACGAGGGCCTCACGCTTGTGCTTGAGCAGTCGCGGGCGGACCAGCGCGGCCTTGCCTATGAATTCCCGAGCGCCCGCGTCACGCTCCAGGTGCGCTCCGCTCTCGAGGCTGTCGGCCTCACAGCAGTGTTTTCCCGCGCGCTGGGCGACGCGGGGATCAGCGCCAACGTGGTCGCGGGCTTCCACCATGACCACATATTTGTACCCGTAGGCTGCGCCGACGACGCGATGGCCACCCTGCGCGCGTTAGCCGCAGGCCAGTAAGCGCAGCGTGCCTCTTTGCGCGCGCCTCGCTCGCCCCCGAGGCTGATCTACCGGGTGTCGAACCTAGAATCCGCCGCATAGGTGCGACCACTGGCCACCTGCGCTAGGGCCCCACTGCAGTAGGTCCACGGTCGAAGATCCGCCGGAGAAGCCGAACACGTATTTCGACGAACTGTCCGGGTCCGCGACGGTGACCGTCGCGATGAGGCCAGCCCCGAGATCTTCGACCGAGCCCACGACGGCGCTCGGATACGCGGCGAGCAATTCCGCCTGGGTTGAGCCGATGCCAACGCCCTCGGCGTTCACGGGCCACGGCCCGGTTGCGGGGCCGAGGAATCGGTTGGTGTAGAAGAACGTCACACCCGTGCCCGGGTTCATGGCGTTGGTGAACGCGTAGGTGGTAGCGATCTCGGAGTTCCAGATCGGCCCGTAGTGTGGGCACGCCTCGATCCCGGCGACGGGGTAGTGCAGCTGAGCGCTCATCTGGGAGAACGTCGAGCCGATATGCGCCTGCTCAAAGAACGTGAAGCCGTAGTCCGGGGCCGCGGGCGCGGGGATCGGTGCGGCCGTGACGGTGACGGTGGCCGTAACTGTGACCGCCGGGGCGGGCGCGGCGCTTGCGGATGGCTCCTCACTCGGAGGGTCGCACGCGGCGAGCGCGAGCGTTGCTGCGGCGAGCGTCATGGCCGCGAAAACGGTGCGAGTGGTCAAGATGATCTCCCATGAGTGTTCCGGTCACCGAGGTCCGTCCCACAATCCTCCCCGGTGCCACGACTGTCCCACCACCGAGGCCCCGTGTCAAAAGCTACGGTGGGCGGCGAGGCCGTTTCACCCCGCGTCGAACACATGTTCGAATGATGGCATGCGTTGGGAGACTCAAGACATCACTGTCGAGGCGGGGGATACGCTGCCCGGACTCGCCAAACTCAGCAACCTGGTCCGCAGCGTTCAGACCCCAGGGTTCGACGGAATCACCTTTCACGAGGTGCTCGCCAAAAGCGCGCTCAACCACGTCGGGGTGAACAGCAAGGTCCCATTCCCGTGGACCATCAACCCGTATCGGGGGTGTTCGCACGCGTGCGTCTATTGTTTCGCGCGGCCTAGCCGTCGCTACCTGGATCTCAATACCGGCGGGGACTTCGACAGCCAGGTGATCGTCAAGGTGAACGTGGCCGAGGTGCTCGTGCGGGAACTCGCCCGCCGCACGTGGCGCCACCAGCCCGTCGCGCTCGGCACCAACACTGACCCGTACCAGCGCGCTGAGGGCAAGTATCAGCTGATGCCCGGCGTCATCGCGGCGCTCACCGAATCGGGCACCCCGTTCAGCATCCTCACCAAGGGCACGCTGCTCCGGCGCGACATTCCGCTGCTCACCGATGCCGCCGTAACCGTGGACGTCGAGCTGGCCATGTCCATATCGGTCTTCGACGACGACCTCCAGCGAACCGTTGAGCCCGGCACTCCCTCAACCGCGGCTCGACTGGCGACGGTGCGCGCCGCCCGCGCCGCCGGGTTGAACGTCGCTGTGTTCATGATGCCCGTGCTGCCCTTCCTCACCGACAGCGCCGAACAACTTGAGGGAGCCCTGGCCCGCATCGCCGGCGCGGGCGCCACGTCAGTCTCCTACCAAGCGCTGCATTTGCGCCCTGGGGTGAAGGACTGGTTCGCCCAGTGGCTCACGCGCGAGCGGCCCGAACTCGCATCTCGGTATCGCGCGCTCTATAGCGCCGGAGCCAACGCGCCCAAGTCCTACCGCAGCGCCCTTGCCGAGCGCATCAAGCCGCTCATCGCTAAGCACGGGTTGTCGCGCCTCGACCCACAAAAGCAGCAGGCGCCAGCCGCGAGCAGTGCTCGCGAACCGGCGCCCACGCTCTTTTGAAAGAGCGGCTTTGTCGTAATGGGACTAGTTGCAGTACTTCTCGTCGGCGGCCTCAAGCACGACCATTGCAGCGTCCATGTCCGTCTCGAACTCCTCGAAGTCGTTGCCGATCGACTCCATTTCTGCGATGAACGTTGGTAGGTCAGTTGCTTCTTCGGCTGAGGAAGCCATAGTCCCGACTACTCCGAGGCCCTCCACCACAACGTCAATCGCTGCGGCGACTTCATCGTCCGGTGCAGAGCCTCTAACGCGGTCGATCTCGGCAGACATCTCGTCAAGGGCGTCGCCTGCGTCAGCACCCCAAGTGTTGAGGGGGCCCAGGTCACCGGCAACGGCAGCCTCGAAGACGTCGTCAGTGAGTTCGAGGTTGTTGAGCGCCTCGCTCTGGTCGTCAAGGGTTGTCGTTGCGGTGCAGAAGTCGACGTCTGCGGTCGCGGCTGAGCACGCGGTCAGCGGGGCAAGGGCAAGGGCGCCTAGGACGGCGAATCGTGTGAGTTTTGACATGCGCCAAGTCTAGCGGCAGATGTGCCAGGCTGGAGGCATGACCTACCGAACAACTCAGTGGGCATTTGAACAAATCATCGTGCTCGTCTCGATCGCGGTGTCCATCGGCGCGATCGGTTGGG
Organism: Demequinaceae bacterium; assembly: GCA_965250005.1. Lineage (GTDB taxonomy): Bacteria > Actinomycetota > Actinomycetes > Actinomycetales > Demequinaceae > WTKG01. The sequence continues at coordinate 327,542 of OZ252279.1, forward strand.
CGTACGCGGCCACCGGTGATCAGTTCGGCGACGACTGGCTGGTCCTTGGAATCGTTGCTGTCGTGTTGCTGGCGGTCCTCTTCATGCCTTTGTCCGTTGACGTCACCTCGGATCGGGTGCGGATCCGGCTCGCCTACTTCGCTCGCCGCGACATTCCCGTAGCGAACATCGCGAGCGTAGAAGTCCGCGACTACCGCCCGATCCGGCAGTTCGGTGGGTGGGGGTGGCGATACGGAAAGGACGGAGCCCGTCAGTATGCGATGACGGGCAATCGCGCCGTTGTGGTCACGCTCAAGGATGGAAGCGATATCTACTTGGGCACGCGCGATTTGGTGCCGCTGGCCGATGCTATCGACCGTGCCCGCGCCTTGATCGGTCCCTGACCGCCTGCTTGACTTATATGGGACGGGCGTGGTTCCGGGCTGCCGGGGTGTACCTGTGGCATTAGCCGCGAGAACCTCGGGAAACCGCCCATGCGTCCGGTGCTAGTTTAGTCCTCATGCCCAAGCCCAGGCCGGAGTTGTCGGAGTTGTCTGCGCAACCGACGGCCCGACCCGAGCGCGGCCTGTGGAGGCTACTCGGGCCAGCCTTTGTGGCGGCCGTCGCCTACGTTGACCCCGGAAACGTCGCGGCAAACCTGACTGCGGGAGCGTCGTACGGCTATCTTCTAGTCTGGGTCCTGGTCATCTCGAACGCCATGGCAGTCCTCATCCAGTTCCTGAGCGCCAAACTCGGGCTGGTCACTGGCAAGAGCCTTCCCGAAATCCTTGGCATCCGCCTCAAGCGCCGCTCGCGGCTCGCGTACTGGGGGCAGGCCGAGATCATTGCAGGCGCAACTGACCTCGCGGAAGTGATCGGCGGAGCGATCGCCCTCAACCTGTTGTTCGGGATCCCGCTGCTGTGGGGCGGCGTCATTACGGGCGCGGTCTCTATGCTGCTGCTGTCCATTCACTCGCGGCGAGGTCAACAGCCGTTCGAATTCGTGATCATCGGGTTGCTCGCCATCATCGCTATCGGCTTCCTCGCGGGGCTGTTCGTGAGCGACGTCTCGTGGGGCGGTGCCGCAGGGGGCCTAGTGCCGCGTTTCCAGGGAGCCGAAACGGTGCTGCTGGCCGCGTCGATGCTGGGCGCCACCGTGATGCCGCACGCGATTTACTTGCACTCCGCGCTGGCGCGTGACCGCCACCGCGCCGTCGAGCACCACCAGCGCCCGGACTCGCGCGCCCCGGTCGACCCCGCCACCGCCCCGGCGCCTGACACCACATCCCCCGAAGGCGTCTCTGTGACGCGCCGCCTGATCCGCGCAACTCGCTGGGACGTCGGCTGGTCGCTGCTTATCGCGGGATCGGTGAACATCGCCATGCTGCTGCTCGCCGCCGCGAGCCTGCGCGGGGTTGAAGGCACCGACACAATCGAGGGCGCACACGCCGCGATCGAGTCTGCGCTGGGACCGGTCATCGCCATCATCTTCGCCGTTGGTCTGCTCGCGTCTGGTTTGGCCGCAACCTCGGTTGGCGCCTACGCGGGCGCGGTGATCATGGGTGGGCTCATTAAGAAGCGTATCCCGCTACTCACACGCCGCGTTGTGACGCTGATCCCTGCGCTCATCATCCTGGCAGCCGGCGCGAACCCCACCTGGGCGCTCGTGCTGTCGCAAGTGGTGTTGAGCCTGGGCATCCCGTTTGCCCTGGTGCCGCTGGTACGGCTCACGGGTAGCACGAGGGTCATGGGGCGGTTCGCGTCCCCGCGTACTACGCAGGTGCTCGCGTGGATTGTTGTTGCACTGATCGTCGCGCTCAACGCTGCGCTAATCGTCATCACCTTTGGCGGCGCGTAGTTCCCAGGCTGACGGCGCCGTCGGTCCCGCCAGTTTGCGCGTCGACGATTCGATCCCACCGGTCGTTCGCGTCGTCGTCGATCCCACGCCGCGACTCGTCCGCCTCGAACCACGCGACCGTCTCCCGGATGCCCTCGGCGAACGGGATTTTCGCGTCAAAGTCGGGGACCGCGGACTTGATCTTGGAGTTGTCGAACACGGTTGAGTGCACCTTGTCGCCCCACAGGGTTCCCTCGAAGCGCTCGCGGTCCTCGGCAATGAATGCGTCCGTAGGGACGTGGACAACCTGTCGCGCAAACGTGCGCGGAGGAATGCCCGCCGCATCGGCGACGGCGGCGTAGATCTGGTTCCACGTCAGCACCTCGTCGGACGTGATGTGAAAGTCCTCGTTGATCGCGGTGGGATTGCCGAGCAGTCCCACCAGTCCCACGGCGAAGTCTCGATGGTGGGTGTTGACCCATAGAGACGTGCCGTCCCCGGGGATCAGGGTGGGAGCGCCCCGGCGCATCCGGTCGACAATGGTCCACGGCTTGGCCCGCGACCCGATGCACAGCCCGAACTGTGAGTAGCCGTACGTGAGCGACGGGCGCACAATGGTGAACGGTAGGCCCGAGTCGCGTACCACCTGTTCGCAAGCGATCTTGTCGCGGCTGTACTGCCAATGCGGGTTTTCGAGCGGTGTCACGCCCTCGCGCACCAGGTAGTGCTGCGGCGGCTTCTGATATGCGCTCGCGGACGAGATGAAGACGTACTGGTCGGTCAGCTCACGGAACGTCTCCATGTCCTCGGCAATGTGATCCGGGGTGTAGCCGATCCACTGCACCACAGCGTCGAATATCTCTCCTCTGAGCCGCCGACCGCGCAATGAGGCTCGCAAGCCATCGGGGTCTCGCGCATCGGCCCGAATGACGTGAGCGCCTTCGGGAGGAAGCGCAACAGAAGATTCCCCGCGCGTAAGCACAGTGAGATCGTGCCCTCGCTCGACCGCCAGAGCCGATGACGCCGACGAGATCACGCCAGTCCCACCAATGAAGAGAATCCGCATACCGTCACCCTAGCCCCGCCGGGATTCATCGGCGGAACCGAGTCTGAGTTCCCTCCACCTTCGCGAAAGTGACTAATATAACGGCGAGTTTGGTCGCCCCAAAGGGGGGTCACGCAAGTAGCGTAGGGGGATGGCCGAAACGCATGTTGCGCTCCTGCGCAAGGAGATGAGTTCGGCCCTACCCACTGACTGGCGAGACTCGGCGCCAGACGGCTACCCGCAGCAGATCGAGCTCGCATTAGTTGCTGCCGTCTTCCGCGGGGCTGACGAGCCCGACGTCGCGTTTCAGGTGACCGCCCGCTACATGCAGGCGAGGCCGGGAAAGAGACTGGACGATCTCTCCGAAATGGGCAGGATGACCACTGGAGCAATCGGAGAGGCGGTCGGACCGCCGTTTGACGCGGCCTTGGCGATTGGGTCCAAGCGGCTGCGTGTGGATATTGCGGGGGACCTAGCGGCGTCACTATCCGCATTTGGGGTGAAGTCCGCCCAGGACTTCCTGGCGGCGTCCCGCGAGCGCGGTCTGGCGCTCGAGAAAACCTGCACAGACGTCAGCCACTCCGGACCCAGCACGTACTTACAGTTGGCCACGTTGTTGCGTGCCGAAGTGCGTCCGGCAGGCGAAGTCGCGAGTTGGGTGCGTGAGGCTGTACGTGAGCCAGAGATGTCCAGGAGCGCGGTGCGTACACTGCTCCGCGAGACCGCCGCCAAGTCGAGCATCGAGCCCTTTATGCTTCACTACGCAATACTGCGCATGCTCAACGAGCGCGCAGTTATTGCAGAGTCCGCGGCGCTGGCGAGTGGCGACGTTGCCGCGAAGAAGCCCGCAGCGAAGAAGGCTCCCGCCAGGAAGTCCGCGGTGAAGAAGCCCGCAGCGAAGAAGGCTCCCGCCAGGAAGTCCGCGGTGAAGAAGCCCGCAGCGAAGAAGGCTCCCGCCAGGAAGTCCGCGGTGAAGAAGCCGTCCGCTACGAAGTAGGGCGCGCCATCAGCGCCACGCGCACGGTTCCGTCTTTGGTGTCGTGCTCGCCGATGCGCCGGAAGCCCATGTGCTCGTGGAATGCCAGCGAACCTGGGTTTGGTGGTAACAAGTTCACCTCACACGTGATCTCGTTAGCGCCACGGTCGCGCGCACGCTGGAAGACCGATTCGTACAGCGCACGGCCGACGCCCGTCCCCTTGGCCTGTGCAGAGACGACAATCCGGTCGATGTACTGGTGTGCGACGCCGCGGGACTCGAACCAGGCATAGTTTTCGCTCGCGTACTTCTCGCCGGGGCCCAGGCTGAGCAGGAACGCGATGACGGTGCCTCCGGCATCACTTGCAACGAGCGCGACGTCGCACAATTTGTGGACTTCGGCCAGCTCGTTTTCTGCCAGTGCGTTGACGTGAGGTACGGCCGCCGAGTTGAGGATTGCGACGGCGGGCAGGTCGGCGTCGCGCATTACGCGAAGCCGAAAGTTCTGCATGGGTCTATTGTGGCGGTTTTCCACCGTTTGCGCCGCATATAGCGTGACGTGAGCCGAGCGAAATCTTGACGGACGCTGCTGGCGCGATCAGTGCGTGGACGTGCAGGCGGACAGGGACAGGCCCGCGTTAGCCGCGATTGCTAGCCTGCGTCCGTGCCAGGAGCAAGATCAGCGCCGGAGTTGTCAATGCCGCAGCGATCAGCGGAGTACCTGGCGAGGTCAGAGCCGGATTCCGAAGCGCTTTGCAACAACACGAGGGTGTCCGGATCGGAGGTGATCGCGGCCAAACGCTCGCCGTAGTCTGCGAACGACGTCGCCTCCGCAGCCGCCTGCCCCATCTTCAGCGTGACCTTCTCCGTGAAGTCCACGAAGAACTGGAGCCACGCCTTGGCCTCGTCATCGTCCGCAGCCGTCATGGCGTCGAAGTAGGCGGCGCCCTGGTGGGCGGCGTGGTCTGCGAGTGCGCGGCCGGCATCGTTCAGCGCGGTCATATCGCCCGAGGCGAAGAGCTCAGGATCGGCGAGAGCCGTGTTGAGCGCCTCCGTGGTGGTCTGGGTGTCCTCGGCATTGGTGAACGCCTCGTACATTGCGACGCAGAACTCGTCGTCGGTGTTGAGCGTGCCGCCGCCGGAACCCGGGTTGGAATTGGCGGTGGGAGTTGAGCTGGGAGTCGCTTCGACGTCGGCAGCGGGGCTGCACGCGGCAAGCGCCAGCGCAGCAATTGTCACAAGCACGAGGTTCTTCATACGGCCATCCTGCGCTGGACTCTCGGGGGACGCAAGTTGCGAGGGCTGTACATTCATGCAGAAGACCGTATAGTTATGCACATGACCATCACGGTGGCGGTGTCCGGCGCATCTGGATATGTAGGTGGAGAAGTGCTGCGCGTGTTTGGCGACCACCCCGACGTGGAGTTTGGCGCGTTGACCGCGCACACCACCGCCGGGGACAAGTTGGGCGCGCACCAACCGCACCTGAGGGCCCTCGCCGATCGGAGCATCGTCAACACGACGGTCGAGAATCTCGCGGGACACGATGTTGTTGTGCTCGCGCTCCCACACGGCGCGTCGGCTAAAGTCGCCGCGATGCTGCCCCCCGAAACCCTCGTGATTGACTGTGGCGCGGACCACCGGCTGGCCAGCGCCGAGGCATGGGCGGAGTTCTACGGCGGCGCGCACGCCGGGACCTGGCCGTACGGGATGCCCGAGCTCATTACGCCTGCGGGAACGCAGCGCGATGCCCTCGCCCAAACCCGGCGGATCGCCGTCCCCGGATGCAATGTCACTGCCGTCACGCTGGGGCTCCAGCCGGGGGTCGCCGCGGGAATCGTCGAGTCAGCTGATGTGGTCGCGGTGCTCGCGGTTGGCTACTCGGGGGCGGGCAAGAAGCTCGCAACACACCTGCTGGCGTCCGAGGGCATAGGCTCCGCCAGCGCCTACTCCGTGGCAGGCGTGCACCGGCACATCCCTGAGATCATTCAGAACCTAGAGTCGGCGGGTGCGCCCGAGGTCAAACTCAGCTTCACACCCGTGCTGGTGCCGATGGCGCGGGGAATCCACGCGACCATCACGGCCCCGCTCGTGCCGGGAACAACCGCCGCGCAGGTGCGCGCCGCCTGGCAGGACGCGTACGCACACGAACCGTTCGTTCACCTGCTGCCCGAGGGGCAGTGGCCCACCACAGCAGCCGTGCTAGGCGCCAACACCGCGCTCATACAGGTGGCCTTCGACGCCAAGGCGGGCAAAGTGGTCGCCATCTGCGCGATCGACAACCTGGTCAAGGGCACCGCAGGCGCTGCGCTCCAATCGATGAACGTGGCACTTGGGCTTCCCGAAACCACTGGCCTCAACACGAACGGAGTAGCACCGTGACCGTCACCACCCCCCAGGGCTTCCGGGCATCCGGCGTGGCCGCGGGACTCAAGTCCACCGGCGACAAAGACGTTGCGCTGATCGTCAGCGACGGGCCGCTCCATGTCGGTGTGGGAGTGTTCACCACCAACCGCGTGGTCGCCGCACCCGTGGTGTGGTCACGGCAAGTGCTGCACGACGGCCGGGTTGACGCCGTGGTGCTCAACTCTGGCGGGGCGAACGCGTGCACCGGCCCTGACGGCTTCGAGGACACCCACACGACAGCAGAGAAGACGGCGGAGTCCCTCTACAACGCGGGGGCAGACGTGAGCGCCACCGACGTCGCTGTTTGCTCGACCGGGCTCATTGGCGTCCGGCTCGCCATGGACAAACTCATCCCCGGCGTGGACGCGGCCGTAGGCGCTCTCGACTCCAACGGCGGCATGGACGCCGCGCGGGCCATCATGACCACGGACACTGTCGCCAAGACCGTCGCCGTCGACGGCGACGGCGACGGCTGGAGCATCGGCGGGATTGCGAAGGGCGCGGGCATGTTCGCGCCGGCGCTCGCAACCATGCTGGTGGTGCTCACCACGGACGCCGTGCTCACGGCTGTACAGGCGAAGGCCTACCTCGCGGAGGCGACCAGGCTCACGTTTGATCGTGCCGACTCGGACGGCTGTATCTCCACCAATGACACGGTGCTGCTGCTCGCCTCCGGCGCGTCCGGCGTGACGCCCGAAGGCGCGGCGTTCGAGTCTGCCATGACTGACGCGTGTTCCCAGCTCACGCGGGCGCTGATCGCCGACTGCGAGGGCGCAAGCCACGATGTTGAAGTCACGGTGATCAACGCGACAACGGAGGATGCGGCGCTCGCGGTCGCGCGTGAGATCGCCCGGTCGAACCTGCTCAAGGCCGCAATTTTTGGCAACGACCCCAACTGGGGCAGGGTGATCGCCGCAGCCGGGGCCGTCTCGGCCGACGTCGCGCCATTCGACGCCAACCTCCTCGACGTCACCATGAATGGCATTCAGGTGTGCCGGGCCTCGGGAGTTGGTGAGGCCCGCGAGCTCGTTGACCTCACGGGCCGGGAAGTGAGCATCGTGCTCGACCTACACGCGGGCGAACAGCAGGCCACCATTTGGACCAACGACCTTACCCACGACTACGTCCACGAGAACAGCGCGTACTCCTCATGAATAAAAAGATCGAGACACCAGACCTCACTCCCCGCCAGAAGGTGGGGGTCCTGATTGACGCGATGCCCTGGATCGAGGAGTTCAAGGGTGCCGTCGTGGTCATCAAGTACGGCGGCAACGCCATGGTCGACAACGACCTCAAGAGGGCGTTCGCCCAGGACATCGTGCACCTGAAACTGCTGGGGATTCACCCGGTCGTGGTGCACGGTGGCGGCCCGCAAATCTCAGAGATGCTGGCTAAGCTCGGCATCGATAGCGAATTCAAGGGTGGGCTGCGGGTCACTACGCCCGAGGCGATGGACGTGGTCAGGATGGTGCTGACCGGCAAGGTGTCGCAAGAGCTCGTGGGGTTGCTCAACGAGCACGGCCCCTACGCCGTGGGGCTGTCAGGCGAGAGCGCCGGGCTGCTCCAGGCTGAACGCAGGCATGCGGACGTGGACGGCAAGCAGGTGGACGTTGGCCTTGTGGGCGACGTGGTGAAGGTGAACCCCGAAGCCATCACGGACCTTATCGAAGCCGGCCGGATCCCCGTGATCAGCACCGTCGCGCCGGACATGAGCGACCCGACAGTGGTGCTCAACGTGAATTCAGACACGGCTGCGGGCGCGGTCGCGGCGGCGCTGCGGGCCCGGAAACTCATCATCCTCACGGACGTCGACGGCCTCTATCGGGATTGGCCTGACAAGAGCAGCGTGGTGCGCAGGATCCACGCGACGGAGCTCGCCAACCTGCTTCCGAAGCTCGAGTCCGGCATGGTCCCCAAGATGGAGGCGTGCCTCAGGGCGGTCATGACGGGAGTGCCGCAGGCGCACGTCATTGACGGCCGCCAGCCGCACTCGATTCTCACCGAAATCTTCACCTCCGACGGCATCGGAACAATGGTGCGTCCCGACGACGTGGACCTGTGGGCATGAGCGCCCCAGTAGAGGGCACCTCCGGGCTACTCCGGTACAACGACGCGCTCATGGGCACGTACGGCGAGCCGATGCGGGTGCTCGATCACGGACAAGGTAACTACGTCTGGGACACCGATGGCCGCAAATACCTCGACCTGCTTGGCGGGATCGCGGTCAACGCACTGGGCCACGCGCACCCCGCGTGGGTGGAGGCGATCTCTTCGCAGGCTGCCACACTGGCGCACGCCTCCAACTTCTTCGCCTCCGAACCTCAGATAGCGCTCGCGGAGAAACTGCTCGGTATCGCCGCGGCGCCCCCAGGCTCACGCGTATTCTTCTGCAACTCGGGCACGGAGGCCAATGAGGCCGCGTTCAAGATGGCGCGGAAGACTGGCCGGACCACCATGGTCGCGCTCGAGAATTCCTTTCACGGGCGCTCGATGGGCGCGCTCGCGCTTACCTACAAGGCCGCCGCGCGCGAACCCTTCGCACCGCTGCCCGGAGACGTCACGTTTGTCCCGATGGGAGACATCGTCGCACTCGAGGCCGCGATGGGCCCCGACGTAGGCGGGCTGATCCTCGAGCCCATCCAGGGTGAATCCGGTGTGCGGCCGCTACCGCCGGGCTATTTGGCCAGAGCCCGCGAACTGTGCGACGAGCACGGTGCGCTGCTCATTCTCGACGAGGTTCAGACCGGCATCGCGCGGACCGGCGCCTGGTTCGCGCACCAGCTCGAGGGCGTCGCGCCCGACGTCATGACGCTCGCGAAGGGGCTCGGCGGGGGATTCCCCATCGGCGCCGTCGTGGCGTTCGGATCGAATGCAGGTGGACTGCTCGTCAAGGGCGACCACGGCACCACGTTCGGGGGCAATCCGCTCGCTTGCGCGGTCGCGCTCGCCACGCTCAACACCATCGAATCTGAGGGCCTGTTGCAGCACGTCAAGGCAGTAGGCGAGCACATATGCGCGGACGTCGAGGCACTGCCGGGAGTGACAGAGGTCAGGGGCGCGGGCATGCTGCTGGGCATCGGCCTCAGCGCACCCATCGCGGCCGACGTGGTTTCCGCCGCACTCGACGCGGGATTCATTGTGAACTCGCCGGCGCCCGACACCGTCCGGCTCATCCCAGCGCTCACGCTGACCGCGGACGAGGCCGACACGTTCATCGCGTGGCTGAGCGACTACCTCGGCAAGCACCTCGCACAGAGCCAGAGCCAGAAAACGGAGGCAGCATCATGACCCGTCACTTCCTGAGGGACGACGACCTCTCTCCCAAGGAGCAGCGAGCCGTCCTGAAGCTCGCGCTCCAGTTCAAACGCGACAGGTTCCACTCGCAGCCGTTCGTAGGCCCGCAGGCCGTAGCGGTGCTGTTCGATAAGCCGTCGACGCGCACTCGGGTCTCATTTGCGGCGGGAATCGCCGAGCTTGGGGGACACCCCCTGATGATCGACGCGGGCTCCTCACAAATGGGGCGCGGCGAGTCCATCTCAGACACCGCGCGCGTTTTCGAGCGTCAAGTCAGTGCCATCGTGTGGAGGACGTTCGAGCAGGCGCGCATCGAGGAGATGGCTGAGAACTCCAGCGTCCCCGTCATCAACGCGCTCACCAACGAGTTTCACCCGTGTCAGGTGCTCGCGGACCTAGCTGCGGTCGCCTTCACGCGCGGCGGCGTCGAGAAGCTCAAGGGTCTCACGCTGTCCTACCTTGGCGACGGCGCAAACAACATGGCGCACTCGTACCTGCTTGGCGGCGCGACTGCTGGCATGCACGTGCGGATCGGCACGCCTCCCGAGCGGTTACCCACGCCCACGTTCGTGGAGGAGGCAAGCGCGATCGCCCAGGAAACGGGTGGGTCTGTCGCCATCATGCATGGCCACGACGAGGCGGCAACGGGAGCAGACGTCATCGCCACGGACACGTGGGTGTCGATGGGCGATGAGGACACAGCCGCGGCCAGTACCGAGTTTTTCGAGCCGTTCCAGGTGAGCGCCCTCACGCTGGGTCTCGCCAATTCCGACGCGCAAGTGCTGCACTGCCTGCCCGCGTATCGGGGCAAGGAGATCACGGCAGACGTGATGGACGGCCCACAGAGCATCGTCTGGGACGAAGCCGAATTCCGGCTTCACGCCCAGAAGGCGCTCCTGAGCTGGCTGGTGAACAAGTGACCGCCCAGACCTCCGGACCGGATTCCGCGCCCACGCAGAGCGTCCCCGCGACCAAAGCCGCGCGCCAGGCGCTCATCTGCCGCATCCTCGAATCGACCAACGTGCACTCGCAGGGGGAGCTCGCGCTGGAACTCGACGCGCAAGGACTCACGGTTACTCAGGCGACGCTGTCCCGCGACCTTGTGGACGTGGGTGCCGTCAAGGTGCGCAAGGCCGACGGCGCGCTCGCCTATGCACCCGCAGACTCGATCGAGGCGCACGAGGACACCGAAGACCGGCTAGCCCGGCTTTGCGTCGAGCTCCTCCACACGGCTGACGGCTCCGCGAACCTCGCAGTGTTGCGCACTCCATCGGGGGCGGCGCAGTATCTCGCCAGCGCGATCGACGGTCACGAGGACGCTGACGTGGTCGGATGCGTCGCTGGCGACGACACCATCATGGTCATCACCCGTGCGCCCGACGGTGGGATGGCACTTGCCCAGAAGTTCCTGGACCGCGCGACCGGCCCACGTCGCTGAATCACCCCACTACGGCATCGTCTCTACGAGACCTTAAGTCTCTATGGAATTGGAAAGAAGAAAGAACATGGCAGAACGCATCGTCCTCGCATACTCGGGAGGCCTGGACACCTCCGTAGCAATCGGCTGGATCGCCGACGCGACCGGCGCCGAGGTGGTGGCAGTGGCCGTCGACGTTGGACAGGGCGGTGAGGACCTCGAGGTCATTCGCAAGCGCGCGCTCGACTGCGGCGCCGTCGAGGCCTACGTGGCCGACGCGCGCGACGAGTTCGCAAACGAGTACTGCATGCCCGCGTTGCAGGCCAACGGGATGTACCAAGAGAAGTACCCGCTGGTGAGCGCGCTCAGCCGCCCCGTGATCGTCAAGCACCTGGTGATGGCCGCCAAGCAGCACGGTGCGACCACGGTGGCGCACGGTTGCACCGGCAAGGGCAACGACCAGGTGCGGTTTGAGGTGGGCATAACGTCGCTCGCGCCGCACCTCAAGTGCATTGCTCCGGTGCGCGACCTCGCGCTCACGCGCGACAGGGCCATCGACTACGCGGGCAAGAACAACTTGCCGATCGAAACCACCAAGAAGAATCCGTTTTCCATTGACCAGAACGTGTGGGGCCGTGCGATTGAGACGGGTTTCCTCGAGGACATCTGGAACGCGCCAACCAAGGACGTTTACAGCTACACGGACGACCCGGCGTTCCCGCCAGTCCCGGACGAGTGCATAATCACGTTCGCGCACGGCATTCCCGTCGCTATCGACGGCCAAGCGGTCACACCGCTGCAGGCAATCGAGGAGATGAACAGGCGGGCCGGCGCTCAAGGTGTTGGCCGAATCGACATCGTTGAAGACAGGCTCGTGGGTATCAAGTCGCGCGAGATTTACGAGGCGCCCGGCGCGGTTGCGCTCATCGAGGCGCACCGTCAACTTGAGAACATCACGCTCGAGCGCGAGCAGGCGCGGTTCAAGAGGACTATCGAGCAGCGCTGGGGTGAGCTCGTGTACGACGGGCTCTGGTTCGCGCCACTCAAGCGCTCGCTCGACGCGTTCGTGAAGCAGACGCAAGAGCACGTGAACGGCGACGTGCGGATTGAACTGCACGGCGGTCGCGCGACCGTGAGTGGTCGCCGCTCCGACACGGGCCTGTATGACTTCAACCTGGCGACCTACGATGGGGGGGACTCGTTCGACCAGTCGGCCGCGCGGGGATTCATCGAAATTTTTGGGCTGTCCGCCAAGCAGGCGGCGGCCCGCGAGGAAGCATTGAAGGGGAAGTAATGGCGGGCAAGGGTACCGGACCCAGGGGCACGGCCAAGATTAAGACTGTGCCCGGAAAGCGGCGCGCCAAGCCCAAGGACGCCGCCACCAACGAGGCCGCTACGAATGAGGGTGCACTGTGGGGCGCGCGCTTCGAGGGAGGCCCCGCCGCGGCGTTGGTCGCGCTGAGCAAGAGCACCCACTTTGACTGGCGTTTGGCCGACGACGACATTGTCGGCTCGATCGCGCACGCTCACGCGCTGCAGAAAGCCGGGCACCTCACCGCCGCCGAGGGAAAGAAGTTAGTCCAGGCGCTCGGGAAGCTGCGGACGGACGTCTCTGCAGGTCGGTTCACCGCGACCGGCGAAGACGAGGACGTGCACGCGGCGCTCGAGCGCGGACTGATCTTCCTGACGGGAACAGAGCTGGGCGGCAAGCTACGCGCTGGCCGGTCGCGGAACGACCAGGTCGCGACGTTGACGCGTATGTACCTGCGCAGGCACGCGCGCGTGGTTGCCGCGATGGTGCTTGACGTGGTTGATGCACTGCTGGAGCAGGCGGACCGGCACATTGACGACCCCATGCCCGGGCGCACCCACTTCCAGGCGGCTCAGCCGGTGACCCTCGGCCATTCGCTGCTCGCACACGTGTGGCCGTTGCTTCGCGACGTGGAGCGGCTCACGGACTGGGACTCGCGGGCGGGGTGGTCGCCCTACGGTGGTGGCGCGCTCGCGGGATCCACGCTGGGGCTGGACCCCGCGGCCGTGGCGTACGAGTTGGGCTTTTCCGGGCCGGCCGAGAACTCGATTGACGGCACCGCCTCGCGCGACGTGGTCGCAGAGTTTGCGTGGGTCACAGCGATGATCGGTGTGGACCTGTCGCGGCTCAGCGAGGAGATCATTGCATGGGCGACCGTGGAGTTTGGCTACGTGCGGCTGGACGACGCGTGGTCCACCGGGTCGAGCATCATGCCGCAGAAGAAGAACCCCGACATCGCGGAGTTGGCGCGCGGCAAGGCCGGGCGGCTAATCGGCAACTTGACGGGACTGCTGGCGACCCTCAAGGGATTGCCGCTCGCGTATAACCGGGACCTGCAGGAGGACAAGGAGCCGGTGTTTGACGCGATCGACACCCTCGAGGCGCTGTTGCCCGCGTTCCAGGGTATGGTGCACACACTGCGATTCCAGGCCAAGCGGATGGCGCAGATGGCCAGCGCGGGATTTTCGCTTGCGACGGATGTGGCGGAGTGGCTGGTGCGCGAGGGCGTCCCGTTCCGCGACGCTCACGAGATCGCGGGCGCCTGCGTGCGGCTGTGCGAGAAGCGCAACATCGAACTGCATGAGATGACGGACGACGACCTCGCTGGTGTCTCGGATCTGCTCAAGCCCGCGGTCCGCGACGTGCTGACGGTGGAGGGCTCGCTTGCTGCGCGCGACGGCGTTGGAGGGACTGCGCCCAAGCGCGTAGTTGAGCAGGGCAAGGCAGCGCGCAAGCGCGTGAAGCACTTCCGGCCCTGGGCCGGGTAGGCACACCGGCGGCCGTGGGCGGGTTCGCCCGAGCATCTGCGGCGTGAAATCGAACGGCCGGACCCCGTGAGGAGCCCGGCCGTTCGCTCGCTTGCGGCTACTTCTTCTTGGGTTTCGCCGTTGACTTCTTGGCGACTGCCTTCTTGGCCGCGGGCTCTGCGCCAGCATCGGCCTTCTTGACGCGGCTGGCCACTAGCAGGGAAACGAGCACGACCACGCCTATGCCCAGAATCAGGCTGAAGGTGGAATCGATGCGGTCCCAAGCGGTGACGTCGAAGCCATATGAAATGACATCCCAGGTGCGCAGCAGGCTGATGAGCAGGGTTATGCCCGCGGATCCGAGGACGGCCCACAGCGTGTACTTGCGGATGCGTTCCAGCAGAGTAAATTCGGTCAAGTTCCTCACCTACTTCTTCACGTGACTTGCGACGAGGAGCGACAGCAACACGGTGCCCGCGGCCGCGAGTAGTGCGCCCGCAGTCATCAGCAGTTTTCCCCAGGCGGTGGCCTCGGGGGTGCCGAAGCCAAACGCGCCGGCTCCCACAATGTCGGACATCATTCCGTCGACGTCGCCCATCATGCCGTCGAGGTCCTCGGAGTGTTCACCGAGCAGGTCTTCGAGCGCTTCGGCATCGTCGCCCAGGAGCGCTTCGAGATCGAGGCCGTCCTCGCCAAGGAGCTCCTCGATCATCGGGCCGCCGAACGCGTCTGCAAAATCGGGGGTGTCGACAAGCGTGACCGCATTCCATATGGCCAACAGGCCAATGATTAGGGCGGTCGCGGCCGAGCCGAGCGCAACCCATAGCGACACGCGCCGGGTCTGCTCAAGCAGTGAGCCTTCCTTCATGATTCCTCCTTGCACAGAGGCGCGCGGCACTTCCGCGGCCCACCTTCACGGTAGCGCGCGATTTCGCGAATGTCGCTAGGGGGTGACCTTGAGTCGCGACAGGCGCGGGCGCAGCGGAGGGGACCCTACGAGCACGTGGCTTCTTCGTAGTCGCCCAGAATCGAGAAGTCAGTCTTGCCTTGCCAGGCCGACGGGTCGGACGCCTCGAGCGCAGCCACGAGTTCCTCGAACGTGTCGCTGTTCTCGGCGGCGTCCGCCACGCGGTAGATCGGCCCCATGAATTCGGCGGATAGGTGGGCGAGCTCGTCGGATACCTCCGCGTCCTCCACCGTATCCGCGACGGCCTCGAAGAAGGCCTCGAATGCGGGGCCCTCCTCGCGGGCCGTCTCAGCGAACTTCTTCGCAAGATCTAGGGCGGTTTCGGCCGGTGCGTCATCGGATGCGGCGCTTCCTACGGCGGCCAATTCATCCTTCATGCTCGACGTCCAGTTGTCGATCTCGGGCCCGCCAAGGATGAGGTCGCAGAACGTGACGGGCCCAAAGTCGATGTCGGCAACCTCGGGCGCCGGGGCGGTGCTACCTGAGCAACCGGCGAGCGCCACGGCAGTTGCCGCTGCGGTGAGAACGAGTGAGAGGGGATTTGTCATGTGCTCATACTTTCCGCAAAGTCTGTCACGCGCAACTTTCACGCCCATATCCTGGGGCGATGCAACTGAACAGCAGCCTCACGCGGCTGGTCGCCGCCGCGCGGCTGGAGGAGGCGCGGCTTGGCGCCATTCGCCTTGTGCTAGTCGATGGCCCCGCGGGCTCGGGCAAGACGACGCTCGCGGCGCGACTGGCCGCGGCTCTCGGTGGCGCCCAAGTTCTCCACAGCGACGACATGTACGAGGGCTGGAGCGGGCTGGCCACGCTACGCGAGGTTCTCGTGGAGCAAGTGTTCGAACCGCTCGCGCGAGGCGAGGATGCGGGGTTCGCGGTCTGGGACTGGGCGAGCGGCCAGCGCGGTGAGGTGCTCGGCGTCCCCGCGTCGGACTTCCTTGTGATCGAGGGCGTTGGCGTTGCTCAGCGCGACGCGCGCCCGTTCGCGAGTTTGGTGGTCTACGTGGAAGCGCCGTGGGCGGAGCGACTGCGCCGGGGGATCGAGCGTGACGGCGAGGAGATGCGCGCGCACTGGGAGCGGTGGCAGCTGGAGGAACTCGAGTTCCTTGCCGAGCACGGCACGCGAGAGGCGGCGGACGCCATCGTCGATGGCGCTGCTGTCCTGCCCGACTAGCGTCACCGCGTCCCTCGAACGTCTCCGACCCCTGGCAGACTAGGCACACTATGAGCGACATCCTCGAAGAGCTCGCCTGGCGCGGTCTCATTGCCCAGTCCACAGACCAATCCGCCCTGCGCGAGGAGCTCGAGAAGGGCCCCATCACGCTGTACTGCGGGTTTGATCCCACCGCACCCAGCCTGCACTTGGGCAATCTCATGCAGATCCTCACGGTGCGCCGGTTCCAAGATGCGGGCCACCAGCCACTCCTGCTGGTGGGCGGCGCTACGGGGCTCGTCGGCGACCCGCGCGATGCGGGGGAGCGCACGCTCAACTCTGTGGAGACCGTCCACGAGTGGGTCGAACACATCCGCGCCCAAATCGAGCCGCTCATGAGCTTCGAGGGTGACAATGCCGCGGTCATGGTCAATAACTATGACTGGACCAAGGACATGGACGCGATCGCGTTCCTGCGCGACATCGGCAAGCACTATCGGCTGGGGACGATGCTCGCCAAAGAGGCTGTCGCACGCCGGCTCAACAGCGACGAGGGGATTTCCTACACGGAGTTTTCCTACCAAGTGCTGCAGGGCATGGACTTCCTTGAGCTCTACCGCCGCCACGGCTGCCTGCTGCAAACCGGCGGCTCCGACCAGTGGGGAAACCTGCTCAGTGGCACGGAACTGATCCGCAAGTCCGAAGGCGTCACTGCCCACGCACTGGCCACGCCGCTCGTCACCAAGGCCGACGGCACCAAGTTCGGCAAGACAGCCGAGGGCGCGATCTGGCTCAACGCAGAGATGACCAGTCCGTACGCGATGTACCAATTCTGGCTCGGAAGCGCCGATGCCGACGTGGTCGATTACCTCAAGTACTTCACTTTCCGCACGCGCGACCAGATCGCCGCGCTCGAGGCCGCCGTTGCCGACGAACCCTTCAAGCGCGAGGCCCAGAAGACGCTCGCACACGACGTCACTTCACTGGTGCACAGCTCCGCGGCCGCAGATGCCGTCGTGGCGGCCTCGCAGGCGATCTTTGGCCGTGGGGAGCTGGCCGGGCTGGACGCCGCCACGTTGGACGGAGTGGCCTCCGAGGTGCCCAGTGCAGACGTTCCGGCGGGCACCACGATCGTCGGCGCGCTTGTGGCTGCGGGACTCGTGGAGTCGAAGTCCGCAGGCGCGCGTGCGGTCAAAGAAGGTGGCGCCTACCTGAACAACGAGGCGGTCGCCGATGCCGACTTGAGCTTGTCCGCTGAGCACGCGATCGCTGGTGGTTGGGCCGTGATTCGGCGCGGCAAGAAGACCGTGGGAATGGTCCGCATCGGCGCTTAGACGCGGTCAGCGGGAGAGAGCGACACGCCCGAAACTGGGCGATTTGACGCGGCCCCCCGAAGCCCGTAAGTTTGCCCTCGCTGCCTGAAACGGAAGCGCTCGACGGAGGACTGAAGAAGGCCACGGAGAGTATCCACAGGAAGCCCCTCTTGGAAAACGGAATGGTGCTTTGCGCGCCAAACCCGAGTACTGTAGAGGGTCCCTCCCCAGTTGGTCGGAGTGCCGCGAGGCGTTTTGACAGAGGGGGCCAGAGGGAGTAGCGTAGAAGGGTTGCCTCGGCGCCGGTCGCAAGACCAGCGAAGATGCGCGTCCGAACCTTGAGAACTCAACAGTGTGCCACATAGTCGATGCCAAAACCTCTGGCGTCTACTCAGTAAAGCCTTAGGGCAGATCTGGGAGACGTTAGATTCCTTTGGTAAAGATACAAATGTCAGTGACATTTGTTCATTGCTAGAGATTAAACGGTCCTTCGGGGCCACTTCGTAAAGATGCTTAACCGCGCAAGCGGATTTAGCGAAATACCTTAACGGAGAGTTTGATCCTGGCTCAGGACGAACGCTGGCGGCGTGCTTAACACATGCAAGTCGAACGAGAAACCCGAGCTTGCTCGGGTAGACAGTGGCGAACGGGTGAGTAACACGTGAGTAACCTGCCCCCGATTCTGGGACAACTTTGGGAAACTGGAGCTAATACCGGATACGAGACGAGACCGCATGGTCATTGTCTGGAAAGAATTTCGATCGGGGATGGACTCGCGGCCTATCAGCTTGTTGGCGGGGTAATGGCCCACCAAGGCGACGACGGGTAGCCGGCCTGAGAGGGCGACCGGCCACACTGGAACTGAGACACGGTCCAGACTCCTACGGGAGGCAGCAGTGGGGAATATTGCACAATGGGCGCAAGCCTGATGCAGCGACGCCGCGTGGGGGATGAAGGCCTTCGGGTTGTAAACCCCTTTCAGCAGGGAAGAAGCGAAAGTGACGGTACCTGCAGAAGAAGCGCCGGCTAACTACGTGCCAGCAGCCGCGGTAATACGTAGGGCGCAAGCGTTGTCCGGAATTATTGGGCGTAAAGAGCTCGTAGGCGGTTTGTCACGTCTGCTGTGAAATCCCGAGGCTCAACCTCGGGACTGCAGTGGGTACGGGCAAACTAGAGTGTGGTAGGGGAAACTGGAATTCCTGGTGTAGCGGTGGAATGCGCAGATATCAGGAGGAACACCGATGGCGAAGGCAGGTTTCTGGGCCACAACTGACGCTGAGGAGCGAAAGCATGGGGAGCGAACAGGATTAGATACCCTGGTAGTCCATGCCGTAAACGGTGGGCACTAGATGTGGGGGCCATTCCATGGTTTCCGCGTCGCAGCTAACGCATTAAGTGCCCCGCCTGGGGAGTACGGCCGCAAGGCTAAAACTCAAAGGAATTGACGGGGGCCCGCACAAGCGGCGGAGCATGCGGATTAATTCGATGCAACGCGAAGAACCTTACCAAGGCTTGACATATACGGTTTATCCATAGAGATATGGAGTCATTTAGTTGGCTGTATACAGGTGGTGCATGGTTGTCGTCAGCTCGTGTCGTGAGATGTTGGGTTAAGTCCCGCAACGAGCGCAACCCTCGTTCTATGTTGCCAGCGCGTTATGGCGGGGACTCATAGGAGACTGCCGGGGTCAACTCGGAGGAAGGTGGGGATGACGTCAAATCATCATGCCCCTTATGTCTTGGGCTTCACGCATGCTACAATGGCCGGTACAAAGGGCTGCGAAACTGCAAAGTTTAGCGAATCCCAAAAAGCCGGTCTCAGTTCGGATTGAGGTCTGCAACTCGACCTCATGAAGTTGGAGTCGCTAGTAATCGCAGATCAGCAACGCTGCGGTGAATACGTTCCCGGGCCTTGTACACACCGCCCGTCAAGTCACGAAAGTCGGTAACACCCGAAGCCGTCGGCCTAACCCGCAAGGGAGGGAGACGTCTAAGGTGGGATTGGCGATTGGGACTAAGTCGTAACAAGGTAGCCGTACCGGAAGGTGCGGCTGGATCACCTCCTTTCTAAGGAGCACTTGGCGCGGTTTATACCGCGTCCATATCTCGCTTCGTTCTCATATGTAGGACGGCGAGAGCTCATGGATGGAACATCGACATGGCAATCCATTTGAGCGCAGCGCCAAGTACGCCCTATTCATAGGGTTGGAAAATCGCAGCATAAGAATCGATAGCACGGCACACTGTTGGGTCCTGAGGGCTCGGGCTTACGCCTGACCTCAGGCCGGATCCCGCTCAGGTGGGTACGGCCGGATGGACCATCGGACCTGGTTGAACCACCTCGAGCGGTGCACTTTGCACCTAGATCGAGGCAGGCGCCAGAAGAAGATGGGCCCACCCGTAGTTTGAGAACTGCACAGTGGACGCGAGCATCTTTGATATCTGTAGTCAAGTTAAGTTTTTAAGTGTATATGGTGGATGCCTTGGCAGTAGGAGCCGAAGAAGGACGTTGTAACCTGCGAAAAGCCTCGGGGAGCTGGTAAACAAGCTTTGATCCGAGGGTGTCCGAATGGGGAAACCCAGCTGGAGTTATGTCCAGTTACCCACGCCTGAATAAAATAGGGCGCGTGGAGGGAACGTCGGGAAGTGAAACATCTCAGTACCGACAGGAAGAGATATTCCGTTAGTAGTGGCGAGCGAAAGCGGAACAGGCCAAACCGATAGCGTGTGATAGCCGGCAGGCGTTGCGTTAGCGGTGTTGTGGGGCCTTTTAGTTGATTCTGCCGAATTAGCAAGGAGTCAAAAATCCGCGTAATAGTCGAAGGGCATTGAACGGCCCGGCATAGAGGGTGATACCCCCGTAGACGAAATTGCGCGGACTCCTGAGAGTCACCCCAAGTAGCACGGGGCCCGAGAAATCCCGTGTGAATCCGCAGAGACCACTCTGTAAGCCTAAATACTCCCTACTGACCGATAGCGGATAAGTACCGTGAGGGAATGGTGAAAAGTACCCCGAGAGGGGAGTGAAATAGTACCTGAAACCGTATACATACAAGCCGTTGGAGCCTCCCTAGTAGGGGTGACAGCGTGCCTTTTGAAGAATGAGCCTGCGAGTTAGTGGTACGTGGCAAGGTTAACCCGTGAGGGGAAGCCGTAGCGAAAGCGAGTCCGAATAGGGCGATTCAGTCGCGTGCTCTAGACCCGAAGCGAAGTGATCTATCCATGGCCAGGTTGAAGCGCGGGTAAGACCGCGTGGAGGACCGAACCCACTTAGGTTGAAAACTGAGGGGATGAGCTGTGGATAGGGGTGAAAGGCCAATCAAACTTCGTGATAGCTGGTTCTCCCCGAAATGCATTTAGGTGCAGCGTCGCGTGTTTCTTGTTGGAGGTAGAGCTACTGGATGGCCAATGGGCCCTAAAAGGTTACTGACGTCAGCCAAACTCCGAATGCCAACAAGTGAGAGCGCGGCAGTGAGACTGCGGGGGATAAGCTTCGTAGTCGAGAGGGAAACAGCCCAGAACACCAACTAAGGCCCCTAAGCGTGTGCTAAGTGGGAAAGGATGTGGAGTTGCCCAGACAACCAGGAGGTTGGCTTAGAAGCAGCCACCCTTGAAAGAGTGCGTAATAGCTCACTGGTCAAGTGATTCCGCGCCGACAATGTAGCGGGGCTCAAGTACACCGCCGAAGTTGTGTCATTCACGCATTGCCCGGTCTTCGGATCCAGGCGTGTGGATGGGTAGGGGAGCGTCGTGTGGCGGGCGAAGCGGCGGAGTGATCCAGCCGTGGACGCTACACGAGTGAGAATGCAGGCATGAGTAGCGAAAGACGGGTGAGAAACCCGTCCGCCGAATGATCAAGGGTTCCAGGGCCAGGATAATCCGCCCTGGGTAAGTCGGGACCTAAGGCGAGGCCGACAGGCGTAGTCGATGGACAACGGGTTGATATTCCCGTACCGGCAAAGAACCGCCCATACCGAATCAGATAATGCTAAGCGCCCGACGTCACTCAACCCTTCGGGGAGCGGTGGCCTAGCGCGCGACCCAAATCCGTAGTAGGTAAGCGTATTAACAGAGGTGACGCAGGAAGGTAGCCGAGCGTGGCGATGGTTGTCCACGTTTAAGGGTGTAGGGCGAGCTGTAGGCAAATCCGCAGTTCACATAGCCTGAGACCTGATGATGACTGCAATAGCAGGAAATCGGTGATCCTATGCTGCCAAGAAAACCCTCGACGCGAGGTTCAAGCCGCCCGTACCCCAAACCAACTCAGGTGATCAGGTAGAGAATACTAAGGCGATCGAGTGAATCGTGGTTAAGGAACTCGGCAAAATGCCCCCGTAACTTCGGGAGAAGGGGGGCCTGAGGCGTAAAGGAACTTGCTTCCTGAGCGTTCGAAGGCCGCAGAGACCAGAGAGAAGCGACTGTTTACTAAAAACACAGGTCCGTGCTAAGTCGCAAGACGATGTATACGGACTGACGCCTGCCCGGTGCTGGAAGGTTAAGGGGACGGGTTAGCTCTTTGAGCGAAGCTCTGAACTTAAGCCCCAGTAAACGGCGGTGGTAACTATAACCATCCTAAGGTAGCGAAATTCCTTGTCGGGTAAGTTCCGACCTGCACGAATGGCGTAACGACTTCTCTGCTGTCTCAACCGCGAACTCGGCGAAATTGCACTACGAGTAAAGATGCTCGTTACGCGCAGCAGGACGGAAAGACCCCGGGACCTTTACTATAGCTTTGTATTGGTATTTGGTGTGGTTTGTGTAGGATAGGTGGGAGACTTTGAAGCATTCACGCCAGTGAGTGTGGAGTCATTGTTGAAATACCACTCTAATCACTTTAAGTATCTAACCTAGATCCGTAATCCGGATTGGGGACAGTGCATGGTGGGTAGTTTAACTGGGGCGGTTGCCTCCCAAAAAGTAACGGAGGCGCTCAAAGGTTCCCTCAGCCTGGTTGGCAATCAGGTGGCGAGTGCAAGTGTACAAGGGAGCTTGACTGTGAGACTGACAGGTCGAACAGGGACGAAAGTCGGAACTAGTGACCCGCTGGTGGCATGTGGAAGCGCCAGCGCTCAACGGATAAAAGGTACCCCGGGGATAACAGGCTGATCCTGCCCAAGAGTCCATATCGACGGCATGGTTTGGCACCTCGATGTCGGCTCGTCGCATCCTGGGGCTGGAGTTGGTCCCAAGGGTTGGGCTGTTCGCCCATTAAAGCGGTACGCGAGCTGGGTTTAGAACGTCGTGAGACAGTTCGGTCCCTATCCGCTGCGCGCGCAGGAAATTTGAGAGAACCTGCCCCTAGTACGAGAGGACCGGGGTGGACGAACCTCTGGTGTGCCAGTTGTTCCGCCAGGAGCACGGCTGGTTGGCTACGTTCGGGAGGGATAACCGCTGAAAGCATCTAAGCGGGAAGCCTGTCTCAAGATTAGATTTCCACGGAGCTTGCTCCGAGAGGCCCCCAGAAGACCACTGGGTTGATAGGCCGGACGTGGAAGAGGGGACTAAAGACCCTTGAAGCTGACCGGTACTAATAGGCCGATAACTTAACTTTTTTCAAAGTGCTACGCGTCCACTGTGCGGTTCCCGAGATACGGTCGGGAAACCGCTTGATATCTCCATAGAGTTTCGGCAGCCACAGCGAGGGGGAAACGCCCGGTCCCATTCCGAACCCGGAAGCTAAGCCCCTCAGCGCCGATGGTACTGCACTGGTGACGGTGTGGGAGAGTAGGTCGCTGCCGGACATCCTTTCGCGATGGCCGCCCCTTTACGGGGCGGCCATCTGCATTTGTCCTACGTGGATTCCCGTGCGTTCTCTACAATGACTACGCACGCCGAACGGAGAAACATGAACAGCGACTCTCGCTCAGACCGCGGTCCGAAGAAGCCACGCGATGGCTCCGGAAGCGGTTCTCGCGGCGCGTCACGCGGTGGCTCAAGCGGCCGAGGAGGCTCTATTCGGGGCGGCAGCTCGCAGCGCGACGCGGGCGCTGGACGCGGAAGTGGGCCTGGTGGCGGATCCTCAGGAGGAGGCTGGTCGCGCGACGGCTTCGACCGCAAAGAGGGTGCAGGCAAGAACGATCAATCGAGCGGTGGCCCGCGACGCGACCGGAAGCCGCCACAGCGTGGAACCCCTGATGAACGCGCCCGCGCAAGGTACGACCGCGGCCAGGATCGCGCGGCAGGAGCCGGGAGCGGGCCGCGCCGCGTCTACAACGACGACAAGACTGCGACCGAGCGCCGCGGCAGGCGCGCGGACGAGGTGCCCAAGATCGAGGCTCCCGAGATTCCAGAGGAAGTCGAATTCGCCGATTTAGACAAGCCCA
Organism: Demequinaceae bacterium; assembly: GCA_965250005.1. Lineage (GTDB taxonomy): Bacteria > Actinomycetota > Actinomycetes > Actinomycetales > Demequinaceae > WTKG01. The sequence continues at coordinate 351,030 of OZ252279.1, forward strand.
CGCGCGCGCGAATGCGCACGCTGAGCAAAGATAACGCCGACGACGTAGGCAGGCACATGGTGATGGTCGGCGCACTCCTGGATATCGATCCAGAGCTCGCCTACAAGCACGCACTGGTGGCCGTCGCCCGCGGGGGGCGCGTGGACGTCGTGCGGGAGGCCATGGCCCTGGCCGCATACGCGACCGGTCGCTACGCTGAGGCGCTTCGCGAGCTGCGGACGGTCCGACGGCTCAACGGTGAGAGCGAGAACCTCGCGCTCATGGCTGACTGCGAACGCGGACTTGGGAGACCCGAGCGGGCCCTCGCCCTCACCCAGTCCGATGAGGCAAAGGGCATTTCGCCCGAGGCGTCCGCCGAGTTGCAAATCGTTGCAGCCGGGGCTCGTCTTGATTTGGGACAGGCCGACGCGGCGGTTGCCACACTCCGCGCGATCGAGGCGCCCACACCGGAGGTGCTCGAGCGGGCCGAAGGGGCGTTGGTCGACGCGTACCGGGCGGCAGGCAAGGAAGACCAGGCTAACGCCCTCGAGCAGAAGCTCACCAAACGGGCATTGGAACGCGGGCCAGAAGAGCCAATCGAACTCGACACCTTCGTCTACGACACAGCGACCGAGGAGGTCGTCGAGGACGAGTTCGCGCCACAGACGGCTGACGCAGATGCGGATGTTTCCCCTGGTAAAGAGCCCAATGCGAATGGCGCGAACGAAGAAGGCGGCGACTCGAATGCACCCGGCATCGTGGGTGACGCGGCAGCCCCAACCGCGCCGCGCGCGGCTGCGGACCCAGAGGAGGCCGCGTGAGCCATCTCGGACTTGTGGGGTCCGAGATCCCACTGCAGGAGGCGTTCGACTCTGCTCTCGTTGACCTCGACGGAGTGACCTATCGAGGCCCCGAGGCGATTCCCAGTGCGCCGCCCGCTCTTGCCGCTGCGCGCGAGGCGGGCATGAATTTGATGTATGTCACTAACAACGCCAACCGCGAGCCAGAGACGGTCGCGGCCCACTTGAGCGACGTGGGTATTCCCGCGACCACCTCTGAGATACTGACGGCCGCGCAGGCCGCCGCCGCGATGTTGAGTGAGCGGCTTGACGCCGGCGCCCGCGTACTCGTTGTTGGTGGCGCCGGCCTCAGGAGTGCGGTTTCCGCGGTGGGCCTCGCCGTGGTCAATTCAGCAGATGATGCTCCGGTTGCGGTGGTCCAGGGATATGCACCCGAGATCGGCTGGCTTGAGCTCGCTGAGGCGACCTACGCCGTGCGCGCGGGCGCCTACTTCCTTGCGTCAAACATGGATATGACGCTTCCGACGGCGCGCGGGTTCGCGCCTGGCAACGGCTCGCTCGTTGGCGTAGTCGTCGCCGCAACGGGAGTCGTCCCCGACAGCGCGGGCAAACCTGAGCCCGCCATGTTCCACATCGCGGCCCAGCGGGCATCATCCGACCGGCCGCTCGTCATCGGCGACCGACTGGACACCGACCTGGCTGGCGCGCGCGCAGCAGGTTACCCCGGACTCATGGTGCTGACCGGCGTCAATGACGCTCGGGACGCCATTCTTGCGGTCCCGCTGGAGCGCCCGAGTTTCATCGGGGAGACACTCGACGTGCTGGCGCAGCCCCATCCGGCACCAACTGAACGCGAAGGATGGTGGCACGTGCGAGGAGCCAGCTCGCGCACCGTCGACGGGCATTTGGAGTTCTCGGGCAGCGCGGGAATCGATCGCGTCCGTGCGGCGTGTGCTGCAGCGTGGGCGGCGGCAGATGCAGGTGTGACCTTAACCATTGAGTCATCTATAGAACTCGGGTTATCATGAGGGATGGAAGAATTAGAACCTACGCGCGACGCGATTGGTGAAACGTCGTACCCGCCTGACGTCGAAGAGGCGCTGAAGGCAGTTTCTGAGTTGCCCGAGGACCCCTCCGAGCAAGCCGAGTACTACGACAAGATCCAAGAGGCACTTTCCACGCGTCTTCGCGACGAGTCCTAAGCGCTCGATGCGCCTTGACCGCGCGCTTCACGCGCGGGGATTGGCGAGGTCGCGCACCCACGCGCAGGCGCTCATTGCCGAAAAGTCTGTCCTTGTAGATGGCAACGTCGTCACCAAGCGGGCCTTCGAGGTTGAGCACCAGCAACTTGAACTTGCGGCGGACGCCGACCATTATGTCTCCCGCGGCGCCCACAAGTTGGTTGGCGCGCTGGCTTCATTCGCGCCTGCGGGGCTAGTCGTGACGGGTCGCGAGTGCATGGATGCAGGCGCGTCAACTGGCGGGTTCACTCAGGTGCTACTCGAGGACGACGCGGCGAGTGTCCTGGCGGTGGACGTCGGGCACGATCAGTTGTCGCCTGCGATCGCCCGTGACCCGCGGGTGGATGCGCGAGAGGGAATCAATGTACGCGACTTCGTACCGCCAAGTGACGCCGCCCGGGTCGAGTTCCTGGTTGCCGACTTATCGTTCATCTCCCTGAGGCACGTCTTGCCGGGGTTGGCGGCATGGCTGCGTCCCGGTGCGGACGCCCTACTGATGGTCAAACCCCAGTTCGAAGTAGGGGCGGGTGGCCTCGGCAAGGGAGGTGTCGTCCGCAGCGCCGACGCGCGGGCAGGAGCTGTCGCATCGGTGGCTCAATCGGCCCGGGAGGCGGATCTCCACCTATTCGACGTGGCACGTAGCAGGTTGTCGGGGCCGCGTGGGAATGTGGAGTACTTCATCTGGTGCGGGAAACCGTGGCAGGCTGAACAGGCACCGTCCGGCCAGCAAGACACCCGGCCGCGATTGGATGAGGAGTCGCTCGCACGAGCGATCGACCGCGAGGTGAAGGGAGAGGTATGACGCGCCGAATTCTCGTTGTCGCACACCCAAACCGGAAGGGAACTGTCGAAGCCTTCGCGACCGCCGTGCTGGAACTCGAGCGGCATGGCGCGACGACGGTTGTGGACTTCGACTCTAGGTCCAACGCGACTGTCGACGCTGCGCTGGTACTCGGCGGCGACGGCACAATGTTGCACGCGGCAAACCTGACCCGCGGCTTTGACATTCCGCTCCTCGGCGTCAATTTTGGCCGAGTCGGGTTCCTGGCAGAACTCGAAAGCGACGGCCTCAAAGAGGCGGCTGTGTGCCTCGCAGAAAACACCTATTCCGTCGAAGAGCGCGGCACACTCGAATGGGTAGTGAAGCCACCCAAAGGCGTGGCCACTCAGGGGTGGGCGCTCAATGAACTAACAGTCGAACGCTCGGATCCCCGCCGCACACTTGAGGTCGAAATCGAGGTGGATGGCATGCCGCTGTCCACGTTCGGCTGCGACGGCGTGGTGATGTCGACGGCCACGGGATCGACCGCGCACGCGTTCAGCGCTGGCGGTCCCGTGATGTGGCCCAACGTCGACGCCTTGCTCATGGTGCCGCTAGCCGCGCACGCGCTGTTCGCCACGCCGCTTGTGGTCGGTCCCGAGTCGTGGTTTGCGGTGGAGATCGCGGCGGACTCTTCCTCCGCGGGGCTTGCCGTGGCCGACGGCGCCAGAAGCGTGGACGCTCCGTTGGGCTCGCGCGTCGAGGTGCGCCGGTCGGCTAAGAAGGTGCTGCTTGCGCGCAAGACCGACTCGACGTTTGCCGAACGGCTCATCACCAAGTTTGACCTGCCTACCGAGGGCTGGCGCGGCGAGCGCGGCCACGGATCCCCGGGGGCCTAGACGTGCTTCACGAACTCAGCATCGAGAACCTCGGCGTCATCAAGTCTGCGCGCCTCACGCTCGACCATGGGTTGAGTGTTCTCACAGGCGAGACGGGCGCGGGCAAAACCATGGTGCTTACCGGCCTCGCGCTCGTGACGGGGGGCAAGGCTCCCACCGCCATCGTGCGCTCAGATGCCGCCGCCGCCCTCGCGGAAGCCGTCGTGGACTTGCCTCCAGGAGGTGGAGCGGCACTCAAACTCGCCGACGCGGGCGTGATCCAGGACGACGACGGCACCGTCGTGATCGCGCGTTCGCTCGGCGCGACAGCGCGGTCGCGCACCGTTGTCGGCGGCAGGCAGGTGCCCCAGGCGCTGCTTGCGGAATGCGCGGCCGAACTAGTGACGGTCCACGGCCAAAGCGATCAGGTGCAGTTGCGATCCGCTGCGCGGCAACGTGACACGCTTGACAAGTACGCGGGCGCAAGCCATCTAGCCACGCTTGGCGCCTATCGCGCCGCGTGGGCGCAGCTCGCTGAACAACGCGAGAGCCTCGAAAAGATGCAGGCTGGGGCTGACCAGGAGCGGCAGGTTGTCCAACACATGCGAAATGACCTTGACGCGATTGCCGCCGTTGATCCACAGCCCGACGAGGATGTGGTGCTGGCCGCTGAGGCCAAGGTGCTGGAGAATGCCGAGGCCGTTAGGCGCGGAACCACCGACGCGCGGGATGGACTTACTGGTGATGCCGAACAGACCGTGTTGTCAGCGATCGAGGCGGCCAAGCGCGCACTTGGCGACGCGGCGCAGCACGACGCAACTCTAGAGGAACAGATCAAGCGGCTCGACGAGGCCAGCTACGCACTAACGGACGTGGGCTCGGAACTCACTGACTACCTGAGCGCGCTCGACGCGGATCCTGCGCGTCTGGACGCCGTCCTGCAGCGCCGCAGCGACATCGCGGGGTTGTGCCGCAGGCTCGGTCGGGACGGCGCGGGAGTACTCGTGTACGCGCAAGAAGCCGCGGCGCGAGTGGCAGACCACGATTCGTGGGACGAGCGACTCGCGTCCAGCCAGGCGGATGCGGACGGGCTCGCGGCTGAGGTAATGCGGTTGGCTGAGGAACTGAGCGTCGGGCGCGGCGAAGCAGCGGTACGCCTCGCCCAGTCCGTGAATGAAGAGCTGCAGCAACTTGCGATGGCAACGGCCACGTTTGGCGTTCAAACTGACCCCGTTGATGCCGGGCCCTATGGCTCGGATGCGGTCGCCATGACTCTCTCAGCGCATTCGGGTGCGCCGCAACGCCCGCTCGCAGACGCCGCCTCCGGAGGTGAACTCTCACGTATCATGCTTGCTCTCGAGGTATCGCTTTCGCACGGCAACGTAGCGCCGGGGCACACATTCGTCTTCGACGAAGTTGATGCGGGAGTCGGGGGCCGTGCCGCGATAGCGGTGGGCAGGCGGCTCGCCGAGCTCGCGCGAACTCAACAGGTCCTTGTTGTGACGCACTTAGCGCAGGTTGCCGCGTTCGCGGATCATCACATCGTGGTGCGAAAGGACACGGATGGAATGGTCACTACGTCGCACGTGACGGAGGTGACGGGCGAAGATAGAGTTCAGGAAGTGGCAAGGCTCCTCAGCGGTCAGGAGGATTCGTCCACCGCAAGGGCGCACGCCCTTGAATTGATCGAAGGTTCAGCCGTCTCAAGTTAGGCGTGACAACATAAGGGACATGATGCAATTTTCGCGACTTTTCGGAAGAGGCACGGAAGCCGATGGAGTGATCTCCGGTTCTGTCCGCGTGGACGCTAGCCCTATGCAACTCGCGCGCCGGCTTCGCAAAGGAGACGTCGCCATCATCGACGTTATGGACCTTGACCAACGCACGGCGGAGGCTATCGCTGAGGCGCAGCCAGCCGCAGTCCTGAACGCGAAGGAGTCAATCTCGGGCCGCTACCCGAACGGCGGCCCACAGGTTCTTGTTGACGCCGCGATTCCGCTTGTGGACCAGCTCGGCCACGACTTGCTCACACTTCGCGATGGTGCCAAGGTCCGCATCGAGGGCCCTGATGTGTACTCGGGCGACAAGCAGATCGCAACCGGACTCATTCAGACGGCCGCCAGCGTGGCCTCTGCCATGGAGCAGGCGGGCGAGGGCATGAACGTGCAACTCGCGACCTTCACCGCAAACGCGATGGAGCACGTCGCGCACGACGCGCCCCTGCTGCTCGAAGGCAAGGGCCTACCGCCCACCAAGGTCAAGTTTCGTGGCCAGCAGGTACTGATTGTCGCTGCGGGGTTCGGTCACGAAGATCAGCTCAAGTCTATCCGGGCGTATCTGCGCGACCGGCGGCCTGTCATTATTGCGGTCAGCAACGGCGCCGATGCCGTTATCAAACACGCATATCCGCCAGCCATCATCATGGGTACGGTCGAATCGGTGTCCGACGAGGCGCTCACGTCCGGAGCGGAACTGGTTCTTCACGACCCCACCGGCGGAGACGCTGGAGTGAGTCGAGCAGACTCGCTCAACGTCGAACACATCAAATCGGACGCATCCGTCGCCAGCGCAGACCTTGCGATTCTCATGGCCCACGGTGGGGGCGCGACAGTGATCGCCACCGTCGGCATTGAAGCGCGCCTGCTCGACTTCCTCGAACAGGGCCAGAATGCGACGGCGTCGACATTCCTGGCGCGCCTGATCGCGGGGGGTGTCCTCGTGGACGCGACCACGCTCACCAAGGTCTACAGGCATCGCTACTCACCATGGACGCTTGTCGCGCTCGTGTTGTCCGCCCTGTTCGTACTCGGGAATGCCCTCGCGCTGACGCCGGGCGGCGCCGCCTGGCTGCGGAGCATCTGGCCATCAGTCTCGAGCTTGTTTGGAGCAACAGCGTGATCGACTTCCGGTACCACGTGATTTCACTTGTAGCAGTCTTCCTCGCGCTCGCCGTAGGAGTCGTCCTTGGATCGGGGCCGCTCCGGACGGCACTGATCGAGGAGGTCACCAACGAATCGGAGCAGCTGCGCGAACAGATCATTGCGGCGAATAGGGAGATCGTTGAAGAGCAAACCGAAGGAATTATCGGAGAGGAATTCGTCGGGGACGCGGCCGACGTGCTCATCGGGGATGCACTCGCGGGGAAGAACATTGCAATTGTTCGGGTGCACTCGCCGTCGACCGCCGACGTCAACGCGTTGCGCGACAGAATCGTGACGGCAGGGGCGAACATCACGGCGAACCTCACAATCGAGAACGCGTGGACAGATGGCGACCAGTCCACGTTCCGCGCGTCGTTTGCTCAATCAGTTGCGCCGAGCGTACTCGGTGTCGAAGCCACGCTTGCCCCCGACCGCCTGCTCGCGCACACGCTCGCGCAGGCGCTGGCGCCCCTCGTGGTGCCCGATGGTGCGGCCGACGAGGGCACCGACATCAATGTCGACTTTCCGGACTCGTCGTCGGCGACTGACCGCGCCGACGTGCTACTCGACCTGCTCAAGAACGCCGATCTGGTGTCAGGGACCATCACCGGCACGGTGGACGGCATTGTCGTGATTTCAGGCGACGGCCCCGCTGACGAAGACGTGCGGGCCGCCGAGAGCGCGACGTTTGCCCAAGTCGCCGGCATTCTCGACGAGTACATGGACTCCGTCGTTGTCGCCAGCGGTCCTGTGACCGTGGGCGATGTGCCAACGGCTCTTCAGTCGTCGGCGCTTCTAAACGGCAGAATCTCAACCGTCACGCACGCAACCAACTTCTATGGCACCTTCACTGTGGTCCTCGCGCTCGCGCGTGAACTCACGGGAGAGAGCGGTCATTACGGATATGGAGAAGAGCTCACGTTGTATCCGAGCAACTAGCGCCGCGCGTCGGGGACAGGGACCCTCGCGACCCTGTAGCATTGAGGCCCGTGGAGAGAACCAGGCTTTCGGGAGCAGCGGGGCACGTCACCCGCCACATATTCGTCACCGGGGGAGTTGTCTCATCCCTCGGAAAAGGCTTGACGGCTTCGAGCCTCGGCCGTCTGCTCAGATCGCGCGGTTTGCGCGTGACCATGCAGAAGTTGGATCCGTACCTCAACGTGGATCCCGGCACCATGAACCCCTTCCAGCACGGCGAGGTCTTCGTGACTTCCGACGGGGCCGAGACTGACCTAGACATCGGGCACTACGAGCGGTTCCTCGACGTCGAGCTTGGCGCGCTGTCGAACGTGACAACGGGTCAGGTGTACTCCCAAGTCATTGCCAAGGAGCGCCGCGGAGAGTACCTGGGCGACACGGTCCAGGTCATCCCGCACATCACTGACGAGATCAAGAGACGCATGCGTGCGCAGGCGAGCGATGACGTGGACGTCATCATTACCGAGATCGGGGGCACGGTCGGCGACATCGAATCCCAGCCGTTCCTCGAGGCCGCGCGGCAGGTCCGCCACGACGTCGGACGCGACCACGTCTTCTTTCTTCACGTGTCGCTGGTTCCGTACATTGGACCGGCAGGCGAGCTCAAGACCAAGCCAACGCAGCACTCCGTCGCCGCGCTTCGCAGCATCGGGATACAACCCGACGCGATCGTGTGCCGATCCGACCGCGATATACCCGATGGCGTCAAAGGCAAGATCGCCCTGATGTGTGACGTCGAGCCGCAGGCTGTCGTCACCGCCAAAGACGCGCCCAGCATCTACGACATCCCAAAAGTGCTTCACAGCGAAGGCCTCGACGCCTACGTTGTTCGTCGCCTGAATCTCCCGTTTCGCGACGTCGAGTGGGGAGCGTGGGCAGATCTACTTGAACGCGTACATCACCCCGCTGAAGACGTCGAAGTCGCGCTGGTCGGCAAGTACATCGATCTTCCCGACGCCTACCTGTCCGTCAGCGAGGCGCTGCGCGCCGGCGGGTTCCACCACAACGCACGCGTGAACATACGATGGGTTGCGTCAGACGCGTGCAAGACCCCGGAGGGCGCCGAGGAGGCGCTCGGTGGCGTGGACGCGGTATTGGTTCCGGGTGGTTTTGGTGTTCGAGGGATCGAAGGCAAACTTGGTGCCCTCACCTGGGCGCGCGAAAAGAAGGTACCCACCCTCGGAATCTGCCTCGGACTTCAGTGCATGGTGATCGAGTACGCGCGCACGGTCCTGGGTATCGAGGGCGCGTCCAGCACTGAATTCGACGACGACCCAAAGCATCGCGTAGTTGCGACTATGGAGGAGCAGCTCGCGATCGTTGACGGAAACGGAAACCTCGGCGGCACGATGCGCCTGGGTGAGTTCCAGGCTGTCCTGACTCCTGGCTCGCTTGTGGCGGAGACGTATGGCAAGACGACGGTAGGCGAGCGACACCGCCACCGGTACGAGGTCAACAACAAATATCGTGAGCAGTTGGAGGGCGCGGGGTTTGTAGTCTCCGGCGAATCGCCCGACAGTTCGCTAGTTGAATTCGTTGAACTGCCGCGCGAGGTGCACCCTTATTACGTCGCGACACAGTCGCACCCAGAATTCCTGTCCCGCCCGACTAAAGCGCATCCTCTGTTTTCTGGACTTATCGCCGCCGCGATCGCGAAAAAGGCGGGCGCGGTCGAATCCAGTGCCGCAGCACAGCCAGATGTAGCCGGTGTCGCGGCCAAGCCCGGTCCAGCCGCTTTGGCAGCGTCTTAGTTGGCGCGGCGCGGGAAGTCCTCGGCGAAGGAACGGGCTGGCGCGCTCCCGCTTGCGGATGCGCCGTCGCATCGGCACGTGCTTGAGCGCAGGGTCGCTTTTGAGGGACACGTTTGGGACATCGTCTCGGAGACCATAGATCTTGGCGATGACGTGATTGTCCACCGCGACTATGTCGATCACCCGGGTGCCGTAGCGATCGTAGCCATGCGCGACTCTGGCGAGGTTCTGCTGCTGCAGCAATACCGCCACCCGGTCGGGCGCGAAATTTGGGAGCCGCCGGCCGGCCTGCTCGACTCGCCGATCGAGGAACCGCTCGACGCCGCCAAGCGGGAGCTCTTCGAGGAAGCCGACCTCGAGGCAGACACCTGGCATGTACTGCTAGACCTGATGACGTCGCCTGGGGGAAGTTCTGAAGCAATAAGAATCTACCTGGCGCGCGACCTGCGCGAGGTTCCTGCGCCGCAGCGATTTACCCGCGAAGCGGAAGAGAAGGATATGGTGCCGCGTTGGGTGACCGTCGACGAGGCACTTGAGGCGGTGATCGCTGGAAAGATATCCGGACCGACTGCGGTATCGGGGCTCTTCGCAGTTGATGCCGCCCGCCGCGCGAAATGGCGGACACTCAAACGGGCCGACGCGGACTGGGATCGACCGTAAACTTCGCGAGCGCACGGGCTACGCGCACCGCGGCCACACACCTATTCGATTGGCCGAAATACTCCGGTGATGCTACCTACCGCAAGGACGTGGTCGCGCGACAGCGAAGTGAACTCCTCGACGCGGAACGAGTCGACCCATTCGAGTTCGGTGTCTAGCGCCCAGACAGTGAACACGTAGTTGTGTCCCGGGTCCGGAGGGCACGGACCAAAGTAGCCAGCGGTGCCCGCGTTGCTTACGCCTTCGGCACCGGCGAGCGTCACGCTGGCGCCGGCATCGAGTGAGGTTACGTCGGCGGGAATGTTCACGTGCAGCCAGTGCGACCAGTTTTGAAACGAGGTGTCGCTCATGGTGAGCGCGAACGTCACCGTGCCTTCCGGGGCTCCCTCCCAAGCGAGTTGTGGGTTGAGGTTGTCGCCTGTGCATTGGCCGCCAAATGCGCTCGCGCTGAAGCGCGGATCGAGATTGTCGCCGTCAGCGAAGTCGGTACTGGTAAGTGTCATGACGCCGATTTCGGCGACGATAACCGTGGGCGTGGGCGTGGGCGTGGGCGTGGGCGTGGGCTCAGGCGCGGCTGAGGGGGAGCAGGCAGCGAGGGCCGAGGCGAGCACGAGCGCGGTCGCGCCGGTCGCGATGCGGGGAAGGGAACTCGAGGCGGGCTCCAGGAGCGAAATGTCTTTTTTGGTCATGCGGTGCATTCTCGCATGGTGGGGGTAGGGTTCTGGAGACGTTCGCGGCGCTGCAATCGAAACGTGACGTGCGCCGTCTTTCAGTGCGTCGCTACGCGAAGCGCCCGGGCCCTCTGCGTCAGCGCGAACATCGCGGAATGCGCGACGGTAAACACGCCGATGCCGAGGAGGTGGATGCCCACGACGAGTGCTGGCAGTCCGTTGAAGTACTGGATGTAGCCGACCGCTCCTTGCGCCAACGTGGCGACGATCATGAATACCACCGAAGCGCGCGCGGCATGATCGCCATCCTCAGCCCTGCGGCGCCACAGCGAGAACGCTATGAGCCCCACGACGACTACAAAAAGCCACACGGGAAGCGCGTGCGCGCGCGAGATGGACTCGTGGTCGAGGGCTAGTCGCTCGGTCTGGTCGGCGTCGCCCGAGTGCGGACCGGTCGCAGTAGTCAGCACGCCAAGGAACGCGAGCGCCGCGAACAACACAAGTGACGCCCAGCGGTGAACGACCAGAGAGGGCCCCGCGGCGCGCGGCCGGTACTCCTTGAGCCGCAAGGCGATCCACGTTGACACCCACACGAGCATGATGGAGAGCAGCATGTGCGGCCCGACGACGCGCGGGTCGAGGTCGACGCGCACCGTGATTGCTCCGAGAACCGCCTGAGCGAAGACACCGACCACTGGCACAAGACCCCACCACCGCAACTCGCGCGACGCGCGCCAAACTGCGATTGCCATAGCGAGCGCGATAATTCCGAGCACCACGGTGGCGAGCCGGTTGCCAAACTCGATTGCCGTATGGGCGTCCAGATTAGCCAAATCCGGCAAGAAACTGTCCGGTTCACATTTGGGGGCCGTCGAGCAGCCGAGCCCCGAACCACTGAGCCGCACGGCACCTCCGGTGACAATAATCGCGACTTGCGCGACGACATTGGCAACGGCGAGGCCAGATGCGCGGGACACGAGGGCGTCTGCTGCGCGAGAAAATGGGCTCATGGCGGCGTCTCGGCCTAGGAGACGAAGCGGAGAGGGGTTGAGGTCACCCGTCAATCCTAGGGCCGGCCCAGCGGGGCCAGGACCGCCCGAAGCAAGGATGACCTTATTTGCGGGATTGGAATCAGGCAACGAGAATCTTCTCCAATCGGAGGGGCGGGCGCTGCTCCAAAGTCCATGCTTACAAGCCTAGCGAGGCCGGGCCGCTTGTGTGCGCGCCCGGCTTCGCTGTACGGGTCTCTAGCTCACGGGAGCGGGAGGTCCGCTGCGGACGCCGGTTAGCGTGACCTGGTCGAGGATGTGCCCCTGTGAACTCGCGGTGAACTCTTCCAACGTCATGCCGCCATCTCCCACCTCGGAGTCGAGAGCGAACAGCGTCAACTCGTAGTCGTGGTCGGCATCCCATTCGGGGCACGGGCCGATGTAGTACTCGTAATCGAGGAAGTTCCGGCCCTCGTCTCCGTCGAGCAGCCAGTACTCGCCGGTCTCAATGGATGTCGCGACGCCAGGGATGTTGTACGAGAGCCAGAGTGTGTGGACGTCGCCGTCGGTAACGTCCGCGAAATGAATCGCAAAGTGGGTGGTGCCCTCGGGCCCTGCATTCCATGTGAGTTGAGGGCTCTGGCCCGGGCCGTCGCAATACTCGTACGCGTTGGCCAGCGTCGTGTCCGCGAGCACTGCTCCTCCACCGATGTCCGTGCTCGTCAGAGTAAGCGGACCGTGCGCGACCGAGCTGGATGAGGGTGACGGCTCTGGCGTTGCGCCGGGACCGGCCGGATCCGTGGCGCAGGCCGTCAGAGCGACTGCGAGCAGAGGTAGCGCGAGGGCTGCGGTGATCTTCATGATTTCTCCTTGGGGTGGCTGGTGTGCGACCGTTGCTGACGTAACAACGTTACACATCTTGCCACGACAGAGCCACGCCAGGCGCCCAGGTAAGGCTCGCCTTGCTTGCGCGAAATGAATTAGGCAACAAGACTGTTGCTAATTAATAGGACCGGCGCGGAGGTGCCGTGACTGCGAACGCGAGGGAGGCGATATGGCAAACGACGAGACGACGCGCCAACGCATCCTTGGGCTGATCGCATCAGCGGGCCCGATTACGGCGGCGGCCATCGCTGACGAACTCGGCGTGACGCCAGCCGGCATTCGCAGGCACCTGTCGCTCCTTACCGAACAAGAGCACATTTGCGAGCACGAGGCGTTGGGCGCTGTGGACCGCGGCCGGGGCCGGCCGGCGCGCTCCTACGTCGCGACCCCCGAGGGTCAACGCGCACTCCAAAACGCCTACAGCGACGTCGCCACCGATGCGCTCACGCACATGCGTGCCGAGGGCCAGCTTGATGCCTTCGTCGTGGCCCAGGCAGCGCGCCTGGAGATAGAGCTCAGCGCAGCGGTTGACCGCAGTGCGCCTGTGGCAGACCGCGTTGACGCCGTGGCTGCTGCCTTGGACGTGCACGGGTACGCCACGTCCGTGCGACCGGTGCCGGGCGGCTACGCCGTTCAGTTGTGTCAGGGCCACTGCCCAGTTCAGCGTGTTGCCGAGGCCGTACCCGAATGGTGCGAAGCCGAAACCCAAGCAATCTCCCGAGTACTCGACGTTCACGTTCAGCGGCTGTCCACCCTCGCGGGCGGCGCTCACGTGTGCACAACTAACATCCCGCTGACCCCAGTGGGCTCCCCGGAGGGTAACTGATGACAACCCAGGCAGAAGGCGTCCCCGCGACGCAAAGCCCCTCGCTCACACAAGAGGAAACGATTGCGTCGATCGGTACGTATGAGTATGGATGGCACGACGGCGATGCCGCCGGCCAGTCCGCCAAGCGTGGACTGAGCGAAGAGGTGGTGCGCAACATATCGGCACTCAAGGACGAGCCGCAGTGGATGCTCGACACGCGCCTCAAGGGACTCAAGTTGTTTGGCAAGAAGCCCATGCCCACATGGGGTAGCGACCTGACCGGTATCGACTTCGACAGCATTAAATACTTTGTGCGCTCCACCGAGAAGCAAGCGGAGTCCTGGGAAGATCTTCCCGACGACATCAAAGAGACGTACGACCGCTTGGGCATTCCCGAGGCAGAAAAACAGCGCCTGGTCGCAGGCGTCGCCGCGCAGTACGAGTCCGAGGTGGTGTACCACCAGATTCGCGAAGACCTCGAGGAGCAGGGCGTGCTCTTCCTCGACACCGACACGGCGCTCAAGGAACATCCGGAGATGTTCAAGGAGTACTTCGGCACGGTAATCCCCGTGGGTGACAACAAGTTCGCCGCGCTCAACACGTCGGTGTGGTCGGGGGGTTCGTTCGTCTACGTCCCGCCGGGCGTGCATGTGGAGATTCCGCTCCAGGCCTACTTCCGCATCAACACGGAAAATATGGGGCAGTTCGAACGCACGTTGATCATCGCCGACGAGGGCTCGTATGTGCACTACGTCGAGGGATGTACCGCGCCCATCTACTCGAGCGATTCTCTGCACAGTGCGGTGGTCGAAATCATCGTGAAGAAGAACGCTCGCGTGCGCTACACGACCATCCAGAACTGGTCGAACAACGTCTACAACTTGGTCACCAAGCGCGCGACGGCTGCCGAGGGCGCCACCATGGAGTGGGTGGACGGCAACATCGGCTCCAAGGTGACCATGAAGTATCCCGCGATATTCATGCTTGGCGAGCACGCACGCGGCGAGACGCTGTCGATTGCGTTCGCCGGTACCGGCCAGCACCAGGACGCGGGGGCCAAGATGGTGCACGCCGCACCCAACACCTCCTCGAGCATCGTCTCGAAGTCCGTTGCGCGAGGCGGTGGGCGCACCTCCTACCGAGGGCTCGTTCAGGTGCTAGAGGGCGCGCACGGCTCCAAGTCCAACGTCCTGTGCGATGCGCTCCTGGTGGACCAGATCTCGCGATCGGACACGTACCCCTATGTGGATGTGCGCGAGGACGACGTGTCAATGGGTCACGAGGCAACCGTGTCTCGCGTGAGCGAAGACCAACTCTTCTACCTGATGAGCCGCGGGCTCAACGAGTCTGAGGCCATGGCCATGATCGTGCGCGGCTTCATCGAGCCCATCGCGCGCGAGCTTCCCATGGAGTACGCGCTCGAGTTGAATCGCCTTATCGAAATGCAGATGGAAGGATCCGTCGGTTGACCGCCACCAGCACAGACCACAGCAAGGCCAAAGCGGACGGCACGCACACGCACGGAGCGGCATCCACGCCGCCCGAGGCGTCGCGCGCCGCGAGGCCCACATCCTTTGACGTCGCCGACTTCGTCGTTCCAGGGGGGCGCGAGGAGGAGTGGCGCTTCTCTCCGTTGCGCGTGCTCGCGCCGCTCTTTGCCGACAAGCTCACGGGCGCGGGCGTGTCAACCACCGTCGAGGCGCCAGACGGCGTTTCCGTCATCGAGGTTGCGTCAGCAGATAGATTCGCGATCACCAGCGCTCCCGGAGACCGTGTCGCCGCGGCCTCGTGGGCTTCTGCGCCGCACGCGACACGCGTCGAGCTGCCAGCGAACGTCAAGCAGGATGCTCCCGTGAGCATCATGGTCGCCGGCACCGGGGGAGACGCGACGGCGCTCCACATTCAGGTGACGGCGGCCCCGTTCGCCGAGGGAACTGTGGTCATCGACCACACGGGTTCAGCAACCGTCGCCGAGACGGTGGAGATCGTGGCCGAGGACGGCGCACAACTCACCGTTGTCTCCATTCACGACTGGGACCACGACGCCGTTCACAACTCGTCGCACCGCGCCCGGATTGGCCGCGACGCCAATCTCAAGCACGTGGTGGTGACCCTAGGCGGCAAGGCCGTCCGCGTGACCCCGGACGCCGAGTTCACTGGGCCCGGCGGCTCAGTCGACATGTACGGCCTCTACTTTGCCGACGCAGGCCAGCACCAAGAGCACCGCCTGTTCGTGGACCACGGAGTCCCCGATTGCCGCTCTCGCGTGACCTACAAGGGCGCGCTCGCAGGCGAGTCGGCTCGCACTGTGTGGATCGGCGACGTGCTGATTCGCAAGGCAGCAGTGGGCACAGACACCTACGAGCTCAACCGCAACTTGGTTCTCACGGATGGCGCGCGCGCGGACTCGGTCCCGAACCTCGAAATCGAGACAGGCGAGATCGCGGGTGCGGGCCACGCCAGTGCGACGGGCCGCTTCGACGAGGAGCAACTCTTCTACTTGCGCTCGCGCGGCATCAGTGAGGACCAGGCCCGCAAGTTGGTGGTGCGCGGCTTCTTCGCTGATCTCATCAGGCAAATCGACGTCGCGGACTTGGAGCAGCGGCTCTCACACGCGATCGACGCAGAACTCGAGGCCACGGATGACTGAGCATTTAGCTGCCTACGTTGCCGACATCCCCAAGGGCGAGGCCATCCAGTCGATCTTGACTGAGGCCGACGGCACCGAGGCCCCCGTGGCTGTGTTCCACATGGACGACGGCGCAATCTACGCGATCGGCGACGTCTGCACGCACGGCGAGGTGTCACTTTCCGAGGGTGAGATCGAAGGTTGCGAGGTCGAATGCTGGGCGCACGGCGGACGCTTCGACGTTCGCACCGGCGTCGCCACCGAGCTGCCAGCCATCCAACCCGTCAAGGCATACCCCGTACGTATCGACGGCGAGCGCGTGCTCGTGGACGTCGACAACCCCATCGTGTCAACCAAGGAGAACGCATGAGCACCCTGGACATTAGGAACCTCCACGTGAGCGTGGAGACCAACGAAGGAACCAAGCAGATTCTGCGTGGCGTGGACCTGACCATTGAATCCGGCCAGACGCACGCGATCATGGGGCCCAACGGCTCCGGTAAGTCGACACTCGCGTATTCGCTGGCGGGCCACCCCAAGTACACCGTCACCGAGGGCTCGGTTACGCTCAACGGCGCGGATGTGCTCGCGATGTCGGTCGACGAGCGCGCCAAGGCGGGACTGTTCCTCGCGATGCAATACCCGGTAGAGGTGCCGGGCGTCTCGGTCACCAACTTCCTCCGCACCGCGAAGACCGCTCTCGATGGCGAAGCTCCCAAGCTTCGTACGTGGGTCAAGGACGTCCGCGGGGCGATGGAGGAGTTACGCATGGACCCGGCGTTCGCCGAGCGCAACGTCAACGAAGGTTTCTCGGGCGGAGAGAAGAAGCGCCACGAGATTCTGCAGATGGAACTGCTGAGGCCCAAGTTCGCGATTCTTGACGAGACGGACTCGGGGCTCGACGTAGACGCGCTTCGCGTGGTCGCCGAGGGCGTCAACCGCGCCAAGGAGGCGACTGGTGCCGGAGTTCTTCTCATCACGCACTACACCCGCATCCTGAAGTACATTGATCCCGACTTCGTGCACGTTTTTGTCGAAGGAAAAATCGCCGAGGAAGGCGGCCCAGAGTTGGCCGAGCGCCTCGAATCCGAAGGCTATGACAGGTTCTTCACCAAGGCATAATCGCTACCTAAGGTCGAAAAAGATGACACTTCCTGACGTCCGATCAGATTTCCCGCTCCTCGCTCGCGAAGGCCGCAATGGCAAGCAATTGGTCTACCTCGATTCGGGCGCTACCTCGCAAAAGCCGAGCGCGGTGCTCGACGCCGAGGCGGACTTCTATCGACTCCACAATGGAGCGGTACTTCGCGGCGCCCACATCTTGGCCGAAGAGGCCACTGAGGCCTTCGAGTCCGCGCGCGTCGACGTCGCTAAGCTCATTGGCGCGGACGTCAGCGAGGTCGTGTGGACCGCGAACGCCACAGCGTCCATCAACATCATCGCCAATGGCTTCGGCAACGCCTCACTCGGACGAGGAGGCGCGGAAGCCCGCCAGTTTGCGCTTGGCCCCGGCGACCGCATCGTTATTACGGAGGCCGAGCACCACGCGAACCTCATCCCGTGGCAGCAGCTCGCCGCACGCACCGGGGCAGAGCTGGCGTGGCTGCCGCTCGATTCCGATGGCGTGCCGGTGCTCGACGATCTCGAGTCGATCGTGAACGAACGGACCAAGATACTCGCGTTCGCACATGCGAGCAACGTCACCGGCATCATCGGACAGGTGGCAACGCTCGTGGCGCGGGCCAAAGCCGTGGGCGCGTTCACCCTGCTCGACGCCTGCCAGTCCGTGCCGCATATGCCCGTTGACGTCAAGGCGCTCGACGTGGACTTTGCCGCGTTCTCTGGCCACAAGATGCTCGCGCCCACGGGCATCGGCGGGCTCTACGGCCGCCAGGAGCTGCTCGACGCGCTCCCTCCGTCCGTGTTCGGGGGATCAACCATCAAGACCGTGACTATGGAAGAGTCCACGTGGCTCGCGGCGCCCTCGCGGTTCGAGGCGGGGTCGCAGCCCGTGGCCCAGGCGGTGGGGCTCGGCGCAGCCGCGCGCTACATGATGGCGTTAGGTATGGAGGACGTTGAGGCTCACGACCAAATGCTGGGAGCGCGTCTGCGCGAAGGCGTGAGCCAGATCGAAGGCGTCCGGCTGCTTGGACCCGTCGGAGGCGACGGCGTCCACCAGGTGCTTGGGCTCGCCGCAGTCGTGGTTGAAGGCGTGCACGCACACGACGTCGGCCAGGTGCTTGATGCCGCCGGGATTGCCGCACGAGTGGGACACCACTGCTCGCAGCCGCTGCATCGGCACTTTGGCGTGGCGAGCTCCACACGCGCCTCGGTCCACGTCTACAACACCACGGACGACGTCGACGCTTTCCTCGATTCTCTTGCCGGCGTGCGGGCCTTCTTCGGTGCACTGGGGGCCGTGTGAGTGCCCTTGAGCAGATGTACCAGCAGGTCATCATGGACCACGCGCGTGAGACGCGCGGCCGGGGCCTGGTCGAGCCGAACACAGCAACTACGGGGGAGTCTCACCAGGTCAACCCCACGTGCGGCGACGAAGTGCGGCTGCGTGTCGCCCTCGATGGAGACACCGTCTCCAGCGTCTCCTGGGAGGGCCAGGGCTGCAGCATCTCGCAGGCGTCTGTCTCCGTACTTCACGAGCTAGTCGAGGGGCACACCGTAGTCGAGGCGCAAGAAATCAGCGACGCGTTCAGGGAGCTGATGCAGGCCAAGGGCCAGGGCATCGGCGATGAGCGCGAAGAATTGCTGGGGGACGCAACCGCGTTCGTCGGCGTTGGAAAGTACCCTGCGCGAATCAAGTGCGCACTCATCGGATGGATGGCGCTCAAGGATGCGCTTATCCTTGCCCAGAAGGAGACCTCATGACCGAGAAGAAGAGCAAGGTGCCAGCCAAGAAGGCGCCAGCAGGCAAGGCCGCGACGGCGAAGGCCACGACGGCGGCGGCGGAGCCCGCAGTCAAGGAGTCCCCGCCCTCGAACGCGGCAGACGTCGAAGAGGCGCTCCGGGACGTCATCGACCCGGAGTTGGGGATCAATGTGGTCGACCTGGGGCTGGTCTACGGTGTCTCGCTGGATTCGAACCAGCATGCCGTTATCGACATGACGCTTACGTCAGCGGCGTGCCCGTTGACAGATGTGCTTGAGGACCAGACTGGGCAAGCCCTGGACGGTATTGTCGACGGCTATCGCATCAACTGGGTGTGGATGCCGCCGTGGGGTCCGGACAAGATCACCGCGGACGGGCAAGAGCAATTGCGCGCTCTCGGATTTAACGTCTAGCGGCGCTCTTCACCTAGCGTCTGGCGCCCTAGAACCCTGCGGGGCGGTCAACCACGTCAAACAGGTCGCACGCGGCCGGAGAGCCGTGCGTGTAGCCGTCTGTGAAAGCGTCGACGCGTTGCTCTGAGGTTCCGTGGGTGTACGTGTGTGGGTCCGCGTGTCCCTGAAGTTTTTCCTGAATGCGGTCGTCGCCCACTGCCGCCGCTGCGGACAACGCCGAATTGATCTGCGCTTGAGTGATGGGTTGCAGGATAGGCTGCCCGTCTTCGTCCTTCGTGTTCGCTGCGTGGTGGGTCCACACGCCAGCGAGGCAGTCAGCCATGAGCTCCACCTTGACGGTGTCAGAGTTGACGCCCGTCTGGCTGCGGTCGGCGACGTTGAAGACGCCAATCTCGTTCTGGATGTGGTGGCCGTACTCGTGTGCGACCACGTAGATCTGGGCGAGGGGGCCGTCAGACGAGCCGAACTGATCCACGAGCACATCAAAGAACGCGGGGTCAATGTAGATGGTCTGGTCGCCGGGGCAGTAGAACGGGCCCGTCTGTGTGGAGGCGCTTCCGCATGCGGTCGAGGTCAAACCGTCGAAGATGACACCGCCCGGGTAGTCGAAGTTTGCTCCTAGCGCGGGGGCAGCGGACTCCCAATAGTCGTCCAGGGCGCCAATCGTGTAGAGGATGCGGCAATCGGTGTATTCGTTGGCTGCTTCTCCGGCGTCACAGCGTTCGTTGAATTCCGCCTGGATTTCCGGGTCAGAAGCCTCGACGGTTGTCCCCGTCGCTCCGGTAGAGAAGTCGCCAAGGTTGAGGCCGAGGAACATCGCGAGGGCTAGCAGCAAGAGGCCGCCGAATCCGCCGCCGACAGCCATTCCTCCGCTGCCCGCGCTACGTCCGCGCCGCTGGACGCGATTCGGGTTGATCCGCGCCGTCTTGTTGAACGTCATTGCTACCTCCGCGATGGTGACGTCTCACGTTACCGCGTGCCCGTCGTCGTCGCTTCATCTGCGAGGCCGCGCGCTGTTATGGCATCGCCGACGCGCAAGGCGTATGCCACCGTGCGGACGCCCGTGGGAAGCAGAATCGCGCGTGGATCTCGCCCGAGACCTCTGGCCCGCGCCGCCGTCCTCGACTCGTCAAGGATTCGCGTTGCCTCCGGCACGCTACGGATCATAAGGCTGACGAGCAGCCCAATGGCCTCGGTAGGAATCCACCGCGAAAAAGGGCGGGCAACAAAGCTCACGAAGCCGAGCATTGCCTCCATCGACGTCGATGACGTGACTGCGAGTGCAATCAGAATGAGCGCCATGAGATTGAGCGCGATCTCCAGCCCGCGCAGGGGATCCCCGCGCCACCAGTGAAAGATCGAGCCAAGCGCCGCCATCACCGAGAAGAAGGCGACACCGCGCAGCGTGGCGCGCGGCGGCGGGAGTGTCGACACCAAGAGCACCACACCACCTGCGACGGCGGCCGCAGACCAGCGCCAATTATGGATGCTCATGATGGTCACGGCGCTGGCGACGAGCGCGAGCACCTTGATCCACGCGGGCAGCAAGTGGAGAGGGGTACCGCGAGGGCGGTACAGCCCGAGCATGTTTGTCATGGCGTTACGCCGTGGGCCGAGCGCCGCTTCATGAGCTTTCGGTAGTGCGCCACGGCGCGCGCGGGGATGCCATCAAA
This sequence comes from Demequinaceae bacterium, assembly GCA_965250005.1. GTDB lineage: Bacteria > Actinomycetota > Actinomycetes > Actinomycetales > Demequinaceae > WTKG01. The sequence goes on from OZ252279.1 coordinate 371,949, forward strand.
GACGACGTCAGCGTCGTCAATGACCACACACCGATCCGCGCGAGCGGCGGCATCGAGGTCGTGTGTGAGCTCAATGACCTGCTGAGGAAGTCCCGCGAGAAGACCGTCAACGTGCTGGCGCCAGTGCAGGTCGAGAAGGGTAGTCGGCTCGTCGGCGACAATGATCGTGGGTTCGACTGCTAGTAAGCCAGCGAGCGCGAGCAGTTGTTTCTGCCCGCCTGAGAGCGCGTGCACGGGTACGTGCGCATGGTCGGTAAGCCCCATTTTCGCGAGCAGTGCTGCAGCCGCTTCGGCCCGTGCGGCTTTGTCCGCGAGGACGCGGCGCAGCGAGAGCGTCACGTCTTCGATCGCGGTCGGCATGATGAGCTGTGCGTTCGGGTCAGTAAAGAGGAATCCCACGTCGCGACGGACGTGGGCTACGTCCTTGCGCGTGTCGTGGCCGTTGACGGACACTGTCCCCTCGTGGGGCGCAATGAGACCGTTGATAAGGCGGGCGAGCGTGGACTTCCCGGAGCCGTTCGCGCCAATAATGCTGACCCGGTGCTCGTCGAGCGTGAGAGTGATCGGTTCGAGAAGGCGGACGTCGCCGGGTGCGACGACGCCCGCTCCTTGAAACTCGATCATGTGACCAGGCTAAGACTTCTTAGCGGGAACTTTCTTGGTGGCTGGCTTCTTCGCTGCCGTCGCCTTCTTGGCCGCGGTGGCGTTGGTGGCGGGCGCCGCTGCCCTGGAGACAAAGTACGGGTCACCGGGAGCGAGGAGTTGTGGAAACGCGCGGAGCACGTAGACCGCGATCCCTGCAGCGGCGAGGACCTTGAGCAGGTCGCCAACGACGAAGGGGGTAAGTCCCCACACGATAGCGGTTGCTCCGCCTTCTTCAGCGGCCGTGAGAACGGGAATGCCCAGGGAGTGTGCGAGCCACGGCACGCCGATCGCATAGATGATCGGAAGTGATACGACGCCGGCGCCTACGAGACCGGCATACGCGCCGACGCCGTTGGCCTGGCGCGTGACGCGCTCGGCAAGCCAGCCCACCACGAATGCGGCGACGGGGAAAGCCCAGAGGTAACCACCGGAAGGACCTGCGAACACTTCGGTTCCGAATCCAGCGTTGGCGTAGATGGGGGCGCCAGCTAGTCCGGCCACCAGATAGAGCGCGACAGCTGCGGCGCCACGCCAGGCGCCTAGCACCAGGCCGGCGAGAACGACGGTGAGCGTCTGGAGAGTTAGCGGCACGCCGGTGGCGAGAGTGAATTCTGGCGGGACAGTGCTGAGGGCGATGACAGCCGCGAAAACTGCGACGAGCGCGAGGTTCGGGCCCGAGAACTTTGGTATGAGGGGCATGCTTCTCCTTGGATTGACTGGTACGGCAAGAAACCTACCGGCCCTACAATGGTTCGCGGCCACTTTGGCCACGACAGCGCGATTTTTTGTGGGAATCCTACAACCGCGCCCTAGAAGGAGATCCCTTGATTATCGCCCACGACGTCGAAGTGCGCATCGGCGCTCGGACGCTGCTGAAGCCATCAAGCTTCCAAGTTGCTCCCAACGACCGTGTCGGACTCGTGGGACGAAACGGCGCCGGGAAGACTACGCTGACCAAGATTCTCGCAACCGAGCGGCAGGCAACGTCGGGCCGTGTCGACCAGAAGGGCGAGGTTGGCTACCTCCCCCAGGACCCCCGCACCGGCGACCTAGAGGTGGTCGCGATGGATCGCATCCTGTCCGCTCGCGGCCTCGATGCCGCGGTACGCAAAATGCGCGCCGCCGAAGAGGCGATGGCGGGAGATGACGAGGGCGCGCGAGACAAAGCAATGGAGCGTTACCCCCGGCTCGAAGAGAACTTCAGGAACAATGGCGGGTACGCGGCGGAATCTGAGGCAGCCCGCATCGCCTCCAACCTCGGGATCGAGACAGCCACCCTCAAGCAGCCGCTGGGCACGCTCTCCGGCGGACAGCGCCGCCGAGTCGAGCTCGCGCGCATCCTGTTCAGCGGCGCCGAGACGCTGCTGCTCGACGAGCCAACCAACCACCTCGACGCCGACTCGATCGTATGGCTGCGGGAATTCCTGCGCACGTACTCCGGTGGCCTCGTGGTTATTTCGCACGACGCTGATTTGCTGCGCGTGTGTGTGAACCGCATTTTCCACCTCGACGCCAACCGTGGCGTGCTCGACCAGTACAACCTTGGCTGGGACGCCTATCTCAAGCAGCGCGAGGACGACGAGCGTCGGCGCAAACGTGAGCGAGACGGAGCTGAGCGCAAGGCAGAAACGCTCATCGCCCAAGCGAACAAGATGCGCGCCAAGGCATCCAAGGCCTCGGCAGCACAGAGCATGCTCAAGCGTGCCGAAAAGATGGTCGCAGACCTGGACGACGTGCGCGTCAGCGACCGCGTTGCGAATCTGCGGTTTCCCACGCCAGCGCCCTGTGGAAAGACGCCGCTACGCGCGTCTGCCCTTAGCAAGTCGTATGGGTCCCTCGAAGTGTTCACGGACGTGGATCTGGCAATCGACAAGGGCTCGCGCGTAGTGGTGCTGGGGCTCAACGGCGCGGGCAAGACCACGCTGCTGCGCCTGCTTGCCGGCGTGGAAGCGAGCGACACCGGCGAAGTCGAGCCGGGCCACGGGCTCAAAATGGGCTATTACGCCCAAGAGCACGAGACTCTCGACACCGAGCAGACCGTGCTGGAGAACATGAGACACGCCGCTCCCGACTTGGACGACACGGAAGTGCGCAACGTGCTTGGATCGTTCCTTTTCCAAGGAGACGACGCGCACAAGAAGGCGGCCGTGCTCTCTGGCGGCGAGAAGACTCGCTTGGCGCTGGCGACCCTGGTGGTCTCGCAGGCGAACGTGTTGCTCCTTGACGAGCCGACCAACAACCTCGACCCCGCGTCGCGCGCCGAAATCCTGCGCGCGCTGCACACCTACGAAGGCGCTGTCGTGCTTGTCACGCACGATATCGGCGCCGTCGATGCGCTCGACCCCGAGCGGGTGCTCCTGCTTCCCGACGCCGCTGAGGACCTCTGGAATGACACGTACCGCGACATCATCGCGCTCGCGTAGCCGTGGAAGCCTAGAGCGCGTCTTCGATCTCTTCATCTGACAGCCGGCCGGAGGCATTCGACCGCTTGGCGTTGGCGCGCGACTTGCTGGGCGCGACACTCGGGTCGGCGCGATCGCGCCGCAACAGGAGCACCGCGCCAATGGGCGCGAGCGCTGCGAACACGTACCACTGGAACGCGTATGCGAGGTGAGGGCCCTTGGTAAGGTGCGGGGGAGGCACGGGCTCTCCACGCCAATCGAGGCAACCACTTTCCGCGCACGTGCCCGTGAGCATCCCGTAGGCAGAGATCGGCCGGCCACGGGGCTCCACGACCTGATCAAGGGCGATGCGGGAAATGCTGGTCCCGGCGTCTTTGCCGTCGTCCTGTTCGAGCGCGCGCAGTAGGACGGTGATGGTGCCGTCGGTCGACGCGCTTGCCGTGAGCGCCGACGGCGCTGCGTTGACAGGATCCCACCCCGCGAGAACCAGAAGAGAGCGTCCGTCGAGCGCTTCGAACCACACGACGTATTCGGACGCGCGCACGCCGTTCACGGATCGATTCCTCAGAGTCGTCTCCGAGCCCTCGTCGAACGCCCCCGAGACTGTAACGAGCCGCCATTCCGCCTCTTCGCTGATGACGAGTGCGCCGTCCGCGAATAGCTCGGAAATGGGTACAGCCGCAAACTGCCGAGCCGCGGCAAAGCTGTCCACGGCATCGGCGCGAGCCTCGTACCGGCCCCACTGCCAGCGTCCGGCGACCACGGAGACCGCGAGAATAACTAGCGCGATGAGCGCGACCGCGATCAGGCGTCGCGCGGACGTGGCGTTCGCGGAGTTCATAGGTCGTGGCTAGGCTTCGGCTCCCTCAGGGCCTGCGACTCTTGGTTCAGGGAGGTCGCCAGCCATCAAGAGGAAGCGTTCGGGCGGCAGGGTATTGGTGGCCGAATGGCCAGCAGGGGTCAAGCCGGGGGATGTCACGCGACACTTCCTTTCGCACGGGGCGCACGTGGGGTTTACGACTAGCGACACAGTACCAAGAGGCGCTCCCGGAGCTACACGCCAAACGTCGGAATCGTTGGATACGTCGGCGGGACGGACCGGGGCACGCGAAGTACACGGGGCGCGGATAGTCCGCTACCGTCGTACACATGTCACGTCACGTACTCGTCACAGGAGCCAATCGCGGTATCGGGATGGCCATTGCAGAGCGCTTCGTTGCCGCTGGAGACAAGGTTTCGACCATTTATCGTTCCGGCGATCTGCCACCTGGCGTTGACGGCGTTGTGGGTGACGTGCGCGACACCGACTCGGTCAACAAGGCGTTCGATGAACTCGAGGAGCGACACGGGCCCGTTGAGGTTCTCGTCGCGAATGCTGGAGTGACGCGCGATGGTTTGCTCATGCGTATGACGGACGAGGACTTCCAAGATGTGATTGACGTCAACTTGACTGGTGTATTCCGGTGCGTTCGTCGCGCGGTGCAGACCATGATGCGCAAGAAGCAAGGGCGAGTGATTCTTATCGGTTCGGTGGTCGGCCTCTACGGCAATGCCGGCCAGGTGAACTACACGTCGTCGAAGGCGGGGCTCGTAGGAATGGCGCGGTCCGTCGCGCGCGAAGTCGGATCGCGAGGTATTACCGCGAACGTCATTGCGCCGGGCTTCATCAACACGGCGATGACAGCGGAACTGAGCGAGGATCTTCAGAAGCAGTACTCAGCCAACATCCCGGCAAAGCGTTTTGGCGAGGCTGACGAGGTTGCGGGAGCGGCCCTTTTTCTGGCGTCGACGGACGCCGCATACATCTCTGGCGCCGTGATTCCGGTTGACGGCGGTCTCGGAATGGGCCACTAGGCGCCGTCGCAGACGCACACTACGCTTCATCGAAGGAGGACTACTCATGGGCATACTTGAAGGCAAGAACATCCTGGTAACTGGGGTGCTGACTGAAACCTCGATCGCATTCCATGTCGCGAGACTCTGTCAAGAGCAGGGCTCGACCGTGGTGCTGACTGGCATGGGCAAGACGCTGAAGATCACCCAGAGCATGGGCCGGCGGCTGCCGTCGGAGGCGCTCGTGGTGGAACTGGACGTGACGAACGGCGAACAGATAGCCGGCCTCGCTGAGCAGGTTTCGCAGCACGTCCCTCACCTCGACGGCGTCGTTCACTCGATCGGCTTCGCGCCGCAATCGGTCATGGGTGGCAACTTCTTGGCGGGCGAGTGGGAGGACGTCTCCACAGCTCTGCACATTTCGGCCTACTCGCTAAAGGCTCTCGCCGTTGCGGCCGCGCCGCTCATGTCAGACGGCGGCTCGATTGTTGGACTCACCTTTGACGGCCGCTATGCGTGGCCGGTGTACGACTGGATGGGCGTCGCTAAGGCTGCGTTCGAAGCGACCTCGCGCTATGTTGCGCGCGACTTGGGCGAACAGAAGATCCGCTGCAACTTGGTCTCTGCCGGCCCCATTAAGACCACCGCCGCCAAGCACATTCCGGGCTTCGACCAGATGGAGAGCAAGTGGAGTGACCGCGCGCCCCTTGGCTGGAACTCGGACGACCCGGAGCCCACAGCGCGTGCTGTGACTGCGCTCCTTAGCGATTGGTTCCCCGCCACCACTGGCGAGATAGTTCACGTCGACGGTGGCGTGCACGCGATGGGCCAGTAGAGCCCATGCGTATTTTGGTGCTCGCCAGGCACGCCAAGGCGGAGCACATCGTTGACCAGCAGAGCGACCATTCGCGCCCGCTCGCACTGCGCGGACGCGGCGATGCCAAGAAGCTAGGCGAGGCGCTCACCGCGCACGGAATTGAGCCCGACGTCGCGTTCGTCTCGGACTCGGTGAGAACGCAGCAGACCTGGAAACTGGCGTCGCAGAACTGGGAAGACGTTGAGGTGGCGCACCTCGCTGAACTTTACGACACGACTGTCGACACCCTTCTGGGAGTGCTCGGAGCAACGCCCGCAGGGGCGCAGAATGTGCTCGTCGTGGGTCACGAGCCGACCATGTCGGCCGCCGCTAGTGTGCTCGCTGGCCCGGGATCGGACAAGGCCGCACTTCAACGGGTCGCGTTGGGCCTTTCGACCGGGGTGGCGGCGGTGTTCGAACTCGATGGTGAGTGGTCTGAGTTAGAAGCGAGTTCGGCCCGCCTGCGCGCGGTTGTCGGTCGCCATGACTCGTGGTCCTGACGGGCTAAACGAACGGCTCTGGACGGCGCTCCTCGCACTCCAGCGCCAGAACTGGGAACACGGAGTGGCGTCGCATGCCGCGATCGACACCGGTCGCCTTGACCTGGCGCGACTCCTCGGGAGCGATGCGATCACGCGCCAGGACGCTGACGGGATGCTTGGCGCGAACGGTGACCCTGAACTTGTGAGTTCCGGTGCGATTGGAGAGGCCGTCGCCCTGCTCGTTCTCGACGGAGATACCCAAGCGGCCGGGGCCCTTGGCCGTCAGCGGCAGCGGTTGCTCACGAGTTGCCCCCGGGGGGCGAACGGCGCGCTCCATCACCTTAGATCACCTTAGCGGCAAGCCAAAGGCGTGGGTCGGCACCATCTACATGGTGATCCCATTCCTCGTACTAGTGGGCGAGGGCGAGGCCGCTGCGCAGCAGTACACCGCCAACCCTGCGGTACTTCGCCATGGGGCCAACGCCTTGTGGGGGCACATGTATGACCTCGACAGCGACGCGTGGGTGCGAGAGGAACGGTGGGCGACTGGCAACGGCTGGGTGGTTGCGGGGCTGTCGCGCGCGCTCGGTCTGGATGCCGGCGCCCTTGCTCCCGAGGTGCGTACGCTTTGACAGGCGGACTCGGAGGCGATTCTCGAGTCAGCTCTCGACTTCGAGCGCTCCGATGGCCGGTTCCACGATGTCATGGAAGGCCCAACGACGTTCGTTGACGGGGCTGCCGGTCTCATGCTCGCGTACGGTGCATTCACCGGAGTAGCCGATGGCTGGTTGTCGTCCTCGTGGGCTGCGGCGGCCGAACGATGGATGGGCGACACGACGGCTCCCCTAGACTGGTCGCATGGGAGCCGTCTACGAAGGCGTCGGGGGGCACGTCCGAGAATTCATCGAGGCGCAGCACGTCTTTTTTGTCGCGACGGCCGACCGCGAGGGTCTGGTCAACCTTTCGCCCAAGGGTGGCGCGGGCACGCTGGTGGTCCTCGACGCCCACACGGTGGCCTACCTCGACATGACAGGCAGCGGCGTGGAGACCATCGCACACGTCCAGGCGGCGCGACGCATCACCCTCATGTGGTGCGCCTTCGATGGTCCGCCGAACATCGTCCGCGTACATGGGACTGCGACGGTTGTTCGGCCGGGGGACTCAGACTGGGAGCGGTTGGCTTTCGGCTTTCCCGACAAGGTCGGTGCGAGGTCGATCATCGTCGTCAACGCCGAGCGAGTCTCGGACGCGTGCGGTTTCGGTGTCCCGGAAATGGCGTTCGTCAGGGACCGCGAACAGATGGACAAATGGGTTGATGGCAAGGGACCCGCGGGAATCCTGGACTATCAGGCACATAGGAACGCGTCCAGCCTCGACGGACTTCCCGGCATTACGACGTAGACGCCGTGCGGCCGTGGGCTACTGGCGCTCGAGCACCCGCAGTACGGCATCAAGGCGCGTCGAGTTCACTGCGACGTCGGCCTGCTGCTGAACCACGGGCTTCGCATTGAACGCGATTCCCAGGCCGGCGGCGGCCATCATGTCAAGATCGTTTGCGCCGTCGCCAACGGCGATGGTGTTCTCGATGGGGATATCAGCGGCCGCCGCGAACTCTCTGAGTGCGGTCGCCTTGGCGGCGCGATCGATGACTGGACCTACCGTCCGCCCGGTGAGCACGCCTTTGACGATCTCCAGCGTGTTCGCGCGGAAGCGCTCGATGCCGAGCGACGCGGCAATCGGGCCGACGATTTCCACGAATCCGCCGCTCAAGAGAGCGCATATCCATCCCTCGCCGTGGAGCGTCTCCACCAGGTTCTGGGCTCCCGGCGTCAGGCGGACCTCGGCGGCTACCTCGTCGATCACCGTCGCGGGCAGTCCAGCGAGCAGAGCAACGCGCGCCTCGAGCGTGGTTCCGAAGTCGGCGGAACCCTGCATGGCCGCGTCGGTCAAAGCGGCGACCTCCGGGAGCACGCCAGCGCGCTGGGCGAGAAGCTCGATCACTTCTGACGTGATGAGCGTGGAATCGACGTCGAGGGCGGCTAACCGCCCGGTCATGCCTCGATGACCGTGCCTTTGGCTACAACCGTGATGCCGGACTCGGTGATGGTGAATCCGCGCGCGCGGTCGGCCTCGACCTCGACGCCGACTTCGGCGCCTTCGGCGAGCACGACATTCTTGTCAAGAATGGCGCGCCGCACCTTGGCGTGACGGTTGACAAGCACGTCGTCCATCAGGATCGAGTCCGTGACGGAGGACCACGAGTGCAGGCGAACGCCGGGCGCGAGGACCGAGCCAGTGACGGTTGCTCCCGAGACGATCACGCCCGGAGAGACCACGGAGTCTGCTGCGTGCCCGAGGCGCCCTTCGGCGGAGTGCACAAACTTGGCTGGCGGCTGGGTGATGAGACCCTGGTGAAGCGGCCATTGGTGGTTGTACACGTTGAAGATGGGTTCGACAGCGATGAGATCCATGTGAGCGTCGAAATACGAATCGATGGTTCCCACATCGCGCCAGTACGCGCGGTCGCGGTCGGTTGAGCCGGGGACCACGTTGTCCTTGAAGTCGTAGAAGCCACACGCGCCCTTGTCCACAAAGTAGGGAACGATGTCGCCACCCATGTCGTGCTTGCTCGCGTCGTTTGAGGCGTCTTTGGCCAGGGCGTCGAGGAGCGCGTCGGCGCTGGCGACGTAGTTTCCCATGGACGCCAGCACCTCGTCGGGGCTGTCGGGCAGCCCGGACGGATCTGCGGGCTTTTCGAGGAAAGCCTTGATTCGATCAGGATTGGCGGCGTCGACGTCGATGACGCCAAATTCGGATGCCATCGACTTGGGCTGGCGGATGCCTGCGACAGAGAATTCGGCGCCTGACGATATGTGCTTGTCAATCATCTGAGAGAAGTCCATGCGATAGACGTGGTCCGCGCCCACGATGATGACGATGTCCGGCCGTTCGTCGTCGATGATGTTCTGGCACTGAAAGATCGCGTCCGCGCTGCCCAGGTACCAGTGTTTGCCAAGCCGCTGTTGCGCGGGCACCGGCGCCACATAGTTGCCGAGCAGCGGCGACATGCGCCAGGTGCGCGCAATGTGACGGTCAAGCGAGTGCGACTTGTACTGGGTGAGCACCACCATGTGCAGATAGCCAGAGTTCGCGAGGTTCGACAGCGCGAAGTCCACGAGCCTGTACGTGCCGCCAAACGGCACTGCAGGCTTGGCGCGGGCGTCGGTGAGCGGCATGAGCCGCTTGCCCTCACCGCCTGCAAGGACGATCGCGAGGACTTTGGGTGTGGGCATAAAGCCAGCCTACTGGAGTCCGCAACGCACAAGCCGGAAGATCGGACCTCTCTGGTCATCTGTCGCGATAGCGTGGACCTCATGCGCGCAGACCTGCTGACCCGTGAATATCCACCCCACGTCTATGGCGGCGCAGGTGTCCACGTCGACGAGCTTGCCAGGGTTCTTCGCGAGCGGATCGACGTGCGAGTGCGGTGCTTTGACGGTCCGCGCGACGCGGCTGGGGTCACAGGGTACGACGCGGGGGTGGCCGCCACAGGCGATGCTGCCTTGGACGTGATATCGACGAACATCCCGATGGCTAGCGACTGCGCGGGGGCGGATCTGGTGCACTCGCACACGTGGTACGCGAACATGGCGGGCCACTTGGCTTCACTCCAGCATGGCGTCCCGCACATCATGAGCGCCCACTCGCTCGAGCCGATGCGGCCGTGGAAGGCCGAACAGTTGGGCGGCGGGTACAAGATTTCCTCGTGGATCGAGAAGACGGCGTACGAGGCCGCGGCGGGAATCATCGCGGTTAGTGCAGGAATGCGGGAGGACGTGCTGCGTTCCTACCCGGACGTGGACCCTGCGCGCGTGCGAGTGGTGCACAACGGCATCGACATCGAGGGCTGGGCGGCGCCGAGTGATGACGCGCGAGCCCTCGCTGATGCCACCGTCAAGTCCTACGGGATTGATCCCGAGCGCCCCGCTATCGTGTTCGTGGGTCGCATCACGCGACAGAAAGGCTTGCCGTACTTCTTGCAGGCGGTCGAGCAACTTCCCGGCGACGTGCAAGTGGTTCTGTGCGCGGGGGCCCCGGATACCGACGAGATCGCCGCGGAGGTCTCCGGCGCGGTAGCGGCACTGCAGAAGCGTCGCGACGGAATCGTCTGGATCGACAAGATGCTGCCGCGCGCTGAATTGGTTGCCGTGCTGGACGCGTGCACCACGTTTGTGTGCCCGTCGGTTTACGAGCCGCTCGGCATCGTCAACCTCGAGGCTATGGCGGTTGGTCTTCCCGTAGTGGCCACCGCGACAGGTGGGATTCCGGAAGTCGTGGACGACGGCGTGACCGGATCGCTGGTCGCGATCGATCAGGCCAAGGACGGCACGGGGACGCCGCTGAACCCCGAGGCGTTCGTCGCGGATCTCGCGGGCGCGCTGACCGACATGGTCGCGGATCCTGACGCCGCACGCTCGATGGGAGCGGCGGGCCGCGAGCGGGCGCGCGACCACTTCTCGTGGGGCGCGATAGCGGATCAGACGGTTGCCGTCTACGACGCTGTGCTGGTGTCGTCGTAGCCGCATGAGGCGCGTCGGCGAGCGGCTAGGCTCGGTCCTATGACAGAAGTGTTGCGTGTAGCGGGGGCGTCGCTACAGCGGGGAGACAACCTCGTCCTGCGCGAGGTCGACTGGACCGTCAACGCTGGCGAGCGCTGGGTTGTGCTTGGGCCCAACGGTGCAGGCAAGACCACGCTGCTGACCTTGGTTTCCGCGCGGCTCAATGCGTCGTCGGGCACCGTCGCGATCCTTGGCGAAACGGTTGGCGATTCCAACGTGCTTGAGTTGCGCAGCCGGGTCGGCCTATCTTCGGACGCGCTCGCCGCGCGGATCGCCAGCGAAGAGCTCGTGCGGGACGTCGTCTTGACGGCCGCCCACGGCACCACCTCGCGGCAGCAAGAGCCCTATGAACATGCGGACCTTGAGCGCGCAGGCGACCTGCTTGCCGCATTCGGCATCCAGGACTTCGCCGCGCGCGAGTTTGGCACGCTCAGCGAGGGCGAGCGCAAGCGAGTTCAGCTTGCGCGCTCCCTGATGACCGATCCGGAGCTCCTTCTGCTGGATGAGCCAGGAGCGGGACTGGACCTTGCTGGCCGCGAGGAGCTGATCGAGGCACTGACCGAGCTCGCGGGCGATCCGGAGGCTCCGGTCATGATTCTTGTCACTCATCACGTCGAGGAAATTCCGCGCGGGTTTACGCACGCTCTGTTGATGCGAGACGGTGCCGTCGCTGCGGCTGGACCGCTCGTGGAGGTGCTGAACGAGCGCAATCTTGCGGCCATTTACGGAGTGTCGCTGACGCTGGACCACAGCGACGGCCGTTGGACGGCGCGAAAGGCGCGGAAGCCATAGGATGAGGCAGGCCCTGCATTAACTAGGAGGTTGCACATGCAGTCGATGTGGTGGTTCGTTGTTGCGCTGATCCTGGGTGTGGCAGAGATCTTCACGCTGGACCTAACGCTGTTGATGCTCGCCGGTGGTGCGCTCGCGGGTGGGGGTGCAGCCCTCATGGGGGCGGAAGTTGGGCTGGCGGCAGTCGTCGCGCTCGTGGTCTCCGGACTGCTGTTGTTCGCGCTGCGTCCGTTTTTGCTGCGCTCGCTACTCGCGCGCCGGCCTCTTGAGGAGACCAACGCCGCGGCACTCGTGGGCAAGGAAGCGAAGACCCTCACCAAGATTACGGAAGACAAGGGCCGCATCAAACTCTCCGGAGAAGTCTGGAGCGCACGCACCGAAAACGACGCGGAAGAGCTCGCCGAAGGCGTAGAAGTTGTGGTGCTCAAGATTGCGGGCGCTAACGCGATTGTCGCCGCAAAGTAGTTGCGCGCGCCAAGGTTTCCCTGCATCCAAAAAGACCAGAAGTACCTAACTAGGGGAGTAGGACATGGATAACTTCGTTCAAATTGCCGTGATTGCGGTCGCGGGAATCTTCGTGATCAGCACCATCGCGCGAGCCATCAAGATCGTGCCGCAGGCGTCGGCGTTTATTGTTGAGCGCCTTGGTCGGTACGACCGAACCATGCGTGCGGGTCTGCACCTCGTGGTGCCGTTCATCGATAAGGTTCGCGCGGGCGTTGACCTTCGCGAACAGGTCGTGTCATTCCCGCCGCAGTCGGTGATTACGTCAGACAACCTGGTGGTGGAGATCGACACGGTCATCTACTTCCAGGTGACGGAGCCTAAGTCCGCCGTGTACGAGATCGCGAACTACATCAATGGAGTCGAGCAACTTACGGTGACCACGCTTCGTAACGTGGTCGGAACTATGGACCTTGAACAGACGCTGACGTCGCGCGACCAGATCAACGGGCAGCTGCGCGGCGTGCTTGACGAGGCGACCGGCAAGTGGGGCCTACGCGTCAACCGCGTCGAGCTCAAGACCATCGAACCGCCCGTGTCCATCAAGGACTCGATGGAGAAGCAGATGCGCGCTGAGCGGGACCGTCGAGCGACCATCCTCCACGCTGAGGGAGTCAAGCAGTCCGCGATCCTCACTGCCGAAGGTAACAAGCAGTCCGCGATCCTCACAGCAGAGGGTCAGGCGCAGTCCGCCATCCTCCGCGCTGAGGGTGAAGCCAGCGCCATTCTGCAGGTGTTCGATGCTATCCACGAGGGCGACGCCGATAGCAAGCTGCTCGCGTATCAGTACCTGCAGATGCTGCCGGAGATCGCCAACAGCAAGTCGAGCAAGGTGTGGTTCGTTCCCACCGAGTTCACGGGCGCGCTCAAGGCAATCTCCGCCGGCTTTGGCCAGGTCGAAGACCCGAAGGTGCTAAAGAAGGCGCCTGCTCGCAAATCCACGACCAAGCGTACGTCGGCTCTGGGTGACCCGGCGAAGGCTCTTGCGGCAGCTAAGGCCGAAGTCGAATTGGCCACTAAGGACGCTACGGGAGCGGGATCGGCGAGTGGGCAAATACTCGACCCGGAGGTCGAGAAGGGCCAGTAGTGCGACATGTCACCTTGGCGATGCCCCGGACCCGATTGGGTGTGGGGCATCGTTTCGTTCGGGAGGCCTTGTGATCGTTCCAAGCCCGCGGGTGTTGGCCCACGCAGTTGCCGGGTCACAATCGCTCTTCGCGCGCCTCTACGGGGTTAAGTGGCATGCCCAGATGCTGCACTCCTGGGTAAAAGGCTTGGGTCTGCGCGAGTCTGCGCGCATAGTCGAGGTCGGGACCGCCGGAAGTGACTTGGCCGCTTGGCTCATGGACAGTGGGCGCGAGCCAAGCGGCGTGGACCTGTCGTCGGGCGCGGTCGCTGCCGCGACGAAGCGATTTCCACAGGCGAGTTACGTCGTTGCGGACGCCCTGGACCTGCCCTTCGACACCGACGGGGCGGATGCCGTTTTGGGCGCCTCACTCATCAATTTGGTGCCTGATCGGGTGGCCGCGTTCGCGGAGTTCGTCCGCGCTACGGTTGCTGGACTCGCCAACGTGAAGATGGGAACGGAACTGGGTGGAATGGCCGCGACGGTGACAGGTACCGTGGCGACGTGACCATCGAACGCATCAGTGATGCGAGCCACCCGGCGCTCGAGGACTTTCAGCGCCTGACTGATGTGGTGCTGCGCAGCAAGTTCGAGCCTGAGCGCGGACTGTACATCGCCGAGGGTGCCAAGGTGATCGGGCGTGCCATCGAGGTGGGGCACGAACCACGCTCGTTCCTGGTATCCGAGAAGCGTCTTAGGACGCTCGCCGACGCGACTGGGGCTTGGCCAGAGGTTCCTGTCCTAGTGGGCTCAGAGGGGCTTCTGGAGGCCATCTCTGGCTTCCACGTGCATCGCGGGGCACTCGCGGCCATGCACCGGCCCCAGCCCCCGGCAGTCGGGGAGTTGCTCGCGGGCGCACGCCGGATCGCCGTCATCGAGGACGTCATGAACCACACGAACATCGGCGCAATCTTTCGCTCGGCCGCGGCGATGGGCGTCGACGCGGTCCTCATCAGCCCGAGCTGCGCGGACCCGCTCTACCGGCGCAGCGTTCGCGTCTCGATGGGTACCGTCTTCCAGGTGCCGTGGGCGCGGCTCGACGCTTGGCCGGGAGGTCTGGCGGAACTCAGATCCGCTGGCTTCACCATCGCGGCTCTCGCTCTGACGGACGATGCCGTGGACCTGGACGCAATTGAGTCAGCGCCGCCGGACAAGCTCGCGTGGCTGCTCGGGACCGAGGGCGACGGGCTGACGTCGGGCGCCTTGCGGGACGCCGACCTCACGGTGAAGATCCCGATGGCGGATGGCGTCGACTCGCTGAACGTGGCCGCGGCCAGCGCCGTCGCGTTCTGGGCTAGTCGCTGAGCCTGAACTAAGGGCTGTCGGCTCCAAGAGGCATCTGGGCGCGCGCGGCTGCATCGGTGTTTTTGGGGCCGGGCGCGAGCCCTGAGGGTCGCAGGGTGTGGCCTCTGTCGGTGACGAACGAGGCGTTCACGTAGTTGTTGTGGGCGAGCCCTAGTGCGGCGCGGACGCCAGGTGCGCGATTTTTCATGGTGGCGGGCGTCGGCCCCACGTGAGAGAATCGAACATACGTTCGAATACTCGACATGAGTCCCAACCGCAAGGGAAGCCATGACAGCCACCGTTCCCGGCAGCGATGCACCGTATCGCGACGCCGCTCCCGACCGCTTGGAACGCGCCCGCACACTGCTCGCGGGGGCAGAGGCTCGACTGGGCGTGGTGCGGGACTTCACGGTGCTTCCCGGTGGCGCACGGGGGGCGTCACCGGGCCTCGCAGGCGTCCCGCCCGCCCGGGTGCTCCCCGTGGCCGATGCGGTGGCAGGCCTGGTGCCGGGCGGCGCTCTCAGGCGCGGCACGGTGGTGGCAGTGGAGGGATCGACCTCGTTGTTGCTCGAGCTGGTAGCGCGCGCGTCCCAACAGGGATCGTGGGCGGCGATCATCGGCATGCCGCAAGTGGGAGTGGTTGCCGCCGCCCGCCGGGGCATAGAGCTAGCGCGCCTCGCACTGGTGCCTCACCCCGGGGTGGAGGCGGCGACGGCCGCGGGGGCGTGCATCGACGGCATGGACATTGTCGCGCTGGGTCCACGGCTTGCGCTCTCGGACGCGGACCGGCGCAGGCTCGTGGCGCGGGCGCGCGAACGTGGGACCGTGTTGCTCAGCGCGGGCGCGTGGACGGGCGCGCACGTGTCTTTGCGAGTGCAGTCCAGCTCGTGGCAGGGGCTCGGGGTGGGGGACGGGAGGCTACGTTCGCACACCCTCACGGTCGCGCGCTCGGGCCGCCATCTGGGAGGGACAGACCAGATGGAGGTTGATCTTGACGTTGACCCCGGCCTGTCGCGCACATCCGCGGGCGTGCGTTACCCGGGTCGTGCGCGTCAAGCAGAACGTGTCGCGAGGCTTGCGTGAGCCGTAAGGGCACAAAGGCAGCAGCAGCAGCGCCCGTCGACACCGTGCGCCGCGCCGTGCTGTGGGTTCCCGACTGGCCCGTCGTGGCCGCGATGGCTGAGGCAGGGGTGGGCGCGCAAGAAGCCGCCGCCGTCCAGCACGGCCGCGGCATGGTCGCGGTGAGCGCTGCGGCGAGGGCGGCCGGGGTCAGGCGAGGCATGCGCAAGCGGCAGGCCCAGCGGGCGTGTCCTCACCTCACCTTGCTTCCACACGACGACGGCCGAGACGCGCGGGCGTTCGAAGAGGTGGCTGCCGCGGCCGAGGGTGTGGTCGCCGGGGTCGAGATCTCCCGACCGGGCCTACTCATGATCCCCGCGGACGGTGCCGCCCGCTTTCACGGCTCCGAGCAGGCGCTGGCGGAGGCGCTCGTGACGGCGGTGGCCGAGCAGGCTGACTGTGAGGCCAGCGTCGGCATGGCGGACGGGCTACTTGCGGCGGTGCTCGCCGCACGTGCCAGCGAGGTTGTGCCGCCGGAGGGCTCGCGGGAGTTCCTCGGGCCTCACCCCATTGCAGACCTCACGTATGCCGCCATGGAGACGCGGCAGCGGCAGGCAATTGAGGATCTGGTGAGTGTGCTCGAACGCCTGGGTATCCGCACACTCGGGGATTTTGTGGCGTTGCCCAGTGCGGATGTCACCGCGCGATTTGGGGCGCCGGGGGCATGGGCGCACCGCATGGCAGCAGGGGAAGACGTCCGGCCTCCCGTCTTGCGCCGCGCGGAGCAGGACATCTCGGTGACGTTCGCGTTCGAAGACGGCGCACAGCGAGTGGAGCAGTTGGCGTTCGTCGCGCGGCGTGTGGCAGAGGACCTGGACGGGGAGCTCCGGGAAGCAGGGGTTCGCTGTATGCGGGTCTCCATCGCTGTCCTGACCGAACGCGGGGACGTGCTTGAGCGCACGTGGCGCACGGACGTCGGCGCGCGTAGTGGCGCGTTCGCCAAGCACATGACGGACCGCGTGCGCTGGCAGCTGGAGGGATGGATCAGCGGCACGTCCACGGGACCGGAAGCGGCCAACCTCACCGCGCTCACCGTGACGGCCATGGACGTGATCGCCGCGGGGGACGAACAGGCGTACCTATGGGGAGGTGTGTCCGGGGCAGATTCCCGCGCGCATCGGACCATGGAACGCATCCAGGGGCTCATGGGCGCGGAGTCGGTGCTAGTGGCAGAGGAGCAGGGGGGGCGGTCCCCGCGCGACCGCGTGCAATTGGTGCCGTGGGGTCAAGAAGTCGCGATTGCCCGCCGCGTGGATCGGCCGTGGCCCGGCCAGCTTCCGGACCCGGTCCCCGCCACCGTGCTGATGACGCCAGAACCGGTGCGCGTTCTCGACGCAGGCGGGCGCAGAGTTGCCGTCACTGCGCGCCTGTACCTCAGTGCGGTGCCCACGTGGGTGCAGATGCCCGCAGCGGGCGCGAAAGGCGCTGCGCAGGCGCCAGCGCCCACCGCAGTGGAAGCGTGGGCGGGGCCGTGGCCCGTTGCCGAGCGATGGTGGTCGGAGGATGCCTCGCGGCAGGCCTACGTTCAAGTCGCGCTCAGCGACGGAAGCGCACTGCTGGTGGCGACCCGCCGCGGCGAATGGTTCCTCGAGGCCGTCTATGACTGAAGTCTCCGATGATTGAGTGCGTGGAGTACGCGGAGCTGCACGCGCACACCGCGTATTCCTTCCTGGACGGCGCCAGCCAGCCCGAAGAGATGGCGGCGGAGGCCGCGCGCCTGGGGTTGAGTGCGCTCGCCGTGACGGACCACGACGGCCTGTACGGGATCGTGCGGTTCGCTGGGGCAGCGCGTGCGGTGGGGCTGCCGACGCTGTTCGGCGCGGAGCTGCACCTGGGGGTAGCGGAAGACGGCACCCTCGGCGGCTCGGGCCGCACCGTACTTGACCCTCCAACGGGCACGCCGGATCCGCGCTCCGCGCACCTGCTGGTGCTGGCCCGCGGGACCGCAGGCTACGCCAGGCTCAGCCACGCCATCGGCCAGGCGCACCTGGCGACGGGGGAGAAAGGTGCCGCCCACTACACGCTCGAAGGCCTCGCCGATGCCGCAGCGGGGGAATGGCTCGTGCTGACCGGATGCCGCAAGGGACCGGTGCGCAGGGCACTCGGCGGCCAGAACGCACCCGTCACCGCCGCCGGCTTCGCGGCGGCTCGGCGCGAGCTTGACCAGTTGGTGGGGATGTTCGGACGCGACAACGTGGCCGTCGAAATAACTGACCACGGGTCACCGTACGACTCTGAGCGCAACGACGCGCTGGCCGACCTCGCGTTCGACGCCAAGCTACAGCTGGTCGCGACCACCAACGCCCACTACGCGAACCCCAAGGACGCGGACCTCGCTGCGGCGCTGTCGGCGGTGAGGGCGCGATCTTCCCTTGACGACATGGACGGCTGGCTGCCCGCGTCCCCCGCCGCGCACCTACGCAGCGCGGCAGAGATGATGTACCGGCATCGGCGCCACCCGGAGGCCGTGGGCGCGGCGGCCAGCCTCGCTAAGGAGCTGGCGTTCGACCTGTCGCTGGTGGCTCCCAACCTGCCTCCGTACCCGGTGCCGCCCGGACACAACGAGGCGTCGTGGCTGCGCGAACTCACTATGCGCGGCGCGCGCGAGCGCTACGGACCGCCCGAGGCGGAACGCGTCCCCGGGGCGTACAAGAAAATCGAACACGAGCTGCAGATCATCGAACGGCTCAACTTTCCCGGCTACTTCCTGATCGTCTACGACCTGGTGGATTTCTGCCGCCGCAGCGACATTTTGTGCCAAGGCCGCGGCAGCGCCGCCAACAGCGCGGTCTGCTACGCCCTGGGTGTCACCGCCGTGGATGCCGTCACACACGGGCTGCTGTTCGAGCGGTTCCTCGCACCCGAGCGGGACGGCCCCCCAGACATCGATGTCGACATCGAGTCCGACCGCCGGGAGGAGGTCATCCAGTACGTGTATCAGCGGTTCGGGCGCATCAACGCCGCGATGGTGGCCAACGTCATCCAGTACCGTCCGCGCTCCGCCGTCAGGGATGCCGCGAAGGCGCTGGGGTATGACGTGGGTCAGCAGGACGCGTGGTCCAAGAGCATCGACCGGTGGGGCTCGCTGAAGGTGCCAGAAGAGAAGCAGCAGGAATGGGCCGCCAAGCAGCGGGACGCGATGTGGCCGGAGCCCAAGCCAGTCGAGCGCGACCTGGACCACATCCCCGAGAACGTGGTGGACCTCGCGGACCGCTTCATGCGGCTCCCGCGCCACCTGGGCATCCACCCCGGGGGCATGGTCCTGTGCGACCGGCCCGTCATCGATGTGTGCCCGGTCGAGTGGGGCCGTATGCCCGGCCGTACCGTGCTCCAGTGGGACAAGGATGACTGCGCCGATGCGGGCCTCGTGAAGTTTGACTTGCTGGGGCTGGGGATGCTCTCGGCGCTCAAGTACGCGTTCGAATTTGTGCGCGAAACGCAAAGCGAGGAGCTCACGCTGCACGGGCTGCCGCAAGAGGACCCGCGCGTGTATGACATGCTCTGCGCCGCGGACACCGTTGGCGTGTTCCAGGTGGAGTCGCGCGCGCAGATGGCCACGCTGCCGCGCCTGCGTCCTCGCAAGTTCTACGACATCGTGGTGGAGGTCGCGCTCATCCGCCCTGGTCCCATTCAGGGAGGCTCCGTCCATCCGTACATCAACCGCGCGCGCGGACGCGAGGAGGTCACCTACCTTCACCCCCTGCTCAAGCCCGCACTGGAGAAGACGCTCGGCGTGCCCCTGTTCCAGGAGCAACTCATGCAGATGGCGATGGACGCCGCCGGGTTCGACGGATCAGAGGCGGACCAACTGCGTCGCGCGATGGGATCCAAGCGCAGTCCCGAGCGCATGGAGGCGCTGCGGGTGCGGGCCATGGCGGGCATGGCGAACAACGGGATCGAACATGACGTCGCCGCGCAGATCTTCGACAAGCTCAAGGCGTTCGCCGACTTCGGCTTTCCCGAGTCCCACTCGTACTCGTTCGCGTACCTCGTGTACGCCTCCACGTGGCTCAAGGTGCACAAGCCCGCGGCGTTCTATGCGGGGCTGCTTGCGGCCCAGCCCATGGGCTTCTACTCGCCGCAGTCCCTCGCTGCGGACGCCCGTCGGCACGGGCAGGCGGTGCTGCGCCCGTGCGTGGCCAGGTCCGTTCCGCTCGCGCGGGTGGAGCGGCAGGACGACCCCTTCGAATCACCGGGCGAGACGCGGGAGGATCTCTCGAAGCTGAGCACAGTGGAAGCACACCTCGCGGTGCGCATGGGACTCGCCTCCGTGCGGAGTGTGGACTTGGCGGATGCCGAGCGCATCGTCGCGGCAAGGCAGGACGGCGAGTTCGTTGACCTGCGGGATATGGCCAGGCGCGTGCAACTCAGTGAACCGCAGTGGGAGGCGCTCGCCACGGCCGGCGCCCTAGAGACGCTGGGCGTGACGCGGCGCGAGGGCCTGTGGGCGGCTGGCGCGCTGTCCCTCGAGGGTCCCGACACACTGCCCGGGGTCTCGGTGGGTGTGGATGCTCCAACGCTGCCCGGCATGAGCCCTGTCGAGACAGCCGTGGCCGACGTGTGGGCTTCTGGCGTGAGCGCGGATGCGTACCCCACCGCGTTCCTGCGTGAGGGCCTGGACCAGCACGGCGTGCTGCGGGTCTCTCAAGTCCTCACGCACGAAGCCGAGCGCAGGGTCACCGCGGCGGGAGTGGTGACGCACCGGCAGCGCCCGGGAACCGCCAAGGGAGTCACGTTCCTGTCGATCGAGGACGAGACTGGCGTGCTCAACGTGATCTGCTCAGTAGGCGTATGGAAACGCTTCCAGGCGGTCGCCCGCCGGTCGCCGGGTCTGGTGGTGCGCGGGCGCATCGAGCGCGCCGACGGCGCTACCAACCTGGTGGCTGAGCACCTGTCGCCGCTGTCGCTCAAGGTGCCCACTAAGTCCCGCGACTTCAAGTAGCCGGCTACCTGCGAGCTAGACCAGGCTGAAGGACACCGCGACTCCAGCGACCACGATCGCCTCCATGCTCATGAGCTTCACCAGAATATTGAGGCTCGGGCCGGCGGTGTCTTTGAAGGGATCGCCAACGGTGTCGCCAATTACCGCGGACTGGTGGGCCTCTGAACCCTTGCCGCCGTGATGGCCTTCTTCGATGTGCTTCTTGGCGTTGTCCCACGCGCCGCCGGCGTTGGCCATGAACATCGACAGCGAGAAGCCCGTCACGGCGCCTCCTCCGAGCAGGCCAAGGACGCCGGGAACGCCGAAGATGAGGCCAACGACCACGGGAGCGGCGATCGCTAATAGCGAGGGCAGCAGCATCTCGCGCTGCGCAGCGCGCGTAGAGATGCTCACGCAGCGCGCGTAGTCGGGGTCTGCGTCGCCGGACATGATTCCAGGGATCTCGGCAAACTGACGTCGAACCTCGTCGACCATGAGGCCCGCGGCGCGACCAACGGCCTTCATCGTGAGCCCACTGAAGACGAACGCCAGCATGGCGCCGACGAACATGCCGATCACCACCTTGGGGTTGATCAGCACCACCTCGTAGTTGGTCATCATGTCCATCAGGTCGAACCTCTTGAGAAGCGAGACGCCACTTTCGCCGGTGAGCTCGACGCCATTGGGGAACGCGTAGTCGGAGCCCCGTTCGAGGGCATGGCCGATCGCGATCTTCACTTCCTCCAGGTACGAGGCGATGAGGGCGATGCCGGTAAGCGCGGCCGAGCCGATCGCAAACCCCTTGCCCGTGGCAGCGGTCGTGTTTCCCAGCGCGTCAAGGGCGTCGGTACGGCGGCGAACCTCCGGTGGCAATCCCGCCATCTCAGCGTTGCCGCCGGCGTTGTCCGCAATCGGGCCATACGCGTCGGTTGCCAGCGTGATGCCCAGGGTGCTGAGCATGCCGACTGCGGCGATGCCAATGCCGTAGAGCCCGGTTCCCACGTGGCCCATGTCAAGGTGGTATTCGGCGCCAAAGAAGAACGCGAGGCCGATGCCAGACACCACCGCGATCACGGGGATGGCGACGGACAGCATACCCTCGCCGAGCCCGCCGATGATGACCGTTGCGGGGCCGGTGCGCGCGGAGGCGCCGATGCGCTGGGTCGGGCCGTAGGCCTGGGACGTGTAGTGCTCTGCGGCGCGGCCGATAATGATGCCAGTGAGCAGGCCCACGATCAGCGCGAGCCACAGCCCCATAACGTTTGGCGCGCCCATCGCGTACAGGACGCCGAACGAGACCAGCCCGATCATCACCGCGCTGCCGTTAACTCCGCGCCCAAGCGCGCCAAGCAGCTGCTTGCTCGACGCGCCCTCGCCCGTCCTGACAAAGAACACGCCAATGATGGACAGCAGCGAACCAACGGAGCCGATCACCATGGGTGCCAGCACGGCTATCAGTTGGATCTCTGCACCTGAGTGCACGTACGCCGCCGCGCCAAGCGCGGCGCTGGCCAGAATCACGCCAACGTAGGACTCGTAGAGGTCGGCGCCCATGCCTGCGACGTCGCCAACGTTGTCACCAACGTTGTCCGCGATGGTCGCGGGGTTGCGAGCGTCGTCCTCGGGGATGCCGGCCTCGATTTTGCCGACCAGGTCTGCGCCAACGTCGGCGGCTTTGGTGAAGATGCCGCCGCCCACGCGCGCGAACAGTGACTGCACGGCCGCTCCCATACCGAACGTCAGCATCGTGGTCGTGATTATCACGACGTTGTGTGGGTCGTCGATCGCGTAGAACCGCGACAGGATCAGGAACCACGCGGCGACGTCAAGCAGGCCGAGGCCCACGACCACGAGCCCCATGACAGCGCCGCTACGGAAGGCAACACGCAGGCCGTGATTGAGTGAGTGGCGAGCGGCGTTTGCGGTGCGCGCGGATGCGTACGTCGCGGTGCGCATGCCGATGAACCCCGCGAGCGCGGAAAAAAGTCCGCCCGTAAGGAACGCAAATGGCACCCACGGATTCTGCAGGTGTAGGACGTACGCGAGCACGCAGAACACGGCGGTGAGGCTCGCGAAGACGATCCCGACTACCTTGTATTGCTGCTTGAGGTAGGCGAGGGCGCCATCGCGCACGTGAGCGGCAATCTTGATCATTGTGGGTGTGCCCTCGTCCTCCTTCATCATTTGCTTGAAGAAGTAGTACGCGGCGCCAAGAGACAACAGCGAGGCGATCGGCACCAACCAGAACCATGGAGAGATCATGTATGAGGCTCGTTCTACTAGTGCCCGAAGGCGGTCTGTGCGGAGCGCCACCATGCGAGGTGCTCGCGCTCGAGCGTCTCCGCGCCTGGTATGGGGAACGCCGTGATTCCGTCCGGGTCGCCCACGAAGAACCCGTTTCGCACCGTGCGGAACAGCACTTCCTGGGTCATTTGCCGCAGCACCGTCTTGGTGTGCTTCTTGGGCTTCGCCGCGAGCTCGCGCAGGCAGTCCCGCAGGTGGCCGATGTTGGGGTACGGCAGATTGTCGATGTGAGGCGAGTCGGGGTCATTTTTGAGGTTGCCGAGCGTCAATTCGCTGAATACTATGCGCGGGACGTTGACCGGCTGGTCCGCGTCGGTAAGAAACTCGGCGAACTCCGCAGGGTCGAGGTTGCTGACAACGCGCGGGTTGATGGGGCAAAACTCTTGGTAGAGGTGTGCGCGGTCTTCCTCGTCTGGAACGAACTCGTGGGGGTCGAGCGAGAGCACGCGCCCGTCGTCCGTAGCTAGGTGTAGTTGCGAAAGGGCGGATCGTGGGACGTGCTCGAGCGTGCGGTAGATGCTGATGTACACCGAGTTCTTGGGGCGGCCGTCTGCGTGCGGCACGCAGCGCTTGTCGACGGCGTCAAGGGGGAATGGTTGCCCCTCGAGCTTCGCGCGATCCACGGAGAAGAAGATGGCCTGGCCGCGCGAACGCTTGGCGCCACCCATGGCGTAGTACAGGCCAAATTCTTCCGGCGGCAGCATGGAGGCAATGAGGGCCTGGGGAATGAGGGACAGGTACAGAAATATGCTCATGGCTTGCTCCTATGGCAGGCAACGCAGAATGCCGCCACTAGCGACGCTACGCCCACGTTTGGAGCGCCTCACGGGACATTGGTCTTGCTGCCAGTTCCCTACGAGAACCGGATTGTCTGGACTGTCGCGCGCATGCTGGCGTTTCCGGGCGGCGGTCGAATCGTGCTAATCTTGCGGTCGCGCCAGAGCGTCCCACCAGGGCGGTTTGGCCCCCCGGTCCGAGTGGCGGAATTGGTAGACGCGCTAGCTTGAGGGGTTAGTGCCCTTACGGGCGTAGGGGTTCAAGTCCCCTCTCGGACACACGATCGGCCGGAGCACTCGCTCCGGTCTTTTCTGTTCCTGCCCGCGATAGCCTGAAGGCGTGAATCCGGAACACGATGTCGTCGCGATCGCGCAGGACCTCATGCGGATCGACACCTCGAACTTTGGTGACGACACCGGCCCAGGTGAGCGGGAGGCGGCTGAGTACGTCGCGACCTTCCTTTCAAACCTCGGCCTTGAGCCGGAGATCCGCGAATCCGCGCCCGGACGCACGTCGGTCACAGCGCTATGGGAGGGCCTCAACCGCGATCGCGCGCCGCTCGTTGTTCACGGCCACCTGGACGTGGTTCCCGCATTCCCGCACGAATGGCAACACCCGCCGTTCGCCGCCGAGCTTGCGGACGGGATGATCTGGGGCCGCGGCGCCGTCGACATGAAGGGCACGAACGCGATTTACCTCAGCGTCGTGGCGTCGATGATCGCCGCAGGAGCGAAGCCCGCTCGGGACATCGTGCTCGCCTTTTTCGCTGACGAGGAAAACGGAGGGGGGCTGGGCGCTGGCTTCATGATCCGCGAACACCGTGACGACTTTCGCGGTGCGAGCGAAGCTATCAGCGAGGTTGGCGGATTCTCCACCACGATCAATGGCAAGCGTGCGTACATGCTCCAGACGGCGGAGAAGGGCATCCAATGGCTCCGGCTCGTTAGCGCGGGCACCGCAGGGCACGGAAGCCTAGTGCACGATGACAACGCTGTGACGCATCTCGCGGCGGCGGTGACGCGCATCGGCAAATACGCGTGGCCCCTGGACGTGACGCCCACGGTCGAACGGCTGCTCCGCGGCGTCGCCGATCTCACGGGCGAGACCTATGCGCCGGAGCCCGAGATTGTGGACCGCCTCATTAGCGCGCTCGGGCCAGTCTCGCGGTTTGTCGAGGCGACAGTGCGGAATACGTCGAACCCGACGCAGTTGGACGGCGGCTACAAGTCAAACGTCATCCCGGACCAGGCGACAGCGGTGATAGATACCCGGTACCTTCCCGGCCAGCAGGAGGAGGTACTGCGGACAGTTGAGCGCCTCGCGGGGCCCAACGTGAAGGTTGAGCAGATCATCGTGGACATCGCTGTCGAGCAGCCTTTCGACACGGCAATTGTCGACAGAATGATCTCCGCGCTGGACGCCGAGGACCCTGGAGCTCCGGTGTTGCCGTATGCGCTCATGGGTGGCACCGACAACAAGTCGATGGCCAAGATTGGCATCGCCGGGTACGGTTTCGCGCCCCTCCAACTGCCGCCTGACCTGGATTTTCCCGCGCTGTTTCATGGTGTGGATGAGCGTGTGCCCGTGGACGGGCTTCGGTTCGGGGTGCGCGTGATGGAGCGATTTTTGCGTGACTGCTAGGTACGGGCGCCGAACTACCCGGCGTTGGTGCGACGGACCTTGAGGGCTCGGCGACGAAGCCAAACTTTGCGCGCGCCGCCCCGATAGAGCACCACACGGGACAGTTCCCACTTGCCGTACTCGGCCTCGTCGGCGAGCAGGCGCCGCGCGTCGGAGCGGCTCACGTCGCGCGGAATGACCACGACACGAGTCTCGAAGTGGCTTAAACGCACGCCACTTCTGGCGGTGGGCTGGACCGCGCCGAGCGCGCGTTGGGCTGAGATTTCATGCATTGCATTCCCTTTCTACACCGCACACCGGTAACGTCGGAACTATGACAGCGAACGCGCGTGACGCCCTAAGGCACCTCACCACGGCTTTCGAGGACCACATCGAGGCCATCGCGACGCGCCGCGGCCCGAATGACGCGGCGGTTGACGACGCGTACGACGTCCTCGCGGAGTCCTTCGAACGGTACGAGGATGCACTGGACGTTGAGTTCGCCGAATCTGTTCCGATGGTCTTGGATGACGCTGACGACGATGGAGGCGAAGGCGATCGTGGTGAATTCATCGACGACGATGACGAGTCTGAAGATATCGACGCGCACGCCGAAGAGGACGAGGACCAGCTAGACGATGACATCGTGGAGTTTGATCTCAAGTCTTAGCTCCTAGCGCCGCTCGGGATAGCCGAGTGCCGGCGTACTCACGGCGTCTAGGGCGCTCCGGATCGCGTCCGGTAAGCGTAGATCCTCGGCAGCGAGCGAGGGCTGCAGTTGCGCAGACGTTCGGGCTCCAACGATGGCACTGCTCACTCCTGGAGCGTCGCGCACCCACGCCAGCGCCACCTCGTGGGCGCTCCGATCGAGGCCAGCGGCGGCCGTCACGATCGCGTCGACAATGGTCGCGACACGGTCGTTGAGGTAGGGCGCAAGGAAGCCGGAAAGGTGGTCGGAGGCAGCGCGGGAGTCGGCCGGGATCCCCTCGCGGTACTTGCCCGTGAGAACTCCGCGACCCAAGGGAGACCATGCGAGCACGCCTAGGCCAAGGGCATCGGCGGCAGGAAGCACTTCTCGTTCAACCCCGCGCTGGGCGAGCGAATACTCAACTTCGGTGCAGGAAATGCTGGGTCGCGAAGAAAGGGTGGAGGCCTGCGCCGTGGCCCACCCAGGGAAATTGCTGAGCCCCACGTATCGAACTCGGCCGGAGTTCACCGCGATCTCAAGCGCGTGGAGCGTCTCGTCGACGGGGGTAACGGGATCGTGCGCGTGCACCAGCCATAGGTCGACGTGGTCAGTCTCCATACGGCCAAGCGACGCGTCGAGCGTCGCGAGCATGGTGTCCCGAGACGCGTCTACAGCACGGCCGCCCTCGCTGCGCCTGATTCCAGCCTTGGTGCACAGTTGAACGTCCTCGCGGCCAATCGTGCCGCCGAGCATTGATCCAATCAAAGATTCAGATCCGCCGTCGGCGTAGGCCGCGGCTGTGTCAAGCAGCGTCCCGCCCGCGCCCAAGAACGCATCAAGTTGCGCGCCAGCCTCCTCGGCATTCGTGTCGCGGCTCCACGTCATGGTCCCTAGCGCGAGTCGAGAGACCTCCAGGCCTGTTGATCCGACGCGACGCCTCTCCATGAATCCGAGGCTACCTGCGCGACGGGTACACACGTACGCGGCGCGCGGCGGTAAGGTTTCGTGCGTGAGTTGGTGGGAAGCAATTGTCCTCGGAGTGGTGCAGGGCTTTACGGAGTTTCTGCCCATATCTTCGAGCGCGCACGTGCGCGTTGTGGGTCCGCTACTCCCTAGTGGCGGAGATCCCGGCGCGGCATTCACCGCGACAATCCAGTTGGGCACCGAAGCCGCAGTGCTGCTCTTTTTCAGGCGCGACATTGCCAAGATCATCATCAACTGGTGGCACTGCCTGCGCGGGCGGTTTGGAACAACCCGAAGCGCCCGGTTTGGCGCGGGCAATGTTGACGCACGGCTCGGTTGGTGGGTGATCGTCGGCACCATCCCCATCGTGATCCTTGGTGTTGTGTTCCGCGACTCCATCGAATCCCACCTTCGCAACCTGTGGCTCACCGCGGCGGTGTTGGCATTCTTCGCTCTCGTGCTCGGTGCCGCAGATCAGTACGGTGCCAAACGCCGAGACCTGAAATCGATTACCGGCAGGGAGGCCGTGTGGCTGGGACTCGCGCAGGCCGCGGCCCTCATCCCAGGCGTGTCACGCTCGGGCGGCACCATCTCCATGGGGCTCTTCCTTGGGCTTACCCGCGAAGCTGCGACCCGCTACTCGTTTTTGCTTGCAATTCCTGCTGTCGTGGGGTCCGCGTTTTTTGAGGTCGCGACCAATGCGGCAGAACTTACCGAGGCGGGCGGGCCGGGGATCGCCGCGACGGTAATCGCGGTGATCGCCGCCTTTGTGGTTGGCTACATCGTCATCATCTGGTTCTTGAAGTTGGTGTCGACACACTCGTTCTTCGGCTTCGTGGTCTACCGGGTGGTGCTCGCTGGGGTTATCGTGGCGTTGCTGTCGAGCGACATCATTCCCGCCGTCGCGTAGCGACCGCTATTTGCCTGTGTCGCGACGCTTGAGAAACCGCTCAAACTCCGCCGCGATCGCGTCACCGGAAGCCTGCGGCATGGTCGCGGCGTCGGTGACTTGCTCGAGTTGAGCGACGTGTGCGGCGATTTCGTCATCGTCCTCGGCAAGGTCC
The DNA here is from genome assembly GCA_965250005.1 of Demequinaceae bacterium. Classification (GTDB taxonomy): domain Bacteria; phylum Actinomycetota; class Actinomycetes; order Actinomycetales; family Demequinaceae; genus WTKG01. Next base: position 399,948 of record OZ252279.1, read on the forward strand.
TCGGCGCCCCGCTGCCACGCCTCCGCCTCATAAGGCAGGTCCGCAAGCTCGATTGGCTCGCCGATGAGGCGCTCGAGCGCACCAAGTAGTGCGAGCGTTGCCTTGGGGTTCGGCGGATGCGCCACATAGTGGGGCACGCCCGCCCAGACGGAGAGCACGGCGATTCCGCGTAGGGCGGCCTCGTGGCCGAGCACGCCGGTAATGCCGATTGGCCCGTCGTAATCTGACCGCTCCAGGTCCAGCGCTTTGCGCGCAGCCGCGTTCTCACTTGTGACGTAGGTAGGTAGCGGCCTGGTGTGCGGCGTATCCACCAGCAGTGCGCCACACGTGATGAGGGTGGTCACGTCAAGATCTTCGGCGTAGTCGAGAAGCTCGGTGCAAAACTGACGCCATCGCATCGAGGGTTCGAAGCCCCGCACCAGTGTCAAGTTGCGGTCTCCGAGCCAGGGGCCGGGCGTGGTCGAGATCAACGTTCCGGGCCACGAGATCACGCGCTCGCCGCCATCGTTGCGCGAGATGGTCGGGCGGTTCACCTGGAAATCGTGGAATTCCTCGGAATCGAGGGCGGCGTATTCCTGCGCCTTCCACACGCGAGCAAGGTGGTCGAGCGCCGCGGATGCCGAGGAGCCGGCGTCGTTCCAGCCTTCGAAAGCGGCAATCATGACCGATTCGTCCGCCCCGAGAGACTCCTCCACGTCTGATTCCTTCATGCCTTCAGCCTAGACTGATCGGCGATGAATGCACACGAGCGCCGCCCCGCCGCCATCCTGTGGGACATGGACGGAACGTTGGTTGATAGCGAGCCCCATTGGATTGCTGCAGAGACCGAGCTGTGCGCGGCGCACGGCGTTGACTGGACTGAAAAGGACGGACTGTCCCTTATCGGCAGCGCCCTTACCTATTCGGCTGGCGTGCTGAAGGACCGTGGCGTCAACCTCTCGATTGGCGAAATTGTGGACATCCTCGTCACGCAGGTCGCGAACGGCGTGCGCGCGAATGTCCCATGGCAGCCAGACGCCCGCGCGCTCCTTGACCGCTTCCTCGACGCAGGCACGCGCTGCGCGCTAGTCACCATGTCTTACCGCGCCCTCGCAGGCGCTCTCACTGAACACGAACCTCGCTTTGAGGTAGTCGTCACGGGAGAAGAGGTCGCGAACGGCAAGCCAGACCCGGAGTCATACCTGTTGGCCGCGGATCGCCTTGGCGTGAGAATCTCGGACTGCCTCGCGATTGAGGATTCGCCTTCCGGAACGCGCGCAGCTCACGCCAGCGGCGCCCGCACAGTCGCGATCGAGCGTTTGGTCAAATTGGATCCGCTTCCCGGGATGTCCATGTTCGCGAGCCTCGACAGCCTCACCGACCGTGCGATCCAGAGAATCATGGCCGGCGAGGTTATTGACGAACTGCCCGCAGCAATCGCTGGGGACGGCCCGCGCTAGCTCGCGACCGGCGTAACGCCAAGCGACCGCGTGACCGCCGCCGGGTCTAGGTCAGGCGGGTTGCCACCGAACTCGGGACATAGTGCTTGAAACGAGCACCACCCGCACAGCTTGGACTTCCTGGTCCGCCACTCGGATCGCTTCGCCGCACGGGCAATATCGCTCCACAGTGCGCGGACCTCGAACTCCACCTTCTCCAGGTCTTCCGCATTGGGCTTGAGAACTACCGATTGGCCGTCGCGCAAGTAGAGCAACTGGAGCACACTCGGTATCCGCCCGCGCAGGCGCGCGACCAGGAGCGCGTAAAAGCGCATCTGAAACTTCGCCTGCGTTCCGTATTGGGGCAGCGGCGCCTTACCTGACTTGTAGTCGACTACGCGAATCGAACCGTCCGCCGCGACGTCAACCCGGTCGATTACGCCGCGCAGGAGCGGCCCATCGGGCAGCTGCCACTCGACGAACTCTTCGCGTGTGTCCGGTTCAAGCCGGGTGGGGTTCTCCATGGTGAAGTAGGTTGCCAGCCGACTTGCCGCATCCGCAAGCCACGCGCCCTCGCCGGCGGCGTCGTCGTGGAGAGCGCGCAGGCCAGCGTCGGCCGCCTTCATCTGTTCCCATTGCGGAGCGAGCATCGCTACGGCCGCCTGCTCCGTGCGCGCGGTGGAGGGAAGCTCATAGAGATGCTCGAGTGCGCTGTGCACCAGCGTTCCAAGAGTTGCGGCGGCGGACGGATCCTCAGGAATTCGATCGACAACGCGCAGACGAAACATGAGCGGGCACTGCTTGAAGTCGTTAGCACGGGACGGCGATAGGGCGGGCGCGCGGCGTTCCATGCCGACACCCTACGTTGCTACCCAGACACGCCAGCGGCTACTCGCCGCTCGCGTAATGATTATTGGTCAGGCCGGTTACCGTGGGGGCATGGCAACTCCAAGTAGGCGCACAAAAGGATGGTCGATCGGGCGCATGCTCGGGGCACGCGTGATTGTGCAGCCATCGACGCTCATCATGATTGCTGTGTTGGCATTCCTGTGGGCGAGCCGCGACGTCGACGGACTGACGAGCGAGAGCCTCACGCGTGGGGCAACGCTCGCCTTGTTGCTATTCGCGTCGGTCTTTGTGCATGAGGTTGCGCACGCGGCGACCGCCAGGTTTTTTAGGCGCGAAGTCTCGGAGATTGTGATCACACTCTGGGGAGGCCACACGTCGTTTGATGGCAGAGGGATGACTCCTGTCATCAGCGGAGTCACGTCGGCGGCGGGGCCCGCGATGAACATGGTCGTCGCGGCTTCCGCATACGGGGTGTCCGGGCTCGCCGTGCCGCAGGGAGCGCATGATCTGCTCGCTTGGCTCATCTACGCCAACGTCGCTCTGGCGGTGTTCAACTCACTGCCCGGCATTCCGATGGACGGTGGCCGCGTGTTTGAGGCCGCCGTTTGGGCCGTCACGGGCAGCCGATCGCGAGGGACTATCGCTGCGGCTTGGGGAGGCAGGGCTGTTGCAGGCGGGTTTGTCGCGTTCGTAGTCCTGCGCGCATTCTCGGAAGGCCGCACGCCAGGGATCTTCGAGTTGGTCTGGGCGATGTTCGTGTTCTCCCTGCTATGGCCCCCAGCCTCGGCCGCGCTTCGGAGCGCACAGCTCTCTGGGCGCGCCGAGGTCGTGACTGCAGCAAAGGTCATGCGCGCTGCGGCGCCCGTCAAGCACAATGTTTCCGTCGCGGACGCGCTTCGTGAAGCCGAACGCGCCGACGCCGATGAGGTGGTGGTGATGTCAGCCGACGGCAGCCCCGCCGGGCACTTCGCAACGGCGATGGCGCGGGAGGTGCCAGTTGACGTGAGGTCAAGGACCGAGTTGTCGGCGGTCACCCTGCCGCTGCCACGGGGCGCGACGGCGGCGTCAGACTTGACCGGCCATGAACTTCTCGAGGAGATTCGTGAGTGGTGGGGAAAAACCGACGCGCTCGTGGTGCTCGACGACGCCGAGGTAGTTGGAGTGGTGCTGTTGAAGGACGTCATAGAACGCTTGAAGTAGGCGGGGCGCGACCCGCCTAGACTTGACGCGTGCCTAATACGACTGCAGTTTCCTTGGGTGCGGCCGAGCGCCGTGGCCCCCTTCGCTCTGGCGACCGCGTTCAACTCACCGACGCCAAGGGACGCCACCACACCATCACGCTTGGCGAGGGTAAGCAGTTCCACACTCATCGCGGGCTGTTTGAGCACGACGAACTGATCGGGAAGCCAGAGGGCACCGTCATCTACAACACGGCGAAGGTCCCATATCTTGCGATGAGGCCGCTGCTGAGTGACTACGTCATGTCGATGCCTCGTGGCGCTGCAGTGATCTACCCGAAGGACTCAGCCCAGATCGTCGGTATGGCGGATATTTTCCCGGGAGCTCGTGTGGTCGAGGCGGGCGTCGGTTCGGGAGCGCTGTCGATGTCACTGCTGCGCGCGGTGGGTGACACTGGATCACTCCTCTCGATCGAGCGTCGCGAGGAATTCGCGGACATCGCCAAGGCCAACGTGCGTGGGCACTTTGGTGGCGAGCACCCAGCGTGGCGGGTCCAGATTGGTGACTTTGACGAACGCGCCGTCGCCGCTTGCGAACCGGGAAGTGTGGATCGTGTGGTTCTAGACATGCTCGCTCCCTGGGAAAATATCGAGGCAGCGGCGACCATCTTGGCGCCCGGCGGAGTATTCCTTGCTTACGTGGCGACGGCGACGCAACTCTCACGCGTGGCGGAGGGGATCCGCGATCACGGCGGGTATACGGAGCCCGTGGCGTGGGAGACGATGGTACGCACATGGCACCTTGAGGGCCTCGCCGTCCGGCCGGACCATCGAATGATCGGGCACACAGGATTCTTGATCTCGTCGCGCCGGATGGCACCCGGCGTGGACGCCCCGATCCGGCATCGGCGCCCCGCGAAGGGGGCGTACCCGACTGACACGGAATGGACGCCAGACGACCTGGGCGAGCGGACCCCCAGCGAGAAGAAGGTGCGCAAAGTGCGCCGCGACGTGACGAAGAGCGATCCTGTTGGCGAAGAAGCGGGGGAGTAGTGGAACCGGTAGACAAGGTAGTCGCACTCACCAAGCGCAACGCAGAACTGCAGCGGCTGCTTGAAGTCGCGCGCGATCAGATAGGCGAGATGCGCGACAAGCTCGCCGAGGTGTCGGCGCCTCCGCAGAGCTTTGGCACACTCCTCGCATGGGCGGGCGACCATGCGGACGTCATGGTTGGCGGACGGCGCATGCGGGTAGCCGTCGCGCCGAAGGTGTCGCACGACGTCGAACCGGGCCAGGAACTTCTCCTCAACGCTTTCAACGTGGTGGTGGGCGTTGGCAAGCCCGAGCGGTCGGGCCAGGCGGCGATTGTTCGCGAGGTTCTTGACGACACCCGAGTGCTGGTAGTTGCGCGGGGCGAGGACGAGAGGATCGCCATGCTCGTGGGCGGGGACGCCCTTTCCCGTCTTCATGAGGGAGACACGGTAATGGTGGATACGCGTACGGGATTCGCGATCGAGAAGATCGAGCGAACTGGCGTCGAGGCCCTGCTTTTGGAGGAGGTCCCGGACGTCTCGTACGAGGCCATCGGTGGACTAGAGAGCCAGATCGAGCGCATTCGCGACGCGATCGAGCTGCCACTGCGCCACCGCGACCTCTTCACCGAGCACGCGCTCGAGCCGCCGCGCGGGCTCTTGCTCTTTGGGCCTCCCGGCTGCGGAAAAACGCTGATCGCCAAGGCGGTCGCGCACTCGCTCGCCGACGCCGTTGGCTCAGACCGCTCGTACTTCCTGTCCGTCAAGGGGCCGGAGCTCCTGAACAAGTACGTGGGCGAGACCGAGCGCTACATCCGGACCATTTTCGAGCGGGCGCGCGCGAAGGCCGCAGACGGCGCACCGGTAGTGGTGTTCTTCGATGAGATGGACGCGCTCTTCCGCTCGCGCGGCTCGGGAGTCTCCTCGGACATCGAGACCACCGTGGTTCCGCAACTACTGACGGAGTTGGACGGCGTTGAGGCGCTGTCGAACGTGATCGTCATCGGAGCGTCGAACCGCGAAGACATGATCGACACCGCAATCATGCGGCCCGGCAGGCTCGACGTGAAGATTGAGATCGCACGGCCGGATCAGCGTGCTGCGGTGGACATCCTGGGCATCTACTTGCGAGAGGACCTGCCCCTAGCGGCGTCCGACGTCGCCTCGGCCGGATCCGCGACCGCGGCCGTTGCGGCAATGTGCTCCGCGGCTGCGGAGTTTCTGTTCGCGCCGGAGCAGGACGCCGCAAACTTGGTCTCTGGGGCGATGCTACGCAACATCGTTAATCGCGCGAAGACTCGAGCCATCAAGCAGGTTATTGCTGGCCACGCGCGCGGAATCAGCGCCGAGCAGATTCTCGCCGCGTGTGCCGAGGAGGTCTCGGAGGCTCGCGCTGTCGAGTTATCGGCGCTCGGCAAGGGGTAGTTGTGCGAATCGCTGGAATCGAGACCGAGTATGGGATAGCGGACAGGGAGAACCCGGGTGCCAACCCGATCCTCATGAGTAGCCACGTCGTGGATTACTATCGCAGCCGACCGGGGGTGGCTAGCGCCCCTTGGGATTACGGCTCGGAGGATCCGCTTCAAGACCTGCGCGGTATTCGCCGCGCGCGCGCGTCAGCGCACCCCGACATGCTGACAGACCAGCCCGCGAGCCACGAGACGGAGGGGAGCCTCACGCGCCACCGTCGGCGCGGCTCGTGGGAGGACCCTGCGCAGCTAAATGCGGTCCTCGCGAACGGCGCTCGCCTCTACGTCGACCACGCTCACCCCGAGTATTCGGGGCCCGAAGTCTCCGGGCCGCTCGACGCGGTCCGCTGGGACCGGGCCGGGGATCAGGTGGTGCGCCTCGCAATCGCGGCGGCTGCCGCGGCCGGCGTATCGATGGCCGCGTACAAGAACAATGTTGACGGCAAGGGCTCGTCGTACGGGACGCATGAGAACTTCCTGGTCAATAGAGACATACCTTTTGACGACCTCGCCAAGTGGATTACGTGTCACCTGGTGACGAGGCAGATCTTCTGCGGCGCGGGGCGCGTGGGATTGGGTCAACGCGGTGAGCAGCCAGGGTTCCAGATTTCGCAGCGCGCGGACTACATTGAAGCCGACGTGGGCCTTGAAACCACTCTCCGCCGGCCCATCGTCAACACTCGTGATGAGCCGCACGCGGATCGCGACAGGTGGCGGCGTCTCCACGTGATCATCGGCGACGCCAACAATATGGACGTGCCGGTATTCCTCAAGATCGGGACCACGTCGCTCGTGCTGTCGGCGATCGAGGCTGGTGACCCACGGCTCGATGCACTGGTTCTCGCCGACCCAGTCCCTGCCGTTCAGGCGGTCTCGAGGGATCTCCATCTGAACGTTGTCCTTGCCCTCGCTAACGGAGACACGGCCACGGCGCTCGAACTGCAGCGAGCGCTGTTGGAGATCGCCCGCGACTACGTCACCGACGGTGAGGGCGCGGGGGTGATCGCTCGGTGGGAGGAAGTTCTTGAGCAACTGGGGCGGGACCCGCTGGAGGCAAGCGCGACCGTCGAGTGGGTGGGCAAGCTGAAGCTTCTGGCGCGTATGCGCGAGCGTAGTGGCGGCATCAAGCCGCTGCCCTGGGACGACGCACGCCTTGTGGCGGCAGACATCCAATGGAGCGACATCGATCCCGAAAGAGGGCTGTGCGCGAAGCTAACCGCCGCGGGAGCAGTGACGCGTCTCGTCACGGACGAACAAATCGAGAGCGCCGTCACCACGCCTCCCGCAACCACCCGGGCCACGGTGCGGGGCCGAATGGTTTCGGCTCGGTCGGATGTGGTTGATTCCGCCGGCTGGAACACGGTGGTCCTCGACCGCGACACCGAACACGGGCAACTCGAGGTTGCGCGCCTCGACGACCCCCACGTCACAGGCCACCCACTTCTGGATGCGCTCATTGAGGAATCGCCGCGCCCGGCAAACGGCGAGTAGAATGGACTCATGCCACAGGTCAGTGCAGGTCAACAACCGCACAATGACGAGAGCGCTCCCGCCCAGCCGGCGCCCATCGCGCAAGCGCGGACGGACGCGATAGATGCGCTCCTCGACCAAATCGATGTCACTCTGGAAAACAACGCCGAACAATTCGTGCGGAGCTTCGTTCAAAAGGGCGGCCAGTAGGCCATTTTCGAGACGTGAACAACCTAGACGTACCTCCAGCGCTAGAGGTCGAGTCCTCGCGCAGAATCTTTGGCATCGAGACCGAGTTTGGCCTTCACTTTCGGCACGACGCCACCCGCAAGGTTCCGGCAGAGGAGGTAGCGGGGGCGTTGTTCCACTCCGTTGTTGAGTGGGGGCGCTCATCAAACGTGTTTCTACCCAATGGCTCGCGCATGTACATCGACGTGGGAGCTCACCCCGAGTACGCGACGGCCGAGTGTGACGACATAGAGCAGCTCATCGCGATGGACAAGGCGGGGGAGCGGATCGTTGGAGCCCTGGTGGCAGCCGGGGAGAAGCGGCTTGCAGACGCGGGGCTCAAGGGGCAAATCCACCTGTACAAGAACAACACCGACTCGTCTGGCAATTCGTACGGCTGCCACGAGAATTACCTCGTTCGGCGGCGCGCGGATTTCACCGCGTTTGCGCAGTCACTCTTGCCGTTCCTCATTACTCGTCAGATTCTCACCGGATCTGGCGTGGTGAACGGTAGCGGACGGTCGGCCAAGTACTGCTTCTCGCCGCGCTCCGATCACATGTGGGAGGCGATGTCGTCGGCGACCACGCGTTCGCGCCCAATGATCAACACCCGCGACGAGCCTCATGCGCACGCGGACAAGTACCGGCGGATGCACGTGATTGTTGGCGACTCGTCGATGGCGGAGCCAACGACGTTGCTCAAGATCGGGGCGATGGACCTTCTCATCAGGCTGGCCGAAGCGGGTATCCCGATGCCCAAGATGGAAGTTGCACGCGAGATGCAGTCAATACGAGAAGTTTCTCGCGACCTGTCCGGGTCCGTTCCAGTCGGGATGACCGACGGGCGCCAACTGACTGCTAGTCAGATACAGCGCATCTATTTGGATCATGTCCGCGGGCACGTGGGCGGAGCGATCGTGAGAACGCCGCTGGTCGAGAGGATCGTCAGCATCTGGGAACGGGGCATTGCCGCTGTCGAATCTGAGGACTTCAGCGGGATCGATACAGAACTGGACTGGGCAATCAAGCACCGCTTGATCGAACGTTACCGGGCCCGAACTGGCGCTGGGCTGGATGACCCCCGGGTTGCGCGCCTTGACTACGCGTATCACGACATTTCGCCTGGCCGCGGGCTCTACGCCTCGATGGCGGACCAGGGCCTGATCGCGACTGTCGTGACCAGCAAGGCGATCACAACTGCGATGACCGAGCCGCCACAAAGCACCCGGGCGCGCCTCCGCGGACGCTTTGTTGCCGAGGGGATCGCGGCTCGTCGCGACTTCACTGCCGACTGGACTCACCTCAAGGTAGTGGGTGACGCTGCCCGGTCGGTGATGTTGAAAGACCCGTTCCGCAACGAAGACGACAGGGTAGACGTTCTCATTGAACACATGCAGTCCTCCCCTGAACGTCCTAGTTGAGGGTGGACGCCGGCTGTCGGAGCCCCGGCTCGGCCCGAATGTTAGGCCTGCGCGGGGCACGTTTGGCGTGCCGTTGCGCGTGATTGTCTCGTGTGGGACGCCGCATAGACTGAAGTTTGCATGGACACGAAAGGGGAGCATATGCGCCGCATGAGCGCCGTCGTGATGGGAGCAGTGCTCGCAGTCTCGGCGTGCACATCCGAGCCAGAGGATGCGGTTACCATCGGCTCCATCGACGACATCGTTGTGGGCGTCGATGAGGTCGGCGCGCCTACGCTTGAGTACGTTCCCGGGAACATGTACATCGCGGTTGAGACGCGCACGGAATGGGATGGCACCGGGGACTTCCTCAATGATGGTGACCCCGTATTGCTCAATCTGTACGCGATCAGCCTGAAAACCGGCGCCGTCATATCGTCCACGTGGCATCCACAGACAGACGAGTCTGCTATGCCGTCGCCGTACCTGGTGGCCCCTGAGGTGCTCGGGCAGGAGCTATATGACGTACTCATCGGCAAGAGGGTCGGCATCCGTGTTGTCCACGTGTCCCCACCCGCCGACGACTTCCAGGCAGAGGGCGCGATTGCGTTCGTCGTCGATGTTCTTCCGTCTCGCGCAGTCGGGCTTGCTACCGAGGCGAGGGACGATCTCCCGATCGTGACAGCAGGTCCTCTTGGTGAGCCGACGATCACGCTGCGCCCGCTTGACGCGCCGGCGGATCTGGTAATCGCAACTCTCATCCAGGGTGACGGCGAGCAGATTCGCGCCGGCTCCTATGTGATGGTCAACTACGTTGGCGTCTACTACTACAACGGCAACATCTTCGACTCGTCTTGGCCCGTCGAGCGCGCGCCATTCGAGACGCGTATCGGCGTGAGCGCCGTCATTCAGGGCTGGGATATTGGGCTCATCGACCATGCGGCCGGTTCGCAGGTGCTGCTCATCATTCCCCCGGAGCTCGCTTATGGCGAGGACACACTCGTGTTTGTCATCGACATTCTCGCGGTGTGGAACGCGGAGTAGACGTGGGCGTAGCGGTGCGGGTGATTCCCTGCCTTGATGTGGATTGCGGACGCGTGGTCAAGGGCGTCAATTTTGAGAACCTGCGCGACGCTGGTGACCCTGTGGAACTCGCGCGAGCGTACGGAAGCGCCGGGGCGGACGAGCTGACATTTCTTGATGTGTCCGCGTCGTCCGAGGAGCGCGAGACTACGCGCGAGGTCGTGAGTCGAACAGCAGAGCAAGTGTTCGTCCCGCTCACCGTTGGTGGTGGTGTGCGGTCGGTCGAAGACGTCGACCGCCTGCTGCGTGCGGGGGCGGACAAAGTGGGCATCAATACCGCCGCAATCGACCGCCCCGAGCTGATTCGCGAAATATCAGAGCGGTTCGGGAGCCAGGTGCTGGTGCTCTCGGTCGACGCGCGTCGCGGCCAAGACGGAACCTCCACCAAGTCAGGTTACGAGGTAACCACGCACGGCGGGAGCAACGGCACGGGAATCGACGCTGTGGAGTGGGCACAACGGGGCGAGGAACTGGGTGCGGGTGAAATCCTACTCAATTCGATGGACGCCGACGGCACGACGAACGGGTTCGACCTCGAGATGATCCGCGCAGTACGCGCAGTCGTGTCGATCCCGCTTATCGCGTCCGGAGGTGCAGGCACCCCGGAACACTTCGTTGAGGCCGCACACGCGGGAGCAGATGCGGTTCTTGCCGCGAGCGTCTTCCACTTTGGCACGTTGGATATCGCAGCGGTGAAACAGCACATGCGTGAGGCGGGAATCGAGGTTCGCTAATGCCCGCAGACGGTACCGAGAAGAGCGAGTACACGCTGCAGGGCACGTTCTTGAGGCGCTCGATGCAAATCCTCGCGCACGCGATGCGCACCTCGCCCAAGTTCTTCTTGCTCGCGATCGGTGCGGCGGCTCTGTTCAGTGTTTCGGTGGTGGTCTTTGGAACGCTTCTCGGTGAGATCGTTGACGACGTGGTCATTCCGTCGGTCGCGGGCGAGCCCATCGCAGGCCCGTGGGGTGACAGGACGCAGGATCCGCGCTCGGCCATTCTGATGGCCGGGGCAGTCTTCCTGGGGATTGGCGTCTTGAATGCCGCGCTTGTCGCCGTTCGCCGCGTGGCTCAAGGCACTGGCGTCGCGGGCGTTTCGCGGCGCCACCGAACGGTGGTGGCGGACGCGCTGGCAGCGCTTCCGCTCGGCTGGCACCGATCCAACTCGAGCGGCCGCGTCATCTCCGCGATGTCATCGGACGCCGAACTTGCCGTGGACCCGTTGCATCCTTTCGCGTTTACGGTCGGCAGCTTTGTCATGATGATCGCTGCCGGGATATCTCTCTTTTTGATTGATCCGCTCATGGCCGCGACGGGCATGGCGGTTGTGCCGGTGATACTCGGCATCAACATGATCTACGAGCGGGTGATTACGCCGTTCTACGACCGAGGCCAGCACCTGCGCGCCGAGGTGTCGACGATCGCTCACGAAAGTTTTGATGGCGGTACGGTGATCAAGGCGCTGGGCGCCGAAGCGCGTGAGAGCGAGCGTTTCGACGCGGTCGTTGACGACCTCCGCGACGCTGACGTGCTTGTCGGGAAGACGTCCGCGTGGTTCGAGCCGATGATGGACCTCGTTGTACCCCTGGGATCAGTTGCGCTCATGGTGGTGGGCACGCACCGCGCGGCCGCAGGCGTCATCACCCCCGGTGATGTCGTTGCGGCCATCTACCTGGTGACGCTGCTGGCCGTGCCTATTCGCGGCCTCGGGTGGGTCATGGGGCAGATGCCGCAGGCGCACGTGAGCTTCCGGCGTATCGGCTCCATTGGGGAGGCCGCGACCGAGGTAGACGAACCCGGAACCCTCGACGTCGAAAATGCGGGCCCGGCCCACGTTGTTGTCACAGGCGCCGACATCGGCAAGGACGACGGCGACGGAGTAATCGAGGTGATCGTCCACGGCGTCGACCTCGAACTCGAACCCGGTTCCGTCACGGCACTCGTGGGCCCGACGGGATCCGGGAAAAGCACTATTGCACTGGCCACCACTCGGTTGGCCCGCGCCTCGAGCGGTGAGGTCACTCTCGACCAAGTTAACGTGGACGACATCGCGGAACTGGGTGGTCACGTGACACTCGTGCCGCAAACGGCATTCCTCTTCGCGGATACCGTCCGCGAGAACGTGACACTTGGCGCCGACTTCACCGACGCCGAAGTCTGGTCGGCGCTCGAACTAGCCGCCGTGGGCGACGTGGTGCGCAGGATGCAGGACGCGAATGGAGAGGGCCTCGATGCCACGCTCAGTGAGCGCGGCATGAACCTCTCCGGTGGCCAGCGTCAGCGGCTCGCCATCGCACGAGCACTCGTGCGCAAGCCGCGCCTGCTAGTACTTGACGACGCCACGTCGGCCGTCGACCCGCGCGTCGAGCAGGACATCTTGCGCGGCCTGCGCAACGTCGAAAACGGGCCCACCATCCTTCTTATCGCATACAGGCTCGCCTCAATCATGCTCGCAGACCAGGTGGTTCATTTGGATCGTGGGCGAGTGACGGGCGCTGGCACGCACGCGCAGTTGATCAGGAAGGACAAGGGATACCACGCGCTCGTCACCGCATACGAGGAGGACTCCAGGCGCCGTGCGGAAGAGTCAGCGGGGTGGGTCGGATGACCGGGCAGGAGGACACCATCGCGACTTTCCGGCGCGGCTTCGTGTTGAGCCCGGAGTTTTCCGTCGGGCTACGCGTGACGCTCACCCTTGCTGGATTTGCAGCGTTGGCGCGGGCCGCCGTTCCGTACATGACCCAGCGCATCACGGACGATGCGCTGCTGGCTCCCGGCGGCGTACAAGTCGATCTTGCCGTCCAGTTGGGCATCTTTGGGGTTGTCGTGCTGGCGATCGGCTCGTTGCTTGCGTGGCTCGTGCGCCGGCGATTGGTTACGGCCGCGGAGGCAGGGCTCGCCACGCTGCGCAAGAAGGCGTTTGCTCACGTGCACCGCCTGTCGGTCCTGACTCAGAACGAGGAGCAACGGGGCAGGTACATTTCTCGGATTACGGGCGACGTCGATGCGCTTCGGGAATTCGTCCAATGGACCGGAACCGGGATGGTCATTTCGGTACTCGAAATGTCCGTGGTGTTCTCGCTGATGATGATCTATTCTTGGGAACTCGCGCTGATCGTCATGTTCGCCTTCCTTCCGCTTGTGCTCGCTCTGAAGTGGCTCTACCCCAAGGTGCAGTCCTCGCTGCGGCTGGTCCGCGAGCAGATGGCGGACCTGCTGGCCCGCACCTCGGAGCACATCATCGGCGTGGCGACCATTCAGTCCTACGGCGTTCAACGCCGGATGCGCTCCAGGCTCGGAGTGCAGATCGCCAGCATCTTCACCATGGAGAAGCGCGTGGCGCGGCTACACTCCACGACCTTCTCGAGTACGGTACTGGGGCAGTCGATCGCGACCGGTCTTGCGTTAGTTTTTGGGACCCGGTTTGCGCAGGACGGCGAGATTAGCGTGGGTACGGTGGTCGCGTTTGCGTTCTTGGTCTACATGTTTTCGGGCCCGCTCATGTGGGTGATCGAAACGCTCTCTGAGATGCAGCGCTCGGTTGTGGCCTGGTCGCGCGTGATCGAGTTGGTGGATGCTCCTGAGACCGTGCCGGACGCTGGAGCCCGCGGCACGCGCCTTCCCGATGGCAGGCTCGGCGTCTCAGTCGAGGATGTTCGCATGACATACGCGGGTGGTCCCGAGGTTCTTAAGGGCATTTCGCTCGCCATCCCGCGCGGCCAACAGCTCGCAGTGGTGGGACAAACGGGCTCCGGGAAGACCACGCTCGCGCGACTCTTGGTCCGATTTATGGACCCAAGCGGCGGCGCCATCTCCATGGGCGGAGTTGATCTCAGGGAGGTCCCTATGAGCGACCTTCGGCGCCGCGTTACCGTAGTTCCGCAGGAAGGTTTCCTCTTTGCCGGCACTATCGCTTCAAACCTTGCGTACGGACTACCGGGGATTGCCGCCGGGGATGTGCCGGACCTCGGACGGGCCGCGTTCCAGGATTTGGGGCTTGTGGACTGGCTGGACGGGCATCCGGATGGGCTTCAGGCAGAGGTGGGGCAGCGCGGCGAAAGGCTGTCGGCAGGGGAGCGACAGCTTGTGGCCATCGCGAGGGCTTACCTACGTGACCCGGATGTGCTTCTACTTGACGAGGCCACGTCGGCTGTAGATCCGGTGACGGAGGTGCGCATCAGTCGCGCGCTGGAAACCCTCATGAAGGGCCGGACCTCCATCGTGATCGCGCACCGCCTCTCGACGGCGGAACGCGCCGATGCGATCGCGGTAATGGCCGACGGCGAACTCCGCGAAGTCGGTCACCACAAGGAACTACTTGCCGCGGACGGCGAGTACACCAAAATGTACGCGGCCTGGGTTTCGCAAACCCGCGACTGAATCGTGGAAGGATGGGCCCATGCCACTGGACCCCAGCGTTGCGGAGCGCCTGAAGCGCGACTCGAACGGACTCGTTTGTGCCGTCGTGCAGCAATACGACACCGGCGAGGTCCTCATGGTGGGGTGGATGAACGACGACGCGCTCGGCAGGACGCTCAGCGAAGGGCGCGCGGTGTTTTGGAGCCGGAGCCGGCAGGAGCTTTGGCGTAAAGGAGACACTTCCGGGCACGCGCAGTGGATCAAATCCGTCTCCCTCGATTGCGATGGAGATTCCCTGCTCCTGCGCGTTGACCAAGTGGGCCCGGCTTGCCACACGGGCGAGCACTCGTGTTTCGATGCGGGAGGCGACTTGGGCGCTGCAGTGGCGAACCAGGCGAATGACGGCCCGGGGGCGGGCAAGAGTGAGTAGCGCTCCCGCGAATGTAGCCTGGGGCGAAACGTGGCCGTCCCTTGGCGGTTTCGTGGACATGGGCGCGACGCGCCGCGTAGTCCCGGTCGTACGCAAGGTATTGGCCGACGGCGTTACGCCCGTTGCTGTCTACCGCGCCCTCGCGCAGGAACGGCCCGGCACGTTCATCCTTGAGTCCGCCGAGCCGGACGGCTCTCGCTCCAGGTTTTCCTTCGTAGGTGTGCACTCGCGCGCGACCCTCACGGCCACGGGCGACGATGCGCGCTGGTCGGGGGACGTGCCCGTTGGCCTCGTGAACGGCGCACCTCTCGACACCATTCGGCACGCGCTGGAGGAAATGCGCTCGGAGGCCATCCCCGGCCTACCGCCGCTCACTGGCGGGTTGGTGGGGCTGCTCGGCTGGGACATCGTCCGCCAATGGGAGCCCACCCTGCCCCAGAACGCGCCCCGCGAGCTCGACGTCCCCGACATGCTGCTCATGCTTGCGACCGATCTCGCCGCAATTGATCACTACGACGGGAGCGTCTGGCTCATCGCGAACGCCATCAACGCTGACGCGAAAGCGTCGGGCCTCAACATCGCATACGCTGACGCGGTGGCGAGGCTCGATGCGATGCAGGCGGCACTCAATGGCGCCGCCACTGCAGACGTGTCTGTGACCGCGCCCGCGGGGGAAGAACCCGAAATCAAGCAGCGCTCAGAGCCTGGCGAGTACCAGCGGATCGTGGAGTTTTGCAAAGAGGCAATCCGGGACGGCGAGGTCTTTCAGGTGGTGCCATCGCAGCGCTTCGATGTGACGTGTGACGCGAGTCCGTTTGATGTGTACCGCGTGCTGCGCACGCTCAACCCCAGCCCCTATATGTACTACTTCCAACTGCTGGACGCGGAAGGCAGGGAGTCTGCCGTTGTCGGCGCAAGTCCCGAGTCGCTCGTCGCCGTAAGGGACGGCGACGTGATGACGTTCCCGATCGCCGGATCTCGGCCACGCGGCGCGACGCCCGAGGAGGACGCGCAGCTCGAGCAGGACTTGGTCGCCGACCCCAAGGAAATCGCCGAGCACATCATGCTCGTCGACCTGTCGCGAAACGACTTGGTGAAAGTCTGCGAGCCCACCTCGGTCGAAGTCTCTGACTTCATGGCGGTCAATCGATACAGCCACATTATGCACATCTGCTCAACGGTCACTGGCCAGCTTGAGCCCCAGCACGGGCTCGTAGACGTTTTCACTGCTACGTTTCCTGCCGGAACGCTCTCCGGCGCGCCAAAGCCACGCGCGATCGCGCTTATCGACGAGGTCGAACCGGCAAGGCGGGGTTACTACGGAGGCGCCGTCGGCTACTTCGATTTCGCGGGGAATATGGATACGGCGATCGCCATACGCACCGCGCTGATCCAGAACGGGATCGCGCACGTTCAGGCAGGAGCGGGGATCGTTGCCGACTCGGTGCCCGACACAGAAGAGCAAGAAACCCGCGACAAAACTGCCGCGATGATTCGCGCCATTTCGCTTGCAAGCCGCCTCGAACGCGCCGAGTCTGGTTAGACTCCAATTATCGAACAGGGAGCATCAATGTCCAGCGTAGAGATTTCCGAGTCCGACCTTCCCGACGTCGCTCCGGGGAACCACGGCCGCACGCGCTCCGCGTGGGTCGCCAACAGCGGAGTAGTCGCCGGCGCACTCTTTGCGGGCTGGGGTTTCACCGTGTGGGACATGGTGTGGGTCTGGATCGGTTCAGGTGTGGCGGTTACCGCGTTGATCGCGGCAGCCGTTCTCAAAGCCCTCGGACACGGGCAACCCAGTCGGTAGTCGCGCCTGGCAGTGCGGCGACCGTTGATATCAATCAAAGGAGATAGATATGACAACCCCACCACCCCCCGCAGCGGCGGGGCTCCCCAATAGCGGCAAGGCGCTCGCGTCAATGATCGTCGGTATCGTCTCGGTGCTGTCGTGCCTCTACTGGTTCATGGCACTGCCTGGCGGAATCGTCGCGATCATTCTTGGTATCCAGGGAAAGCGAGACGCAGCAGCGGGCACCCATGGCGGCGGCGGAATGGCGCAGACCGGAATCATTCTCGGTGTGGTCGCCGCAGTTCTCGGACTGCTCGGCGCAGTTCTCGTATACCTGAGCCCCGGTTTCGCGGACTCATGGCTTGAGGGCATCTGCGAGTCGAACCCCGACATCCCGCAGTGCGCGGACGTTTAATAGCGATTGATGCCCAGGGCCCCGCTTTCATAGCGGGCCCTGGGTTTGTGCGCGCTCGAGCGAACTTCCTCGTCGCGTCGCGTCGCGCGTTTGACACCCTGCTTGGTCCGATCGTGAGCGCGTTCGTCGCGCTCAGCGGAACCGTATACATCTTCCTGAACAATCCTCACGTTCTTGGTGCGCTCGGCTGGTGCCCGCTCTACTACAACACGGGCATGTGGTGCCCCGGATGCGGCGGAACCCGTGCGGTTTATGACCTCGCACACGGCGATATTGCCGGTGCGATGGCAATGAACCCGGTATTCACCTTGGCGGTCCCCGTGCTTATCGTGTTGTGGTTCCGGTGGGTTCTGTACGCACGCGGCCGTCCCACTAAACCGTGGAACATCCCGGACTGGGCCTACGTCACCGTGGGGCTCGCGGCGTTGGGTTTCTTCGTTCTGCGCAACGTGCCCGCCTTCGCGCCGTACCTCGCTCCTTAGGCAGTTCCGCGGACTGGGGGAATCTTTCGCACCGAGTGAGAGATACCATGTACTCATGGGAGCGGAATCGGCATGAGTGTCCTCGACAGCATCGTCGCTGGCGTCAGGCAAGACCTAGTTGAGCGCCAGGAGCGCGTCAGCATGGATGAGCTCAAAGAGCGGGCGGCCCGGATCCCCGGAGCAATTGATGGCTACCAGCGCCTTGCGGTGAAAGAAGTTTCGGTCATAGCCGAGGTCAAGCGCTCAAGCCCGTCCAAGGGCGATCTGGCAGAAATCACGGACCCCTCGGCGCTCGCTACGGAGTACGAAGCCGGAGGCGCATCGGTCATTTCTGTCCTCACGGAGGAGCGGCGTTTTGGCGGGTCGCTTGCAGACTTGGACGCCGTTCGCGGCAAGGTAGATGTCCCCATCCTTCGCAAGGACTTCATTGTGACGCCGTACCAGGTGTGGGAGGCGCGCGCCCATGGCGCCGACCTCGTGCTGCTGATTGTGGCGGCCCTCGAGCAAATGGCTCTTGAGTCCCTTGTCGAGCGCGCACACTCCTTGGGCATGACTGCGCTGGTCGAGGTGCACGAGGCCGACGAGGTTGCGCGCGCCGTTGACGCCGGCGCCAAGGTCATTGGTGTGAACGCTCGCAACCTCAAAACTCTCGACGTCGACCGGGATACGTTTGGCAAGGTCGCGCCCCTCATCCCGGACGGCATCGTCCGCGTCGCCGAGTCTGGAATTCGCGACAGCCACGACGTGGTCGAGTACGCGCGGGCGGGAGCGCACGCTGTTCTGGTGGGTGAAGCGCTCGTCAAGAACCGTGATCCCCGGACCGCCGTTGCCGAGATGGTTGCCGCTGGCGCACATCCCGCTCTACGCTCCGTACGTCCCTCGTAGAGCGCCGCATATGACGGATTCCCTTCAATCGGCCCCAGGCCCCTTCTTTGGAGACTTCGGAGGCCGCTTCGTTCCTGAGGCGCTCATCGCCGCGCTTGATCAACTGACAGACGCATACGAAAAGGCTCGCGTCGACCCGGCGTTCGACGCAGATCTCGAGCGACTCGCCCGCACATACTCTGGACGCCCGAGCATCGTCACCGAGGTCCCGCGCTTCGCCAAGCATGCCGGTGGCGCGCGCGTTATCCTTAAGCGCGAAGACCTCAACCACACTGGCTCGCACAAAATCAACAACGTGATCGGACAGGCGCTCCTGACCAAACGCATCGGCAAGACGCGGGTCATTGCGGAAACCGGCGCGGGACAGCACGGCGTCGCCACCGCGACAGCGGCTGCCCTCATGGACCTCGAGTGCGTGGTCTACATGGGTGAGGAAGACACCGAGCGCCAGTCGCTCAACGTAGCGCGCATGGAGCTGCTCGGCGCGACGGTGATCCCGGTCACCGCGGGAAGCCGCACTCTCCGGGACGCAATAAACGAGGCGTACCGGGACTGGGTCGCAAACGTCGAAAACACTAACTACATCTTTGGCACCGCAGCGGGCCCTCACCCGTTCCCGGCGATGGTTCGCGATTTTCAGCGAGTAATCGGCCAAGAGGCGCGTGAGCAAATGCTTGCCATGGGTGGCCTTCCAGACGCGATTGTCGCGTGCGTGGGCGGCGGGTCGAATGCGATCGGGATATTCGACGCGTTCCTCGACGACGAGGATGTGCGCCTGATCGGCTGCGAAGCCGCGGGGGACGGCGTGGACACGGGGCGACACGCCTCTGCGATCTCCGGCGGCCGGCCCGGCGTGCTGCACGGTTCCAAATCGTACGTCCTGCAGGACGCCGACGGCCAGACGCAACCTTCCTACTCGATTTCTGCGGGGCTCGACTATCCGGGCGTTGGCCCCGAACATGCCTGGCTCGCGGACCTTGGTCGAGCTGAGTACTGGGCGGTCACGGACGCGGAGGCGATGTCCGCGTTCCGGCTGTTGTGCCGCACCGAGGGGATACTGCCTGCCATCGAGTCCGCGCACGCGCTCGCCGGGGCGCTCAAACTTGGCAACGAATTGGGGGCTGGCGCGACCATCCTCGTGAGCCTATCCGGTCGCGGCGACAAGGATGTCGAGACCGCGGCTCGCTACTTCAAGTTGCTACCAGAGGATCAGTCGTGAGCCACCTGAGCGAACGCTTGGCCGAGGTCAAGGCCGAGGGGCGCGCGGCGCTCATCGGCTACTTGCCCGTGGGCTATCCAAGCGTAGATCAATCGATCGAGGCCTTCACAGCGCTCGTGGAGGCTGGAGCGGACGTTGTCGAGGTCGGTATGCCGTACACGGATCCCGTTCTAGACGGCACAGTGATTCAGCAGGCGGGAGTCGTCGCGCTTGAGGGCGGCGTGCGGGTTGCGGACGTGTTCGCCGCGGTCAAGGCCGTCGTAGATGCTGGCGCGCCCGCAGTTGTGATGTCGTACTACAACCCCATATTTCAATACGGACTTCAGCAGTTCGCCGACGACCTGCTGGCAGCGGGGGGCTCTGGCGTCGTCCTCCCCGATTTGACGCCTGACGCGGCGACGGAATGGATTGAGATCGCCAACGCTCGCGGGCTGGACAGCATCTTCCTCGTTGCGCCAAGTTCTACTCCGGAGCGGCTCCATCTGACCGTTGGTCAGACAAGCGGGTTCGTGTATGCGGCCTCACTGATGGGAGTCACCGGAGAGCGGGCGAGCGTCGGCGATGATGCCGAGCGACTTGTTGCCGATACCCGCGCAGCTGGCGCTCAAACCGTGTGCGTGGGACTCGGCGTGGCAACCGGAAGCCAAGCGGCTGAGGTTGCGCGCTACGCAGACGGCGTTATTGTTGGCAGCGCACTAGTACGCGCCCTGTCGGGCGCCGCAGAGTTTGATCAGGGCATCGCCGCCCTCCGTACCAAGACGGCCGAACTCGCGGCCGGTGTGAGAGGAAAACCGTGATTCCCGTTTCGATTCCCAGCCCGCCGCTCGACTGGGGCATTCTGTTCCAGATCGGCCCGTTCCCCATCCGCAGTTACGCCCTTGCGCTCCTGCTAGGCATGGTCGCCGGTGTCTGGGTCGCACGCAAGCGTTGGATAGCGCGTGGCGGGGATGTCGCGGCCGTTGAAGAGATTGTGGTTTGGGCGATTCCCTTCGGAATTCTTGGCGCGCGCATCTATCACGTGATTTCCACGCCCGGCCCATACTTTGGTGAGGGTGGAAACTGGGTCAAGATCTTCGCGATCAACGAGGGCGGACTGGGGATCTGGGGCGCGGTCGCGCTCGGAGCTTTGGGTGCGTACATCGGAGCGAAGCGCGCGGGCGTATCGTTTCCGGCGTTCATTGATGCCGCTGCGCCAGGGATACTGCTTGCGCAAGCTATCGGTCGCCTTGGCAACTATTTCAACCAAGAACTCTTCGGCGGCGCAACAACATTGCCGTGGGGCCTCCAGATCGACGCTGCCGCGCCAAGCTTTCCGCGCGACCTGCCGGTCGACACGCTTTTCCACCCGACTTTCCTTTACGAACTGCTCTGGAACGTGGTGGGTGTGTTCGTCGTGCTCTACCTTGACCGTCGACTGAAACTCCGCAATGGTCGGGTGTTCTGGCTCTACGTCATCGTTTACACCACCGGTCGCGTCTGGATTGAGAACGTCCGTATCGATACCGCGGTGCACATCGGCGGGCTACGCATCAACGTGTGGGTCTCGATCGTAGTATTGCTCGGCTCGATCTTCGCGTTCTGGCTGGTGGGCAAGCGAAATGCAGGCACGTTCGAGGAATTCCCCGCACGCGTGACTAAGGGCAAAGTGGCCGTAGCGACTAAACGCTCCGCTTCTACTAAGAAGCCGGCATCCAAGAAGACGCCCGCAAAAAAGACGCCGGCAAAGAGTGCGCCTGCTAAGAAGGCTGTATCCAAAACGGTTGCGCGCAAAGAGAGCCCGGGGACGAAGGCCACAACGCCCAAGAAATAGAACCGGCGCGTTCGGACTTAGGGGGAACGCGCGGTAGCCTATATACCCGTGTGTTGACCGGGCCGACGGCGCCCCGTATCCAGAACCAGCTCGGCCGTGCCGAGAATGACAAAGGACGGTGTGATGCCCGTGCAGTTACGCGCCCAAGCGAATGCGAAGGGTCTGTACGACCCTGCGTATGAACACGACGCCTGCGGCGTCGCGTTTGTCGCGACTCTGCGCGGCAAGCCTGGCCGAGACATCATGGACGCGGGTCTGACAGCCCTCAAGAACCTCGAGCACCGTGGCGCCGTGGGCGCCGAGACCGAGACCGGCGACGGAGCGGGCATTCTGACGCAAGTGCCCGACGCGTTCCTGCGCACCGTTGTCGCCTTCGACCTGCCTCCCGCGGGCTCGTATGCGACCGGGATCGCGTTCCTCACGCCAGACAATGTCGGCGTCGAAGTCGCCGCCGTTGAGCGGGCAGCGTCGATTGAAGGCGTGACGATCATTGGCTGGCGCGACGTGCCGGTGAACCCCGAACCGCTGGGCCCATCGGCTCGTCAAGCGATGCCAGGCTTCCGGCAGGTCTTCCTCACGTGTGACGGTTTGAGTGGCATCGACCTTGATCGCCGAGTTTACCGTGTGCGCAAGCGCGCCGAAAACTCTCACGGCGTATTCTTTGCCTCGCTCTCGGCCCGGACGCTCACATACAAGGGCATGCTCACCACGTACCAACTTGAGCAGGTATTCCCGGATTTGCTCGATCCAGAGTACTCAACTGAACTCGCCCTCGTTCACTCACGCTTCTCGACCAACACATTCCCTTCGTGGCCGCTTGCACAGCCACTACGCGGAATCGCGCACAACGGTGAGATCAACACGGTGCAGGGGAACCGAAATTGGATGGCTGCGCGCGAGGGCACCCTCAGGTCGGAACTACTCGGCGACCTGAGCGATATCGTGCCCATCTGTACGCCGTCGGCATCGGACACGGCGTCGTTCGATGAGGTGCTCGAATTGCTCAACCTCGGCGGGCGCAGCATGCCGCACGCGGTCTTGATGATGATGCCCGAGGCCTGGCAGCAGAACACCGAGATGGACGCTCGCCGCCGCGCATTTTACGAGTATCACTCGTCGCTCATGGAACCTTGGGACGGACCAGCCGCGCTCCACTTCTCTGATGGCACGTTGATAGGCGCGACGCTGGACCGCAACGGCCTGCGCCCCGGACGCTTCTGGGTGATGGACGACGGCCTCGTGGTGGCCGGTTCCGAGGCAGGGCTCCTCGACATCGACCCCGCGAAGGTCGTTCGCAAGGGCCGCCTTCAGCCGGGACGAATGCTGCTCGTGGACACGGCTGCCGGCCAAATCATCGAAGACGAGCAGATCAAGGACCAGCTGGCCGCAGAACATCCGTACGAGGCTTGGGTTGCCGACAACGCTGTCCGGCTCGCCGAGTTAACCGAGCGCGAGCACGTCACACACTCACGGTCGTCCGTCGTCCGGCGCCAGCGTGCCTTCGGATACACCGAAGAAGAGCTGACCATGCTGGTGGCGCCCATGGCACAACACGCGGTGGAGCCCATAGGCGCAATGGGGTCGGACACACCCATTGCTGTGCTTTCGAACCGCCCGCGGCTCCTCTTTGACTACTTCACTCAGATGTTCGCTCAGGTCACGAACCCGCCGCTCGACTCCATCCGCGAACAGATCGTCACGGCCACCGGTGGGGCCATCGGCCCTGAGCCAAACCTCCTTGACGCAACCCCCGAACACGCGCGCAAGGTCATCCTGGATTTCCCTGTCATCGATAACGACGAGCTTGCCAAGATCATCCACATCGACGCCGACCCGACGCTTCGCAACATCTTCAGCGCTCGTCGCATCAGTGGCTTGTACCGCGTGCGCAGCGGGGGAGAGGGGCTTCAGCGCCGTCTCATTGAGATCTTTGACGAGGTGGACCGGGCCATCAAGCAAGGCGTGGGCTTCCTCGTTCTCTCGGACCGTGACTCAGACGCCGAAAACGCGCCCATCCCGTCGCTCTTGATGACAGGCGCGGTTCACCATCACCTTGTCCGCAATCACAGCCGCACGCAGGTGTCCCTAGTGGTCGAAGCCGGCGACGTGCGCGAGGTCCACCACGTAGCAGCCTTGATTGGCTACGGCTGCGCTGCGGTCAACCCCTATCTCGCGATGGAGACCGTGGAAGACTTGGTCTCACGCGGATACATCACGGACCTCAGTTCAGAGCAGGCCGTTCGAAACCTCATCATGGCGCTCGGCAAAGGGGTCCTCAAGATCATGTCGAAGATGGGTATCTCCACCATCTCGTCGTATCGGGGCGCACAGGTCTTTGAGGCGCTCGGGTTGTCCCGCGACTTGGTCGACCTTCACTTTGCTGGCACGCCCAGCCAGATTGGTGGCGTTGGGCTCGGGGTCATCGCCCAGGAAGTCGCACTTCGGCACGCGGACGCCTATCCAACCAAGGGCGAGGCGCAGCCGCACCGCAGGCTCAATGTGGGTGGCGAATACCAGTGGCGGCGCGAAGGCGAGCAGCACCTGTTTGACCCGGAAACCGTATTCAAGCTTCAGCATTCCACGCGCACCCGGCAGTACGAGGTGTTCAACGAGTACACGAGCCTCGTCAACGACCAGTCGCGCAGGCTCATGACCCTGCGCGGACTTCTTGACTTCAAGTCCGACCGCACATCCATTCCTATCGAAGACGTCGAGCACGTCCGCGACATCGTCAGGCGATTTAGCACGGGCGCGATGTCGTACGGCTCGATTTCGATCGAGGCGCACGAGACTCTCGCGATCGCGATGAATCGGCTTGGCGCGCGCTCCAACACCGGCGAGGGCGGAGAGGCCGTCGATCGCCTCTACGACCCCGAGCGCCGGAGCTCAATCAAGCAGGTTGCCTCCGGGCGCTTTGGGGTCACCAGCGAGTACCTTGTCAACGCTGACGATATTCAGATCAAACTCGCGCAGGGCGCTAAGCCGGGCGAGGGTGGCCAGCTTCCCGCCACCAAGGTGTATCCGTGGGTTGCGCAGACGCGGCACTCGACGCCGGGAGTCGGGCTGATCTCGCCCCCGCCACATCACGACATCTACTCGATCGAAGACCTCAAACAGCTCATCCACGACCTCAAGAACGCCAACCCCGAGGCCCGGATCCACACCAAGTTGGTCTCCGAGGTTGGGGTCGGCACTATCGCGGCAGGCGTTGCTAAATGCAAGTCAGATGTCGTCCTAATCTCCGGATCGGACGGTGGAACCGGCGCGAGCCCGCTTAACTCGCTTAAGCACGCGGGCGCTCCGTGGGAGATCGGTCTCGCCGACACACAGCAGACCCTGGTCCTCAACAAGCTTCGCGACAGGATCGTCGTACAGGTAGACGGTCAGATGAAGACCGGCCGGGACGTAATCGTTGCTGCACTCCTCGGAGCGGAAGAGTTCGGATTCGCAACTGCGCCGCTCGTGGTCTCGGGCTGCGTCATGATGCGCGTATGCCACAAAGACACCTGCCCTGTTGGCGTCGCGACCCAGAACCCCGAGTTGCGCGAACGATTCTCCGGCAAGCCCGAATTCGTTGAGACCTTCTTCGAGTTCATTGCCCTCCAAGTTCGCGAGATGCTCGCACAGTTGGGCTTCCGATCAATCGAAGAAGCCGTCGGCCACGTCGAGGTCCTCGAGACACGATCGGCGATTGAACACTGGAAGGCTCGCGGTCTTGACCTCGAGCCCGTCCTTGCCGTGCCGGCCGCCGGCGAAAACCTGCACCAGTCAACGTTGCAGGACCACGGACTGGACCGGGCGCTTGACTTGAAGTTGATCGCGGAGGCCGAGCCTGCGCTCGAGCGTGGCGAAGCCGTCAGGCTGACCCATGCTGTGCGCAACACCAACCGGACCATTGGAACGATGCTCGGCAACGAGGTAACCAAGCGCTACCGCGGCGCAGGTCTTCCCGACGACACGATCACAGTGATGTGCACAGGATCCGCGGGGCAGTCGTTTGGCGCGTTCGTGCCAAGGGGCATTACACTGCGGCTTTCCGGCGATGCCAACGACTACGTGGCCAAGGGCCTGAGCGGTGGGCGCATCGTCGTTCGTCCGGATCGGACGGCGATGCTGGACGACTCTCGCGACGTCGTTGCGGGCAATGTCATCGGCTACGGTGCCACCGGTGGCGAGCTGTTCCTTCGCGGCCAGGTTGGGGAGCGGTTCCTGGTTCGAAACTCCGGCGCAACCGCCGTCGTGGAGGGCGTAGGTGACCACGCGCTCGAATACATGACGGGCGGCACCGCCCTCGTGATTGGACGCACGGGCCGGAACCTAGGCGCTGGCATGTCCGGCGGAACCGCTTACGTGCTCGACCTGCGGTCGGAACGTGTGAACGTGGAGGCACTCGCCGCCGGAGATCTCACCCTCAGCCCGCTCGACTCCGAGGACGAGGCACTGGTTCGCGGTCTGCTGGAGAAGCACGTATCTGAGACGGAGTCTCCTCAGGCGCGAGAGTTGCTCGCAGATTGGGAAGGCTCGGCACCACGCTTCACGCGGGTGCTTCCCGTGCAGTACGCGCGAGTGCGCGAGACGCTCGCCGCCATCGAAGCCAATGGCGGCGACCTATCCGCGCCCGGAGCCTGGGCCGACTTCCTGGAGGTGACCAGTGGCTGACCCCCGAGGTTTTCTCAACCACCGCGAGCGGCAGGTTCTGCCGAGCCGACCCGTCGAAGTACGGCTCCTCGACTGGAAATACGTCAAGGACGAACTCGCGCGCGATCCTGATGCACTCAAGGTGCAGGCGAGCCGGTGCATGGACTGTGGGATTCCCTTTTGCCATCAAGGTTGCCCGCTGGGCAACCTCATCCCGGACTGGAACGACCTCACCTGGCGCGACCAACCCGCCGACGCAATCGAGCGGCTCCACGCCACCAACAACTTCCCAGAATTCACTGGGCGCATCTGCCCTGCACCTTGTGAGAGCTCGTGCGTATTGAGTATCAACCAGCCCGCCGTGACCATCAAGAACATCGAGGTCTCGATCATTGACCGCGCGTATGCAGACGGCAACGTCACGCCGGTGATTCCGCAGCGACAGACAGGCAAGACGGTCGCGGTGGTGGGCTCAGGACCCGCGGGCTTGGCCGCAGCGCAGCAGCTCACGCGGGCGGGGCACACGGTCGCCGTCTTCGAGCGCGACGACCGGATCGGCGGGCTCATGCGCTACGGCGTGCCCGACTTCAAAATGGAGAAGGACACCATCGACTCGCGCATGGAACAGATGGAAGCGGAAGGTACGCGATTCCGCACCAATGTGAGCATCGGCGTTGACATCTCGTGGAGCGATTTACGGTCGCGTTACGACGCGGTGGTCATGGCCACCGGAACGACGATCCCGCGCGACTTGCCAATCCCCGGCAGGCACCACAAAGGCATCCACTTCGCGATACCGTACCTCAAACAGGGCAACCAAGTCGCAGCCGGCGATATTGTTGAAAAGCAGATCACGGCCGAGAACAAGAACGTGATCATCATCGGCGGCGGAGACACGGGCTCCGACTGCCTGGGCACGGCTCTTCGGCAGGGCGCAAAGTCTGTCACGACACTCGCGATTGGTGTCAAGCCGCCGGATGAGCGGGACGACAAGCAGCAGCCCTGGCCGACTCACCCGCTGCTGTTCGAGGTTTCCAGCAGCCACGAAGAGGGTGGCGAACGCGAGTATTTGGCTTCCACCGTTGAGTTCCTCGGCGATGAAGATGATCGCGTGACGGCTCTCCGCGTCGCCCGCACTCAAATCATGCCTGACGGCTCGCGCGGAGCAGCACCCGGGACAGAAGTCGAGATTCCGGCTGACTTGGTGCTCATATCGATGGGTTTCCTGGGGCCCGACTCCACAACCTTCGGCCAGCTGCCTGCGCTGTCCCTCACGCCGCGAGGAACGGTTACCCGTGGCGAGGATTTCGCAACGCCTGCGGACGGCGTATTCGTCGCGGGTGACGCTGGCCGAGGGCAGTCACTTGTTGTTTGGGCAATCGCCGAGGGCCGCGCCGTCGCGGCGGCCGTTGACACGTATCTGACTGGTGGCACCGAGCTACCGGCAGCAATAACGGCGCGTACAGTCGCGTACCGTGCTTAAGACCACCTAGGTAGGAGATCATGCGTCACGCAAAGATTGTCTGCACCATCGGACCCGCGACTGAGTCGCTCGAGCAGATGCGGCTCCTGGTTGACGCGGGCATGGACGTTGCTCGCCTGAACCGGAGCCACGGCGATTTCGCGGTGCACGAGAAGGTCTACGCCAACGTTCGCAAGGCTTCCAAGGAGGCCGGCCGCAATGTTGCCGTGCTCGTCGATCTCCAGGGCCCAAAGATCCGGCTCGCGCGTTTCGCTAACGGACCGCACGACCTGGCCACTGGCGACGTGTTCACCATTACGACGCGCGACGTCGAGGGCACCAAGGAGCTGTGTGGCACGACCTACGCCGGTTTGCCAGGTGACGCCAACGTCGGCGACTTCCTGCTCATTGACGACGGCAAGGTCAAAGTAGAGGTCACGGCGGTGACTGAGACCGACGTCACCACCACGGTCGTGGTGCCCGGAGCGGTCTCCAACAACAAGGGAATCAACCTTCCCGGCGTTGCTGTATCAGTTCCCGCGATGTCAGACAAGGACGAGGAAGACCTGCGCTGGGCACTCAAGCTCGGGACCGACTTCATCGCGCTGTCGTTCGTCCGCTCGGCCGCAGACTACGATGACGTCGCACGCATCATGACCGAGGAGGGCCGCACCGTCCCGGTGATTGCCAAGGTAGAGAAGCCGCAGGCAGTCGACAACCTCAAGGAGATCGTCAACGCTTTTGACGGCGTGATGGTCGCGCGCGGTGACCTCGGCGTTGAGCTGCCGCTCGAAGACGTACCGCTCGTTCAGAAACATGCCATCGAATTGTGCCGTGCGCACGCCAAGCCCGTCATCGTAGCAACGCAGGTACTCGAGTCGATGATCTCGTCGCCGGTTCCTACCCGGGCAGAGACGTCTGACTGCGCGAACGCGGTTCTCGACGGCGCTGACGCCGTCATGCTCTCGGGCGAGACGTCCGTGGGCGAGTATCCAATCATCACTGTCGAGACCATGGCCCGCATCATCGAGAACACCGAGAAAAAGGGTGGCGACCGCATTGCGCCCATGGTTTCGAAGCCCAAGACTCGCAGTGGCACCATCACGGCTGCTGCGGCGAATATCGCGAGGCGCCTGCACGCCAAAGCGATTGTCACGTTTACACAGTCGGGCGACTCGGCGCAGCGCATGTCGCGCCTGCGTCCCAAGACCAAGATGTACGCATTCACGCCGGATTCAGACACATACGCACGACTGGCTCTGACCTGGGGAGTTCATCCGGACCTCGTCGAGAATGTGGATTCCACCGACGACATGGTGAAGGTGGTCGACAAGGTACTCAAGGACACTGGTCGCGCCAAGGACGGCGACTACATCGTCATAGTCTCGGGGGCGCCCATGGGTGTTTCCGGTACGACGAACTCGATTTTGGTGCACAAAGTTGGCGAGCACGTGGGCTGACGCTCAGACGAGGCTGCCTGCCTCAACGGCGAGGCGGGTAGCTTCGGTACATCTCGGTGCCCCGAGTGGGAGTCGAACCCACACTGGAACGGGTTTGAGCCGTTTGCCTCTGCCGGTTGGGCTATCGGGGCGCGCAGACTAGGCTATCGCCTGTGACCCGAGCGAACGAAATCGAAGAGCCTCTGCCTGGTGTCGAAGCCAGCGCCCCTGTCAAACCCGTTTCGCGGCGCGCCATCGTAGTTGAAGATGAGGCGCTCATCCGCATGGACATTGTCGAGACCCTGATTGAGGGCGGCTACGACGTCGTTGGGGAGGGCGCCAACGGTGAAGAAGGCGTTGCCCTGGCCAAAGAACTCAAACCCGACGTCGTCGTGATGGATATCAAAATGCCCGTCATGGACGGCATCACCGCCGCTGAGCTCATCGCCAACGACCGGGTATCGCCAGTGGTCCTGCTGACTGCGTTCTCCCAAACGGAACTGGTTGAGCGAGCGCGGGACGCCGGCGCGATGGCCTACGTGGTTAAGCCGTTCACTCCCGCGGACTTGCTACCCGCCGTCGAAGTCGCCGCCGCGCGCTTCATGGAGATTAGGCAACTTGAGTCCGAGGTTGCGGACATCTCCGACCGCATGGAGACTCGCAAGAAGGTCGAGCGCGCCAAGGGCCTGTTGATGGAGAACATGCAGCTCAACGAGCCAGAATCGTTCCGATGGATTCAGAAGACGTCGATGGACCGTCGCCTCACCATGCGCGAGGTTGCCGAAGCCGTCATAGACCAAATGGGCAAAAAGTAAAGGCTGTGAAGGTCACAATATAGTGACCATCAATTACTCCCGGTTGCGCCCCTGCGGAGTAACGTGATTCACAACGCGCGCGTGGAGACTCCTCGCCGCAATGCTGGCTTCGGCTGGCACATTTGGAGGGAATAATGGCATCACCGAAAACCTTCGTTCGTGGAGCAGCGATTGCTGCAGCCGCGACGCTGGCGCTTTCTGCCTGTGCTGCAGGTGGTGGCGACGGCTTGAAGATTGGCACGCTGCTGCCCCTCACGGGCAGTCTCGCGTTCCTCGGCCCGCCCGAGGTCGCAGGCGTGGACCTCGCTATTGAGGAAGTCAACGCGGCTGGCGGCGTCAATGGCGCCGACGTCACCGTGATCCACAAGGACTCGTCAGACACCGCTAACCCGCAGATCGCGACTCAGTCCGTTACCGACATGATCGGTGATGGCGTGGGCGCAATTGTTGGAGCTGCGTCATCTTCCGTGTCCCTCAACGTTGTAGATGACATCGCGGCCGCTCAGATCGTTCAGATCTCCCCGGCCAACACTTCAACTGCGCTTAGTGGCTACTCGCCGTTCTACTTCCGTGTTGCTCCGCCGGACACGGTTCAGGGCAGCGCACTCGCCAACCTGATGCTTGCCGACGGCCACAGCGATATCGGCATCCTCGTCTTTAACGATGACTATGGAACGTCGCTCCGCGATGTTGTCCAGACCGTCGTTGAAAAGGATGGCGGAAGCATCACTTATGGCAAGTCCGGCCAGGAGTTCGACCCCAACGGTTCGAACTTCGCGTCTGACGTCGCAGCCGTGCTTGAGACCAGTCCGGACGCGATCGCAGTGATCGCATTCGACCAGACCAAGCAGATCATCCCCGAACTGGTTGCCGCTGGCTACCCGTCCGACCAGCTTTACCTGGTTGACGGAAACACCACGAGCTACGAGGAAGATTTCGAGGCTGGTGCTCTCAACGGTGCTCAGGGAACCATTCCTGGCGCATTCCCGTCGGACGCATTTGCGGCCCGTCTGGAAGCCGTAAACGGTAGCCCGCTTGACACCTACGCGTACGGCCCTGAGTCGTACGACGCCACCATGTTGGTCGCGCTTGCCGCGGTCCGCGGAGGCGCGAACGACGGTGTCACGATCAAGGACAACCTACCCGCCGTTTCTGGATCTAACGGTGGAACCGAGTGCTCTGGATTCGTAGAGTGCCGTGACCTGCTCGACGCTGGCGACGAGATTACTTACGTCGCAGTCGCCGGATCAGGTGCGTTCAACTCGGACAACGACCCAGCGAGCGCCTTCATCGGCGTTTACTCGTTCGACAACGACAACATCCCCGCATGGGTGCGGGCGGTTTACGGAGAGGTCTAACCCCTCCGGAGACGCGGAAGGGCCCCCAGCCAAGGCTGGGGGCCCTTTTGCGCGCCTCACGTGGCGCTGGGTGCGTTTCCCCTAGTTCAGGCGGCGTTTGCCGCCCAGAAGGCCGCTTTGCTAGGCGCCCAGGGTGCCTAGGTACAGTTCGATGACACGCGGGTCCTTGAGTAGGTTCTGGCCCGTGTCCGTGTACTTGCTGGTGCCCTGATCAAGTACGTATCCGCGGTCGCAAATCTGCAGGCACCTGCGGGCGTTCTGTTCAACCATGACGACAGTGACGCCCGTGCGGTTGATGTCGCGCGTGCGGATGAATGTCTCGTCCTGGCGGTTGGGAGACAGCCCCGCAGACGGTTCGTCGAGTAGCAGCACCGACGGCTCCATCATGAGGGCCCGCGCCATCGCTACCATCTGTCGTTCGCCGCCCGACAACGAGCCTGCACGCTGGCTTCTGCGATCGATGAGGACGGGGAAGATTTCGCCGA
Source organism: Demequinaceae bacterium (assembly GCA_965250005.1). Lineage (GTDB taxonomy): Bacteria > Actinomycetota > Actinomycetes > Actinomycetales > Demequinaceae > WTKG01. Next base: position 431,660 of record OZ252279.1, read on the forward strand.
TCGCGTCGAGGCGCTCGGCGAGGCGTTTGTGGTCCTGGAACATGCCCATTTCGAGGTTCGCTTCGATGGTGAGCGACGGGAACACATTGTCGTTCTGTGGGACGAAGCCGATGCCGCGCCGCACGAGCTGGTCCGGCCGCATGTCGGTGATGTCCTCGCCCCGGAACAGGGCCTCGCCACCGCGCACGTTCACAAGCCCGAACAGTGCCTTAAGGAGCGTGGATTTACCGGCGCCATTCGGCCCGATGATTCCGATCAATTCGCCCTCACGGACGTTGAGGTTGCACCCATTGAGGATGTCGATTCCCGGAAGGTAGCCCGCGTAGAGGTCAGTCGCCTCGAGGATTACGTCAGTCTTCTTTGCCATCAGCGCTCTTCCGAAAGGTCCATGTCGTGGTGGGTGCCCAAATACGCGTCCTGCACGACGGTGCTGCGCATCACCTTGTCCGCAGTGCCCTCAGCAATGATCTTGCCCTCCGACATCACCACGACCCAATCCGAAATGCGGCGCACCATGTGCATGTCGTGTTCGACGAACAGAACCGTGATGCCCTCGTCTTTGAGGCGGACAATGTGGTCTAGGAGCGACTCCGTGAGCGCGGGGTTCACGCCTGCCATGGGCTCGTCAAGCATCAGGATTTCGGGATCCGACATGAGTGCTCGCGCCATTTCAAGGAGCTTGCGCTGTCCGCCAGAGAGTTCACCCGCGAAGTCGTCGCGCTTGGGAAGAAGGCTGAAGCGATCCAGGATTTCCTCGGCGCGGACCGTGATTTCGGCCTCCCGCTTGCGCCAAATCCACGGTGCGAACGCGGTGAAGATGTTCTCTCCGGGCTGGTGCCGCGCACCGAGTCGCATGTTTTCGATGACGGTCATGCGGTTGAGAGCTTTGGTTAGTTGGAACGTCCGCACCATGCCCCGCTGAGCGACTTTCGCGGGCGCCATGCCGCCGAGGCTTACGCCGTTGAAGGTCCACGCGCCACTCTGCGGCGTGTCGAAACCGGTAATGGCGTTGAAGAATGTCGACTTGCCGGCGCCATTGGGCCCGATGAGCGCGGTAACGGCGTGCCGTTGAATCTCGAGGTGTTTGACGTCTACGGCTGTGAGCCCGCCGAAGTGCCGATGGACGTTGTCCGCCACGACGATGGCGTCTGGCTTGACTGCTCCAGGCACGTGCTTGACGCCAGCCAGGGCGTTCGTCTTCTTAGCCATTGATTGCCAACTCCCGCTTGTCTCCCAAGATTCCTTGCGGTCTGAAGATCACCAGCAGCATCAACGCGATTCCCACCAGGGCTAGGGACAGTGGCTCAACCTGAACTGTGGTGAGGAACGGCAGGGCGATGGGCGCCACAATCTTGATGAGATAGAGCGCAGCGGCATAGATCATTGCGCCCAAGATGGGCCCAAATACCTTCGCGGCGCCTCCTAGCAACAGCATGGTCCAGAGGTAGAACGTGACCGGCCGGCCCATGGAGTCTGGTTGGACGCTCGCGCCATGGGCCCACACCACACCTCCGAGTGCCCCGAGCACACCGCCGATTACGAGGGCCTGCATCTTGTAGGAGTAGACGTTCTTTCCGAGCGAACGCACGGCATCCTCGTCCTCGCGGATGCCCTTGAGTACGCGACCCCAAGGACTGTTGCTCAGGCGCCAGAAGAGGTACGCGAAAATGACGACCAGAATCACGCCTACAACGCGAAGCCACCATGAGTTTCCGTCGGACCCGTGGTGTGCGAACGGCGTCGTGCCAAGCGCGGGAATGTACTTGTCGGGGAACGGTGACAGGCTCTCGAACGGCTGGTCGTACTCGTTTTGCCGGATCCCGGTTGAGGCGGATGTCAGTCCAATGAGCGACTGCGAGCGACCCAGGTAGCGGATCATCTCGGACGCGGCGATCGTCACGATGGCCAGGTAGTCGCCCCGGAGCCGCAGTGTGGGCCATCCGAGCAGGAGTGCAAAGGTCACCGCGCAAGCGATCGCAACCAGCACGCCGAGCGCCAGACCGCCTCCCTCGCGAACTGTGATTGCGTATCCGTACATGCCAAGCAGCATGAATCCCGCATGCCCCATGTTCAGAAGTCCCGTAAGGCCAAAATGGAAGTTGAGGCCGATGGCCGCGAGCGCGAACGCGAGCGTTGTGGGGTGGAACAAGAAGTCAACGGTGGATCCCAACGTGTTGATGAATTCCATGAGCTAACCCACCCTTTCCACTCGTCCGAGGATTCCCTGAGGCCTCACCAGCAGGACGATGATCAGGATGGCTAGGGCGACGGCGTACTTGAGGTCGGGAGCGAGCCACACTGTCGAGACCTCAGCTGCCATGCCGATGATGATCGAGCCGACGAGCGCACCGAACGGGTGCCCCAGTCCGCCGAGTGTCACCGCGGCGAACATCAGCAAGAGGATCCGGCCGCCCGCACCAAAGTCGGTCGTATTCTCATAAACGGCAAGCAGGATTCCCCCAAGGCCGGCCAGGGCCGTAGCCATGATCCACACGAGCCGGATGATCCGGTTGACAGTGATTCCTGACGCAGACGCCAGCGCAGCGTTGTCGGAAACTGCCCGTGTCGCCCGACCTAGGCGGGTGCGCAGCAAGAAGTACGCCACGCCTCCTAGCGCCGCCAGCGCAATGATTGTCGAGACCAGTGTTTGCTGGCCGATATCGACCGGGCCAAGCGGATAGCGCTCCTCAATCGAGCGCGTCAGCCGCACACGTTCGGAGCCGATCACCATTTGGATGATGTTGACGAGTGCGAGCGACAGGCCAATCGAGACGATCATCTGCTGGACGTTGCCCACGCGGCGCTTGCGAAGCCTGGACCAGATTCCCCAGTCCTGCAAGTATCCCGTACTGGCGGCAAGCGCGATGCCGAGGAGCGCGGCGTACACGAAAGGCATGCCTTGATCGGTGAAGAGGTAGGTGAATACCGCGCCAAGGGTTACTTGCTCGCCGTGCGCGAAATTGCTCAGCTTGGTAGTCCCGTAAATCAGCGAGAGCCCCACGGATGCGAGTGCGAGCAGCAGCCCGAACGAGAAGCCGTTGACGATATTCTGGAGAAGCCGGTTGGTCTGACGGTACGAAAGCGGTTCGTCAGCAGCGTCCGTTTCAGTCCCTTCGTCGATCACCTCAATCGCGCTAGCCGCAGCGTCAACCTGTGTCGCCGCCTCAGCCGCGGGGGAGAACCAGACCGCCAGCGCGGCGACTACTGCGAGGAGCAGGATCGCCAGGCTCAATCGGACGGATCTACGCGTCAGCACATCCGTCAAGACTGCCTCCATTGCCGTTGTCTCGGACCGTTGTACCCATGTTAGCCGTGCGCTCCGCCCGTGGGTTGCGGGACGATAACGTTTGTCAGTCTTGCCGTGGCGACGCGCTTGTTAGCGTCGTCCGTTATCGCGATTTCGTACGTCGCAACGGTCCTGCCCAAGTGAACCGCGGTCGCCGTGCCGGTGACCACCCCTTCGCGTACGGCGCGGTGATGGGTGATGTTGAGGTCGACGCCGACTGCGAGGCCTGCGGGCTGACAGTGAACGATCGCGCCGTAACTGCCGAGCGTTTCGGCCAGTGCCGCAGTGGCGCCGCCGTGCAGCAGGCCCATGGGCTGGGTGTTGCCTTCAACCGGCATGGTGCCGACCACCCGCTCGGCAGAGAGTTCGAGGATTTCGATGCCGAGCCGGTGAACCAACGCACTCGGTGGAAACTGCGAGAGTAAGTGCTCGGTGACCTTGTCCATAGAGATACATTGTCACAGTGAGCGAAGAACCCAAGGGAACCCTGCTGCTAGTGGACGGACTGTCCATGGCGTTCCGCGCGTTCTATGGACTACCAGTGGAGAATTTCGCGACGTCGACAGGCGAACCCACCAACGCCGTCTACGGCTTCACGGCGATGCTCGCGACGTTGCTGAGGGACCATGAGCCGACGCACGTGGCGGTCGCCATGGACGTCGGTTCCACGACGTTCAGGACCGAACGGTTGCCGTCCTACAAGGGCACCAGGGCTGAGACACCGCCAGAGTTCAAACCACAGATCCCACTGATCTATGAAGTGCTCGATGCGCTAAACGTGCAGGCAATCGGCAAGGACAACTTCGAGGCGGACGACATCCTCGCCACCTACGCGCGTCAAGGCGCGGAGCAAGGGTACAGAGTTCTCGTTATCTCGGGCGACCGCGACACGTTTCAACTGGTCAATGAGGACGTCACTGTGCTCTACCCACGCAAGGGCGTGTCCGACCTAGTGGTGATGACTCCCAACGCGGTCGAGGCCAAGTACGACGTCCGGCCCGAGAACTACCCGGACCTCGCCGCGCTCGTGGGGGAGACCAGCGATAACCTCCCGGGGGTGCCGGGGGTCGGCCCCAAGACAGCTGCCAAGTGGATCAACCTTTATGGGCCGCTTCCCGAGATAATCGCAGCGGCCGACGACATCCCCGGCAAGGTGGGGGAGAGCCTGCGCGCCCACATCGACACGGTGAAACTCAACCGGGAGCTCAATGCGCTGTTAACCGACGTTGAGCTGCCGCTGACGGTGGACGACCTGGTCAGGGTGCCCGCCAGCGCAGAGGCCATCCACCGCGTGTGCGATGCGCTGCAGTTCAAGTCGCTGCGCGCGCGGTTACTCCCGCTGGCAGATGAGCCAGACGCTGACGCGCCAGGCCCCGCGGCGTCGGCGGAAGCAGAGGACGTTGACGTGGTGACTGACAACGCCACAGCCGGAATCGCCGCCATGAAAGGGCGCGTGTTCGTCTACGTTGACGGCAACGCAGGGGAAGAAGCGGATGCGATCGCCCTTGGCGTCGCCGACGGACAAGGTGCAGCGTGGGGGGTCGACTTCGCTCACGCCACGCCGAAGGAAGAACAGATGCTGGAGGCGTGGCTCGCCGACGCGGGGGTCCTCAAGGTGCTCCACGGCGCCAAGGCCAGTTGGCACGCGCTCGCCTCGCGGGGCTGGACCCTTGGCGGCGTCGATGGCGACACCGAAATCGCCGCATACCTCGTGCAGCCCGATCAGCGAGGATTTGACCTTGACGACGTGTTGCAACGCTACTTGGGGCTCAGCCCGTCTGCGCAAGGTGGGGGAGGCGAGCTGGATCTGGGGCTCGGAGCGAGCGCCGCAGAATCCGCCGGAGCGCGCGCGGCTGCCCTCGCACGGGTGGCGGACGAGCTCGAACCTGTTGTCGCCGAGCGCGGAATGCAGGGCGTCTACCGCGACTTTGAACTGCCACTCATCGACGTGCTCGCGCGAATGGAATCCGCCGGCGTAGCGATAAACGCCACGCGTCTCGAAAGTCTCGCCGCAGAGTGCGCAACGCGCACCCGCAAGGCTCAGGATTCGGCATTCGCCGCGATCGACGGCCACGAGGTGAACCTCGCCTCGCCCAAGCAGCTTCAAGAAGTCCTCTTCGACCGACTCGGGATGCCCAAGACCAAGAAGACTAAGACTGGCTACTCCACCGACGCGTCGTCGCTGGGCGAGCTCTACGAGAAGCAGCCGCACCCGTTCCTCGAAGCGCTGCTCGCACACCGCGACGCCAGCAAGCTGGGACAAATCATCGAAACGCTCTCGAAGGCGATCGGTCCCGACAAACGGATTCACACCACGTTCAGCCAGACGGTCGCATCCACGGGGCGACTGTCGTCGAAGAACCCCAATCTTCAGAACATCCCCATCCGCACGGAGGATGGCCATCGCATTCGCGAAGCATTCGTCGTGGGCGATGGCTTCGAAACGCTTCTCACCGCCGATTACAGCCAGATTGAAATGCGCATCATGGCGCACCTGTCAGAGGACGCGGCTCTCATCGCCGCATTCGACGCCGGCGAGGACCTTCACAGATTCGTGGGCTCACGCGTCTTCGGAGTGCCTCCCGAGGGCGTCACCCCCGAGATGCGGTCGCAGGTCAAGGCCATGTCCTACGGACTGGCGTACGGGTTGAGCAGCTTTGGCCTTGCGCGACAATTAGGGGCGTCAGTAGGGGAGGCGCAGGCGCTCATGGACGACTACTACTCTCGGTTCGGTGCGGTGCACGACTATCTCGACTCAGTTGTCGCCCGCGCCCGCAAAGACGGCTTTACGGAAACCCTCTTCGGCCGCAAGCGTTTCCTGCCGGACCTCAACTCCACCAATAGACAAAGGCGGGAGATGTCAGAACGCATGGCGCTTAACGCCCCTATTCAGGGGAGTGCAGCAGACCTGATCAAGCGCGCGATGCTGGGCGTTGACGCGCGCCTGCGCGACACGGGACTAGAGTCGCGCCAGTTGTTGCAGGTTCATGATGAACTGGTGCTTGAAGTCGCGCGCGGCGAGCGGGATGCCGTAGAAGATATCGTGCGCAAAGAGATGGCGAACGCAGCGCAGCTGCGGGTGCCCCTCGATGTCAATGTAGGAGTAGGACCGAACTGGCGAGCAGCCGGACACTAGGTGGCTAGAACATGCGTATTGGAGTCCTGACCGGCGGGGGAGACTGCCCCGGCCTCAACGCGGCAATCCGCGCAATCGTGAAGCACGGAGTAGCCGAGGGCAGCTCTGTGGTTGGGTTTCGCAACGGCTGGCGAGGTGCCATTGACGGCGACGCGACGCCGCTCACTCGCGACGACGTCAGCGGCATTCTGGTCGAGGGCGGCACCATGCTTGGAACCGCTCGGTGCCACCCGCACAAGGTCGAGGGCGGCATTCAGGCCGTCGTTGAAACCGCCGCCAACGAAAACATCGACGCCATCATCTGCATCGGGGGCGACGGCACTCTTAAGGCGGCCGCGAAGGTTCACAAAGCCGGAGTCCCGGTAGTGGGCATCCCCAAGACCATTGATAACGACGTGGTTGGCACAGATGTCTCAATTGGCTTCGACACCGCGGTCTCCATCGCGACCGAAGCCATTGACCGCCTTCACTCCACGGCTGAATCGCACCACCGCGTCATGGTGGTGGAACTCATGGGGCGCCACTGCGGATGGATTGCCGTCACGGCAGGGGTCGCGGGAGGCGCAGACATCATTCTTGCGCCCGAGTCTCCCTTCGATATCGACGTCATCGCGCGCAAGATCAAGCACCGTCACCGCTACAAGGACTTCTCGATCGTCGCGGTCGCTGAGGGAGCGATTCCCGCCGAGGGGACCGAGTGGGACTTCGACGCGTCGATCGACAAGCGAGGAAACCCAATCTCCGGGCAGATCGGGCAGCAACTCACTACTGCGATCGAGGCCAAGACGGGCTTCGCGGCTCGCCTAACCGTTCTGGGTTATGTCCAACGCGGCGGCGTCCCCACAGCGGCCGACAGGCTCCTTGCGACCCGATTCGGGGTCGCGGCCGTGAATGCGGTCCACGAGGGAGAGACGGGCAAGTTCACTGCCTTGCGTGGCGAGCACATCGAAATGCGGCCGTTGAGCGTGATGGCGGGCAAGACAAAGTACGTTCCCGAGGACCTCCTGAAGATGGCCTGGGGCCTCTAGCCCCGTGCCGCGCTTCTTCACGAGTTGGTGAGGTCCTCACAGGGGGAGTAGGATACGCGGCGGTGCAGTGCGCCCTTTGCGTTGCGCCCGTCCATGTCCATACGATCCACTAATGTCCATCGGAGTCATCTCCCTAATGCCCGTATCCGCCCCTGAAACCACCGAAATCGCCGTCAATGACATCGGCTCGAGCGAAGATTTCCTCGCCGCTGTAGACGCGACAATCAAGAACTTCGACGACGGAGACCTCGTTGAGGGAACCGTCGTCAAGGTTGACCGCGACGAAGTCCTGCTCGACATCGGCTACAAGACCGAAGGCGTCATTCCTTCGCGCGAGCTGTCCATCCGCAACGATGCGAACCCGGACGAGATCGTCACTCTCGGAGACACCATCGAAGCGCTGGTCCTCACCAAGGAGGACAAAGAAGGCCGCCTGATCCTGTCCAAGAAGCGCGCACAATACGAACGCGCCTGGGGTAGCATCGAAAAGATCAAGGAAGAGGACGGCATCGTCACCGGTACCGTCATCGAGGTCGTCAAGGGTGGCCTCATCATGGACATCGGACTACGCGGCTTCCTTCCCGCCTCGCTCGTCGAAATGCGCCGCGTGCGCGACCTGGCTCCCTATATTGGCCAGGAGATCGAGGCCAAGATCATCGAGCTCGACAAGAACCGCAACAACGTGGTCCTGTCGCGCCGCGCCTTCCTCGAGCAGACGCAGTCTGAGGTGCGCTCGACATTCTTGACTGCGCTTGCGCCCGGGCAGCGCCGTACCGGCGTCGTGTCGTCCATCGTCAACTTTGGTGCCTTCGTGGATCTTGGCGGCGTTGACGGCCTCGTTCACGTTTCCGAGCTTTCTTGGAAGCACATCGACCACCCTGGCGAGATCGTCACGGTTGGCGACGAGGTCAACGTCGAGGTGCTCGAGATCGACATGGACCGAGAGCGCGTCTCGCTCTCGCTCAAGGCGACTCAGGAAGACCCATGGGCCGTGTACGCGCGTACGCACGCGATCGGCCAGATTGTGCCCGGAAAGGTCACCAAGCTTGTCCCCTTCGGCGCCTTCGTGCGCGTGTTCGAAGGCATCGAAGGTCTGGTGCACATCTCCGAGCTCGCCACGCGTCACGTGGAGCTACCCGAGCAGGTTGTCGCTCCGGACGACGACGTGTTCGTCAAGATCATCGACATCGACCTAGAGCGTCGTCGCATCTCGCTGAGCATCAAGCAGGCGAACGAGGGCGTCGACCCCGCAGGCGAAGACTTCGACCCCGCGCTCTACGGAATGACGGCCGAGTACGACGACAAGGGCGAGTACAAGTACCCCGAGGGCTTCGACTCCGACACCCAGGAATGGCGCGACGGCTTTGACGAGCAGCGCGAGGTGTGGGAGGCCGAGTACGCCAAGGCCAACGAACGCTGGGAACTTCACAAGGCGTTTGTCACCAAGTCCGATGCTGCCGCCGAGGCGGCGGGGCCTGTTGCCAAGCGTGCAGACACCGTCGACAGCTCGGCGTCGTTCATCTCTGAGGACTCGGACTCGGATGCAGGAACCCTCGCATCTGACGAGCGCCTAGCGGCACTTCGCGAGAAGTTGACCGGGGAGTAGTGCTCCGTATTGGACTGACCGGCGGAATTGCGGCCGGGAAGTCAGTCGCCGCGCAGCGCTTTGAGCAACTCGGAGCGCGTGTGGTGGATCACGACCAATTGGCGCGGCAGGCCGTTGAACCCGGCTCAGCAGCGTTGTCTGAGTTGGTGCGGGCGTTCGGCTCGACCGTGATTGTAGATGGGGGCCTCGATCGGAGTATTCTCGGTGAGATCGTTTTTCGCGACAGCGCATCGCTCTCAAGGTTGAATGCGATCGTGCACCCATACGTGTATGCGCTTGGCAAGGCCGCGGACAGGCAGGCTCGCGAGGATGGCGTGAAAGTGATCGTCCACGAGATTCCGCTACTGGTGGAGAGCGACCAGGCGGACGGCGAATACGACATGGTGCTGACGGTCGCGGCGCCCACCGTTGAGCGGCTGAAGCGGCTAATGGAAGGGCGTGGGCTCACGCACGCGCAGGCGATGGCGCGCATCGAGTCTCAAGCCACGGACGAGCAGCGGGCGGCGGCGGCGGACATCGTGTTTGATGGCGGCGGAAGCGACCTCAAACTATTCCAGCAGGTAGACAGGTACTGGCACGACTCAATTCCCGTGTCCGACCGTCCAGCTAGCCTATTAGAATGACCTCTTCCGATTTGCGGCGCTCAGAGGCGCCGTTTGAAGTCATTTCCGACTTCACTCCCTCTGGCGATCAGCCCGCCGCAATCGCTGATCTCGCCACTCGCGTTCGGGCGGGAGAGCAGGACGTCGTCTTGCTCGGCGCCACCGGAACAGGAAAGTCTGCCACCACCGCGTGGCTCATCGAGGAGCTTCAGCGGCCAACGCTCGTGATGGTCCACAACAAAACTCTCGCGGCTCAGCTTGCAAACGAGTTCAGAGAGCTTCTGCCCAACAATGCAGTGGAGTACTTCGTTTCGTACTACGACTACTTCCAGCCGGAAGCGTACGTTCCCCAGACGGACACGTACATCGAGAAGGACTCGTCCATTAACGAAGAGGTCGAGCGGCTCCGCTACTCTGCTACCAATTCGCTACTGACCCGGCGGGACGTCGTAGTAGTTTCATCCGTCTCCTGCATTTACGGACTCGGCACGCCTGAGGAATACATCCAGGGAATGGTCACCCTCGAAGTCGGGCAGCGCATCAATCGGGATGCCTTGCTACGCGCATTCGTCCGAATTCAATACACGCGTAATGACCTAGCCTTCACCCGCGGGGCCTTCCGTGTGCGCGGAGACACGGTGGAGATCATCCCCGTCTACGAAGAACTCGCGATCCGCATCGAGATGTTCGGTGACGAGATTGAGTCGATCCAAAGCCTGCACCCGCTCACCGGCAACGTGTTGGGTACGTGGCAGCAGGCGCACGTCTTTCCCGCCAGCCACTACATCGCGAGCCGCGACCGGATGAGCCGCGCCATCTCGACCATCGAACAAGAGTTAGGAGCGCGCTTGGCGGAGCTCGATTCGCAGAACAAGCTACTCGAGTCCCAGCGCCTCAAGATGCGCACCACGTTCGACCTCGAAATGATGCAGTCGGTTGGCACGTGCTCGGGCATCGAAAACTACTCGCGGCATATCGAGGGCCGGGCGGCGGGCACCGCTCCACACACGCTGCTTGACTACTTTCCGGAAGACTTCCTGCTGGTAATCGACGAATCTCATGTGACGGTTCCCCAGATTGGCGCAATGTACGAGGGCGATTCGGCGCGCAAGCGCACCCTTGTTGAGCACGGTTTTCGCCTGCCATCGGCACTCGACAACCATCCGCTCAAGTGGCCCGAGTTTCAGGAACGCATCGGCCAGACGGTCTACTTGTCCGCGACTCCCGGCAAGTACGAACTCGATCGAGCGGACGGCACTGTCCAACAAATCATTCGGCCGACCGGGCTCGTTGACCCCAAGGTCGTCGTGAAACCGACTGATGGTCAGATAGATGACCTGCTCGAGCAAGTTCGCCAGCGGGTGGAATCCAACGAGCGGGTGCTGGTGACCACGCTGACCAAGAAGATGGCCGAAGACCTCACAGATTTTCTTGCGGACCGCGGTGTACGGGTTGAGTATCTGCACTCGGATGTTGACACACTTCGAAGAGTTGAACTGCTGCGCGAACTGAGAATGGGCAAGTTCGACGTGCTCGTGGGGATCAACTTGCTCCGGGAAGGACTCGACCTGCCGGAGGTTTCGCTCGTGTCGATCCTTGACGCGGACAAGGAAGGATTCTTGCGCTCCGCCACCTCTCTGATTCAGACCATTGGCCGCGCCGCCAGAAACGTTTCGGGCGAGGTCCACATGTACGCGGACCGCATTACGGACTCGATGGCAGTGGCAATAGACGAGACAAACCGCCGGCGCGAGATTCAGGTCGACTACAACACCGAGCACGGAATCGATCCCGAGCCGTTGCGCAAGCGCATCGGCGACATTACGGAGATGCTCGCCCGCGAAGACGCGGACACCGAACAAGCGCTCGGTGCGGCTGCTGAGAGCGGGCCGATTGGCAAGGGAAATGGCGAGGCTACAGGCCGACCAGCAGCCGAGCTTTCTGACCTGATCGCCGAGCTCACCGCGCAGATGCGTGGCGCGGCACAGGATCTTCACTTCGAACTCGCCGCCCGACTCCGTGACGAAGTCGGTGACCTCAAGAAGGAACTGCGGGAGATGACCAGCGCCCAGTAGCGCACGTGATTACCGCTTCAGGACGGCGCATAGGATGAACGCGTGAACGAGCCAATCGTGTGGAGTGCCACCATCGCGCTCGTCCTAGGTCTACTCACCTTTGATTTCTACGCGCACGTGCGGCGCCCGCATGAGCCGACATTCCGAGAGTCGGTTCGATGGACCGCGTTTTATGTTGGGCTCGCGCTGGCGTTCGGCGCATCGATGTGGTGGTGGCGCGGGGAGGCCGCCTCCAAGGAGTTCCTTGCCGGGTACATCACCGAGTGGTCCCTCTCCGTCGATAACCTGTTCGTGTTCCTGGTTATTCTGTCGCGATTTGCCGTTCCCCCGATCTACCGGCAGCGCGTGCTGCTCTTCGGCGTGGCACTGGCGCTAGTTTTGCGCGGACTCTTCATCGCCCTGGGCGCGACGGCCCTGGCGCACTTCTCGTGGGTCTTCTATGGCTTTGGCGCCCTCCTTATCTATACGGCGATCGCGCTCGCCCGCGACGGGGGAGAGGCTGCGCCTGAGTACAAGGAGAATAGAGCCATGCGGGCTGTTCAGCGCTGGCTGCCCTCGACCGACAACTACCGCGGCGGCGCTGTCACGGTTGTTGAAGCCGGCCGCCGCCTCGTCACTCCGATGCTGCTCGTCATGATCGCGATCGGCACCACAGATGTACTCTTCGCGCTCGACTCGATTCCCGCGATCTTCGGCCTGACCACTGATCCGTACATCGTCTTTGCTGCAAACGCCTTTGCCCTCATGGGCCTGCGGCAACTCTTCTTTGTCGTGGACGGCTTGCTCAGCAAACTCATCTACTTGTCCTACGGGCTCGCTGTGGTACTCGGCTTCATTGGTGTCAAGTTGGTATTCGAGGCCCTGCTCCAGAACTCGTTGCCGTTCATCAACGGGGGCGAAGCAGTCGAACTGGTTCCACACATCAGCATCGAAATGTCTCTTGCGGTGATTCTTGGCACGCTCGCCATTGCGGCATCGGCCAGCTTGCTCGTCTCGCGTTCACGCGCGAAACGCAGAGCAACTGCGAGTACACACGACGCGGGCTAGGAAACGGGAGCGGGAGCCCTTCCCCACGTCGCGGCCCACCTACGCACCCGGAGCTTTGTCACCAAATCCTGGGTGACATACGGGTCGCGCCGCACCATTTCCTCGACTTCCTCCGCAGTGTTCGACTCGACAATCAGCAGCGCTCCGGGCGACCCAGTGTCGTCGTAACGCCCGAAGGCGATCATCCTTCCTGTCTGCACCAAACCCGCGAGATACGCGCGATGTTCTGGCCTGTGGGCGTCCCTGAGATGGGACCTGTCGTCGTAGGTGTACTCCACCATGTAGGTTGGCATGCCCCTAACTTAGGGGGCAAGAGGCCGCGCGCCGGGGAAAGCGACACGCCGTCGAACATTTGTTCGACTCGACTGTTCGAAGTACCATAGGCAAGTGAACGAGAAGCTGCTGATCCGTGGTGCCAGAGAGCACAACCTTAAGTCCATAGACCTTGACCTACCGCGCGACGCACTGATCGTATTCAGCGGGCTCAGTGGCTCGGGAAAGTCCTCTCTCGCTTTCGACACCATCTTTGCCGAAGGGCAACGGCGGTACGTTGAATCGCTCTCAGCTTACGCGCGACAGTTCCTGGGGCAGATGGACAAACCAGACGTCGACTTCATTGAGGGACTATCGCCCGCGGTTTCGATCGACCAGAAATCCACCAACCGCAACCCGCGATCCACGGTCGGCACAGTCACAGAGGTTTACGATTACCTGCGGCTGCTGTACGCACGCGTCGGCGTTCCTCACTGCCCGGAGTGCGGTGAGCTGGTCACGGGCCAGACCGCGCAGCAGATTGTCGACTCGGTGCTAACCCTTCCCGAAGACACGCGATATCAGGTGCTCGCGCCGGTGGTCCGCGGCCGCAAGGGCGAATATCAGGACCTGTTCGATGAGTTGCAGCAACAGGGGTTTGCGCGCGCGCGCGTCGATGGCGAGACTATTCAGTTGAGCGAGCCTCCCACGCTAGAGAAGAAGCTCAAGCACAACATCGAGGTTGTTGTCGACCGGCTCGTGGCGCGACCAGGTATCCGCCAACGCTTGGCCGACTCGGTGGAAACCGCACTTCGCATCGCGGACGGGCTACTAGTCATCGATCCCGTGGACGATGACAGTGAAGCGCGCCGCTACTCAGAGAAACGCGCGTGCCCCAATGATCATGTGCTGACACTGGAAGAAGTCGAACCACGCACCTTTTCGTTCAACGCTCCTTACGGCGCATGCCCCGAGTGCACCGGCATCGGCATCAAGAAGGAAGTCGATCCGGATCTGGTTGTTCCCGACCCGGAAGTGAGTCTGAACGAGGGAGCACTCGCCCCGTGGGCAGCGATGGCGTCGGAGTACTTCGGTCGCATGATGACCGCCCTCGCCGCAGACCAGGGCTTCTCCATGGATGTGCCGTTCTCGGCGCTATCTGAGGATGCAAAAACGTCAGTGCTCTACGGCCAAGATTATGAAGTCCATGTGAAATTCAAGAACCGCTATGGACGCGAGCGGCAATACACCACGGGCTTCGAAGGTGTCATCACGTGGATTGAGCGCCTGCATTCGCAAACGGAGTCGGACTGGTCGCGCGAGAAGTACGAGTCCTACATGCGCGAGGTCCCGTGCCACGTTTGCGAGGGCACGCGCCTCAAGCCCGAGGTTCTCGCCGTCCATATCGGCGGAATGTCGATAGCCGAGGTATGCGAGATGTCTATAGCGCAGGCGCGGTCCTTCCTCGGGGACGCGAAGCTCGATGAACGCGGCAGGCAGATCGCGGTCCAAGTGCTCAAGGAGATCGACGCGCGTCTCGGTTTTTTGCTGGACGTTGGGCTCGACTACCTCACGCTGTCGCGTCCGGCGGCCACACTTTCGGGAGGCGAGGCCCAGCGCATCCGCCTCGCAACACAAATCGGCTCGGGTCTCGTTGGCGTTCTCTACGTCCTAGACGAGCCCAGCATCGGCTTGCACCAACGCGATAATCACCGCCTCATTGAGACGCTTACGCGCTTGCGGGACCTTGGCAACACGCTGATCGTTGTCGAGCACGACGAGGACACCATCAAAACTGCGGACTGGATCGTGGATATCGGCCCTGGCGCGGGTGAGCACGGCGGTGAAGTGGTGCACTCGGGAACCCTCGATGGATTGCTAGCGAACGAGCAGTCCTTGACAGCCGCCTACGTGTCCGGCCGCAAAGTGATCGACCGGCCCGCCACTCGTCGCGTCGTTGACGCCGACCGGGTAGTGACGGTCATCGGCGCTCGGGAAAACAACCTGCAGGGAATCGACGTCTCGTTCCCCCTTGGGGTGCTCACGGCGGTAACCGGCGTGTCAGGCTCAGGGAAGTCCACGCTGGTGAACGGGATTCTGTATACCTCGCTCGCGAACACGCTCAACGGCGCGCGCCAAGTTCCCGGGCGGCACACGCGGATCGTCGGAGCAGGGCAACTCGACAAAATCGTCCACGTCGACCAAGGGCCCATCGGCCGCACGCCGCGATCCAACCCCGCGACGTACACAGGTGTCTGGGACAAGGTCCGCAAGCTCTTTGCCGAAACCGAGGAGGCTCGGGTGCGCGGCTACGGACCGGGGCGCTTCTCCTTCAACGTCAAGGGCGGTCGCTGTGAGTCATGCTCGGGCGACGGCACCCTGCGCATTGAGATGAATTTCCTTCCGGACGTCTACGTTCCCTGCGAGGTTTGCAAGAGTGCTCGCTATAACCGGGAGACTCTCGAGGTCCACTTCAAGGGCAAGACGGTTGCCGACATCCTCAACATGCCGATCGAAGAAGGCGCGCGCTTCTTTGAGGCGATTCCTTCGATCGCACGGCACCTCAACACCCTCGTCGATGTGGGACTCGGATACGTCCGGCTCGGGCAGCCGGCGCCCACGCTCTCCGGCGGCGAGGCCCAGCGAGTGAAACTCGCAACCGAGCTCCAGCGCAGGTCCACGGGGCGCACCATTTACGTCCTCGATGAGCCCACCACGGGCCTTCACTTCGAGGATGTCAGCAAACTCCTCGGGGTGTTGCAGGGGCTTGTGGATAAGGGCAACACCGTCATCGTGATTGAGCACAACCTGGACGTCATCAAGAGCGCCGACTGGGTAATCGACCTTGGCCCCGAGGGCGGAGGGGGAGGCGGGACGCTAGTTTCGGAGGGCACCCCAGAGCACGTGGCACAGATTCCGGCAAGCCACACCGGCACATACTTGGCCAGCGCTCTAGACCCCGTCCCTGCGGCGTAGGCTGACCGCGTGAGCACGCCCGCGGATTACCGGCCCGCGCAAGGCAGCGTGCCTACCAAGCCAGGCGTTTACCGCTTTCGTGACCTGCACGGCCGCGTCGTGTACGTAGGAAAAGCCAAGAACCTCCGCTCTCGACTCGCCAACTACTTCCAGAATCCGCGGGCGCTCCACCCTCGCACGCGGGCCATGGTGACCGCGGCATCAGCCGTGGACTGGGCTGTCGTGAGTTCGGAGGTTGAGGCACTCGTACTCGAGCACACGTGGATCAAGCAGTACGACCCCCGGTTCAACGTCATGTTCCGGGACGACAAGAGCTACCCATTTCTTGCCATCACAATGAGTGAAGAATTCCCGCGCATCCACGTGACCCGCGACGCCCGCAAAAAGGGAGTGAAGTACTTCGGCCCGTACGCGAAAGTTTGGGCGATCAACGAGACAGTGGACACGCTGCTCACCGCGCTTCCTATGCGATCGTGCTCGGCATCGACCTTCAAGAATGCGCAGCGCAGCGACCGTCCATGCTTGCTGGGATATATCGACAAGTGCGCGGCTCCGTGCGTCGGCAAGATCGACGCAAACGCCCATCGTGCCCTCGCGGCAGAGGCATGCTCAGTACTTGCGGGCGATGCTAAGCGGCTAGTGCGCTCGCTTACCGGCGAGATGGAGCGCGCGTCTGCCGCAGAGCAGTTCGAGGCCGCCGGTCGGTCGCGCGACAAGCTCCATGCTCTCAACACGGTGCTCGAGCGCAATGCGGTTGTGCTCGACCCTGGCGTGGACGCTGACGTTCTCGCAATCGAGGACGGCGAGTACGAGTCTGCGGCGCACGCGTTCTATGTGCGGGATGGCCGGATTCTCGGCCAGCGCGGATGGATTATTGACAAGCCCGAGCCGCTGGAGCCCGCTGACGTAGTGGCGCAGTTGGTACAGGAGGTCTACGCTTCGGCGGAGGCCGGAGACATCCCTGCCGAGGTGCTCGTGTCCGCCGCGCCAACGGAGGCAACAAACCTGCGGGCGTGGCTCGCGGGAATTCGCGGCTCGCAGGTCTCGCTCAGAGTCGCGACACGTGGGAAGAAGGCGCAACTCCTGGAAACCGCGTCCGAGAACGCTCGTGACGCGCTCGCGCGGCACCGCACCAAACGTGCGCAGGACATCAACGCGCGCTCGGCTGCGCTCCGCGAGGTGCAAGACGCGCTGGGCATGTCGGAGGCTCCGCTGCGCATCGAGTGCTATGACATTTCCCACACCGGCGGGCAAAACCAGGTGGCCTCGATGGTCGTATTCGAAGACGCGTTGCCGCGCAAGCGCGACTACCGGCAATTCACGATAAGAGATGCAACCGACGACACTGCGGCCATGAGCGAAGTGATCACCCGTCGCTTCACGCGACTGATCGAGGAGTCGAAGCTCCCCGTCGAGGAGCGAGAGACGGCGCGCTTCGCGTACCCGCCACAACTGGTCGTGGTGGACGGCGGTGAACCCCAGGTCAACGCTGCAAAAGCAGCGCTCGACGCGCTCGGAATCTCGGGGGTGGTGCTGTGTGGGCTAGCGAAGAGGCTTGAGGAGGTCTGGCTCCCCGGACAATCGTTCCCCGTGGTGCTCCCGCGCGGTTCCGAATCGCTGTACCTGATGCAGCGGGTTCGCGACGAAGCGCACAGATTCGCGATCCGGCACCATCGCGGAAAGCGCGCCAAGGCGCTCACCAAGTCCACGCTCGATCAGGTACCGGGGATTGGAGCGACGCGCGCGAAGGCACTGTTGCAACACTTCGGATCCGTCGAGCGGCTCAAGGAGGCATCTCCCGAACAAATCGCGCTGGTGCCCACCGTCGGCACGGCAATCGCAAGGAAGATTGTCGCTGCATTGCACCGCGACGATGGCATGCTTGAACCATGACAGACGAGGCTGATCGAGACTCCTTCCCATCAGGGTTGCCCAAGCCCGTATTCGAGATGCCTGCGATGCGACCTGCGCTACTGATCGTCACCGGAATGTCAGGAGCCGGGCGGAGCAAAGCCGCAGACGTACTTTCGGATCTCGGTTGGTACGTGGTGGATAACCTTCCGCCGCAAATGCTTGGCGAGATGGTTGTCATGGCCGCACGCGAGAACTACACTCGCCTCGCGGCCATCGTCGACGTGCGCGGGGGTGCGTTCTTCCGCGACTTCAAGGAGGTCGTGGATGACCTTGAAGCTCGCAGCGTTGAGTTGCGCATCATCTTTCTAGAGGCATCGGACCGCGAGCTCGTCAATCGATTTGAGCAGGTTCGCCGCCCTCACCCTCTCCAGGGCGAGGGCACGCTACTCGACGGGATTCAGAACGAACGCGAGGCAATTGCCGAGGTCCGTAAGCGCGCCGATACGGTGATCGACACAAGCGAGTTCACGGTTCACGACCTCGCCGACAGGATGGTCGAAGAGCTGGGCGCTGAATCTGATGTTGAACTCCTCGTCCACGTGCAGTCGTTCGGTTATCGCAACGGAATGCCCACGGACGCGGACTTTGTCGCCGACGTTCGCTTCCTGGACAACCCGCACTGGGACCCGAACCTGCGGCCCCTCACGGGAAAGGATGAGGCCGTGCGCGACTTTGTCCTTAACGCCGAAGGTGCGAGCGAGTTTCTGGACGCGTACGTCGCGCTTGTAGACGTGGCCCTCCGCCGCTATCGCGCTCACGACAAACACCACGTCACGATCGCCGTCGGCTGCACGGGCGGCAGACACCGCTCGATCGCGATTTCGGAAGCGATGGCGAATCGCCTTGAAGATCACGGCTACCGAGTCAAGACATCGCATCGGGACACCGAGGTCTAGTTGCCCTCTATCCGGAATTACTCGCTGGACACGGGCGTCCCCCATTAGTGGCAGAATTGCGCCATGGCATTGACCGCAGCGGCGAAGGATGAACTCGCCAGAGTTCCCGTGGAAAAGGTCTCTAGCCGGAAGGCGGAGATCGCGACCACGCTCAGGTTCGCGGGCGGACTTCACATTGTCTCGGGGCGCATCGTCATCGAGGCAGAGCTGGATACGGCCGCTGGTGCGCGTCGGCTCCGCCAGTTCATCGCCGACGTCTACGGCCACAAATCGGAGATCATCGTCGTGTCCGGGAGCGCCCTGAAGAAGGGCAATCGGTACGTGGTCAGAATCGTGAAGGACGGCGAGTCGCTCGCGCGGCAAACGGGTCTGCTCGATCACCGCGGCCGGCCAGTGCGTGGACTGCCTCCGCAAGTGGTTGGCGGTTCGATTGAGGACACAGTCGCCGCTTGGCGCGGAGCATTCCTCGCGCACGGGTCGCTCACGGAACCGGGCCGGTCCTCAGCTCTCGAAGTAACGTCACCCGGACCCGAGGCCGCTCTTGCCCTCGTAGGCGCAGCCCGCCGGCTCGGCGTCACGGCCAAGTCCCGCGAGGTGCGCGGTGTCGATCGCGTCGTGATTCGAGACGGTGACGCGATTAGCGCCTTGCTTGCCCGCCTGGGCGCTCATGAGGCCGTGCTCGCGTGGGAAGAGAAACGCATCCGACGCGAAGTTCGTGGCACGGCCAACCGGCTCGCGAACTTTGACGACGCGAACTTGCGGCGGAGCGCACGCGCCGCTGTCGCCGCGGGATCTAGGGTTCAGCGCGCTTTCGAAATCCTTGGTGATGACGTCCCCGAGCATCTGCGAGAAGCGGGCGAACTCCGCCTCAACCACAAGGAGGCCTCCCTCGAGGAGCTCGGCAAGATGGCCGACCCGGCGCTGACCAAAGACGCAGTCGCGGGACGCATCCGGCGCCTGCTGGCTACGGCTGACAAACGTGCAGAAGATCTGGGCGTCGCGGACACCGAAGCGGGCCTTGACGGGCAGTTGCTGGACGACTAGACGTCTGCATGAACATGACATGCGTGACTTACGTCATGCGTGTTGGAGCGCCGAACCGTAGTAACCTTGGAGGTAGTTCCTCGCCCACGCGCGAGGACGCGCGTACGTTGAGGTGCGCAAAGCCTCTACTCACGACAGCGTCGGCGCGTGCCGATGCAATCCAAGGAGAAAACAGTGACCATTAAGGTCGGCATTAACGGCTTCGGCCGGATTGGGCGCAACTACTTTCGCGCCGTCATCGCTTCGGGCGCAGACGTCCAGATTGTCGGAATCAACGACCTCACGGATAACGCAACCCTCGCGCATCTTCTCAAGTACGACTCGATTCTGGGCCGCCTCGAAGGTGACGTAAGTTTCACAGACAACTCGATCAGCGCAGCGGGCCAGACGTTCGCCGCTTCCGCCGAGCGCGACCCTGCCAAGCTTGACTGGGCTGGCCTCGGTGCGGACATCGTCATTGAGTCCACGGGGTTCTTCACGGACGCAACCAAGGCGAAGGCGCACATCGCCGCCGGCGCAAAAAAGGTCATCATCTCGGCCCCCGCTAAGAACGAAGACGCAACGTTCGTGATGGGTGTCAACGAGGGCGACTACGACCCCGCCACGCATCACATCATCTCGAACGCTTCCTGCACCACGAACTGTCTTGCCCCCATGGCGAAGGCACTGAATGACGCGGTTGGCATCGAAAAGGGTCTGATGACCACGATCCACGCGTACACGGCAGATCAGAATCTGCAAGACGCTCCTCACAGTGACTTGCGCCGTGCACGGGCCGCCGCGTTGAACATCGTCCCGACTACCACCGGGGCCGCCAAGGCTGTCGCGCTGGTACTTCCGGAACTCGCGGGCAAGTTGGATGGCTTCGCAATGCGCGTGCCTACGCCCACGGGCTCAGCCACGGACCTCACCTTTACGGCCTCCAAGGAGACCACTGTGGAAGAGGTCAACGCGGCGCTCAAGGCTGCGGCAGACGGCAAGATCCTCGTCTACACGGAAGACCCGATCGTCTCCAAGGACATCGAAACAGACCCAGCATCGTGCATTTTCGACTCTGGCCTGACTCGTGTGATTGGTGACCAGGTCAAGGTTGTCGGCTGGTACGACAACGAGTGGGGCTACTCGAGCCGCCTGGTGGACCTCACGGTCTACGTAGGCGACAAACTCTAAAACTGACGCATGCAACGTCCGTGCACGCCTCGCGTGTGCGGACGTTGCTGTGTGCAGGCGCAAAACTTCCGAACGAAACCCGAGGAACTTTCATGAAGACCATCGACTCGCTGGGCGACCTGGCAGGTAGGCGCGTTCTCGTTCGCGCGGACCTCAACGTGCCGCTGGACGGCACAACAATCACCGATGATGGGCGTGTGCGCGCCTCCGTCGCCACGATCAACAAACTCCGACGCAGCGGCGCCAAAGTAATAGTTCTCGCGCACCTGGGTCGCCCCGGCGGCGAGCCCACGCCTGAATACTCGCTTGCACCCGTCGCTGCGCGTCTCGCTGAGGTCCTGGATGCACCTGTCGCCTTCGCTACGGACCTGGTGGGCGAGTCCGCAAAAGAGACTGTCGCTTCGCTCGGCGACGGCGCGGTTGCCCTGCTCGAGAACGTTCGCTTCGACGCTCGCGAAACCTCGAAAGACGACGCCGAGCGCGCCTCTCTCGCCGCAGAACTTGCCGCCTTTGGCGACGCGTACGTCTCGGATGGTTTCGGGGTAATCCACCGCAAGCAGGCTTCTGTCTATGACATCGCTTCACTTCTCCCCGCCGCCGCGGGCACGCTCGTGGAGAAGGAAGTCCTGTCGCTCAGTCGAGCAACCACCGACCCCGAACGCCCCTACGTCGTCATTCTCGGTGGCTCCAAGGTTTCCGACAAACTGGGCGTGATCGCGAACCTGCTCAAGAAGGCCGACCGAATCCTGATCGGTGGCGGAATGGTATTCACCTTCCTCGCCGCGCAGGGGCACAAGGTCGGCTCGTCGCTCCTTGAGGAAGACCAGATCGATAACGTCAGAGGCTATCTCGCGTCGGCCGAAACCTCCGGAGTCGAGATTGTCCTTCCCACGGACATCGTGGCCGCGGCGCGCTTTGCGGCTGACGCAGACCATAACACGGTCGCAGCTGACGCCATCCCAGACGACCGCATGGGCCTCGACATTGGCCCGGACTCTAGCGTTCTGTTCGCTTCCAAAATCGCTGACGCCAAGACCATCGTCTGGAACGGACCTATGGGCGTCTTTGAGTTTGACGCATTTGCCGCAGGCACGCGGGCCGTAGCCCAGGCCATGATCGAATCCGAAGGGTTCTCGGTGGTAGGCGGGGGAGACTCAGCTGCCGCGGTGCGTCGCCTAGGCTTCGACGAGGCGGCATTTGGCCACATCTCGACCGGAGGCGGCGCAAGCCTCGAACTGCTTGAAGGGAAGGTCCTTCCGGGCCTTGCCGTACTAGAGGAGAACTGAAGATGGCACGCACACCCCTTATTGCGGGCAACTGGAAGCTGAACCTCGACCACCTCGAGGCCATGCACACAGTCCAGAAACTCGCTTGGCTCCTTCGTGACGCCAGCCACAATTTCGCGGAGGTGGAAGTTGCCGTACTGCCCTCCTTCACCTCGATCCGGTCCGTACAGACACTCGTCCATGCCGATCAACTCGAGATCAAGTACGGTGGCCAGGACATCTCGATGTACGCCAACGGCGCATACACGGGGGAAATCTCCGGCGACATGCTCAAAAAGCTCGGCGTCTCGTACGTGGCTGTTGGCCACTCGGAACGACGCGAGCATCATGCAGAGGATGACGCGACCGTCGCCGCCAAGGTCAAGGTGGCGTACGAGAACGACATCGTGCCCATTGTTTGCGTTGGCGAAGGACTCGACGTCCGCAAGCAGGGACACCAAGTCGAGCACACGCTCGCCCAGATCGATGGCGCCCTTGACGGCCTCTCCGCAGAGTCAGCTGCGGATGTTGTTTTTGCTTACGAGCCCGTGTGGGCGATCGGAACCGGCGAGGTCGCGACACCTGCTGACGCTCAAGAAGTCTGCGCCGCTATTCGTGAACGAATCGCGAGTCTCTACTCTCAGACTCTTGCCGACGGGGTCCGTGTGCTGTACGGCGGCTCGGTCAAATCGGGCAACATCGCGTCGATCATGGCTGAGGCTGACGTAGACGGTGCCTTGGTCGGTGGAGCAAGCCTCGACCCGGAAGAGTTTTCGAAGATTGCGCGCTTTCCGTCCCACCAGGTGGGTCTGTAAACGTCTAGCGCGACATCGCGTATTCTATAGCCACACACGAACCGAGGAGCACCGTGGAAGCACTAACAACAACCCTGCAGATCTTGCTCGTCGTATTAGGCGCGCTCGTGATCGGGCTTGTGCTCATTCACCGCGGTCGCGGCGGTGGAATCTCCGACATGTTCGGCGGTGGCATCGCATCGGGCATCCAATCGAGCGGCTCCGGCGAGCGCAACCTCACGCGGTTCACGTGGGGCGTTGCGGTCGCCTGGGGCATGATCACCGTGCTACTCGGCCTAGTCGCCAAGTACACGATCTAGGGGGAACTGTGGCTGGCGGAAGTGCAATTCGTGGTTCGCGCGTAGGTGCGGGACCACTCGGGGAAGCGGCGCGGGGCGAGTCGGCTCCCCGCGTGCAAGTAGCGTATTTCTGTGCCAACAACCACACGGTCAAACCCAGTTTTGCCGTCGAAAACAGCGAAGAGCTCCCGCAAGAGTGGGACTGCCCCCGCTGCGGCTTTCCCGCAGGCCTCGACAAGGAAAACCCTCCGATCCCCCATCGCAACGAGCCGTACAAGACACACCTCGCCTACGTGAAAGAACGACGTAGTGACTTGGAAGGTGAGACCCTGCTCAAGGAGGCCATCGACGCACTACGTGCGCGTCGAGCCGGCCCCGGGACAGCCAAGTGATCGTTGAGATCGAATCTGCGTTCCCTGCGGCTTCTTAGAACGTGCCGTTGACGCTCAGAGGGCAATCTTGGAAACCTTCGGTCAGCGCGTTGAGACTGTCACACTAAGGACAGGAGAGAAGGGCGTCTTCACGATCCGCGCGGACAGCGAGCAGATCTATGCCAGGCCAGAACACTTCAGCATTGAAGAGATCGTCGAGCGTCAGCACGGGTCTAGCCGCACTCGTTGTGCGTGCGTTCGCTACAGCGCAGCAGTTGCCGCGACATCGAGCAACCAAAGGGTCTGCTCGGTGCCCTTGACCATCCCTCCGGGATTGCCTTCTGCCTTGCTTAGCGAGCCTCGAACGGCCTCGGCTTTGCTGCCACCCGCCGCCACTACCCACACTTCACGTGCGCGCGCAATGGCGTCCAGCCCGAGGCTCACCCGCGTTGGCGGCGGCTTTGGGGAATCATGGACTGCGAGGACAACTGACTTGTGGTCAGTTAACGCGACGTGGCCGGGGAAGAGCGATGCGACGTGTGCATCTGGCCCGAGGCCCAGCATAAGGACATCGAACGAGGGACACGGGTCGCCAAAGCGGGCGAGTTCCCGGGCGTACGCAACTGCGGCCGCCTCCGCGTCGCTGTAGTCAGTCGACGACCCCATTCGGTGGATGTTCTCCTCCGGAAGTTTGAGGTGCCGCAGTAGCGCTTCCTGGGCTTGTCCTTCATTGCGGTCGGCATCACCTGTGGCAACGAAGCGTTCGTCTCCCCACCACACATGCACAGACATCCAGTTCACCAAGTCTCGCAGTGGAGAGTGCGCCGCCGCAGCGAGTGTTTGGATGCCGACGGTTCCGCCCGTGAGCACTACGTGCGCGACTTCGCGCGCGGCGAGGGCATCCGTGAGCGAGGTGAGCATGCGCCCGGCGGTAGCGATGGCAACCGCCTCTGCGCTCGGGTAGATGACAGTTTTCACGGGCGTTTGCTCCCACCTGCAACGGCCAGCACGTCGCCATAGAGCGGGTCGGCGTCGAGGCTCCGCAGCTCTTCTGCGAGGCAATCATTTAGCGTGCGGTGGGGGAGTGCGATCACGTGAGCGGGCTGCTCAGGCTGGGAGAACGTGGCTGTAGCGGGATCATTTCTGGAGATGCCGATTTCTCCGGACGGGGTTTCCAATACTACGGAGAGCAGCCCTTTGACCGTCGTGTCTGTCGTCGCCTCAAAGCCACAGCCAAGCGTCTTTTTGAACCACGCGCCGAGTAGCAGCACTGATGCGCTGTTTTCAGCGCCGTGGATCCTTACGTTCGTTACGTCGCGGTCGTCCACCTGCTCGAGCGCGACCGCCAAAAGTGCGCGCCAGCGCGTGAGCCTCGCCCAGGCCAGATCAGTGTCGCCCGGCCGGTAGGAACTCGCAAGGCGCGCGAGCGTCTCTTGCGCATCAGGCTCGCCCTTGGCGTCCGTAATCCTGCGCGTGGCCATGGCTCCAATACGGGTACCCGACGGGTTCGTTGGCGGGTCTGCAGGCCACCACGTCACGATCGGGGCGTCGGGCAGAAGGAGTGGAATAACGAGCGTGTCATCGTGTTCCGCCATTTCGCGTGAAGGGCGCAGCACCACGATCTCTCCAGAGCCACCGTCACCCCCGACGCGAATCTCAGCGTCAAGGCGCGCCGTGGCCTCGTTGGTCGGCGACAGCACTACAACGCGGCACGGGTGTTCACGCGACGCCTCAATGGCCGAAGCGATCGCGGCCTCGTCATCCGCGCCGGTGGCATCGATGACAAGCGTCAGAACCCTGCCGAGCGTGACGACGCCGCTCTCCGCGCGCACGCGAACGAGCTCCTTGTTGATCTGCCCTGTCGTGGTGTCCGGGAGGTCGATTATCACGGGCGCCTCCATTCACGGCCGTCGCGGGCAAGCATGTCGTCTGAGCCGGCGGGGCCCCACGTGCCAGACCGGTACTGCTCGGGCTGTCCCTGTGTAGCCCAGTGTGCAGTGATCGGGTCCAGAATCTTCCACGACTGCGCCACCTCTTCGTGCCGGGGGAACAGCGGCGGGTCACCCAAGAGTACGTCCAATATGAGTCGTTCGTAGGCCTCCGGAGAAGCTTGCGTGAATGAGTTTCCGTAGCCGAAGTCCATCGTGACGTCGCGGACCTCCATGTTGGGCCCGGGGACCTTGGAGCCGAACCTCAGCGTCACGCCCTCGTCCGGCTGGACGCGAATGACCAGCGCGTTGTTGCCGATGTCTCCTCCCGCGGCATCCGCGAATGCTGCGTTGGGCGCCTTCTTGAACACTAAAGCGATCTCCGTCACCCGACGGCCCAGGCGCTTGCCTGCGCGAAGATAAAACGGCGTGCCTTGCCAGCGGGAATTGTCGATGTCGAGGCGGATTGCTGCGTATGTCTCGGTGATGGAGTCTGGAGCGATTCCGTGTTCGTCGAGGAAGCCTCCGACTTGCTCTCCTCCACGCCAGCCGGCCGCGTACTGGCCTCGCGCGGTGCCTGCCGAGAGATCGTCGGGGAGGACGACTGAACGAAGGACCTTCTCTTTTTGGTCACGCAGATGATGGGCCTCGAAGCTCGCGGGCTGTTCCATCGCGGTAAGCGCCATTAACTGAAGCAGGTGGTTCTGAATAACGTCCCGCGCGGCGCCGATGCCGTCGTAGTATCCCGCGCGCCCGCCAATCCCGATGTCCTCGGCCATGGTGATCTGCACGTGGTCGATGTGCTCAGCATTCCAAATCGGCTCGAAGAGTTGGTTCGCGAAGCGAAGCGCTAGCAGGTTCTGGACCGTCTCTTTGCCCAGGTAGTGGTCGATGCGGAAGATCGAGTCGGGGGGGAATACTTCGGAGACCACGGCGTCAAGCTCGTTTGCACTCGCGAGATCGTGGCCGAATGGCTTCTCGATGACAACGCGGCGCCAGGCGTCCTTGGTGAATGTGGAGAGGCCAGAATCTGCCAGCCGTCGGCATACCGTCGGGAATAGGGCGGGCGGGATCGACAGATAGAACGCGTGGTTTCCGTCGGTCCCACGTTTCTGGTCGAGTTCCTCGACAGTTTCGCGCAGGCGTTCAAAGGCTTCAGGATCGTCGAACGTGCCCTCAACAAACCGAATGCCTTCGGCGAGGCGTTCCCAGGTTTCTTCGCGGAACGGCGTGCGCGCGTATTCCTTGATCGCGTCGTGAACCACCTGCTTGAAGTCCTCGCGGTCCCACTCGCGCCGAGCGAAGCCAGTCAGCGCGAAAGCGGGAGGTAGTAGGCCGCGGTTGGCGAGATCGTAGATGGCGGGCAAGAGCTTCTTGCGCGCAAGGTCGCCGGTCACGCCAAACAGCACCAGACCGCAAGACCCGGCAATCCGGGGCAGTCTACGGTCGCGCGGATCGCGCAACGGGTTGTTCACGCCCTAGCCTTCCAAGATTGCTTGTACGCGGGCCACCTGCGACTCGTCCGTGAGGTTGAGGCGCAGCACAGGCCTGCCGAGCCGTCCGAGCACACCTGCGTCACCCTCGGCCTGCGAGCGGATCAGTGTTCCGAAAGTGAACGGGCGGTCCGGAATCGCGAGGTCGTCTGCGAATGTACCCGTGACCTGGAGGAATACGCCGACGGGGGCACCGCCCTTGTGCAACTGGCCCGTCGAGTGCAAGAATCGCGGACCCCACCCGAAGGTGACGGGGCGCCCGGTCCTGCGCGCAATGGCCGTGCGGACAGATTCGAACTCCCCGTGACGCTCGCGATTGAGGTACGTCATGATGGCAAGATACCCACGGCTACCGAGCTCGGATTCAAGCGCCCGGACGGCCTCTTCAACGGTCGATGCACTCGGGGCGAGACCCTCGGTCATGCGGACCTCGATGCCGTCGTCCTCGAACGCGATGGGCTCGGGAGCTGGCGTGCTCTCGAGTAGCCCGCGCGAGGCGATTTTGGCGGACTCCACGTTCGGCTGGTCGAACGGGTTGATACTCATGATGCGTCCGGCGATCGCGGTAGCGTACTCCCAGAGCAGAAACTGGCCGCCGAGCGTTCCGGAAACGGTAATGCATGTGCCGTCGCTGTCCCCGTCGAAACCAATGAGACGCACCTCGATCGTGTCGGGCTCTCCGATTTCGGGAGCTGCGTCACCCGTGATCACTGGCACGAGGCCAACGCCATTCTTGCCTGTCGACTCCGCTATGAGCTGCTCCGCCCAGTCGCCTATTCCGTGAATGTTGACGGACTGGTTGGTGAAGACGAGTTTGTCGCGGTTGGAACCGGCGATCGCGGCGCCTAGCACCAGCGCGGGGTTGGCGTCCATGTCTTCGGCGAGCGACGGAGCCACGGCTGCGGCCTCATCGAGCAGATCCGCGACGGGGACACCGGCGAGCGCCGCCGGCACCAGGCCAAAGGCACTCAGCACTGAAAAGCGGCCACCCACGTTAGGGTCGGCGAGAAACACCGCACGGTAGCCCGCGGCGCTGGAGGCCTTCTCGAGGGGGGACCCGGGGTCGGTGACCACCACGATGTGTTGGCGCGGGTCGAGACCTGCATTCTTGAACGCGGCTTCGAACGTGCGCCGCTGGGAGTCAGTCTCCACCGTTCCGCCGGACTTGGAGGAGACGACGACGACCGTAGCAGCGAGATTCCCGCTGAGCGCGTGGCGCACTTGATCGGGGTCCGTCGAGTCAAGAGTGACCAGCGGAACGCCGTACGTCTTGCAGATTACCTCCGGGCCGAGCGAGGAGCCGCCCATGCCGCACAGGACCACCCGGGTCTTGCCCTCGGATTTGACCTCCGCCGCCAACCCGCCGAGTTCGCTAAGGATCGAACGCGTGCTC
The DNA here is from genome assembly GCA_965250005.1 of Demequinaceae bacterium. GTDB lineage: Bacteria > Actinomycetota > Actinomycetes > Actinomycetales > Demequinaceae > WTKG01. Next base: position 460,235 of record OZ252279.1, read on the forward strand.
TCGTGAAGGTCGACCCAGCCAAGGCGAATTCTGGATTCTGATTCGGCTTCCGGGCCCCATAGCTTCCAGTCTTTCGCGGCGATCCGCGACGCCACCTTGTCACGGATGAGCTCGCGCAGTCGCTGCGCTACTGGAATCGCGGGGTCGCCAGAGACAGTGACCGCGACGTGCGCCTCGGATTCCACGCCCGCCCAAACCGAAATGAAATCGGTCACTTGGCGGCCACGATTGAATCACGGGCTGCCGCTGCCACGGCGTCGGCAGTGAAACCGAACTCCTTGAATAGAAGGCCGCCGTCCGCCGACGCCCCATAGTGCTCAATCGATACCGCACGCCCAGCGTCCCCGAGCAGGTCGTGCCAGCATTGGGCGATGCCCGCTTCTACGGTCACGCGAGCGCGAACGCCAGCGGAAATCACGGACTCACGGTAACGAGCATCCTGTTCGTCAAACCACTCGCGGCAGGGCATGGAGACGACTCGCGCCTGCACGCCTTCGGCTGCAAGCAGCTCGCGAGCGCCCAATGCGTGCTGAACCTCGGAGCCCGTGGCGATAAGAACGACGTCCGCGTCTCCATCTGTCTCTGCGAGCACATATGCACCCCTAAGGACGCCCTCGGCGCCCGCGAGTTTCCCGGCGCCACGCTCAACTGTCGGAACATTTTGACGAGTCAAGATGATGCCCGCCGGGCGGTCGGTGCGCTCGAGGATTCCCCGCCATGCGTACGACGTCTCGTTTGCGTCTGCGGGACGAACCACGTCGAGCCCTGGAATCGCCCGCAGCGAGGCGAGGTGCTCGACCGGCTGGTGCGTCGGCCCGTCTTCGCCCAGACCGATGGAGTCGTGCGTCCACACGAACGTGGACGGGATCTTCATCAGTGCGGCGAGTCGAACGGAACCGCGCATGTAGTCGGAGAACACAAGAAAGGTGCCGCCGTACGCGCGCGTCTGCCCGTGCAGAACGATGCCGTTGAGGATCGCTCCCATCGCGTGCTCGCGGATGCCGAAGTGCATGGTGCGCCCATACTTGTGACCCCTAAACATGTCGGTGGAACGGGCCTCAGGAAGGAAGGACGGCTCGCCCTTCATGGTGGTGTTGTTGGAGCCTGCGAGGTCGGCAGAACCTCCCCATAACTCGGGAAGCACAGGGGCAAGGGCGGCTAGCACGGCGCCTGAGGCGGCGCGGGTGGCGAGTGCGCCGCCTGCCTCGAACACGGGCAGCACAGACTCCCAGCCCGCGGGAAGCTCGCGCTTGCGCACGCGTGCCAGCAGCGCGGCCTGCTCGGGATTGGCCTTCTCCCATGCGTCGAATTTGGTGTCCCACTCCGCGTGAGCGGCTTGGCCGCGGTCCTTCAGTTGGTGCGCGTGCGCCAAGACGTCGGCGTCTACCGCGAAGTCCTGCTCGGGATCGAAACCCAAGGCCTCCTTGAGCGCCTTGACCTCGTCGGTGCCGAGCTTAGAGCCGTGGATAGCGCCCGTGTTTTGCTTGGCGGGGGCAGGCCAGCCAATGATGGTGCGGAGCCCAATGATCGAGGGCTTGCCTGTCTCTGACTTGGCCGCGGCGATGGCGTCAGCGAGGGCGTCAACGTCCTCCTTGTAGCCGCCATCCGGCTGCGTCCAGCTCACGCGGTGCGTGTCCCAGCCGTACGCCGCGTAGCGCGCAAGTACGTCCTCGGTGAAGGCAACCTCCGTGTCGTCCTCGATCGAGATGTGGTTGTCGTCCCATAGCACGATGAGGTTGCCGAGTTCCTGAGTTCCGGCGAGAGACGACGCCTCGGCGGTCACGCCCTCCTGGAGGTCGCCGTCAGACGCAATCACGTAGACGTGGTGGTCGAACGGGCTGTCACCTGCGGCGGCGTCCGGGTCGAATAGTCCACGCTCGCGGCGCGCCGCCATGGCCATGCCGACGGCTGACGCGAGTCCGGAGCCGAGCGGCCCTGTAGTGATCTCGACTCCGTCGGTGTGGCCGACTTCTGGGTGACCCGGAGTGCGTGAGCCGAAGGTGCGCAGGGACTTTAGGTCATCGAGCGTCAGGTCGTAGCCGGAGGCGAAGAGCTGGAGGTAGAGCGTGAGCGAAGAGTGACCTGCAGACAGCACGAAGCGGTCCCGGCCGAGCCACGCGGAGTTGGTGGGATCGTGGCGTATGACGTTCTGGAACAGGTAGTACGCGGCCGGAGCGAGGCTGATCGCCGTGCCCGGGTGACCGTTCCCCACTTTCTCCACGGCATCTGCTGCCAAAACGCGAAGCGTGTCGACCGCAGCGCGGTCCTTGTCGGTCCAGTTGACGGTCACGGATACTCCCCGAAAAAGAATGGCTGAGGTCTCCCACAGCCTACCGGCGCAGCGGCGTTGGACAGAACTTCAGCGCCGGTACGATGGCCTCATGCCCACAGCGTCTTCGCCCACCGCGGTCAAGGTCCCCGGATGGATCCTTGCCTCACGCAAGTTGAAGGCCTACGTGGCGCTCACCAAACCGCGCATAGTCGAGCTACTGCTCGCCACCACGTTGCCAACGATGTTTCTGGCAAGCGATGGTTGGCCGGACGCATGGCTCACGGTGGCCACGCTCATCGGAGGCACTCTGTCAGCCGGTTCCGCCAACGCGTTCAACATGTATATCGACCGGGACATCGACGCGATCATGAAGCGGACCAAGAACCGCCCGATCGTCACGGGCGCCGTTTCCCCTCGCGCGGCCTTGGTATTCGCCTGGATACTGGGCGCCTTGTCCACGGCGTGGTTCTACTGGATCGTCGGATCCCCACTTGCGACCCTGCTCTCTGTGCTGGCGATCCTCGCCTACGTAGTGGGCTACACACTGATCCTGAAGCGCCGCACTCCGCAGAACATTGTGTGGGGCGGAGCAGCGGGGTGCATGCCCGTCCTCATCGGCTGGGCGGCCGTCACGGAGAAGGTCAGTTGGGCGCCGATCTTGCTCTTTCTCATCGTCTTCTTCTGGACGCCGCCGCACTACTGGCCACTGTCGATGAAGTTCAAGGGCGACTACGCGCATGCTGACGTCCCTATGCTTCCGGTAGTCGCCACCTCTCGCAGGGTCGCCACGGAAATGATCACTTATGCGATCGCCATGGTCGGGGCATCTCTTGTGTTGATTCCCGTCGCACGAATGACTTGGGTCTACGCACTCGCGGCGATCGTGCTCGGGTTGTGGTTTGTTGCCGGGTGCTTCGCGCTCTACGGCCGCGCCCGCCGTGGCGAAAAGAAACTGCGCGAAATGCGACTCTTCCGCGACTCGATCGCGTACCTCACTGTGCTCTTCACGTTCGTCATGATCGATCCCGTTCTGCCAGACTCGCTCACCGTCTGGATGGGCTGACGGGCGCGCTCGTGCTGACCCGCCAGCGGGATATGTACCTCGCTCACGTGACCGTCGAGCGCGGCCTGAGCGACAACACCGTCAGCGCCTACCGCCGCGACCTCAGGCGCTACCTCGCGTTCCTCGAGTCCCGCAGCATCACCTCGCTGGCCGATGTCCAGCGCGCCGATGTGAGCGCGTTTAGCCAGGCGGTCGGCGACGGGGGAGATGGGGGAAGACCTCTGGCTGCGGCGTCGGCTTCGCGCATCATTTCCGCCGTGCGGGGCTGGCATCGCTTCGCCGTCGACGAAGGATGGACGGCACACGACCCGTCGCGCGAGGTCAAACCCCGCGTCATCCCCAGGCGGCTTCCCAAGGCGATCTCGACCCAACAGGTTGCCGCCATCATCGAAGCCGCGGGATCGACTGACGCGATCGCCGGTAGGGATACGCCCCGTCAGTTGCGCGACCGCGCGCTGCTCGAGATGCTCTACGCTACGGGCGCGAGAATCTCCGAACTTGTCGGTCTGGATGTGGACGACGCCGTCTTGACTTTGGGCGCGGAGTCCGCACTTCTTCGCGGCAAGGGCCGCAAGGAGCGCGTCGTTCCCGTGGGCCGGGCAGCCATCGACGCGCTAGGTGCCTACCTGTCGCGCGGACGGGCCGCGCTCGTGGGAAAGGGCGATGGCGGTGCGGCAATATTTCTGAATACCCGTGGAGGTCGCTTGAGTCGTCAGAGCGCGTGGGCAATCCTGAAAGCCGCTGCCTCTCGCACCGGCGTCGAGCATGTCTCGCCCCATACGATGCGCCACAGCTTCGCCACTCACCTGTTGTCTGGCGGAGCGGATGTGCGCGTTGTCCAGGAACTTCTGGGGCACGCGAGTGTCACCACTACGCAGCTCTACACACTCGTGACCCAGGACACGCTGCGCGAGGTCTACGTATCCGCCCACCCCAGAGCGCTGCGGTAGCGTGTCACTGTGACGGACTTCCCGGTACCGGTCGCGCTCGAGTCGCACGGACCCGCGCGCGTCATCGCCCTCTGCAATCAGAAGGGCGGCGTAGGCAAGACGACCACGGCCGTCAACCTCGCCGCATCGTTCGCCGACTATGGCCGCAAGGTGTTGCTGGTCGACTTCGACCCCCAGGGGGCCGTATGTGCGTCGTTCGGAATCAACGCGAACTCGCTCGATAAGACCATCTACCACGTGATGACCGACGAAGGCTTGAACGCCCGCGACGCGGTGCTGCCGTCCGGTGTCGAGAACCTTGACGTCCTTCCGGCGAACATCGACCTGGCCGCAGCCGAGCAGACGCTGGTCAACGAGGTTGCCCGAGAAGGTGTTCTCGACCGTGCGCTCAAGCCCCTTCACGACGACTACGACCTGATCCTCATCGACTGCCAGCCGTCCCTTGGCCTGCTCACGGTAAACGCGCTGGTGGCGGCTCACGGGGTGCTGATCCCGCTCGCATGCGAATACTTCGCGATGCGCGGCGTTGCGCTGCTGATCGACACCATCAACAAAGTGCAGACGCGGCTCAACTCTCGCTTGACGGTGGACGGCTTATTGCCAACGATGTATGACGCCCGCACACTGCACTGCCGCGAGGTGGTCGAGGCGGTTCAGGAGGCTTTCGGGGATCAGGTGCTCGAGACGTTCATCGGCCGCACGGTTAAATTCCCGGATGCAACCGTGGCAGCCGAGCCCATGCTTACCTTCGCCCCCGGGCACCTCGGGACCAAGCAGTACCGCGAGGTCGCTCGCGAGCTCATTGCCAGGGGAGTAGCGGCCTGAGATGACAACTCAGATCGTGAATTCGGCCGACGCCCAGGGCGATGCCGCTGGCAGCCCGGGCTTCGATGTGCACCTCGATAATTTCGAGGGTCCGTTCGACCTGCTGCTTTCGCTTATCTCGAAGCACGAGCTCCAGATCACCGAGATCGCTCTCTCGGCCGTCACCGACGAATTCATTGCGACGGTGATGGCGGACGGGCTCGACTGGGACCTGAGCGGAGCGAGCGAGTTCCTCGTGGTGGCCGCGACGCTCCTCGACCTTAAAGCCGCACGGTTGCTGCCCCAGGGCGAGGTCGAGGACGCAGAGGACTTGGCCATGCTGGAGGCACGCGACCTGCTGTTTGCCCGCCTCTTGCAGTACCGCGCGTTCAAAGAAATTGCCGGATCCCTAGAATCTTTGCTCGATGCCCCGCGCAGGGTCCCACGTAACGTCGCACTTGAGCCGCACTTCGCCATGTTGTTGCCCGAGCTCGTGTGGGCCGTTGACGCGGACACACTTGCTCGCCTGGCGGCATACGCTCTTGAATTCCGTCCCGATCAGGGCGTCTCGCTCACACACCTGCACAATCCCAAGGTGTCGGTGCGCGAGCAGGCGGCCGTCATATCCACACACCTGCAGCGCGAGGGGACGATGACCTTCCGCGCGCTGACCGCGGACGCGCAAGAGATCGCCGTCGTCGTGGCGCGCTTTCTCGCCCTGCTCGAACTGTTCCGCGAATCCGCCGTCGCGTTTGATCAGGTACGGTCTCTGAGCGACCTCACAGTGCGCTGGACTGGCGGCGAGCGGGGGTTCGAACTTGCGGCCGATTTTGATGAGGACCACCACGCACATGACTGACACGCACCTAGCGGGCGCTATTGAGGCCGTGCTTATGGTCACAGACGACCCCGTATCTGCCGCGGACCTCGCGGCCGCAATCGAGGTTCCGGAGAACGACGTCCGCGCTGCTGTCGAAGCCCTCCGCGACGAGTACGCAGACCCGGACCGGCCTCGCGGCTTTGAGTTGCGCGAAACTGATGGCCGGTGGCGCATCTACTCTGCTCGCCTGTACGCCGATATCGTCGGACGCTTTGTGGTGGATGGACAGTCGGCGCGGCTCTCTCAAGCGGCTTTGGAGACGCTCGCTGTGGTCGCATACCGCCAGCCGGTCACGCGTGGTCAGATTTCGCAGATTCGAGGAGTGAGCGTGGATACCGTTGTCAAAACGCTCCTATCGCGTGGCCTCGTCACCGAGGTGGGGGAGATCGCGGGCGCTACACAGTACGGAACCACCACCGAGTTCCTCGAGCGCATGGGCTTGCATTCTGCCGAAGAGCTTCCGCCGCTCGCGCCGTACCTGCCGGATCTCGCCGACGTAGATGCCGAGGGCGCGGCCTAGTGACCATGGAAATCCACCGACCGGAGGGCGTACGCCTGCAGAAGGTGCTCGCCGCCGCCGGCATAGGGTCCCGCCGCAAGTGCGAGATTCTGATCGAGCAGGGTCGCGTGAAGATCGACGGGGAAGTCGTCGCCGCACAGGGTATCCGCGTGGACCCTGAAAATGTCATGATTGAAGTTGACGACAAGCGCATCCACGTGGGAGACGAGCACCTGACGGTGGTCCTCAACAAGCCTCGCGGCGTCGTGAGCACCATGAGCGACCCTGACGGCAAGCCCGCGCTTGACCAGTTCGTCAAGGAGTACGAGCCGCGGCTGTTTCACGTGGGCCGGCTGGACGCCGAGACCACGGGCGTCTTGCTGATGACCAACAACGGCGAGCTCGCGAACCGGCTCGCGCACCCGGCTCACGGTGTTGGGAAGGTCTACATGGCGAAAGTACGCGGAACCGTCCCGTCTTCCATCTGCACCACCCTGCGATCAGGCGTGGATCTGGAAGACGGCCCTGTCCGTGTCACGCAGTGCCACGTGCTCGACACGCAGGGTCAGAGCTCACTGATCGAAGTCACACTTCACGAGGGCCGCAATAGGATCGTGCGCCGCATGTTCGACGCGGTTGGGTTTCCCGTGGTGGAACTGGTGCGGACGTCGTTTGGTCCCATCCGGCTCGGCACGCTCGCCCCCGGCGAGGCCCGGGTACTCGGACGCGAGGACGTGGGCGCACTGATGGCGGCTGCGGGGCTCTAGCCGCCGATAACATAGACGCTGGAGGCCAACCATGACTATCCGCGCGATACGCGGCGCGACCACCGTCCCGGTGGACGAGCAGGCGGTTTTGCATGACCGCACCGTCGAGCTAGTTTCCGCGATGATCGAGCAGAACGCGCTCTCAACGGACGACCTCATCTCTATATTCTTCACGTGCACCGTCGACCTCACCTCGTACTTCCCGGCGGCCGCAGCGCGGAGCATCGGGCTGGGCGACGTCCCGCTCATGTGCACCGTTGAGATGGATGTGGACGGCGCACCCGAGCGCGTCATTCGGGTGATGGCTCATGCCAACATGGACGTCCCGCGGGCCGACATCAAACATGTCTACCTCCACGAAGCTGTAGCGCTGCGGCGCGACCTGGCGCAGTAGCGGCGCAGGCAGAGCAACGTGAGCGACACCCCCGCATCGGAATCCGTGGTCCATATTGTGGGCGCCGGGCTCATAGGCGCGTCCTTAGGCATCGGCCTCAAGGCCGAGGGCTGGGACGTGACCATCGCAGACGCCGACCCGGATGTCGCCGCACTCGCACAGAGTCTTGGAGCCGGGGAATCGCTCGCGACAGACGCGGAACCCAGTCTCGTCATCATCGCGGTCCCACCCGCTGTGGCCGCCGCGGAGGTGGCCCAGGCGCTAACCCGTTGGACCAAGGCGATTGTGACGGACGTGGCGTCCGTCAAGGCGCCCATCGCCCGCGCGGCAGCAGAGACCGGGCACGCCGAACGCTACGTCGGGTCTCACCCCATGTCTGGTCGGGAGGTTTCCGGCAGCCTCGCGGCACAGGGAGACCTGTTCCGGGCGCGTCCGTGGGTGGTGTGCCCCAACGGCGCAACTACTGCCGCCACGGCAGCTGTGACCCACCTGGCCGAGGCGCTGGGCGCAGACGTCGTGATGATGGAGGCCGAAGATCACGACGTCGCCGTCGCCCGGGTATCGCACACACCCCAAGTGGTCGCCTCCGCCGTGGCCGCCGCGCTTGGGGATCTGGGCGAAGCGGACGTCGCGCTTGCGGGCCAAGGCCTCAGGGATGTGACCCGAATCGCCGGGAGCGACCCGCGAATGTGGGAAGACATTGCGCGCCTTAACTCTGCCGCCCTGCGCCACACGGTTGGCCTTGTGGTGGACGACCTCACGCGAGTTCGCGAGGCGAGCGACATTGGCGTTGCCGTAGCAGACCTCGTCTCTCGCGGACGGAAAGAAGCTGCCCGCATCCCAGGCAAGCATGGCGGCACCAAGCGCGAATGGGCCGACGTCACGGTCATCGTGCCTGACGAGCCTGGTCAACTGCTGCGGCTACTCACGGACGTTGCGGGCATCGGAGTCAACGTCGAGGACATCGCAATCGAGCACTCGCCTCGCCAACCCGTGGGCCTCACCACGCTTATCGTCGACCCCAAGCGGTCGGCGGATCTCGCGGCGGCGCTGACGGAGTCGGGGTGGGACGTGGCGTCCTCATGACCGGAACCGTGATTGCGATCGACGGCCCCTCTGGTGTAGGCAAATCTACTGTTGCGCGCGAGGTCGCTCGACGGCTTGGCCTGGCCTACCTTGATACTGGTGCGACGTATCGGGCGGGTGCGCTGTGGTGCATGCGCGAGGGCATCCGCCTCACTGAACAGGATGACGTCGCTGCCGCCGTGCAGACCATGAACGTTCAACTCGTGCTCGATCCCGACAACCCGTTGGTCTTGCTCGACGGTGAGGATGTCTCGCGGCAGATTCGGTCCTCGCCGGTCACACTGACAGTTTCGGAGATTGCCACCAATCTGGAGGCACGGGCGATCCTCGGTCAGTGGCAGCGCGACGTCATCGCGTCCGAACTCACCGGCGGCTTCTCGCAGGGCGCGGGGATTGTCGCTGAGGGTCGGGACATCACCACGGTTATCGCACCCGAGGCAGAGTCCCGCGTACTCATGACAGCCGACCCGGAGGTTCGAGTCGCGCGCCGCGCCGCGGAGGAATCCGGCGGCGGCTTGGACACGCCGCCGAATGTTGACGCCGTGCGTGACGCCGTACTCGGCCGCGACGCCAAAGACGCGAAGGCTGTGAACGTCACGGAAGCCGCGAGCGGGGTATTCACGCTGGATACCACCCATATGACGATCGACGACGCAGTACAGGCCGTTATCGATCTCGCCCATCGAGGATCACTTTGACCGACCAGGAGAACCGCGCGGCTCCGTCACAGTGCGGTCCCCACTTTGGCCGGCTCGCGAGCTGGACTTTGGCCCGCGTGTTGTGGCGAACTACGCGACGCGGCAAGAAAAGAGTGCCACGCAAGGGACCTGTGATATTGATAGCCAATCACGTGGGGTTCATCGACGGACCCGTTGTTCACGGTGTCGCCCCCCGTCCCGTGCACATTCTAGTGAAGACGGAAATGTTCAGAGGGTTCCTCGATTGGTTCCTGACAGCCGTGGGCCAGATCGAAGTCGATGCGTCGGGAAGGGAGGCCCTCACGCGCGCCAGGCAGGTACTCAAACGCGGGGGAGTCGTCGGCGTCTTCCCCGAGGGCAGCCGCGGCGCAGGTGCGGCGGAAAACCTGCAAGGAGGTGCGGCTTGGCTGGCGCTGCACACTGGCGCCAGCGTTGTTCCCGTTGCCCTCTTTGGGACGCGTCGTACGGGGGAACCCGTGGGCGTTTGGCCGCGTCCTGGGCGCAAGATCATCGTCGAATTTGGTGCGCCGTTCTCCGTGGATCCGCCCACGGAACTCAAGGGTCGCGCGCGCCAACAGCACGCTGAAGACACTCTCGCCAAAGTGCTTCGCGCCCACGTTGAGTCGGCAGCCTCTCGATCGTCCATTAGTCTTCCCACGGACGATCCGCTCCGCGAGAAAGAGGCATAACGGTGACAGGCGACACGCCCGACGGCGCACGCTCCGAGGACCCCGGTGGCGTAGTCGCCGACACCTCGGCCGCGGATCACGAGGTGTCACTCGAGGATCTCAAAGAGGCCGCGCTACGCGTTGGCCTGGAGGACTATGACCTTAGTCCGGAGGATGTCGCCGCACTCGGCGGCGCGCCTGCGCCCCAGATGGAGGCGCCCCGGCAGGTGGTCGCGATCGTTGGTCGCCCGAATGTCGGCAAGTCGACACTGGTCAATCGCATTCTCGGCGAGCGCGCAGCCGTTGTCGAAGATACACCTGGCGTCACGCGCGACCGTGTCTCTTATCCCGCCGAGTGGGCAGGCACGGAGTTCACGTTGATGGACACCGGAGGCTGGGAGACCAAGGTCAGGGGACTTGACCTCAGCGTCGCACTGCAGGCCGAGGTCGCCATAGAGATGGCCGACGCGGTCATTTTCGTTGTGGACTCCACGACGGGAGCCACCGCTACAGATGAGCAGGTTGTCGCCCTGCTCCGCAAATCGAAGACTCCCGCGATACTGTGCGCCAACAAGGTTGACGGGCCAGCGGGCGAGCCCGACGCCGCAGCGCTTTGGTCACTGGGGCTCGGCGAGCCGTTTGTCGTGAGCGCCCTGCACGGTCGTGGCACCGGCGAACTTCTTGACGCCGCGATCGCGCTGCTGCCCGCAGAGTCGGCAGCCGTCGAGGTCGATCCGGATGCACCCAGGCGCGTCGCGCTGGTGGGGCGACCGAATGTCGGCAAGTCGTCGCTCTTGAATCAGCTCGCCGGCGAGAACCGCGTGGTCGTTGATCCGACCGCTGGCACCACGCGCGATCCAGTCGACGAGGTAGTTGAGCTCGACGGCCGGGCCTGGATGTTTGTCGACACCGCTGGCATCCGCCGTCGGGTGCATATGGCCAAGGGCGCCGACTACTACGCGAGTATCAGGACGCAGGCTGCCATCGAGCGCACCGAGGTGGCGGTTGTGCTGCTCGACGCCTCCGGTCCGCTGACGGACCAAGACATCAAGGTCCTCAACCAGACCGTAGAGGCAGGGCGCGCGCTCGTCATCGCGTTCAACAAATGGGACCTCGTTGACGAGGATGTGCGGTTCGAGCTGGACCGATCGATTGACATGGAGCTCGGACAACTGGCGTGGGCGCCGCGAGTGAATCTGTCGGCCTTGACCGGATGGCATGCGAACCGGCTCGTGCCCGCCCTCGAAATTGCACTCGACTCCTGGGACACTCGTATCCCCACCGGAAGGCTCAATGCCTTCCTCGGTGAGGTGGTTGCAGAGACGCCGCACCCCGTGCGATCGGGCAAGCAGCCCAAAATCTTGTTTGCGACGCAGGCGGCCGTGCGCCCGCCGCGTTTCGTAGTCTTCGCCAGTGGGTTCCTCGAGGCGGGTTACCGGCGGTTCATCGAACGCAAGCTTCGAGAGAATTTCGGCTTCGAGGGAAGCCCTGTCGAAATCGCCGTACGGGTGCGACAGAAGCGTTCACGCAAGAAGTAACTGGCTTCGGAGGTGGTAGTTGATGTCTCCTACATCACCCCCGTCACATGAACCCCTTGCGCAACGGGCGTCGTTACGTTTCCGTAATCAAATCCTGGCGTGTCGCCGGGCACCCTGCTAGCGTCCAAACGTCGGTACAGTCCGACACTTTCAATGGAGAAAGGTACTGATCGAGGTTATGAAATTCACTAACAACGCGATCATTCTGTTGGCTGGCGCTGCCCTGGCAGTGATCGGCTCGTTCCTCGCCTTTGCGGACTATGACGGCTCTGGCGCCGTCTGGGATGGCGACACCGGCAAGGCCGTGGTCATCATCATGATCATCGGCGTCGTGCTCCACGTCATGAAGCAGCACGTCTGGGCAGCAGTCGCCCTGTGCGCCGCTTCCGGCATCCTGCTCAGCCAGGCGGTAGACGTCATTCGCGCCGACGGCATCGGCCTCGGCATCGGCGGCTACCTTGTCGCAGTTGGCAGCCTCGCTGCCATCTGGGGCGCTGCGCAGCACATCAGCAGTAAGAAGTAGAGCCTTCTTGCGGTCGGGGCGGTGGGCAATCGAGCCCGCCGCCCCGCTTGCTTGTAGGGCCCTTACTTGCTCGATGCGCTCGCGCGTCGCACCCTGACCGCAAACGGTCCGTGACCTTTCCGTTATCTTCTGCCATGATGTCGGTGTGCCGCCGATAGTCGGCGGCGCAAGCAGTCAATCAAAAGAGACTGTCCATGGCAGGCAAGGAATAAAGGTTCTGGGGTTCCTTCCCAAGAACTACGCAAACTCGCTTCTCGGAATCCTGATTGTCACCGTCGTAATCGCGCTGATCTGGTCATGGTTGGAGTCGCTGAGTTTCAGCGCTGATAACGCTTGGGTGCTGCTCATCGAGATGCTCTTGCTCGCGGCGCTAGTCGGCTATGTAGTCGGCATGCACCTCGGCAACGACAAGGCGTCCACGCTGTGGACTGCAGCCGGATTCGCCGTTGTCGGCACCGTTCTGACCGGAGCGCTGATGGCCGGATCGGCCGCTGACCTCGACGTTGCGCTGCTTGGCAGCTTGGGGGCCGAGGCATTCGCTCCGTCCGTCTCGATCGGGTACGTTGTGCTCGCGATCGTCGCCGCAGTGTTTGCCACAATTGGCTCGAAGTCGAAAGTCTAGTTCAGATCTTCTTGTGGTCGGGGCGGCGGGCAAATGTGCCCGCCGCGCTGGTGCCCAATACCGATTAGGTCCCGCAGGACCTCCTCATCCAGGTCCTCCAACTTCTTCGCATAGACGCAGCCAGCCCCAGTTGTGTGTGGCCCAAGTTCCGCGAGCCGCAGTTGCTGCTCGGGCAGGTCCTTAAGGCCGTAGAACGTCAGCTGCGCCTTGCGTGGCGAAAACCCTACCTTGGGCCAGTCACCCTCGCGCCCGGTCTTGTACGTGTAGCGCATGGTCCCGAAGCCAACGATGCTCGGGCCCCACATGACAGGGTTATCGCCGGTGACCTCCCGCATGATCTCGAGGAGGCGCTTGCCCTCGTCGCGCCGACGCTCCGACTGAACCGTCTCCAGGAACTCCTCTACAGTCACATTGGTCGGCTGAGTCCTATTTTCCGTCATGAGAACCTGATTAGAATTGGTGCCGCTGGTTCGCCAGGGTCTTGGCGCCTTGAGCGACTCTCAGTCCGGTAGTATTGCCGATGCTGTCACGGGCTGTGGCGCAGTTTGGTAGCGCACTTGACTGGGGGTCAAGGGGTCGCAGGTTCAAATCCTGTCAGCCCGACATTTGAATGTCATGGCACCGGGGATATTCTGGGCCACCGCTTCTAGAACACTCCGTTGGAGTGCTTCGCCTCGGTCTCCACGGGCTGGAGCACATCCCAGTGCTCAACGACTTTGCCGTCGGCGTCGAGCCGAAAGATATCGATCCCCGCATAATCCACATCGCCAGGCCATGACTGGCGGCAATGAAGAACGACGAAGTCGCCTTCGGCTACCGCACGCACAAACTCGACGTGCTTGCCTGGGTACTCGACGGCCATCCGGTCGAAGTACTCGACGAACGCGTCCTTGCCGTCGCCCACCAGAGGATTGTGTTGAATGTATTCGTCTCCGACGTACGTGGCGACAGCCTCGGGAGCGCGGTTCTGATTGAACATCATGTCGCAAAACGCCGTAGCATTCTGCTTGTTGCGCTCGAGCGCTGAGGTGCTCATCTTGCTCTCCGATCGGAGGTGTGGGCGTAACTGCTTTGCGCTCTGCTCGATTCCGGTGTGTGACATCCCGCCAGCGAGCCTCGCACGTTACACGGCCACGACAATATGTGTCCCGATCGCTGGAATATGCCGGGTGTACGCTCGGTTTACTCGGCCAGACAGCAGGCAAAGCCCCGTCGCACTTTGCTCGGTTAAGAGCCGCCGCATCCGCGATGCGATTAGCACACCAGGGAGTGGAGCCTGAGGCCCAGATAGGACCACCGACAGAGACGGGCAAGCATGAATCGTCAGAGTGAGAAGCTGGTATTCCCCGGATCGCTGGGGTCTCCATTGGCAGCGCGGCTGGACCTCCCAGAGGCGACACCCCGCGCGTATGCGTTGTTTGCGCATTGCTTCACCTGTAGCAAGGACGTAGTGGCCGCCTCTCGAATCTCCCGTGCCCTAACCGAATTCGGCATCGCGGTGCTCCGATTCGACTTCACCGGTCTGGGCCAATCCGGGGGCGACTTCGCCAACACTGACTTCAGCTCCAATGTTGAGGACCTAGTCCAGGCCGCTAGCTTTCTCCGCAAACGCTATTCGGCGCCGTCGCTTCTGATCGGGCACTCGCTGGGCGGGGCTGCCGTGCTTGCCGTCACCCACCGCATCCCCGAAGTGCGGGCAGTCGCAACCATTGGGGCTCCGGCCGATCCGGACCATGTCGCCAACCTCCTGGTCGAGAATCGTGCCGAGATCGAGGCACGCGGAGAGGCTGAGGTCCAACTCGCCGGTCGCACGTTTCGCATCCGCCGGGAGTTCCTCGAAGACATCGCCGCGCAGCCTCAGGCCGAGCGTGTCCGCGACCTGGGCGCAGCGCTGCTCGTCATGCACTCACCTGTCGACAACATCGTCGACGTTGACAACGCCCGGCGCATTCACGAAGCGGCCCGGCACCCCAAGTCGTTTGTGGCACTGGACGGAGCCGACCATCTTTTGGCGAAACCGGCCGACGCCACCTTCGCTGCAGGCATGCTCGCCGCCTGGTCCAGCCGCTACGCGTTGGACCCGGCCCCGGAGCCGGTCGTTTCCGTGCGAGAGGCAGATCCGGACGAAGGACTTGTCGTCGTGTCTGAAGATGGCGCGGGCGGCTTCGCCCAGAAGGTCATGGTCGGCCAGCACCGGCTCGTCGCCGACGAACCCGTCCCCATGGGCACGGACACAGGCCCGACACCGTATGACTTTCTCCTCGCGGGCCTGGGCGCGTGCACATCGATGACGGTGCGGATGTACGCCGATCGCAAGAAGTGGCCGCTAGAGAATGTCACCGTGACGCTACGACACTCCCGAATCCACGCCGACGATTGTGCAAACTGCGAAACCGAGACCGGACACGTGGATCGGATCGAACGAGTCCTCCGTTTTGACGGCGACCTGGACGACGACCAGCGGCAGCGGCTGAGCGAGATCGCCGACAAGTGCCCCGTGCATCGAACCCTGCACTCGGAAATCATCATCGACACGGTAGTTTCCCCATCCCAAGAGCCTGAATAGACGGCGGCCAGATCGCCGACCGCGATCGGCTCAGGTGAGTTGCATGGTCGTGATGCAGGTCGCGTCGTCTTCGCCTCTCGTGGACAGTTCGGTCGTGGCCGAACGACCGTCCAACTCGATCACGACGCTGGCACCGATGCCGCGCGGCAGCCACAATCCGACGAAACCGTTGTCGAAGGTCTTGCGCGACTCTTCAATCAGGATCTCTCCCGATTGAAGATCGGTGACTAGTACGTGCATATCGGAATTCTGGATTTCTCCAGTGCACGTGGTGAGGCTGTGGAAGTAGCAATCGTGTGTTTGGTTCACGTAGGGCGCGATCGACACGTAGAACTGATCGTCCGGCATCGCTAGCGTTGTCTCACGTTCCGCGGTATCCGTAATCACGAGTTGATTCGGGCGGATCGACACCTTGAGATCAGCAGGCCGCTCGGAAACGGCCAAAGCATCGAGGTTGTCGATGATCTCGTGGGCGTCCAGCCCGACAAGTCCGTGATCCGTCATCATGGCATCGTGGACCGACGGGGGAGAGTCCTCGACCGTGGGCTCGACGGTCGTATCGGGCGCGGCGCAGGCAGCCAATGCGAGCGCGGTCGCTGTAGCAATGGTGAGTATCGCAATCGGTCGGCGAGCCCGCAGGGAAGTGCTGTGGTGTGTCATAAGAACTCCACGTATGTATTTGTATCTTTGGGCGCGAGTGTAGGTCACGCAAGGACCCAAAGCCTGGTACTTAGGTCCGGGAAAACCTGTTCCGATGTCCCCGCCTATGCACATCAGACGCGAGTGTCGCCTGAACTGTTCCCGGTAGAATTCTCAAGAACGCGGGCGAGTGCCGCGCGCAACCAAGAGAGGCTGTGATGGCGAAGCTGTACTTCCGCTACGGTGCGATGAATTCCTCGAAGTCCGCCCTGCTTCTCACCGCCGCGTACAACTACCAGGAACGAGATCAACACCCGGTGCTGGTCAAGCCCGGCACGGACACCAAGGCCGGCCGCGCGGTTGCCTCACGCATCGGCATCGAGAGGCCCGTGGACATCCTGCTTGGTCGCGATGACTCGTTTCTCGCTGCTCTCCAGGCATTTGGGCCTCTCGAAGAGATGGACGCCGTCTTCGTTGATGAGGCGCAGTTCCTGACACCCGCCCAGGTGGACGAGTCGTTCATCGTTGCCGTCACCCACGGCGTGCCCGTGCTGTGCTACGGACTGCGGGGCGACTTCATGACTCGGTCGTTCCCCGGTTCGCTGCGCCTCATGGAGATCGCCCATTCGATCGAGGAGCTCAAGACCATTTGCCGATGCGGGTCCAAGGCGATTTTCAACGCCAGGCTCGTCAACGGGGTGTTTGTCAGCCAGGGCGACCAGGTCGCCATCGATGGCCAGCAGGCGACGTACGAGTCGCTGTGCGGCCGCTGCTACCTGGACAAGGTCGGGCCGCTCACTGCCGTAGATGGCTAAACGGGCGCAGGCGCCCCGCAATCGTCAGAAGAATTCGCAACGGGAAGGGACTGCCATGCCTGTCATCGCCATCGTCGGAGCCGCTGTCGCGCGGAGGTTTGGTCGCGAGGGTTTCTCTATCGCGCTGATCTCCCGTGATCAGGCGAAACTCAGCGCGCTGGTCGCGGAACTCGACGCGGGCGGCTTGACCGCACGTGGGTACGCCGGGGACGTCCTAGACCCCGCGGCAATCGAGGACGCTCTGGCACGAGCAGCGGGCGACCTGGGGCCGATCACCTCGCTCCAGTACAGCCCGCTTCCTTCACGTAACTATCTCCAACCAGCACTCGAAGCCACCCCAGAGCTCGCGCTTGAAGCGCTGCGATTCTCAGTGCTCGGGCTCATTCATGCGGTGCAAGCCGTGCTTCCCGCGATGCGCGAATCACGCGACGGCAGCATCATCCTGATCAACGGCGGAACATCGGTGAAGGCGCGCCCTGATTTCGCAGGGACATCGATCGCGTTCCCAGCGGCAAGCGCTTACGGGGAGATGCTGCACGACGCACTTGAGGACGAAGGCGTCCGCGTCTCCCAACTCGTGATCCCCGGAGCCATCCCGAAACTGCAACTCGAGAACGGAATCGACGACGTTGCGGATCGCATCTGGGGGCTTCACGCCTCCCCGGGGCCGTTCCGCTCCATGCTCATCGGGCTTGAGGAAGGCCGCGAGTAGAACGCACGCAACACAAGAATCCGGCAGCCACATCAAACCTAGGACGTGCGGCAACTTCTGGGCATCGGAATAGGCCACAATGGGTCTCGTGAACGAACCCGTGCTGCTCGTGATTGTCGTCACTACCGCTCTCGCATTCGACTTCACCAACGGCTTCCACGACACCGGAAACGCCATGGCAACCTCCATTGCGACCCGTGCTCTTAAGCCCAAGCAGGCCGTGCTCCTATCTGCGGTGCTTAACCTCGTTGGCGCGTTCCTGTCGCTCGCCGTCGCTGCGACAATCGCCAAGGGAATCGTCGACTCCGGCATTGTGACGCTGGACATTGTCCTTGCGGGCTTGGTTGGCGGGATCATCTGGAATCTCGTCACATGGTTGTTCGGCATCCCCTCCAGTTCGTCACACGCCCTCGTGGGCGGGGTAGTGGGCGCCGTGCTGGCGGCTGCGGGCGCTGGAGGCGTGTTGTGGGCCGGCTTGGTCGCCAAGGTGCTTCTGCCTGCGCTTCTCGCGCCGCTTGTCGCAATCTTGGTTGGCGCGCTGGCGACATCGCTCGTCGCGCGCATCACGAAAGACGTTCCGCAAGAAACAAACGACCGCATGTTCCGCTGGGGGCAGATCGGCTCGGCCTCGTTGGTCTCGCTCGCGCACGGCACGAATGACGCGCAGAAGTCGATGGGGATCATTTTGCTGGCGCTCATCGCAGCGGGCGCAGTGCCGCACGACTCGTCGGTGCCGTTCTGGGTTATTCTCAGTTGCGCGCTCGCCATGGGGGTCGGTACCTACACGGGCGGTTGGCGCGTCATCCGGACTCTCGGCAAAGGACTGGTGGAGCTCGAGCCGCGTCAGGGCATGGCCGCCGAGTCGTCGTCGGCCGCCGTCATCTTGCTGTCGAGCAGTTTCGGCTTCTCCCTCTCGACCACACACGTGGCCACGGGATCGATTCTCGGCTCGGGCGTCGGGCTCAAAGGCGCATCCGTGCGGTGGTCGGTCGCAACGCGAATGTTTGTGGCTTGGCTCATCACGGTGCCTTCAGCAGCGCTCGTGGGCGCAGCGTTCTACGGACTCGGTCGGGTCATCGGCTCCTACGCGGTCTTCGGACTCCTCGTTGTCATATCCGTCGCGATCTTCGCGAGGTCGCGAGTTGCACCTGTCAATCACAGGAACGTGAACGACGAATGGGAGCCCTCCAAGGATTCCGAGTCCGTCATTGCCGAGGCGGTCGCCGAGCACGATCCCTCGCGACTCACCAAAGCTCCCACTGACCGAAACCCGCTGAGGTAGGTACGCCGTGTTCAGTGCTGTGGATTGGGGAGCGCTCGCCAATGTGGTTCTTGTTGGCGTGGTGGTAGGCGCGGGTTTGCCCGGCCTATACGCGCTAGGCGTGAAGGCACTCGCTGGTCCTGGCGCGCGACGCGCGAGCGGGCGTGTGGCGCCACTTCGCATTGCTGTCGCCGTCGGATGCTTCGCCGTGGTTGTAGCGGCGGTCGCCGTGGCTATCGGCCTACTCGCCTCAGGCAGCCACTAGGCGGCGCATCGTCGCCTGCGCCTCAGCGGGTGTCGTCGCCTCCGGTGACCACGGCAGCGCGCCCGGCCTCGAGGCGCGCCACGGGAATCCTGAACGGCGAGCATGACACGTAGTCCAGGTCAACCTCGTGAAAGAAGTGAATCGACTCGGGGTCGCCACCGTGTTCGCCGCACACCCCTAACTTGATGTCGGGCCGCGTCGCGCGACCCTTTTCGACGGCAATCTGCACCAGCCGGCCCACGCCCAACGCATCTACGGACTCGAACGGCGAGACGCTGAACACCCCATGCTCCGTGTACTGGTGGAAAAACGCCCCCTCGACGTCGTCGCGAGAGAAGCCCCACGTGGTCTGGGTGAGGTCGTTGGTGCCGAACGAGAAGAACTCGGCGACCTCCGCGATCCGGTCTGCGGTGAGCGCGGCACGCGGGAGCTCGATCATCGCCCCGACAGGAATGTCCAGTTCGACCTTCTGCTCCTTGGCGACATCGGCAAGCACCTTCGTGGCCTCGTCCTTGACTAGATGAATCTCCATGACAGACGCCGCAAGCGGAATCATGATTTCGGCCTTTGGCGTGCCCCCTGCCTTAATGCGGGCCGCGTGCGCTTCCGCGATGGCACGCATCTGCAGGGTGAACAAGCCCGGGATAACGATCCCGAGCCGGACTCCGCGCAGGCCCAACATGGGGTTGGCCTCATGCATGCGCTCAACGGCGGCCAACAGCAACTTGTCGCGCTCCACATCTTTGCCTTCTTCGCCGCGCTCGGCGGCGAGGGCCACTTTGACGGAAAGCTCGGTCAAGTCGGGCAGGAACTCGTGAAGTGGCGGGTCGATTAGCCGAATGGTAACGGGGAAGCCGTCCATCTCTTCGAGCAGGTCGACGAAGTCTTCACGCTGGAGCGGCAGGAGCGCATCCAGGGCCGCTTGCTGCTCGGCTTCTTCCGTTGCGAGGATGAGTCGCTCAATGAGCAACCGCCTGTCGCCAAGGAACATGTGCTCAGTGCGGCACAACCCGATTCCGGTCGCGCCCCATACGCGCGCCCTCTTGGCGTCCGCCGCCGTGTCGGCGTTTGCGTATACGCCCAACGTGCGAGCTTCGTCAGCGTGCGCGAGGAGTGTATCGACCGCGACAACCAACTCGCGGGCGTCCTCGTCGTCGGCTGCCAGTTCGGACAGCGCGACCTCCAGTCCTTCCTCGAGGTAGCGGACCACGGGGGAGGGGACCACCGGCACGCTGCCCAAGAATATCTCGCCCGTCGCTCCGTCAATGGCAATGATTTCTCCCTCACCAACCTTCTTACCGCCCGCGGTGAACTTCTTCGCGCGGACGTCGACATCTAGCTCCTCGGCACCCACGACACACGTGGTGCCCATTCCGCGCGCCACCACTGCGGCGTGTGACGTCTTGCCGCCGCGCGAGGTCAGCACACCGACGGACGCGATCATCCCGCCCAAGTCGTCCGGATTGGTCTCTCGCCGGACCAGGATGACGTCCTTGCCCTTTTCGGCCCACTCCTCGGCGGTCGCAGACGAGAACACGGCTGCACCAACGGCGGCGCCAGGTGAAGCCGACATCCCGGTCGCGAGTAGCGTGCGCTTCGCGTTGGGGTCGAACTGCGGGAACATTAGCTTGGTCAGTTGTTCGCCAGTGACGCGTTCGAGCGCCTCGTCCTTGGTGATGATGTGCTCGTCAACCAACTGGTTCGCGATACGAAATGCTGCTGCCGCCGTTCGCTTGCCGATGCGAGTCTGGAGCATCCAGAGTTTGCCGCGTTCAACGGTGAATTCGATGTCGCACAGGTCACGGTAATGATTCTCCAATCGGCGCATGGCCAGGCGGAGCTCGGCGAACGATTCGGGGTCGAGCTTCTCAAAGTCAGCGAGCGAAAGCGTGTTGCGGATGCCCGCGACGACGTCCTCGCCCTGGGCGTTTTGCAGGTAGTCCCCGTAGTCGCCGGTCATGCCTGTTGCCGGGTCACGCGTGAAGCAGACGCCAGTGCCAGAGTCTTCGCCTAGGTTTCCGAATACCATTGCGACCACGTTGACTGCCGTGCCCAGATCATCCGAGATTCGTTCACGCCTGCGGTACAGGCGCGCGCGATCGGTGTTCCACGAGTTGAATACCGCCTCGATGGCAAGGTCCAGCTGCTCCCGGGGGTGCTGCGGGAACTCCCTGCCCGACTTGTCGAGGACGATTGCCTTAAACTCCGCGACCAGTTCGCGCAGGTCAGTGGCGGGCAACTCGGTGTCCGCCTTGACCTTGCGCGCCTTCTTCTTGGCGTCGAGCGCACCGCTGAAAAGATCGGCGTCAATGTCCAGGACTGTCTTGCCGAACATCTGGATCAGGCGCCGGTACGAATCCCACGCGAAGCGGTCGTCACCAGCGAACTCCGCCAGGCCCTCGACGGAGGCATCGTTGAGGCCCACATTGAGCACAGTTTCCATCATGCCGGGCATCGAAAACTTGGCGCCCGATCGGACAGAGACGAGCAAGGGATCTCTGAAATCCCCGAGGCCGCGACTTAGGTCGTCCTCGAGTTGGCGAACAGCCATGGTGACCTGCACACGCAACTCCGGCGGCAGGTTAGAGGTTTGCATGTACACACGACACGCGTCCGTCGCGATGGTGAAGCCCGGTGGAACGGGCAACCCCAGGTTGGTCATCTCGGCGAGATTCGCGCCCTTGCCACCGAGAAGGTCTTTGAGGTCCTTGCTGCCCTCGCTGAACTCATACACGTACTTGACCATGAAACGCCTCCTGACGCAGGCTCCGGCCCCTTTGCCGATTGCCTCATGGTTTCAAATGTACAACCGCTCGATGGGTGACCTAGGGCCCGGGTCGGTACTCGCTGCCGCGGGCTGGTCTGCCGCACCATTACCAACTAGCCGGACCGTAGTCCTTCAGAAAGACCCCGAATTGGTCCTCGCCTGCCTGCCCACGCACAATCGGGTCATAGACCCGCGCCGCGCCGTCCTCCAGGTCGAGGGGGGCGTGGAAGCCCTCTTCGGCGAGCCGCACCTTGGTGGGGTGCGGCCGCTCGTCGGTGATCCATCCCGTGTCGACGCTTGTCATAAGGATGTGATCTGTCTCGAACATCTCCCGTGCGCTTGTACGGGTGAGCATGTTGACGGCGGCCTTGGCCATATTGGTGTGCGGATGGCCAGGGCCCTTGTACCCGCGTCCGAACACGCCCTCCATCGCAGAGACGTTGACAACAAAACTACGCGCGGGCTCGCGGGCGGCGCGAGCCGCCGCCGCCAACTGTGGGCGCAGGCGGCTGATGAGAATGAACGGTGCCGTCTCGTTGCACAGTTGCACCTCAAGGAGTTCGAGCGCGTTGACATCTCCGATCGCCTGCACCCAGCTGTTCGAGTCGTGCAGGTCCGGAACGAGGCCACCCGCATCGATTGCCGACCCGTCCGCCAGCCGCTCCAATGATGACGACCCCGGCGCGAGCGCCATGTCCGTGAGAATCTGCGCGTTCTCCGCGGCCACATCCGCAGATGCCAGCGCAGTGGCGTCGAGCGGCGCGCCAGTCTCCGCGGAGTGTGCGGAGGCGAGCAACGGGTGAACTGCCACAGATTCGGCAAGCGCATGCGGGTGCTCGTCACTGGTGCGCCCAAGCGTGAGCATGTGCGGCCCGCAGCCCCGCTCCCATAGCCCTGGCGCCACAGGCACAGATTCGGCGTCCGCGAGAGGCGCGTAGGAGCCGGGCGAGCGCCGCACCGTCTGCGCCGCGTTATTGATCAAGATGTCCAGGGGCCCGTGGGCCGCGACCGAGTCGGCAAGAGCGACCACCTGGGCGGGGTCCCGCAGGTCAATCCCGACCACACTGAGCCGGTGAAGCCAGTCCGACGCGTCGTGCATCGCCGCGAAGCGCCGAACAGCGTCGCGGGGGAATCGCGTGGTGATAGTCGTGTGCGCGCCGTCCCGAAGCAGCCGCAGGGCTATGTGCATCCCGATCTTTGCTCGGCCGCCGGTGAGCAGCGCGCGCTTACCGGTGAGGTCGGTGCGGGCTTCGCGCTTGGCGTGGCTAGTGACGGAGCACTCGGGGCACAGTTGGTGGTAGAACGCGTCCACCCGCGTGTAGTGCTGTTTGCAGATGTAGCACGCGCGCGACTTGAGCAGCGTGCCTGCGCTGAGAGTGTCGCTGGACGGGGAGAGTTCCACACCGCGGGTTTCGTCGTCGATGCGGTCCGGGGCGCCCGTGGCCGTTGCGGCAACCACGGCACGGTCGTTCTTCTGGACCCATGCGCGTTTCACGTTGCGGCGGTTGACCTTGACTGCTTTGTACATGCGCGACGTGGCGTGGCGTACTGCCACGAAATCAGGGTGCTGCTCATCCACTTCGTGGATGGAGTCGAGCACGCGCAAGGTCGCCTCCAGATCCGCGGGGTCGACTGCGGAGACGTCGGGCTCACTCGGAGGGTTTTGCACGCGGCATAGCCTACCTAGTGTCTGGCGGGTGGACCGCGCGCGCGGCCACTCCCGAGCCTCCAGATCGCATGAGCGTAGATTGGCGAGTGCGTACACAGCGCCTCAAAGCGCGACCCCCGACCAACGGACTCCCTCATGGCCGTTGAAAGCAAGGCTCAAACTCAATAGAGCGGAGACCCGCTCTCCGGCTCCGGCCACACCAAGCTCGCCTCGTCCGGTGTCGCAAGCGCTGGCGGGAGTCGAGATTCGCCTGGCGAGGGCGACTCTCGCATAGATCACTTGGTCGCTGCGTTATGACAAGAGGTCCCTGCCACACCGAATGGCTTCAAGCCGCACAGACTAACCGGGCATTCGGATTCGCCTCGCGCCTACGTCGTCCTCATCCGCTATCCCTTGCGCCGCGGCTTGCTCGCGCCGTGAGATCGACTATTTCGCGCATTCGGCAGTCCGCGGTCCGGCGTCAGGTTGATGAGCACGCCGCTGATGCGCGTCCGCGCGAGCTTGCCAAGCGTTTCTGGCGAGAGGTCGGCGGGCAGATCCACGAGCGAGAAGCCCGGCAGAATCTTGATCGCGCCGAAGTCTTCGCGGCTTAGCCCGCCCTCGTTCGCGATCGCACCCACAATCTGGCGGGGTTCCACCTTGTGGCGTTTGCCAACGGCGATCCGATAGGTAGCGCTCGGCCCGGCGCCCGAGCGTCGGTCGCGCCCCTGTCTCTTGCCTCCGCGCGCGTCTCGCCCCTTGCCGCCCTTGTTTCCCGTGTTCGCGAATTCCTCGCGATGTACCTTTTCCTGCTCGGCGGATAGCAGCAGGGGAGTGTCTCCCTGGGCGACCACAGCAAGCGCGGCCGCCACATCCGCCTCGGGAACGTCATGGTTCTCGACGTAGTGGCCGACGATGTCTCGAAACCGTTGGATTTCTTCGCCCCGCGCAAGGGCGGCAGTGATCGAGTCATCGAACCGGGTGAGCCGAGTCGCGTTGACATCGTCGACGCTCGGGAGGTGCATTTGGGTCAGGGGCTGTCGCGTTGCGCGTTCGATTGCAGACAGCATCCGACGCTCGCGGGGGGTTACGAAACTGATCGCGTCTCCCGTGCGGCCTGCGCGCCCGGTCCGGCCCACGCGGTGTACGTACGACTCGGTATCGATAGGGATGTCGTAATTGACCACGTGACTAATGCGGTCGACATCGAGCCCGCGCGCGGCGACGTCCGTGGCCACGAGGATGTCGAGCTTGCCGTCTTTGAGTTGCTTGATGGTGCGTTCCCGCTGGGCCTGGACAATGTCGCCGTTGATGGCGGAGGCGGCATGACCGCGCGCGCGCAGTTTTTCGGCGAGCGTCTCGGTCTCATTCTTGGTGCGAGTGAACACGATCATCGCCTCGAAGTTCTCCACTTCGAGGATGCGCGTGAGCGCGTCGACTTTCTGCGGATAGGAGACGATGAGGTAGCGCTGGGTCAGGTTGGTAGACGTCGTGGTCTTCTGCTTGACCGTGATCTCTGTGGGGTTGTTCAGATACTTTGCTGACAGCCTGCGGATCTGCTTGGGCATCGTCGCGGAGAAGAGCGCGACCTGTTTCGCCTCTGGCGTCTTCGCGAGGATCGTCTCGACGTCCTCTGCGAATCCCATTTTGAGCATCTCGTCGGCCTCGTCGAGCACGAGATACTTGAGTTCAGACAGGTCGAGCGTGCGTTTTTCGAGGTGATCCATGATGCGACCGGGCGTACCTACGACCACGTGAACGCCGCGTCTCAAGGCCGAAAGCTGGACGCCATAGCCTTGGCCGCCGTAGACCGGAAGAACGTGAACACCCTTGATGTGGTGCGCGTACTTCTCGAACGCCTCGCACACCTGCAGAGCGAGCTCCCGCGTGGGCGCAAGGACGAGCGCTTGGGGATTCTTCTGCGCCACGTCCAGCCGAGACAGGATCGGCAGCGCGAACGCTGCGGTCTTGCCGGTACCGGTCTGGGCGAGTCCCACTACGTCTCTGCCTTCGAGTAGCGGGGGAATGGTCGCGGCTTGGATCGCGGACGGTGTCTCGTAGCCCACATCGTTGAGCCCCTTGAGGATTGGGCCGTCGAGCCCAAGCTGCGAGAACGTGAGGCTTTCGGTCGCGGGGGAAGCTGAGTCTGGGTCGCGGGAGGCGTGAGAGGGCATACGCATACGGTAGTCCCTCGCGGTCCGGCGTCACGTCCGGGGGCCTCTGTCGCTACGCGTCGCGTGCGGTGAGGGAGTCCGCTACGTAATCGCGGGCGTCAGCCATTTCCTGTTCGTTGATGCCGTGGGCTAGGCCTCGGTAGACGTGGACGCGAAGTGAGACGTGGTCTGCCAGCCAAGCCTCCGAGCGTTCGACCACCGATGCGGGCACCACCAAGTCGGCGTCACCACGGCCCCAGAAAACCTCTGGGCGCGCGGCCGTCACGGCGTCGTCTCCGGATTGCCTCGCCGCAGTGGTGAAGCCCGCCAGAACCACCGTCGCTGCGATGCGGTCCGGGCGGGTGCGCAGCATCTGGATGGCCATGAATCCGCCCTGCGAGAAGCCCACCGGAATGAGCGGCGTAGCGCCGCCTACGTGTTCGTCCACCCAGGACCACAGGGCGTCGGTAGCTGCCACAACCGCAACGGGATCGGGCTCGACTTCGATGTCGAGCAACGGGAACCAAGCGGCGCCACCGTACCCCATCTCGATGGGCGCGCGCAGCGATGCCCATGGCAACTCGGGCGGAAGCATGGGCGCGAGTCCCGCGAGGTCTCCTTCGTGCGAGCCGTACCCGTGGAGCAGAATCACCAGCGGGGAGCGGTGGTCAGCCGAGGGAGTGGGCCAGTCGGGGGACTCAACAGATCGAAGTAGGGTCACTGGGCAAGTATCGCGCGTGCCGACACCCGCACCAACCCGCGGGCGCGTACGATTCCGGCAGGAAGGAGCAACATGACAGACGAGGACACAACTCCCGAGAACGCGAACCAACGCGGCGAGGGCCAGCAGATTGAGCGCGAACGCATCGTCGCCTATCTGTCCAAGTTTGAGGGCAACTCTAAGGTAGCGGCCGAAACGGCTGATACCGAGGAATCGCAGATCTACCAGAAGACGATCGCAAGCGCGATGACAGCGATGCGCCAAGCCATCGCAGGCGAGTTCCACTGGAAGGCAGACCTATAACACGAGTAGCGTGCGCGCTGCTCAGCACACCTTGCTGGCGAACGTAGGGTTGTGCCATGCCATTTGCCCGCCTGGTTGCCAGGACGCCACTTGACGCCCTCGTCCCGATCTTCGACAAAATCCGTAAGGATTCGCACGTCAGGGATGGCTACTCGAAGGACGCCTACTTTGAAGCCGAGGACGGGGGGGCAGTTGCCGATCCCGCACACATTGTCGGGGGTCGCGAGGAGGCCACCAGCATCCCGCTGGTCACGATCGACCCCGTTGGCTCGCGCGACTTGGATCAGGCCGTCCACATCGAACGGCTAGGCGACGGGCACCGCGTCTTCTACGCCATCGCCGACGTTGCTGCCCACGTCACGCCGGGTGGCGCCCTCGATCTGGACACTCGCCAGCGCGTCGAGACCATCTACAGCCCCGACCGGCGCATCGGCCTCCACCCGCCGGTGCTCTCCGAAGGGTACGCATCCCTCCTGCCGGGCCAGAGGACCAAATCCGTGCTCTGGACGCTCGATCTCGACGCCTCCGGCGACCTGGTGGCGACATCGTTGCGCCGCGTGTGGGCGACCAGCCGCGCGCAGTACTCGTACGCGCAGCTCGCTAGTGCGCCGCCCTCAGAGGCCGTCGAGCTCGTGACGTTGATGCGGGAGGTTGGCAAGCGCCGGCGCGCCCTCACCAAGGCGCGCGGGGCCGTGACGCTGCCGAAGCCGAGCCAGGAGGTGGTCGCGATCGACGGCCATCTCACCATCGAGTTTCGCGCCTCCCGGGGAATTGACGACGACAACGCGCAGATCTCGCTGCTGACCGGAGAGGCGGCAGCGCGACTCATGCTCGACGCGGGGGTCGGCATTCTCCGGACCATGCCGCCTGCCACCAAGGGCTCGCTTCGTCGCCTGCGGCGCCAGGCCAAGGGGCTCGGGATCGACTGGCCCGCGGACGCCTCGTACGCGGATCTTCTCAACACATTCGACCTCGATGCTCCGGCCAGCGCCGCATTCCTTGTCGAGGCCGTGTCCCTATTCCGTGGCGCGAGTTGGGAGGCGTTCAACGATTCTGACCCCAATCTGACGCGGTCCGATTCCATCACCCACGGAGCACTCGCCGTGGCGTACGCGCACGTGACCGCACCGTTGCGGCGCCTCGCCGACCGCTACGCCACCGAGATCTGCCTCGCTCACGCCCACGGCGAGGCCGTACCTGCGTGGGTTATCGAGGCCCTGCCATGGATAGGTGACGAGATGGCACGGGGCGTCCGCGTTGCCAAACGCGTCGACCGCGCCTGCATCGACGCGGTCGAGGCGGCGATGCTCGCGCCACACGTAGGGGAGACGTTTACGGGAATCGGCCTAGACGACTCCACCGTTCAACTGCGCACGCCCGCGGTAGTCGCTCGATGCGAGGGCAAAGTGAAACCTGGCGAGGAACAAGACATTCGGCTCGTAAGTTCACGCCCCGAACACGGGATGCTCTTCACGGTCGTCACCGGCAAGTAAGAGTCCACTTGCGCCGCGCAGCAATCGAGGAGGAGACAGTGCAGCGATTCGTTGAGGACCTCCTTTTCACTGCGCAGCCAATCCTGATCGTTGGCGCGATCGCGCTGACCGTCACCTTCGGGATTACACGTGCGCGTCGTGACACCCGCGCGGCCGTGCGAGCGACGCTCTGGACGCTCCTCACGCTTGGCGTCGCCACACTGCTGTGGTGGGCGCTCCTGCTGGACAACCCGAGCGCCTCAGAGGCGCAGCAAATAAACCTCGTGCCATTTCGCGAGATCGCGCGCGGGATCCGAGCTATCGACCATGGCTACGGGATCGTCAATATCTGGGGCAACCTGGTGGTGTTCCTTCCCATTGGCGCCCTCACCATGCTTCTAGCGCGCGTGCGCTGGTGGGCCGCCGTTGGTCTATGCGCGCTCCTGTCACTCGGCATCGAGGTAACCCAGCACTTTTTGGGACGCTCGAGCGACGTAGATGACGTCATCCTCAATACGATCGGTGGCGCGATTGGCGTCGCGATGGCGTGGGCGTTCCTTGAGGTGCGTGAGCGGCGCGCTAGAAGTTTCCCGGCGCCACCTGCAAGCACGTGAGGCCTAATCCGCGCCACATCTTGACTACCGAATTGCGGTCGTCCAGGACGCACAGCACCTCAAACCGGGGCTCGATCTTCTCGCGGAAGATTTGTGTCTTGACCTCGTTATCCGGGCGTCCGTCTCGGTTGGCGCGCATATAAGGCCCCAGCACCTTCACGCCAAGGTGCTTTGTGAGCCACGCTTCGGTGGATCTGCGTGACGCTTCCTGACGCCCACTGACAATGACGATCTGGTGCCCGGCGCGGTGTAGCGCCCGAGTCACCTCGATCACCGGCGCATTGGGCTCGTCGCCAGATGTGTCCGGATGGTACGGACTGCGGTCGCGCACGAGCGCGAGAGTGCCATCCATGTCCACGATCACAGCGCTGGGCTTGTTGCTCATGCCGTCATAGTCGCATCGGCGCGAGATGAATCTTCGGCGAACCCGCGCATTGCCACCCAGATGGCCCCGTAGCCTTGTCGTATGCAAGAAGTCGCGATCAGGCCGTCCGTGATGTTCGTTTGCGTCCACAATTCCGGCCGCTCCCAGATGGCGGCCGGGTTCCTCCGCGCATTCGCTGGCGACCTCGTCGATGTCCGGTCGTCCGGCTCTGCGCCCAAGTCCGAAATCAACCCCGTGGCCGTGGACGCGATGCTCGAAATGGACATTGACATCCGTGGCCAGGTGCCCAAGATTCTGACCGCCGAGGACGCCCAAGCCTCCGATGTTATCGTCACCATGGGCTGCGGCGACGCGTGCCCGATCTTCCCTGGCAAACGCTACGAGGACTGGGCCCTTGACGACCCCGCGGGCCAGGGTATCGAGTCAGTGCGGCCCATCCGTGACGAGATACACGGCCGCGTGATCACACTGCTCGGCTCGCTTGGCATCGCGGCCGGGAAACCTCGCCGCTAGCAAGATCACGCGCCCTACCGCGCCTTCTGCCTGGGCCCGGCCTCACGTTCAGGAACTCTGAGCCGACTCCCAGGGACCTCTCAGGAATCTCCCAGCATTCGTTGGTCGTATGGACTCATCGCCGCAGACGCGGTGCGAACCATGACCACATGAAGGGAAGGGCCATGACAACCATCAAGAAGGCAGCACCCAAGGCTCCGCAAGGTCTCGGGCAGAAGTTCAAGGCGTTCGCCGGCACGGGGGCCGCAACCATTTCCGCGCTTGTCGCTGGAGCTATAGTCATCGGAATCGGCGCGGGTTTCGCGATTTCGGACGCGAACGCGGGTGGCGAGACGCAGATCAATGCTGGCGTCGCGCCGGTCGAAGAAGCTCACGAGCACAGCGACGACACCAACCTCCACGACGACGACGATTCAGAGGTTTTGGGCGTCGCCGACGTCGACCTCGACCACGCGGTCACGGTGTGGGACGACGCCATGGCAACGGCGCTGCTCGCATACGCGGACAGCAATGACAACGTCGAATACACCATCACGGCCGACACGATCCTGATCGAAGGCAACGGCATCCCTGATCACGAGACAGGGGCATTCCCAAACTCGGGTAACCCCAACAGCATCTCGGCTCAGGACGTCAGCTTTGAGATCACGCGCACACCGACATACGTCGGAACGCCAACCGACACCAAGATCTTTGGCGTCAGCGTTGGCGGCGTGGTATTCGACCCCGGAACGGCCGAGCGCGACGCCACGACCGGCTGGAGCATCGAAGCATTCAACACCTCGGGGATCTTCCCCGCGGGCGTTGACTTCAACAATGCTCACGTCCAGCCCGACGGCACGTACCACTATCACGGCATTCCCGAGGGGCTGTCTGAAGGCGACGAAGCGACTCACTCAAACATCGTTGGGTTCGCGGCAGATGGCTTCCCGATCTACTCGCTCTACGGATACGAGAACGCCGAGGACGCGTCATCCGACGTTGTCGCTCTCGAGTCAAGTTGGCAACTGAAGGAAGGCACTCGCGCCGCGGGCGAGCCGTCCGGCACCTACAACGGTGACTACACGGACGACTACGAGTTTGTCGCTGGGTCGGGTGACCTCGACCAGTGCAACGGTCTGTTCACCGTCACGCCGGACTTCCCTGAGGGTACGTACTCGTACTTCGTCACCGAGGAGTTCCCCTACGTTGCTCGCTGCGTGATGGGCGACGTATCCACCTCCAATCTGGGCAGTACCGCGGGCGGTGGCCCGGCAGGAGGGCCGCCTCAGAATGGCCAAGAGCCGCCCTCCGGCGGACCTGACGGCAACCGCCCGCCGCCTCCCGGCGGTCTGGCTGGCCCCCCGCAGGGCGCGTAAGCGCAAAAAACCACCGACCTTGAGCCGGGCCACCCTTCGGGGAGCCCGGCTCAAGGCTGTTGCAGGTAGCGTTGTCCCATGACTCTCGCCCCCCAAGCTGCAATCGTTTCGGCAGCGATCGTGCTCGCCGGTTGCAGTTCTGCGCCCGAGGTCCACATCGCTGGCGAGGGAATCGACGTTCCCGTCGAGGCCCTCGTCAACCTACTGGGCGCGGAAGACACGCCCAGTGCCCTGACGGCAGACCCGCTCTGGTTCTATGCACCGATCGGAGAAGAGGCTCCCGAAAACGTCGAATACTTCGCACCGGCGGCATTCGATCCGAGCCGCTGCGCCGCGGCCGCACTGTTCGTCGAGTTACTCTCGACAGACGACACGGCGGAAGTCACGGACGAGTTCATCATCTACGGCGTCGAGTACGGAGTCGCACTCGGCTCCGACTGGACTCTGGTGGCCGCAGTATTCGGCCGCAGTTTCCCCACATCCGAGGACGCGGCGCTATTCCTGGCAGCGGGGGAGCAGTCGATCAAGGCGTGCCAGGGCGGCTACACGTTCACGAGCCCCGACGGCGCGGTATTCACCGTAGGATCGGTCGACACGTCGGCGGAGCTCGGCGGGTACCCGCCGGAGGTCGCGGTCTTCTATGCCGAGACCACCTTCCCGGACCTCGGATCTGTGACCAAGAGTTCGTTTGTTCAATACGGCAACTCCGTGTTCACCGTGAGACTCACGGACGACTCGAGCGTCGCTCAGCCGCCCGACCGTGTTCACCAAATCGCCATATCTGTCGCCAACAACCTGGTCGCCCTTGCCGAGATCCAGCCGTGACCGCCACTCCGAGCGCGTCGGACCGGGTGTGGACCGTGCCCAACGTGATCTCGATGATGCGCATCCTCCTCATCGGCGTGTTCCTCTACCTGCTAGTGAACGAGCGCGATGGTTGGGCCATCGCGGCGCTCATGGCCGCGGGCATCAGCGACTTCCTTGACGGCTTCCTCGCCCGGCGATGGAACCAAGTGACCGAGTTGGGCCGCATCCTGGACCCTGCCGCGGACCGTCTGCTCACCATCGCTGTGGCCGTGGGCCTGGGGCTCCGCGGCATCGTTCCGTGGGCGATTATCGGGATCATCCTGCTTCGCGACGTGGTCGTTGGCATCGTCCTTTTGTGGGGCAAGTCCCGCGGCGACCCCACGCCTCAGGTTACGTTCGCTGGCAAGGCCGCGACGTTCGGGTTGTACGTTTTCTTACCCCTGGCCTACCTCGGATTTGAGCGGTGGGAGCTCCTATGGGAACTGTCAATTGTGGGCATTGTTGTTTCTGCAGGCACCTACTGGGCCGCCGGAATCGGGTACATGCGAGAAGTCAGACAGGGCGCTCGAGGCGCAGTCGGTAGCGAGAGCGACGCGGCTGGCGCCTAGCACGCTGACGGCTTTTGCGCCGTAAGATGGGGGTATTCGAAGATTGGAGGGGAGCGGCATGGAACACGACGAGAGCCCGGTGGAACAGACGCTGTCGATTGACTCGGCCACGCCCGTGGATGACCTGGCGCCGCACCACCTAAGCGCACAGGATCAGGCCGCGGTGGACGCGCTTCCGGACCGCTCCGCACTCCTCATCGTCCACCACGGACCCAATGCGGGCGCGCGGTTTTTGCTCGACGTGGACGTCACCACAGCCGGTCGAAACGTCGACGGCGACATCTTCCTTGACGACGTCACGGTTTCACGCGAGCACGTCCGGTTTGAGCGGGACGGCGAGGACTTCTACGTCCGCGACGCTGGCTCTCTTAACGGAACGTACGTGAACCGCGAGCGCGCGATTTCGCAGAAGCTCGCGGCCGGCGACGAGGTACAGATCGGCAAATACAGGCTCACCTTCTACCCCGGGCTTCACTAACAATGGCGCCCGCTCAGGGTGCCGCAAAGCAGGCGCCCCCAGGCGAGCCGGAGCCGCCGCGCGAAATCGCGCCGTCGCGGACCGAATCCGGGCGTTGGCCACATCAGCTTTCCCGCCAGCCGCTCATGCGTGTGTCGGATGTGCTGTCACTGGTTCAAAAAGAATTCCCCGCGCTTTCCCCCTCCAAACTGCGCTTCCTCGACACCCAAGGCCTCGTGACGCCGGTGCGCACGAGTGGCGGCTACAGGCAATACTCGCCCGCCGACGTTGAGCGGTTGAGATATGTCTTGCGTGAGCAACGGGATCACTATCGGCCGCTCACTGTCATTTTGGACAGGCTCGTAGCCCTCGACGCCGGGATCGAACGCGAAGCCGTTGCTCTGCACTCCGTCGAGGATGCCAAGTCTCAGTGGGTTTCTGCGGGGCAGCTCGCGGCCGCCGCCGGAGTAGAGCCAGATCTTGTCGCGTCGTTTGCATCAGCGGGAATCATCTTTGAAGGCATGCCCGGAAAGTTTTCGCGGTCCGACGTTTCCATTGTTCACGGCGCCTCCGTATACCTGGAGGCGGGGGGCGACCTGCGCGCACTCAAGGTGCTGCGCAATGCTGCGGTGCGCGAGGCCGACTTAGCCCGGGCTATTGCCGCCCCAATCCGCAGCAAAGGAGACGCTGGCGCAGCCCAGAACCAAGCCTCCGAGTTAGCTGAGGCGGCCGCCGCAGTGTTTGGGCAGATCGTCCGTGCCGAGGTCGCCCGTGGCTAATGTGACAGGTGCGACACGCCGACGAACGGGAACATTGCGATGTCCACGGAGCATCACGCCGGGCGCGCTACCCTGGTCACAAGCACCGCTCCCAGGTGCACCGAACCGCCCCTAGAGATATCCGCACAACAGTCGAAGGAGGAGCGATGGCAGACGACACCGGCACGAACCCCAACGCTCCGCACGACCAGGGACTTCTTTTCAACGACGGGCTACCCCAACTTGACGACCAAGCCGGCTACCGCGGCCCCACCGCGTGCAAAGCCGCGGGAATCACGTACAGGCAGCTCGACTACTGGGCTCGCACAGGATTGGTGGAGCCCACGGTGCGGTCCGCCACCGGCTCGGGGACGCAGCGACTGTACGGCTTCCGCGACATTCTTGTTCTTCGCGTGGTCAAGCGCCTCCTGGACTCCGGCGTCTCACTTCAGCAAATCCGTAGCGCAGTGGAGCATTTGCGCGAGCGCGGCGTTGAAGACCTGAGCCGCATCACGCTGATGTCGGACGGCGCCTCGGTCTACGAGTGCACCACGGATGACGAGGTTATCGACCTGGTACAAGGTGGCCAGGGCGTATTCGGAATCGCGCTCGGCAAAGTATGGCGCGAACTCGAAGGTTCGCTCGCGTCGTTCCCTGTTGACAGGGCCGATGCCGCGCCCGTCGCTCAGCCGGGAATGATTGACGAGTTAGCCGAGCGCCGCCAGACCCGCTCGAACGCCAGCTAGCCACCCCCACGACCCGTTTCACTTCAGTGTGCGCGCACTAGCGCGCCAGTTGGACCGCGAGTTATCATCTGACCAGCGGTCAATTAGGAGCTGAGTCATGGCGTCGGCTAGCGGTCCCTCCCTCGATCCCGAGTATCGCCGCGCGCGCAACGATGACCAAAGGGTCGAACGCAGGGCGGCAATCCTCCTGGCTGCGCGGCTCGAATTCGAGGATCACGGACTCTACGGCTTCCG
The DNA here is from genome assembly GCA_965250005.1 of Demequinaceae bacterium. Taxonomy (GTDB): domain Bacteria; phylum Actinomycetota; class Actinomycetes; order Actinomycetales; family Demequinaceae; genus WTKG01. The sequence goes on from OZ252279.1 coordinate 494,801, forward strand.
CATGAACGCCGTGGCACGCCGGGTCCACCTGAGCAAGGCTGCGCTCTACGGCTACTTTGACGGCAAGCATCTCCTGTTGGCGACGCTCACTGCTGGCATGCTGCGATCCTGGCTCCAGAGTGTGACGGCGGCCGTACGGACCCGAGACAATTGGAACGCGCACAGCTTGGCCGATGAAGTCTCGGCCTCCCTGCACGGACGCGACACGCTCCTCAGGCTGCTGGCAAGCCTTGAGACCATGCTTGAGCCCGGCTTGACCGACGCCGATGCAGCCGCACTTCGAGCAGCCGTCGCGGGCGAACTGGACGAACTGGCGGCGGAGCTCGAACGGCGCTGGCCGGAACTAGCGTCCGGACAGGGCGTCTCGCTGGTGGCCGAGGCTCGCGCGATCATTGTCGGACTGCGTCAGGCAGCCGACGCGCCGGTGGTTTCGGGCAACCTTGACGCCGTGCCCAGCGCGGCTCCGGCCGACGCTGGATTCGACGCCGTCGTGAAGTTGGGGCTCGCTCGCTTGTTCGCAGGCGTCGAATCTCTGGGGATCCGCACGAGCGCAGTTTGATGCGCGGGCCGTCAGCCGCTGCGGGTCCCGGATCGCCGTGACCGCACCGTCGCGTGCTGTCAGTGCCACCCGAAACCTGGCAAGATGAACCCATCGTCAAAGGGGAGTAGATGTTCTCGAAGGTGCTCGTTGCCAACCGCGCGGAGATCGCCGTACGGGCGTTCCGTGCCGCGTACGAACTGGGCGCGCGGACCGTCGCGGTGTTTCCCCACGAAGACCGCATGTCCGAGCACCGGCTCAAGGCTGACGAAGCCTACGAGATCGGGGAGGAGGGCCATCCGGTCCGGGCGTACCTCGACCCCGCCGAGATCGTGCGCGTCGCCAAACTGTCCGGCGCAGACGCCGTCTACCCCGGCTACGGGTTCCTCTCCGAGAACGTCGAATTTGCGCAGGCATGCAAGGACGCCGACCTAACTTTCGTCGGCCCCCCACCTGAGGTCCTTCAGAAGGCCGGCGATAAGGTCGCCGCACTGAAGGCGGCGCGCGACGCAGGAATTCCTGTGCTCGCCTCGTCCGAACCGTCGAAGAACCCGGAAGATCTGATCAGCAAGGCCGCGGAGATCGGATTCCCGATCTTTGTCAAGGCCGTCGCCGGCGGCGGCGGTCGCGGCATGCGGCGTGTCGAAACGCCTGGCGAGCTCCCCGAGCTCCTGGACGCAGCCATGCGCGAGGCGGACGCAGCGTTCGGCGACCCCACGGTTTTCCTGGAGCGGGCGGTGCTCGCCCCGCGTCACATTGAAGTGCAGATTCTCGCCGACGCCGAAGGCAACGTGGTGCACCTGTTCGAGCGTGACTGCTCGGTCCAGCGCCGGCACCAGAAGGTAATCGAGATCGCCCCGGCACCCAACCTCGATCCCGAGATCCGTGACGCGCTCTGCCGTGACGCCGTCGCGTTCGCCAAGGGCCTCGGCTATATCAATGCTGGCACTGTCGAGTTCCTTGTGGACACGGTGGGGGAGCGCAAGGGCAAGCACGTCTTTATCGAGATGAACCCACGCATCCAGGTGGAGCATACGGTGACCGAAGAAGTCACCGATATTGACATTGTTCGCGCTCAACTGCGCATCGCCTCGGGCGAGACGCTTGAGGACATCGGCATCCGCCAGAAGGACGTGCGCGTCAACGGCTTTGCGCTTCAAACACGAATCACCACGGAAGACCCGTCAAACGGCTTCGTTCCGGACACCGGCCGAATCACCGCATACCGCTCGCCAGGCGGCGCGGGCGTTCGCCTTGATGGCGCATCCGGCATGGCCGGCAACCGCATCTCGGGCCACTTCGACTCGATGCTCGTCAAGTTGACGTGCCGCGGGCGCACGTTCGACATCGCGGCCGCCCGTGCCCAGCGCGCGCTTGCAGAGTTCCGCATCCGCGGGGTTACCACCAACATCCCGTTCCTCAAGGCCGTCCTCTCGGACGAGGATTTCCAGACCGGGGGAGTGTCCACCGCCTTCATCGATGAGCGCCCGCACCTGCTCGAAGCCGTCAGCCACCAGGACCGATCGACCAAGCTGCTCGCCTTCATTGGGCATCAGACTGTCAATCGGCCCAACGGCGAGCCCACCACCGGGGTTCTCACGCCGTCGGATCGGCTCCCGCAAATCGATATGGTCGCCAGCCCGCCGGACGGCTCGCGACAGCGGATTCTCGAGTTGGGCCCTGAGGGCTTTGCCGCAGATCTTCGTGCACAGGTGGCGCTGGCCGTCACCGAGACGACGTTCAGGGACGCCCACCAGAGCCTGTTAGCCACACGCGTGCGGACCATCGATCTGTTAGCCGCTTCCGGGCACGTCGCCCGCACGACCCCCGAGTTGCTCTCTATGGAGGCATGGGGCGGCGCAACATTTGATGTGGCGCTGCGCTTCCTCACGGAAGACCCGTGGGTGCGGCTCGAACGCCTCCGTGAGGAGTTGCCCAATGTCGCGCTCCAGATGCTCATGCGCGGGCGCAACACCGTGGGTTACACGCCGTACCCCGACGCCGTCGCGCACGCCTTCGTGCAGGAGGCGACGCAGACCGGTATCGACATCTTCCGCATCTTCGACGCCCTCAACGACGTAGACCAGATGCGCCCGGCTATTGACGCCGTCCGCGAGACGGGCACCGCCATTGCCGAGGCGTGCCTCTGCTACACGGGCAACCTCACGGATCCCGACGAGAAACTCTACACGCTCGACTACTACCTGAAGTTAGCCGAGCAGCTCGTGGGCGCTGGCGCGCACATCTTGGCCATCAAGGACATGGCTGGCCTGCTGCGTCCTCCCGCAGCACACACGCTGGTCACCGCACTCCGCGAGCGCTTCGACTTGCCCGTGCACCTGCACACGCACGACACGGCCGGTGGCCAACTCGCAACCCTGCTCGCCGCCTCGGAAGCGGGAGTGGACGCCGTGGACGTCGCAAACGCCGCCATGGCCGGGACAACCTCGCAGCCGCCGCTGAGCGCGCTCGTCGCTGCGCTAGAGCACACCGAGCGCGACACGGGGTTATCGCTGCGTGCGGCACAGAACCTTGAGCCGTATTGGGAGGGTGTGCGCAAGCTCTACGCGCCCTTCGAGAGCGGACTGCCAGGCCCGACCGGCCGCGTGTACATGCACGAGATCCCCGGTGGACAGCTGTCCAACCTTCGGCAACAAGCAATATCGCTTGGATTGGGAGACCGGTTCGAGGCGATCGAAGACATGTACGCGGCCGCGGACCGCATCTTGGGGCGGCTCGTCAAGGTCACGCCGTCGTCCAAGGTCGTTGGAGACCTCGCGCTTCAATTGGTAAGCGCGGGCGCCGATCCCGCGGACTTCGAAGAGAACCCTGGTTCGTACGACCTGCCGGACAGTGTCATCGGATTCCTTGCGGGAGAGCTTGGGGACCCGCCCGGGGGCTGGCCCGAGCCGTTCCGCACCAAGGCCCTCGATGGCCGCGATTCCGAGCGCAGCATCCCCGAACTCACGCCAGAAGATGAGGCCGCGCTAGCGGAACCGGGGCAGACCCGCCGCACGCGCCTCAATCACCTGTTGTTCGACGGCCCTGCAACTGAATACGAGAAGACTGTCGAGGAGTATGGCGACATCTCCGTGATCGACACGTTCCGCTATCTGTACGGAATCTCCGTAGGTAGTGGGGAAGAGGTCTCCATATACGTCAAGAAGGGCGTGCGGCTGATTGTCACGCTCGAGGCGATGGGCGAACCGGACGATCACGGCAATCGCACGGCCATCTTCAACTACAACGGCCAAATCCGTCCGGTGAAGGTCCGCGACGAGACTGCATCCGTTCACGTGGTCGCGAGAGAGAGGGCGGATACCGACGTCGAGGGCCACATTCCCGCGCCATTCTCGGGCGCCGTGACGGTCGCCGTCCCCGTCGGGGCCGATGTCGAGACTGGCGAAACAGTCGCCACAATCGAGGCGATGAAGATGGAAGCTGCTATTACGACTCCCGTGGGCGGCAAGGTCGCTCGCATTTTGGTGAAAGATACGGAGACGCTCGCTGGCGGCGATTTGGTGCTCGTGATCGAGTAGTTTCTGCCCGCAGCCAGTCGCGAGCAAAGCGACGCGCGGCTTGACGGGACTTTCGTCCCCGCATAGCAGGGGAGTCGTGAAGGACGATTGGGGTGTCCCAAGGAGGCATCCATGACCGTCCTGGTTGCAGTCGGCTCCAAGTACGGGGCCACACGCGAGATCGCACAAACCATCGCCGACGTACTTACAGATAGCGGCGTCGAGGCGCGCTGCCACGAAGCAAAAGACGTCGTTTCCATCGACGGCTACAGCGCGATTGTCCTCGGCAGCGCCGTCTACGGTGGTTTCTGGCGACGCGACGCCAGCGAGTTTGCCAGGCTCAATGGCCCGCGACTCATGGAGCTTCCCACGTGGTTGTTTTCGTCAGGTCCCGTGGGATTGCCCCCGCGTCCCAGCGAGGCAGCCGGAGAGGGCGACGCGCTTGCATCCAAGTTGGGAGCTCGAGAGCACCGGGTGTTCAGCGGCTTCCTCAATCCCGACAAGCTCAACATGGGCGAACGGGCGCTAATCAAAGGGCTGCGTGCCAGCGTCGGAGACTACCGAGAATGGGGCCAAGTGAAGTCCTGGGCGCGTGAGATCGCCAACCAGATCGCCGTAGTCGTAGGGGACAAGGACTGACGCAGCGGCGCAGTACCTTTCCGCTGCGCGATGCCCAACCTTGAACTCGGTCGCACGCCCTGCCGGACGTAAGATTGCGACCATGAAGCTGCGCATAGGGATGGGCCGTCCGATCAGGATCGGCTACATCGCCGCCGTTCTTGTAGTCGCGATCCTGATGACGCCGTGGCTCGTGATACGCGCGTCGTCATCCGGAGACGTGTCGCCGCTTGCCGACGGCTCCGCCACAGGAGAGGCGGCTATCGTGCTCGGCACGCTGGTCAACGAGGACGGTTCGCTCTCGCCTCGCTTGGCGGAGCGCGTAGAAACCGCGGTCGAACTGCACCGCACCGGCGCCGTGCCGGTGCTTGTGATGTCCGGCACTGGCCTAAGCGACACTGGGCAAGACGAACCCGCGCGCATGCGCGACTACGCGATCGAGTTGGGCGTCCCGGCCGCGGATATTCTGCTAGACGGTGGGGGATTCGACACCCTCGCCTCGTGCCGCAACGCGGCGCACACGTTCGGATTCGACACGGTCGTACTCGTCACCAGCGAGTTCCACACCTACCGCGCCGTTTGGTTGTGCGAGCACGTAGGCCTTCAGGCGCAAGCGGTGCACGCGCCAATCCAGTTGGGATGGACGGTGATGCGAAAGAACGCCCGAGAGTTCGCCGCCGCATGGAAGGCTGTGCTCGAGGTCGCAGCGGGGCACGCAGAAGGCTAGCTCGGGCACGCAAAAATATCGCACGCGCGAACTGAACGCGCGAGCGTAGCCCGGGGGACCGAGGATCCTGCACTCTATGCATCAGTCGGACTTCGAATTGACATAATGTGCATTATCGGCGTAACGACGCCAAAGGCCCTGGTAAAAGGGGTACACGATCTAACGCCGCGGATTATGACAAGCCCCGGCTAGCAACCCGAACATTCGCGTTTTCGCCGTCCATGGGTGTCTGCATGGACTGCTTTGACAACGCTGACCGCACGCCAGCCGGTCGGCTGTTCGTGGAGATGTTGTCGTGTGGCGAGTGGCTCGGTTCCGACTCACGTCGCCGATGCCATGACTGTGCGTTCATCTGGCGCGAAGGTCTGCCGGTGCTCGCATGAGTGCGGGTCTGTTTATCAAGGCGGCGGCGAAGTTTCCGTCCCATCAAGTTGAGGCCGGGCGGCGTGAATTCAACCGTCTGTCAGTTAAGGCTAAGGGCGAACTGCTCGCGCAGTTGCACGACGTAAAAACGTCGATCTATCCGTGGTGGCTGATTGCTCTTTCTCCGGCTGCCGGTGTGGTCGGCTTCTGGCTGGGGTGGTCGCTGTGATACCTCCTCCCCCGGTGCTGATGTGTTCGGACGGCGTGGGGTTGATCGCCTGTCTGCCGTCCCACACCGTAGGCGACTTGGCGGCTGCTGCATTGGCCGAACAGGTCGCCGCGATGTGGGAGTTGCTCGACTCGGCTGTTTCGTGGGCTGGTGTCGGCCTGCTGGTGCTTGTCGTCGGTATGGGTGTTGGTACTGGGCGCGCGCTTGTTGGTGGTCGCTGATGCCTGAGGGTCTGGTGGTCATCGTCGCGCTTGGTGCGCTGTGGCAATTGCTCGTGGCGGTTACCAAATGACTGTGGGCGATTGGGTCATGGCCGTCATCTGTGTTGGCTTGCTTTTCTGGGTCATGTCTTCGGTGCCACTCCCGGTGATTTCGTGAGTGCCACCGAAGTCGTCTATCTGTTTGGCCTGCTGGTGCTTCTTGGGGCGCTTGCGGGCATCATTTCCCAATTGTTCGGGGGAGGTGAAAAAGATGACTGAACTTGGAACCGCTTTTGGCGCGCAACTCACTGTGCTGTCCACGGCCGTTACCGACAACATCGGCGCCATTCTTGGTGTCGCTGTGATTCTGCTCGCTGCACGTCTCCTCTGGGGACTGGCGCGCCGTTTCATCAAGTAACCGCTCCCCCGCGTGCGCCGCGCTCGCCGCGCGCACGCGGGGTCGGTCCTTATAAATGCTCGACAATCCAGAAAGACACAGATCATGTTTGAACTTCTGCTTGGCGCGGTGATTATTCCCCCGCTGCCCAACCCGGGTGCCACCGCTGGCGACTACTGTGCGTTAGCGACAATCGAATGTGCGGCACCGATTGCGGGCGGGCGTGGCGCAACTATTGAAGCGGCTGCTATCTACGTCCGGTTGCTCGAAGGGACCCAGGTAGGAAACGCACTCAATGTCGGTTACGTGATCGAGCCCGATGCTCTGTATGCGGCGGCGGGTGCGGTCGAGGTCATTCCCGTGTGCGTGGATGAGGCTGGGGTTGCGACGCTCAATGGCTCTAGTGCAGTCGTGTCCTGGACGGAATGGGCCGACGTGATTGCCGGTGACTTCGGGCTTGTGGTGACGGATATTTGTGCGGTTGGTTCGTCGCGTCAACTGGCTACGGTCGCGACCGTTAGTGAGGACGATGGTGGGGTTCCCGTGTTGGCTGGATTCCTGGACGGAATCACCACCTACACGTACGGTTTCACTTGGACGGTTCAGACGTCCCCCGACGCTTTCACCGCTGGCGACTATTCGCTGACTAAAACGTGGGTGAATAAGAATTGTTCGGTCGGCTATTGCACCGGCTGGCATATGTATGAAATGTTTCAGGATCCAATCACCGGAGCACTCAGTTACGTAGACATGGGTGTGGCCGTAGAGCCCGGAAGCCTCTGGGGTCCGCGCTATGAGAATGGCACCGTATCGGCAAACTTCGTGGGATTCCTCCACGGCTTGCAGACCGAGACGCGTGCTAGCAATATTTCAAATCTGGAGTCGTACCACTCGAACTCAGGTAATGCGGTCGTATGGTTGGCTCCCAGTCATCCGCTCGCGCCGGTCACCATTGAGCCGGTCACCTTCACGTCGCTGACGTACGTGACGGCCTTGGAAGAACTCAAATTTCGGGACATTATTCCCGGCGATAATCTTGCGCTCGTGGCCGGGGCGTGTACTTCGTTTGGCGAGTGCACGTCACGCTGTTCAGGTTTCCTGAACTCGATAGATGTTGGCTGTCTGTTCACTCCTACGGTCAGCGTGAGGGACACGCTTGGTGCGGCGGTGGCGGACTTCTTGGACCAGCCCCTGCTGAACGATATCGAAATACTCGTTCACAACATGAGTCGTGCCGCTGGTGCGGTGTCGAGCATTGGCTCCGAGTGCGGGAGCCTCCTAGCGGTGACTGACGCCAATAGTGGTATCGGCTTTGACCTGAACACCTGCGACATGCCCGCTGGTGTGACCGCAATCGTCCACGACGTCCTGACCGTAATCCTGCTCGCGGGCCTGGCTTATTCGTCCATCGGTCTCGTGACTTGGGGTATCGGTATCCGCAACCCGTTCCGGCTCGGTCGCTCCGGCGACATGGAGGACTAACACATGCTCATCGATACCGCGCTCTACGCCGTTTCTAGCATGGTCGGATGGATTCAAGGCTGGTTCGGTCCCCTGCCGCTGGAGGTCATGGATAATTCCTATGAGTTGGTGGAATTGTCGGAGGGCCTCGCCGCTCAGATGCCGGGCTTGGGGCTGATTATTCCGTTCGATAACATCGTGCCCTTTCTTCAGGTGTGGATCGCGCTCTTCTTCACCATGTTGGTTGTCGCCATGGTTCGCTACGTTGCGTCGTTGTTTGGCTGGAACCTGGGTGCACGATGAGCATCACCGGATACGTGGGAGCGAATGGTTCCGGAAAGACGTTGCTAGCCGTAGAAGCGGCCATGAAACGCGCCGTACGCACCGGCAGGCCGCTCTACTCCACGGTGCCGATAGATGGTTACGTGGCGCGTGGCTGGGTCGTGAAGTGGGTTCCTGCGTTCCGCGTCCGGCTGCCCGTCTGGGTTTCTCGAGGAAAAGTGCGAGTGGTGTCGAAGCCGCTTGAGTCTTGGTCACAATTCCTCGCGCTCGAAGATGCGGACGTGCTGCTCGATGAAGTGTCCGCGCTGGCATCATCGCGCGACACCATGGGGCTCCCGCTCGACGTCGTGATCGCTTTGCAAACGTTGCGTCATCGTGACGTGACAGTGACGTGGACGGCTCCAGGCTGGATGCGCGCCGACGTGCTATTGCGTGAAGTCACCGCCGACACGTACGAGGTCGTGCCGCGCTCGTTCCGGGCTGTTGGTGGTCAAGCCTGGGCCAACACCTACCTATCCGTCGTCAGGCGGTTCTCCGGCTCTGAGGAGTCCGGCGACAAGAAACCGACTCACAAACTATCGGGCCGTCTCGTGCGTCTGGCTGGGCGCTGCTCCTTTGGTGCATATCCGTCGCGCCATATCGTCGTCCGGCTCTCCGAATACGTGTCTGTCATCCATGAAACTTGCGGCCTCGAAATCAAGCGCGCCAAATATTGCACCTGCGGGGCAAAGGCTCCGGCACCAAAACGTCCCCCGCGATAGTCGGGGGGTGAAGCACTCCAAGTAGGACCATCTACGCCTGTTAGCGCGGGCACAACTGTAGGGAACGGGACCTATGACGGTAGTGCTTGCAGGTACCGCACCAACTGTGCCAATTGGTGCGGTACCTGCCCTCCTTGAGGAGGATTTTTTAGGCTTCGCTTCTGGGGCTGATGTTGAAACTGCCCGCGGCAGAATCGCCGCTACGCATGGTGTGGACCTGTCCGGGAATTGGGAGTTGCCTAACGCTCTGGCTCCGCACGGTGCACACCGAACTCCTGATGCGATGTTCTATGGTCTGCGCTTCTCCCCTGGCACTGTCGGCGTTAGAACTCGCCAGGCAAAACCGTATGACCCGCCACCGGCTGAGGTGCTGCAACTGCACACGTTGGATGGCTCTCCCGTATTCAACGACGACGGCTCTATGGCGATGGTCAACGAGGAATTTGAGCGTCCTAAACCTGTTCGTGGTGTCATCAAGGAATGGTCTAGGAAGTCTCGGGCTCGCATGGTTGAACGCATCGGGGAACTGGACTTGTCGGATTGGGGTGAGGGTCCTGGCGATTTCGCGCTGTGTACTCTGACGCTTCCGGGCCAGTGGCAGGATGTGGCGAAAGATGCCCGCGAATTTAAGACCAAGGTGCGTAAGTTCCGTGCACGGTGGGAACGTGCAATCGGCCCGTGGGTGGTGCTTTGGAAGATCGAAGCACAGCGGCGCGGTGCACCACATTGGCATGGGTTGATGAGAGTGCCCGCCAAGGTTGGTGCCGAAAACTTTGAGGATTGGTACGCCCGTGTTTGGGCTGAGGTTTGCGGTGCCTCGGACGAATGTCACAGGTGCGGAGGCTTCGATGCTCGGGCAATTCCCGAATCTTCGGGCCCGAGAATGGCGCCTGGTGTTTTCGACTGTGAATGCCGTACAACGGACAGTGAACGTTCGCGCCAACAATTGCGGCATGGACCCGGAACTAAGGCCGTTTCGATGAGTTCAAAGATGACGGATCCGCGTCGCATTGCTATCTATTTTTCTAAGCACTCACTCAAATCTGATGGTGGCAAGGAGTATCAAAACCGTGTACCGGATGAATGGGGTGAGGCTGGTGCTGGCCGATTTTGGGGCGTCTCAGGATTGAAGCGTGCGGTCGGTGAAGTGTGGCTAACTCGGTCCGATTTCTATCGTGCACGCCGCTACATGCGTGGCGTCAAACGTGGCCTAGCTGCGAGCGTTGAAATGTCTCGCGCTCGAGCCTCTGGTGCGTCTGTCGTCAATTTGCGGGTGCCGCGTTCGTCTACTTCTTCTTTACGTAATGCTGGCGGTTGGTTGCTGGTCAATGATGGTGTTGGTCTTGGATATGCTCTCTCTCGCGCTCTGGCTCTCGGCTATCCGTAACGCCGCCGCTGCTACTTCTGCCGCATCTATGGCTCCATGTAAATCGTTTGCCACTAAGAGGACTGCTGTACGTCTCGCAAACTCTAAATGAGCGTCCCAGGCCGCTTGACCTGTTGGCCTTCCTAGTTGAAATGGCTTTCCCAAGTACTCAGAGAGCACTACGCCCTGTGCACCCGTCAATCCTGTCCATGGTGATCTGTTCACGCCCAACTCTTTCGGCACAAATCGGACATCGCTGAACTCGCCCTTGTTATATGTGCCATATCTGCACGCTTGAAGAAACTCACTCGACCACCCTGAGGGGAACGTGCGGGACGCAGGGACCCGCGCCGGGCAGGCGTGGGTGTGAGGGTTCCCGCTAAGTGGGCTGTTGTACCGGTGCGCCCACTTGTCCCAAGTCGACTTCCATAGTCGACTATTATGCCGTGGTGATCGCCGATCATATTCGGCTATGGTCCCGCGGGCTACCATAGCCGGCTATTGCACTCAAGATCTTGAGCGTCTATGGTCGTGTCATGATCACCTATTGGAGTCGAAAGAATGTTGCCGAATATATTGGTTTGTTGGAGACCTCGCTGCCGTCTCTTGGGGCTAAGTTGCCGCCGCCTGATGCGGTGATCGGTCAGAACATTGGGCGGCCAATGTCGGGTTGGTTGCCGGAGACTATCGCCGCCTGGTATCAGGGGATTGGCCATTGGAAGCGGCCTGGAGGGTATGGCTCCCCCGCTGCTGTTGAGGCGCGCGGGAAGTAGCGTGCGGGACGCGGGGACCCAATCCGTGCAGGATTGGGCGCGAGGGTTCCAGCAAAGCGACCACGGCGGCGCGAAGACGCCGCCAACCGTTCTCAACTGGCGTGCCGGAGAGTAGTGCTAGATCTAGACGTTGCCATAGTGGGCTATTTTTTGGTGATCGTCAGTTCAACCTGTTGTTTGATTTGTGCCTGAAAGCCAATCGCATTGCGTATCCCCTTGAGGGGAAGCGAGAGGCCGCCAGTTCCCCAGAGAAGGACCGTGCCGTATCCGACCGATCTTGCGAAGATTCCTTGTGAGACCCTAATGCTTTCGATTTGGCCAAGAAGCAACTCGTGCGTGCGGCGCGAGAGGAGACCATATTGCGCGGTAATACGTCGGTTGGTGAGGGTGAACCGATTCGACGTTAATTGAAGTATTGCGCGAATGAGTAGCAAGGTGCCCAACGGTCCTGCAATCAAGAGAATTAGGATGAGGGCCACATTCGCTCCGGTGTCGCCCCAGACTTGCCCGAATAAGACTCTACCGCCGAGGACGAAGATAGCCAGGAGAACGGGCGGGGCGAAGGCGAAGAAGGGGTCAACGCGTGCGAGCGCGATTACGTGCTCCTGGGCTTCCTCATGCAACTTCTCGACGGTCGTCGTATTCGGTCGAACGGCGGGAGTCCACCCTGAGCCGTTCCACCATCGGAGTTTGTGCGCGTCACTGGCGTCGGTGTACCAGCCTGCGGGGGTTGAACTAGTTGGAGTTGCGTTGGCCGAAATCGGAGTGTCATCCATTTTTCCACGCTATCGCATGGAGTCTTATCGGGTGTCTTCGCTTGAAGTCGGTGTCACTATGTTAGGTTGGTTTCACCCGAACCGTTAGCGCGGTTCACAACATGAAAGAGGGTAGCCATCATGGCTGAATCAACTATCAACGCGCAGGTTCTTTTCAGGAATCGGCGTGCCTTCACTCCCAAGGGTGAAGTGGAAGAGATCGTCTATTTTGAGGCGGTTCTGTTCGACCCGAAGACGCACGAGTTGTATGTCTATCGGTCGGGCAATTCGTCCGATTTTGAAGGCGTTGATGTTGGCAAGTCCGTCAAGGACTTCGCTGTCACCGTGGACAAGCGCACGAACGTGAGAGCGACTCTCGTCCGTCCCCTTCGCGACGACTCGGAAGGGACGACCAACTTTTAGATCAATGAGTGCGCCCCCGGGCCGTTAGCGCGGCTTCCGGGGGCGGCTCGTCTCAAGTCCGCGTACAACCCACACGGAGAGGCGTACCAATGAGAATACAGCAAGAAACGCTAGAACAGTCTGTGCATTATCGGCGTTCAACTACGGTGATCGAATCCATGGGCCGCGTCGCCTCGGCAGCCGACAACGCTGCCATGGATAGCTTCTGGTCACTGCTTCAAACAAACGTGCTCAACCAGCAACGCTGGGCCACCCAACAAGAACTACGACTCGCCATCGCCGTCTGGATAGAACGGACTTACCACCGGCACCGACTCCTGGCCCGTAGGTCCTGGTTTCGAGCCCCACGGGGACCATGCTCGTTGCGCCAGGCAGCTGAAGCTGCTAGGTCACCGCCACCGCCACGTCCGATGCGTCGTTAACGGGCACGTCGACGCTCGTGAACGACACCGCGGGGCCCCCAATTAGTGCCGTCGAGTCAAACACGACCGCACCGGCTTCGTCGAGTAGCGCAAGGTTGAGCGTACTGCCGATGCATGAACCGTCGACATCGTTCACGGTGACAGTGGTGATCGCGTGGGCCGCGGTTGCGGCGTCCCATCCGATGGCGTACGACACCGTGAACCCGCCGGCATTGCAGGACACGACGTCGTGCTCCCCTGCGCTCACGCTGCGGGTGTTGACAGAAAGCTGAGACGCCGATGCGATGCCTAAGCCCACGATGCCGACCAGGAAAAACTCCACCGCAAAAAGGCGATTGAACCTGACTGTGCGGACCCCCCGCTGCTGCTCTCGATGAGCCGGTGCGGGCCGCACGTCGCCCCCTGCCCCGACGGCAGCTGTGCCGTCCGTTGCGCCAAGTGCGAACCCGTGATGACTCATACTTCAACGCTAATTCGATGCCGTCAACCCTGACCTCATACGTGACGAATCAGACCAGTGCGATGTGACACTTTCACCACCCGTTTGGGGGCGCCGCCCGTGGGGACTCGCGTGCGGTGCGCAACTACGCTGTATCGTCCGCAGTGGTGCTCCCAAGCCCTTCGTGGATCCCGTTCAGGAGCGGCATACCGTCCCTGATGTCTCCAGAGACTTCCCAGAACATGACGCCGCCGTAACCGTTTTTCATCACGAATTGGCTCTTGAGTTTCATCACGTCCGGGTTGTCATAGTTCCACCACTCGCCTGTGTCCGGATTGCAGATGTAGAAAGTTCCACTGAGCGGGTCAAACGTGCTCGTGAATGTGGATTCTCTGGGGGCAAGTTGGTGGTAGTCGTTAAATCCGGCCTCGAACTGGCCGGGAGCGGGTCCCGTGGCCGCTTGCCAGCGTCCATTTGCTCCATCCGGACCCGCCTCGACACCGGTCCAGCCGCGCGCGTAGAAGGGCGTGCCCAGAACCAACTTATCGGCCGAGAACCCGGCGTCTGCCCAAACCTTCATGGCACTCTCGGCGCTCAGATTGCCGGCCGCGGAGGGAGAATCGGGAGTGGCGTACAGGTTCGCGTGGAAGTCCGTTGGACCTTCGGAATCCCACGCTCCGTGGAAATCGTAGGCCATCACATTGATGAAATCCATGTAAGGCTCGAATCCCGGAACGTCGTACCCGGCGTCCAGTTTCTCCTGCGTGGCCGGAACCGCGGCCGTGAGGAAGTAGTAGTCCTTCGACTCTTGGCTTGCCTCCGTCAACTGCTCCCGAAACTCCTTCATCAGGAGCACGAAGTTAGCTTTGTCGTCGGGGCTCACCGTGTTGCCGGGCTTGCCTTCGGAGCCGGGGTACTCCCAGTCCACGTCGATTCCGTCGAACAATCCGCGATAGTCCAGGTTGGTAATAAAAAGGTCAACACAGGACGAGACCAAGGTCTTGCGGCCTTCGTCGGTGGCCGCGGCCTCTGAGAAGTGCTTCGACCACGTCCACCCGCCCAGGGAAATCAACACGCGAAGGTGCGGATGGATCTCCTTGGCTCTTGCCAGTTGGTCAAAGTTGCCTCGCATCGCGTCCGATGGAATATTTTCCACCCCGTCGACGGAGGTCTCTGCGGTATATCCGCCGATCAAGTCGGGGATGGGGTCTCCGATGGCGCAAATGATGTCACCGTCGTCGTTGGACGTTACGTTGCTGAAAGCGTAGTTGACGTGGGTGACGCGTGCTGCAGCTCCCGAATAGACAAAATCTTTGACGTGGTAATCGCGGGCGTAGTAGCCCCACGAAATGAAGTAGCCCACTACGCGCTTGCAATCAGGGGGAGCGATTACCTGCGGCACCTTGGGCACTTCCATGGAGCTGCGGCCCTCGGAGAGCGGCGTCGTGGTGCCGTGCGCGGGGGGGGATATCGCGGAAATCCTCCGTGGGGACGGGAGTCGAGCATCCCACGGACGCGAGCACCAGCGAGGCGGTTGCGGCGGTTGCGGCGGTTGCGGCGGTTGCGGCGGTTGCGGCGGTTGCGGCGGTTGCGGCGGTTGCGGCGGTTGCGGCGGTTGCCAAGAGTCGTTTGAACATTTTTCCTCCGTGAGAATCGCGCGGGTCAGGTAGCGCGCGGCTTCGGTCGGCTCGACAACGTTGTGACCGTGGCACACACGCTAGTAGAAACGCCCCTCCCCACGTCCACGGCAGACATATACGTAGATTGAACCGCCCTCAAATGGATGGTCACATCGTTCTGGCGGTATGACGCTTCGACGCAGTATTGGGCTCCAATTCTCTGCAACGTGCCGTTCAACTATTCATCGCGTTAACGGCTAAACTTTGGCATACGGCTTCGATTGTGGATCGCGGGAACAAACGGCGATCTGATTGCGTTGAGATCTTGTTGGGCGCGTATCCCATCAAAGAGAGGAAAACATGGCTGACCGAGCACTTCGCGGGATGCGACTAGGCACACAAAGCATGGAAACCGCGGCAGGAGCGGACTATGCGGCGCGAACGGACGTCGTTTACGACTGCCCGAACGGACACGTCATCACCATGCCGTTCTCCGTCGAGGCCGACGTCCCCGCAATATGGGACTGCCACTGCGGAACAGTCGCGTTAATCCGCCACGGCGAAATGCCTGAGCCTAAAGTTGAGAAGCACGTGAGGACGCACTGGGACATGCTCTTGGAGCGCCGCAGCATCCCTGAACTCGAAGTCATCCTCAAAGAACGTCTCGACCTGCTTCGCGCCGGCCGCCTGGGTGTCTAGAGCCCTCAGGGCGCCCCACTCCGCCTAGGACCGCTCGCGTCGTCTGAACAGGCGCGTGAGTTGGCGGAACCTGTGAGCCACGCCCCAGACCGTCACCTTCCAGAAGGCCTCACGCACGATGTCGGTGCTCATTTTGGACACGCCGTGGGTCCGCTCCACAAACTCGATCGGCACCTCTGCGACCGATGCGCCAGCCCGCACCGCGCGCCACGTCATGTCCACCTGGAAGCAATATCCCTGCGAGGCGACACTCTCAAGGTCTAGTTGACGTAACGTCGCCGCATGGTACGCGCGGAATCCTGCCGTTGCGTCCTTTACCTTGATTCCCAGCGCCATGCGTACGTAGGTGTTCGCTCCCACGGAAAGTAACTTGCGGCTCGTAGGCCAGTTGACGACGCTACCGCCGGGCACCCACCGCGCGCCGACAACTAGGTCCGACTCCCCCGTCTTTGCCAGCAAGTCGGGAAGCTGTTTGGCCTGGTGCGAGCCGTCCGCGTCCATCTCGACGAGTATCTCGTAGTCGTGGTCGAACCCCCAGGCGAAGCCCGCTAGATACGCTGCGCCCAAACCCTGCTTCGATTCGCGGTGGAGCACGTTGACGTGCTTGTCGTTCTTTGCGACGGAGTCCGCCCATTCCCCTGTTCCATCCGGGGAGCCGTCGTCCACCACCAAAATGTCCACGTCCGGAGAGTGCTCGCGCACTCCCGCTATCTGACGCGGTAGCGACTCGAGCTCGTTGTACGTCGGGATGATGATCAGCGTCTTCACTCCCACACCCACCTTCCCCTGAGGCTCTTACCCCAGACGATAGCGACTATCGCGAACGGGAACAGGAGGAAGGCCCAATCCAGGAAGGCGCCGATACGCACGGCAGGGGTCAGCGACGTTCGCAACGGCAGTTGGGCTGCCATGTGGTCCGACGTGAAAAGCAGCGTGCTGTCGATCACGCGCCCGTTTGGCGCAACGATGCCACTAACACCCACGGTCGACACCTGGATGGTGGCGCGGCCCGTCTCAATCGCCCGGAGGCGAGTCATGGCCAGCTGCTGCTCGGACTCCGCCGTGACACCGAACGACGCATTGTTGGTCTGCACAACAATGATCTCCGCGCCCGCGTTCACGGCATTTCGAACGAGCGGGTCGTACGCGACCTCGAAGCAGATCACGTCACCGATGACCACCGTGCGATCAAGCCGTTCGAGCGGCAGGTCGACGGTGCCGACTCCCATGCCCGCGATCATGTCGGTCCGCACCCGATCCACTTCCTCAGAGAAGAGTCGAGCGATGCTCCGCATAGGGATGTATTCAGCGAAGGGCGCCGGGTGCTGCTTGTTGTACACGTCCAGGACGCCGCCCTGTTCGTCAATCAGCAGCGCAGTGTTGAGCCTGCCATTCTCCGGGGAAAAATCGACCGTGCCGAGCAGGATGGGCGCGCCCAGGGCCTGGGCCGCTGCCTTCACGCCATCGGCGGTTACCCTATCGATCCGGGGGTCGATATCTGCGGCATTCTCAGCCCAAACCACGAGGTCCAGGTCAAACCCTTCGCCCGCAAGCGCCAACGACTCGTCGACGTGGTTATTCGTGACCTGCCTAGCCTGATTGAACGAATCGAGCCCAAGGTTTGGCACGTTGCCTTGCACCACGCCGACGTTCAGTGTGCCCGACTCCGCTTGGGTATCGAGTGGAATTGCCAGGCCCGAGACGGCAATAGTGCCTGCGCCGAACGCTACCGCCGCCGGGAGGAGCACGCGGCGCGCGCGCAGCGCTTCGAAGCCGATGCCCAAGAGTCCACCGATTGTAGCGACCGCGAAGGACACCAGTGCCGCTCCGCCCAGCCATGCGAGCCGCGACAGCGGCCCGTCGAGCTGCGAGAACGCCAGGCGCCCCCACGGGAACCCGCCAAAGGGGAAGATGCTCCGCACTTGCTCAAACGTCACCCACAGAAACCCGAAGGTGAGCGGTTCGAGCCACAGTCTGTTTTCGAGCAGCTCCGAGTTCCGAACCCATGCCCACATGAACGCGAAGAACGCCACCGCGAAGGATTCGAGTAGCGTCAGCGCGATCCACGGAATGACGCCGACAGACGCGTACGCCCACCAGATGTGTGGCAGGAAGAATCCGATGCCCCATGCCATGCCCACCCCGAATGCGCGGCGCCGAGTCACGTTCTCAAGCGCCCACCACAGCAGCGCGAGTCCCACGGCTGCGAGCGGCCACCACCCGAAGATCGGGAAGGCTAGATTGGTAATCCATCCGCTCAACACAGCGAGAGCAAGGTTGCGGGAGACGGACACCACGCAAGCCTACGTGAAGTGCCCGGCGTGCCTCGCGCGGCTCGCGACTAGTACGCGACCACTCCCCTGCGGATGGCTTCAATCGTCGCCGTCGCCGTTTGGCGTAACTGATCGTTGGGGGCCGAGTTGGCAATCTGGTCCAAGACGTCGATGATTTGCTTGCACCACCGGACCATGTCGCCTGGAGCAAGACTCGAACCCCGCAGTACCGAGTCGAGGCCCTTGCCTGCCGCCCACGAGTACACCGGCGCGACGATCCCCCACTGGGGGGCGGGGCTCGCCGGCAGTTGGTGCGAGGAGTGAAGATCGTCGACGCGGGACCAGATGCGAGCGGTCTCCCGCATCGCCAAGCCAACCGGTCCGTTGGGTCCTTGCGGAATGTGGGGGGTTTGGTTTTCGTCGTCGCGTCGGCCGCCGTAGACGACAGTGGACACGACCGCGGCAAGCGCGGGGACAGGCAGATGATCCCAAGCGCCTTCGCGCAGGCATTCGGCGATGACCAGATCATTCTCGGAGTAGACCGTGCGCAGCATCGTCCCGCTCGCGGTCGGTTTGAACCCGCCAGCCACCGAAGTTAAATATCCGAGCTCGGCGAGCACCTCGCAACGGCGGTCAAAGAGCCGCGGAATGGACCCCGTCGCGCGCGAGATCTCCCCGGCGAACTGATCTCGATCCCGTAGGGCCCGGAAGTAGCGCTCCGCCCAGCGGGCATGCTCCTCGCGGTCCGCGCAGCCGTGGCACGCGTGCGCACCCAATTGCTTGCGCAGCGCATCGATTTCATCCGCCTTCGAGTCGCCCGTCGCGGGGGCCCGGCGCGACCCACGGCGACTGCCCCCATCAGTCGGCTTGAGCGTTCCACGCTGAGACCGCATCTTCGCGGCAATGTCCTTGCGCACGCGCGCCGTTCGCGCGTCAATCTTCTTGGGTAGCTTGAGCTCACCTACCTCTTCGATCCCGTGATGAAGTTCCGCCGCGCTCAGTCGGAACGATCGCGCGTCCTCGGTCACGACCATCGGCCGCGGCTTCTCCGATGCGTCAGGAGCGACGACTACCGCCAGGCCCTTGTGCTTGCCGCCGAGTATTCGGACCACAGCACCCCTGCGCAGCCACTGCAGCGTCGTGGCCGTAGCCTCGCGGCGCTCGCGCGACGACGCCTGAGACTGACTCTTCTGGAGACGGTTGACCTTCTCGCGAAGGCCTGCGTACTCCATGAAGTCGCCCTGATCGCACGCGACGGCGTCGCGGAATCCCTCCAACGAATCGCCAAGCTCTTTAACCCGGCGAGCCTGGCTTACGACCGCCTGGTCCGCCTGGAACTGCGCGAAGGACATCTCGAGGACTTCTCGCGCTTTAAGAACCCCCGATTGCGCGACGAGGTTCAGCGTCATGTTGTACGAAGGCTGGAAGCTGCTCACCAGCGGGTACGTGCGGCGAGACGCCAACTGGCCAAGGCCCCGGACGTCAAAACCCGGGTGCTCAATGACAACGGCGTGCCCCTCGACGTCAATCCCGCGGCGCCCCGCCCGTCCCGTCAGTTGCGTGTACTCCCCCGCCGTCAGGTCCTTGTGGGTTTCGCCGTTCCACTTGACGAGCTTCTCAAGAACCACCGAGCGCGCGGGCATGTTAATTCCCAGCGCGAGGGTCTCGGTTGCAAAGACAACCTTGATGAGCCCCACAGCGAAGAGCTCCTCGACTACCTCCTTAAACAGCGGAATCATCCCCGCGTGGTGGGCGGCCAGACCCAACTCGAGGTGGTCGCGCCAGTTCGTGAATTCGAGCGGCCCCAGATCCTCCGCGGGTAGCGCGGCGCACCGCGCTTCGACGATCTCGCGTATTCGGTCGCGCTCCGCCGCAGACGTGAGCGTGACGCCTGCATTGCGCACCTGATCCACCGCGTCCTCGCATCCCGCGCGCGAGAACACAAAGAAGATTGCGGGCAGCAGTTCGTTGGCGTCGAGCACCTCCACCACTGCGAATCGAGGCGGAGAACGGCGGGGCCGACCGCGGTTGCCACCCCGCGCGGGCCGGTTGCCACCGCGCGTATGACGATTGCGGGTGTCGAGCGATCGATGGCGCCGCGCGATCGCGTCGAGCTCGGGGTTGAGCCGGGGGCTCGCGCCCACTTGCGCCGGATTTACGCCAGGTGCGTAGAGGTCGAAGATGCCCTCGCTCATGAATACGTGGGGCCAAAGTGGGACGGGGCGAGTCTCGCTAACGATCACGTCGGTGTTGCCGCGGACCTCGCCCAGCCAGTCACCAAATTCCTCGGCGTTCGACACGGTCGCGCTCAGCGCCACGATCGCGGTGCGCAGGTCAAGGTGAATAATCACCTCTTCCCAGACGCTGCCCCGGAACTTGTCGGCGAGGTAGTGAACCTCGTCTAGGACGACCACACCGAGCCGGTCCAGCGCCGCCGAGCCCGCATAGATCATGTTGCGCAGAACCTCGGTAGTCATCACCACAATGTCTGCGTCGCTATTGATGGTCGTGTCGCCCGTCAGGAGGCCGACGGCGTCTTCACCGTAGACCGCGCGCAGCTCGTTGAACTTCTGATTCGAGAGCGCCTTGATTGGCGTGGTGTAGAACGCCTTCTCGTTGCGTCCGTGGGCGTGCCTGATCGCGAACTCGCCCACGACGGTCTTGCCAGCACCCGTTGGCGCCGCGACCAGTACGGATTTGCCATCTTCGACAGCGTCGCACGCGCGTAGCTGGAAGTCGTCAAAGGGGAACGACAGCGAATCTGCAAATGCCCGCACGCCCGCGTGCTTCGCGCGATTCCGCGACGCCGCGAAACGTTCCGCTGGCGTCTCACTCATGCCATGAAGGCTACTTGACCCGCGCCCCCAGCACGCGCAGCGCACCCGGCGCCACCTCGACGTTCAGTGGCTCGGAGCCCACCAGCTCCCCATCCGCGAATGCCGCTGGCATTGTCGCACCAAGCGGTGACTGTTCGATGAGAATCTTCTTGGCGCGAACCTGGTGAAGCTTGGGGTCATCCATGTGCGACCCGTCACTGAGCTTGGGGAAAATCTTGAGGACCTCGAGCTTCGACATTCCCTTCGCGACCACAACATCGAGCATGCCGTCGGTGATGCTCGCTTCCTTGGTCGCGTAGAGCCCGCCGCCAAAGATCGGCGTGTTTGCGACCGCGACAAGCGTCGCGTTCTGCTCCCACGTGAAGCCGTCGGCTGTCACCTTGATCCCATACGGCTTGAAGCGAGGAATCTCACGCATGGTCGCAACCTTGTACTTGAGCGGCCCGCGCGGGTACTTGAGGTTCGAGCCATAGAGCGCGACCGCGGCGTCCAGGCCCGCGGACAAGACGCAGTTGAAGTAGCGCGGGTTGCCCGGCTCTTCGATTCCGGGCCCCGAAAGTTTGCCGAGATCCACATCCGTGTGATCGCCCTCGAGCCCCTCGAGCACGCGATCAGCAGCAGCATCGATGTCGTGTATAGGCAGGCCATAGGTGATAGCCGCGTCATTGCCCGAGCCAGCCGCTATCACGCCCATCGGGATTTTCCTGTTGCGGCTCATGCGCCGCCTGCTCGCGACTATTTGAGTGCCAAGGTGCGCCATGCCGTCGCCGCCGACCACCACGAGCGCGTCTATGTCACCCCGCGCGTTCATCCCCGCCTCAAACGCGCCACCCCACGATCCACGCGTGAGGTCGATGACCTTTACGCCGCGCTCCGACAACGCCGCAAGGGCCTCGCGACCCCAGCGCGCTCCCCTGCCGCTACCGGATGTCGGGTTGGTGATGACGCCTACGGTGTGGGTCATGAAGTGCCCTTTCGTCGCTTGCGCCGCTTCAGGGCGCCAATGCCTATTGCTAGAAAGTACAGGGCGCACATCGGAAGCGCCATGGCCAACATCGACAACACGTCCGGCGTTGGCGTGATGAGGGCTGCAAAGACGAGGATGACGACGACGGCCCAGCGCCAGCCGTGCAGCCACGTGCGCGGCTTCACGATGCCCAGCCAACTCAGTCCGACCATCACCACGGGGAAGACCAACGTGATTCCCAGCCCCACCATCACGTGCATCACGAAGGTCAGGTAATCCTGCGCGTTGATGAGGTTTGTCGACTCCTCGGGGATGAAGTCCGTCAGTATCCGGACCGCGCGCGGGAGTATCCACCAGCCGAGCGCGACGCCTCCGGCAAACAGTGGGAGCGCAGCTGCCATGAAGCCTGCCGTGTAGAAGCGCTCGCGGCGCTTGAGTCCCGGTGCGACGTATGCCCAAAGTTGGTAGAGCCACCATGGCGACGAGGCGATGAAGCCCAGGAACAGGCTGACGCGGACGCGCATGTCGAGAGCCGTAATCACGCCAGCGAAGTTGATGGAGATTTGTCCGTCGCTCGCTGCCGCAGCCTGGAGCACGGGACGCTGGAGAGCCTCAAAAGCGGGCTCGAAATAGAACCACCCGACGACGGCCGCGATCAGAATCCCGCTCAACGCGAGGATGAGCCTGTTCCGCGCCTCCTTCAGGTGGTCGCGAAGCGGCATCCGCCGCTCGGAGTTCTTGGTGACCACGGGCGTCCGCGCCTGGTGACGCTAGGCGTCGCCCTTGTCCGCGTCTTTGTCCGCATCCTTGGCGCCGTCGGAATCCGATTCGCGGAGCGCCTTGGTCTCATCCTTGAGGATTCGCATCGACTTGCCGAGGCTCCGCGCTAGCTCAGGCAGCTTTGGCGCCCCGAAGAGCAGCACCACGACCACAAGAACAGCCACAAGCTGCCACGCTGAAAACCTCATCTGTTCTCCTTAAGACGGTGAGCCAAGTCTACCCATGGCCTATGCATGTCGGGCCAGCCACTCATATTGCCGACGCGAGCACGGCCTGAGCCGCCGCACGCAGGTGTTCGGCGAGCTGCCGCGGCGAGACGCTGCGCAGCGCTGGGCCGACCGAGAGCATCCTGGCGACAACAACCTCGGGGTTCGAGACACCCACGCGAACCTCGACCAACCCGCCCTCGGTTGGCTCGACCACCGCGCCGGGAAGGTCCTCGAAAGCCCATCGGCCTGCTGCCGCTATCTCGATGCGCGCGTCGTAGGCCGCATCGAGCGCGAATCCCGGCCTGCCAGCCGTGGGCGCAGTGAAGTCGGTGCCGGTGGCCGTGACGGACGCGATCCTATCCAGCCGGAGCGTGCGGTAGTCGGAGGCACGGTGGCAATAGCATTCGACGTACCCCAGCCCGTCGATCGTCACCAACCGATGCGGTTCGATGACGCGCGTCGTTCGACGATCTTTGGCGTCTACGTAGTCCACCTCCACCGCTTGTGTTGCGCCAGCCGCTTCTGTGAGTGTGGAGGTGATAGCGGGGTCGACGGAGCCGACCGGGATCACCGTCACCTGCGCGGCTCCCGCGATTGCATCGCCCAGCTTGTCCAACGCGCTCGCAGCCGCCGGCGGCGCCGCCCCGGAAGAAACCATGCTTCCGAGCGCGGCCATCAAGGACACGGCCTCGCTCGGGGCCAGCCGGACCTGGTGCACGCCCTGAGAGTTGATCAGCCGCGCGATGCCCTGGTCGTAGGCCCAGCCGTCGAAATCCAACAAGTCGTTGGTCCCGTAGCCCGGGAGTCCTGCTACCCACAGCGTCTCGACGTCGCGCTTAATCACGGCGTCCGACACCTCGAAGTGTGCGGCGAGCTCGGCGAACGACGCCTCGCCGTGTTCCTCGAGATGCGTCACGATGCCCAACAGCCGCGTGACGCGCGGAATCGCGCGCTCAGCCACCAGCCACCTCCAGGGCCGCTACCGCGTGCTCGCGCACGGCGTCAACCAGGACGGGGGGCGCGAGGACGCGTGCTGCGCCGGCGAGCGCAAGAACCTCATCGCGCAACGCGTCGGTGTCCGAATAGTCCACGTCGAAGACGTCCCACTCGCCCGCGTTCTCCCAGAACGCTGCCCGCCGTCGAATCGCATGACCGGACTCGGCGCGCAAGCCGATTCGAGCAGTCAACGCCGGCACCGACTCCGCCAGTTGCGTCGCGGGCATGTCAGCCGGCGGGTCGAAAGCTGCGACGTCGCCGATCGCGGTGATCGCCCCCTCAATGCGGTTGGTCCGATAGGTGCGGGCCTCTTCCCTGTCGCGGTCCAGGCCAACCAGGTACAGGGCGCCCCCGCGTACAACCAGCCGCCACGGCTCGACCGTGCGCACGGCACGTCCGGACGCGGCAGACACGTACGTGAACGTCACTGCTTGGCGGTCCTGCATCGCCTGCGCAAGCGGAACTGCCGCGTCTGCGCTGTGAAGAGCGGTGGCGCCAAGCGCGAGAGATTCGACGTTGCCTCGCGCAGCCGAAGACGACACCTTTGTTAGCGCTCGCCGCGCCTCCGTGCCGAGCGCAGCGTTCTGCCAATAGTCAGCGGCGATCGCAAGCACGGCGCGCTCAGAAGCGGTGAACTCGACCGGCGGCATCGCCGCCTCACCGGCGTCGATTACGTAGCCGATGTTGTCGCCGTGGGCCACGTCCGTGACCGTTCGAATAGGGATACCCATTTTGCGCAGGTCATCTTTGTCCCGCTCAAACATTCGCTCGAATGCGGCGTCGCGCTTCTTGGTCGCAGCATCGTCGTCACCGCGGTGCGGCTTGTCGTAACCGGAGACAGTTGAGCGGATCTGCGTCCTCGTCATACGCCCCCGGGCGTTGGACAGGGCGATGATGAGGTTGAGCAGCCGCTCGGACGCGTCAGCTGTGGACACTACAACCTGCAGGCGAGCAACTCGGTAACGATGATTGCGCGCGCACCCGCACCGTACAGCGCATCCATCACCTGGTTCATTTCTACGCGCGGCACCATGACGCGAACAGCAGACCACTCCGATCCGTGCAGCGGCGTGACCGTGGGCGCCTCGAATCCGGGGGCGATCTTCACGGCTGCCTCTAGGTTCTCGGCGGGCACGTCGAAGTCCATCAAGATGTACTGCCGTGCCATGAGCACCCCGCGGAGGCGGCCGGTGAGCGTGGCGATGGCCTCGCCGGGAGTGTCCGGCCTGCGGATCAGCACCGCCTCAGATTTGAGGATCGGATCTCCGAAGATATCTAGGCCCGCTGCACGCAGCGTGGTTCCAGTTGAGACCACGTCGGCCACAACGTCGGCGACGCCAAGCTGAACGGAAGACTCCACGGCGCCGTCAAGTCGCACCACTTCAGCCTCGACGCCGAACGACGCCAGGTGATTGCGGACAAGCCGCGGGTACGACGTGGCGACGCGGCGTCCCGCGATGGCCTCCATCGAGTTCACCGTGTTCGGGGGCGCTGCGTACCGGAATGTTGATGCGCCAAAGCCAAGTTCGAGGTGCTCGACGGCCTCCGCTTCCGAATCGAGCAGCAGGTCGCGGCCGGTGATTCCTGCGTCGACCGTTCCCAGGCCCACGTAGACAGCAACGTCGCGGGGGCGGAGGAAGAAGAACTCGACATCGTTGCGCGCATCAATGAGAACGAGTTCGCGGCCCTCGTTGCGCTGCTTGTAGCCGGCCTCGCGGAGCAGCGCAGACGCGGGCTCGGAGAGCGAGCCCTTATTGGGTACGGCGATTCGGAGCACGGTGGTCCTTACAGGTAGCGTTCGACGTCTTTGAGGGTGATGCCCTTAGCAATCATCATGACCTGGGCGTGATAGAGCAGTTGCGAGATCTCTTCTGCGGTCTCGGCTTCCGACTGGTATTCGGCCGCCATCCACGCCTCGGCGGCCTCTTCCACGAGCTTCTTGCCAATCGCGTGCACGCCGCCGTCGAGGAGCGCGACAGTGGACGAACCCTCAGTGCGCGCCTCGGCCCGCTCCAAAAGCTCTGCGTACAACTCATCGAAGGTTTTCACGGGCCCCAGCCTACGGGAGCAGCGGCCGTTTTCCCGCGCTATCTAGAGGCCTTTGAGCGCATTGGCTGTGGTGATTGCCGCCTCGACGGCCTCGGCGCCCTTGCTCTCCTCGGAGCCCTCCAGCCCTGAACGGGCCATGGCTTGCTCGTCGTTGTCGCACGTCAGCACGCCAAAGCCTACGGCCACCTGATGTTCGCGTGAGACGGCGGTGAGTCCTGTGGTCACCGAATCGCACACGTAGTCGAAATGGGGTGTGCCTCCGCGAATCACGACGCCAAGCGCGACGATGGCGTCTGCGCCCTTCGCGGCCAGCGCCTGGGCAACTACGGTAAGCTCGAAAGCTCCTGGCACCCGCGTCACGCGATATTGCGCGCCCGCTCGCTCGCAGGCGGAGACCGCGGCGTTCACAAGCCCGTCCATCACTAGGGGGTGCCACTGCGACGCGACAATCTCAACCGTCAGGCCCGCGCCATCCGACGTAAGTGCCGGCGCTCCAGAACCAGCCACTAATCCTCACCCAAAATGTGCCCCATACGCTCCACCTTAGTGCGCACGTAGTCACTGTTCTCGGGCGTAATCCCCACCACGTGTGGGACGCGCTCGGTGATCTCGATTCCGCTCGCGCGTAGGCCCTCGACCTTCGCCGGGTTATTGGTCAGCAGGCGCACGGACGTCAGTCCCAAGTCGTGCAATATCGCGGCTCCAGCGCCATACTCGCGGCGGTCAACCGCCACGCCGAGTTCCGAATTCGCGTCGACGGTATCGAGGCCCTGGTCTTGAAGCGCGTACGCCTGGATCTTCCGCAGGATGCCGATTCCCCGGCCCTCGTGTCCCGTGAGGTAGACGACGGCGCCGCCCTGCTCGTGGACCGCCTCGATCGCAGCGTCGAGTTGCGGCCCGCAGTCGCAACGCAGGGAGCCGAACGCATCGCCCGTGAGGCACTCGGAGTGCACCCGCACCAGTGGCACGGTGCCTTCTTTGGTGGGAGCCACCAGCGCAATGTGTTCATCGCCCGTGCGCGCGTCGCGGTAGCCGCGCACCAGCATTTCGCCGTGGGGGGTGGGCAGCTCCGCCTCGCCCTCGAAAATCACGCGGTGCGATTGTACGCCAATCGGCTCAGGGGTGTCACTGAGGTGACGTCGGTAGTCAATGATGTTTGCGATAGTCAAGAGAACGAGTCCTTCCGTGCGGGCCGTGGTGGCCGCATCGCCCTGGACCATGACAGTCCCGTCGTCGTTGACCATCTCTGCGATCACGCCTACGGGCTCAAGGCCCGCGAGCCTGCAGAGATCGACGGCGGCTTCGGTGTGTCCAGGTCGATGCAGTACACCTCCTGCAACAGCCCGCAGCGGCAGTACATGCCCCGGCCGGATGAATTCGCCAGGGGCGGAATCCGGCTTCGCAAGCAACTGCAGGGTGCGGTGGCGGTCCGCGGCGCTGATCCCGGTCGTGATGCCGGACGCGGCGTCGACCGAGACCGTGTACGCGGTTCTGCGCGGGTCCTGACTACTAGGGACCATGAGCGGCAGCTTGAGCGCATCCGCCTTGGGCCCGGTCATGGGGGCGCACAGGTAGCCGCTGGAATGCCGGATGCCCCAGGTGATCCACTCGACCGTGGCGCGCTCGGCAGACATGATGAAGTCTGCTTCGTTCTCACGGTTCTTGGAGTCCGCGACCAGGACGGGTTTGCCCGCGCGCAGGTCATCGAGCGCCAGCTCGACCAGCGCGATCGACTCGTCGCTCATGCGCGATCTCCAAGCATCTTCTCGACATATTTCGCGAGCACGTCAACCTCAACGTTGACAACGTCTCCCACCGCGAGGTCACCTAGGTTGGTGTCGGTGAGCGTCGTGGGGATCAGTGACACGGTCACGAGCCTTCCGTCTATGTTCGCGACGGTCAGAGACACGCCATTGAGCGAGATAGAGCCGTGCTGAACCACGTACCGTGCAAGGTCATGGGGCAGGTCAAAAATGACGTCGTCCCAATCAGGCTGTGAGTCGCGTGAGGCAACAGTGGCGGTGCCGTCCGCGTGGCCCTGAACCAGGTGACCTCCCAATCGGCCATCGGCGCGCATCGCGCGTTCGAGGTTCACTCGGTCCCCCACCTTCACCTTGCTTAAGGCAGTCTTGTTGATTGTCACCTTCATCACGTCGGCAACCCACTGCGCGCCCGACTGCTTGGCGACCGTGAGGCACACGCCGTTCACCGATACCGACTCGCCGTGCTCCAGCGCATCTGTGAATGCGGAAGCGTCAATGCTGAGTTGAGTCTGCGCGCCGGATGGAGCAATCGCGGTGACCGTGCCGACCGTCTCAACAATTCCTGTGAACATCGCCTAACCCTTCTTGGGCGGGGTGCCCACGATGAGCGTATCCGCGCCCAATTTGGTCTGCGTCACGCCCTCTAGCCTCAACGCATCGGCCATGGTCGCGATTCCAATGTCCCCTACGGCGGACGCCCCCGAACCCAGGATCACGGGTGCGACGTACGCGTGCACCTCGTCCACCAGGCCCGCGCGCAAGAATGCCGTGGTTATGGTCGCGCCGCCCTCAACAATCGCCACGCGGACGTCGCCTTCCGCTAGCGCGGCAAGGACCGCGGCCGGGTCGTGGGTCTTCTGGTACACGACCGCGCCAGCGTCGCTCGCGTCGGTCAGTTCGGTTTCACGCAAGCCCATCACCACACGCAGTGGCTGGTGTTCGGCGGTCATGCCGCCCGGACGTGCGGAGAGGACTGGTTCGTCTGCGAGCACGGTTCCTGTCCCCACGATGATCGCGTCCGCGTCTGCCCGTTCGGCGTGCGCGTGTTCCCTTGCATCCTCGCCCGTGACCCAGAAGCTGCTGCCGTCTGCGGCGGAGGTTCTTCCGTCGAGCGTCACCGCGAACTTGGCAATCACGAAGGGCCGCTGCATGGTGATCGCGGCAACCCAACGTCGGTTGACGGATTCAGCGCCGGTCGCGGGCGCGTACGTGACATCAATGCCGCCGGACTCGAGGACGCGCGCGCCTCCTCCGCTCTGGGTGCCCGGATCAACGACCGCGTAAACCACTCTGGCTACCTGAGCTGCGGCGAGAGCTTCCGTACACGGCCCCGTCCGACCCGTATGCGAACACGGCTCAAGCGTCACGTGCGCCGTCGCGCCGACGATGGAACGTCCTGCCTCGCGCGCGTTTTCAATCGCGTCGACTTCAGCATGCCGAGTGCCAGCACCGCGGTGGAATCCCTCTGCCAACACAACACCGTCTTTGTCCGTAATGAGGCAGCCGACGCGGGGGTTCGGGCCGTAGGCCGGGCCAAAGAGCGCGAGAAGCACAGCGCGGTCCATGGCCTCGGCATCGCTGAG
This sequence comes from Demequinaceae bacterium, assembly GCA_965250005.1. GTDB lineage: Bacteria > Actinomycetota > Actinomycetes > Actinomycetales > Demequinaceae > WTKG01. Next base: position 523,848 of record OZ252279.1, read on the forward strand.
TTTCTCCGCAGTAGGAACTGCATCGTCGCTAGTGATGGTGTGCTCCCTCGGCGAGGGCCCGCAACGCGTCTACCTCGGCGTTCGGATTGTCGGTGCCGTAGACCGCGCTGCCCGCCACGAAGGTATCGGCGCCCGCGTCGGCGAGAACCTCGATCGTCTTGCGCGACACACCGCCATCAACCTGGATCCAAAACTCCGTTCCCGTGTCCCTGGCCGCCTTGCGCAGCGCCCGAAACTTGGGAATCATCCCTTCCATAAACTGCTGCCCGCCGAAGCCGGGCTCAACGGTCATGACGAGCACCATGTCGAATTCGCTCAGGTACTCCGTCAAGGGCTCGACCGGCGTTCCCGGCTTGATGGCGACGCCGGCCCTCGCGCCCACTGCTCGAAGCTCACGCGCAAGCCGAACGGGATTCGCTGCGGCCTCGATGTGAAACGTGACTGAGTCCGCGCCCGCCTCGGCGTACTGCGGAGCCCAGCGATCAGGATCCTCGATCATGAGGTGGGCGTCGATGGGCAACGCGGAAACCTGCGCAATTCGCTCCAGGACGGGCAGGCCGAGCGTGAGGTTGGGGACAAAGTGTCCGTCCATCACGTCGACGTGGAGCCAATCGGCCTTACTCACGGACGCGATATCTCGTTCGAGGTTGGCGAAGTCGGCGGCAAGGATGCTCGGGGCGATACGGATTCCCATAGGCCGAGCCTACTGCGCGTCAGGCGTAGCGCTGGGGCGTCTGATAAGCGCCATGAACATCGCGTCCGTGCCGTGCGCGTGCGGCCACATCTGGACATACGGGCCGACCCCCCAGTCGTGACCGCCGGGACGCGCAGCCGCCCTCAGAGCGGAGCGCGCATCCAGCACTTCGGTCCTCGTCGGCCCTAGTTCAAGCACGACCGAGTCCACCAACTGGACTGTTTCTGCCAGCACCGGAGAGCAGGTCACGTACGCCACCACTCCCCCGGGCCTAACCGCCAGCATGGCCTTCCTAAGCAGCGACGCCTGCAACTCCGTCAGGTGCGCCAGGTCTTGCTCCGAACGCCTCCAACGTGCCTCTGGGCGCCGCCTAAGGGCACCCAGGCCGGTGCATGGTGCGTCGACGAGCACGCGGTCGTAGCCGTCCTGTGCCCACCTTCGCGCGTCCGTTACGTGGACGGAGACAACGCCGTCGGGGATCGCGCGAGCGGCCTTGCGGACCAAGGCGGCGCGGTGCTCGTGAAGTTCGAGCGCGTCGACCGTGGCGCCCCGCTGAGCGGCAAGTGCGCCCAGGAGCGAAGCCTTGCCCCCGGGCCCCGAACACATGTCGAGCCAGCGTTCACCATCAGCCGACGGCTCCAGGTGGGCCGCGGCCAACGCGAGTGCGACCAGTTGGCTGCCCTCGTCCTGCACCGCGACCAGCCCGGACTGGAAGCCCGGCACTCGCGACGGATCGCCGCCGCCGAGCGTGCTCGCGGTCGGGGCGAGAGCCGTGGCGGTCGCGTTGGAATCGGCAAGAATGTCTTGGTCGGCGAGACCTGGCCGGATCACCAGAGTCACGGCCGACGGTTCATTGTTGGCGTCGAGCGCAGCCTCGAGCTCGCCCTGGCGCCCATGGTGAGACAGGCTCTCCCCGATCTCGCGCGCAACCCAGGCGGGATGCGAATACTTCAACGCGACAGATTCAGGCGTGGCCTCGCCCGCCACTCTCGTGAGCCACTCGTCGCGCGTGCGCTCGCTGACTCTGCGCATTACCGCGTTCACAAAACCCGCTCCCCGGGGCGCGACCAGCTTGGCCAGTGCGACGGTCTCAGAGACCGCGGCGTGCGCGGCGACACGCATCGCGAGCGACTGGTGGGCGCCAAGCGCCAGGACGCGCCGTGCCTGCGGATCGATCTTCTTGATAGGGCGGCCCGACGCATCGGCGATGATGGCCTCGTAAAGGCCGCGCATGCGCAGCGCCCCGTAGCCAAGTTCCGTTGCGAACGCTGCGTCGCGGCTGACGAGCTTTTTGCTCGCGATGATCTCTGGCAGAGTCAGGTTCGCGTACGCATCGTCCGTGTCGACGGCGGTCAGCAGTTCGTATGCGGCCATCCGCGCCGCGGAGCCCGCGCTCATGCCTCACCCAACTGATCCTCAGCGCCTACGCGCGCTCCACGCCACCAGTCGGCGCCGTCCATGGGCTTCTTGCCCGCCGGTGCAATCCACGAGAGCGCAACCGGGTGACTTCCCGTGCTGACGAGCACCGCGCCGTCGTGCTCGCGTACCGTGCCGGGAGCGCCCCCGGCCGAGCCCTCGCTCACCGTCACGGGGCCGAGCTTTGCGACCGTGCCGTCCGGGAGCGTGGTCCATGCGCCGGGTGCCGGGGTGCATCCTCGTACCTGGCGATCAATCACGTGCGCGGGCATGTCCCAACGGATGTAGGCGTCCTCGCGAGATAGTTTGGCCGCGTGGCTCGCGCCGTCGTCCGACTGTTGCCGCGGGGAGGCCGTGCCGTCGTCGAGCGCCCCCATGGTGTGGACCATGAGCGGCGCACCTGCCGCCGCCAGCCTCGCGAGCAGCTCGCCCGTCGTGTCCGCGGATTCGATTGGCTCCGTCAGGGTCCCGACTACGGGGCCCGTATCGAGCCCTTCCTCAATCAGGAAAGTGGTGGCGCCAGTCATCTGATCCCCGGCCATGATGGCGCGCTGAACGGGCGCCGCGCCACGCCACGCGGGAAGAAGTGAGAAGTGCAGGTTTACCCAACCGTGCTTAACGGTTGCGATCAGGGCAGGCGGGAGGATCTTGCCGTACGCGACCACGGCAGCGGCGTCACACGCGAGTGACGCAACGTGGTCAATTAGCTGCTCGTCCCGCGCGCTCGCAGGGGTCATAACGCTGAGCCCGTGTTCGAGCGCGTACTCCTTGACGGAGCTAGGGTGCAGTGTTGAGCCGCGCCTGCCGCGCGCGTCAGGCTGCGTTAGCACCAGCGGAATTTCGTGCCCGGCGGCCAACAGCCCGGCAAGCGTGGGCACGGCAATGTCCGGAGTACCGGCGAAGACTAGACGCATGGGTCTATCGTAGGCGCGCGAGGCGCGCTAACGCGGGGCATCAAGAGGGCCATCCACGTGCATGCGCAACTCGCCCGCTCCTTGCGCGGACAACTCTCTCTGGAGGCCGCGAAGCGCATCCACGACGGACTGCGTACTGCCCCGAGAGCACAGAAGCGTGCGCGTGCCTGGCGCGCTTGGGACGGTCGCAACGTGGGGATGATCTGCGATCGCGACGCCGTTGACGGTCGCAGCTCCCACCCCCGCCAGGATGGGCTCTGAACCCTCCACGGCGACCACCCGTCGGAAAGGCGGCAGGCCAATCTCTGCGCGCTCCCGATAGAGCTCGCCGGAAAGGTCCGCAGGAGCCCACGAGGCGACGCCCCGCGCCACCGCGGGAGGAAGGTCGCCTACCAGCGACACGCCACCGTCCCTGCCGCGCGCTCTGACGTGCGCCGCGGCGTTGAGTATGAGCCGTGCGGCGTCTTCCTCGCCATCGAGACCGTGACCCACGAGTGCCCCCGCGTCCACGAAAACCGCGTGGGCGTAGCCGCCCGCAAATGCGGGCACCGCGCCCGGGGTAGCGACGACGAGTCCCGCGTCGACGGCGTCGTCGGGAAGGATGCCCGCGCCAGACGACGACACCGCCACACGTGTGCCCGCGGGAGCCATGGACTCGAGTTGCTCGGCGATACGCTCGACGCCCTGGCGGACGTGCGCGAGGTCAGCTCCGCCGCAGTGTGGGCAGTGCCAGTCCGCGTTCACTGTTCCGCAGTCCGTGCACGTGGGTGAGTGTTCCGCTCCGGCTAGCGCCAGGTGCCCCGAGCACTCGCGGCACTCGGCCCCCTCCCGACACTTGGCGCACGCGGTCGCGCGCACATACCCAGCTCGCGGCACGAGCACCAAGACCGGTCCGTGCTGCAGGGCCTTCGAGGCACGCCTCCATGCCCAACTGGGCATCCAGTGCCATCCGGTGCCGCCCTCGCGCTCGCGCATCTGGTCGTCAGCTACGTGGATCGCGGGCGTTGCCTCGCGCACGTCCCGGCGCGATGCGCGCAAGTCTTGGGCGAAGCCGTGCTCCACGAGCGCGCGCGCAGGAACCGACTGGGCAAACCCTCCGATGAGCAGTGCCGCTTGCTCGCGTTCGGCCCGCAACGCTGCCACAGTGCGCACGTGTGCGTACGGGGCGTGGCGCTCGTCGTAGACGCTATTGCCATCGTCCCAGATGACGAGCAGCCGGAGATTGGGAACTGGCGTCATGACCGCGGGCCGGGTGCCCACCACTATCCGCGCGTTCCCGAGCATCGCCGCCATATACGAGCCGTAGCGTTGTGAGGGCCCGTCAGCTGTGTGGATTTGAGCGAACTCGCCGCCGCTGCGCGCCGTCCAGCCCGTCATCCCGCGCGCGCGACATTCTTGGGAGAAAGCGCGCAAAGCTCGCTCGTCTGGCAGCACAACGATCGCACTTCCGTCGGCACCCTGCTCGGTTGACAGGGCCGCTGCGACGGCGCCAAGAATCGCGGTTGTCGGGATGGGCGTGGACGGCTGGGCGGCATCTGGCTGCGTTGGTAGTTCCGGAAGCGCCTCCCAGACCAGGCGTGCGGCGCGCCCAATGTCATCCGCCACGCGCGAGCCACCCCACCTGTCCCACGCGTGGGCCAACTCGCCCGTCAACTGGCGGAAGTCGCGCTCCACCCGCGGCGCGCCCTCCCAATCCCGCTTCTCGACGCTCGCGACGCGCGGCGGGGCCATCAGCCGGAGCACGTCCCACCGCGAGCCGCCGTAGCGGGCGGCAATAGTGCTAGCCAGATCAAGTGCTGCCGGCGTGAACGACGGCCGCGCAGCAGCGGAGTTGAGGGGCGCGAGCTTTCCCGCGAAAGCAGATGAGTTCGCGAGTTCGCACACGACTCCGCCGACCAGACGACCCGCGAACCGCACTCGGACACGCGATCCGGCGCCTACTACGCCCGCCAGTTTGGAAGGAACAACGTAGTCGAAGAGCCGGTCAAGGTGCGGCAGTGGGCTGTCGATGCAAACCCGCGCGATAGCCGCGCCGCCGGTCATTACTTAGCGGCCGCCTGCAGCGCGGCCACGCGGTCGAGTCGCTCCCACGTGAAGTCCTCGAGTTCGCGGCCAAAGTGTCCGTACGCCGCGGTTTGGCGGAAGATTGGCCGGCGCAAGTTGAGGTCACGGATGATCGCGCCCGGGCGGAGGTCGAATACCTCGCCGATGGCAGCAACAATCTTCCCGGCCGCGACCGTCTCCGTACCAAACGTTTCAACGTAGAGACCGAGGGGGTGGGCCGTGCCAATCGCGTACGCCACCTGGACCTCACAGCGGTTGGCGAGGCCAGCGGCAACCACATTCTTTGCTACCCATCGCATTGCGTACGTCGCAGAGCGGTCGACCTTGGATGGATCCTTGCCTGAGAACGCGCCGCCGCCGTGGCGGGCCATTCCTCCATAAGTGTCCACGATGACCTTGCGACCGGTGAGCCCCGCGTCCGCCGCCGGACCTCCGAGCTCAAACCTGCCGGTGGGGTTGATGAGCGAGCGGTGACCCGCGGATTCAATGTCGAATTTGGCCAGAACGGGCTCGATGACCTCTGCCTCGATGCTGGCGCGAAGCTTTGCCATGTCCATGCCCTCGCGATGCTGGGTAGATACCACCACCGTCTCAACCTTGACTGGAGTATCCCCGTCGTACGCAACCGTCACTTGCGCCTTGCCGTCGGGTCGCAATCCGTCAACTTCCTCGCGCTTGCGGACCTCAGCTAGCCGCTCGGTGAGCCGGTGCGCAAGTGAGATGGGCAACGGCATGAGTTCCGAGGTGTCGCGGCACGCGTAGCCAAACATCAGGCCTTGGTCTCCCGCGCCCAGGTTCTCCGGTAGCGCAGACTCGTCAACGCCTGTCTGGTCTGTGGCCTGGTCCACGCCAAGCGCGATGTCGGGCGACTGCTGGCCGATCGACACCGACACGCCACACGAATCGCCGTCAAACCCATAGCGAGACGAGGTGTAGCCAATATCGTTCACAACTTCGCGGATAATGTGCGGGATCTCGACATACGCCTCAGTGGTGACCTCGCCCGCGACGTGCACGAGCCCAGTGGTCACCATGGTTTCGACGGCAACGCGCGACGACGGATCTTGCGCAAGCATCCCGTCCAGGATCGCGTCCGAGATTTGATCGCAAATCTTGTCAGGGTGTCCCTCGGTCACGGACTCGGAAGTGAAGAGGCGAAGGTCAGTCATGGTGCCAGCGTACCCAGTAGCCCTGACGCTACTTACGCAACGCCACGATCACATTCAGAATCGCGTGAGCGACCGCCAGTTTGGGCCCCGCAGCCGTGGCAACTGCGGCGCCGTCGGGCCCCAGCATCGTCACCTGATTCTCGACATCGCCAAACCCGTGGGACTCGCCCACCGGATTGAAACACAGCAAATCTGCGCCCTTGCGTTTGGCCTTCGCCACGCCGTGTTCGAGCGCCGACGCCGAGCCATCCCCCGTCTCGGCCGCGAACCCAACAATCGTCTGGCCTTTGCCTCGCGATTTCAGCAGCGAAGCGAGCACATCTTCTGTAGGCACTAGCTGGAGTGTCAGCGAAGCATCGCCGTCTTTCTTGATCTTGACGTCGCTGCGCTCGGCAGGGCGGAAATCTGCGACTGCCGCTGCCATGATCACCACGTCAACTTCCCTCGCAGCCTTCTTGGTCGCTTCGGCGAAATCCTCGCCAGTCGATACGTCAATGCGGGCGATTTCCTGGTCGAGAGGCAACTCGACGTTGGCCGCCACGACCGTCACCCGCGCGCCGCGCTCATGGGCGGAATGCGCAAGCGCAAACCCTTGGTTGCCGCTAGAGCGGTTCCCCAGATACCTGACGGCATCCAGCGGTTCGCGTGTGCCCCCTGCGGTGACCAGGACGCTCGTCCCGTCGAGATCTCCCCACGAGATGTCGGCCGTCGAGACATGCGGTTCAGCCGGAATCCCCTCCCCCGCGGCAATCGAGTAGAGCGCCGCCACGATGTCGTCCGGCTCTGGCAGCCGCCCTAGTCCTGTGTCCGCGCCCGTAAGCCGACCAACTTCCGGGGGGATCACGTGCACACCGCGTTCCGTGAGCAAGGCCACGTTTGCGCGCGTGGCGGCGTTCTCCCACATTTCGGTGTGCATCGCGGGCGCAACAACCACGGGGGCGGCCGTCGCGAGGATAGCGTTGCCAAGCAGGTCGCGCGCCTGGCCGTGCGCCATCGACGCCAAGAAGTCTGCGGTGGCAGGTGCGATCAGGACGATGTCGGCCTGCTGTCCAAGCCGGACGTGCTCGACATCAGGAACATTGTCGAAGGTCCCGGACGTTGCAGATTGCCCGGAAAGTGCCTCCCACGTGGCTCGGCCGACAAACTCGAGCGAGGCGCGGGTGGGAACAACGCGAACACTGTGGCCGTCCTCACGCAGGCGTCGGAGCACGATGGCAACCTTGTAGGCCGCGATGCCGCCGGTGACGCCCAGGAGGACGCGCATGGCTACTCGTTCAGGTCGGTGAGCGCGAGCAGGTTGCCCTCGTTAAGCTCGCGGAGCGCAACGCTAAGCGCCTTGTCGGTCGAGTCGGCCTCGACGAGCGGGCCCACGTTCTCGAAGTGACCCTCTCCCAACGCCTCGTAGTACGAGTTGATCTGGCGCGCACGCTTGGAACTGTAGATCACCAGGGCATACTTGGAATCTACCTTGGCAAGGAGTTCGTCAATGGGCGGATTGGTGATGCCCTCGGGGTTTGCGATTGTTCCGGCCACGTCAACTCCACGTTTTGGTCCGCGGGACAGCCCCGCGGAAGCGGCCCTCAGTCTACCCGTCGCTGCGCAATAGTGCGTTCACGTGGCTCACACACGCGTCGAGCGAGTCGTTGATGACGATGTGCTCGAATTCTCCCGAGGCATCCATCTCGCGTCGCGCCGTCTCGAGCCTTTGGGACTGCTCCGCCCGATCCTCCGTGGCCCGACCCTCGAGGCGGCGCACCAACTCGTGCCACGATGGCGGCTCCACGAATACGAACATCGCCTCTGGCATGGCCTCGCGGACCTGGCGGGCGCCTTGCAGGTCTATCTCAAGAATGCACGGTGTACCCTCAGCAACGCGTTCCTCTACGGGTCCGCGCGGCGTCCCGTAGCGATGCCTGCCGTGGACGGTGGCCCACTCGAGCAGTTCGTCGTCTTCGATCATGCTCTCGAACGCCTCGGCTGTGACAAAGAAGTAGTCCTCGCCCTCGATTTCGCCGGGGCGCGCCGAACGCGTTGTTGCGGAGACGGATATCCATACATCCGGGTATCTCTCCACGAGTCTGCGCACAATGGTGCCCTTGCCCACGGCTGTCGGACCCACGAGTACCATCAATTTGCTCATCGCCGGATCCTCACGTGCCCAACCGCGTCAGCAGGGTAGAAACTTGATTCTCGCCAAGCCCGCGCACACGGCGCGACTCCGCGATGCCGACCTGCGTCATGATCTCTCGCGCTCGCGTGGGCCCGACGCCAGGGAGGCACTGCAGCAGGTGGACCACGCGGATGCCAGCGAGGGCCGGGTCCTCCTTCGCAAGGACGAGGGCGGTGCCGAATCCTACCTCCCCATTCGCAACCGAATCCTTGAACTTTCTGCGTGCCATGCGTACTGCTGTGGCCTTCACGAGGGCAGCCGCGCGCTGCTCGGGCGTGAGTTGGGGCGCGGTCGAAGCCATGATCAGGACCCCCGCAGCGCCTGGCGCGCCTGGTCGGCAGCATGCCTGACAGCGTCACGAAGCTTCTCACCGAACGGGCCATGCTGAAGGACGCCGCGGCTCTGATGCGCCAGCACCTGGCCCCGTGCGGCCCCAAAGACATCCGCTAGTTCCGTTGCGCCCGCCCCCTGCGCGCCCACACCGGGTGCCAGCAGCGGTCCATTGACCGCAGCGAGCGGCACCGATAGTGCCCGCGCGGCGTCGCCAGTCGTGGCGCCCACAACGAGCCCAATGTCGCCCATCGGCTCGGCTCCAGCGTTGATCTCAGCTGCCTTCGTCGCGATTGCGGCGGAAACCGCTACGCCGTCCGCGTCGCGCGCGTGTTGAACGCTAGCGCCCTCGGGGTTTGACGTCAGGCAGAGCACAAACACGCCCTTGCCGTGTTGGGCAGCAAGATCGAGCGCGGGCTGCAGGGCACCGAAGCCAAGATAGGGCGAGACGGTGAGCGCATGGGCTTCGAGGGGGGCTCCCGGTCGCAGGAACGCGTCGGCGTACCCGGACATGGTGGAGCCGATGTCGCCGCGCTTGGCGTCCATGATGGTCAGGATGCCGCGTCCGCGCGCAGCCTCAAGAACCTGCTCGAGCGCCGAGAAGCCGCGCGCGCCGTGGCGCTCGAAGAACGCGATCTGAAACTTCACCACCGCCACTTCTTGATCACACGCGTCTATGACACTCTGCCCGAACTGAAGCAGGCCCTCCGCGGAGTCGGGAATACCCCACATGGCCAGCATCTCTGGTGACGGGTCTACCCCGACAGACAGCGGACCGTACTTGTCCATCGCGACCGCGAGGTCGGCGCCGAATCCCATCAGGCCCCCTAGTGGTGATCTTGAAGGCTGGTGACATCGAATGGGCCGGCAAGCGCGGCCTCGATGCCCTGGACGGCGGCGGCGAGCTGCTGGACGGTGGTGACGATTGGCTTGTCAGCCGCAGTCGTCGCCGCCCGAATCTCGTAGCCGTCGGCTCGGGCACCCTGGCCCGAAGGCGTGTTCACTACCATGTCTACCGCTCCATGGTCGATCATGTCCACGATAGTCTCCTCTCCGTCGGGCCCTGGGCCCTGCGAAAATTTGCGAACCACGGTCGCGGGGATCCCGTTTCTGCCGAGGACTTCCGCCGTGCCTCGCGTCGCGAAGATGGTGAAACCGAGCTGGGAGAGGCGCGTCATTGGGAACACCATTGCTCGCTTGTCGCGGTCTGCCACGGACACGAACACCGAGCCCGATGTTGGCAACCCGCCAAATGCAGCGGCCTGCGATTTCGCGAAAGCCAGCGGGAAAGTCTTGTCAAACCCCATAACCTCGCCCGTGCTGCGCATCTCTGGCCCTAGCACGGTGTCGACCACCGTGCCCTCGGGAGTGCGGAAGCGCTTGAACGGTAGGACCGCCTCCTTGACCGCAAGGGCCTGCGACGTGTTGACGGTGCGCGCGTCGGTCTCGGGAAGCACCCCCGCAGCCTTGAGCTGAGCGATGCTCTCCCCCGCCATGAGCCGCGCGGCGGCGCGCGCGATAGGTATGCCGGTGGCCTTAGCCACGAACGGGACCGTGCGCGATGCGCGCGGGTTTGCCTCAAGTACGTAGAGCACGTCGCTCACGAGCGCGTACTGGACATTCATGAGGCCGCGCACTCCGATCCCCTTGGCGAGCGCCTCGGAAGACTCGGTGATGCGGTCCAGCTCACCCTGGGACAGTGTGACGGGCGGCAGCACGCAGGCAGAGTCACCCGAGTGAATTCCGGCCTCCTCGATGTGTTCCATCACCCCTCCGAGGAACATGTCAGTCCCGTCGTACAGGACGTCCACATCGATCTCGACGGCGTCGTCAAGGAACCGGTCCACCAGCAGTGGCGCGTCCGTCGCATGGTCGCCCACATCGATCGAGCGCGTACCGTACTCCTCAAGCTGGGCGCTGTCGTAGACAATTTCCATGCCGCGGCCGCCCAGCACGTAGGACGGACGGACGAGCACCGGATACCCAATGCGCTCGGCAATCTCGATCGCCTCGGCGATGCCGTGCGCTGTGCCGTACGCCGGCGCGGGCAGCCCGGCCTCTTCCAGCACCTTGCCAAATTCGCGGCGGTCCTCCGCCTTGTCAATCGCCTCGGGCGTGGTGCCCAAGATGGGCACGCCCGCGTCGGCGAGGCTCTGCGCGAGGCTCAGCGGCGTCTGCCCGCCCAATTGGACGATGACCCCTTTGACGGGACCGGCCGCCTTCTCCACCTCGTACACCGCCATGACGTCCTCGAACGTGAGCGGCTCGAAGTACAGCCTGTTTGCCGTGTCGTAGTCCGTCGAGACCGTCTCAGGGTTGCAGTTGATCATGACCGTCTCGTATGAGTCCTTGAGCGCGAGGGCCGCGTGCACGCACGAGTAGTCGAATTCAATCCCCTGGCCGATGCGGTTGGGGCCCGAGCCGAGAATCAGGATGGCCTCTCGCTCGCGGGGCGCGACCTCGGTCTCCGATTCGTACGTGCTGTAGTGGTACGGAGTTCTTGCCTCGAACTCGGCCGCACACGTGTCGACGGTCTTGTAGACGGGTTGCACGCCAAGGTCGGCGCGGGCGGCAAACACCTCCGCTGTGGGGACAGAGCGGAGCGCAGCGATCTGCGCGTCGGCGAGGCCATGAGACTTCGCATGGCGCAACAGTTCCGTGGACAGGGAAGGGGCAGCCGCCAGATCCGCAGCGACCTCGTTCATGAGCAGGATTTGATCCAGGAACCAGCGGTCGATGCGAGTCGATTCGTAGACGCGCTCGAGGATGGTCGCATCCGCGATTGCGGCTCGCAGCGCCTGCTGCGTCTGAACCAGCCGTCCCTCCGTCGGGATCTTAATCTCCTCAAGCAGCGCGTCGAGCGGTGCCCCCGCGGGCACGTCGCCGTCCCAGTGAAAGTTGCTGGATTTCTTGTCGATCGAGCGCAGTGCCTTGCCGAGAGCCTCGGTAAAGTTGCGGCCTAGGCTCATGGCTTCGCCAACGGACTTCATGGTGGTGGTCAGAACCGGGTCCGCCGCCGGGAACTTCTCGAACGCAAAGCGGGGCACCTTGACCACGATGTAGTCGAGCGTCGGCTCGAAGCTCGCGGGCGTGGAGCCGGTGATGTCGTTGGGAATCTCGTCGAGTGTGTAGCCCACGGCCAGACGCGCAGCGATCTTGGCGATCGGAAAACCCGTGGCCTTGGATGCCAGCGCGGACGAGCGCGACACCCGCGGGTTCATCTCGATGACGATGACGCGCCCCGTGTCGGGGTCGATCGCGAATTGAATGTTGCAGCCGCCTGTGTCGACACCGACCTCTCGGATAACGGCGATGCCGATGTCACGGAGGTTCTGATACTCGCGGTCCGTTAGCGTCAGGGCTGGCGCGACCGTCACCGAATCGCCGGTGTGCACGCCGACCGGGTCGACGTTCTCGATCGAGCAGACCACCACCACATTGTCCGCGTTATCCCGCATCAGCTCGAGCTCGAACTCCTTCCACCCGAGGATGCTCTCTTCGAGCAGCACCTCCGTGGTGGGCGAGTAGTGAAGGCCCTGCCCGCCGATACGTCGCAGGTCCTCCTCGTTGTACGCAAAGCCTGAGCCCAGTCCTCCCATGGTGAACGACGGCCGCACGACCACCGGATACTTGAGCTCCTCGGCACCAGCAATCAGTTCTTCCAGCGAGTGGCAAATGACCGAACGCGCGCTCTCGGCGCCGCAGCGCTCCACGACGCCCTTGAACAACTCGCGATCCTCCGCGAGGCTAATTGCCTCAATAGTTGCGCCGATGAGCTCGACATTGTGCTCCTTGAGCACGCCAGCCTTGTCCAGGGCAATCGCCGCGTTCAGTGCGGTCTGTCCGCCCATGGTCGGCAGGATCGCGTCGGGCTTCTCCTCGGCGATGATCGAAGCGATCACTTCCGTCGTGATGGGCTCAACGTAGGTGGCGTCGGCGAACTCGGGGTCGGTCATAATGGTCGCTGGGTTGGAGTTGACAAGGATGACCCTGAGGCCTTCCTCCTTGAGGACCCGGCACGCCTGGGTTCCGGAGTAGTCAAATTCGCACGCTTGCCCGATGACGATCGGCCCAGAGCCAATGACGAGTACCGACGTGATGTCTGAGCGCTTGGGCATCAGCGACCACCTGCCGGGATCTTGCCCATGACCTCGAGGAACCGGTCAAACAGGTAGGCGGCATCGTGCGGACCCGCCGCGGCCTCCGGGTGGTACTGAACGCTGAACGCCGGGATGTCGAGACATTCGAGCCCCTCCACGACGTCGTCGTTGAGGCAGACGTGACTCACTCGCACCTTTCCATATTCTCCGCGAGGCGCCACGGTCTCGCCGTCAAGTGGCACATCGACCGCGAACCCATGATTGTGGGCCGTGATTTCCACCTTGCCGGTGGTGCGGTCCATCACGGGCTGGTTGATGCCGCGGTGACCGAACTGAAGCTTGTACGTGCCGAAGCCGAGCGCCCGCCCAAGCAGCTGGTTGCCGTAGCAGATGCCAAAGAACGGCACCTTGGCGTCGAGCACCGCCCGGAGCGTATCGACGGCTTGAGTCGCGGCGCCGGGGTCGCCGGGGCCGTTGCTATAGAACACGCCGTCGGGCTTGCGCTCCAGGATGTCTGCGGCAGAGGTGCTCGACGGCACCACCGTGACGTCGATGCCGCGCCCGGCCATCATCTCGGGCGTCATGGACTTAATCCCGAGGTCCACGGCCACCACCGTCGCGACGGTCGGCGTGCCCGCGGGCGGAGAGACCACGTAGGCCTCGCTCACCGAGACCGCATCTGCAAGGTGGGCTCCCGCCATCTGATCGCTGGCCTTGACCGTCGCGAGCATCTCTGCGTTAGTCCCGAGCGCGCCGCCAGAAAATATCCCGGCTCGCATCACGCCAGCGCTACGCAGGATGCGCGTCAACTGCCGCGTGTCGATCCCCGAAATCCCGACGATGCCGCCCTCGACCAAGTCATCCACGAGCGTCCGCTCGGAGCGCCAGTTGGATGCACGCCGCGCGGGGTCGCGCACCACGTAGCCCGCTACCCATATCTTGCGGGACTCGGTGTCCTCCGAGTTCATACCCGTATTGCCGATATGCGGCGCCGTCATCACCACAATCTGGTGGTGATACGACGGGTCCGTGAGCGTCTCCTGGTAGCCGGTCATACCGGTGTTGAAAACGGCCTCGCCCGTGGTTTGCCCTTCGGCTCCAAAGGCCTGACCCTCGAACGTCGTGCCGTCCTCGAGGACTAGCACTGCGCGCGTATTCGTCACTTCTCTCCTTCTGGCGCCTCAAGCGCATATGTCTGCTTGCCACGCAGGAACGTCGCGACGACGCGCCCGGGCAACTTGACTCCACCGTACGGCGAATTGTTCGACCGGCTCAACGTCTTTGCCGGCTCGACGGTCCACGCGCGAGCAGGGTCGTAGAGGGTCACGTTTGCCGGCTCTCCTGGCTTGAGTTCACGGCCGTGTGCGTCGTCCCGCGCGATGGCCGCTGGATTCTCTGACATCGCTCGCGCAACGTCGCGCCATGTCATCGCTCCAGGCGCGACCATCGTCTTGTGCACGATGCTGAGTGCGGTTTCGAGGCCGATCATCCCCATCGCGGCGGCCGCCCACTCGCAGTCCTTGTCTTCGTCTGGGTGAGGCGCGTGGTCGGTAGCGACGATGTCGATGGTGCCGTCCGCGAGGCCCGCGCGCACCGCGTCCACGTCTTGTTGTGTCCGCAGCGGTGGGTTCACTTTGAAGCGCGGGTCGTATCCCCGAACGCTCTCGTCTGTGAGGAGCAGGTGGTGCGGCATGGCCTCGGCGGTCACGTTGATGCCGCGACCCTTCGCCCAGCGGACAATTTCGACCGAGCCTGCCGTCGACAGGTGGCAGATGTGAACTCGAGATCCGACGTGCCCGGCGAGCAGCACATCGCGAGCGACGATGCTCTCTTCCGCGGCAGCAGGCCAGCCTCCAAGTCCGAGCTCGGCAGAGACCACGCCCTCGTGCATCTGCGCGCCCTCGGTGAGCAGCGGGTCCTGCGCGTGCTGCGCTACCACGCCGTCGAACGTCTTCACGTACTCGAGCGCACGGCGCATGAGCACGGGGTTATCGACGCAGTTGCCGTCGTCGCTGAAAATACGCACCTTCGCACGCGACAGCGCCATCGCCCCGAGCTCCGCAAGTCGCTCACCGCCGAGACCAACGGTGACTGCCCCTACGGGATACACGTCGACGAGGCCAACTTCTTGGCCGCGGTGCCACACCTGTTCGACAACCCCGGCGGTGTCAGCTACGGGGTCGGTATTTGCCATCGCGTGCACCGCGGTGAAGCCGCCAGCTGCCGCGCTCCGAGACCCAGATTCGATCGTCTCTGCATCCTCGCGACCCGGCTCGCGCAGGTGCGTGTGCATGTCCACCAGGCCCGGGAGGGCAATCATTCCCGCGCCGTCGAGAACCGTCGCGCCGGTGGGCGCGTCAGCCATGTCGAGCGACAGAATCTTGCCGTCGACAAGAACCAGGTCGCCGTGCGTCTCGCCGTACAGCGATACGCCCTTGAGTACCGTCGCCGTCGTCATGCCGCCTCCTCATCGCCGGACAGCAGCAGGTAGAGCGCCGCCATCCGTATTGCCACGCCGTTGCTAACCTGCTCGACAATCACGCTTCTCTGGGCGTCCGCGGCCTCCGCCGTGATCTCCAGACCCCTGTTCATGGGGCCTGGATGCATGATGATCGTGTGTTCCGCGAGGCGGCGCATGCGGTCGCCGTCGAGGCCGAACAGCCGCGAGTACTCCGCGACGCTCGGAAAGAAGGCCGAACCTCCCCCGGTCATGCGTTCTCGTTGCACGCGCAGCATCATGACCGCGTCAAGATCGAAGCCCTCGATCGCCGCGTCGAGCCCGTGGACCACACTGACCGGCCACGCCTCGACTCCCACAGGGAGCAGCGTGGGCGGGGACACCAGCACGACCTTGGCGCCAAGTGTGTGCAGCAAAGCAACGTTCGAGCGAGCGACGCGCGAGTGCAGCACGTCGCCAACGAGTGCCACAGTGAGCCCTGCGAGGGCCTTGCCGGTGCCGTCCGGGACTAAGTGCCTTCGCATGGTGAACGCGTCGAGCAGCGCCTGCGTCGGGTGTTGGTGAGTTCCGTCGCCAGCGTTGAGCACTGCGCCGCGCATCCAGCCGGACATTGCTAGCCGCTCGGCTGCGCCTGAGGCCCAGTGGCGGATTACCACGGCGTCGGCGCCCATGGCCTGAAGGGTCAACGCCGTGTCCTTGAGCGACTCACCCTTGGAGACGCTCGAACCCTTCCCTGAGAAGTTGATGACGTCTGCGCTGAGGCGCTTTGCGGCTGCCTCGAACGAGATGCGGGTGCGCGTGGAGTCCTCGAAGAAGAGGTTCACCACCGTCTTGCCGCGCAGAGTCGGTAGCTTGCGCTGCTCGCGCTCCTGGGTCTTCGCCATTTCCTCGGCCGTGTCGAGAATCAGCACGGCGTCCTCAACCGAGAGGTCGTGCGCGCTCAGCAGGTGCTTCACCCGTCGCTCCCCTGCTCGAGAACTACGGCATCTTCCTCGTCTACTTCATGGAGCAAAACGTGAACATGCTCCGTGCGAGACGTGGGAACGTTCTTGCCTACGAAGTCTGCGCGGATCGGCAGCTCGCGGTGACCGCGATCCACCAGCACAGCTAGTTGAACCGCTGCTGGCCTCCCGACGTCATTGATCGCGTCGAGCGCGGCTCTGATGGTGCGGCCGGTGTGAAAGACATCATCAACGAGCACCACGATGTTGCCGTCGATTCCGCCATCGGGGATCTGAGTAGCGCCGATGCTCCTCGTTGGGTGCTTGTCGAGGTCGTCGCGGTACATGGTGATGTCGATGGCGCCCCAGCGAGCTTCACGCTCGTACCCGGTGTCCGCCGCGCCTACGCGCGAGGCGAGCCTGCGGGCAAGGGGAACGCCGCGCGTTGGGATTCCTAGAAGAACCACATTTTCGGCGCCGTCGTTGCGCTCGATGATCTCGTGGGCAATGCGTGTGAGCGCGCGATCAATGTCTGCCGCGCCCATGAGGGTGCCTGTCATGGCGACCTCCTTCTCCGCCTCACAGGACGGTGGTTAAAGGATGTCTATCGACCGTCACTCTACCGGAGCGTCGGCCCCCGGCTTGACGTCCGCGCCGTCAGGCTCGAGGCCCGCGATCGCGCCAAGCACGCCGTTCAGATAGCCGGGCGAATCGTCCGTGCTCAGTGCGGCGGCGAGCTCAATGGCCTCGGAAACGGCCACAGCCGCGGGGACGTCGTCGTTCCACCGGATTTCCCACGTGGCAATGCGCGCGAGTGCGCGGTCGACGGCGGGCATCCGGTCGACGGACCGCGACAGAGACGCCGGCGCAAGGATCGCCTCAATCTCGGCCCAGTGCGCGGTAATGCCACGCACGATGCTCTTGGAATACTCGGGCAGAGCGGTCTGGGCGCCGGAATCCTTCAACCGTTCCTCGAGCACGGTGAGAACGTTTGCTCGGCGCTGGTCGGCTTCGAACAGCACGTCTAATGCGCGCTTGCGAGCCTTGGTGCGAGCGGCCACTAGTCGTTGACGCGCGAGACGTAGTCGCCGTTGCGAGTGTCCACCTTGACCTTGTTGCCTTCTTCGACGAAGAGCGGCACGTGGATCTCCAGGCCCGTCTCTACTGTCGCGGGCTTGGTGCCGCCGGAAGAGCGGTCGCCCTGAAGCCCGGGCTCCGTGTACGTCACTGTGAGAACGACGGACGCCGCAAGCTCGATGAAGATCGGATTGCCGTTGTGTAGGCCGAGGACCACGTTCGAGTTCTCTAGAAGGAAGTTCTTCGCGTCGCCCATAATCTCGGGCGTAACGGTGGTCTGCTCAAAACCTTCTGGGTCCATGAAGATGTAGTCCGTACCGTCGTTGTAGAGGTACTGCATGGTGCGCCGGTCCACGGTCTCGAACTCCACCTTCGCGCCCGCGTTGAACGTCTTGTCGACAACTTTGCCCGAGAGCACATTCTTCATCTTGGTGCGTACGAACGCGCCACCCTTGCCGGGCTTGACGTGCTGAAAGCCGATGACGGACCACAACTGTCCGTCGAGGTTGAGCACGGAGCCGTTCTTGATGTCGTTCGAGGAAGCCACGAGATGTCCTTGTTTGTCGATGAATGCGCTCAAGGCGCGGGACCGGGGGCAAGTCTAACGGACGGGGCGTGGAACCAGGCTCGGCCTATGCTTCCCGCGGTGCCGTGGCCCGGGGTCAGCTACCGAGACGGGCCGCGACAGCCTCGAGAGCGAGCCGGTACCCGTCGATCCCGAAGCCAGCGATCATTCCCGTTGCGACACCGGAGACGACGCTCGTGTGACGGAACTCCTCGCGCGCATGCACGTTGGTGATGTGCACTTCGACCAGGGCGAGCCCGGCGCCGGTCACGAGCGCGCATGCGTCGCGAAGCGCGTACGAGTAGTGAGTGAATGCGGCGGGATTGATCACAACCTGCTCTCCCGCGTCGATCGCCCCGTGCAGCCACCCGACCAATTCGGCCTCGTCGTCGGTCTGGCGGACAACCACCTCGAGCCCGAGGTCGCTCCCCCACTGCATCGCCTGTGCGGCTAGTTCATCGTGGGTGGTGCTGCCGTACTTTTCGGGCTCACGCGATCCGAGGCGCCCGAGGTTGGGTCCGTTGAGGACGAGTACCGGTGTCATGCGCCAAGCCTAATGGCGGCGCGCCGCCATCCGGGTAGCTACGCGCTGACGGCGGCGTACGCGGCCGCGAGCAGTGCGGGGTCGGGCCCCTCGAGCCGCGACGGCTTGCCCAACGCGTCGAGCACCACAAAGCGCAGCATCGCGCCGCGTGTCTTCTTGTCTCGCCGCATCGCCAGGCTCAGTTGCTCCCAGCGGCCAGCCATGTAGGTGGTGGGCAGGCCCAGGCCCTTGAGCACCGAGCGGTGGCGATCCACCCCGGCATCGTCCAACTTGCCCGCGAGCCGCGCGAGCTCAGCCGCGAACACCATGCCGACTGACACGGCCGCCCCGTGCCGCCACTGGTAACGCTCGTTGTATTCGATTGCGTGTGCAAACGTGTGTCCGTAATTGAGGATTTCCCGCAGGCCCGCCTCTTTGAGGTCAGACGACACCACGTCCGCCTTGACCTGTATCGCGCGCACCATGAGTTCCTCGAGCACGGGAAGCGCCGCCGATTCGAGCAGACGAACGTCTGCATCGGTGTCGCCCCTCGCGCCTACCTGCTCGCCTGCGGCGCTCAGGAGTTCGAGGTTCTCTTCCACCAGATCGAGAATTGTGAGGTCGCGAATGAATCCGGCTTTGACCACCTCGGCCAGCCCGGCGACGAGGTCGTGCCTGGGCAGCGTGCGCAGGTAGGAGGTGTCGCACCAGACGGCTAGCGGTTCGTGAAATGCGCCCACCAAGTTCTTGCCCTCTGCCGTGTTGATACCGGTTTTGCCGCCGACCGCGGCATCGACCATCGCCAGCAGCGTGGTGGGCACCTGAATGACCTTGATCCCGCGAAGCCACGACGCTGCGACGAAGCCGGCGAGGTCGGTGACCGCGCCGCCGCCCAGCCCCATCACGACGTCCGAGCGCGTGAACTCGGACTGGCCGAGCACTCCCCAGCAGAACGACAGCACCTCTGCCGTCTTGCCAGCCTCGGCATCCGGCACTTCGGCTGAAACAACCGTGCGGCCCGATACCTCGATGAGCGCCTTAATGGTGTTTACGCTCGCGATCATCGGCGACGAGTGGACAATGAGCACTCGCTCGGCGGCGTTCGGTATGCCAGCGACAACGTCGCCCGCGAGCTCGGACCCCACCGTCACCGTGTACGGCGACGGCCCACGCACCTCAATGGTCGCGCTCACGCGTCAGTCACCGCCTCAGCGATCTGGCGGGCCGCGTCCTCGGGCGTCACTCCATCAGTCTTGACCGTCAGCGTCGCGAGGCGCTCGTACACTGCGCGCCTCGCCTCCATGAGCGCGGCCCATGCCTGGCGCGGGTTTCCCACCAGCAGTGGGCGCGACGCATTGAAGCCCACGCGAGGAGCCGCGGCGGCAAGGCTGACATCGAGGAAGACCACGGCGCCTCCGTTGTCCGCGTACTCCGACAGTTCCACTTGGGTTTCCACGTTGAGAATGGCGCCCCCACCGAGCGCCAGGACTCCGTCGTGCTCGACCACGGCTCGCTTAACCGCGTCGCGCTCAACGCGCCTGAACTCGTCCTCGCCGTCGTCGATGAAAATGGACGGGATGTCTCTTCCTACCGCGGTCTCGATGTCCGAGTCCGTGTCGCGGGCGCGCACGCCCCAGATTTCCGCAAGAGCCGCCGCGACTGTCGACTTGCCCGCGCCCGGCGGCCCAATGAGCACTGCCCGAGGTGAGGACATCTACTTCAAGTTCTCCGGAATCGCGGACTGGTAGGACTCAATGTTGCGCTTGACCTCGGTTACTGAGTCGCCGCCGAACTTTTCGAGCACCGCGTCCGCAAGGGTGAGCGCGACCATCGCCTGCGCGACCACCGCCGCCGGTGGCACCGCGCACACGTCGCTGCGTTGATGGTTGGCCTTCGCCGCCTTTCCTGTGGACGTATCAATGGTGTCGAGAGCGTTCGGAACAGTGCTGATGGGCTTCATCGCAGCGCGAACGCGTAGTGGGGTGCCGTTGCTCATGCCGCCCTCCACTCCTCCGGCGCGGTTTGATCGCCGCGCAACTCCGCCGCCGGCTGCATACTCGATCTCGTCGTGAGCAGCAGAACCCCGGCGCGCTGCAGTCCGGAAGCCATCACCAAACTCGACGCCCTTGATGGCCTGGATCCCCATCAGTGCGCCAGCAAGCCGCGCGTCCAGCCTGCGGTCCCAGTGGACATGGCTGCCGAGACCCACGGGAAGGCCATGGGCGACAACCTCAACTACGCCGCCCAGGGTGTCCCCGTCCTTCTGGCACTGGTCGATTTCGGCAACCATCGCAGTGGAGGTTTCCGCGTGGAAGCAGCGCACCATGTCCGCGTCGAGCGCTGCGGTGTCGGAGAACTCGGGTACCGGCGCGTTTTCGGGAACAGAGATCGTGCCGAGCGCGACGACGTGGGACACCAGCTCGATACCCGCCGCCTGCGAGAGGAACGCCTCAGCGACGGTACCGAGCGCCACGCGAGCAGCGGTCTCCCGCGCCGACGCGCGCTCGAGGATCGGCCGCGCGTCATCGAAGCCGTACTTGGTCATCCCCACAAGGTCAGCGTGCCCCGGGCGCGGGCGGGTGAGCGCGGCTGCTCGCGCGCCCTTCATTTCCGCGGCATCCACCGGGTCAACGGACATGACGGTTTCCCACTTGGGCCACTCGGTGTTTCCCACCTCGATGGCGACGGGGCCGCCTTGCGTCACTCCGTGCCGGACCCCGCTCAACACACGGACGGCGTCCTTCTCAAATGCCATGCGTGCGCCGCGCCCGTAACCGAGCCTGCGACGCGCGAGCGCGTCCTGAATGTTGGTCGTCGTCACCTCGACGCCAGCAGGCAGCCCCTCCAGGGTGCCTACCAGCGCGGGGCCGTGCGATTCTCCAGCGGTGAGCCATCTGAGCATGCGGTTATTCTTTCACGAGAGCGCGCACACAACCAACGGCTCGCCCACGCTGCGTACGGACTACGAGTTGCCAATCGGAATGAAGAAGTTGCGGTCGTTGGGTTCCGGCTCGGGCTCGGGCGAAGCGCTCGGATCCGGGCTGGGCTCGGGCGACGGACTCACCGTCGGCTCTGGTTCCGGCCGCACCTGGATTTCCGGGTTTCCATAGTCAAGAGTGAAGAAGAACCCGCTCACCACAAGCCGCAAATCACCGGCGTCAAGAGAGACACCGAGGTCTTCCACGGACTCCGTGACCGCCGTGACCGCGAATGCCGTAACAAGGAAGTACTGATGATCTCCCAGCTGCAGCGAGTTCATGAGTCCCAGAATCTGCTCTCGCGTGCCAGCGGTGGTGAGGTTGACCTGAGTGGCAATGACGCCCGTGAACGCGAGGCCGTCAACTTGTGAGACCAGACCCACCTCTGCCGCTGGAATGGCGAGCGAGATTCGGGGAGTGACGGTTTGAATGCTCCCAATCTCTTCAGCGAAGATCACCAGGTCATTTTCCTCAAACAACTCGAATAGCAAGCGGCGAAGTTCCGGGATTTCGCGCTCGGCGGGAAGGTCATCTCGAATTTCGTAGATTTCTTCGCGGTACTGCGGAATCTGTTCAGCGTCTGCGATTCGTTTGGCGAGGCTCAACTCGAGTTGGAAATTGGAGTCCTCCTGTGCAATGCGCGCCTCCTCGGCGTCTGCCGCGCGCGCGAACCTCGGGCCGATGCCCAGCATCCACGTGACGAGGGCCAGAATCACCGCGAGAGCAATAACTCCTCCGACTAGCACACCGTTTGAACCTCTCATGCCGATGCCTCCTCGTTGGCGCTAGGGCTTGGTGAGGGCTCGGGGGCCACTCCGCCGCCAGCAAGCGCCGCAACAGCCTCGGCTGCCTTCGCCTCGGTAAACTGGATCAATGCGTCTTCAGCGTCTTGAAGAGCCTCTGCGGCGGCTGCGAGAACTGTCTCCGCTACCGCGAGCGTGGCCTGCGCCTCCGCTACGCCTTGATCTGCCTCGATCGCGGCTGTCAGAATCGCAGCCGCGGTTGCCACAGATACCGTCGCAAGTTCGACCTCTTCGGAGGCCTCCACAATAGCCTCACGGTAGATTTCGCGCTCGTTCCACGCGTCGCTAAACCGACCGGACAGTGCGACAGCGGTAATGCGGACAGACCCGCTGAACGTGTAATACTCGTCTTCCTCTACCTGGCGAGCCGCGCCAGGGATTGTCGTTCGGGCCAAGCCTGGTACTGAATTGAGCGCCTCTTCAAGGTCAGCAATGTTTGGGTATTCCAGGCTGCGGCCGCTGAAAGACAGGACGCCAATATCGGGGGCCGAGAATGGCCCCGCTTCTTGGCCCGCAACCACAAACGGCGTCGTTGGCAACCAGGTCAAGCCCTGGAGACTCACCGATTCGGGCATCGCGCGCGTAAGCCCGGTGATCAAATCGGACATGAGAATCTCTGTTCCGCCAAGGTAGAGTCGTGCGCTCTTCGCATTCAGGAGCTCGGCCTGAATCACGGGGACGTGGTCGTACAACGCGATCTCGTCGTTGAGGGCCTGCGTCTTCGCATTTTCGAGTGCGAGCCTATCTTCCGCGGATCTCGCCTGCAGTTCGGTAAATCCAACCAACGCCACCAGCAACACAATGAACATTACGAACGCAACGATAATCAGTGCGCGACTGCGTCCCTTCGCACGCCTGCTCTCGACCTCTGGCGGGATGAGGTTGACCTGTGGCGCAGCAGGAGCCTTGACGGAATCTGGGACTGTAGTGGTCATGCGCCAACCTCCCCAAAAGCGAGTCCTATACAGATCGGTACGAGGGACGCACGTCCGTCGGCCAGGTCGCTGCGTACGCGACCGGAGACCTTCACCCGCGCCAGCCCGTCGCCAAAACTTACGGGTAGACGGCTCGCGCTCGCAAGATACTGGCCCAACCCAGGAAGATGAGCGCCACCACCGGTCAGTACCACGTGCTGGATCGCGCCGCCCGGGTTGTTCCCTGCGTAGTAAACGAACGTATTGCGGATCGCCTCAACGAGGGTCCGAGAAGTCGTGGTGAGCGCCTCGGCGCCAAGCTTGTATTCCTCTGCGACGGCAAAACCGATGCCGATTTCACGCTTGAGCTGTTCGGCATCCTGCGTGGAGACCTGCAATGCGCTTGCGACCGCATCGGTCGCGTCCTGGCCTCCGGACGGAAGGGTGCGAACGAACCGCGGTGCACCGTCGGAGACCACAAGCACGTTGGTCGTGCGCGCGCCTATGTCAACGAAAGCGACGGTCTTTCCGCCCCAGTCGCCCGTTGCTTGCGCGCGGTATAGCGCAAATGCGTTTAGGTCGACCATCGTGGGCCGGAGTCCAGCAGACTCGATCGCGAGGACGTGCGTCGCAACTGTTGCTTTTGGTGCGGCGACAATAATGCCGCGCAGCGCGCGACCACCGGTCTCCGCATCGACCTCGGCCGTTGGGAAAAAGTCGAGGAGCGCCTCGTCCGTCGACATGGGGAGCATTTCCCCTACTTGAAACGGCAGCGACTGTCGGAGTTGCCCCATGGGCAACGACGGAATCTCGAGCTCGCGAACCACCACGCGCTGACTGCCGACTCCTGAAATCACGTGTTTGCTGGAGAACTTGCCCTTGGTCCAAAGTCTTTTTAGAACGGACGCGACCGATTGGATTTCGTGAATCTCGCCGTCGCCAACGGCGCCTGCGGGGAGCGCCAACTCAGCGTACCTGACCAGCGTGGCTGATCCGGTCGCGGGCCCTCGGCCGGAGAATTCGACCTCGGCGGCGCGCACGTGCGTCGTGCCGATATCTAGGCCAACCTGACGTGTCGCCACGGCGCTCCCTTCATAGATTCCGTCTCATCAGACTATCGGCAGTATCACAGGCTGTCCTTAGCAATCAGGTGATGAGTTTGAGGTATATATCACCTATCGCGGGCCCCGCTAGGTAGCCTGTCCAGGCAGCCACAATCAGCGCGGGTCCATAAGGTACCTGCGACTTGCGGCGAAGTCTGCCCAATAGGAGACCCACAATAGCGGCAACTCCGCCGATCATCGGGCCAAGGAATCCGCCTACGGCCAGTTCTGCATAACCCAGGTAGCCCGCCGCCATTCCAAGCAAGCCTGCGGTCTTCACGTCGCCGAACCCCATGCCTTTGGGGTAGATCAGCCACGCGAGGCCGTAATAACCGCCCCATGCGGCAAATCCAATACCGGCGCGCCCAAGATCGCCCCACGCGCCCTGAACTGCAGCATGTGCGGCTAGCGTCACTCCGAGGATCCCGTAGCTCGGAAGCACCAGCGAATTCGGAAGCCGCTTGACGTCCAAGTCGATGAAGAGCAGCGCGACGGAGACGACAGCAAGGTAGGCAAAACCCAAAGCCAAGAGCGTTAGGCCCCACGCCAAGTAGACGGCGACGAAAAGCGCGGCTACCAGGATTTCCACGAGCGGGTAGCGGCCTGAAATGGGCTCACGACAGTGCCGGCACCTCCGGCGCAGCCACAGCCACGACAACACCGGGATATTGTCGTACCAATCGATATCGTGCGCGCACCTCGGGCAATGACTTGAGCCGTTGACCCAATCTTGTCCCTTTGGGACCCGCGCAATTAGTACGTTCGTAAACGAGCCAACGATCAACCCGACCGCGACTACACCAAGTGTTTCTATCACTCGCGGCTAGAAATGCTCTTGCTTGAAGACAAGCTCTACCTCGGAACCCTCGGCGGCCTCGACCTCGCCAACGACTAGTACGTCGGTTGGCAATTCCGCGGGCGCATAGAAGAATTTCTGGTGTGCGGTGAGGTCTACTTCGCCGGCGTAAATCTGGCCGTAGGTGTAGGTGTTGTTCTTGAATTCAACCACCTTCGGCGTGTAGAGGAAGATCTCCGTCGGCGGCTCCACCGTCGAGTTAGCGCTGAAAACAAGGTTCCCGTTTGTCGAGTTGTCGGACGGCACGATCAGGTAAAGCGTGAACGCTTCGCCCGGAACTGAACTGATGTTCAGGCGGTTCGAGCCGTGAAATGCCTCGACAAAGAGCACTGTGTCTGCCCGCAGAATGATCGAACCCTTGTTCTTGGTCTCAAGATCACAGTGGCGCAGGTCGTACACCGCAGGCTTGGTCGTGGCGGGGATTGTGATGGTCTTGCTTCCGATCTGGCACTCGTCGCTCAGACCCGCATGGGCCTTGAACTCGGTGGCGCCAAAGTCGTCAAATTCTGGAGTCCAATCCGTTATGTCGTACTCAAGAGTCGGAAATGCGATCGGCAGGAGGTTGGGTATTCCCACAACGTTTTCTTCAAAGGTTCCGCCGACCAGAAGTGAATTCGACGTGACCGTGCCACCGATGAGCACGTTACCGCCAACTCCGGTGTTCGGATGCTGCGGGATCGCATTGCCCTGTCGAATGGTTACGTCGCCCTCGACGCTGTTGTACGAAAAGTTGTTCTTGCTCTTCCAGTCGTATTGCACCCAGAGATCACCCTTGATTACACACCCGTGGTTGTCAAAGTCGGCACCGCCCTGAACGATGTACAAACTTCCACTGACGGATACACCATGCTTGCACGTCCAGTCGCCGTCGTTGACCCAAATGTCTCCGTTTTCTCCCACGACACTCGGCTCGAGGTCAAAGTTCGCGTTGACGTCAAGCCCCGCGCCCGAGAAGATCGCGGAACTTACCGACGTGCCCGTCGACTCACGCGGAGTGAGGACCACTTTGGCGCGTACAACGCGCTTGGGGTTCAGCCCGAAGAACTCTTCTTCCGGAGTCCCTGTTGCCGTCACCATGGCGCCATACGGCGTCCCCGCGATGGTGCCGCCCGCAGGGCAATCCAGCGCGTCTCCGCTTTGATCCGTATATTCGATCGTGACGTTGACGCGGACCGCGTTGTTTCCCGAGCCAATCGTCTTGTTGTTTGCAAGCGCCTCACAGGGGCTTGCTCCCTCCAACTCGAGCAGCGTGGCGTCAACAGCCGCTTCGGCGGCGTGTACCTCAGCTGTTCGCACACTGTCACGTCCGGCGTCTCGCGACACGATGATGGCTTGAGTCACGACGAGCGTTGCGAGGGATATGCCGATGAGCGCGACTGCAAGTGCAGCCACCATCGCCGATCCTCCATCACCCGAGTTTCGCAAGGATACATTGCGGTTCATAATTGCCTTTCTCACACAGGTGGGATAACACTGCAGTTTGAGTCGGAGTAGCCAAACACGGTGTTGCGACCGGTGACTACGGTGCTCACGACTACGGGCTTGGAGCGATCGTCCGCCAATGGATCGAGAATCCGCAGCGTCACGCGAATGCTCTGAGCGGATGTGCCGGAGTTCTGGTTCGCGTCAATCCAGAAAGGCGGCCACGTCTGCGGATCGGCGGCGTCAATTGTTCCACTCACCGGCGCGGCCACCGAGTTCTGTGCGACAACGTACCAGTCGGCCACGTCGCCCCAACTCAGTTCGTAGTCTGGATCCCAGGTCCGGTACTCAAGGTTTCCAAATTCCGCCTCGTCCGGGATGTTGACGCGCCACTGGGCGCATTTGAGTTCGCCGCCCTCCTGGGTGTACAGGCGCATCGAGTAACCCGCCGATACGCCGCTTTCGGCGACACCGTCGGCCGCCGGATCCTTAATGAGGTTGCCTGATCGGACCTGCCGGTCTATCTGCGAAACGCCCAGCCGCGCCTGTTGCACGGCGCGCTCGCGCGCAAGGTTGTCGCTCGCCTGATAGGTGAGATTGATCAAGATTGTGAATACCATCGCGAGCAGCATCGAGAACAGTGTCATGACGACGAGCATCTCCATCAGGCTGAATCCAGAATCGCGCGCTGCGTGGCGCCTAGGCATCGGGAGCACCCCGGTATCCGGCAGACGCCTGCGAGCCGGTCAGGGTCGCACCCACGTTGATCTCGTATTCGTAGGTGCCGCCTGCACCATCATCGACGGTCACCTCGTATGTTGTCGAAACTGAAATCGCCCCGACGGAGGCCGATATTTTGCACAGGTCCGCCACGCACTCGGGATCGTCATCGGACAGGCCCGGCGGGATATCACCGGTAATTGTCACGGTCGTAGTCGCAATCACGTTGATATTGCCGCCGGGCGGCGTCCAAGTGAGGACCGGTATCTCGGGAGCCTCAATGACCCGATTCGTCGAAACGTTGATCGGGACTTCCACGTAGTCGGCAATGTCATCGTCCCAAAACCACAAGGTCGCTGACCGGGTGATCACGGGAGCAGTTGTCTTCTGGTCGTGGCCCCGCTCGACCTTGACCTCGTCTTGGTATGCGGTGATATACACGATGCCGTTCCACGCGGCGTCATTGTTTCCGGAGTCTTTCCATACTCGGGCTTCCGGGAACGAGAAGTGAATGGACGCGCTTGATGCTGACGCCCCCGCAGCAACACATCCCTCGTTGGTCACCGTCGTGCAGGCGATCGTTCCGGGATTCGCGGAATCGGAAAAACGGGCGACCCAGGACTCTTTGGCGGTTCCGGTAGCGCTCCCTCTGTACCAGGGCGACATCCCGAATCTCTCCGCTGCGCTGTTGGTGTAGTCGAGCCGGACTCTCGACTTGGTTAGTCCGCCAATATTCGCCTGCGCGCACGGGGTTCCCGCTGCCACACCAACGGCGCAGGCCTCGCTGACTGACGAATGCGTGCTCCCAGCCCCAAACTGGTCGCTATCGAAATAGGCGAAGAATTCAGCATCCACCGCTGACGTGATCGTATTGGGCGACGCCCCTGAGTGCGCGCGGACGTCTGTGTTGTCTATACCCGGATTGCCGACCGAAACGGTATCGTCCGAAGCCTCGGTCACGATGAGTTCAAACCCGCGTGGGTAAGTGCCGGAGTAATCCGAGCCGTCCGCCTTGTGCACGCGCTCGCCGCCGTACGCCAAGGATGCGTCGACGTTCGTTACCTGCTGGCTGGTTAGGCTCGCGCGCGTTTGCGAAGTCGTAATCCCAAGCGTGAACATCTCTCGACCGGGCATGATTGATACGGCCGCACCACCTGCCAAATCGGGAAGATTGGCGGTCGCGCTGAACGAGAGCGACGCACTCGACGACGACGCGCTAAATCTGGCTTGACATGAACTCAGGAAAGGCTGCGACTCGAGGCTCGCCAGGTCACTGCAACCCGCAGACGGCGCGTACGCGGTTGTCCGGTAGACGTCAGTTCGCATCTCACCCGAGCTGTTGTCTTCCCACGTCACAACAATCGTCATGCCCAACGTTTCGGCCCCGCCAAGCCCCTCTGTCACATATGCGCGTGTGGTGTAAACGGCGCCCGTTGCCTCAGGTGAAATATTGACAGTCTTGTTCGAGCCCGTCGAGTCGAAGAGAGGGGGCCACGCGTCGAGTCGGTTCTGTGCACCTTCGGTGCCAGTAGCGTTCGCAACTACGATCTCTTCGGCCACTCCTTCAATCGTCAAGGTGGTCCCAGACACGTAGGGGTCACCGCCAGACGCTGATTTGAAGTCGGCGTCCAAGCCTCGCGAAAGCACCGCGTACGGCATCGCGCGCATCTGCTCGATCGCGCCGTTCGCGTAGGCGGTAGCTTGCTGCCGGTGTCCTGCCTCCACGACCGAAACCAGTGCGGATGTTTGCACGGCCATGAGCACAAGGAGGACGCCCGTGATAATCATCATGGCGACAACAAGTTCAGCCATCGTGAATCCTTCTTCACGAGAGTTCAACATACGTCGCCTTAGGTCACGCACTGCTCTTCTCCCTCCATGTGCCAAATCCCAGATCTCGCAGGATTCCTCAACACGCCTCCGGGTGGGGGCCTCAAGAGAGGTCCCCACCCGCAAGCATTATGTCGAAATGCTGCCTAGCAACTAGCGCCAACAGTGAGGCCGCTGGCTGCGGAGTACTCGACTCCGCCCACGGACTTGTCGCCCTCAAGGTTGTAGACCCAGACACACCAGTCGCTGCTGGTGGTTCCGGAAACGCCTCCAAGCGCAACGTTGTCCGACTGGTTGCCGATGTTGGTTCCGGAGATGGAGTAGTTGCTACCGTCACCCGCAATAGCCGGCATCGACGTTCCGTCGACCCAGTACGTGGCAATTTCCTTGCCGAGGGTGGAGACGTCAGCCTTGGCAGCTGCATCTTCAGCCTTCTTGCGCTGGCTCAGGAAGAGCGGAATTGCAACAGCGGCAAGGATGCCGATGATAATCATAACGACGAGCAACTCGATCAGGGTGAAACCCTGGTCCTTCTGCTCCATATTCTTACGGATTCGCGCGATCATGGCGCTCCTTCTTTTTTGTTTTCTTCTCTATGGTTTATCCGCGAGGGAACCCCCGCGGTTTCTACAACCGGCAGTCCGCCCAACTCGAAGGCCGTACGTTTCTTCCGGTCGAAGCTCTATTTAGTTGATCAACTCGAAGATGCCGAAGATCGGCATATACAGGCCGATGATCATGGTGCCGATGATGCTGCCCAATACACCAATCATCAGTGGCTCGATCAGTGAGGTCAAGGCGTCTGTGGTGGATTCCACTTCCTGGTCGTAGAAGTCCGCGATCTTGTCAAGCATGGTGTCGAGCGCACCCGTGTCTTCACCCACCGAAATCATCTGAACCACCATGGCAGGGAAGACCGGGTGCTCCGCCAGCGGCCCGGCGAGGGTGTTTCCGGTGCGCACGGACTCCCGCACGTCGTTTGCCGCATGTTCGATTACGACGTTTCCGCTCGCCTCGCCCACGATGTCGAGCGCCTGCAGGATGGGAACGCCCGCGCGGATCATGGCCCCGAAGTTGCGAGTGAACCGCGAGATGGCGATTTTCTGAATGAGGCCGCCAAACACCGGAAGCTTGAGATACAACGGCTCGACCTTTTCGCGGAACGCCTTCTTGTTCTTGTTCTTGGTCCACAGCACGGACACGGCGAAACCTACGACGATCATGGGGATCGTGCCTACTTTTAAGAAACCAGAGATAGCAACGAGTGCCGCGGTAAGAGGTGGCAACTCGCCACCGAGAGTCGCGAACATATTGGCGAACACGGGAACGATGAAAAGCAGCATGCCAATGACGGCAACGATCGCGATCACGAAAACCACGACAGGGTAGGCCATGGCCGACTTCACCTTATTTCGCAGCTTCACTTCCGACTCAAAGTTTTCGGCAATGGACAACAGCACCGAGTCCAGGAATCCGCCAACTTCGCCGGCCCGAATCATGTTAATCATGAGCGGAGGAAAGACTGCCGGGTGCCGGCCGATCGCTTGGGAGAGAGAGACGCCCGTCTCTACATCCGACCGCACGTCAAGAATGACCTTGCCAAGCGCGGCATTTTCCGTCTGCTCGGCAAGAATGTTCAGCGCGCGAATAATTGACAGGCCCGCCTGAATCATGGTCGCGAGTTGGCGCGAAAGGATCGAGATGTCCTTGAGGCCGATCTTGTCCGTGAGGCCGGGGATCTTGATTTCTCTCTTGAGTGCGCTCGCCCTAACGGCATCAATAGAGATGGGAGCGAGGCCCATGGATCGCAGCTTGGACGACACCGCGGCCTCGTTGGGCGCCTCGATCTCGCCGTTCTGGATGCGCCCCTGAGTATCACGGTACGAATACTTGAAAGTCTGCGTCGCGGTCGCCATGAGTTGTCCCTATACCCCTTGGGTTCCGACGGACTGGCCCTGCTTCTGGCCGCCCTCACGTCCGGCGAGTCGGTTAAACTCCTCGACGTGGTGGCACTTCTCTAGCCCGGTCTCGTACGAAATCTTGTTGATGCGCACCAACTCAGCCAAGTGCTGGTCCATGGTGTGCATACCGAGTGACGACCCTGCCTGCATCGCGGAGTAAATCTGGTGCGTCTTGCCCTCGCGAACCAGGTTACGAATAGCAGACGTCGCGATCAGCACTTCTGTGGCGACAGCGCGGCCGGGTCCGTCGCTGCGCTTGCACAATGTCTGACAGACAACCCCCTGAAGCGCGGTCGCTAACTGTGTCCTAATCTGACCCTGCTGGTGCGACGGGAATACATCGATCACGCGGTCGATCGTCTGCGCCGCGTCCTGGGTGTGAAGGGTCGCGAATACCAGGTGGCCGGTCTCCGCAGCTGTCAGCGCCACAGAAACTGTTTCGAGGTCGCGCATCTCGCCCACCAAGATAATATCCGGGTCCTGACGCAACACGTGCTTCAGGGCGTTTCCAAAAGAGTGTGTGTCGGCGCCAACCTCGCGCTGGTTAACAAGCGACTTCTTGTGGCGGTGGAGGAACTCGATGGGATCCTCAACGGTCATGATGTGATCACTGCGGCTGCGGTTCGCAAGATCAATAATCGACGCCAGCGTCGTGGATTTGCCGGATCCCGTCGGTCCGGTAACAAGCACCAACCCGCGCGGAATCCCCGCGAAGTTTCCCACGACTGGAGGGATACCGAGGGACTCGAGAGGCTGAATCTCGTAAGGGATGATGCGGAAAGCCGCACCCAGCGAATCGCGCTGCTGGTAGAGGTTCACGCGAAAACGCGCCTCCCCCACTAGCGCGTACGCGAAGTCAAGTTCGAGTTCCGCCTCAAACTGCTCTCGCTGCTTTTGGGAAAGGATGCTGTACATCACTCGCTGGACGGCGTCGGGTTTCAGGAGCGCAAACCCCTCGAGTTGCGTAAGCGCGCCGTCGACACGCGCCATAGGCGGTGCGCCTACCGTGATGTGAAGGTCGGATCCACCCATCGCAAGCATCTTGCGAAGCGCGCCAGAAAGGTCCAGGTCGTCCGGCTGAGAATCTCTGCTGAGTCCAACACGCCCGGCCCCAGCTGAAGCCGCCTGTGCCGCCTGCGGAGCGGGCGCCGATCCGGGTGCTGGAGGAACAGTTGCCGTCGAGGCGCCAGCTGCCGGACTTGCTTGCGCAGCGCGCGCCTGGGAGCGAGTCACTTGGCCCTGTGCCAACTCATGCGGGCTCTGCGTCACAACTTTTCTCCCGGTCTTGCGTCGAGTTGATAGCGACTGCTGTCTTATCGACCATTTTGGACAATTCTTGAGCGGCGCTACTTAGCGACGCGGAACAACTCCTCGATTGACGTCAGGCCCTCCTGAACCTTGGTCCAACCGTCCTGGAGCAGCGTCTGCATTCCCTGCTCTTTTGCGACCTTCGCGATCTCGGCAGACGAAGCGCGCGCCACCGCGAGCCTCTCGATATCCTCGGTGACTGTCATAACTTCGTGCAGCGCAAGCCTGCCGCGGTAGCCCGTGTTGGAGCAGGCGCTGCAGCCCTCTGGGCGAAATAGGATAGGCACCTTGTTTCCGGTCCACCCGAATCGTTCCTTGAGCGCGTCGGCCTCGGGTTCGTACTCACTTTTGCACTTAGTACACAGCAAGCGGGCAAGTCGCTGGGCGACGACACAGTCAATTGCGGAGCCAACGAGGAACGGTTCGATGTCCATCTCGATTAGTCGCGTGATAGCGCTCGGCGCATCGTTGGTGTGAAGAGTCGACAGCACGAGGTGTCCGGTGAGTGCCGCTTCAATCGCAATCTGCGCGGTCTCGTGGTCGCGGATCTCACCGACGAGCACAACGTCGGGGTCCGACCGCAAGATCGAGCGTAGGGCGCTCGCAAAAGTGAGCCCGGCCTTCACGTTTACCTGCACTTGATTGATATTGGGAATCCGGTACTCAACGGGATCCTCAACCGTGATCACGTTGATTTCGGGGCGCGCCACCTGATTGAGCGTTGCGTACAACGTGGTTGACTTTCCCGACCCCGTAGGTCCTGTCACCAGAATCATTCCGTACGGCTTTTGGAACGACTCCTGATAACGCTCGTAGTTTTCTGGCCGAATGCCCAGGTCTTCAAGGTCCATCGTTGCCGTGGTGTTGTCGAGGATGCGCATGACGATCTTCTCGCCCCACACGGTTGGCAGGGTGGCGACGCGGAGGTCAATCTTGCGTCCCTGGTGGTTGACGGAGAGTCGACCATCCTGGGGCCGGCGGCGTTCTGCGATATCCACGTCAGCCATGATTTTGAGGCGCGAGATCACTCCGTTCTGGATTGCCTTCGCGGCCCGCTGCATCTCGTGGAGCACGCCGTCAATGCGGTACCGGACGCGCATGTCCTTCTCGGCTGGCTCGATGTGAATATCCGAGGCTCGGTCCTGGATCGCCTGGGTAATGAGCAGGTTGACGAACCGGACGATTGGCGCATCGTCCTCGATGACGTCGCCCATGCCGTCTGCTTCGCCATCAGAATTATCTTCGAGCGAGTCCTGGAGGTCGTCCAACTCGCTATCGGCACGACAGAACCGGTCGATTGCCGCGACCACGTCGTCGTGCGCGGCCACCACGGGGATGACCTCACGGTTAGTGAGGGTGCGGAAATCATCTACGGCAACCACATTGCCTGGGTTGGACATGGCAATCCGAATGACGCCTTCGTCAATCCCGATCGGCAGCGCCGTGTGGCGCCGGCAAACCTGAGCGGGAACCAGGGCGACGGCGGCTTGGTCTACCGGATAGTCGGCGAGTTCGACGAACTCCATGCCTACCTGACTCGCAAGAGCACGAACCAGCTGAGCTTCCGATATCAGCCCGAGCTCGACAAGCGTGCGCCCCAGAGACTGGCCTCGCTTCTGCTGCTCGTCGATGGCATCCATCAACTGCTCTTCAGACAGCGAACCGTCCTCAAGAAGGATGGAACCCAGTTGCTTCACGGTGACTCCCTCAATGTCTTGTGACTCTACGCCTGCCTATCTTGCGAAGGTAACACCCAGATGGGGCAATGTCACCGAAAACGGAGTGAGAGATGTGACACAAGTGCAACGTCCATTTGTCCGATTGGCGCAGCTCTACCTGTCATAAGTCTGACCTGCTCGGCTGCCTGCATCAACAACATTCGCGTGCCGCCGACAGTTGTCCCACCCCGCTCTGACCACGCCTCTTGGAGCGGTGTCTCGGGAGGGTCGTAGACGGCGTCCATGAGGAACGCGCCCGGCTGAACATCCAATAGCGCCTTGCCCAACTCGCCACCGACCTCTGCAGGGACTGTGGAGACCACCGCATCCGCGCGTGCGAGCGCGGACGGCGCTGACCCGAAATCGGTGAACCTGGGCTCGCTTCCCATCTTGGCTGCCGCGCGGATGAGGCCGCCTGTGCGCGCACGATTCCGCACCACAATCGTGGGTGCCTTGCAGCCCAGTTCCGCGACCGCGGCCATGGCCGCGGTCGCCGTCGCACCTCCACCGAGGATCACACCTTCGTTTACGGACTCAGAGCCCGCCTCGCGCAGCGCCTGCTTCACGCCGTAAACGTCCGTGTTGGCTCCGACAAGGTTTCTGGTACCCCCGCCGCCGTCGAAGAGAACAGTGTTGACCGCCCCCAGCATCTTGGCCATGGGCTCCACAAAGTGCAGGTGCGCGAGCGCCTCAACCTTGAGCGGCATGGTGAGGCTCAAACCAGCCCAACTGGCGTCGAGCCCCGCAATGAATCCTTCGAGTTGGTCGGCGGTCACGTCGTATGCATTGTACTCCCAATCAAGCCCGAGCGCCTGGTATGCCGCCCGGTGCAGGACCGGCGACAGCGAGTGCTCGATAGGGTGCCCGAGCACGCCGGCCTTGCGGACGGCGGTCATCGACCCGCTAGCCGCCGTTCTCTGCGAGCCAAGTTCTTAGGATCTCGACGTTGTTGAGGTGGTCTGCGTACGTCGTCGCGTAGCGCGTCTCACCGGTGATCATGTCGACTGTGACAAAGAATATGTAGGGCGTATCCGCGGGGCTAATCGCGGCCTTGATGGTTGCCTCCCCCGCTCCGGCAATCGGGCCGGGGGGCAGCCCTACGTACTTGTAGGTGTTGTAGGGCGAGTCGATAGCGCGTGCTTCGGCAGTGGTGAATACGTTGCCGTAGTCGCCCGTCAAGTACGTAATGGTCGAGTCCATCTCGAGGGGCATTTCCCTCCCGAGCCGGTTGTAGATCACGCTCGCGACCAGCGGTCGGTCGACCTCAAGACGGCTTTCGCGCTCGACAATTGAGGCGACAGTAAGGATCCGATTCCGGTCCTTGGGTGCGACGCCATAGCTGTCGAGAATCCTGACAGTAGTTCCCACCATCTCGGCAAGCACGTCTGTGGCGTCAACGTCCGGATTGAACGCGTACGTCGCGGGGAACAGCCATCCCTCGATGTTTCCGTTCGCCTCCTCCGGCAGGCCGATCGCGGAAGTGTCCTCTGCAGCCGCCTGAACGTCCTCGAGGGGGATGCCCGTAAGTGCGGCGATCCGGTCGTAGACGTACGAAACCGGCTTGCCCTCCACAATGGTCAGCCTCACCTCATCGCGATTCTCGCTGTCCAGCAACGCAAGCAGTGCGTACTCCGCTTTCATCTCTCGCTGGAGAAAGTAGTACCCGGGGCTGATACCACGCGCGGCCTCGGGGTTGGCGTACGTCTCCAAGATAAAAGCATCCGTGGACGCAACCACGCCAGCAGCATAAAGGGTCGCTGCGATGTCGTCGCCGCCGTCCCCCGCGTTGACTATAACTCGCACCTGGCCCTGCCCAGCGCCTTCAAAATCAGGAATCTCTACCGCTGTGCTCTTGAACGACTGAATCACTTCCCAGCTCGCGGACGCGGCGACAGCGAAAACGACCATGGCGATCGATGTGGCGATAAGAGTGCGCGCGCGGCGGTCGCGCCTGCGGACTTCGCGCTGCATGCGACGGAGGTCCAACGACGTGGTTGTCTCCGTGCCTGCCTCGAACAGATCAGTCATGTCTCCCCTTGCGCGAGACCGGCTCGGTCACGCTGTTGATGTTGCCGCGCTTCTCAGTATCTAGCGCATTCTCCAAAATGACCACTGCCGCTTGCTGGTCTACCACGTTTCGTTGCTGCTTTACCGACAGGCCCGCTTGGCTCATCGCGTGGCTGGCGGTTGCGCTAGAAAACCTCTCGTCAATTAAACGGACGGGGGCATCGAGGTGTTCCGCGAGTTGCTTGGCGAAGTCTCGCGCATCTGCGGCCGACGCACCCTCCTGGCCCTTGAGCGTCCTGGGCAGGCCAACGAACACCGACACCGCGCTTCGCTCGCGCGCAATCGCTGCTACCTCGGCAGCAGCGATCTCGGCACGATTCACTGTGCCGAGGGGAAACGCCATGATGCCATCCAGATCGCTAGCGGCAATCCCCACGCGCACGGTTCCAACGTCTACACCGATGCGGACACCGGGCGCGAAGTCGATCGCAGCCCTCGCCGAGGCTTCGTTCGCCACGCTATCCACGGTTCTTCACAGCGTCGACTACAGCGTCGAGCGCAGCGGACATCTTCGACGCGTCCTGGCCGCCGCCTTGCGCGAGATCAGGCTTGCCGCCGCCGCCGCCGCCCAGGATCCTGGACGCGGTCTTAACGAGTTCGCCAGCCTTGACGCCCGCGTCCCGCGCGCCTTGGTTGGTTCCGATGACGATGAACGGCTTACCATCCGCAGCACCCGCGATTGCGACGACAACGGGAACCGAGTCGCCGAGTCGCTGACGCACGTCAGTCACCAACGTGCGCGCGTCGTCGGCGCTGCCTACTGCAACTGCGTGGTGAGCGACGACGCTAAGCCCGGAGGCGTCCATTGCGGCGGCAGCAATCTCTTCTGACGCGCCGAGCATGGCCTGCTGCTGGAACTTCGCGAGGCTCTTCTCTGCTTCCTGCAAACGCTCGAGCAACTTCTCGATGCGTGGGACGATATCGCTGGGCTGAACCTTGAGCGTCGACGTGAGCTCGCTCACGAGCGCGCGCTCGGCAGCGAGGTGCTGGAACGCCTCGATGCCCACGAATGCTTCAATGCGGCGCGACCCGGAGCCAACGGAGGCCTCCCCAGTTACCGCCACCATGCCCACCTGACTGGAGTGTTCGACGTGCGTACCGCCGCAGAGTTCGCGCGACCACGGTCCGCCAATCTGGACGGTCCGCACCTCCTCGCCGTAGGTCTCGCCGAAGAGCGCGATCGCGCCCCATTCCTTGGCGGCGGGGAGCGACATGTACTCGGCCGTCACCCCGAGGTCCCTGCGAATTGCCCGGTTGGTCACTTCTTCGACCTCGCTACGGGCTTCGGCGCTCAGCGCGCTCGGGTGTGAAAAGTCGAGCCGCAGGTAGCCGGGCTTGTTGTACGAACCAGACTGCAGGGCGTCGGGGCCGAGCACCTCGCGGAGCGCAGCGTGAAGGAGGTGCGTCCCGGAGTGGGACTGGCGGGCTCCGAGGCGCCACTCAGCGTCAACCTGGGCGGAGACTTCCTCGCCAACAGCAACCTCGCCTTCGGCGACCTTAACCGTATGGACGATGAGGCCCTTGACCGGGCGCTGTACATCCAGAACCTCGAGCGTCCCGCCTGATGCCTGGATGATGCCCGCGTCGGACTCCTGCCCGCCCGACTCCGCGTAGAACGGGGTCTGGGGGAGGATGACTTCGACCGTGTCGCCCTGAGTGGCACTCTTGACGGCCTTGCCGTCCGCGAGCATGGCGCGAATCTCGCTCGCTGTCTGCAGTTCGGTGTATCCAGTGAACTCCGTCGCTGCCACTTCGCGCAGGCCTTGGTAGACCTTGGTGTCTGCGTGGCCGCCCTTTTTGGACTTGGCGTCCGCGCGGGCACGCTCCTTCTGCTCTTGCATGAGGGAGCGGAACCCGTCTTCATCAACTTGAACGCCCTGCTCGTTTGCCATCTCGAGCGTGAGGTCGATCGGGAAGCCATACGTGTCGTGAAGCGCAAAGGCGTCGGCGGCGTCGAGCAGGTGGCCGCCGTCGGCCTTGGTCTTGGCCACCGCCGAATCGAGCTTGGTGGTGCCGGACACGAGCGTGCGCCGGAATGCGTCTTCCTCCGCGTATGCCACCTTGGAGATGCGGTCGAAGTCGTTCTCGACCTCGGGGTAAGAGGCCTTCATGACGCTCATCGATGCGGGCAGTAGCGAGGGCAGCGCGAGTCCCTCGACGCCGAGCAGTCGCATGGCGCGCACCGAGCGGCGCAGTAGGCGACGCAGCACGTAGCCCCGGCCCTCGTTGCCTGGGACCACGCCGTCGCTCATGAGCATCAGGCCCGAGCGCACATGGTCCGCGACCACGCGCATGCGCACGTCGTCGTCGTCGTTCTTGCCGTACGTGCGGCCTGAGAGCTCTTCAGCGGCGTGGATGACAGGGACGACTTCGTCGATCTCATAGAGGTTGTCGACACCCTGCTTGAGGAACGCTACGCGCTCAAGCCCGAGGCCCGTATCGATGTTCTTCTGCTTGAGGTCGCCAAGGATGGGGAAGTCGTCCTTGCTGTCGCCCGCGCCGCGCTCGTACTGCATGAACACGAGGTTCCAGATTTCGATGTAGCGCTCTTCGTCGGCCTCCGGGCCGCCCTCCGCGCCAAACTTGGGCCCCCGGTCGATGAATATCTCCGAGCA
This sequence comes from Demequinaceae bacterium, assembly GCA_965250005.1. Classification (GTDB taxonomy): domain Bacteria; phylum Actinomycetota; class Actinomycetes; order Actinomycetales; family Demequinaceae; genus WTKG01. The sequence continues at coordinate 562,564 of OZ252279.1, forward strand.
GGGCCCTGCGGGGCCAGGCTGGCCGGTGGACCAGAAGTTGTCCTTCATCCCGCGCCGCTGAAGGCGCTCTGCGGGAAGGTCGGTGTGCTTGAGCCACAGGTCCGCGGCCTCGTCGTCATCCTCGAACACCGTGACCCACACGAGCTCGGGGTCGAAGCCGTACTTGCCTTCGGACTCCGGTCCGGTAACCAGGTCCCACGCCATCTTGATGGCGTCTTCCTTGAAATAGTCGCCGAACGAGAAGTTGCCGTTCATCTGGAAGAACGTGCCGTGACGCGTGGTCTTGCCCACCTCGTCGATGTCAAGCGTGCGAATGCACTTCTGGACGGAGACGGCGCGATCCCATGGGGGCGTTTGCTGCCCCAGCATGTACGGAATGAACGGAACCATCCCCGCCACTGTGAACAGCAGTGACGGGTCCGGGGACACGAGCGATGCGCTGGGTACTACCGTGTGGCCCTTGGCCTCAAAGTAGTCCAGCCATCGCTGGCGAATGTCCGCGGTAAGCATGGTTCCCTTTTACCAGCGGAGGCGGCTAGCGGGCGTAGAACTCGACGACTAGCTGCACTTCGCAGGTCACGGGGACCTCAGCGCGCTTGGGGCGACGCACCAACTTTGCCGTCAACTTCTCGAGTGAAACGTCCAGGTAGTCGGGCAACTCGGGGAGCAGGTCTGCGTGAGCTCCTGCGGCGGCTGCCATATACGGCTCCATGGTGGCGGCCTTCGGCTTGATCTGGATGGTCTGCTCGGGCTTGACACGGAACGACGGCCGGTCAACGATCTGGCCGTCCACGAGGATGTGGCGGTGCAGAACTGCCTGGCGGGCCTGCAGGATGGTCCGGGCGAATCCAGAGCGCAAGATGAGCGCGTCAAGGCGCATCTCGAGCAACTCGACAAACGCCTCACCGGTCAAACCCGGCTCCTTGCGCGCTTCTTCGAATACGCGGGTCATCTGCTTCTCGCGGAGACCGTACTGGGCGCGTAGACGCTGCTTCTCGCGCAACCGAACGGCGTAATCCGATTCCTTGCGGCGGGCCGTACGGCCGTGCTCGCCCGGAGGGTAGGGTCGCTTCTCGAAGTGCTTGACGGCCTTGGGGGTGAGTGCAATGCCCAGGGCACGGGAAAGGCGCACCATACGGCGCGCACGCTGAACTGAAGTCACAATTTTCCTTTAACCACGTGGCGCGCGAGTGCGCACCGTTCGAATAAGAGTAAGAAGCGCGGTGCGAGCAGCCAGCTCACCGCGAGGGCTCGCACAAGGATAGCCGCTATTGGGCGTTTTTTCCACGACCTAGCATCTGGCGGATCGCTTCGAGCCTTTGAGTGAGCTCTCGCTCGTATCCGTGTTCGGTCGGATCGTAGTACTTGGCGTGCTGAAGCGTGTCGGGCAAATACTCCTGCTCGGCGACTCCACGAGGCGCGTCATGAGAGTACTCGTATCCCTTTCCGTGGCCGATTTCCTTGGCTCCGGCGTAGTGCGCGTCGCGCAAGTGTTCGGGCACCGAGCCCGCGCGACCGGCCTTAACGTCCGCGATTGCACGGTCGAGCGCGACGTACGACCGGTTCGATTTGGGCGCCGTCGCAAGGTACGTGGTCGCCTCTGCCAGCACGATGCGTCCCTCGGGCATACCGATGAAGCTCACGGCGTCAGCCGCGGCCTGTGCCACAACGAGGCCCTGCGGGTCAGCCATGCCGACGTCTTCAGCCGCGAGCACCACGAGCCTGCGCGCGATGAACCTTGGGTCTTCCCCCGCCACGACCATGCGCGCCAGGTAGTGCAGCGCCGCATCAACGTCGCTGCCACGCACGGACTTGATGAACGCGCTGATTACGTCGTAATGCTGGTCGCCCGACTTGTCGTAAGCCACGAGAGCCGCGTCCATGGCCTGCTCGGCGAGCTCGGCAGTAATCCGCCCGCCGGTGCCAGCAGCCTCGGCTAGGGACTCGATCAGCGTCAGCGCCTTGCGGGCATCGGCGCCTGCGACCTTAACGACGTGCTCCCGCGCGTCATCGTCGATGGTGACGGCACCGGCCAGCCCGCGCTCGTCGGTGATGGCACGGTCTACGAGTTTGCGGATGTCATCGTCATCGAGAGGTCGGAGCGTGAGCAGCACGGAGCGCGACAGGAGCGGACCGACCACAGAGAACGACGGATTCTCCGTGGTGGCCGCCACGAGCGTAATCCACCGATTCTCCACCGCGGGGAGCAGGACGTCCTGCTGATTCTTAGTGAAGCGGTGCACCTCGTCGATGAAAACCACCGTCTCGGGCTCACCAGTCGCGACGCGCCGCTTGGAGTCCTCGATAATGGCGCGCACATCCTTGACGCCAGCGGACACTGCAGAGAGCTCCACGAAGCGTCGGTTGCCCGCAACCATGTACGCAAGCGTGGTCTTGCCCGTGCCGGGCGGGCCCCACAGCATGATTGAGGTGGCAGCCGATGCGTCGGCGATCAAGCGCTCGAGCGGACTGCCCTTCTTGAGCAAGTGGTTCTGGCCAAGGATCTCGCCTGGCGTCCGCGGGCGCATTCGCACAGCGAGGGGGCTCGCCGCCGTGGGTTGGGGGACGCCCGTGCCGTCCTGCCGCACAGCGTCGAATAGATCCACGCCTCTATTCTACGGAAGTCGAATCGCCCACGGGAGGGACTCGCGCGGGCCGGTCCGCGTGTTAGTTTCGGCGCTATGTCTCCATTCGCGCGCCTCGCCCATTCGATCGCCCGCCGGCCCAAGGGCGTGGTGACCGCATGGACCTTGGTCGCGCTGTCCCTCTACGCCTTCGCGATCCTCGGACTGCCGGGCCAGGGCAGCCTCGAAGACCGCACGTCCACGGGCCCGCCCGAGGCCAAGGGCTCCGAGTCGTACGTCCTGCGGCACGCGTATCTGGATAGCGTTCCGGCCGACAGTCCGGTCACGGTCGCAGGTCAGGTCCTGAGCGCGGATGCCACAGACCTGCGCGTTCAAGCGGCGGTCGCACCGTTGCTCGAGGATGTCGCCGCCATCGAAGGTGTCCAGCTGGTGACCGCGCCGTTCACCGCCATACCCGGCCCAGACTTCTCCCCCGCTCTCGCGGACGGAGGAGCCGACCCCCGCATCCTGATCACCACTGGAGACGAGGGCTTCCTCGTAGTCGTTCAATTGTCGCCAACCGAGGACGACGGCGACGAGGTCGCCAAGCACGAAGAAGTCAAGGAAGCACTATTGATCGCGCTCGAGGCTGCGAACGTTGAGTACGACCCGACGGCGTCGTACGCCCCGGGCGAAGAGCCGATGGTCGACACTCACGTGTTCTCCAACGCACTGTTCTTCGACTCCTTCGACTCCCAGCTCCAGAAGGACCTCATCACCGGCGAGGCGATCGCGATCCCGCTCGCGCTCATCGTGATGGTGTTCGTGTTCGGCGGATTCCTCGCGGCGTCCACACCCATCGCTGGCGCAATCGCATCAATCGCGGGCGGCACGGCCGTGCTCTACGGCTTCACCTTCATCATGCACATCGACAGCGCCGCCGAGAATGTCGTCACCGTGCTCGGGATCGGCCTGTGCATCGACTACGGGCTGCTGATCGTGTCGAGATACCGCGAAGAGCTCACCAAGGGACGGGCGGCGAAGCTGGCTGACGTGCGCGGTCACGCGCTCGAACGCACCATGGAAACCGCAGGACGCACAGTGTTCTTCTCCGGCGTCACCGTGGGAATCGCCGTGGGCGGACTGCTGGTGTTCACCCCCGAGTTCCTCAAGGGGTTTGGCGGCGCCGCGCTAGGCGTGGTGACCACCGCTGTCCTGGTCGCGATGACGCTGGTACCTGCGGTCGCCTATCTGTACGGCGAACGCTTGGTGAAGCCCGGCTTGCTTTCTCGAGCTAAGGGGCTGCGGCGCGCGCTCCGCGTCACCGCCGACGTCGAGCGCGACGAGGGCGCGTTCTCAACGCTCGCCGGCTGGGTGCAGCGCCGCCCCTGGCTGGTGCTAGTCGGATCCGTGGCGATTCTTGCGGTGTTCGCCTCCCCTGCGCTCAGTTTGAACCTGCGCAACTCTGAGGCCGAGACCCTCCCCGCGTCGGATACCGACCGCATCTACCTCGCCGCGTTCAACGACCGCTACCCCGCCCTTGCAGACCCCGCGATCGACCTCATGACCGACGCGACCGTCGCTGAATTCGAGGCGTGGGCGCCGGCGCTACTGGAGGTCGATGGGGTGGAGCGCGTTGCCGAAGCATTCGAGCAGGGCGGGAACACGTTCTCTGGTCTGCATATCTCGATTGTGGACGAAGGCAGCCCCGAGGCCGTCGATCTGGTCAAGGCCGTACGCGTGCTCGACGCGCCGTTCGACCTCTACGTTGGCGAACAGGCCGCCAACCAGGTGGACTTCATTCAAGCCATCAAGAACGGCGCACCCATCGCGGGCGGGATCGTGGTCGCCGCCACGTTCATCCTGCTGTTCCTCATGACCGGCTCGCTGCTGGTGCCTGTCAAGACGCTCATCATTAACACGCTGTCGCTCAGCGCATCCGTGGGAATCCTCGTGTGGATCTTCCAGGAAGGCCATTTCGAGGGGCTACTGCGCTACGAGTCGCTCGGAGGTATCGAGACCTACGTGGTGGTGCTGGTGGTCTCGTTCGGGTTCGGCCTGGCGATGGACTACGAGGTGTTCCTGCTCGCCCGAATCAAGGAACTCGTGGACCGCGGAGTGCCGAACAACGAGGCCGTGCGCCTCGGCCTGCAGCGCTCGGGGCGGATCATCACCTCGGCCGCGGCGATCATCATCCTGGTGTTCCTCGGCTTCGCGACCGGCAGCGTGCTGATCATCAAGGAGATCGGGTTCGGCCTCGCGATCGCGGTGCTATTGGACGCGACCATCGTGCGCATGTTGCTAGTTCCCGCGACCATGACCCTGCTGGGCAACTGGAACTGGTGGGCTCCGAAGAGCCTCAAGAACGTTTACGCCAAGATGGCGATCACGCACTAGGCCTGCGCAGGCTCCGCGGGGTCCTCGACTTCGCCTTCGCTCTCGGACTCGGGCTTGGCGTCCACCCCGGCGTCGCGACGCTGCTCATCCGTAATGGGAGCGGGCGCCTGCGTGAGCGGGTCGAAGCCGCCGCCGGTCTTGGGGAATGCGATGACGTCGCGGATGGATTCGGTTCCCGCGAGGATCGCTACCACGCGGTCCCAACCGAGCGCAATGCCGCCGTGGGGCGGAGCCCCGAACGCGAACGCGTCTAGCAGGAAGCCGAACTTTTCCTGCGCCTCGTCGGCGCCGATGCCCATGACCTTGAACACGCGCTCCTGAATGGCGCGATTGTGAATACGGATCGAGCCACCGCCCAACTCGTTGCCGTTGCAGACGATGTCGTACGCGTAGGCGAGCGCGGAGCCGGGGTCCTTGTCGAACGTGTCAAGGAACTCAGGCTTAGGAGAGGTGAAGGCATGGTGGACCGCCGTGAAGGCGCCGGTGCCGAGCGCGACGTCGTCGTCATCCGGGTCGTCATCGATCGCCTTAAATAGTGGTGCGTCGACCACCCACACGAACTTGAACTCGTCCTTGTTGATGAGGTCGCCGCGCTGGGCGATCTCGACGCGTGCAGCTCCGAGGAGCCCGCGCGCGGGCGTGGCCTTGCCTGCAGCGAAGAATATGCAGTCGCCTGGCTTGGCACCGACCTTGTCGGTAAGGCCCGACAACTCGGTCTCGCTGAGGTTCTTGGAGACGGGGCCGGTGAGCTCTCCGTCCTCCTGCACGAGCACATAGGCAAGGCCCTTGGCTCCGCGCGACTTGGCCCAGTCCTGCCACTTGTCGAGCGTCTTGCGCGGTTGGCTCGCTCCACCGGGCATCACGACGGCACCAACGTACTCCGCGGAGAACACGCGGAACGTCGTGTCCTCGAAATACTCGGTCATGTCGGTGAGCTCGAGCTCGAACCGCAGGTCAGGCTTGTCCGTGCCGAACCGCTCCATCGCCTCGTGGTACGTCAGGCGCGGAATTGGCGTCGCAACGTCGTAGTCGATGGTCGCCCACAGCTCCTTGACGAGCTCCTCCCCCAGCGCAATCACGTCATCCTGATCAACGAAACTCATCTCGATGTCGAGTTGCGTGAACTCCGGCTGACGGTCCGCGCGGAAGTCCTCGTCGCGATAGCAACGGGCGATCTGGTAGTACTTCTCCATTCCGGCGACCATGAGCAACTGCTTGAACAATTGCGGCGACTGCGGGAGCGCGTACCAGGCACCGGGCGCGAGTCGGGCTGGCACCAGGAAATCGCGGGCGCCCTCGGGGGTGGAGCGGGTTAGCGTGGGCGTCTCGATTTCGATGAAACCGTTGCGCTCGAGTACACGACGCGCGGCCTTGGAAACCTCTGAGCGCAGCACCATGGCCGCGCGGGGCGCGGGGCGGCGCAGGTCGAGGTAGCGGTGCTTGAGGCGGGCTTCCTCCCCAACTTCCACGTGCTCGTCAATGGGGAACGGGATGGGCACGGAGGCGTTGAGAACCACGACGACGTCGGCGATGACCTCAATCTCGCCGGTACTGAGTTTCGCGTTCTCTTGGTCCGCCGGGCGCTTCGAGACTCTGCCTGTGACCTGGATGACGAATTCGCTGCGCAGGTCGTGCGCGACCGCCTCGTCGCGAATGACCACCTGGGCGACCCCCGATGAGTCGCGCAGGTCGATGAAGGCGACTCCGCCGTGATCGCGGCGGCGGCCCACCCATCCTGCGAGCGTGACCGTAGTGTCCACGTCGGTGGCGCGGAGGTTTCCTGCGAGGTGAGTACGGTACACGATTGTCCTTGACGTGAGGCGGATGTGGAGGAAAGTCTAGCCGCGTTGGATATCAGGGCGAGCATCGCCTGCGGGCGGCTCCCACGCGCCGGCATCGGCAGCAACCTGCTCACCCGAGCGAATGTCCTTGATTTCGCCATCTCCGTCTTCGCCGGGGAACCACACGAACGGAATCCCGCGCTTGTCTGCGAACTGAATCTGCTTGCCAAACTTTGCGGCCGACGGCGCCACCTCAGCAGAGATCCCGCGTTCGCGCAGCCGGTTTGCAATGAAGTTCGACTGGCCTCGCGCCGTCTCATCCACGACAGCGATGAGCACCGCGGTGGGAACTGCGCGCGTAGCCGTCACATGCCCCGCGCTCACGACCAGACTCATAATCCGCGTGACGCCCGCGGAGATGCCCACGCCGGGGAAGCCGCCACCGGCGACCAGGGATTCGTAGCGTCCACCCGAGCAGATCGAGCCGAGCCCGTCGTGGCCCTCGACGAACGTCTCAAAGACGGACCCCGTGTAGTACTCGAGTCCGCGCGCGATGCTCAGGTCCGCGACAGCAACCCCAGGTACCGCAGCGTTGAGCCCGTCCATGAGCGCGCCTAGCTCGGTGAGTCCTGCGGCGAGGGTGGCCTGTGCGTCAGTGTGATCGTCAGCCTTGGGCGTCGTCTCCCATAGATCGTCAACCGCGTCAAGGAATCCCGCGTCATCCGAGCGAATCTTGGCGAGCTCAAGGATCGCAGAGGCGGCATCTTCTGAAACGCCTTGCCCCGCAATCTCTTTCGCAACGCCCTCGGGGCCGAGTTTCGCGAGTTTGTCGACGCTGCGAAGCGCGCCCGCGACATCCTCGACTCCGACGCCGGTGTAGAACCCCTCGACCAACTTGCGATTGTTGACGTGCATGCGCACGGGCGGGATCGGAAGCTTGGACAACGCGCTCGCCATCACCGCCGCGACCTCAACGTCAACGTGCAGAGGGAGCGTCTCGCGGCCAACGACGTCGATATCCGCTTGGTAGAACTCCCGGAAGCGACCGTCCTGCGGCCGCTCTCCTCTCCACACCTTCTGTACCTGATAGCGGCGAAATGGGAACTGGAGCTGGCCCTGAAACTCTTCCACGTACCGCGCGAAGGGCACCGTCAGATCGAAGTGCAGCCCGAGCTTTGATTTCTCCGCGCCGTCTGAGTTGAGGCGACGCAGCGCATAGATCTCTTTTGCGGCTTCGCTATCCCCCGCCAGTCGACTCACCGGCTCAACCGCGCGCGTCTCAATTTCGGCAAATCCGTGAAGCTCAAACTCGCCCCGAAGTACGTCGAGAATGTGCCGCTCAATGATTCTTTGTTGGGGCGTCCATTCGGGAAAACCAGACAGTGGGGCGGTTCGGCTCATGGGCACATCCTTCCACCTCAACCCGCTTAGACTGTCGAGGCGACACCCACCGGAGGGCTGATGTCTACGAAGAAGCAAGCGCGCGCGGCCGAAAAGCGCCGCCACGAGCAACTGGCGGCAAAGGCCGAGAGTCGTTCGACGGCTCGCCAGCGCCGCATCAAAGTCGTTGGCGTCATTGCCGCGGTCGCCATCGTCGGGAGCTTTGTTGGCTTTGGCGCTGTCGCGCTGTTCCCAACGGATTCAACAACGCCCGACGACGGAACCGATTCTGAGGGCGGAGCCACCGACCCCATCCCCGGCGAAGCCCCGGCGCCCAGCGTGGCCGAAGGCCGCGAGTGGACCGCCCAGATCGACACCAGCCAGGGCCCGCTTACCATCTCGCTTGACGGCTCTGCTGCTCCGCAGGCGGTGGCGTCCTTCGTCACCCTCGCGAAGGCCGGCTACTTCGACGGCACCACGTGCCACCGCCTGGTCACAGCGGGCATCTACGTTCTCCAGTGTGGCGACCCAACTGCCACTGGAACCGGCGGCCCGGGCTACAACTTTGGGCCCATCGAGAATGCCCCCGCAGACGACCTTTATCGTGCGGGTACGTTCGCAATGGCGCGTCAAGGCGGAGACGGCGAATCTATGGGAAGCCAGTTCTTCATCGTATTCGAGGACTCGGTCATTCCCTCAGACGGAGCCGGCGGCTACACCGTGTTTGGCACTGTGACCGACGGCATCGCTATTGTTGAGACTGTCGCCAGAGAGGGCACCGTAACGGGTGGTCCTGACGGCGCGCCCGCCCTGCCCGTCGTCTTAAACGAGGTGTCCGTGTCATGAGTGCGTCTGAGTCCAAAGTTACCCCCGATGCAACCGAGGTTGCCGCGCCTGAGACCGCCGTAGTTGAGGAGAGGGAGCCTGCACCTGCACCTGCACCTGCACCTGCACCTGCACCTGCCGAGCCTGCACCCGCGGAATCTGCCGCACAGGACCCCGAGGACGCCGCTCCGAAGATTGCCGCAAACCCGGAACCTAAGACGAAGGCTGCACCCAAAGCAAAGGCAGCGCCGAAGCCTAAGCCCATGCCGCGCAAGGCATCCCCGGTAGCACTGGCCGGCAAGCAGAAGCACCCGGTCAAGGTCCCGGTGGTGGCAGATATTGACGAGAAGCAGCTCAAAACTGCAGCAAAGTACGGGACCATCGAAGACGGCAAAGTTTTCGTCAAGGACGGTTCCGAACAACGTGAGGTTGGGCCTGTGGAGGGCGACGAGCCGCTCATGGCCTACGCGCGCAAGTTCTTCGAACACGAGGCCGCGCTCGAACGTTTCCACGGCCGCCTTGAAACCTCAGGGTTGTCCGTCCGCGACATCGAGTCGGGCCTCAAGAAGCTCGAGGCACCGCTCGAGAAGCCGGACTTTGTCGGCAGCATCCCTGCCTACCGCAAGCGCTTCAAGGCGATCCAGAAAAAAGCGATTGTCCTGCGTGACAAGCTTGCGGCAGAACGCGACGCCGCACGTGCGGTGGCAGTCGCCGAACGCGAAGAGATCGTCGCCAAAGCCGAAGCTCTCGCTGCCAAGCCGGAAAACTCGATTCACTGGAAGGACGACACGGCCGCTCTTCGCGCCCTGCTTGACGCTTGGAAGACGGCGCAAAAAGACAGCGCCCGCGTTGGTAAGGAAGCCGAGAAGAATCTCTGGCAGCGATTTGCCCACGCACGATCCAGTTTTGAGAAGGTGCGCAAACACCACTTCGCGGAACTCGACAAGACCAATTCCGGCGTCGCTTCGAAGAAGGAAGATCTCGTGGCTCGGGCGGAAGCTCTCACCGGCTCCACAGACTGGGATAAGACCGCGCGCGCATTTCGCGACCTCATGGGCGAGTGGAAAGAAGCGGGCCGCGGCCGTCGCAGTACTGACGACGCCCTGTGGAAGCGTTTCCAAACAGCGCAAGACGGCTTCTTCGACGCGAAGCGCCAGGTGTCTGAGGCAGAGGAGAACGCGCTCGCGAGCAACGTGGAGGCCAAGGAAGCAGCGGTTAAGGCGGCCGAGGCGCTCCTACCCATCAAGGACGTGCGCAAAGCCAAGGACACGCTTCGTTCCATCCAGGATCGCTTCGAGGCCGCGGGTAGCGTTCCGCGCTCGGAGTCAGCGAAGCTCAACGGCCGCATGGGCGCGGTCGAACGGGCGATCCGAGAGATGGACGAGGCGGCCTGGACAAAGCACAGCCCCGAGCTCGAGGCTCGCGCGACCGGCGCGGCCGCGCAGCTCATCGCGAGCATTGCCGATCTGAACCAACAACTCGAAGACGCAGAGAAGGCCGGGGACGCGCGTGCGGCGAAGGACCTCAAGGACGCGCGCGACGCGCGCCAGTCCTGGCTGGATCAAATCCAAGTTTCGTAGGAGTTCTCCCCAGTATTGCCACCGCACTCGCACTCTTACCCGCGCGACGGCATGGTTACTACATGCCCATCGTGAGCCGCGAAAGCGTTGGCGGAGCCGCATTCGACAGAATGATCAGGGACCATACGATCGCGCCTCTCACGCTGCGCACCGCGACGCCTCTCGACATCCCGGCGTCGCCTCATGACCGTGCAGCCGCGATCGCCTCGGCGGTGCCCGGACACACTGTTTTGTCGTCACTCGCCGGAATCTGGGTGCTGCTAGGCGGCGCTCGGCCCGGCGTCCTCGATCTGGTGGGGCGAAGAGGGCTGCACCGCGCTGCGCCCGGCACACGCCTGCCCGGCTGGGAAATCGAGTTTCATGCAGGGCGCGCGATTGACGAGGAGTGCATATCGCTGGGTGAGGTCCGGGTCGCGAGCGTCGAGCGCTGCGCCGCGGACGCCCTGCGGTGGCGAGACTTGGGCGCTGCCTTGGGGCGCGTCGTTGCGCTGGTCCGAACTGGAGCCGTGAACCCACACACAGTTGAGGAACTTGTGTTCGCCGAGGACTCCCGTGGCTTTGGCGCGGCTCGTCAGCGCAGCGCGTGGGCGGCTACCACGGCGTCCGCTTTTCCCCAGTGATACGCCGCACGTCATAGACGCCGTCGATGCTCCGCACAGCCTCGAGAACAGCGCCGAGGTGCGACGGGTCGGCCATCTCGAATGAGAAGGCAGAGAGCGCGACGCGCTCGCGATTGGTGGAGACACTCGCGGACAGAATGTTGAGGTGGTAGTCCGACAGCACTTGCGTCACGTCAGAGAGCAGCCGCGCGCGGTCAAGCGCCTCGACCTCGATCTGCACCAGGAACAGCGAGCTGGCTTTCCCGGTCCAGGACACGTCAACGAGCCGCTCCTTCTGCTCGCGCAGAACCCGCAGGTTGTCGCAGTTGCTGCGGTGGATGCTCACGCCGCTTCCGCGGGTAACGAACCCCTCAATCGTGTCTCCCGGAACCGGGGTACAGCACTTGGCGAGCTTCACCAGGACGTCAGACAATCCGTGCACGGCCACGCCAGGGTCGCCTAGCCTGCGGCGGGCTGGACGCACTCCCGGCCGCGTGCTCTCGGTGATGTCCTCCTCGGCGCCTTCTTTCCCGCCGACGGCCTCCACCATCCGGGCCACGACGTCTGATGCCTGTTCCTTGTGCTCGCCGATGGCCGCGTAGAGCGTCTCGACATCGTCGTAGTGCATCCCGTTGGCCAGCGCGAGGAGCACTTGGCGGTTCATCATCCGCTGGATTGGCAGGTGCTGCCGACGAATGGCTTTCGCGAGCATGTCTCGACCGGTGTCAATGCTCTCCTCGCGGCGTTCGCGAGTGAACCAGTGGCGGATCTTGTTGCGTGCGCGCGTAGTCTGCACAAACTCGAGCCAGTCTCGCTTGGGGCTGGCCGCCTCGTCGCTGGACGTCAGCACCTCGACGGTGTCGCCGTTTTCTAATCGCGAGTCGAGCGGCACCAGTCGGCCATTGACGCGTGCGCCAATAGTCTTGTGCCCCACGTCCGTGTGCACTGCGTAGGCGAAGTCGACGGTGGTGGCATCTTGCGGCAACGCGAGCAACTTGCCTCCGGGCGTGAAGACGTACACCTCGGCGCGCGAAATCTCGCCGCGCAGCGCATCAAGAAACTCGCTCGCATCTGCCGTCTCCTGCTGCCAGTCCGCGATCTGGCGCAGCCAACCCATCTCTGCGGGCGCGTCCCCTCCGCTCTGGCCAGACTTGTCTCCCTGCTTGTAGCGCCAGTGAGCCGCGAGTCCGTACTCGGCCCGGCGGTGCATTTCCTGCGTGCGGATCTGCATTTCGACAGCCTTGCCCTCTGGCCCAATCACGGTGGTGTGCAGCGACTGGTAAAGGTTGAACTTGGGCGTCGCTATGTAATCCTTGAACCGACCGGGGACGGGCTGGTAGCGCGCGTGCATCGCGCCAAGCACCGCGTAGCAGTCGCGGATGGACTCGACGAGGATGCGCACCCCGACCAGGTCGTAGATGTCACCGAGGTCACGCCCGCGCACAATCATCTTCTGGTAGACGGAGTAGTAGTGCTTGGGCCGCCCGGTCACTTCGGCCTTGATCTTCATCTCTTGCAGAACGCCTACGACTTCTCCGCTGACTGCGGCGAGCAGCTTGTCGCGTTCAGGCGCGCGCTCGGCAACGACGTCCACAATCTCTTGGTAGATCTTGGGATAGAGCGTCTTGAACGACAGGTCCTCGAGCTCCCACTTGATGGTGTTGAGCCCCATCCGGTGCGCGAGCGGCGCGTAAATCTCGAGTGTCTCTTGCGCCTTGAGCCTCGCGCTCGCTTCCGGGACAAACTCCCAGGTGCGCGCGTTATGCAGGCGATCCGCGAGCTTGAGCAGCAGCACGCGGATGTCTTTAGCCATCGCGACGACCATCTTGCGAACGGTTTCCGCTTGCGCAGTATCGCCATATTTGACCCGATCGAGCTTGGTCACGCCGTCGACGATCATGGCGACTTCCTCGCCAAAGTCGGTGGTGACCCGTTCGAGCGTGAGGTCGGTATCTTCGACTACGTCGTGCAGGAGCGCCGCCGCGACCACGGTCTCCGGCAGCCCCAACTCTGCGATGATGACTGCCACCGACAGCGGGTGCGTGATGTACGGCTCGCCCGACTTGCGCTTCTGGCCCTCGTGAGCGAGCGCCGCGGCCGCGTACGCCCGTTCGATGAGGGCGGTCTTCGCCTTGGGGTTGAGCTTGCGGTATGCAGCAAGTAGCGTGTCAAACTCCGTGACCTCAGGCTTGGAGCGCCGGAGAAAACTAAGCGGCCCTGACGGCGGGATGGGCGCGTGCGTATCTGTCATGGGCGCCTCCTCCCAACGGTCGTGGGTACCAGTTTACGACCGACGCTTGCGGCGAGGTTGCGCCGTCTGACCCCTGTGCGCGCCAGGCTTGAGTGCCCCTACCTTGACCTGACCGTCCGCCTTGACCACAACGTTGGCGCCACCGGACTCGCGCAAGCGCAAAACTTCTTCAGTGTGCTTGACTATGCGGTCCTCGTTGCGGCGCAGCGAGACTTCGAGAGGGGTCGCGACGAAGATCGACGAGTAGGTTCCAACCGCCATGCCGACGAACAGCGCGAGCGCGATGTCCTTGAGCGTTCCAGCGTTGAAGAGCAGCGCGCCGATGAATAGGATCGCGCTCACGGGCAGCAGCGCCACCACTGAGGTGTTGATCGAGCGAACGAGCGTCTGATTCACCGCGAGGTTCGCGAGCTCCGCGTACGTATACCGATGCTGAGCCGTCACTGCCTGGGTGTTCTCCTTGACCTTGTCGAACACCACCACCGTGTCGTAGAGAGAGTAGCCGAGGATGGTAAGGAACCCGATCACCGATGCGGGCGTGACCTCGAAACCAATCGCGGCGTAGATGCCGACGGTGAAGAGCAGGTCGTGAGCGAGTGCGACGAGCGCGGCGACCGCCATGCGCCAAGCGCGGAAGTACGCAGTCATCACTATCGAGACCAGTACCAGGAAGATGACGAGTCCTTGAATAGCTTTGGCGCTCACGTCGGCGCCCCATGTCGGACCGATGATCGACGTGCTGACATTGTTGGTCGCGTCGACGTTGTACACCTCGGCAAGAAGGTCGCGAAGCTCGCGGCTCTCGTCAGTTGTCAGCTCTCCTAGCTGAACGCGAATGTTCTCATCACCCAGGACCGTGACGCGGGGCTCGTCGTCAGGCTTGACCTGCGCGACGGCGTCGGCGGCGAGGTCCTGGCTGGTGTCGGCCACACCCGAGATCACGTACTGGCTGCCCCCGCGGAAGTCGATTCCAAAGTTGAAGCCGAGCGTGAGCATCAGGCCAATCGAGATGGACATGAGAAGCGCTGAGATCGCGAACCAGCGTCCCCGGCGCGACACGATCGCATAGGTCCGGTCGCCTGAGTGCAGCGCGTTGCCCCAACGGGCCAGGCTGAATACCATTACGCGACTCCTTCTGAGGCCGATGCCTTCTTCTCGGCGAGCGTGGGCCCGCCACTACGGACGCGCCCCCTGCCCTTATAGATTGCTTCCCGGCCGAGCTGACGCGGGTCGAAGCCTGACAGCACGTGCCCACCACCAAAGAACTTGGTGCGTGCGAGCAGGACGAGCAGCGGGTGGGTGAAGACGAACACGACAAGCACGTCGATGACGGTAATGAGGCCGAGCGTGAAGGCGAAGCCTCGCACGCCGCCGACCGCAGTTGAGTACAGGACCACCGCCGCGAGCAGGCTCACCGCGTCAGAGGCAAGGATTGTGCGGCGTGCACGCGCCCACGCGTGCTCGACGGCCGACGCCAGGGAACGCCCGTCACGCAGCTCGTCTCGGACGCGTTCAAAGTAGACGATGAACGAGTCCGCGGTGATACCAATCGCCACAATCAAACCAGCCACGCCGGCGAGACTGAGCCGATATCCAATCCCCCAGGACAACAGCCCGATGGTGCCGTACGTCAAGGCCCCCGCAATAATCAGCGAGGACACGGTGACGAGCCCGAGCGCGCGATACTGGAAGAGCGAATAGACGACGACGAGGATGAGCCCGATTAGTCCTGCGAGAAGACCGCGCTGGAGCTGCTCCGGGCCGAGCGTCGCCGAGACCTGGAGCGTGCTCTGAACCTCGAGCGTGAGCGGTAGTGCGCCGAAGCGCAGCTGGTTGGCGAGGTCTTCCGCCGACTCGGGCGTGGTGAAGTTTCCACTGATCTGGGCCGAGCCCCCGGAGATGTGGGCTTGCACGCTCGGCGCTGATATGACTACCCCGTCGAGCACCATTGCGAACCTGTTGCGGTCCCCCGTCAGATCAAAGAGGCGGCGGGTGATGTCGCTAAACGCTCCCGAGCCGTCTCCGGTGAACTCGATGCGCACCTCGTAACTGTTGGGAACGACGATGCCGTTGCCACGCAGTTCCGGCCCGGAGTTGGCCGTGTCGATGTCCAGGCCCCCCAGTTCGACTGGACCGAGGATGTACTTTTCGAGTCCGAACTCTTGGCACGTCACCGCGGACAGGTCGGAGGGTTGGTCTTGTACGCCAACAAGGTTTGCGGGGTCCGTGCAGTCCAGCGCGATAAAAGCAGCCTTGGCGTCTTCAGTGATCCACTCGTACGAGGAAAACGTGCCGTCCGCGACCGTCGGTTGGTTTTCTAGCGGCTCGATCACGGTGGTCTGAGAAGCGCCGCCTACATAGAGCACCGGCCGAAACTGCAGTTGCGCCGACTTGCGGACCAGGTCGAGGGTCGCGTCGGAGGGCGTCCCCGGCAGCGCGACAACCACGTTGCGTCCACCCTGCGTGCTGACCTCTGCCTCTGCCACACCAGAGGCGTCGACGCGGCGACGGATAATCTCCACCGTCTGGTTCAGGACTTCCTCGGTAATCTCCGTGCCGTCGTCGGACGCTGGCTGCAGAATAATCTGCGTTCCACCCGCGAGGTCGAGCGCGAGGCCCGGCGTCCACTTCTGGTCGTTGCCATATACGCCGAGCGCAAGGGCCCCTGCGAGCGCGGCGATAATGACCGCGAGTGAGACGAGCGCATTCGTTGCGCGCTTCGATGCTGACGACACGTGCTTCCCCAAAGTTCGGTGGATTGCTCCTTAGAGCCCAGCCAATCTTAGGTGGTTAGCGCAGGGTCAGTCGAACAGGCGCGAGTTAGCGTCGCCAATTGAGTTTGCGGCCGCTGGATCGAGGCCGAGGTGTTCAAAGCCCGCAGGCGTGGCGATACGGCCCCGTGGGGTCCTGCTGACCAGTCCCTCGCGCACCAGGAAGGGCTCGGCCACGGTCTCAACGGTCTCGGCTTCCTCGCCCACCGAGACCGCCAAAGTGGACAGCCCGACGGGGCCGCCCTGGAAGCGCGTGCACAGCGCGCCGAGCACCGCTCGGTCGAGCCGGTCAAGACCGCGCTCGTCCACCTCGTAGACCTTGAGTGCGGCGTGGGCGGCATCGATGGTGCCGAGACCTTGACCGTGGATCTGCGCCCAGTCGCGGACGCGACGCAGCAGGCGGTTGGCGATACGCGGCGTTCCTCGGGACCTCCCCGCAATCTCTGCGGCGGCATCGGCGTTGATCTTGAAACTGAGCAGCCCCGCGCTGCGCGTCAGTATCGCGCGAAGCTCGTCCTCGTTGTAAAAGTCCAGGTGACCGGTGAAGCCGAACCGGTCGCGCAGCGGCGCGGGGAGCAGCCCGGCGCGCGTGGTCGCGCCAACGACGGTGAAGGGCGGCAGGCTCAGGGGAATGGACGTCGCGCCGGCGCCCTTACCTACTACTACGTCCACACGGAAGTCTTCCATCGCGAGGTAGAGCATCTCCTCTACCGGGCGAGCGAGCCGGTGAATCTCGTCAACGAAGAAGATGTCGCCTTCGCTGAGTGAGGACAGGATCGACGCCAGATCGCCTGCGTGCTGGATGGCCGGGCCCGACGTCACACGCATGGTGGCGCCCATCTCCCCCGCCACAATCATCGCGAGCGTAGTTTTGCCCAACCCGGGAGGGCCCGACAGCAGTACGTGGTCGGCGGTCGCTCCCCGCGCCTGGGCCGCCCGGAGCACGAGTGACAGTTGAGCTCGCACCGCTTCCTGCCCGACAAACTCGTCGAGATTGGTCGGCCGCAACGCTGCCTCGTTCGATCGCTCGATCGCATCCGCATCGGCGTCGATGAAACGTTCGGGCGCGGTCTCGTGCGGATCCGTCTCTACCTCGCGGTTGTCATCCACGCGAGGCTCCCATTTCTTGGAGCGCGCGGCGCAGCGTGTCGGGCACATCGGCGTCCGTCACGGGCCCGTCGGTCACGGACGCAACGGCGGCCTCGGCGGCCTTGGGTGCCCACCCCAGGCCCGCCAGCGCGTCCACAACGGCCCCGCGGCCGTCTCCCCTAGGAACGGCGCCATCTGACAGTTGGGGCAGCGAGAGCTTGCCGCCCAGCTCAAGCAGGAGCCTGCTCGCAACTTTGGCGCCAACGCCGGGAACGCGCTCAAGCGCAGCCCTGTCCCCCGCCGCGACCGCCGAAGAGAGGTCGTCGGGAGCGTGCACCGCGAGCATCGCGAGGGCGAGCCTGGGGCCCACCCCGCTCACCGACTGCAGAATTGAGAACGTGTCGCGTTCCTGGGCTGACGCAAAGCCATACAGCGTGAGCGAGTCCTCCCTCACGATCAGGTTGGTGTGCAGCACAGCCTGCTGACGCATGTGGAGTTCTGACAGTGTGCGCGGGGTCGACAACACCTGCATCCCGATGCCGCCCACGTCCACCACGACGTACGACGCGGTAACGGTCAGTACCGTTCCGGACACCTGTGAGATCACTGCGCCTCCTGCGCTACTCGAACGTATGTACGAACAACGCTACGGTACCAACGTCCGCTAGGTCCGGCGGCGCGCCGGGCGTGTCTTGCCGCCGGGGTCGAGCCCTCGCGCGCCCTTGGTTGCCGCCTCATCACGTGCCTGCGCCCACCGCAACTGGGCGGACGTCGCAGCGCCACCCCCAGGTAGCGGCGCGCCGCGCCAGGCGTGGCAGATGGCGATCGCTAGGGCGTCCGCGGCGTCCGCGGGCTTGGGCGGCTCCGATAGGCCCAGGATCGTGGCGACCATGACTCCCACCTGGGCCTTCGCGGCACGACCGGAGCCGGTCACCGCGGCCTTGACCTCGGACGGCGTGTACATGGCGACCGGGATGCCGTGGCGGTGCGCGGCAAGCATCACCACCCCGGATACCTGTGCGGTGCCCATGACCGTGCTCACGTTGTGCTGGGAGAAGACGCGCTCGAGCGCGATCGCACCGGGCTTGTGGCGATCAAGTTGAACGTCCAGAGCGTCGGCGACGGCGCCTAGCCTTGCTGGGATCGGGTCGTCCGGGCTGGTATTGGACACACCTACGCTGATCATCGAGACCAGCCGGGCGCCGCGGGTTTCGACCACGCCAAACCCGCTACGCGTGAGGCCCGGGTCAACGCCAAGTATGATCATGCGCTACTCCGAAGCTGCGGCCAGCACCTCGTCGGAGGCGTCGAAGTTGGCGAAGACATTCTGCACATCGTCGCTGTCTTCGAGGGCTTCGATGAGCCGCAACATCTTCTTGGTCCCCTCAACGTCGACCTCGACCTGGACGGACGGGATGAACGCGGGTTCGGCCTGTTCGTATTCGATATCGGCCGCCTGGAGTGCGGAGCGAACGGCCACGAAGTCGTTTGGCTCAGAGAGGATCTCGTACACGGCGCCTAGGTCGTTGATTTCCTCTGCTCCAGCATCGAGCGTCGCCTCCATAATCGCGTCCTCGGTGGCGCCGCCTTCCTTGTCGACAATCACCTGTCCCTTGCGCGCGAACATGTAGGAGACACTGCCCGGCTCCGCTAGCGATCCCCCGTTGTGGTTGAATGCGGTGCGCACCTCGGTGGCTGCGCGGTTGCGGTTGTCAGTGAGGCACTCGATGAGCACGGCCACGCCGCCGGGACCGTAGCCCTCGTACATGATCGTCTCGTAATCTGCGCCGCCTGCCTCTTCGCCGGAGCCGCGCTTGTGAGCGCGGTCAATGTTGGCGTTCGGAACCGAGGACTTCTTGGCCTTCTGGATCGCGTCGTAGAGCGTGGGGTTGCCGTTGATATCGCCGCCGCCGATGCGCGCCGCGACTTCGATGTTCTTGACGAGCTTGGCGAAAAGTTTGCTGCGCTTGGCGTCAACAATCGCCTTCTTGTGCTTCGTAGTTGCCCACTTGGAATGCCCGGACACGATGCTCCTCACTGATCGCCTGCGACGGTGGCGCGCGGCCCATGTCCAGTCTAGGGCAGGTCGGGTCCCTCAATCGCGGCGCGTTCCTGCTTGCGCAGGCGTACCCCTGACGAGCGCAACTCGAGGCTGGCAAGCTCACGTAGAACGCCCTCATCGCGGCGGCGCCACGCCCCCGCCGGGTCCTCGTGCACGGTGGCGAGCGCCGTGAGCTTCTGGCTCGTGAGCGCTCGTAGCGCGAGGAGGTCCACGCTGTTCTCGTGCGAGAGCATCGCCTTGGCCTTCGCCGCCTTGAGCGCGAAGCGCAGGCGTGGCACTAGCCAGAAGATCAGGATGGTGAGAATCGGGAGCACTGTGATGCCGACCCCCAGTCCGATGGCGAGGTCGTGAACGGCCTCCTGTTGCGCAATCCCGGCCTCCTCAAGCTGCCTGCCCGCACCCGAAGCGGCGTCGAACGGCAGCCGGATACCGTCCCCGATTAGCCACACCTCGCCCAGGTCGTTCCCGATGTTCGTCATGGTCGCCCGCAGCCCAGCGCCCGCCAGCTCCATTCGCTCGCCGTAGCCCGCAAGTTTGGACACGAGAGAGTAGAGCCAGTAGCCGAGCCACACCCAGAGCCCGATGTTGAGCGCTGAGAGCAGGTCGAAAGTGATCTGACGGGCGCGATGGCCGCGGTAATCCGAGTAGAGCTTCATGCGTCCATCTTCACCGAGAAGCGCCGCTTTGTCGCTAGCGGCTGTCTGGGGCCGCGCGAACCATGTCCACAAAGTATTGATGCACGCGCAGATCGCCGGAGATTTCGGGGTGGAACGCGGTCGCCATCAGGCTGCCGTGGCGCACGGCCACTACGCGACCTCCGTGGGCGTGATCGGTGGCGAGGACTTCGACGTCAGCTGCGTGGTCCTCGACCCACGGTGCGCGAATGAACGTGGCAGTCATGTCGGTGCCGTCAGGCTCCCACGTGAGGAGCACCTCGCTCGAGTCCACCTGCCTGCCGAACGCGTTGCGGCGAACCGTCATGGGGATTCCACCCAGCGTCTGCTGGTCGTGAGATCCGTCAACGATCACGTCTGCGAGCAGGATCATGCCCGCGCACGATCCGAATACGGGCAGGCCCGCGGCGATCCGCTCACGCAGAGGCTCGCGCAAGTCGAAGATGCGCAGCAGCTTGTCTATCGTGGTGGATTCGCCGCCGGGAAGAACGAGAGCGTCGACAGCCTGAAGATCGGCAAGCCGCCGCACGCGGGCGGTCTCCACGCCGCACGCCGCAAGGGCGCGCACGTGCTCGTGTACGTCCCCTTGCAAGGCGAGCACGCCCACGGTCACGTCCGCTTTCGCTTTCGCATCCATGTTCACCCTCCTTCGCCCAGTTGCCGCAGCACGCCATCCCAAGGCATGACTGTTTCCAACAATTCTCCCAGTCTTTCGGGAAACACTTCGATGTCCATGGCGGTCACCTCACTGGGCACCCACCAGCGAACCTCGTCGAGCATGTCGCGCTCGACCTCGCTCCACTCTGTGGGCACGCGAGACGCGCCGGCTTCCACCCGGGCCACAAAGAACACCTCATGCTGGCGGTACGGCATGTCCATGAAATCGAAGATCGCGGTTCGCTCCCACACGGGACCCACAAGTGACTCGGGATCAACGACGTAGCCGACCTCCTCACGTAGCTCGCGCACGGCCGCCTCACGGTGCGACTCCCCCGCGTCCAGGCCTCCGCCAACCGAGAACCACCAAGACCGGCTGGGCTGAGCTGGATCGTGCCCTCGCAGCAGGAGCACGCGCCCGTCGTCACCGAGGACGATGACACGCGCAGCCTCGCGGGGCGACTGGGCTGTGCCGTGCGACTCAACTATTCCTGAAGAATCGGTCGTGCCGTGCGGCTCAGGCACGAGTGCGGCTACCAGCCGCGTTCGGCCAGGCGGTGCGGCTCGGGGACGTCCTCCACATTGATGCCCACCATGGCCTCGCCCAGGCCGCGCGACACATCGGCGATCACCTTGGCGTCGTCGAAGAACGTGGTGGCCTTGACGATCGCTGCGGCCCGCTCTGCTGGGTTGCCGGACTTGAAGATTCCGGAACCGACGAATACGCCCTCCGCGCCCAACTGCATCATCATCGCGGCGTCTGCCGGGGTGGCGATGCCGCCTGCCACGAACATCACCACGGGAAGTTTGCCGGTCTCGGCTACCTCCTTGACCAGCTGATACGGCGCCTGGAGATCCTTGGCGGCAACGTAGAGTTCGTCGGCTTTCATCGAGCTCAGGCGCGCGATTTCCGCGCTGATCGTTCGCATGTGCTTGGTCGCGTTCGAGACATCCCCGGTGCCGGCCTCGCCCTTGGAGCGGATCATCGCCGCGCCCTCGGAGATGCGGCGTAGCGCCTCGCCCAGGTTCGTTGCACCGCACACGAACGGCACGGTGAATTGCCACTTGTCGATGTGGTTGGCGTAGTCGGCTGGCGTCAGCACCTCAGACTCGTCAACGTAGTCGACGCCAAGGCTCTGCAACACTTGCGCCTCAACAAAGTGGCCGATGCGCGCTTTGGCCATCACGGGGATGGAGACAGTGTCGATGATCCCCTGGATGAGGTCGGGGTCACTCATGCGCGCCACGCCGCCCTGCGAGCGAATGTCAGCGGGAACGCGCTCGAGCGCCATCACGGCGACCGCGCCAGCATCTTCGGCGATCTTGGCCTGCTCGGCGGTCACCACGTCCATGATGACGCCGCCCTTGAGCATCTCGGCCATGCCGCGCTTCACCAAATCGGTGCCCACTTGAGGGGTCTTGCTGGCCTTGTCAGTCATGTCCGGATCCCGTTCCGCTCGTCCCTGGTGCCGCTCGACAACCCCTGTACTACTCCGCGTTCATTCTAATCGCGTCGCGGTACGTCTCCTCAACGCGCGGAACCACATTCTCCCAGTCGAACAGCGCGGCGCACTTCTGGCCCCGCTTGGCCAGCGCAGTTCGCTTGGCGGGGTCGAGGAGCAGAGCGGACACTTGCTCTGCCATGTGTTCCCAGTCGCCCACGCGATGGATCAATGCCGCTGGCTCTTTCTCTGCGGCCGTGGCGACGTCCACGAATGCCTTGAGGTCGCTCGCGACCACCGCGGTGCCCGCCGCCATCGCCTCAACCAGGACGATGCCGAAGCTCTCCCCCTCGGTGTTTGGTACGCAGTAGACGTCCACGGACGCCATAAACCGCTGCTTGTCGTTCTCATCGAGCTCGCCAACTATCTCGGCGCCCGCGGCCATCGCCTTCTGCGCGGTGCGCTTGCTGAAACGGCCTGCCACGAGGAAGCGCGCGCCGGGAACGCGTTTGCGCACCTCGGGGATCATCGCGAGGAAATCGTCCATGCCCTTACGCGGTTCGTCCATGCGGCCAAGGATCGCGACCGTGGGCGCGCCCTTCTCACCCTGCCAGGCCTTGCGCGGTACGGCGGTGCTGAACGATCGGGTGGTGACGCCGTTGGGGATAACGTGCGTTGGCGCCAGCTTGAAGTGCTCCTGCAGTGTGCGGTCTGCTGACGGTGAGACCGCGATGCGCGCGTCGAGCACCTCCATGCTGGGCTTCACGAACGGTTTGGCCAGGCGCATCACGATCGAGTCATCTTTGGAGACGTGGAACGTGCCCACCGTGGGGCCGACGCGCGCCCACATGGCCAGCAGCCCCACGGATGGGACCCCGGGCTCGTGAACGTGCACCACGTCGAAGTTTCCTTCGCGCAGCCATTCGCGAACCTTGAGGGCAGTGAAGATGCCGATGGTAACTCGTGCCGTCGCGCCGTTGTAGTGAATCGAAATAGGCCGGCCCGTCATGCTGTCCACATAAGCGGGGACCACTAAGTATGCGTTGGCGGGGGCGAGCACACGCACGTCGTGGCCCTGGTCGATAAGTGCGGAAGCGAGCTCCGTCACGTGCAACTGCACGCCGCCTGGGCGGTCGAGCGAGTATGGACAGACGATCCCGATCTTCATTCAATCCACCCGAACCGCTGAAGCATGTGCCAGTCCTCGGGGTGCACCGCGATCTTCTCGGAGAGAGCGGTGGCCCACAGGTGCGTCATGGCTACGACGCGTTCAGACTTGTCTCCTTCGGAAACTTCGATCGGCTCTCCGAAGTCCATGACGGTTCCCCATCGCGAGCGTGCCTTCCACCGGCGCCGGCCGTGGAGCTTCTCGTAGTAGACGGCGAGCGGATAGAGAGTAGTGCCTGTGGCGAGAGCGAGCGCCGCCGGGCCGGGAGCGACGCGCACGCCGTGCCCCCACATGGTGGTCTCAACGCCGTCGCCGCTCAGGTCGCGGTCGGCGAGGAGTGCGAGGACACCGCCCTCGGTCTTGCCAAGTCGAATCAGTTGCCTGAACGTGGTGCTGCCCTCGTGTCCGAGCACAGTCATGCCGAGCTTCTCCCGAAATGCGACGAACTCGTCGAAGACTTCTCGCGGCTCGAGGACCTCCGCGACCGTGCGCACTGGACCGTAGTTGCGCGACGTCCACGCGCCAACCATGTCCCAGTTGCCCGAGTGGCTGAGCACCACCGAGATGCACTCGTGCGCCCGAATCTGCTCGAGCGCGTGGGCGTCGGCTCCCGTGGTCCGGACGCGGGCGTCCATCGCGGAATGTGTCAACCTGCCGAGCTCGAAGACCTCGGCCCAGTAGCGCGCGTACGAGGACATGCCGCGTCGGCTGAGGCGACGCAGTGCGCGACCCTCTAGCCCGGTGACGCGGTAAAGGTTCTCCTCGAACCGATGGGTCATCTTGCCGTTCTTGGCCCAGGCCCCCCACGCGGCCAGGCCGACGATGGCGCGGATCAGGTTGATCGGCAGGAAGGGTGCGACGCGGGTCGCGACCAGATAAGGGTCGGCCATCAGTCAGCCCTCCACCGTCGGGATCGCAGGGTCCTTGCGGCTTGCCCGCGCGACGGCGGCGGTGCGCTGACCCACGGTGATGGCCGCGAGCACCGCGAGGACAATCAACGTGTACGTCAGGACCGCGAGCGGGAGCCCGAGCCCCACGAAGCCGGCGGCGGTGAGGCCAAAGAATAGCCGATCGCCGCGCTCGGCGATGCCCATCTTGGCCTCGATGCCGAGGCTCTCGGCGCGGGCACGCGCGTAGGGGACGACGGACCCGATCCCCATGCATGCGAGCGCGGCCAGCGCCGTGGGGCGGTGCACGTCGAGGAATGCCCACGTGAGCGCGCCGAACACCGCAGCATCCGCCACGCGGTCCAGCGTGGAGTCGAGGAAGGCTCCCAGGCGCGAGCTCGTGCCGCTCAGCCGCGCCATGGTGCCGTCGAGCATGTCGGTCACCAAGAACAGGCCGCAGACGAACGCTCCGATGAACAGGTTGAAGTCGCCGCGCGGCAGCCACCAGATCGCGGAGGCGACCACGCCGATGGTCCCGAAGATGGTGATCCCGTTGGGGGTCACGCCAATCTTGAGGAGCCCCTTGGCGGGCGCCCGCCAGAGTCTGCCCATCGCGGGCCTGAGCCATCCGAGCATTAGGCGGATTCCTTCCACGCTTCGCTTACGCGTTGCCACGTGTCGTCAAGCAACTCGGGCACCGCCTTGGTCTTTGCAATGATCGGTAGGAAGTTTGAGTCGCCCACCCAGCGCGGAACTACGTGCTGGTGGAGGTGCTCGACAATTCCCGCACCACCAACCATGCCCTGATTCATGCCGATGTTGAACCCCTGGGTGCCGCTCACGGCCTCGAGCACGCGCATGGCCTGCTGTGTCATGGCCGACATTTCGTCGCGTTCCGCGTCGGTGGCGTCCGTGTACAGGCCCACGTGGCGGTACGGGCAGACCATCAGGTGGCCAGGGTTGTACGGGTACAGGTTGAGCACGGCGTAGTTGTGCTCGCCGCGGGCAACCACGAGCTGCTTACGGTCCTCTGCGGGATCTTTCGCGCACAGCACGCAGCCGGTTTCGGGCGTGAGGCCCTCGCGGTCGGATGCTTCCTTGACGTAGGCCATGCGGTGTGGGGTCCATAGTCGCTCGAACCCGTCGGGCACGCCGCCCATGGTCTCGCTCGGCACGGCGTTTTCAGTCGACGCAGGGTTCTCGGGCGAAATCGCGTCGGCCATGACTAGACCTGCTCTTTGGACTCGACCGCAGCGACGATGCGCTTGATCGCCTCGGCGACGGGCACTTGATTCTCTTGCGTGCCGTCGCGGAACCGGAAGCTCACGGCGCCCGCCTCTTTGTCCTCGCCGCCCGCGATGAGCGTGAACGGCACCTTGGATTTGGACGCGTTGCGGATCTTCTTGGGGAAGCGCTCGTCGCTGTCGTCGATATGGGCTCGCACGCCCGCGGCGCGCAGCTGGGCGATGACGTCAGCGAGGTAGTCGTTGAAGGGCTCCGCGACTGGGATGCCGAGCACCTGCACGGGCGCAAGCCACGTAGGGAAGGCACCGGCATAGTGCTCGGTGAGGATCGCGAAGAACCGCTCAATCGAGCCGAACAACGCGCGGTGAATCATGACGGGGCGTTGGCGCGAGCCGTCCGACGCGGTGTACTCGAGCTCGAACCGCTCGGGCAGGTTGAAGTCCAACTGGATGGTGGACATCTGCCACGTGCGGCCGATGGCGTCGCGGGCCTGGACGGAAAGCTTGGGGCCGTAGAACGCGGCGCCCTCGGGGTCGGGGACCAGCTCAAGGCCGGAGGCCTCTCCCACCTGACGCAGAGTCTCGGTGGCCTCTTCCCATATCTCGTCGGTGCCGACGGACTTCTCGGGGTTGCGCGTGGACATTTCGAGGAAAAAGTCGTTGAGCCCGTAGTCCTTGAGCAGGCCGAGCACAAAGTTGAGGGTGGTGGTGAGCTCGTCCTTCATCTGCTCGCGCGTGCAGTAGATGTGGGCGTCGTCCTGGGTGAAGCCGCGCGCCCGGGTCAGGCCGTGCACTACGCCGGACTTCTCGTTGCGGTAGACGGTGCCAAACTCGAACAAGCGCATGGGCAGCTCGCGGTACGAGCGGCCGCGGGCGCTGAAGATCAGGTTGTGCATGGGGCAGTTCATGGGCTTCAGGTAGTAGTCCTGGCCCTGCTTGGTGATCTCGCCTTCGGCGTTGCGTTCCTCGTCCATGTGCATGGGCGGGTACATGCCGTCTGCGTACCACTCGAGGTGTCCGGAGGTCTCGAACAGCTGTGCCTTGGTGGCGTGCGGCGAGTAGACGAAGTCGTAGCCCTCCTCGATGTGGCGGCGGCGCGAATACTCCTCCATCTCGTGGCGGATGATGCCGCCCTTGGGGTGGAAGACGGCCAGCCCCGAGCCGATTTCATCCGGGAAGCTAAAGAGGTCCATCTCCGCGCCCAGGCGGCGGTGGTCGCGGCGCTCGGCCTCGGCCAGGCGGGTCTTGTACGCGGTGAGCTCGTCCTTGGTGGGCCACGCGGTGCCGTAGACGCGCTGGAGCTGTTGGTTGCGCTGGTCGCCGCGCCAATAGGCGGCGGCGCTGCGCATGATCGACCAGCCGTTGGCGAGGATCTTGGTGTTGGGAACGTGTGGGCCGCGGCACAGGTCTTTCCACTGCGTCTCGCCCTGGCGGTTGAGGTTGTCGTAGATGGTGAGCTCACCTTCGCCCACCTCGACGCTCGCGCCCTCGGTGTCGGCGCTGTTGCCTTTAAGTCCCACGAGCTCGATCTTGTACGGCTCATCTGCGAGTTCCGCGAGGGCCTCTTTCTCCGTGACCACGCGGCGGCGGAAGGTCTGACCTTCCTTGACGATTCGTTGCATGGCCTTCTCGACGGCCTTGAGGTCCTCGGGCTGGAACGGCTCGTCCACGTCGAAGTCGTAGTAGAAGCCGTTTTCAATGGGCGGGCCGATGCCCAGCTTGGCGGTGGGGTGCAGTTTTTGGACGGCCTGAGCCGCGACGTGTGCGGCAGAGTGGCGGAGCACGGAGAGCCCGTCCTCGGAGTCGATGGTGACGGCCTCGACGGCGTCGCCATCCGCGAGCCCGTGCGCGAGGTCGCGCAGCTCTCCGTTGACGCGGATCACGACCACCTCGCGGCGCTCGGCGAACACGTCGGTGCCCGTCGTCCCGGCGTCAATCTTGCGCTGGTCGCCGTCGATGGTCACGGTGATGCTGGCCACTGCTACTCCCTTGGTTGATACTCAACCTGAATGCTACCGAGAGTCGGGCGCGGCGGGTTGCGCTCGGCGCACGACTTCAAGCGCCTTAACCCAGTCTTCCCACATCGCCGGGTCCGATGACTCGCCTTTGCCTTCAGTTTCGACGTCATCAAGTACGGTCACCAGTGCATATCCGGGCGCTCGATCGACGAACATGCGCAAGAATTCCACCATCGCGAGGTAGCCCTCGCGATTCGAGTGTGTGTCACTCGGTCTAGGCGTTCGGACCATGTTCTGGATTTCCGTTCGTGATCTCACCGATTCGGACTCTGACGCTCGGTTGGCGCCACTCTAGGGTTTGTCGATTCCACGTTGTTCAATCGAAGTCGCGATTGACGCGCGCTAGCAAAAGATAAATGGTTCCACAAAACGCCCGGCCAGGCCCACGCGGCAATCGCAACCTCAATGCCCTCAGGCCCAAAACGCGCTCCCTAATTCGACGCGAAGTAGGCGCGCATCGGCCGGAAGTAGTTGTCTTCCCAGCCGCCGTCTTCGTAACTGCGGTCGTGCTCGGGAACGCGTGTGTGCAGCAGCGTCAGCCGCGTCCCGCCGTCGACGGGCTCAAGGAGCAGTTCAATCTGCGAGTCCTCGTCATCACCAGTGAATTCCGACGTCCGCCACGTCTGGACGATTCGCTTGCCGGGATCGAGTTCGAGCGTCGTGCCCCAGATGTACTCATCCCAGGCGGTGTACTTGCCGCCCACGGTCGCATCGACGGTCGCGTGCCCGCCTGTCATCGCGGTGTGGCCGCCGCTGCCCATCCAGGCGTCGTAGACGGCCTGCGGGCTCGCGTCGAAGGACTCGGACAATTGGAAGTCGTAACTCATGTGGGCCTCCTGCTTCACCAGCGTATTGCTGGAGCCCGGGCCTGTGAAGGTGGTGGGCGATACTGGGTTCGAACCAGTGACCTCTTCCGTGTGAAGGAAGCGCGCTACCACTGCGCCAATCGCCCGTCGGGTAGAAATCCTACCCTTACGTCGCGCGTGGTGGAGCCGGGTCCGGATCCGCGTCCGCGCTCGCCTCGAACACCTGGCGAAGCCTGGGCAGCAGCGGGCCAGGCGTCACGTCCGCGCCATCCATGGACGTCACCATTTGGACGCCGCGCGTGACCGACGAGACGGCTGCTCCGGCCTCGCGGCGCAGCACCTCGTCAAGCACCGCCATCTCCAGCTCACCCGGCGCGGCGACACGCACAGGCAAGCCCGCGCCCACGCCCCACTCGAGCGCGAGTCCGCGCGCAATCCCAGGCAGACAGCCGCTCGCCAGCGGTGGCGTCAGGATCTCGCCGCCTCGCTCGATAAAGATGTTGGTCGAGGTTCCCTCGCACAGGTGGCCATGCGTGTTGGACACTATTGCCTCGTCGCCGCCGCGGTCCGTCGCATAGGCGAGCATCATGACGTTCTCCGCGTACGACGTGGTCTTGACTCCGGCGAGCACGGACCTTTCATTGCGTTTCCACGGGGCGCGGACCGCCTTACACGTGCGCGGACGGACCCCCGGCGCTCCCGCGATAACCACCGTGGGCGCGCCGCCGGAGCGCCCCATGCCTAGCGGTCCCGTGCCCGACGTGACGGTCACCCGAATGCGGATCAGCTTGCCCTCGCCCGCGGCAAGCACGTCGTGTATGCCGTTGGCGATGTAGCCCCGGTCCACATTTGGAAGGCTCATTCGGTCAAGCGAGTACTGGAGCCGGCCAAGGTGCCGGGTCAGGGCGAACGCCTGATTGTTGCGGATCGCTATGGTTTCGAATACTCCGTCGCCCACCGTGAACCCGTGGTCGAGCGGGCTAATGAAAACATCGCCTGGAGAGCGGACCTCGCCATTCGCCCACACAATCACGCTCATGTGGTCATTGTCCCTGCCGAGGCGAGGCCTATCAAATTCTGTGCCTTAAGTTCGGTTTCGGCCCATTCCCCTGCAGCGTCGCTCCCCCACGTGATCCCTGCTCCCGTGCCAAAGTGGATCTGCCCGCCCGCCTCTGGCGTCCACCAGAAGGTGCGGATGCCCACGGCGAGCTCGGCGCGGCGGGCGTCCCCATCAATCCAGCCGATGCCCCCACAGTACGGCCCGCGGGCGGCCGTCTCCTCGCGGGCAATGATCCGAAGCGCGCTCGACTTAGGCGCCCCAGACACCGAGCCCGGAGGGAACGTCCCGTCGAGCAGTCGCGGCCACATCTGGCTGGTCCAGTCCGCGTCGGGCGCGAGCGTAGCCTCGACGGTTGACTGCAGGTGGACCAGCCCGGGGTGCTCGTGCTCGGCAAGGAATTCGGGGACGCACACCGTTCCGGGCCGCGCCACGTGCGAGAGGTCGTTGCGGATGAGGTCGGTGATCATGACGTTCTCCGCGCTATCCTTCTCGAGCATCGGGACCCCCGGCGCGGCGGTGCCCTTGATGGGCGCCGACATCACGGTGTCACCGCGCACGCCCAGGTACAGCTCCGGCGACGCCGACACCACCCACACGCCCGGGTGTTCGTCGGACTCGGGGATGGTGATGCGGGCCGCGTGTCGCGCGGGGTTGCCCACCGCGAGCAACTCGGAAAGCGCGACCGCGTCTGGCCCGCCCGGGCCTGCGTGCAGTGGCGCGGACATCACGCGGCACAAATTGACTTGATAGACGTCGCCCGCGCGCACGTCTTCGCGGATGCGCCCCACTCCCGCCATGTACTGCTCGCGGTCCAGCGAGGTCGCCCAGGTGCTCGCGTCGGGGCCTCGCCACACGCGCGACGGTTCGGGCGCCTGTTTGACGGGTTTGGTGTGCTCCACATCGGCGAAGCGCCAGGCGCGCAGGTCCCCCTCGAAGGTCGCGACCAGCACCCAGAAACCGCCTTCGGACAACCGCTGACCGTCGCGCGCAACGTCGATTGACTCGACCACGTTTGATGCGCGGACGCCACGAAACTCGGCGCTCCCGCGCGTCGCTTCACCGCCGTCCGTGGTCACGCCCTCCACCGTAGTCTGGCGGGCCGCACGCCGCGGCTCGCGGGCCTGGGGCTGGTTGGACTGGCCCCCCGTTGTCGGCTATTGTCAATACCCGTTGCTTCAGCAACATGCGGACGTAGCTCAGCGGTAGAGCATCACCTTGCCAAGGTGAGGGTCGCGGGTTCAAATCCCGTCGTCCGCTCGGATTAGGATGGAAATCCACTCATTGGTGGAGTGGCCGAGTGGCTAGGCAGCGGCCTGCAAAGCCGTATACGTGGGTTCGAATCCCATCTCCACCTCGCATGGGCGATTGGCGCAGCGGTAGCGCGCTTCCCTGACACGGAAGAGGTCACTGGTTCGATCCCAGTATCGCCCACCACCTAGGCCCCCTTCGGGGGCCTTTCGTGTTCTAGCGGCCGACAGGGCGGTACTGCTCCCCCACCGGCACAGGTTCACCGAGCGTGTTGCCTTTCCCTGGCAACGGGCACACCCACTGCGAGTCGTACGCGCACGACGCCTGGTACGCGAAGTTGAGATCCAAAATGAGCCGGCCGTCGTCCTCGCCGAGGTCCGCCCCCTTGACCGTGTCGATCAGATAGCGGCCGCCGCCATAGGTGGTTGAGCCACTCGTGGCGTCGCGCAACGGAACGAAGATTCCGCCCCCGTAGGACGCGAGCCACCAGACGTCTAGCAACCCCAGTCCCGGCAGTGTCAAGCGGCCAATGCGTTCGAGCGGGATGGTGCCGTCGGTCGCGGTCGCGACTTCCCGGCGCTCGGCCGGGGCATCGTCCATCGGCACTAGGAACCGGAACGCGGGGTCGTACGGCGCCACGCTAGCGCCGGGGTAGGCGGCGCGTTGCTCGGGCGCGACGGGCGATGCCGGGTGCGACGTCAGTAGCCGATCGCGGTGCTCCACCCAGCCCGCGTGCGCTAGCGCCGGGTCGGGCTGCGCGCGGACGGCGCGATACATGTCGAAGACCTCGCGGCGCCAATCAACCACGTCCTGCGCGTCGCTTGCCATGGCGTCATCGTACGGGGGCTGGGCCCGGCGCTGGCAGAATGGCCACATGACATCTGGCGAGGCACCGTGAGCGCCGCTGCCGAGCAGTCGCGCCGCCTAGGCCACCGCGCGGGCGCAACGGTGCCACTGTCCACATACCGACTCCAGCTCACCAGCGCTTTCACCTTCGCCGACGCCCAGGCTCGCCTGCCGTATCTCGCGGCGCTCGGCGTAAGCCACCTCTACCTGTCGCCCATTCTCACGGCAGCGCCCGGCTCCACCCACTTCTACGACGTGGTAGATCACTCGCAGGTTTCTGCGGAGCTCGGCGGCGAGGCCAGGCTACGCTCCCTCGCCTCCGCCGCCCGCGAACTGGGGATGGGGCTGATCGCGGACCTGGTTCCTAACCACATGTCCGTCCCCACGCCCGCGTTCCACAACAAGACCCTATGGTCGGTGCTGGCCGAGGGGCCCGAGTCCCCGTACGCGCACTGGTTCGACATGGATTGGGACACCGGCGACTCACTCCTCATGCCCGTGCTCGGCCAGCGCATCGGAACCGTCCTCGCCGCGGGCGAACTGACCGTGGACGCGCTCGCGATTCCCGGCGACGACGGCACCGAGGTTCCCGTGCTGCGGTACTTCGACCACGTGTTCCCCATTAAGCCCGGCACGGAATCGCTGCCGCTGGCGGAGCTGGTGGACCAGCAGCACTATCGGCTCGCCTACTGGAGGGTCGCGAACGAGGAACTCAATTACCGCAGGTTCTTCGACGTGGGCTCGCTCGTGGCTGTGCGGGTCGAGGATCCCGACGTGTTCGAGGCCACGCACCGCGTGATCGTGGACCTGGTGCGCGACGGCGTGCTCGACGGACTACGAGTAGATCACCCGGACGGACTTGCCGACCCGGGCGGCTACCTCGACCGACTCTCCGAGGCCACCGACGGCGCGTGGATCGTGGTCGAGAAGATCCTGGAGGACGAGGAGCGGCTGCCGCGTTCATGGCCCACGGCAGGAACCACCGGGTACGACGCGTCCTGGCGCATCGGCGCATTGCTACGCGACCCGTCGGGCGCGGCGCCGCTCGCAGCCACCCTGCACCGGGTCACGGGTGACGCCATGGGCGGGCTACCGGCGCTAATTGACGAGGCCAAACGCGAGATCGTCAAGGACTCCCTCAGCTCCGAACTGCACCGCCTGACAACCGTCGCACACAGCGTCTGCGTGTCCGACGTACGCCTGCGCGACCACACGTACCGGGCGCTGTACGACTGCCTGCGGGCAATGCTTGTCGCGTTCGACCGGTACCGCGCATACGTTGTCGCTGGCGTCCCACCCAAGCAGACATCCCTTGATGCAATCGATGCTGCCGCCGATCGCGCGAGAGCCGTACTCGACGCCGAACGGCTCGAGACACTCGAGGTGGTCGTTGACCTCATCAAGGGCGCGGAGGTGGGTAGCGCCGGGCGAACCGCAGACGCGGATCGCGGCGAGATCGTCACCCGCTTCCAGCAGGCATGCGGAGCAGTCATGGCCAAAGGCATCGAGGACACCTCCTACTACCGCTGGACACACCTGTTGGCGCTGTGCGAGGTCGGTAGCCCCGCGGCCCGGTTCGCGCTGCCTCCGGCCAATTTCCACGCATGGGCGGCGGAGCAGCAGGCCCAGTACCCGCACACGATGACCACCCTCACCACTCATGACGTCAAGCGCTCCGAAGACGTGCGAGCCCGGCTCGGGGTGCTGAGCGAGGCTGCCGAAGAGTGGGACCGCCTGGTGGATGCACTTCGCGTCGCGAGCGAGTCCCTTCGCCCGCCCGAGCTCGACGGCCGGATGGAGAACCTCTGGTGGCAGACCGCGGCCGCCACTTTCAGCGACGATGGCCCGATGGCCTGGGACCGGCTCGAGGGATACCTAACCAAGGCGATGCGCGAGGCCAAGACGCACACCACTTGGACTGCCGTGAACGAACGCTACGAGGCGGCCGTGCTGGTATTCGCGCGCGCGACACTTGACACCGCTGGCGTTGCGGAACTGCTCGCCGAATGGCGGGACCAGATGGCCCCAGCGGTGCGGCAATCGACATTGTCAATGAAACTCATCCAGTTGACGATGCCGGGCGTCCCGGACGTCTACCAGGGCAACGAGACTGTCATGCCGAGCCTTGTTGATCCAGACAACCGCCGTCCCGTGGACTTCGACGCCCTCCAGTCCGTCACCGAGCGGCTGCACTCCAGCGCCAAGCCGCGCACGCTCGCCGAGGAAAAGCTGTGGGTTACCACGGGCTCGCTTCACGCTCGGCGCGACATGCCAGGCGCGTTCGTAGGAGAGCAGTGCGGCTATGAGCCGCTCCCGGCATCGTCCGGGCACGCCGTGGTATTCGCGCGCACCATCGCGGGAGTCCCGGAAGCCGTCGCGGTCGCCACGCGCGCGGGACGCAGTCTCGACGAACTCGGTGGATGGAGCGACAACACCATGACGCTCCCCGACGGCGAGTGGCGGGATGTATTCACGGGCGCGCTGTTCCCCGGCGGCAGCGCCGCTCTTGCAGACGTACTGGGTTCGTTGCCTGTGGCCTTACTGGTGAGGAACTAGCGATGCACGTCAGCGTGTGGGCGCCCGGAGCGAAGCAGGTGCGTGTCCACACCGGCCCGCCTGAGGCACGCGCGATCGCCGACCTTGAGCCACGCGCGTCCTCCGACCGCGACGGGTGGTGGGACGGCCCGCGCCTGGACCACGGCACGGACTACGCCTTCGAAATCGACGGACGCGGGCCATTCCCGGACCCGCGCAGCAGCCGGCAACCGTACGGCGTTCACGGCTTCTCTCGCGTGTTCGATTCCGCGCTATTCATGTGGAACGACCGCGCGTGGAAGGGTCGGGACGCCCGCGGCGCCCTCACCTACGAAATGCACGTGGGCACGTTCACGCCGCAGGGCACGCTCGACGCGGCGGCCGGGCAGCTCAGCGACCTCGCCAAACTCGGCATCCAGATGGTCGAACTCATGCCGCTCGCGCCCTTTCCCGGGCGCCACGGATGGGGCTACGACGGCGTATCAATCTGTGCGGTACACGAGGGCTACGGCGGGCCCGCGGCGCTTCAACGGTTTGTCGACAAGGCGCACTCGAAGGGCATCGGCGTGTGCCTAGACGTGGTCTACAACCACATGGGTCCATCGGGGAATTACCTCAGCCAATTCGGGCCGTACTTCACTGACGCCCACCACACGCCATGGGGCGAGGCCGTGAATCTGGACCAGGCGGGGTCCAGCGAGGTGCGTAAGTATTTCATCGACAACGCAGTGCGATGGTTCGACGCGTTCCACGTAGACGCCCTACGGCTCGACGCTGTACACGAGCTCAAGGATTCGTCCGACGCGCACTTCCTTGCGGCGCTCTCGCTACGCGTCCGGGGACTCTCGAAGGATCTGGGCCGCCCGCTGTCGCTCATCGCCGAATCCGACCTCAATGACGACCGCATGGTCACCCCCGCCGTCCAGGGCGGGCTGGGCATGACCGCGCAGTGGAACGACGACGTCCACCACGCGCTCCACGCGTACCTCACGGGCGAGCGACACGGGTACTACGTCGATTTTGGGTCGATCGAGACACTCGACAAGGTGTACCGCGACGTGTTCTGGCACGACGGTAACTTTTCGACATTCCGCGATCGCCACTGGGGACGTCCCATCTCCCCGGAGCGCGACCGCCGGCAGTTCGTGGTGTCCGCATCGAACCACGACCAGGTGGGCAACCGCGCCCTGGGCGACCGCCCGTCAACCTCGCTGACCCCCGGCGCCCAGGCCGCCTCGCTAGCCTTCATTCTGCTCGGGCCGTTCACGCCGATGCTGTTCATGGGCGAGGAGTACGGCGAGACGCGGCCGTTCATGTTCTTTACCGATCACGACGATCCCGAGCTTGCCCGGTCCGTGTCCGACGGCCGCGCACGGGAGTTCGCTGGCCACGGGTGGGACGCGGTCTACGGGGGGCCGATTACCGTTCCCGATCCCCAGGATCCTGACACATACCGGCGCTCCAAACTGGGCGCGGGCCTCGCTGCAGGCGGATCTGTCCCAGAACTCCTACGCGAGTGGTTTGCGCACCTCATCGCCGCGCGAGAGCTTCACGCACGCGCGTGGGAACGGTTCCCAGCAGGCGTCTCGGAGCGTGCCGATCGGGTGGTGACCATGCACGGTCCTGTAGCCGTTCACGCCAACCTTTCGCCGGCGCCGGTAGTGTTCGATGGCGTGGCGCCGCTCGCGGTATTCGGCGACGTGACCGTGACGGTCGCGGGCTGCGAGCTCGCCCCCGACGCGGTGATACTAGAAGATCTAGACGGGTTCTAGGAGCGGCGATGGCCAAGAGAGCGGATTGGAGCGCGCACCCCAGTGAAACCCTGCGCGTGCACAACGGATTCTCGCTGGCGGAGTTTGAGCACGGCGCGACGCCTGGCTGGGAGCACGGCGAACGCGCGGCGGTGAAGACAATGAAGCGCCGCGGGAGCACCTTGTCCAATCTCCAGGAAATGCTTCACGCCAATGCCAAGGTAGCCGACGGCAGGCGCTCAGTGCTCCTAGTTCTGCAGGGCATGGACACGTCGGGAAAAGGCGGAATCGTCCGGCACGTGGTCGGCATGGTGGATCCGCAAGGAGTCGCTCACCGCTCGTTCGGTGTCCCCACCGACGAGGAAAACGGCCACCACTATCTGTGGCGCGTTGAGAACGCGCTGCCCACCGCGGGCAAGATCGGTGTCTTCGACCGATCGCACTTCGAGCAAGTCTTGGTGGTGCGGGTACACAACCTTGTGGAGCCCGCCGTCTGGGGCACCTACTACGACGAGCTCAATGCGTTCGAGGCCGAGGTCGCCGCAGGCGGGACCACGATCATCAAGTGCGCCCTCATGGTGTCTCTCGACGAACAACTGCGTCGCCTCGACGCCAGAATCCACCGAGCCGACAAGCACTGGAAGTACAACCCCGGCGACCTCGACGAGCGCGCGCTGTGGCCCGACTACATGGACGCATACCAGGAGATGTTCGACCGGTGCTCGACGGACATCGCACCTTGGCATGCGGTCCCCGCAGATAACAAGTGGTTCGCGAGGCTCGCCGTCACGGAACTGCTCACCACGGCGATGCAGGGGCTGGACCTGGCGTGGCCTGTGGCGACGTTCGACGTCGAGGCTGAGATCGCGCGCATCGAGGCACTCAAGGGCGAGTAGCTCGCGGGAATCAGCGAACTAACTTGCGGCTGGCCCCTCGACGGAGGCCATCGCGCATAGCCGCGACAGCGCGCGCAAGTACTTTTTTCGGTACCCGCCGGCGAGCATCTCCGCCGGAAAAATCTGCCCGAGCGACGTCCCAGACGCGAGCACACGCACGTTGCGGTCGTACAAACGGTCAACCAGAGCAACCACGCGGAGCGCGCGGCCCTGATCCCAGAGCTTTTCGACGCCAACCAATCCGGCGAGATCAACACCGTCGACGTAGGCGCCGAACTTGCTAGGGTGCACGTGCAGCAAGTCATCCAACAGCTCGCCCCATTCGTCGCAGGTCTGAGCCTGCGCCGCGCTGGCCGCGCGAACCTGCGCGTCCGTCGACGGCTCGGGAAAGACCATGTCGCCACGGTGCCGGTAGTCGGGGCCCTCGATGGTGACGACGGTGAAGGCGTCGGCGAGTGCCTGGATCTCTCTACGAAAGTCGTCCGCCGCGAACCGTCCCTGCCCCAGCGCGCCCGGCAGAGTATTGGATGTCGCGGCTAGGTGGACTCCCCTGTCAGTGAGCTCTCGCATGAGCCGAGCCATGATGAGCGTGTCACCGGGATCGTCCAGCTCGAACTCGTCAACGCACACCACTCGGAACGAGCTGAGTGCGTCGCGCGCGGTCGAGAATCCCAGCGCACCCACCAGAGACGTGTAACCCACGAACGTTCCGAAAGCCGCAGACCCCGCGTCCGCATGCGCGAGGGCAGCTAACAAATGCGTCTTGCCTACTCCGAAGCCGCCATCAAGATAGATGCCTCGCCCGCGGCTGGCGCGCTTGCGGCCCACCGCCTCGGCCGCGAACGCCTCGACGCTTGCGCGAGCATCGGCCTGGCTCGGAAACTCAGCGTCAGGTATGTACGAGGCGAAGGTAGCGCCCGCAAAATGTGGCGGCGGTTTGAGCGCCGCGACGAGGCTAGCGGCCGGGACTTGGGGCCGGCGCCCCGTTAGCTTGTTGCTCACGACGCTCCACACTACTTCGGGGTACTGTTCACGTGTGACAAACGACACGGCTGGGGGGGCCACGCTTACCCAAGTAGTGCCAGCGACTGCCGAAATTGAGCCCGACCCGTCAGAGACTCAACTGCGGGCTCTCTACCAGCATCGACCCGGAACCATCCGCCTTGGGCTGATTGCGTCCAAGGACGGCAAGGCTGCTGGCCCCGACGGCTCCTCACGCTCACTCAACGGCGACGCCGACTTGCGGGTGCTGCGCGTTCTTCGCGCCGTCTCCGACGTCGTGGTGGTCGGGGGGAACACGGCACGCAAGGAACGCTACGGCGTGATTAAGCTCTCCGCCGATCTCGCCAAAGCGCGGCGCCTGCTCAATCAGACGCCCGTCCCCGCGCTCGCGATTGTGACGTACACCGGCCACATCCCTCCGGACGTTGACCCGTCGAACACGTGGATCCTCACGTCAGGCGGCTCCCCGGCCATACGACGGCTGGGTGCACAGTGGACGTCTAGGATCCTGCTCGCAGGCACAGACGTGTTCTCGCCGCGGGGAGCAATCAAGGAACTCGAGAGCCGCGGCCTCAAGCGCATCTTGTGCGAGGGCGGCCCCCGGCTTGCTGTTCGTTTCATGGACCGCGCAGTCATCAACGACTACTGCCTGACCACCAGCCCAGAATCGGGCGGCGAGACCGGTGCCGAGATCCCCCCGGTGCCAGCGGGCTTCAGGCTGGCTCACTCGCTCGTCGCCGGCGACTACAAGATGGAGCGCTGGACCAAGTCTTGAGTCCCCGGATCTGGGAGGTGCGCGCTACGCGCCATCGGCCGTGGGGCGCGGGTAGTGCTTGAGGTACTTTCGCCAATAGTTGAGCGTCAGCGCGGCGATTGCAGCCGTCCGCTTGGGAGAGCGATCTGCCGGCGCGAAAAGCGGTCGCGCGATTCCCCTGCGGGCCGCGGCGATCACACGGCTGCGCAATTCGCGATTCAGCAGGTAGCGCGTGAGTAGACGCAAGGGCACCACGGAGTAGAGCAGCTCCTTGGTCGCGCGAACAGGATCGCGTCGGTCGCCTGCAACGTCGGCTGCAACAAAATCGGCGACATTTGCGCCGGCGGCCGTCACGTAATAGTTGTTTCGGCCGATGCGGGGGTTAACCTCGAAAAA
This sequence comes from Demequinaceae bacterium, assembly GCA_965250005.1. Classification (GTDB taxonomy): domain Bacteria; phylum Actinomycetota; class Actinomycetes; order Actinomycetales; family Demequinaceae; genus WTKG01. The sequence goes on from OZ252279.1 coordinate 601,247, forward strand.
CACGTGCTCTCCGGTGCGCGCATCCCGCTTGAAGTCCGCGTTTGCGAATCCCCGGTAGTCGATCCGATTGAGGTACTCAGTCATCGCATTCATCGCGTCCGCATACGGCTCCGTGAGGATGGCCGCAGGGATTCCCAGGGTTCCAGGAGTGTGTTCCTCCAACAGCACTCGGCCCGTGCACAGCAGCGTCACGTCGCCGTGCGAGTCCCGATACGCCGTGAGGGAGCGCATCTGCGTCTCGTCGCCAGGGATGAATTCCTGCAACAGGAACGTGCCCTTGAAACCGGAGCCGCGCAGCCGCGTGAGGAGGTCGTCCACTTCTTCCCTGGTCTCGAGGTGGTGGATCTTCTTCTTGCCCTCGAACGACGCGTAGTAGTACTCCGCGCTCGACGAGGGCTTGCCGATCACGGGGTACGTCAAGTGCGCAAGTAGCCCGTTGTCATCCCGCCGCTTCGCCGTTCCGATGTTGACGGCGACGGTCTCCGGAACAGGAATGCCAAGCGCGTCGCAGTCCTCGTGGAACGCTCGCTTGGACGAGACCCGTGCGAACGCCTCCGCGCCGCACATGGGGATCGCGTAGTGAGCCGAGAGCGCCTTGCGGTTCTTGATAATGGTCTCTACGTACCAGTCGGCGTTGGACAGCAGGATGAGCTGCTCGCCGGAGTAGTCACGTGCGACATCGACTAGCGCCTCGACCAGCGCGGCTGAGTCGTTAACGTCGGCCGTTCGCACCTCACAGAGCCTGGTGCTAGCGAACGCTCGCGTGTGGCGCTCGGCGACAACGATGCCGCGCACCCCGAACTGCTCATGGAACGCGCGAATCAGTGCGTACGCACCGATATCGCCGCCGACGACAACGGGGACAGGCACGGACTAGGCCTCCACCTCGGTGCGGTCGCCACCCCAGAGCGTATGGAACGAGCCCTCGGCGTCCGTGCGGCGATACGTGTGTGCACCAAAGAAGTCACGCTGCGCCTGAATAAGGGCGGCGGGGAGCCGGTCGGCGCGCAGCGAATCGTAGTAAGACAGCGACGAACCGAACGCGGGGACCGGGATTCCCGCGAGCGCCGCCTGGGACACCACCCGTCGCCATGCGGAAACGCTCGTGGCGACCTCCTCTGCGAAGTACGGGTCCACAAGCAGAGCGGGAAGCTCCGGGTTGCGCTCGTACGCCTCGGTGATGCGGTTGAGGAAGCGAGCCCGAATGATGCAACCGCCGCGCCAGATTTTGGCCATCGAGCCGCGATTGATGCCCCAATTGAACTCATCGGATGCAGCCTGGATCTGGTCGAAGCCCTGCGAGTACGCGACAACTTTTGAGGCGTACAGCGCGAGGCGAACGTCTTCGATGAAGCCGTCGCGGTCGTTGATGAGGAAGTCGCCGGCGTTGCCTTCGAGCACGTCCTGTGCCGCGACGCGTTGGGCCGTTTGCGAGGAGATGGCTCGGGCAAAGGTGGCCTCGGCGATTCCCGTGACGGGTGCGCCAAGGTCGAGCGCCGAGATGACGGTCCAGCGGCCCGTGCCCTTCTGCCCCGCTTCGTCGACGATGACGTCGACGAGCGGCTTCCCCGTCTTCGCGTCAACCTGCGCGAGCACCTCGGCGGTGATCTCGATCAGGAACGACTCAAGGTCGCCTTCATTCCACTTAGCGAAGATCTCAGCGATCTCCTTGGGCTCGATGTCGAGCCCTTCACGAAGCAGGTGGTACGCCTCGCCGATGAGCTGCATATCTGCGTATTCGATGCCGTTGTGGACCATTTTGACGAAGTGGCCTGCGCCGCCGGGGCCCACGTGCACGCAGCACGGCTCGCCATCGACTTTCGCGGAGATTTTCTCCAGAATCGGGCCGAGCGTCTTGTACGACTCGGCCGGCCCGCCGGGCATGATCGAAGGGCCTAGCAGGGCGCCCTCTTCACCGCCAGAGACGCCGGTACCCACAAAGTGGAGGCCCTTGGCGGCGAGCGCGGATTCACGGCGTACCGTGTCGGGGTAGTGCGCGTTGCCCGCGTCGACAATGATGTCGCCCTTCTCGAGCAGCTCTGTGAGCGCGTCGATCACGGAGTCCGTCGAGTCGCCCGCTTGGACCATGATCACGACGGTGCGCGGAACCGACAGCGAGGCCACGAAGTCATCAAGACTCTCGGAGCCGATGAATTCGCCTTCGTCGCCGTGATCGGCGATGAGCGAATGCATCTTCTGCCCGGAGCGGTTGTGGACTGCGACCGTGAACCCATTGCGTGCAAAATTACGCGCAAGATTGCGTCCCATTACCGCTAGTCCAGTAACACCAATATCAGCGAGCGCCATGGCTATTCCTTCACATCGTCGTTACCCGGAACAGCCTAGAGGGTTAAGCCCGGCGTGGCGTACCTAGCGGCCGTCAGCCGTCGCCCGTAGTCTCGGGAGGTGAGCAACGACATTTCCACCGCGCCGAGGGACTTTCAGGAGGTGCTGCGCAGCCTCAAGGGTGCCCGCGTCCGGGGAGAGGTTGCCCTCGCCGAAGCTCCCGCGCCCAGCCGCATCGCCCCGTTCGCGGTCGCGGTTAACGGAGAAATCGACGTTGACGGCGAGCTCGGGGCCTCTGGTCGCTTCCTCGTCCTCCACGACCCGGCGGGCCAGGACGCCTGGGGCGGCACGTTGCGCGTGATCGCTCTGGTCAAGGCCGAGATTGAGCGCGAAGTTGGCGCGGACGAAATGTGGGCGCAGGTCGCGTGGTCGTGGATCAACGAATCGCTCGCCGACCTTACCCATTCGGCGCTAGGCGGAACAGTAACGAAGGTCACCAACGAGTCCTTCGGCGACTTGGAGAACACAGCCTCAGAGGTGCGCATCGAGATGCGGATTTCATGGACACCGGAAAAACCCGACATGGCCCCCCACATCAAAGCGTGGGCAAATCTGCTCGCGACCTGTGCGGGCGTGCCTCCGCTACCAGAAGGCGTGACAATGCTGCGAGGAAAAACTGCGTGACCGCAACTCCCGAAGACGCCATTGCTCAATCAACACCGCAGGGCTCGAGCGCTCAAGCGGTGGCCACAGAACCCGAACTCGAGTTGCTGGCGGGCCCCGCTGGCGGCGTTCCAAACCTGATTGACACACCCGCAGCGCTCGCCGCAGCCGTCGAACGCTTCGCTGCCGGGACCGGACCTGTCGCGGTGGACGCCGAGCGGGCCTCTGGGTTCCGATACGGGCAGAAGACCTACCTCGCGCAATTCAAGCGCGCGGGCGCCGGGATCGCATTGATTGACACGGGCGCGCTCGACGATCTGTCTGCGCTGTCGGACGCGTTCGGCGACGCTGAGTGGGTGTTCCACGCTGCGAGTCAAGACCTGCCCGGCATGCGGGACCTCAAGATGAAGCCCACGACAATCTTCGATACTGAGCTCGCCGCGCGCCTGCTCGGGTGGCCTAAGGTCGGCCTCGCATCCGTCGTCGAACGCGAGTTGGGCGTGCGCCTTGCCAAAGAGCACTCGGCCCAGGACTGGTCGGAGCGCCCGCTGCCCGCCAGCTGGCTCAACTACGCCGCGCTCGACGTTGAGGTCCTGCTCGAACTGCGCGAGTCCGTAGGCGCACATCTTGAGAAAGCCGGCAAGACGGAGTGGGCTCGGCAGGAGTTCGCCGGCGTGCTTGACGCTACACCTCCCCTGTCCAAGGTTGACCCGTGGCGCAAGGTCTCCGGTACCCACAAGATCCGCGACCCTCGCGGCCTCGCCATCGTCCGTGAACTCTGGCTCGCTCGCGACGCGCACGGTCAGTCGCGCGACATCGCCCCCGGACGGGTACTGCGGAATGCCGCGATTATCGCCGCCGCGAACGCCCAACCCAAGGATTACAACGCGCTTGTCGCCATTCGCGAATGGCAATCACGCGGGACCAAGCGGCGCGCGCCGCAGTGGTACAAGGCGATCGAGAAGGCGATGACGCTACCGGACGAAGACCTGCCCTCGCGCCGCGGTCCCGCGCTCGACGGCCCACCACAGCCGCGCACGTGGATGGACAAGCGGCCGGAGGCCGCGGTGCGGCTAGTCGCCGCGCGCAAGGTGATCGAGAAGATGTCAGCAAAGCACAGCGTCCCCGCCGAAAACTTGCTCCAGCCGGATGCGCTCCGAAGGCTTTGCTGGGACTATCCCGGCGCGGGCGAACACGCCGTGCGTGAGTTCCTTGAGGATCGCCATGCGCGCGCATGGCAAATCGACTTGCTCGTGCCTGCATTAGTCCCAGCAATTGCCCTGGCAGAAGAAGAGGCCGCGGCTCTGGCAGACGCTGACTCCGCTGACTCCGCTGACTCCGCTACCGAGTAGCCAGGAGCCCCCGGACTGGCGCGAACGGCTGCGTACTATGCTCCCAGTTTGGCGAGCGCCGCGCCCGCAATGGTCGCGGGTTCGAGCCCAATATGCTCGACCACCTGCGCGCGCGAGGCATGCTCGATAAACTCACGCGGAATGCCGCAGTGGACCCACTCAGACCGGATACCCGCGCGCCTCGCAGACTCCGCCCATGCCTCGCCAATTCCGCCGTCGATCAATCCATCCTCGATGGTAACGACCACATCGGCGCCCTCAATCGTCTTCAGCAGACCTTCGGGAACGGGCAGAACCCAGGTGGCGCTGGCCGCGAGCGTGTCGATTCCCTCTGCTGCGATCTTTCCCGCGACATCGACGGCCGTTTGAGCCATTGCGCCCATGCCCAGTACCGCAACCTTGGGATCCTTGCCATGAGCCGCGAGTAGGTCCATTCCTCCGCGCGACGCGGGCTTGCCGCGGATGCCGAACGCGGGCAGCGGTTCGCTGAGCTCTCCCTTGGGGTATCGGACGACGGAAGGGCCGTCGCTAATCTCGATGGACTCGCGGAATGCTCGACGCAGTTCCGCCTCGTCGCGCGGCGCGGCCAAGCGGATCCCCGGCACGGACCGCAGTAGCGCGAGGTCCCACATTCCGTTGTGGCTGGGGCCATCGTCGCCGGTGACGCCCGCGCGGTCGAGCATGAACGTTACGCCTGCCTTGTGAAGCGCGACGTCCATCAGGAGCTGGTCAAACGCGCGGTTAAGGAACGTCGCGTAGACGGCAAACACGGGATGCATTCCGGCGAACGCGAGCCCAGCGGCGGCGGTGACGGCGTGCTGTTCCGCAATACCCACGTCGATGACGCGCTCGGGAAACTCCGCCTGGAACGGCGCCAGGCCGACGGGCGCGAGCATGGCCGCTGTGATGGCGACCAGGTCTTCGCGTTCGCGTCCGGCCTTGACCATCTCTTCGGAGAACACTGCGGTCCACCCGAATCGTGACGGCTCGATGGGAAGCCCGGTTTCGGGGTGGATCTTGCCGACCGCGTGAAACTTGTCTTCGTCGTGCGTTTCCGCGGGCTGGTAACCTCGGCCCTTGTCCGTGACGAGGTGAACGATCACGGGGCCGCCGAAGTCTCTGGCGTGTTCAAATGCGTGCTCGATCTGGTGCAGGTTGTGCCCGTCAACGGGGCCAACATACTTGAGGCCGAGGTCCTCGAACATACCCTGCGGCGCAAGCAAGTCCTTCACGCCGTGCTTGGCCCGCTTGATGAGATTGAACGTCCCGCGCGCGACGCGCCCGTGTGACGTGAGCGTGCGCTTTCCCCACCCAAGCATCGCCTCGTAGCGAGGGTCGGTGCGCATGCCATCGAACTTGCGGGCGAGCCCGCCGATGGTTGGCGCATACGAACGACCGTTGTCGTTGACGACAATGACCACTCGGTCGTTGCAGTCCGCGAGGGAATTGAGGGCTTCCCACGCCATGCCGCCGGTGAGCGCGCCGTCACCGATGACAGCAACCACCGTGCGGTCGGTGCGACCCGCGATAGTGTTTGCCCGGCCGATGCCCGCCGCCCAGGACAAGGCCGTGGACGCGTGCGAGTTCTCAACGATGTCGTGCTCGGACTCCGCGCGACTCGGGTACCCCGCCACTCCCCCGCGCTTGCGAAGGTCGGAGAAATCTCGCCTGCCGGTCAGCAACTTGTGCACGTACGACTGGTGCCCGGTGTCGAACACGATCGAGTCGCGCGGCGAGTCGAACACTCTGTGCAGCCCAATAGTGAGTTCGACCACTCCGAGGTTGGGGCCCAGGTGTCCACCCGTCTTGGACACCGATTCCACCAGGTACGCGCGGATATCCGCGGCGAGCTCACCAAGTTGGGCGTAACTGAGATCGCCCAGATCGTCGGGTGACTCGATGGACTCCAGCACCGCGGATGGCCTCCTCAGGACGTCGTGGTTTTCACTCTACGGCGCAACGCACATGCGGCGCGCCAGGTTCCTTCGGACGTGCGGGGCCCCTACGCGGAGGCGAGCGAACGCAACACGTAGTGGAGAATGCCGCCGTGCCGGAAGTAGTCGGCCTCGCCCGGCGTATCGATACGGACCACGCCCTCGAAGGCCACCTCGGTTCCGTCGGCTTTGGTGGCGACTACCGGCAGTTCGCGCGGGTGACCCCCATAGCTAAACGCCGTCACGCCCGAAATCGAGAACGTCTCCGTACCGTCGAGGCCGAGCGAAGCCGCGGATTTGCCCGCAGGGAACTGCAACGGCAGCACCCCCATTCCTATGAGGTTACTGCGGTGGATGCGCTCGAAGCTCTCAGTAATGACCGCCCGCACGCCAAGCAGTCTGGTCCCCTTGGCAGCCCAGTCGCGCGAGGACCCGGTGCCGTACTCCTTGCCCGCGAGGACCACGAGTGGAACACCTGCGGCCGCGTAGTCTTGCGCAGCGTCGTAGATGGCCGCCTGCTCACTCGAGAGGTGGTTGAGGGTGAAGCCGCCCTCGACGCCAGCACCATCGTTCGCGTCCGCGAGAAGCAAGTTACGCAGCCGAATGTTCGCGAATGTTCCGCGAATCATGACTTCGTGATTGCCGCGGCGCGAGCCATACGAGTTGAAGTCCTTACGCTCGACGCCGTGTTCCGTGAGGTACGTGCCTGCGGGGCTGTCGGGCTTGATCGCGCCTGCGGGCGAGATGTGGTCGGTGGTGACCGAGTCTCCAAGCAGCGCCAGCACGCGCGCGCCCACGATGTCCGTGACGGGGGCGGGCTGCGCGGTCATTCCCTCGAAGTACGGTGGCTTGCGCACGTAGGTGCTCTCGCTGTCCCACTCGAACGTGTTGCCGGAAGGAGTAGGCAGGCTGCGCCACGCGTCGTCGCCTGTGAAGACGTCGGCGTAGTCCTTAACAAACATGTGGCGGTCGATCGAGCTCGACACGATGGACTCGACTTCGTCAGCCGCGGGCCAGATGTCGCGGAGGAACACGTCGCTGCCGTCGCCATCCTGTCCGAGTGCTTCCGTCTCGAAGTCGTGGTTCATGGTTCCAGCGAGCGCGTATGCGATCACGAGTGGCGGCGACGCGAGATAGTTCATCTTCACGTCGGGGTTGATGCGCCCTTCGAAGTTGCGGTTGCCCGAGAGGACGGACACCACAGTGAGGTCGTGCTCGTTCACGGCGTCGCTGACGGGCGCGGGCAGCGGGCCGGAGTTTCCGATGCACGTGGTGCATCCGTAGCCCACCAGGTGGTAGCCCAGGTGCTCGAGGTCAGGCCACAGCCCTGCCTTTTCGTAGTAGTCGGTGACCACCTTCGATCCCGGCGCCATCGACGTCTTGACCCACGGCTTGACCTGCAGGCCCTTGGAGCGGGCGTTGCGCGCAAGCAGAGCGGCCGCGAGCATCACGGACGGGTTGGAGGTGTTGGTACAGGACGTGATCGACGCGATCACGACGTCACCGTCGTTGAGCTCGACTTCAGCGCCGTGCTCGTCCGTGTAAGTAGCAGCGCGGGCGTCGCCCTTGCGGTAGTTCGAGATGTCCTTGCCGAACTGCGGCTTCGCTTCGGTGAGCTCGATCCGGTCCTGCGGCCGCTTGGGGCCGGCGATGGACGGCACGACGGTGCCCAGGTCCAGCTCGAGATACTCCGAGAACACGGGCTCCACATAGTCAGCGGACGACGGGTCGTGCCACAGGCCCTGCTCCTTCGCGTATGCCTCAACCAGCGCCACCTCGTCGTCGCCGCGCCCGGTGAGGCGCAGGTAGCCGGTCGTGACGTCGTCGATGGGAAACATCGCCGCGGTGGAGCCGAACTCGGGCGACATGTTGCCGATGGTCGCGCGGTTCGCGAGCGGCACGGCGCCAACGCCGTCCCCGTAGAACTCCACAAACTTGCCGACTACTCCGTGTGCGCGCAGTTGCTGCGTGATGGTCAGCACCACATCGGTCGCTGTCGCGCCTGCGGGGATTGCGCCCGTGAGCTTGAAGCCCACCACGCGCGGGATGAGCATGGACACGGGCTGGCCGAGCATCGCGGCCTCAGCCTCAATGCCGCCCACTCCCCAGCCGAGTACGCCCAGGCCGTTGATCATCGTCGTATGCGAGTCAGTGCCGACGCACGAGTCGGGGTAGGCCTGCACCGTGGTCGTGCCGTCTGCCCCGGCCACCGTGTGGGTCATGACGCCCCGCGCCAGATACTCGAGGTTCACCTGGTGGACGATTCCGGTTCCCGGCGGCACCACCTGGAAGTTGTCGAACGCGCCCTGGCCCCAGCGCAAGAACTGATAGCGCTCGCGGTTGCGCTCGTACTCGAGGGCCGTGTTGATTTTTAGCGCGTCCTTGCGGCCAAACACGTCAATGACGACGGAGTGGTCGATGACCATCTCAGCGGGGGCGAGCGGGTTGATCACGCTCGGGTCTCCGCCCAGCGCCGCGACGGCTTCGCGCATCGTGGCCAGGTCAACGATGCACGGTACGCCCGTGAAATCCTGCATGACCACGCGCGCGGGCGTGAACTGGATTTCGGTGTCGGGCTGGGACGCTGGGTCCCACGCTGCGAGAGCGCGGACGTGGTCCGCCGTGATGTTCGTTCCGTCTTCGGTGCGCAGCAGCGCCTCCGCGAGGATCTTGAGGCTGTACGGGAGCTTCTGGAGCCCATCGACCGCTGCAAGGCGGTAGATCTCGTAATTATTGCTGCCGACGGTTAGGGAGCCCTTGGCTCCCAGCGAATCCACACTCATGTAAGGCCTCCGAAAGATGAGGCCCCAGTCTACCGGGCGAGCGTGGCGCAGAGTTTCGCGCTAGCGCCGTTCGAACGTTGCCACGGCCTCGACGTGATGCGTCATGGGATACAGGTCCCATCCGGCCGCATCGACCAGATCGTAGCCGAGTTGACCGAGAATCTGCGTGTCGCGCGCGAGAGCTACCGGGTCGCAGGCCACGTAGACGACGCGTGCCGGCCCCACGGCGGCGAGCGCCTCGAGCGTCGCCTTGCCCGCGCCCGAGCGAGGGGGGTCAACCACGGCCGCTGCCGCGGGGCTCATTCCCGCGCCAAGAGTGCGGCGCACGTCGCCCTCGATGACGGTCGCCGAGGGCTGATCGTGCAAGTTTCTCAGTGCGTTGCGCACCGCGACCCCGTCTGACTCCACCGAGACGACCTCGCGTCCGCCTGTGGCCAGTGGCAGCGTAAACAGACCGCTTCCTGCATACAGGTCGAGGACGGTGGCGGCCGCTCCGACCCGAGCGAGCACCTCGGCGACCAGGATCGCGGGAGCTTCCACGTGAACTTGCCAGAAGCCGCCGGTGGCGACGCGGTAGGCGTACTCGGTCCCGGCGACGTCGACTTTCTCGCGGACGCTCGTTGGCGCGTTGGGTCGCGCGTCCGGCTTGCCTGATTTCCACGCGGCGCCGTTCACTAGCACGTGGGCGCGGTCCTCGTGGGCGGGTGCGACTACCTGGATGGCGGCGCCCGCAGGAAACCTTCCCTTGAGGAGCGCGGCCTCGGCCGGCTCGGTGGCGAGAGGCATCGCCGCAAGAGCCTTCATGGTGTGGCTGCGCGGTTCGCGCATGGAGGCCTGGCCCGAACCATCCGCCACCGCAGTGATGCGCGTGCGGTAGCGCAAACCCCCGCGTGCGTCGTCCCCTGGCGCCTGAGCGACCTGTCCCGGCCACATACGATCGGCGAATCGCCCGAACGACTCTGTCAGCACGTCCTGCTTCCAGCGCAATTGCGCCTCCAACTTGACGTGCGCGAGTTCCGCACCTCCGACGCCACCCGGGCCCGCCTCGGGCCATGCCGACTCAACCCTGTCGGGCGACGCCACATGAACCTCAATGGCGTCTCCGCGCCAAAACTTCGCGTCAGGCTCGGAGTCCGTCAGACGGACGGTGACCTCTTCGCCGGGAAGCGTGTGCCTCACAAAAATGACCCGGCCCTGGTGGCGCGCGACGCAGTGACCGCCGTGAGCTACCGCCGCAACCGTGACCCTTACGTCGTCCATTAGCGGCCGGTACCAGCGTCGCCGCTCGCGGAATGCAGGTGCCATGGAACCGCCGTGACCACCACGCCCGGAATCTGCAGCAAACGGGCGCGAAGCCGGACGCCACTCTTGTTGTGCAGGAAGCGCTCCCACCAGCGGGTAACGATGTACTCCGGCACGTAGATGACCACCATTTCTCGTGGACTCCCGCGCCGCACGGCGCGTACGTAACTGATGATCGGCCCGATGAAGTCCCGGTACGGCGAGCTAAGGATGGACAGCGACAGGCCCAGGTCGCGCTTACCCCACTCGGACTGCAAGTGCGTCGCGGCGCGCTTGTCCACCTGGACGGCGACCGCAGTAAGGGTGTCATGCCGGTTGGCGCGCGCATACGCGATGGCGCGGAGAGCGGGGCGGTGAAGTTGCGCGACAAGCACGATACCGTGGGTCGCGCTGGGCAGCGCGCCAGACCGGTCGCCCTCGACCAGTTCGACGTCCCGACGAACCCGGTCGTAATGACGGTGAATGAACCACATGAGCAACACAAGCCCCGCGATCATCACCACCGCGATCCAGGCGCCCGACGCCACGTTGAAGACCACCACAACGAGCCACACCGCCGACCCAACGACGGCGGCAACTAGGTGAAGTGCGCGGAAGCCTTGTCCCTTGAGCCGCAGTCCCTTGTCTACCTCGACTTTGATGCGGCCGCCCCAGTGTCGAACCATCGCGACCTGACTTAGGACAATCGACGTGAAGACGCCCACGATGTAAACGTGCACCAGCCGCTCCAGGTCAGCGCCTGACAGCACAACCACCAGCGTTGACGCGACTGCGATGATCAACACACCGTACTTGAAGACCAGGCGATCGTTGAGTGAGTGCATCTGGCGCGGCAAGTAGCCGTCACGCGCGAGCACAGAAGATAGCTGGGTAAATCGCCGGAACACAGCAGCGGCTGCGGCGTACAAGATTGCGGCCGCCGCCAGGCTCACAATCCAAATTGCAACGTCACCGGCGAAGACGCCGTCGGCCACCTGAAGCAGAATCGGGCCGTCTGACCAGTCGCCGGAACCGTAGGCCCACGCGAGGAAGGCAACCAGGAAGAACGCGATCGCTGAAACAGCGACCGCAATCAACAGCGTGCGGCCGGCGCGAAGACCCCGCGGCTCCTCGTGGAATCGGCCGGAGGCAGCGAGGTGCTCGATCCCGGTAACCATCACCGCTCCGGACGCGACGGCGCCGCCGTACGCGAGCACAATTGCCCACCCCGACTGGGAGACCGCCGGCTCCGAGACGAGCGCCGCGTTCGTGTGCCGCGCGAGTCCAAATATCGCCACCGTGACCACCACAAGAATGAAGCCAAACCAAACGATCATCAGCACCCGCGCGCGCTCCTGGATACCGCGCAGCGCGCCCAGCGTCATAATGCCGATGAGTCCCACGCCCACGACCGACTCGAAGCCCTCAAGCTGAGGCCACACAAAGTCTGCGATCGCGCCGACCGCAGCCACGGAGACCGCGACGGTGAGCAAGTAGTCAACCAACAGGGCTGCGCCCGCCACAACGCCCGCGCCGGGCCCCAGGCGGTGAGCGACCACGCCGTAGTCCCCGCGCATCCCGCCAAACTCCACCACGTTGGCCCGGTAGGCAAACCCAAGGAGCAGCATGATCGCGACCACGCCGAGCGCCATGCCCGGGATCGCGCCAGCTTGGCCACCGTTGCGCAGGGACGCAACTAGCGCGTCGGGGGCGTACGCAACGGCGGAGAGAATACCCGCACCAAACACCGGCAGCGCGAGCCGAGAGCGGATTGCGCGCGTATCAGCTCTGTCTGTCGGGATGGGCTCGCCCACCACGAATCGCTTGACTGCCTGAAGAAACCTTCGCACGTCGCACTATCCTAGGCCGCTCGGGTATACCGTGGTTGCTTGTGCATATCGTGATCATGGGCTGCGGCCGTACTGGAGCCGCCCTGGCGAGCGAGTTCGAACAACGTGGGCATTCCGTCGCGATCATCGACAAATTGAGCGACGCCTTCCGCCGCCTCCCCGCAGACTTCCAGGGGCACAAGATCACCGGAGTGGGTTTTGACAGAGACACCCTGCTGGCCGCCGGCGTCGAAGACGCCTATGGGTTCGCCGCAGTCTCGGATGGCGACAACTCCAACATCCTTGCCGCTCGCGTCGTTCGGGAGACCTACGGCGTCGAGAACGTTGTGGCTCGAATATCGGATCAAGGCCGCGCCGAGGTGTACCAGCGGCTTGGCATAGCCACGGTGGCGCCCGTGCCGTGGACCAGCGCCCAGATCGTTTCGCGGCTGCTTCCCGTGGGGGGCGCGGAGGTTTACTCCGACGCGTCAGTTGACGTCTCGATCAAGCGCGTGCAGTTCAACGCGGCCTGGGTGGGCAAACCATACGCCGCCATCGAGGAGGCGACCGGCGCGCGACTGGCGTACGTGGTGCGCTTCAACATGGGAGTCATCCCGGACTCCACGACGTTGGTGCAGTCGGGCGACGAGCCGTACCTCGTGATTCCGGAGGCGGTCGAGGCAACGGTTGAGAAGCTGCTCGGCAAGGCGCCCACAGCGCGCGGAGCCGCAAAGAAACCCTCTAAGCGGGCGGTGAAGAAGAAGTGAAGATCATCATCGCGGGTGCAGGCTCCGTGGGACGCTCGATCGCGCGCGACCTGCTGGAGCACGGCCACGAGGTCACGCTCATGGACAAGTCCCCGAACGCCATGCGCGTCGCTCAAGTCGCGGAGGCCGACTGGCTCCTGGCCGACGCCTGCGAACTCGCCTCGCTACGCGACGCCCACGTGGAGGACTGCGATGTAGTGGTGGCCGCCACCGGGGACGACAAGGCAAACCTCGTGATCGCGTTCCTCACCAAGACCGAGTTCGCCGTGCCTCGAACTGTCGCTCGCGTCAACAACCCGCGCAACGAGTGGATGTACGACCACCAGTGGGGCGTGGACGTCGCAGTGAGCACCCCACGCATCATGACGGCCATGGTTGAAGAGGCGGTCGCCGTAGGTGATCTCGTCAAGGTCTTCACGTTCCACCAGTCAGGCGCAGCGATCCACGAGGTAACGCTGCCCGCGGACTCCGCAATCATAGGATCAATGCTCAGCGAGATCACGTGGCCAGAGGACATTGTGTTGACGTGTGTGGTCAGGGGAGACCGCACCATCGCGCCGTCGCCGCACGACACGCTCGAGGTGGGCGACGAATTGCTGTTTATTGTTTCGGTTGAGGCTGATCCGGGGGCGCTTGAGGAAGTTCTTCGGAACGCACCATCAGCCAAATAGTCCAGGCCGTCAGCAAGAATAGCGGGATGCCCATAGCCAGCTTCGCAACGCCCAGGGCAACAATGAGCCCAGCAAAATAGAGCGGCACCTGAACCGCGAGTTTGAGCGCGAAGAGCGCCGCCATGATCCCCGTCGCCAGGCCGAATCGCCGCAGCAACCGCGGGTCAGTACGCCACCCCATCGACGCTCCGCGCGCTAGCGCGACCACGACCCCGACGATGGGCCAGCGCACCACGATTGACACCAGCAGCACAACAAGGGACGCCACGTTGATGTAGAACCCGGGGACGAAGTACTCCCCTGGCTCCCCGAAGCGCCAAGCCCATAACGCTCCAAGCCCTACTCCAAATACTCCGCCCAGCGCCTGCGTCACTGGGGTGCGCTGAATAAGCCGGATGGCCACCATCACCGCCACGACGGCGCAGGCCACCAGCGTAGGGACGCGAAATCCGCCAACAGCGAGGTAGGCGACCACAAACGCGACGCCCGGCGCCGCCGACTCAACAAGCCCGCGCGTGCCTCCAACGGATTCGCGCACGGAGAATTCCTCGCCCGCAACAGCGCGCCAACCGGATTGACTCATCCCGTCGCTCCGTTGAGCAGTTCGTAACTGGGGTTGAAGATGCGCGGACCGTGGCCATCGTTGTAGACGCGACCCGCTATCTTGACCGAGCGCCCGGGCTCAACGCCCGGGATTCCGCGCCGGCCAATGAAGACTGCGTCGATGCTTCCGCTTGAGTCCTCCACGCGCGCGGTAAGCGCGGGCGGTGCGTCTTTGGGATTGACCGTGACAGAGACGATCTTGCCCGCCACGGTCACATGCTGGCGGGCGGCGGCGGCGGCAATGAGCGTAACGTCGCTCACTGGCTGGCTCCTCCCGTCGAACCGAAGCCAGCATCGCCGCGATGGGAGCCGGGAAGCGTTTCCACACTGACAAAGTTTGCGGTCTCCACCTGCTGGATGACGAGCTGCGCGATCCGGTCGCCCTTCACGAAGGTCACTGCATGCTGTGTATCCGAGTTGAGGAGCGTCACAGCGATCTCACCGCGATAGCCAGCGTCCACGGTGCCAGGCGCGTTCACGACCGTCACGCCGTGCTTGGCCGCCAGGCCGGATCGTGGGTGAACGAGCGCCACGAAGCCGGGCGGAAGCGCGATCTTGAGTCCCGTGGGGACGGTGGCGCGCTCTCCGGGAGCAAGCGTCACGTCGATGCGCGTGGTGATATCCGCGCCTGCGTCTCCTGGATGTGAGTACGCAGGAAGTGGGACGTCCGCCGCGGTGGTCGCGACCAGAACGTCTACGGGGAGCATGGCGGAGCGACGGAGGTTAGGCCGCGCACTCCGAGCAGATCGGCTGGTTCTTCTTCCACGAAGCCAACTGGCTGCGGTGGTGAACCAGGAAGCACGAAGTGCACGTGAACTCGTCCTGCTGCGGCGGAAGCACGCGCACGGACAGTTCTTCATTCGAGAGGTCGGCGCCGGGGAGCTCGAAGCCCTCTGCTGCCTCGGTCTCGTCCTCGTCAACTACTCCCGACACCTTGTCCGAACGGCGGGCCTTCAGCTCCTCGATGGAGTCTGCGGCGATCTCGTCGTCGGTCTTGCGCGGTGCGTCGTAATCAGTTGCCATGTGGCGGTAATCCTCCTTGGTGGGTACCCCACCGTAATCAATGCTCAGGAAGCGGAAATTGTTCCCCAGGCGCACGCACTATGCCTCGTATTTGGCGGAAATGCAACTCAGCCCCGCCTACGCATCCCACATTCGGTCCGCGCCCGAGGCCACCAGCGCGTCGTAAAGAGCGTCGAATAGGTTGGCTGGGGCGGCAATAAGCAGCTCCCCATTTGCTGGGTTGCCGTTCAACCCCTCCACACGCAGTCCCGCTTCGCGGGCGATAAGCCCAGCCGCAGCGTGGTCCCACGCGCCGAGCCCGTGTTCGTAATATGCGTCGAGCGTTCCGGCGGCGGCAAGGCATAGGTCGACCGAGCACGAACCGAGGCGCCTAATGTCCCGAACCTCGGACAACATGCGAGTCACGACTGCGCCTTGGAGCGCGCGCCGCTTGGCAATGTACTGAAATCCTGTCCCCAGCAGTGTCGCCGACAACGGCGGGCCCTGGTGCGGCTCGATTTGCACCCCGTCTCTCCACGCCCCCTCGCCGCGGGCGGCGGACCACAGCACCTTGTCTCCGCCCTCGAATACCGCACCTGCCTCTTGCGTCCACTCGTCAGGGTTCGCAGGCCCCGTGACGGCCCCGACTGAAACCGCGAAGTGCGGAAGTCCATACAGGTAGTTGACCGTGCCATCGATCGGGTCCAGTACCCAGGTGACTCCGGAGGTTCCGGGGACGTCGGCGCCCTCTTCCCCCAGAATCGCATCGTTTGGTCGAAGTTCGGCGATGCGCGTGCGCAGGAAATCCTCGCACGCAATATCCACTTGGGTCACGATGTCGATGTCGCTCGACTTAGTATCGGTGACCCTGAGGTCTGCCGTTCTGCCTGCCGCAACGATCCGGCCGGCCTCCGTGGCAAGGGTGCGGGCGACGTTAAGCAAGGCCAACGGGGTCGTTTGCATGTCACCATGGTGCCTCACCACTCCAGGGTTGCCTGCCACGCGCCGGGCGTGGCTCCACCGATGCACGCGTGAGCCGTGGCAACCTGAGCGCATGACGCGCGTTGAACTCGTCGGCTCAGCCGACGACGGCGAGAACCTGGTGATTGCTACGGCCACCGGGGAGCAATACACGTTGCCCGTAACCGAGGACCTGCGAGACATCCTTAACCCGCCAAGGAATGCCGACGACGCGCCCACCCTCGCCCCCAAGGACATCCAACGCCGCATTCGGGCGGGGCTGTCCGCCGAGGAGTTATCGGAGCTCACGGGCGTGCCGCTAGACAAACTGCGCCGCTACGAGGCTCCCGTGCTCGCCGAGCGGCACTACATTGCCGAGATGGCGCAGGCGACGCGCATCGGCCGTGACCCGAGTTCGCCCATCCTCGGCGAGCTTGTGTCCGACAGGCTAGCGAGCCGAGGCATAACCGGCGCCCGTGTCACGTGGGACGCGTGGCGCAACGGGACCTCGCCATGGACGGTGGCGGCGTCGTACCCGCTCGCGGGCGGCAATGCGCGCGCCGTCTGGACTTTCGACCACCAAACACGTTCAGTCAAAGCTCAAGACGACGAGGCTCGGTGGCTGACCGAGACAGACTTGCTCACCATGCCAGCGCCCACGCGGCACCTTGCCCCCGTGCGCGAGACTGCGCCGGGAGCGCGCGCGCCCGTAACTGCCCTACACAAACTTGAGGCGCGGCCGGAAAAGCCCGCGCGGCCGTCTACCGATCGCATCCTCGAGGACCTGCAGGCCAAGCGCGGCACGCGCGACGTCGTCGAGACCGCGGCCGAGCTCGAGGACCAGTTCGACGAAGAGTTCGAAGGCTTCGGCCCGCAGCATGCGCGCGAGGCCGACGTTGGCTTCGCCTCCGGTGGTGGTAGCGCCGTTCGCGCTTCCGCGCCTCCCGCTGGCGGCACGCCGCCCACCAGGGCGCCTGCTGCAAAACCCACCCGCAAGGGTCGCGCGTCCGTGCCCAGTTGGGACGAGATTGTGTTTGGCGCCAAGTCGGACTAGCGGCGCCTAGTCAGAGCTGGTTCCTGCAAAGAAGAAAAGAAGATCAGTCCAGCCTTGTTCGTCACGACTCCAAGGTAAGGATGGGCACATACATCTCGTCCGCCGTCAGCGAGCCGTGCATACCCACAAGCCCGAGCGACGCGGCTGACTGTTGAGTTGAGTCCACGACGTTGGCGCGGTCGCGCATAGCGACCACAACGTCGCCGATGCGATCCTCCATCTCCGGGAGCACATCTCCGAAGATTCCCGCAGCAACGGCGTCCACGCGCGTGCCCACCACCGCGCTGTCGCCCAGAACGTCGCGCCAACGGTCGCGCACCGCCGTAGGCTCGTCGGAATAGACGTGAAGCGCGCGCGGCTCACCCGCCGAGAACGTGACTCCCTCGGACAGACCTTTGTTGGTCGCCAGATCCCAGCGCGGCGCCCCCGGGACATCAACCATGCCGTGGTCGGCTGTGATCACCAGCGTCGTTTCCATGGGCATCGATCGCGCGAGGCGGGCCAGTTCGCGGTCGGCGTCCTCAAGCGCTGACGTCCAGTCGTTCGACTGCCAGCCGAACGCGTGGCCCGCGCCGTCGATCTCGCCCCAGTACATGTACGAAATGCCCGGCGCCCGCATCGCGCCTAGCGCAACGTCGATGCGGTCAGCCAAACGTTCAGCTCCCACGAACTGCCCCCCGCGCAGCACGGCGTGAGTAAGGCCTGAGCCCGCGAAGCGAGTTTTGCCGAGTGTGGTTACGTGCGCGCCTGTGCGCGCCGCCTCTTCGAGCAGCGAGGGTTGCGGCTGCCATTCTTCGGCCGCGAAGGCACCCTCCCAGGTGATGAGGTTGGCGAGGCCGCCGGTGCGCGGGTTGCGCACGCTGTATCCGGTCATGCCGGTCTGCCCTGTCGTCTTGCCCGTGCCGAACAGCGCCAGCGACGCCGCCGTCGTGGTCGGATATCCCGCCGTCGCCACTTGGTTCCTGAGCGAACGCAGGAACGGAGCGTGGCCCCGCCTTTCGTCGAGCTGGCGCTGGCCAAGGCCGTCAAGAATGACAACGCACACGTGTCGCGCGTCCGGGATCTCGAGTCGAGTCTGATCTTGCTTCGCGTCGCGCCCCCGTACCGAGGCCCCCGCGCCCACCGCCGACAGCGCGGCCGGCAGAACCGCTCCCAGTTCCATTCCCCCGTAGTCGGGCCGCACTAGTCCCGCGGCATCCATCCGTTGAGCAAAGGTCACGCGCCAGCTCCCAGCGCGGCCTGCAGTGCCGACGCGAACTGTTCGAGAGCACGAATGCTCCCTTCGCCGTCCGCCAGCGCACTTACACGCACCAGGGTGTCGTCTCCTGTGATGCCGCCGGTGTACCCGTGGTCGGCCTCGCAATTCTCATCGCCGCATGCCGCAGGCTCAAGCTCGACGCGCGAATGGATGCCCCAGCCGACCGCAAGCACGAGTTCTCCGGGGGTGTCGCCATCCGCGAACTTCTCGGGATGGTGCACCACGTGTGTGAGCGCCACGCTCGTGACCCTGCCGAGTAGGGCGATCTCCGACGTGGCGGACGCGGCGTTAGCTGCCTCACCGCCCAGGCTCGCTCCGTCGTCGATGTGGAGCCGGATGAGGCGCGTCGGCGTAAGTGCGAGGACTGTCATGTGGCGTCGCACTTCGGTGTCGTCGAACGTGGTTTCAGCGTGAACAAAGTGGGCGCTCACCGGCTCAGTACCGATGGCTACCTTGAGCGCGTGCGACGCGAGAGCCGGGTAGTACCCGGCGCCCACCACGGCCTTATCGAGCGACGTAGACATGGATGCCATTGTTCCATCCTTCTTGGGGCGACGAGACCCGACTATGCAGGGTGAAAGGGACCTTCTCGGTCCGCGTTTGTCCGCAATCGTCACAACTGACGCTGACGACCCGCGTGGCATCGCGGCACGGCACCGTCAGAGCGGGACAATACGCTCAGGTATCGGCACAGAATCGTGAGGTAGGACATGGCATCACCAGCGGGGGCGCCACTGGACCAGAACATCGTTGACATCGATGTGGGGTCCGAGATGGAGGCGTCGTTTCTCGAGTACGCATACTCGGTGATCTACTCGCGCGCGCTCCCGGATGCCCGCGATGGCCTCAAGCCTGTCCAGCGCCGCATTATCTACATGATGGATCAGATGGGGCTCGGCCCATCCAAGGGCTACGTCAAGTCCGCGCGCGTCGTGGGCGAGGTGATGGGCAAGCTCCACCCCCACGGAGACCAAGCCATTTACGACGCACTGGTGCGCATGGCACAGAGCTTCTCGCTTCGACTCCCCCTGGTAGATGGGCACGGTAACTTCGGCTCACTAGACGACGGCCCGGCTGCGGCCCGCTACACGGAGGCACGACTCGCGGCCGCTGCCACGGCTCTCACCTCCGACATCGGCGAGGACACCGTCGACTTTGTCCCCAACTACGACAACAAGTTCGAACAGCCCTCCGTGCTTCCGGCCGCGATTCCCGGGCTCCTGGTCAACGGTGCGGCAGGCATTGCCGTGGGCATGGCAACCAACATGGCGCCGCACAACCTGGTCGAGGTGATCTCGGCAGCGCGGCACCTGCTCGCGCACCCCAAGGCCACCACCGCAGACCTCATGAAGTTTGTGCCGGGCCCGGACCTGCCGAGTGGCGGCAAGATCGTTGGCCTTGACGGCGTGCTGCAGGCGTACGAGACGGGAAAGGGCGCGTTCAAAACGCGCGCGACGTCGCGGATTGAAAAGGTGTCCGCCCGCAGGCAGGGCATCGTCATCACCGAGCTGCCGTACCTCATTGGCCCAGAAAAAGTCGTGGAAAAAATCAAGGAGGCCGTCACCGGGCGCAAGCTCGACGGCATCGCGGCCGTGACCGATTTGACGGACCGACAACACGGTCTGCGGCTCGTGATCGAGATCAAGAGCGGGTTCAACCCCGAGGCTGTCCTCGAGAAGCTGTACAAGTTCACACCGCTCGAAGAGTCCTTTTCGATCAACAACGTAGCGCTGGTCGCCGGGGAGCCCAAGCAGCTCGGTCTGCGCGAGTTGCTGCGCGTATGGGTGGACCACCGCCTCGAGGTGGTGCGCCGGCGCACGTCGCACCGGCTGAGCGCGCGCCAAGCCCGCCTCCATTTGGTCGACGGGCTGCTGGTGGCGATCCTCGACATTGACGACGTCATCCAGATCGTGCGTTCGTCGGATGACGCCACAGCCGCCAGGTCACGGCTCATGGAGGCGTTTGACCTCAGCGAGATTCAAGCCGATTACATTCTGGAGCTGCGTTTGCGGCGCCTGACCAAGTTTTCTCGAGTCGAACTTGAGACCGAGAGGGCCGCGCTGGTGGCCGAGATTTCGGTGCTCGAGGAGGTCCTTGCGAGCGATTCGGCGCTACACACGGTCGTTGGCCAGGAGATGGACTCCGCCGCCGCCGCGCACGGTACGCCGCGCCGCACCATCCTGCTTGCCGACGCGGGCGCGTACGGGCCTGCCTCCGAAGCGCCCATGCAGGTAGCCGACGCTCCCTGCTACGCGCTGCTGTCCGCCACCGGATTAGTTGCGCGCACTACCGACGACCACCCTGTCGCGCGCGCGGGCCGACGCAGCGCCCATGACGTTCCGCGTTCCGTCGTCGCCACATCCTCACGTGCAGATCTGGGCGTCGTGACATCCGCAGGGCGAATTCTCCGCTTGTCTATGCTCGACGTCCCCGCGCTTCCGCCTACAGACGATCCGCCCTCTCTTGGCGGCGGCGTGCCGCTTGGCGAGCTCGTCGCGCTCAATCGCGGTGAAGACGCCCTGGCGCTTGTGCCGCTCGGTGGCGACGTCCCGGTGGCTCTCGCGACCGCCGCCGGCGTGGTCAAACGACTGACCGCTGAGGAATCGCCTGCGCGCGATGTATGGGACGTCATCGCGCTCAAGGAAGGTGACCACGTGGTGGGCGCCGAACTCGCGGCAGACGACGCCGAACTCGTGTTCATCGCCTCTGACGCAAAGCTACTCCGGTACTCCGCTTCTCTCGTGCGTCCACAGGGCCGCTCCGCGGGCGGTATGGCCGGCATGAAGGTAGCCGCAGGCCAGTCGGTGATGTTCTTTGGCTCCGTGGCCCCGAGGGCTGCTGATCCCGTCGCGGTGACTATCGCCGGGCCTTCAACGGCTCTTCCGGGCACCACCCCCGGCAGCGCCAAGGTCACCCCCCTGTCCGAGTACCCTATCAAGGGCCGCGGAACAGGAGGCGTGCGCGCACACAAGTTTCTCAAGGGCGAGGACGTGCTGCTGCTTGCGTGGGCGGGTGCCTCCCCTGCGCGCGCGACGTCCGGCGCGGGGCAGGCCGTCGAACTTCCTGCCACCTTCGGCAAACGCGATGGCGCCGGGACCCCGCTAACTACCCCTGCCCGCGGGATCGGGTAAGCGGACCTGGCCGACGCCGTCCGACAAAAAGCCTAGGGTCGCTTGGCCCGGTGCTTGCGTCATCCGCGAAGAATGCTTCGCGCGGAATTCCCGCCGCGAGGCGAGGTGCCTTGCTGCGTCCCGAGCCAATACTGCGTGCTCACCAATCCGCGCGCGACGTTGCCGCGAATAGATACGCGAATAGATAATTGACATCAGCGAGGCACTACCAGCCGCTGGGCGTGCACCCGCGTCCCAAGCGTATGGTGGATCTTACGAATCGACACGACGAAAGGCAGCTCGATGGCGACGAAGTCGAAGCGCACGGGGACTCGCGTGCGCGCCCTGGCGGTGGCTATCGCCACCGCCTCCCTGTCCGCCGCGTCAGCACAATCCGTCGAGACCCCCGAATTCCGGCCGGGGACGTCGTGCCCCGCTGCGCACGACGCGTACGCCACGTGGGTTGAGGAGCACGAATAGCGCTAGCGCCGCCTCGCTCGCAATAGCGACCTAGCGACCTAGCGACCTAGCGACCTAGCGACCTAAGGATCGCGCCGCCCGGTAAGAGCGAGAATTCGTGCATCGATCAGGCTCTCCCACATGCGCGCGCGCCTGCGGATCTCCATCGCCACATAGGCCATCACCGAAGCCGAGCCGAACGAAAGCGCGGCCCACCACCAGATGTCAAGAGTCAGGGCGATGCCTGCAGCACCAAGCGAGAAAATCAACCCGCCGGTGGGCCCCGCGTACGAGCGAACGTACGCATTCATCATCGCAAGTCCGGGCACGCTCGTGGACACTGCGACCCGCTCAGCGCCCTTTGGCGTGAGGCGGCCTATCGAGAAAATGCTCCGACCTACATTGGGAAGGCTCGGGTCAAGTTCCCTGTAATTGAAGGCGCCCATACTGCTCCCTTGCTATGCGTCGATCCGGTTGCGGTCGAGCCGCTCGGCTCCGGCCACGATGAACTTTTTGCGCGGTGCGACGTCGTTGCCCATGAGCAAATTGAATACCCGCTCGGCGGCATCTGCGTGGTCTGCCGTGATGCGCCGCAGCGTCCGGTGCTCGGGATCCATGGTTGTCACAGCCAGCTGGTCTGCGTCCATTTCGCCCAGACCCTTGTATCGCTGAATGTCCTTCTTGAAGTTGCGGCCAGCGCGCTTGAGCCCGGCGATGGTCTGCGCGAGCTCCGGTTCCGAATACGTGTAGATGTACTCGGCCTTTTTGCGCGAACTGCCTGCAACTTCAACCCGGTGCAGCGGCGGGACGGCCGCATACACGCGGCCAGCGTCCACGAGCGGGCGCATGTACCGGAAGAACAACGTGAGCAGCAACGTACGGATGTGGGCTCCGTCGACGTCGGCGTCGGTCATAAGGATGATCTTGCCGTAGCGGGCCGAGTCCAGGTCGAAGGTGTGCCCGGAACCGGCCCCGAGTACCTGGATGATGTTCGCGCACTCGGCGTTATGGAGCATGTCGTTTAGAGACGCCTTCTGGACATTCAAGATCTTGCCGCGGATGGGAAGCAACGCCTGGAAATCACTCCGGCGCGCGAGCTTGGCGGTTCCGAGGGCGCTGTCGCCCTCGACGATGAACAGCTCTGACGACACGACGTCACTCGAACGGCAGTCGGCAAGCTTGGACGGGAGCGAAGAGGTCTCGAGCGAATTCTTGCGCCGCGAAAGCTCCTTCTGCTTGCGCGCGCTCACGCGTGCCCGCATTTCCGCGACGATCTTCTCGAGAAGAATGTTTACTTGCGCCTTGGTGTTTCGGTTTGTGCTCGACAGGATGGCCACCAGTTCTTGCTCGACTACCTTCGCAACGATTCCGCGCACAGGCCCGGTGCCCAGGACTTCCTTGGTCTGACCCTCAAACTGCGGCTCGGGAATGCGCACGGTGACCACGGATGTGAGGCCAGCCATGACGTCGTCCTTCTCGATCTTCTCTGTGCCTTCTTTGCCGCTCACCTTTAACTTGCGCGCATTGGTTTCGATTGCCTTGCGAATCACCTTGTTTAGGCCAAGTTCGAACCCTGCTTCGTGCGTGCCTCCGTGAGGCGTCGCAATGACGTTGACGAACGACTTGGCCACAGTGTCGTAGCCCTTGCCCCAACGCAGTGCCACGTCGACTATGCACTCCCGCTCAACTTCCTTGGTGACCATGTTGCCAGCGGTGTTAAGCACCTGCGCGCTCTCGGTGAACGTTCCCGCACCCGTGAGCTCCCAGGTGGCCGTGAGCGCGCCGTCCGGGGCGAGGTAGTCGACAAAATCCTTAGGTCCGCCTTCGAACTGGAAGGACTCCTCGAGCGGCTCAAGCGGGTTACGCTCGTCACGCACCAACAACTCAAGCCCGGGCACCAAGAACGCCGTCTGGCGTGCGCGGCCCAGTAGGTCCTCGTACTGGAAGCGGGCGTTTTTCGAAAAAATCTCGCGGTCCGCCCAGTAGCGCACGCGCGTACCGGTGCGGGCCTTCGCGACCTTTCCGGTGATGTCTAGGCGGGAGGCATCTGTGAATGGAGCGAACAGCGATTCGGGTGTCGCGCCCTTCGACGTGTCCGACCAGTGCCCTGGCTCGCCACGTCGGAACGCCATGTGGTGTGTTTTACCGTCGCGGTCCACCCACACGTCGAGCCGCTCGCTCAGTGCGTTCACCACTGACGCGCCCACACCGTGCAGCCCACCGGAGGCGCCGTAGGACCCGCCTCCAAACTTTCCGCCCGCATGTAGTTTGGTCATCACAACCTCGACACCCGTGAGCCCCGTCTTGGGCTCTATGTCTACGGGAACGCCGCGACCCGCGTCGCGCACCTCCACCGAATCGTCCGGATACAGCACGATTTCGATGCGAGAACCGTGCCCCGCGAGGGCCTCGTCAACCGAGTTGTCGATGATCTCCCACAGGCAATGCATCAGGCCACGCGAGTCCGTAGTGCCGATGTACATGCCGGGCCGCTTGCGCACGGCTTCGAGCCCCTCAAGTACGGACAAGTGGCGTGCGAAGTACGTCGAGTGAGTCACGCGCTCCAGCCTAGTTTCAACCTCAGACGATGCAGTCCAGCCTCGCCGCCCTCAGCAGCGTTTGGTGCCGCTCTACAGCCTCTTGGTTGGCCTGACAGACCGCATCGCTACGCCGATGTTGTCGCTGCGGTACCCGAGGTCCGCATACAGTGGCTCGCCATACGGTGAGGCATGGAGTTCCACCACTTCGATGCCGCGCGTGCCGCAATCGTCCATCAGCGCCGCCATCAGCGCACGGGCATAGCCGCGGCGTCGGTAGCGCGGATCCGTCGACACCCACTGCACGTAGGCGCTGTCGTCACCCGAGATGCCCGGCCGCGGGAGCCGCTGCCAAATGTTGACGAGAGCGGTAGCGGCGAGTTCGTCGTCTTCGTCTCCTTCAATAACCCATCCCAGCAGGTCGCCTCCCATACGGGCTTTGATCCGGCACACCGAATCGGCTTCCCACTGAACAGTCGGCGCGATCCCCATCGACATATACATAAGCCCGCCGAGCCGAATGATCTCGGCAGCGTCATCCGCGGTCGCGACACGGACAGGGGTCTGGCTTTCGGGGCGGGAGATCACGCCCCGATTCTAAGTTGTGCGCGCACGCAACCGCCGGACCACATGCCCAGAATTGCGTAGGCGGCGGGGGCATCAGCCCCCGCCGCCTACGCATCAAGAACTAGAACTAGGAAATGTGCCAGATGAACTGGATCGCCAGAGCTGCTGCCGAGAGGACGCCAGCCGCCATCCACACCATCGGCTGAGTCTTGCGGTCGTTGCGGTACATGTAGGCAAGCACTGCAAGCACGATCAATACCGCGAGCATCACCCAATTCTGAGTGGCGAAAGAGAAATCGTACTCGATCTTGCCGAGAACCAAGTAGAGAACATAGCCGCCAAGCGCGGCGAGCGAGCCAAGGAACATGCCAGATGTGATGTTCTTGGACTTCTCGGAGCGCTGATGGAAAAAGCCACCAAACACTGCTGCGCTGCCGAGGGTAAAGATGAGAAGCGAAATTTCGATGAGCAACTGCATTGCTGTCTCCTCCTTGAGACTTGCTACTCCCAGACTATCCGGGACTCGCTCAGGGTATCTGCTTCGGAACAAGATTCCGCAAACAACCGCGCAAAACTTTCCCGCGAGTCTTTGGATGCTGTCGACAAACCCCCCAAGGTACAGCGTGCCGCACTCCAGATTAATGCCAGAATACCGCAATTGTGATGTTTACGAGTGTCAGGCTGAGCATTGCCGCCCACGCCGGGACGTTGCTGGACTTCTTCTCGCGATTGACGAAGCCAATGATCGCCACGGCCAGCGCGATCGTGAACTTGGTGGCGATCCACCACGACTCTGGGTTCTCGTCATTGGCGTAGACCAGGCCGACGAGGATCAGGCCGGTAAGTACCTGGAAGTAGGCGCCGTCAAGCATGACGCGTGTGACGTTCTTGGCCTTCTCCTTGGTCTGATGCAGCGCCCCGCCGACGATCATGCCGAGGCCGATGAAGTGCAAGATCAGCACGATCTTGATCGCGATTTCCATGTTCTCTCCTTGATGAGATGTTTAGTGATCCAAGTATGGCGCGCACGGCAACTCTGAGCATTGTCGCCGCATAGTCTGGGCCCATGCCATCAGCAAATCATTCGGCGGCGCTTGGCGCGACCTACGCCCTAGTGGGCGCCGCGCTCTTCGGCATCAACGGTTCTGTCTCCAAGGTGGTCGTGGGTGCCGGCGTCACGCCCGAGCAGGTGACACTCGGGCGCTCATCTGCGACCGCCATAATCGCGGGCATCTGGCTGCTGGCAACGGCGCGCGAGCAGTTCCACCTCAGCGGCCGCGACTTTGTGCGGCTCGCTGCGCTCGGCGTCGCAGGCCTGGCCATGATTCAGTGGCTGTACACCCTCGCCATCTCGATCTTGCCCGTTGGCGTGGCTCTGCTCATCCAATACACCGCCGTAGTTATGGTGGCGCTCTGGGCGGGGCTCGTGTACCGCGAGCACATACATCCACACCTCTGGGTTGCGATCGGAGCCGTGCTCGTTGGCCTCGCCGTTGTCGCGCAGATCTGGGACAGCGACCTTCGCCCGCTCGGAGTCCTTGCGGCGATCGGAGCGGCTGTGGCGTACGCCTTCTACTTCCTTGCAGGCGCGCGTGGGGTAGCACGACGGCCGCCCATCGCCGTCGCGTTCTGGGCGTCTCTATTTGCAGCCGCGTTCTGGGTGATATTCAGCCGCTGGTGGCAGCTTGAGCCGTCGACCGTGACGGCGTCCACGTCGCTCGGAGGCAACCTCACCCACCTGGCTGTGCCCGTCTGGGTGCTGTTCCTGTGGGTGGTGACGCTCGGCGCGTTTGCGCCGTTCCTGCTGTCGTTCCTAGCGCTCAAGCACCTGAGCGCTACGGCAGTAGGCATCCTGGCGTCATCAGAGGTGCTCTTCGCGTTCGTTGTCGCTTGGCTGTGGCTCAACGAAAAGCTCTCACTGCTTCAAGTTGGCGGCGCAGCAGTGGTGTTCGTAGGAATCGTGATCGCGCAGACCGCTCGGGCCAAGCGAACGAATAGCGCCGATGCACCGGTTGCCGTCGCGGGCGACATCCCGATTACACTGTCCGACAACTAACGGATTTGCCGGCACGGAATGCGTTGATGCTTGTCCCCGTGCTTTCTGCGATACTGGCGGACTTCGCTACCGTCCAGGACGGCCAGAGCGATGACCTATCCGATCCCTCAACTGACGGCAACTCCAGGCAACTTCACCCGCGGACGGGCGAAAGGAACACCCGTAGTACGAGGACGCCCGTTGGGACCGCGATCGCGACGGCAGCGGCAGCGTTGCGAGCCAGAAACTGACTGGGCCACGTGCCTCCCGCGTCTCGCACTAGTCGAGGTAGTCGCGCAGCACCTGTGAGCGCGAAGGGTGGCGCAACTTAGACATGGTCTTGGACTCGATCTGGCGAATGCGCTCGCGCGTGACGCCAAAGACGCGGCCGATCTCGTCAAGAGTTTTGGGCTGTCCATCGGTGAGCCCGAAACGCATCCCGACCACGCCAGCCTCGCGCTCGCTAAGCGTGTCCATGACTTTGCTGAGTTCTTCTTGCAGGAGTGTGAAGCCTACCGCGTCGGCTGGCACGACCGCCTCAGAATCCTCG
Organism: Demequinaceae bacterium; assembly: GCA_965250005.1. GTDB lineage: Bacteria > Actinomycetota > Actinomycetes > Actinomycetales > Demequinaceae > WTKG01. Next base: position 628,948 of record OZ252279.1, read on the forward strand.
ATCAGGTCTCCGAATTCGCTGTCGCCATCCTCGCCGAGCGGCGTGTGCAGCGAGATAGGTTCGCGTCCGTACTTCTGGACCTCGACTACCTTCTCTGGTGTCATGTCGAGCTCAGCGGCGAGCTCCTCAGGCGTGGGCTCGCGGCCCAAGTCTTGGAGCATCTGACGCTGGACGCGGGCAAGCTTGTTGATCACCTCAACCATGTGGACCGGGATGCGAATGGTGCGCGCCTGGTCTGCCATCGCGCGCGTGATCGCCTGGCGGATCCACCACGTAGCGTAGGTCGAGAACTTGTATCCCTTGGCGTAGTCAAATTTCTCGACCGCCCGAATAAGTCCCAGGTTTCCCTCCTGGATCAGGTCGAGAAACAGCATCCCGCGACCGGTGTAGCGCTTCGCGAGCGACACCACGAGGCGAAGGTTGGCCTCGAGCAGGTGGTTCTTGGCGTGGCGGCCGTCGTTCGCGATCCACTCGAGTTCGCGACGTGCCTTCGCGTTCATCTTCTTGGACTCAGCCAACTTCTCTTCTGCGAATAGGCCGGCCTCAATGCGCTTGGCGAGGTCGACCTCTTGCTCCGCGTTGAGGAGCGCGACCTTGCCGATCTGCTTGAGGTAGTCCTTGACCGGGTCCGCTGTGGCGCCCGCAGTAATAACTTGCTGCGGCGGAGCGTCGTCGTCAGTCGCGCCAAGCACAAAGCCCTTGGACTCCGGCTCTTCAGGCTCAGTGGTGGCCTTGCCCTTTGTCGTCGTTTCGTCACTCGCCTTGGTGGGTGCGGCAGCGTCCTTCTTTTTGGCGGCCGTCTTCTTCGCGGGCGCCTTCTTCCCGCCCGTGGTATCTGGAGCGCTCGCAGACGACGACTTGGCTGCCGGAGCCTTCTTGCTCGCTTGCGCCTTCTTGTCCGCAGCCGGGTCGGCGGGCGCACTAGCCTTGGCGCGCGCAGTCTTGGCAGGTGCGCTGGCCGCTCGGGTGGACTTCTTCGTTGCCGATTTTGCTCCGCTAGACGCGGTCGCGGACTTGATGGCGGCGGCTGCTGACTGGGGCTTCAACTCGTCGGAACTGCCTTCGGCTTTGCGACGTTTGAAAATGCTAGGCGACACGAACGACCTCTCGGATGTGGTGATTGCGCTGGCTCGCTGGGTGCTCCGGCCTGTCGCCGTCGCGCAATACAGTTAATTGTAGCGCCAGCGCGCAAGTCGTATGCCCAATCCTTCGCTCTGAGCTCGTTGCCCGAGAGCGCATTCCGGCCAAAAGAGACAATCGGCTACGCGGCCCTCTTCCAGCCTGGCTGAATCCCGGCTAGTAGCGTGCACTCCAGGAGCCCCGCGAGCCGATACCCGGGTTCCGCGGCCTGTGCCCCCTCGAGCATATCGCGGCAGACCACCGAGTCGCCGTCCCACCATGCGATCAACGCCTGCAGGGTGAGCGTAGGAGCGCGCTGATCCTGCCGCGCGAGCGACGTGAGCCGGCCGCACAGCTCCCAGGCGACAGCAACCAGCGAATCCGTAGGACGTCGGCCCTGCTCGGGAGAGAGCAATACGTCGAGAGCCGCAGATACCTGATTCGGGGCTGATCCAGCGAGAATCCCGCGAGCAGTCGCGAGCCTGCCTGGAAGGAGCGAAACCACCACGGCGTCCCTCACAGCGCGGTCTTGAAGTGCTGCCACGAGCTTCCCCGCGTGCGCATCCGTGGGCATGTCCCCTCGCGCCGCCGCTTTCCACGCACCCCGCCAAAGCGCAAAGGAGTCCCGGCGCCATGTGGCGCCGTCGCGCTCTCGGTGGGCCCACCAGCGGTCCCCTGCGCGCGCCGCGCGCCTGCGGGACGGTTCGCCAGGCGATCGCGTTGTGGGGGCGCGGCCCGCTTCCGAGCCGTGTGGGTACATGCGAACACTCGCGAGCTTTCTGTTGCGAGCGACAGCGGTAGGCACGACGGTGCCGTTCTGCGGGCAGCACGTGTACTTCGCGCACCCAGGCGAAAAATACCGCCCGTCCACGACTGCCCACCCCTCAACGTCGATCCCTGCCGCAAGGAGGGCGGGGCGAAGCGCGTCTGTTGCCGCACAGTCCAATCGCACAGCATCATCCGTGAATGAAACGGCAACCACGCTACGCGCACCGTCGCGCGCGAGATGAGCAACGATGCCTCGCACGAGGGGGCTGGCAACATCCGGTTGCAGACAATCAGTGCGATCCACGCGCAGCAGCACACCCAACTTGCCGCCTTCGAGAATCGCGACAAGGACGACAGACTCTCGCGGCTCGAACCCCAGCAGCACGGGAATCGTCGCTATCAACTCGCCAGGGCCGCGGATGTGGTGTCGGTGAGTCATCACTCAACGCTGAAGCACCGTCCAACGCGTGGCCACAGCAACCGCGCTTGCTGTGGGCGGTTTTGCTGTCAGGGGGCCTGGGGACCACCGCTAGAAAAGGATCTGCGCCACCCGCCGCACGTGGGCCCTGCTGCCCGAACGCAGAGTCTCGATGGGCGACGCGCCCAGCTCGGGGTGCTCATCGAGCATCCATGCCATCGCCTCGTCGTCGTCGAGTCCAGCGTCCCCAAGCATGGTCAAGGTCCCGTGGAGCCAGCGATGAGGCGTCACGCCGTGCATACTCTCGTCGAGGAATACCTCAGGAACATAGAGCGCGCTGTTTTCTCCACGCCGAACTGCGAGCAGTTTGCGATCGTGCAATAGGTCGCGAACTCTACTCAACGGCACCCCAAGTCGCTCCGCCACATCAGGGACGGCCAGCCAGACAATTCGATTCGACACGACACAAGCCTACAAACAACGCGGAGCGCTGATTGCCTCTGCGCGTTTCGGTCATCAGGCCAGCCCCGCGCACGGCCCTAGAATGTGTTCGTGCCCAAGACCGCTATTGACCCACTTGTCGGCCAAGTAGTCGACGACCGCTACTTGGTGCGCGAACTCATCGCCAAAGGCGGAATGGCCACGGTCTACCTTGCGACAGACCGCCGCCTAGGTCGCGACGTCGCCCTCAAGATCATGCGGCCGGCCCTCGCTGGCGAAGGAACCACGAGCGACTTCATATCGAGGTTCCGGAGGGAAGCGCGCGCAGCCGCCCGTCTCACCCATCCCGGGATGGTGCGGGTGTACGACCAGGGCACTGATGGCGACACCAGCTATCTCACAATGGAGTACATCGAGGGCGACAACCTGCGCCAACGCCTCGAGCAGGAAGCGACCATCCCGGTCGGCGAGGCGCTTCAAATCACCGAGGCGATTCTCGGAGCGCTCGGCGCCGCCCACGCGCTTGGCCTGGTCCACCGAGACGTCAAGCCCGAGAACATTCTAATCGACGCAGACGGCAATCCCAAGATCGCTGACTTCGGGTTGGCGCGAGCCGTCACCGACATCACTGCGACTACCACGGGAACAATCATGGGCACGGTCGCGTATCTTGGCCCCGAGTTGGTGCAACGCGGTGAAAGCGATGCGCGGACCGACGTGTACGCAATCGGGATCCTGCTTTACGAAATGGTCACAGGTCGCCAGCCATTTACCGGTGAGTCCGCGATCGACATCGCACACCGCCACGTCCAAGAGAACATTCCCCCGCCGTCTGCGCACGTGCCGTGGTTACCGCCGGAGTTCGATGCCCTAGTCAGCGAGCTCGCCGCTCGCGACCCCGACGCGCGACCTAGCGACGCGAACCAGGCTCTCACTGCAGTGCGGCGCGCACGAACCATGATCGACGACCCAACGCTTGATCGCCGCGCCGACCCGCCGACTGGCTCGTTCCCGGTGTCCACCCACACGGCGCAGACGCAGGTGCTCGACCCCACGCCCACCGGCTCGACGGTGGCGCTACCCATCGGCCTTGGCCTCGAGTTTGAGGCGGAGGACGAGGAGGACCTCGATCCGACCACGTCGTCGCAAATCACCACGGCGCCCAATCGCCTCGCGTGGTGGGTCGGTGCCATTGCCGCCGCGATCGTCGCCCTCGCGCTAATGGGCGTCTGGTGGTACTCGGCCATCGGCCCCGGCGCCTACACACAGATCCCTGATGTTGCGGGCCGGACCGTGGAGGAGGCCACCACAGCGCTTGAAGCCGAGGGTCTCACCGTCGCCGTGAACCAAAAGTACAACGACGAGGTGCCCGTCGGCTCGGTCGTAGGCACGGATCCCCCAGCGGAAGAAGAAGTCATCAATGCGGGCACGGTCACGGTGATCGTGTCTCGGGGCCCGATGATGACCGATATTCCCGTCGTCGCGACCATCCTCGAGTCAGATGCTCTGGAGCGGCTGTCTGACGCTGGCTTTCCCGCCCCAAACGTGAGTCGGGCCTATAGCGACACCGTTCCTGTGGGTGAAGTCATCTCGAGTGAGCCTGCTGCCGGCGAGCGCGTTCGTCACGACACCGTGATCGATCTACTTATCTCGGACGGCCCCGAACCAATTAGGATTCCGAATGTATTCAACGCGGCAGAGGGAACGGCGCTGGCCGCATTGGAAGGCTTTGCTCTCGACGTCACCGTGGTCAGGGGTCGCACGGACCTGGTCGACGAGGGGCACGTGTATGACCAAGACCCGGCGAGTGGCACCGCCGGACTGCGCACGCAAGAGATGGTCATCTACGTATCGATCGGCCTGCCGCTTGTAGACGTCCCCAACTTCACAGGACTGAACGAGGCACTGGCTATCGCGCGAGCCGAAGACGAGGGCCTGCTTGTCACGGTGACAAATGTGCCCTGGGAGAGTTGCGCCCCCTTGACCATCTGCGGCCAGAGCGTCGCGCCCGGCGAAGAGGTCGAGATCGGCTCCACGATCCATCTGTGGTACTAGCCCGACGCGCCCCAGTGTAGGCCGCGAGCAGCGCCCGGCTAATTGGCGAGTAGCCCCGAGACCAGGAACGCCATCTCAAGCGACTGCTGGTGATTGAGGCGCGGGTCGACCAGTGTCTCGTAACGGCTCTTGAGGCCCTCGTCGTCGATCTCCTCGGTCCCGCCCATCACCTCGGTGACATCGTCGCCAGTGAGCTCAATGAGGATGCCTCCCGGGACCGTCCCCGCAGCGCGGTGGACCTCGAAGAAGCCGCGCACCTCGTCGAGGAGCACGTCGAAGCGGCGCGTTTTGTAACCAGATTCTGAGGTGAAGGTGTTGCCGTGCATCGGGTCCGTCAGCCACGTCACCGGTGCACCCGCGTCGCGGACAGCTTCCACAAGCGCAGGCAGCGCCTCGCGAACCTTGTCAGCGCCCATGCGTGCGACAAACGTGAGCCGGCCGGGGATCGCGTCCGGGTTGAGCTTTTCGATGAGCGCGAGCACGTCTTCCGGCTTGGTGCTCGGGCCCAACTTCACGCCAATGGGGTTGGTCACCTTGGACAGGAACTCCACGTGCGCGCCATCGAGATCGCGTGTGCGCTCCCCTATCCAGAGGAAGTGCGCCGAGCAGTCGTACGGCTCTCCGCTCAGCGAGTCGATGCGCGTGAGCGCGCGCTCGTAATCAAGGAGCAGCGCCTCGTGGCTCGAGAAGAATTCCACAGTCTTGAGCGCGTCGAAGTCGCCACCGGCTGCCGCCATGAAGCGAACCGCGCGATCGATTTCGGAGGCAGTCTTCTCGTACTTTGCGTACGCCGGGTTCGCAGTAAAGCCCTTGTTCCATTCGTGGACGCGGCGCAGATCAGCGAAGCCGCCGGTGGTAAACGCGCGAATCAGATTGAGCGTAGACGCGCTGGTTTGGTAGGCGCGGACCATTCGATGCGGGTTCGGAACGCGCTCCTTCTCGGTGAATCCGAAGGCATTCACGATGTCCCCGCGGAACGCTGGCAAAGTCACGCCGTCGCGCGTCTCCGTGTCTGCGGAACGCGGTTTGGCGTATTGGCCCGCCATGCGGCCGATCTTGACCACGGGCATGCTCGCCCCGTACGTCAAGATCACCGCCATCTGCAAGATCGTCTTGATCTTGTTGCGGATGCGGTCGGCGGTTGCCTCGTCAAAGGTTTCCGCGCAGTCGCCCCCGACCAGCACGAACGCTTCACCCTTGGAGGCCGCGTCGAGGTGGCCGCGAAGCACGTCCGCCTCGCCTGCAAACACCAGCGGTGGAACATTCTTGAGCTCGTCGGTCGCCTTCTTGAGCTCGTCCTGGTCGGGCCAGTTGGGCTGTTGCTTCGCCTCGCACGCGAGGTAAGCGTCTACGCCAGCAGCCTTGAGCTTGGCGTCAGTCGCGGACATCAGCCCTGACCAATCGCGGCGAGCATCTCGGTGAACCACGGCGTCTTGGTGTCGAACGGCTTACCGCCCGCAATCCGCGGGAAAGCTATCGCCTTGAGGCGGCCGCCGTCATCGTCGTCGTGGCCGATCACTCCGGGCTTGCCCTTGAGTGCTGACTCGACGGCGTAGTCCGTCATCGACTTGATGAGGCGCAGGTCCTGCGCGTTTGCGCGCGCCGATCGCGAGAAGTAGCCCGACTTCTGGACCATAGTTTTCTCGGCACCTATCCGGTCGGCAAACTGCTGGGCGAACCATGCGCCCGGGTTGATGGTGTCGAGCTTGACGTGGCCGAACGGGTCGCGGCCAACCTCGCCGCCCGCGTCCTCAATCTCCTTGATGATTTCGGGCACACCGGCGCCCTCAGAGAGAAAGATATTGACGTTGCCCACGTCGTCCATGACGGCCTTGAGGCGCTTGGCCTCGGCGTCGAGGTCAAGCGACATCTCGGGGACGAATACCGCGTGGACGTCCCAGCGTTCCTTGGTGAGGCCGATGCCCGGGACCCAGTCCAGCGTGTCGAGCCAACGCCGGTATTTGCTGGCCGAGGCCGCGGTGAGCCAGCCGCTGTGTCGACCCATCACTTCGTGGACGATAAGCATGCGCGGGTTTGATCGGTGCTCGCCGATCACGTTCTGAGCGAAGACGCTGGCTTGCTCGGCTGCGCTCCACGCGCCAAGCGACTGCCCGATCGGCACAACGTCGTTGTCGATTGTCTTGGGCAGGCCAACGACCGTGAGATTGTAGTCGTTCTTCTCCAGGTACGCGGCGAGGTCAGCTGCGGTCAAGTTTGTGTCGTCTCCACCGATCGTGTGAAGGACGTCTATGCCGTCGGCTTTGAGCTGGTTCGCGGCGACGGCGAGCGGGTCCTCGCCTTCTTTCACGAGGCCGCGCTCCACGCAGTCCTTGACGTTGGTGAGCTTGACGCGGCTGTTGCCGATGGGCGAGCCGCCAAAGTCGTGCAGTATCCCTGCGGCCTCGCGGACGTCCTGCGTGATGGTGACCGAGTTGCCCGTGAGGAGTCCGTGATAGCCGTGCTGGTAGGCAATGATCTCGATTCTGGGCGCGATCTCCGTGTAGCGGCCAATGAGACCGCCCACTGCAGAAGACAAGCAGGGGGCAAAACCACCGGCGGTGAGCAGGGCGACGCGACGGACCGTCATGGCAAAACCTTTCGAAAATGTGCGGGCGAACGTGCCCATTCTAGGTGCGACCGAGCGGGCTTAGTCCCCGAGCTCGCCTTCCCACTGTTCGCGAGCTTCACGGTCAAGTTCGCGCTTGCGACCGGTCGCATCACGGTCGATGAATTTCTGGCCAGACAACTCCTGGATCGCCTTCATGATCATGTCTGTGACCTCCCGCAGGACGGCGCGATCTTCTTGCTTGCCGGCGTACTCCGAGAAGTCGAGCGGCGGGCCAATGTTGACGCCGGTCTGGTGCCGGCTGGGCAGCTTCTTGCCGACCGGCTGGGCGATGTCTGTGCCGATCATGGCGATGGGCACCACCGGCACCCCGGACTCGATCGCCATGCGAGCGACGCCAGTCTTGCCCCGGTAGAGATTGCCGTCGGGGCTCCGTGTGCCCTCGGGGTAGATGCCCAGGAGTTCGCCGCCCTGCAAAACCTGAAGGCCCGTACGGAGAGCGGCCTCGGACGCCTTCCCTCCGCCGCGGTAGACGGGGATGGTGCCGACGCCTGACATGAAGGCGCGAACGGCAGCACCCTTGGGCCCCTTGCCTGTGAAGTACTCGGCCTTACCGAGGAACACAACCTTGCGCTTGATGACGAGCGGCAGAAAGATCGAATCCGAGAACGACAGGTGGTTGCTCGCGAGAATCGCGCCACCCTCGGCAGGAATGTTCTCGTGCCCCTTGACCCACGGGCGGTAGATGGTCTTCAACCCGGGGCCCAGCAGAACGTGCTTGAACAATCCGTAGTAGCTCATGCGGTGAACCCCTTTCTTACTATCAACCTAGTGCCCAGCCGCACGGGGAACGCGCGCCAGTGCGGCGGCCCCCACGATTCCTGCGTCGTTGCCCATATCCGCCGCGACGATGGGCGCGACCGTACGGTGGCCCTCGGCGGGCAGTGCCCGTATGAACGCCTTGCGGGCGGGTTCGAGCAAGAGATCGCCGGCACCAATAACTCCTCCACCGATGACGTAGATCTCGGGATCGAGCACTGCCGCCAACGACGCGCAGCCCTCGCCCATCCACGTGCCCAGCTCGGACAAAAGCGACACCGCGAGCGGGTCTGCCGCCATTGCAGCCGCCGTCACGTGCGGACCGCTCAGAGATTCGATTTGGCCCCCCGCATGCTCGAGGATCGCCGATGCTCGCTCCGGGTTGTCTACCGCTTGGCGCCGCGCCTCGCGCACCAGAGCGGATCCCGACGCGTACTGCTCCCAGCATCCGCGGTGCCCGCAGCCGCACAGGTGGCCGTCCGGAACTACACGGACGTGACCGAGCTCGGCGGCAAAACCATACGCGCCGCGCACCAGCTCGCCACCCACGACCATCGCCGCGCCGAGGCCAGTGCCGATGGTCAGCATGATCATGGTGGACGTACCGCGCGCCGCGCCATACTTGAACTCGGCCCAACCTGCCGCGTTAGCATCGTTCTCGACAATCACGGAGAGCGGCCTGCCGATGGCCGTATGGACCTTCTCTGCCAGCGGATAGTCCCGCCACGCCGCAATGTTCGGGCCGAACAACACGCGTTCGCGATCAGAACTGACAAATCCGGCGGCGGCCAGGCCTACCGCGTCAAACTCGTAGTCGGCCGCAAACGCATTCACCACATCGGCAATCGCGGCGTCTATTCCTGCTGCGTCGCGCGGCGAGGTGTCGCGTCGCGCCTTCGCAACGATGACTCCGGCGTCATCGACAACACCCGCAGCGATCTTGGTGCCGCCAATGTCAACGCCAACCGCGTGCATCAATTACCCACTCTTCCGTACCTGAATGTGCCTCCAAAGGGTATCGTGGCCAACACCCAGAGATCGCCATCGGAGGCATCATGAACGCGAGCAACGACGCCGCACTCCCCCAGAACATCACCGCGCTCATCGAGGACTCGTGGTCGAAGTTTTCGGATCGCGTCATCATCTCCCACACAAAGGACTCAGAGCCAGACGTGTGGATCGACCTCACCGCAGCTCAAGTCCATGACCAGGTCAACGCCGTCGCACGGGGCCTGATCGCTCACGGCGTCAAGCCCGGTGACCGGATCGGCCTCATGTCGCGCACGCGCTTCGAGTGGACGATCCTCGACTTCGCATGCTGGGCAGCCGGCGCCATCCCCGTCCCGATCTACGACACTTCGTCTCCTGAGCAAGTCGACTGGATCACGTCGGACGCCGGAATCAAGCTCGTCGTGGTCGAATCGAACGAACTTCGCAAGATCGCGCTTGACGTCGCCAAGGGCCAGTCACCGCTCAAGGAAGTCATGGTAATCAACGAAGGTGCGCTCGACAAGCTCGCCGAGGACGGCGCGAAGGCGTCCGAGGACGACCTAGCGAAGCGGAAGAAGCACTGGAAGTCAGGCGACCTCGCCACGATCATCTACACGTCTGGAACCACCGGCCGCCCCAAGGGCGTCGAAATCACGCACCACAACCTCATGTGGCATGCGGTCCACGTCCCGACCGCCATTCCAGAGGTGCTCCTGGCGCCAGGCGCTTCCACTGTCATGTTCCTCACGCTCGCGCACTCGCTCGCGCGCGTGATCGAACTCGTGTGCCTCAACGCGGGCGTGCGATTGGGCTACACGCCAGACATCACCAAGCTCGTGGCAAATATGAAAACGTTCCAGCCGTCGTTCGTCCTCGGCGCCCCGCGCGTGTTCGAGAAGATTTACAACTCTGCCGAGACCAAGGCCGCAGCCGGCGGTAAGGGCAAGATCTTCGCGTGGGCCGCTCACCAGGCCATCGCGTACTCCGAGGCACTCGACACGGCATCTGGCCCGTCCGGTGGCCTCAAGATCAAGCACGGCATCGCCGACGCGCTCGTCCTCAAGAAGGTCCGAGCGGTACTCGGAGGTAACACCGAATTCGCCATTTCCGGCTCCGCTCCGCTCGGAGAGAGGCTCGGTCACTTCTACCGCGGCCTCGGCCTCGTTGTGCTTGAGGGCTACGGCCTCACCGAGACCACGGCCGCTTCGCACGTCAACCGCCCGGGAAATTCGAGGATCGGGACCGTGGGCGTTCCTCTGCACGGAATCGAATGCAAGATCGCACCTGATGGCGAGGTACTCATGCGTGGCGAACCGATCTTCAGCGGCTATCACCACAACCCTGAGGTTACGAAGGAAGCACTCAAGAAGGGTTGGCTGCACACGGGCGACCTGGGCTCAATCGACGGCGACGGCTTCCTGAGCATTACCGGCAGGAAGAAGGAGATCATTGTCACCGCCGGCGGCAAGAATGTTGCGCCAGCAGTACTCGAGGACCGCCTGCGGGCTCACCCGCTGGTGAGCCAATGCATCGCAGTCGGCGACTCGAAGCCCTTTATTGGGGCACTCATCACGCTCGACAAGGAAGCACTGCCCGCATGGCTGTCTGCCAACGGTGCTGAAGGCATGACTCCTGAAGAAGCGATGGAATCACCTATCGTGCGCGACGCGCTAGACCAGGCTGTCGAGACGGCAAATCAGGCCGTATCGAGGGCCGAGAGCATTCGCAAGTACGGGGTACTCGCCGAGGACTGGACTGTCATGAGCGGGCACATCACCCCGACCATGAAGCTCAAGCGCTCACAGGCGCTCAAGGATTTTGCTACCGAGATCGAGGCGCTCTACGCGACCGCCAAGAAGTAGTCCAGCGACGCGGTAGCCCAGCAACGCCGCAGCAGACTGGTTTAGGACGCGCTCGCATGCCTTAGGGGTGACACTAGCCCTGAGGCCGCGAGCGCGCTGACGGCCCGCGCTTGGTCGTCGTCGATCGCTAGCACCGCCGCTGCGCTGGGGAAGGCGATGTTGCCGTCTTCGCGCTCGCTCTCCCTCTCAGTGTTGGCGAGGGCCGTGTTTGCATGAGCGCTGTCTCGCACCGAAATGGTGAGAAATGAGACGACGCAGTCCCCGCAGGCGTCGCCGCGGGCCGTGCATGTATCGCAGTCGATAATCATGATTCAACGCTAGATCCTGGGTCTGACACGGAACGCCCGTAAGAGACCTGTCGGAGCCTGCGCGTACGGTCGTGGCATGAGCGCAGACGTGTCAACGCGTGCCGGCAGCGAGCGAACGTCGGCCGCGCGAATCGCGCCCGGGACGATCCAGCCCAGCTTCGAAGATGTCGGTGAGCCACTTTCCACGGTCACCTTCGTGGTGGTTGACCTCGAAACCACGGGCGGCTCTCCGCGCGCTAGTGAAATCACCGAAATTGGGGCGGTCAAGACGCGCGGCGGCGAGGTCATCGGCGAGTACCAAACACTCGTCGATCCGGGGATGTCGATCCCGCCCATTATCGTCTCGCTTACCGGCATTACGGACGTGATGGTCCATGCCGCTCCCAAGATTGAGGCGTTGCTGCCGTCGTTCCTGGAGTTCCTAGGCGACGGTGTGCTGGTCGCGCACAACGCCCCATTTGATGTGGGCTTCCTGAAGGCCGCATGCCGCAAGCACGGCTACGACTGGCCGGGCAATGAAATCATCGACACCGTCATTCTCGCGCGACGCGCCACCACCAAGGAGGAGGCTCCCAGCAAGAAACTCAGCACACTCGCGCGCGTGTTTGGCACTGTTGTGACACCCAATCACCGCGCGCTTGAAGACGCGCGAGCCACGTCTGAGGTCTTGCACGGGATGCTCGAACGCATGGCCGCGTGGGGGATTACTCACCGCGAGGATCTCGACTCGCTCCGTCATCCCATGCCCGAGCGCCTCCGCCGCAAGGCGACCATGGCAGACAAGATGCCCACCAAGCCGGGCGCCTACGTTTTCCGCGACATCCAGGGCGCCCCCCTGTATGTCGGGACATCAAAAAATCTGCGGGCGCGAGTCAAGTCATATTTCACGCGCGGCGAGCATCGACGGTCCATCCGGGACATGCTCGAAATCGCCGTCGCCGTTGACGCCCACCCCACGGCAACCAAACTCGAGGCCAACGTGCTCGAGATTCGGCTGCTCGAGCAATTCCGTCCGCGCTACAACCGTCGATCCACGCGACCCGAACGCACGCCCTGGGTGCGAATGACGCAAGAGCGGTATCCGCGCCTGAGCGTGGTGCGCTCCATTTCTGCAGACGCGACGCACATCGGCCCCATGCGGTCCGCAGCAGACGCTCAACTAGCCGTCGACGCGCTCCAACACGCGGGGGGCGGCGTGCGGACCTGCACACCGCGCCTGCCCATCGTCCCCAAGCAGGACGCGCGCGCATGCTTGCTCAAGGACATGGGCGAGTGCTGCGCGCCATGCGTCGCGGGAGAGGCCAGCGGCTACGCAGACGTAGCCGACGCCCTGCGCAGCGCACTCTCTGACGACGTCTCTCCGGTGGTGGATGCGCTGAGTGTCAAGATCGCGGAACTCTCTGCGGACCTCAACTACGAGCGCGCTGCCGCACTGCGTGACGGCGTGAGCTCCCTGGTGGAGGGTGCGACCCGCGCGCAGCGCCTCGCGAGTCTGCGCAGGTGCACCATCGTGGCCGCGCGCCCACTCGACGGCGGCTGGGACCTTGTCGCCGCGTCCAGCGGCCGCCTCTCGGGTACGGCCCACGCCAACGAGGGCATCTGGAAGGCAGCCGACGCGCTGCTTGCGGGCGCGCGGGCAGCCACGACGTCCTCGGTTGATGACTCGGCCGTCAGTCCACCACCACCGCTGGTGGAGGAACAGACTCTCGTCGCGAACTGGCTCGACTCCCCCGGCGTGCGCCTCCTGCACGTGGACGGCGAATGGTCTCAACCCGTGACGAGCGCAGGTAGGCACCGTGCATGGGTAGACGCTCGCCGCTCAGACCACGACACCATGAGCGACATCACCCGCAGGTGAGAGCACGGCTGTTCCTTCCGTGCACCGGCTACCAATTCTTCTTAGACCCTCGGCCGCGCCGCGACCGCTTCTTCGCCGTCGTTTTTGGCTCGGCAGGCGCAGGCGGGAGCGCGGGCTCGACCGAGGTGTTTGGAAGTGTGCGAATGTCGCCGAAGAATCGAGCCACGTCGTACTCAGTAATCTCGCGGGCGCGCTTGACGGGCGTCTGGCCCGCCCACGCGACGTGATGCGGATTTGCGCCTCTGAATCTCAACAGTTCGATTACGGCTCCGTCCCCTGTCGAGTTCTCGACCGCGAGGAACAGCGGCGTCACGCCCAGCGCGTCCTCCGCATCCACAGTTGCGCCGCGGTCCGTCAATGCGCGTATCGCCTCGAACCCGCCACTTTGCGCCGCCAAATGCAGCGGGGTGCGCCTATGATCGTCGCGTGCGTTTGGATTGGCACCGGCGTTGAGCAACTCGACGGTTCTGGTGATGTCATTCGCAAGCGCCGCGTCGTGCAGCGGACTCCGACCACCGTTCTCTTCAATCTTCATGTGGCGCAGCGCCCTACTTGCTCGTCGCCTCGACCCAACGGGCCAGGACCCGCTCGGCCTCGCCAGCCTCGATCGCCCCACGTGCGTGAACCAGCCCAGACTTCATCCGGTCGATCAGACTTCCCTCGTTCGTGCCAGGCAGGCGTCCGTCGGCTACCAGGCCCGCGGCAGCGTTCAGTGCGACCGTGTCGAGCGCAGCGCCAGCTTCCCCGCCGAACACGCGACGCGCGACGACGGCGTTCTCGCTCGCCTCACCGCCCCGCAAGTCTTCAAGAGTGATCGGCGTCATGTTGAGGTCTGCAACGGGGTCAATCGTGGAGTGCTCGACCGAGCCTGCCCGCACCTCCCAAACGTCAGTGCGCGCGGTTGCAGCGAGCTCATCGAGCCCGTCCGTGTTCCGGAATACGATGGCATCGCGCTTCTGCAGCGCCATCACGCCAGCGATAACCGGTGCAAGCGACTCGCTAGCTACCCCGATAGCCGATGCTTGGGGCTGCGCAGGGTTGGTGAGCGGTCCGAGGATGTTGAACGTGGTCGGCACTCCCATTTCTTTGCGGATGGGTCCGGCGAAGCGCATCGCCGGGTGAAATACCATCGCAAAGCAAAACGTGATGCCTGCCTCTTGCGCCACCTGCGCGACGCGCTCGGGCGGGATTTCGAGATTGACGCCTAGTTCTGCCAGCACATCGGCGCTACCGGACTTCGACGTGGCAGCCCTATTTCCGTGCTTGACCACGGTGGTCCCGGTGGCCGCAACCACGATCGACGCCATGGTCGAGATGTTGACGGTGTGGAGGCCGTCGCCACCTGTGCCGACCACGTCGACGGTGCGGCCAGGAACGTTGATGCTGGTCGCGTGGCTGATCATCGCGGCCGCGAAGCCTGCGACTTCCTCAACGGTCTCGCCCTTGGTGCGCAGCGCCGCCAGCAGCGCCGCCACGCCTACAGGGGATGCCTGATCGGTGAGCACCTGATCCATGACCCAAGTAGTGTCCGCGGTTGTGAGGTCGCCGCGCTGCATCACGCGTTCCAGGAGCTCCGGCCACGTCGCCATACTTGCCACTTTCTGGTCGAGAGTTGAGCGGGATAGATACTGCGATCTAGTTAGGAGTTGCCCGCCGCCGGGTCGAAGAATGCGTCGACAGCGGCCTTGACCTCGAAAGGATCAAGTGGGTGAGCGACAGCGCCGTCCGCTTCAGACCACGTGGCCAGCCACGCGTCGTCGGCGCGGCCCACGAGCAGCAGCACGGGCGGGCAAGCGTATATCTCGTGCTTCATCTGCCTGCAGATGCCCATTCCGCCAGACTTAGCGGCCTCACCATCAAGCACCACCAGGTCAAAATCGTGATTGTCGAGCTCAGTGATGGTGCCAGCGTGCGTGGCGGTCTCGGTCCACCGAACGCTGCGCCCATGGGTGTTGGGCCCAACGGCAAACCGAACTTTTTCGCGCGTGCTCGCGTCGTCGCTGTAGAGCAGGACTCGGGCGCGGGTCGAGGTCGCGACGCCGCTTTCGGTGGTGGCAAGTTCACTCATGTTGTTCATTTTGGCATGACCCAGCGGGTGCGACGCGACGGTCTTACGAAAAAAGCGCACATTGGGCCTTCTCTAGGTCATAATGGGCGCATGTCATCTGCGTCAACCATGACCAATCCCATCCACGCGACCCGACCCAATCCGGTTGCGGTCGGGACCATCGTCTGGCTTTCTAGCGAACTCATGTTTTTCGCTGGGCTCTTCGCGATGTACTTTACTCACCGAGCCCAGTCACCCGAGATATGGGCAGACACCACTCCGTTCTTGAACGTGCCGTTCGCGCTAACCAACACGATCATCCTGGTGGCCTCGTCCTTCACGTGCCAGGCGGCCGTATTCGCGGCTGAGCGCTTCCAGCGCCGCCGCACCGGCTCGCTCTTCAATGTGCGCGCGTGGGGCATGCACGAGTGGATGGTGCTCACCTACCTGATGGGCGCCACGTTCGTCGCGGGCCAGGTTCTGGAGTACGCGAAGCTCGTTGAAGAGGGCATCAGCATCTCTGCAAGCCCGTACGGCTCAGTCTTCTACATCACCACTGGCTTCCACGGCCTCCACGTGCTCGGTGGACTCGTCGCCATGACATTCGTCCTCGGGCGCTCGTTCGTCGCCAAGAAGTTCGGCACGCACGAGGCCATCACCACCATCGTCGTCTCGTATTACTGGCACTTTGTCGACGTAGTGTGGATCGCCTTGTTCCTCGTGATTTACGTACTCAAGTAGGGAATTGATGCACTCTCTCGCAGCCCGGCGCTACCACCGTTCAGCGCCGATGATCCTGGTATTGGCACTTGTCGCGATCATCGCCACGGCCTACGCGGTCGCGTCGCCGTCCCCGGCTCAGGCCGCAACATACACGGCTGACGACGTCGCCGAGGGGCGCAAGCTCTTCGAAGCCAACTGTGCCTCGTGCCACGGCCTCGACGCCGACGGCAGCGAAGTCGCCCCCTCGCTCCACGGCGTCGGCGCAGCCGCTGTCGACTTCCAGGTGTCTACGGGCCGCATGCCCATGGTCGCCACCGGGCCGCAAGCAATCGCCAAGGCGCGCCAGTTCAACGAAACTGAGACCCATCTACTGGCGTCATTCGTCGCCTCACTGTCTGAGGGCCCCTCGATTCCGACCGCAGGCCAGGTGGACGGCTCGCTGGGAGACCCCGCTTACGGGATGCAGCTCTTCCGCACTAACTGCGCGATGTGCCACGGATCCGTTGGCGGCGGCGGGGTGCTCACGCAGGGCAAATTCGCGCCAGCACTGTGGGGCACCGAGCCGATCAACATCTACGAGGCCATGGTCTCGGGGCCGTCGAACATGCCGGTCTTCAACGACGCAAACATCACCCCCGAGGGCAAACGAGACATCATCGCGTTCCTCGAAGTGCAACGTGAAGGCTCCCCCGGCGGGCTCGGCCTTGGCGCCGTGGGCCCCGTAAGCGAAGCGCTCTGGCTTTGGATCATTGGTATTGGCCTCATCATCGGCATCACCGTCTGGGTAGGAGCACGTTCTTCATGAGCGAGTCGAAGGAAACCACGTTCAAGGACCCCGGGCTCCCCGAGCACCGGCCACGTCGCGCGGACAAAGAACCGAAGGCCGCCAAGCGCGCCGAGTACCAGTCCGTAGCGCTACTGCTGTTCTCGATCGCGGGCACGGCACTCGCGTTGTGGGCCTACTTCGCCGTTCCGCTCGGCGACGAGCCTGGCCAGATTCAGCGCATGAACATGCTGTTCGGCCTCGGTATCTTCGCCGGAATGTTCGGCATCGGCGCAAGCGCTGTTCACTGGGCCAAGACCCTCATGAATGACCGCGAGCAGGTCGAAGACCGCCACGCGATGCGTTCGAGCGACGACACGCGCGAGGTCGCGGTTCAGATGCTCAAGGACGGCGTGGAGGACTCGGGCTCTGGCGTGGGACGCCGCAGCCTCCTCAAAGGCACCATGCTCACCGCCCTCGCGATCGCGCCACTATCCGTGCTGGTGCCCATGATCGGCGGACTCGGCGGCGACTACGACGTCAACAAGTTCCGCGAAACACTGTGGCGCAAGGGCACGCGCTTGACGCGCGACCCCGACGGCACGCCCATCAAGGCGTCTGACGTCACGGTCGGGTCGGTGTTCCACATCATCCCCGAGGGCCTCGAACACACCGAGCACCCGCTGGAAGAGAAGGCGAAGGCAGTTGTCTTGCTCATCAAGCTCCCGCCGAACGTGCTCAAAGTGCGTCCCGGTCGCGAGAGCTGGGGCTTTGACGACATCGTCGCGTACTCCAAGATTTGCACCCACGTCGGTTGCCCCGTCGCGTTGTACGAGCAGAACACGCACCACCTGCTTTGCCCGTGCCACCAGTCAACATTCGACGTCGCCGACGGCGCCAAGGTGATCTTCGGACCCGCGAAGCGTCCGCTGCCGCAGCTGCCTATCGCGGTTGACTCCGAGGGCTACATCGTCGCCCAGGATGACTTCAACGAACCCATCGGCCCGAGCTACTGGGAGCGCCTCAAGTGAGCAAGCTCGACCGCGCCGCAGGCGCTACCGCCACCTATGTGGACGACCGCACCTCAATCGGCGGCTTCGTCAAATACTTCTCGCGCAAACTGTTCCCCGACCACTGGTCCTTCATGCTCGGCGAGGTAGCGCTGTACTCGTTCATCGTGCTGCTGATTTCGGGAGTCTTCCTCACCGGATACTTCATCCCGTCGCTCGCCGAAATCGAATACGACGGCTCGTACGTCACGATGCAGGGCGTGCACATGTCCGAGGCGTTCGCCTCGACGCTCGACCTATCGTTCGAGGTGCGCGGCGGGCTGCTCATGCGCCAGATCCACCACTGGTCGGCGCTGCTCTTCACCGCGGCGCTCATGGTGCACATGCTGCGCGTGTTCTTCACGGGCGCGTTCCGCAAGCCGCGCGAGATCAACTGGGTGGTGGGCTTCACCATCCTCATCCTGTCGCTCTTCGCGGGTTTCTCGGGCTATTCACTGCCCGACGATGTGCTTTCCGGCAACGGACTGCGCATCCTCGACGGTGTGGTGCGGTCCATCCCCATCGGCGGCTCATACATCTCGTACTGGATGTTCGGCGGCGAGTTCCCTGGCACTGCCCTGATACCCCGGCTGTATACGCTCCACGTGCTGCTGATACCGGCGGCGATACTGGCGCTCATTGGGCTGCACCTATTGCTTGTGTTCTTACACAAGCACACGCAGTATCCTGGTGGCGGCCGGACCAACAGGAACGTCGTGGGACTGCCGCTCTTCCCTGTTTACACGGCCAAAGCCGGTGGATTCTTCTTCGTGGTTTTCGGCTTCATCGCATTGCTTGCCGCGACGCTCACCGTGAACCCGGTCTGGAACTATGGGCCGTACGACCCCTCGCCCGTTGGCGCGGGGGCTCAACCTGACTGGTACATGCTCTTCCTCGAGGGAGCCCTGCGCATGACGCCTGCCTGGGAGTGGGTGATCGGGGGCTACACATTGTCGATGAATGTGCTCCTGCCCGGCGTGCTCCTGCCCGGACTCATCTTCACGGTCCAGGCGCTCTATCCGTTCATCGAATCCTGGGCGACCAAGGACCGTGGCGAGCGCCACGTGCTCGAACGTCCTCGCAACGCCCCGACGCGTACGGGATTCGGCGTCGCCATGATCGCCTTCTACGCGATCCTGGTGCTCGCGGGCTCCAACGACATCATCGCGGGCTACTTCAGCATGTCGATCAACACGCTGACCCGGTCGTTCCAGGTGCTCATTTTCGCCCTACCGATCCTGTCCTTCTGGGTGACCCGACGCATTTGCTTTGGGCTTCAGCGCAAGGACCGCGAGTTGGTGCTCCACGGTCACGAGACAGGCCGCATTGTCCGCCACGAAGACGGCGAGTACATCGAAGTTCACCAGCCGCTCGATGAAGAGGAGCGGTGGCTGCGCGTCCAGCACGACGTCAACCGTCCGCTAGAGATCGGCCCCAAGCATAATGAGCGCGGCGTCAAGCGCCCCGGCTACCGGTGGGACCGCTTCCGCCAGGTGCTGTCACGCTTCTTCTACGAGGACCGGATTGAGCCGGTCACGCCTTCGGAGCTCTCGGAGGCCGATCACCACTGATTCGATCAGAGTGAAGTAAGGGGCGTTGCTCACGGCGGTCAGGCTTGATCCCCTCGCAACGCCCCTTACTTCATTCCTATTGCGTGGGCGCCAACGTTTGGCTGGTCGCAAGTCCGTTCGCGCTGAGGCTCAAGAGTCGCGCCAGAGCACTCAGGAGTCGGCCTCAGATTCGCGTTCGTTCGGGATAGGCTCAGATCAGATTTCACCCACCGCCCGCGTAGGGCACAAACCCCTGGAGCAGCATGACTGACTATTCACTTCCAGATCTCGCGTACGACTACTCGGCGCTCGCGCCGCACATCGACGGCGCGATCATGGAGCTTCACCACTCTAAGCACCACGCCGCGTACGTGGCAGGCGCCAACCAGGCAATCGAGCAGATGGCTGAGGCTCGCGACAAGGAATCCTTCGGCACCGTCCCGATGCTCGAGAAGAACCTGGCCTTCCACCTGGGCGGTCACATCAACCACTCGGTGTTCTGGACCAACATGTCCCCCGAAGGCGGCGACAAGCCCGCTGGGGAGCTCTCAGCCGCCATTGACGACCACTTTGGAAGCTTCGACGCATTCCGCGCGCACTTCACGGCCACGGCGATGAGCATTCAGGGGTCTGGGTGGGCGATTCTTGCTTGGGATTCCGTTGGTGCGCGCCCCGTGATCGTCCAGCTATACGACCAGCAGGGCAACATCCCCATCGGGCTCGTTCCACTGCTCCTTCTCGACATGTGGGAGCACGCCTTCTACCTTCAGTACCGCAACGTCAAGGGCGACTACGTCAACGCGTGGTGGAACACCGTGGATTGGTCGAACGTTCAGGCGCGATTCGCCAACGCGGTTTCGCAGGCCTCGGGTCTCATCAATCAGGCTTAGGTTCAACGCTCGCGCGTATGCGACGCGGAAACAGCGAGGCCCGGCCCCCAACTTGGGGCCGGGCCTCGCTGTTTCTCTGGAAGGAGTCTGAGACTATGCAATCGGTGATGGCGACGGCTCTACGTCGTCGTCACCGTCGTGGTCGTGGTCGTCATCGTCGCTACCCTCGGCCTCGTCCTCCGCGCCTAGCGCCGCAATCTCGTCGATGTACGCAAGCGCTGCCTCGATATCAAAGTCCTCGGGGAAGAGCGATGCAAAGTCAAAGTCCTCGTCGAGGTTGACTCCGATCAACGCCATTATTCGTGCAAGCGCGTGTGCCTTGGCGTCGTCGGGAAGCATCTCGGCTTTGGCAGCGAACTTAATCGCAACCTTGATATGGGCCGCTCGACTCATCTCGGCACCCCAACTTCCGCCTGACTCCTTGATCGCTACCTTCAACTCGGCGCGGGCTGCACGCTCGGCTTCCTTGGCGCATTTCTTGGCCTGAGCAGCTTCCTTGCCTCCGCCGTTGTTGGCCTTGTCTTCCTTGTTGGCTTGGCCCTTGTTCGACTTGTCGGCAGACTTGTCCTTGCCGTTGCCGTTGTTCGATTTCTCGGCGGACTTGCCGTTGCCGTTGTCCGGCTTGTCAGAGACGACTGCGAGGGTCTCATCATCTGCGGCTGCTTCCGTCTCCGTTGGCTCGGGACTGGGCTCGGGGCTACCGCCCTCGACTTCAACGCAGGTTTCTGTCGTCTTGGTCGACTCCGTCGACTCGTCTTCGCCTTCCTCGTCATCAGCGAAGGCAGCCTGGCCGGAGAGCAGGAGCATCGAAGCTCCCGCAACGGCTCCCACTAGGCGGGTGACATGTGTTCTAAACACCATCAACTTCCTCTTCGGGTTGTCGGTCGTTGTGGACGCTCGTGCCAGCGCATTGTTTCTGTGATGCGGTTGCTGTGTCCAACGATACTCGTGCGTCGCGTCCAATACACGTAACGAACGTGTGGGATCAGTCACCGGTTCCGGTTGCTTGAGTCGGCCAACGTCAGCCGCGAGCGACGCACCGAATACAGGCACGCCGTGCCGCTAGTGGCGGTGCTGACCCCTGGAGAACTCGAAGACCCAGCCCGTGAGCCCGATGATCGCCAGCAGCACCGCGGGAACCATGATCCACCAACCGACAGCTAGCGCGAGGAACCCGGTGGCTGTGGCGCCAGCGAGAACCAGCGGCCACCAGCTCCAGGGAGCGTAGACGCCCTGCTCGCCCGAGAGCTCTGCAATCTCACCGTCGTCGCGATCTTCCGGGCGGCTGCCGTGGCGCTTGGCGAGCATCCGGAAGTAGACGCCAATCATGAAGGCAAGGCCCGCGACCAGCAGCAGAGCCGGGAAGCCGACCCACTCATTGAAATCGGTGAGCCACCCGTAGACGAACGCCATTCCCACGAAGAAGTAGCCCGGCAAGTTGAAGAACGTAGATTCGTTGCGCATGTCTGGCCTCCTAGTGGTCGTTGGCGTGGTCGATCTTGGCGGCCTCGGGGTGGTGAAGGTCGAACGCGGGGCGCTCGGACCGGATGCGAGGGATCGACGAGAAGTTGTGGCGAGGCGGCGGGCAGGACGTCGCCCACTCGAGTGAGTTGCCGTGGCCCCACGGGTCGTCCACTCCCACCATGGGAGCCTTCCGTGACGTGCGGTAGATGTTCCACAGGAACGGCAGCGTGGAGATTGCCAGCAGCACCGAACCGATGGTAGACACCTGATTCATCCCCGTGAAGCCATCTTCGGGGAGGTAGTCGACGTAACGTCTTGCCATGCCTTCTGCCCCAAGCCAGTGCTGGATGAGGAACGTGGCGTGGAAGCCAAAGAACAGCAGCCAGAAGTGGAGCTTGCCCCAACCCTCGTGAAGGCGCTTGCCCGTCATCTTGGGCCACCAGAAGTAGAAGCCAGCGAACATCGCGAAGACGACGGTGCCGAACACCACGTAGTGGAAGTGAGCGACCACGAAGTACGAGTCTGAGATCGGAATGTCGAGCGGAGGCGACGACAAGATGACGCCGGTCAGTCCGCCGAATAGGAAGGTGACGATAAATCCGAGCGCCCACAGCATGGGCGTCTCAAACGTGAGTTTGCCTCGCCACATGGTGCCTATCCAGTTAAAAAACTTCACACCGGTTGGCACGGCGATCAACATGGTCATGAACGCGAAGAACGGCAGCAGCACCGCACCAGTGACATACATGTGGTGTGCCCACACGGTCACCGAGAGCGCGGCGATGGCGACGGTCGCGTAGATGAGGCCGTGATAGCCGAACAGCGGCTTTCGACTGAATACGGGGAAGATCTCGGAGACGATGCCAAAGAACGGCAGCGCGAGGATGTATACCTCCGGGTGCCCGAAGAACCAGAACAGGTGTTGCCAGAGCACAGCTCCGCCATACTCCGGATTGAATATCTGAGATCCGAGTTGTCGGTCGGACCCTAGGGCCAGGAGCGCAGCCGCGAGCGGGGGGAACGCCATGAGCACAAGCATCGAGGTCACCAGGATGTTCCAGGTGAAGATCGGCATACGGAACATGGTCATACCCGGCGCGCGCATGGTGACGATGGTTGTGATGAAGTTGACGGCACCGAGGATCGTTCCGAATCCACCCATCGCAAGGCCGAACACCCAAAGGTCGGCGCCCAGGCCGGGCGAGTACACCGCGTTAGAAAGCGGTGTGTAGGCGAACCACCCGAACGATGCGGCGCCCTGCGGGGTGAAGAAGCCTGCGGCGGCGATGAGCCCACCGAACAGGTACAGCCAATACGCGAACATGTTGAGTCGTGGGAAGGCGACGTCGGGCGCACCGATCTGCAGCGGCATGATGACGTTCGCGAAGCCCGCGAACAGCGGGGTCGCGAACAGCAGCAACATGATGGTGCCGTGCATGGTGAAAAGTTGGTTGTACTGCTCGGCCGACTGCACCACCTGCACGCCGGGCTCGAAGAGTTCTGCGCGGATGACAAGCGCCATCAGGCCCGCAACGATGAAGAAGAAGAACGACGTCATCATGTACATGTAGCCGATGGTCTTGTGGTCCGTAGAGGTGATCCACTTCACCACGATGTTCCCACCGGTCGCCGTCTGCTTGCGCCCCGTGGTGGCGGTCCCGTATGCCATTACTCTCCGTCCTGAACGTCTGAGCGACGGTTGTAGTCGAGGCCAAGGAGGCCGTCGTTGCCGATCTCGTGCAACCAATCGATGTACTCGTTGTACTCCGGGCGCTCGACCACCTTGACGGTGAAGAGCATCGAGGCATGGAACTCACCGCAGAGCTCTGCGCACTTGCCCGTGTACGTGCCCACCTTGGTGGGCACCACCTGGAAGACGTTCGTCTTTCCCGGGATCGCGTCGATCTTGTATAGGAACGCAGGAATCCAGAAGGAGTGGATCACGTCGCGCGAATCGACGGTGATCTCGATGACCTCGTCAACGGGAAGGTAGAGGATCGGCAGGGTCTCCGGCACGCCCTCTTCGCCTGTCAGGTGCGCCTGCACCCCCGCGAAGTACACGTCTTCGTCCGTGTAGTTGAAGTCCCAGCTCCACTGCTTGCCGACCACCTGGACATTCACGTCCGGCGTGGCGGAGGTGTCCTGAAGAGCCCACACATCCTGCACAGTCCACTTAAACAGCACCACGATCATAATCAGCGGCACGATGGTGTACATCAGTTCGAGCGGCACGTGCGCGCGCGTCTGAACCGGGAGCTTATTGTCGTTCTTGCGCTTCCGATGAACCGTGATGGTCCACAGGATCAGTCCCCACGTGATCGCCCCGACAACGAGGGCGGCAATCCAGCTGCCGTTCCACAGGTCGATGATGCGGCCGGTTTGATTGGTGATCTCGGGGTTGGAGGGCAGGGCGCCGTTCTCAATGCCTTGGCTACAGCCGGCAAGTACGGTTCCCGCGCTCAGGAGCGTGGCCGTCAGCGCGACCCGCTTACCCCTACGCAGAGTAGTTAGTTTGGACACCCCGGAAGTCTAGCGCGCGTTAGTGTTTTCGTATGGCCGATTTTGGCGGGTCCCGTGTCTATCTTGACGCGGCAGGAAACGCCCCGATGTCGGTGCGAACCCTCGAAGCCCTAAATGCAGCCATTCATGACGGCTGGGCGGACCCGGCGCGGCTCCACGCAGAGGGCAGGCAGGCGCGTGCGCTGCTCGACGGGGCGCGCGAATCGATCGCCGGAGTGCTGGGCACCAGCGCTGAACTCACTCACTTCACACACTCCCCGTACACCGCCTTCGAGAAGTCGATTGCCGGAATCGCACTCGCCCGACGCCGGCACACTATGGCCGTGGTGAGTGCCGTGGAGCGTGTTGCCGTACTCGAGACGGCAAACACGCTATTCGCCGACGGCGTCGAGACCATCGAGGTCGACGCGTCCGGGATGATCGACAAGGAAGCATTCGAACGGGCGGTTAGCGCCGACGGCGTTGCGCTGGCCGCGCTACAGCACGCGAACCGCGAAACCGGAACGGTGCAGGCACTCCAAGACGCTTTCGCCGCCGCGCAGGTCGCCAAGGTTCCGCTCGTGGTTGATGCCACTGCGAGCGTCGGGCACATTGACCCCCCTGACGTGTGGGACGCCCTCATCGCACACCCCGCCGATTGGGGCGGACCCAGTGGGCTGGGCTTGGTAGCGGTGCGTGGTTCGACGCGCTGGCTACCCGACTCAACCGTGAAGAACCCCTGGGCGCCCGGCGGAGTTTCTGTCCCGGCCGCGCTTGCGGCAGCGGTCGCACTCACCGAACGCGAGGAGCGGCGCGCGTCAGATTCAAGCCGGCTCGCGCGGTTTGTCGCGCGTATCCGCGCGGACCTCGATGACGCCGCCGACATCGCCGTGGTTGCCGTTCCTGACGGCTCACTGCCTCACGTCCTCACGTTCACGTGCGTGGGCGTCGACAGCGAGGCGCTACAGGCCGAGCTCGATAGGCGCGGGTACTCGGTCGGATCGGGTTCGGCGTGCACGTCAGGCGACTATGGTCACTCCCACGTGCTCGAAGCCATGGGTGTGCCCACCGCAGGCAACGTGCGTCTCGGGCTTCACCCAGCGGTCATGGAGGACCAGATCGGAGCGTTCGCCGTTGCCGTTGCCGATGCCGTCGCCAGCCTTCGCCCCTAGCTCCCCGACAAAGCGAAAACGGACCGCACCTCGCAAGAGGTCGCGGCCCGCATCGGCAATGCTGAGTTTAGCTGAACGAGTCTCCGCAGGCGCAAGAATTGCTTGCGTTGGGGTTGTCGATGGTGAAGCCCTGCTTTTCGATGGTGTCGGCAAAGTCGATCTTTGCGCCGTCGACGTAGGGAACGGACATCTTGTCCACCACCACGCCAACTCCTTCGAAGTCGCGAACGGCGTCGCCATCAAGCGTGCGCTCGTCAAAGTAGAGTTGGTAGATCAGGCCCGAGCAACCACCCGGCTGAACGGATAGGCGCAGGCGCAAGTCGTCCCGGCCTTCCTGCTCAAGCAGGCTCTTGACTTTGGCAGCAGCGCCATCGGTAATAGTTACGCCGTGCGCTTCTGTCTGTGTTGCGGTGTCCGTCATTGCGGCTCCTCTCGGTACTTCCTAGGTATAAGCGTACGCCTGGTCAGCTATATTCCGTGACTCCCCCGCCTACGCCGCCTGCGCGCCGCAAACGACAAGTACACGAAGGCGATTATTGCAACGCCGATGGGTCCCGCGGCGAACCACCGGAAGCCCCCCTCGAACGCTTCCTGATCCGCTGGATCAATCACCTCGACGCCGAACCAATCCATTACCGCGCCCGGATTCTTGAACACGTATGCGCCGAAGGCCGTCAGCGCGAGCGGCACACCGACGGAGGCCGCGGCCCAGCCGCGCGCCGTGACGCGGGGCAGCGCAAATGGCGAGCCGGAGCCGCCCGCAGTCACTCGTCGCCCTCGTCTCTCGTCGCTGTAGGATCCGGCGGCGTCCGATCCGGCGGCGTCCACGTCTGAGCAACGGTGCGAATCTTCGCCGCGAGGGATTCCCTCCCCGCCCCAGCCGCGAACGCTGCGGACACCCCCGCTACCATCAGGTCTCGCTTGCCCACGTGCACCACAGGCGCGATGACCACACACGGGATTCCTCGGTTGGCGGCCTCGGCTGCCGCAGGGGCAACCGTGCCATTGTCGAGACCGCTCGGCGTCATGTCGGAGGCGATAGCGACGACGAGCTCCGCGCCTTCTGCGGCGGCGTGGAAGCCCGCAAGGTCGGACGCGAAGAACGCTCCTTGCGTCAGGCTCGCTCCGGCGGCGGCCAGGCAGTAGGCAAGTCCGCCCGCAGCTCCGGTACCCGGAGCGGCAGACAGACGGGATGGCCCGAGCAGTACCTGTGTGGCAGCGGTCTCGTCCGCGTCGTGTGCGATCGCGAACCAGCGGTCCTCTTGGGACTGTGCGGCTGTCATGACCGCTTGGTCGCTCTCGCGCCCGGCCACCGTCGCTGCGGCCATGCCTTTGAAACCCAAGAGGGGACGCTGACTTCCCGTCAGGGCAATTAAACTCAGCGAGGCGAGCACCGTGCGCGTCGCGGCGAGCCCGCCACCCCAGAGGTCCGTGGCATCGCCAGCGGGCGCATCGTCCCCAACGGGCACGATCACGGGCACCCGCACGCCCTCGCGCGCCGCATCCGCGGCGATTCCCAGCAGAGCGGTTGCGAGCGCCCGCGGGTTCCAGCGATTCTCAACGCCCTGGGGACTGAGCACTAGGCCAGACTTCGTGTAGACAGCCTGGGCGCCGCCCACGACGCTTCGCGCACCGCCAAGCACGTCGGCAAGCCGCGGCCCTCCCGGATCAACCGCCACTGCCGTGACGTCGACGTGCGGCGCAGCGACACTCCACGCGTGGTGGGCAGTTCCGGCAACCTGCATCGCGCGCGCCACCTCACCGTCACCCTCCGGCCACGCCTCGGTAGTGATCACAATGCGCATGGCCGACAGTCTGCCTTAGGCACGTGCCAGAATGAAGGGGTGAACTCGACATTCAACGAACCGCGCCCCTCGGCCCTCCTGCTCCTAGGCGGTGGACGCGACGGCGAGTCCGAGAAGGGCGTCGACTGCCCGGGTGGCCTGCCCTCGCCCAGCGACCCTAATCTGATGGCCCGCGCGGTCGCGGCACGCAAGACGCTCGGCGACCGAGCGTTCATCCTCGGCCACCACTATCAGCGCGACGAGGTGATCCAGTTTGCAGACGTCAAGGGCGACTCGTTCAAGCTGGCCCGCGAAGCGGCCGCCCGCCCGGAGGCAGAGTTCATCATCTTCTGTGGCGTGCACTTCATGGCCGAGAGCGCGGACATCCTTACAGGCGACCACCAGGCCGTGATTCTGCCGGATATGGCGGCCGGGTGCTCGATGGCCGACATGGCCAACATCAGCCAGGTGGAGGACGCCTGGGAGTCGATGGCCGAGGCCGGTGTCACCAATGCGACCATCCCCGTCACGTACATGAATTCGACAGCGGCGATCAAGGCGTTCTGCGGCCGCAACCGCGGCGTAGTGTGCACGTCTTCAAATGCGGAGGTCGCGCTGCGCTGGGCGTTCGACCAGGTGGGCGGTATCGAGGGCGACGGCAAAGTCATGTTCTTCCCGGACCAGCACCTGGGGCGCAACACAGCGGTGCTCCAGCTCGGCCTAAACCTGGACGACTGCGTTCTTTACGACCCTCGCAAGCCGCTGGGAGGCAACACGATCAAGGAGCTGCGTGCGGCGCGCGTGATCCTGTGGCGCGGCCACTGCAGTGTGCACGGCAGGTTCCGCAAAGAGCATGTGGACGCGGCTCGAGCCAGGGTTCCTGGAATCAACGTTCTCGTCCACCCCGAGTGCGTGCACGAGGTGGTGCTGGACGCGGACTACGTGGGTTCGACCGAGTACATCATCAACACCGTCGAGGCTGCCGAACCCGGCAGTGCATGGGTGATCGGCACCGAGCTCAATTTGGTGCGCAGGCTCGCGAATGCTCACCCCGACAAGACGATCTTGTTCCTTGAGGACACGGTGTGTTTCTGCTCGACCATGAACCGCATCGACTTGCCGCACCTCGTGTGGGCCATGGAGTCGCTGATTCTGGGCGAGGTCCCCAACCGCATCGTCGTTGATGTCGAGACCACGATGCAGGCGAAAGTTGCACTCGACCGCATGCTCAATCTGCCCGCGCCAAATACAGATCTCGACTAGCCGCCCGGCCGGGCGAGCGGCGCCGTGCCCGTCGGTATAGTTCAACCATGGCCGCAAAGAAACCAGACGAATCGAAGCACACCGAAGGCAAGGGCCACGCGACGCCCACGCGCAAACAGCAGGAGGCGCTACGAAAGCGCCCGCTAGTGCTCGACACCAAGAAGAACTCGAAGGCGCGGCGACAGAAAGGCAAGACGCAACGCCAGCGCGAGTACGACGCCATGCAGAACGGTGACGCGCAAAATATGCCCCCGCAGCATGCGGGTTTAGTTCGCAAATTCGCCAGGGACTACATTGACTCCCGACTAACCATCGGCGAGTTCATGCTGCCCATCACGCTGGTCGCGCTTGGCATCATGATGTTCGGCGGAGCTCTCGATACTGTCGTGGCAATCACGGGTCTTGCAATCATGCTGCTTTTCTTCACGTGGATTGTTGAGACAATTCTGGTGGTCAATCGCATGCGCAAGGCAGCCATCGAGAAATTTGGCGCGGACAAGGTCACCGGCGCGTACCGCTGGTATGGACTTCAACGCCTGTCGCAAATGCGCGTGCTGCGCATGCCCAAGCCTCAGGTGCGGCGCGGCGAGCGCCCCTCGTAGACTGCTCCAGAGTCGTCGCAGCCCATGGCGAACACCCTCGTCCTCAGCGCGTCAGCACGCAGCACGTCAACCGGTCAACACGCGGGCGGCAACGGTTGAAACGTATCGATATAGCCTGTGACCATGGTCAATTATCGCTACTTAGGTGACTCCGGCCTCAAAATCACGGAGATCGTCTACGGCAACTGGCTCACACACGGGTCGCAGATCGAAAATGACCAGGCCCGCGCGTGCGTGAAGGCAGCGCTCGACGCAGGCATTACATCCTTCGACACCGCTGACGCGTACGCCGGCACCAAAGCTGAAACCGTGCTCGGCGAAATCCTCAAGGGCGAGAACCGCGAACAGATCGAGGTCTTCACCAAGACCTTCTGGGGCACCGGTCCTGGCGTCAACGAGAAGGGCCTCAGCCGCAAATACCTGCGCCGCTCGATCGACGACTCGCTGCGTCGGCTACAGATGGATTACGTGGACGTGTGGCTCGCCCACCGCTACGACAATGAAACGCCACTTGAAGAGACGCTGCAGGCCGTCAAGATCGCGATCGACCAAGGAAAGGTCTTGTACTTCGGTGTGAGCGAGTGGCCCGCGGAAAAAATCGGCCAGGCTACCAAAATGTCTAAAGAGATGGGCTTCCAGATAGTCGCCTCGCAGCCCCAATACTCGATGCTGCACCGCGTGATCGAGGAAGAAGTTATCCCCGCATGCGAGGACGGCGGCATCGGCCAAATCGTGTTTTCCCCCATCGCTCAAGGCGTATTGACGGGCAAATACCTGCCCGGACAGCCAGTCCCCGAGGGGTCGCGCGCGACAGATGAGGCGGGTGGAAAAGGCATGATCCGTCGGCAACTCGACCGCGAGGGTCTTCTCGCTGCGGTGCAGAACCTCAAGCCAATCGCCGACGGCCTCGGCCTCACCATGGCGCAACTCGCGGTGGCGTGGGTGCTGCAAAACCCGAATGTGTCCGCAGCCATCATGGGCGCGTCGCGCCCCGAGCAGGTCATGGACAATGCCAAGGCTTCAGGCACCGATATCCCGGCCGACGCCATGCAGAATATCGACGATGCGCTGGACGGATTCATCACGCACGACCCGCAACTAACCATCACGGGAAACCCCAGCGGGCGCCCATAGTTCCAAGATTCGCGGCCCCGTCCGCAAACAGAAGGCCCCAAGGCCGCTTGGCCTTGGGGCCTTCTGTTTCAAAGGAGAAAACAATGCCTCGTACGTCTGGCAGGTACGTACATAGTGGTAACGGCAATATGTGCCAAAAAGTTCCCGGAGCTGTCAATTTGATCGGGCGCAATTGCGCCTAGCGGCGAGTGAGCGCTGCATTGAGCCGCGCGGGCCAGGCCGGTCCGCGGTACACAATCGCGGTGTAGCCCTGCAGTAGCGTCGCCCCGGCGGCGAGCATTTCTTGCGCGTCATCAACCGTTTCGATGCCGCCCACGCCCACAATGCACGCCTCCGGGCCCATCCGCGCGCGCAGCCTCGCGACCACCTCAAGCGCGCGCTCGCGCACCGGTGGACCCGAAAGCCCCCCCGGGCCGCGGTTGTGCTTGACGGTGGTGTTGGCGGCCACCACGCCGTCGAGTCTGAGTTCCGTCGCTAAGTCTGCGACGGCGTCCACATCTGCATCTGCGAGGTCCGGGGCGATTTTCACCAGTAACGGCACATGGCGCTCGGTTGCGGCGTCGGCCGCGGCGCGGGTTGCCTCGAGAATGGGCCTCAGCGACTTTGTCGCCTGCAAGTCGCGTAGACCCGGGGTATTCGGCGATGACACGTTGACCACTAGGTAGTCCGCGTATCGCGCTAGCAGCCGCGCGGAGTACGCATAGTCGGCCGCCGCGTCATCTGGCGCTGTCACCTTGGTCTTGCCGATGTTGACGCCAACCAGCAACTTTCGGCCCGCTCGCGTGGCGCGTAGCCTCCGGAGCCGACGAGCCACACCATCGGCGCCCTCGTTGTTGAAGCCCATCCGATTGCGCAGGCCACGCACGTCGAGCTCGCGCCACGATCGCGGCTTGTCGTTGCCTGACTGCGCCTTTGCGGTAATAGTGCCAACCTCGACGTGCGAGAAGCCGATCGCGCTGAGCCCGCGCACCGCGGTTGCGTTCTTATCCAACCCTGCCGCTAGACCCAGCGGCCCAGGGAA
The DNA here is from genome assembly GCA_965250005.1 of Demequinaceae bacterium. GTDB lineage: Bacteria > Actinomycetota > Actinomycetes > Actinomycetales > Demequinaceae > WTKG01. The sequence continues at coordinate 660,113 of OZ252279.1, forward strand.
TGTGATCCCCATGGCTTCCACCGCGCCACTGGGGTCAGGGCGCGGATAGAGGCCGGTGGCGCGAGCCAAGCGAGCGGTCCAGCCCCCCCAGCGGATTGCCGCCAACCCTGCAGCGTGCGCGGTCTCAGGGTCGAGACGGCATATCACCACGCGAAAGAAGAGTGCGTACACGCACTCAAACTATCGCTAGATACCATCGGGGCATGACGTCTCTCAATGCAACGGACCTGGACCTGGCCACCATCGAAGCCGACGCGCTCATCTTGGGTGTGATCGGCGACGGCGAGGTCACCGCGCACGCGCAGCTTTCCGAGGAGGTGCGCGCCGCAATCGCCGCAACTGCCGCGTCCCTCGACCCGAGCTCAAAAGTGGGTGCGGTCACTGTCCTCCCTCACGACAAGGTTGCCTCCAAGCGGGTCGTTCTCGTGGGATTGGGCGAAGGCCATGACGGCGACCTGCGCGAGGCCGCCGGATCTGCCGCGCGTTCGTGCGGCAAGAAGCCCTCCCTCGTAGCCGTCGGACTGCCCGGCCTGACGGATAGCGCGCAGTCCGCAACCGCCGAGGGGGCCGTGCTCGGCGCCTACTTCTTCAACGACTATAAGTCCGACGAGGTCGAAGCCGCATACCAAGGCGCCGAATGGCTCATTGCCGGCGCATCGGATGTGGCGATAGCGGCGGCCAAGACTGTCGCAGGAGCTGTTGCTGGTGCGCGCGACCTGGTGAACACGGCACCGCTCGACCTCTACCCCGCCACGTTCGCCGAGGCGGCCGTGGGGCTCGGCGTGGCCGGCAACGTGGACGTCCGGGTGTGGGAGCCACAGGATTTGGCGAACGAAGGCTTCGGCGGAATCCTCGCCGTCGGCATGGGTTCCTCCCGGTTGCCCCGCTTGGTCCGCATCGAGTGGAAACCCGAGGGCGCCAAGCAGACCGTGGCGCTGGTGGGCAAGGGCATCACATTCGACTCGGGCGGCCTCTCGCTCAAGCCGCCGCAGTCCATGGAGACCATGAAGTCAGACATGGCTGGCGCCGCCGCTGTCATGCACATCGTCCTCGCGGCCGCGCGTTCCGAGCTCAAGATTGGCGTGACCGGCTGGCTGTGCTTGGCGGAGAATCTGCCGTCGGCCACCGCCCAGCGACCAAGCGACGTCATTCGCATTTACGGCGGCAAGTCCGTTGAGGTCCTCAATACCGATGCCGAGGGCCGCCTGGTACTCGCAGACGGGCTCGTCCGCGCGTGCGAAGAGAAGCCGAGCATGGTGATCGATATCGCGACACTCACGGGCGCGCAAGGCATAGCACTCGGATCGCGGACCTCAGGCGTGATGGGCACCCCCAACGAGCGGGCCGAAATGGTCGCAGCAGCCGACGAGGTAGACGAGCCGATGTGGGCCATGCCGCTGCCCGAGTACCTACTCGAGACCGTGAAGTCCAAGCTCGCGGACCTGAAAAACATCGGGGAGCGCAGTATGGCAGGAATGTTGAGCGCTGGAGTGTTCCTTGGCGAGTTCGTCGGGGACACGCCGTGGGTCCACATGGACATCGCACGGCCATCGTTTAATGAGGGTAAGCCCTTCGGATTCACGCCAGCCGGCGGAACGGGTGCCGCCGTGCGGACCGTGCTGCGGTTCCTCGAGAAGCGCGCCGGAGCCTAGAGCGCCCGCGCGCTGCAGTCACCAACTACGGTCTACCAGCTGCCGGATTCGCGCTTCTTGCGCACCGCGTCCGACGCGTCAGTCTGCTTTTTCCGTTGAGCCGCGCTCCATTCGCGCATGCGCGACGGGTACCCGCTCAGGTTCACGTCGTAGGCGGCGATGCCAAGCTCGCGTGCCAGTTTCTGAGCGGATTTTGCGTCAGGAACGCGGCGCCTCGTCCACTCTCCCGTTCCGCCCACCACGACCATCGTGGTCTGCGTGACGCGGGTGGCGGGTTCAATGAACGCCTCGCACCCCTCGCGGCCCGTCACAAACTCCTTGAGATAGTTAGTGGTTTCCGACTGGGCGGACTTACTGCCCTCGACAACGCCACGCCTCGGATCGGATGATTTGCCTTTGCGCGAGAAGATCCCCATGTGGACAGCGTAAGCGCCCCACGCGGTTCGTGTCTGTAGGAGGAAGGTGACAAGATGTACAGACCACTTCCTTACAAGGAGAATTCATAGTGACCGAGTCCACCCTTAACTCGTTTGACGTACTTATTCTTGGCGGAGGTAGCGGCGGTTATGCGACCGCTCTGCGCGCCTCCCAGTTGGGCATGACTGTAGGCCTGGTCGAGGAATCGAAGCTCGGAGGCACATGCCTTCACAACGGGTGCATCCCCACCAAGGCGCTGCTTCATGCGGCCGAGGTGGCAGACGTCGCCCGCGATGGCGAAAAGTACGGAGTTCAAACCACGCTCGGCGGCATCGACATGGCCGGCGTGAACTCCTACAAGCAAGGCGTGGTTGACCGCCTCTACAAGGGTCTGCAGGGACTCGTCAAGTCCCGCAACGTGACCATGATCGAAGGGCACGGCACTCTGGCTGGCCCTGACTCCATCGACGTGAACGGCACGCGCTACACGGGCAAGAATATCGTGCTCGCCACTGGCTCGTACTCGCGCTCGCTCCCCGGCCTGGATATCGGCGGCAAGGTAGTGACCTCCGACGAGGCGCTTGAAATGGACCACGTCCCCGCATCTGTCGTGGTGCTCGGCGGCGGCGTTATCGGCGTGGAGTTTGCATCCGTGTGGACCTCGTTCGGCGCGAAGGTCACCATCGTTGAGGCCCTGCCTCACCTAGTTCCCAACGAAGACGAGGCACTGAGCAAGGGCCTCGAACGCGCATTCAAGAAGCGCGGTATCGACTTCAAGCTGGGCGTGCGCTTCGCGGGCGTCGAGCAGTCCGACGCGGGCGTGAAGGTCGCTCTTGAGGACGGCACATCGCTGGACGCGGACATGCTGTTGGTGGCCGTCGGCCGCGGGGCGCGCACCGCAGACATGGGGTTCGAAGCGCAGGGAGTCCGCGTGGACCGCGGGTTCGTGTTGACAGACGAGCGCCTCCACACCGGCGTGGCAAACATCTACGCCGTCGGGGACATCGTTCCCGGCCTCCAGCTCGCGCATCGCGGCTTCCAGCAGGGCATCTTCGTAGCCGAGCAAATTGCCGGCCTCAGGCCCGCGTCGATCATCGAGAACCACATCCCGCGGGTCACCTACTGCGAGCCCGAGGTCGCGTCCGTCGGCGTTACCGAGGCCCAGGCGAAGGAGCAGTACGGCGAGGCTGCGATTGCTACCGTCGACTACAATCTTGGCGGCAACGGCAAGAGCCAGATCCTCGGCACCGCTGGATTCATCAAGCTCGTGCGGGTAATCGACGGCCCAGTCGTTGGAGTCCACATGCTTGGTTCGCGCGTAGGCGAACAGATTGGCGAGGCTCAGCTCATCGTAAGTTGGGACGCACATCCGGAAGACGTGGCCGCCCTGGTCCACGCCCACCCCACGCAGAACGAGGCTCTCGGGGAGGCGCACCTCGCGCTCGCCGGTAAGCCCCTTCACGCACACAACTAGTTTCGGGGAGAATGCAAGACATGGCACAAGACGTCACTCTTCCGGCACTCGGTGAATCCGTCACCGAGGGCACCGTTACCCGTTGGCTCAAGAACGTGGGCGACGACGTCGCCATGGACGAGCCATTGGTGGAGATTTCCACCGACAAGGTGGACACGGAGATTCCGTCGCCGTTCGCGGGCAAGCTCACCGAGATCGTAGTCAAGGAGGATGAGACGGTCGATGTTGGCGCCGTTCTCGCGCGCATCGGTGGCGATGGCGAGTCTGCACCCTCTGCGGCCGCGGCTGAGCCCGTAGCGGCTCCCGAACCCGCAGCGGCTCCCGAACCCGTCGCCGTCGAGACTGCCCCCGCGCCTGCTGCCGCGACCCCCGAACCGGTAGCGGCTCCCGAACAAGCAGCAGCCCCCGCCGCCGGTGGCGACACCCAGGACGTGATCCTTCCTGCGCTAGGCGAGTCCGTCACCGAGGGCACCGTTACCCGTTGGCTCAAGAACGTGGGCGACGACGTCGCCATGGACGAGCCATTGGTGGAGATTTCCACCGACAAGGTCGACACGGAGATCCCCTCGCCGTTCGCTGGCACGCTAGCCGAGGTGCTCGTGGCCGAGGACCAGACCGTAGACGTTGGAACCGTGCTTGCCCGCTTGAGCGGAGCAGGCGGAACCGCCGCTGCCGCGCCCGTGGCAGCAGCTACTCCCGCACCAGTTGCGGCGCCTGAATCGACGCCCGAGCCCACGCCAGCTCCGACTCCTGCTCCCGCCGCGCATGCGTCCGCGATCACTCCAGCCGCTCCAGCGGCTACTTCCGTACCCGTTGCCGCCGCACCTGTTCCCACCGTACCCGTTGCCGCCGCACTCGCCGCTGCAACGCCGTCGTCCTTATCCTCGGCACCCACGTCTGGCTATGTGACTCCTCTGGTTCGCAACCTGGCCCAGGAGCGCGACGTGAACCTCGCGACCGTCGTCGGCACTGGGGTTGGCGGGCGCATCCGCAAGGAAGACGTACTCGCAGCCGAGCCCTCGACCGGTGGTGCTCCCGCAGCAGCCGTGAGCGGAGCGATCTCTGAGCTTCGCGGCACGACAGTCAAGATGACCAAACTGCGCAAACTGGTCGCCAAGCGCATGGTCGAGTCGTTGCAGACGCAGGCTCAGCTCACCACCGTTATCGAGGTAGACGTAACCCGTGTCTGGGCCATGCGCGCCAAGGCGAAAGTTGCGTTCCAAGAGCGCGAGGGCGCCAAGCTCACGTTCCTGCCGTTCTTCACCAAGGCCGTCGCGGAGGCGCTGCAGGAGCACGCGTTCCTCAACGCCTCGATCGTCGACGACACGATTGTCTACCATCCGTCCGTGAACCTCGGAATCGCCGTTGACACGCCCAAGGGCCTCATGGTTCCCGTGATCAAGGATGCGGAATCGAAGTCGCTCGCGGATCACGCCCGCGAGATCGCGGATCTGGCCGAGCGCTCTCGCACCGGCAAGATCACGGTGGACGAGCTCTCAGGCACGACGTTCTCCATCACCAACACGGGTTCGGGCGGAACGCTTTTCGACACACCTGTGGTCGCCTCACCACAAGTTGGCATCCTCGCAACACCAGTGATCGAGAAGCGACCCGTCGTCATCGCTGGGCCGGACGGCGGAGACGTCATCGCCGTACGCCCGATGATCTACCTGCCACTGTCGTATGACCACCGCCTGGTTGATGGAGCCGACGCCGCTCGCTTCCTGCAGACGGTCAAGAAGCGCATTGAAGAGGGCGCGTTCAAATCGGAGCTTGGCCTCTAACTCAATGCGCTACGTCGTCGCCGGTTCAAGCGGACTCATCGGTACCGCCCTCGTCGTGTCACTGCGCGCCGACGGTCACGAGGTCACACGCATGGTTCGCCGTCCAGCGGTGAAAGAAGACGAATCTACGTGGGACCCCAAAAACGGCTTCGTGGACGAGGCTGTTGTCTCGAGCGCCGACGTGGTCGTCAATCTCGCGGGTGCTTCCATCGGCGCGAAGCGGCTAACCGCTCAGTACGCGCACACCGTACTCGAGTCGCGGGTCCTCACTTCGAGTCTGCTTGCCCGCACCGTCGCGCTAGCCGGTCAGAAGACTCGATTGATCCAGGCGTCTTCCATGGGCTACTACGGCGACGGGATCGGCCGCAAACTGACCGAGCGGTCTCGCGCCGGAAACACCCTTCTGTCTGGAATCACGCAAGAGTGGGAAAAATCTGCGCAAGAGGCGGCGTTGACTCGTGTGCCCTTGGTCTTGATGCGCACCGGGCTGGTCCTCGCCCCCACCGGCGGATTCGCCGCGCGGCTGCTTCCGTTGATCAGGACGGGGCTACTCAAGTCCCTGGGAAGTGGTGCGCAGTGGCAATCATGGATCACCCTCCATGACACGGTGCGAGCGATCCGGTTTCTGGCGGAGAGCGATTACGCCGGTGTCGCGAACATTTGTGCCCCCCAACCCGTCCGCAACGAAGAACTGGTGCGCGCTCTTGCTGAGGCCGCAGGGCGACCGCATCTGATGCGGGTCCCGGCGGGCTTGTTGCAACTTACGCAGGGGCCTGCTGTCGACGACATCCTGGCTTCACAGCGCGGTGTCCCCGGGGTCCTGACTCGGCTGGGATTCTCGTGGGACCACCCCACGATTTCTAAAGCGGCCGCGTGGGTCATGAAACAACCCCGACACGCTCGACCAGCCACCCCGTAGGGCTCCACCGAAGATCCAACTCCGCCTTCTGCTGGACCTGCGCGACCTGTGTTGCCGCCTCGCCATCCCACCGCGTGTGCCGTGACAACTCGTACGTGACGACGACCGTCGCGCGCCTTCCAGCCTCGGAGAGCACCTCCACCTCAGCAACAGTCACGGCAAGTCCGTCAAATTGGACCGCGCCAGTCGCGAGCGACTCAATGAGCGCTGTGTCCGCGTCACGCGCCGCGGAGCCCTCGGCGGTGGTGGCCGCCAACGCCAACGAATCACCTCGCGCAATTGCGTCTATTCGGGCGATGGTCACGGACCTCGCCGCTTGGTCCACAGGGGTCGCCACTTTTCCGATGCCCATCGGCCCCGGCGGGTCGGCATTTGGCTGGGGCGGCGGCGTCAGCCACGAGACGAGAGAGAGAAGGGCCACTATGGCAATCGCCGCCACGGCACCAATCAAGCTCCATTTCAGAATTCGGGTGAGCATTCTTCGTAGGCGCCAACCGCGCGCCGCGGCATCCTTCAACGTCACTTGAGCGACAACGGCGGAGGCCCGCACCCGCATGTCAGCGGCAATGCCCAACTGGGGGACGGCCACCGGAACGGGTTCTGCGCAACTGAGCAGGGCGACCGCCACCATGCTGGCTGCGGGCCGTTGCGCCGGGTCTGCCGAAATCAGCGGCTCTGCCCAAGCCCCGACTCGATCAGCAGCGGGTTGGTCCGCGAGGGCGATCAGGAGCTTACCGAGCGAGTAGACGTCGGCTGCCGGCGTGGCACCAACCGCGCGCTCTGGGGCGAAGAAGCCGGGCGTCCCTCGCTCGCTAGTGGATCCGAGAACATCGACAAGGATTGCGCCGCGCCTGCCGACCATCACGTTGGACGGGGACACGTCCCCGTGGCTGAGTCCATGGCTGTGGAGAGCGGTGAGCGCGTCGGCGACCTCGATACCAAGCGCGACGCACTCCCCTGCCGTCAGCAATCCGCGAGCACGCACGAGGGCGCCCGCATCCATGCCATCTACACGTTCCATCGCAGAAACGACGCTGCCATCCGATTCCATGCGCACAAAGGTGGGCGCGGGTACTCGCGGGTGCGACAGGTCCGCGATTGCTCGTGCCCGCGCTTGCGCACGAGCGAGGTCTGAGGCACCCTGGCCCACGACCCGGAGCACGCCGCCAAGCGCGGCCGGTGCCAGCAACCCGTTGCGATCCATCCCTCAAGACAAGCAAGTTTCACCGACGCGTGGCGGTTCTCCACAGGACGAACCGCGTGGCGGCGGGAAGTTGCGGCGTGCGCGGGAAGTCGCGGTCGGGGAGCGGGACCTTCGTCCCGTGGGACACAAGTCCCTTACCGTGCGTAACTTGGAGAGCGAAGATTGAAACAAGGTAGGCGAGGCTTACCAAACGAAAGAGGAGGAACAAAGTGAACGCAAGATTGAAGAATCTAGGAGTGGTCGTAGCAGTTCTCGGCCTGGTTTTCGTGGCAGGTGGCGTATTCGCCTTCACGCAGGTCAAGGCGGGTAGCGACTCGATCAATGCTTTCAGCACCGAGCAAGACGTGGTCCTCAACTACAACGAAGACGGCGAACTGGTCGACCGCGGCCAGACCGAAGGCGCGCAGGCGATTCTGGCGCTGCTTCGCGACGACTGGGGCTACTCGGTAGTCGACAGCGACCTCAACTCTGACGACCCGGTCATCAACACCGCAACCGAGTACATGTTCCAGATGGCGACCATTTCCTACCACGTGCTTCACGGCACTCAGTCGGTCACGCTCACCGAGGACAAGGAATACAACGGTGAGGACTTCCCCGCCGGCACCTATGACGTTGCAGTTGACGGCCGCTACTGGACCGACTTTGACCGCTCGCACCCGCTCGAGGGTCCGGCACGTGGACAGGCATGGAGCGGCACCGCTCACGCCCTGATCGCGGAGCTCGGCGTCGGCGCTGTGACGGCTTCGACTCTTCAGCTTGGATACGGCATCTCGGCCCTCATCGTGGGCCTAGGTGGCACGTTCATCCTGCTAGGCGCTGGCCTCGTGTGGGCAGTCCGCCCGGTCGCGGCAGCACCTGCCAAGGCAGTTGCCAAAGCAAAGAATAAGTAGTTCACTTTCGGCGACGAAAGCTGCCGGACGCGAAAGCAAGAGAGGGGGGCCCGAACCGGGGTCCCCCTCTCTTGTGCGCTTGACGAGTGCGGCCCGCAAGTCGCCGCGCGCTAAGCCTTGATCTTCTTCTGCAACGGCCACCACGCCGCACGATCGAGGTCGTAGATCGCGCCAGGGACAAGCAACGTACGGACGACTAGCGTGTCGATGAGTACGCCGACTGCGACGATGAAAGCAAGCTGCAGCAAGAACAGGATGGGCACGAACGCGAGCGCGCTGAACGTCGCCGCGAGCACGACTCCCGCAGACGTAATAACGCCACCCGTGACCGCGAGCCCACGCCGCACACCCTCGCGCGTTCCGCGTGTGAGCGACTCCTCACGTACTCGCGACATCAGGAAGATCGAGTAGTCGACCCCGAGCGCGACGAGGAACACAAACGAAAACAGCGGGACTCCGGAGTCCGAGCCCGGGAAGTGGAACACGTGGTTGAAGAATACTGCCGAGACGCCGATCGTTGCAGCGAACGACAGCAGGTTGGCCGCCACGATAATGAGCGGCGCAACTACTGCACGTAGCAGGAAGATCAGCACCAGGAGGATGACCACGAGCACCGTCGGAATGATGATCGTGATGTCACGGTCGGTCGTCAGGTTGATGTCGAGGCCCGTTGCGGCGGATCCACCCACGAGCGCCGTGGGGTCAACCTGCTGTACCGCCGCGCGCACGAGGAGGACGATGTCCTTCGCCTCCTGCGTGCTTGCGGACACATTCGAAACGACGTCGATCGCGACGCGGCCATCAATGACGACGGGCGGCTCAGGAACGACTCCGCCTGGGGCGCCCTGAATCACCGCGGGCGTCAGCGCGTAACCCGCAGACACCCCGTCCACACCGACCGCAGCGGCGATGACGTCCTCGAACGTCGCCTCCGACGCGTCGATGGTAATTGGGTCGGTCTGACCCGCGTCGAAGTGCGCCTCGAGAATGTCGAATCCGGCGAGCGACTCGACCTCTCCTGTGAACGCGTCGTCGTCTCCGATTCCATCGGCATTGAACGTCGGCAGGAATGCGGCGAACGCCATGAGCCCGACGAACGCGGCAACCCATGTTCTGCGCGGGTGCGCTGCCACTGAGGCGGACACGCGCCCCCAGACGCCCGCGTTGCGCTCGACCTCCACAAGGGAATCGACATGGTCAACGTCTTCGGGGTGGAATGTAGGCTTTTTCGGCCAGAAGATGCCGCGCGAACGCTTGCCTGCGATGAGCAGCAGGCCAGGAAGCAGCGTGGTCGCTGCAAGCACCGCGGAGACTATTCCGAGCGCGGCCACGGGTCCGAGTGACTGGTTCGAGGTGAGGTTCGAGAGCAACAGCGTCAGCAGCCCAAGAATGACCGTGACGGACGACGCGAGGATCGGTTCAAGCGAGCGCCTCCACGCTACGCGCATGGCCTCGTAGGTGCTGTCGTGCCGCCTCAGTTCCTCGCGGTAGCGCGCCACAAGAAGCAGGCCGTAGTCCGTCGTGGCGCCAACCACGAGGATCGACATGATGCCCTGGCTCTGGCCGTTGAGGGCAATCGCGCCAGAGTCGGCAAGGTAGTACACGACGAGCGCAGCGAGCCCCAGAGCGAACACAGCGGTCGAGAGCACTAGCAACGGCAGCCACGGGCTGCGGTAGACCAGCACCAGAATAATGAAAACGGCACTAAGCGCGAAGATCAGCAGGGTCGAGTCTATCCCGCTGAACGCAGCGACCTGATCCACGAAAATCCCGATGGGACCGGTCAGGTAGGCGGGAGTTTCACTCTCCTGCTCTGCCCAAATCTCGCGCAGTGTCTCGCCCAGTACGAATCCCAGGCGCGATTCTCCCGCACGCTCGAACACGAGGTCAAACGGGATCTCAAATACGGCGACGATCGCCTCGCCGTCGTGAGATGACGCGATGAAAGGCTCGCCCTCAACGAGGTCTCCTATGAGGCGGGCGTCTTCCTCGGAGACGGGCGAAGACAGCGCCTCAGCAACGAAGCTGTCGACCTCAGCCATCGCGGTGGCATCGATACCGCCGTCGAATACATAGATTGCCGGCAACGTGTCTGCACTCGTGAACTTCGACCTCTCGATTCCTGCGAGTGTCGACTCGGCTTGTGCCGGCAGGAACGACGAGGCGTCGTTCTCCTGCACCTCGGAGAGCTTGCCGTTATAGCTGCCGCCAACTCCTCCGACGGCGAGCCACACAATCAGCACCGGAATCAGGGCGGCCGGTCGGATCCAACTCGCAAGTTTCATACGCACATCTTCCACCAGAAGGGGGAACGTTTGCACACTACCGCCGGTTAGCCTTGAGGCAATGGAAATACTCACACTCGGGCTGGGCGAGCGTCACGTGGATTATCGCGAGGCGTGGGAGTTTCAGCGCACCGTGCACGCGGAAGTCGCCGCGGGCACGCGCCCGGACACGCTCATCCTCGTGGAGCACCAGAGCGTCTACACCGCGGGCAAGCGCACGGCCACGCGCGACCGGCCCGCGGATGGCACGGCGGTCGTGGACGTGGACCGCGGCGGGCGCATCACCTGGCACGGCCCGGGCCAACTTGTGGGCTACCCGATCATCAAGCTCGCCCACCCCATCGACGTCCTCAAGTACGTGCGCGCGCTCGAGCAGGCGACCATGGACCTCCTTGACACGTACGGCCTGAAAACCGTGCGCGTCGACGATCGCTCGGGGGTGTGGCTGCCGGCCAACGCCAACCAGCGCGAGCGCAAGGTGTGCGCGATCGGGGTGCGCGTGGCCAAGGGCGTGACCATGCACGGCTTCGCGCTCAACTGCAATCCAGACATGGATGAGTTCGGGCGGATAGTCCCGTGCGGCCTCGACGACGCCGACGTCGCTTCATTGAGCCACGAGTTGGGCCGCGATGTCGCGATAAGTGAGGTGACTGCGCCGCTCGTGGGATTCCTCGAAATCGCGCTGGCGGACATACGCTGGTCCACGTCAATACCCGACGGCGCTGCGCGATCCGCTGCGCCAGCAAAGGAGGGCGCGTGACCATCGCACCCGAGGGCCGCAAGATGCTACGCGTCGAGGCCCGCAACGCTGAGACACCCATTGAACGCAAGCCAGAGTGGATCCGTACCACCGCGACCATGGGTCCGGCGTATAGAGAGCTCAAGGGTTTGGTGAAGACCGGCGGCCTGCACACGGTTTGCGAAGAGGCTAGCTGCCCCAACATCTTCGAGTGCTGGGAAGACCGCGAGGCCACATTCCTCATTGGTGGTTCTCAGTGCACCCGGCGCTGCGACTTCTGCCAAATCGACACCGGCAAGCCGGACCCCCTGGACCGCGACGAGCCTCGCCGTGTCGCGGAGTCCGTCAAGGACATGGGGCTCAAGTACTCGACCGTCACGGGCGTGGCTCGCGACGATCTGCCGGATGGCGGCGCGTGGCTCTATGCAGAGACCGTTCGCCAAATACACGCACTCAACCCCGGCACCGGCGTCGAGTTGTTGATTCCCGATTTCAACGCTGAGCCCGGCCAACTGGCCGAGGTCTTTTCCTCGCGCCCGGAGGTTCTCGCCCACAACCTCGAAACCGTGCCGCGCGTGTTCAAGCGCATCCGCCCCGCGTTCACGTACGAGCGATCGCTGTCAGTCATCACCGCAGCGTCCAAGGACGGCTTCGTCACCAAGTCCAACCTCATCCTGGGCATGGGCGAAACGTTCGACGAGTGCATCGAGGCTCTCCGCGCGCTGCGCGAGGCAGGCACGGATCTCGTCACGATCACCCAGTATCTGCGCCCGAGCGAGCGCCACCACCCAGTGGACCGCTGGGTTCGTCCGGAGGAGTTCGTCGAGCTCTCCGACGCCGCAGAGGAGATGGGCTTCCTTGGAGTCATGTCCGGACCGCTGGTGCGCTCGTCGTACCGCGCTGGCCGCCTGTGGGGCCAGGCGATGAAGAGCAAGGGACGCGAGATTCCCAAGGCCCTGTCCCACCTGGGCGAACCGATGACGGCGCGCCAGGAAGCGTCGTCGCTGTTGCTCACGAAACGCGACTGACATCTAGCGCTGGATACACTGAACCCATGGCCAAAGAACAAGCACCCAAGCCCAAGTGGTACGCCGCGATTTTTCAGGCATTCAAGTTCGTGCGCGAGCACGACAAGAAGTTCCTGCCGATCTTCATCGTCCTCGTCGTCCTGATTCTGGGCGGTGGAGTTACCGTCGGATTCCTGATCGGAACCACGGTGGGTCACATCTACGCGAATATTTCGGGCGTGCTACTCACGCTATTGGGAACGCTGATCCTGCTCACTGCCCGCGTCGACAAGGCTGCGTTCAACCGGTTTGAGCACATGCCTGGCGGATCACTCGCGGCGCTTCAGATGATCCGGCGCGGCTGGAAGTTCGAGGACGAGCCCTTCGCGGTCGACGGCCGGGGCAAGGCCATCGTGTTCATGGGCGTGGGCAAGGGCGGAATCGTCCTCGTCGCCGAGGGTGGAAATGCCGCGCACAAAACGGTCGTCACCACGCGCAAGCGAATCTCAAAGGCCGTTCCCAGCGTGCCGATACACGAGATCTACATGGGCGACGGGGACAACCAAGTGGGCATCCGCAAGCTCGGCAAAACTGTGAAGCGCCTCAAGCGAGTCCTGAGCCGCAAAGAGCGCGCGGTCGTTGAGGCGCGTCTCCACGCACTTGGAGGCGCCCGCCTGCCGGTGCCCAAGGGCATCGACCCCATGCGTGCCCGCCCCAACCGCAAGGCAATGCGCGGCTAGATTCGCCCGATGCGCGTCCCCACCGCGAGGTCGTGCAGGCCTCGGCCCTGTCCGTCCCACACCACCGCCGGGATCACGAGGCAGAGCAGCACAGTGCGACCAAGGCCACGGGGAACGCCCACGTAGGGCGTTCCGTCGTCCCGGGTGACGCGCAGTCCAAAGATCTTGTGACCGAGCGTTGATCCCATGGTCGACACCAGCAACACGTTCTCCGCTGCGAAGATGCCGAGCGTCGCCATGGGGTCCCCACCGAAGAACGCGGACGAGATCGCTAGCGATGCGAGCCAGTCGACAAAAATGGCGCCGACGCGCCTGCCGAGGTGAGACGACGGGCGGGCGGACTCCGAGGAAGGCGTGTTCATGCCGCAATCGTAGTGCCGTGTGGCTCATGTGATTTGCCGTAATATGCCCGAAACATTGCGAATATGCATGAGTAACGGCGAACCTCTACATTAGGAGTGCCGGAATCAGGCACCCATCTTCACATCAAGGAGCACACTGATGTTCAAAGACGCCGCCGAGGCGATCGCCTACGTCAAGAAGGAGAATGTCGAGTACATCGACATCCGCTTCTGCGACCTCCCGGGCTCGATGCACCACTTCAACATTCCCGCCGCGCAATTCACCGACGACGTCTTCACCGACGGCCAGATGTTCGACGGATCTTCGATCCGCGGATTCCAGGCCATCAACGAGTCCGACATGAAGCTGCTACCGGATGTTGCTACTGCGTTCATCGACCCCTTCCGCAAGGCAAAAACCCTTGCAATGAACTTCTCGATCGTCGACCCCTTCACGGGCGAGCGCTACTCGCGCGACCCGCGCAACATTGCGGCCAAGGCTTCGGAGTACCTGAAGTCCACCGGGATCGGCGACACGGCGTTCTTCGCACCGGAGGCGGAGTTCTTCATCTTCGACTCCGTGCGCTTTGACACCAACGAGCACGAGTCGTACCACCACATCGAGTCCTCTGAGGGTTGGTGGAACACCGGCAAGGAAAACGAGCAGGACGGTACCCCCAACCGCGGATACAAGACGCGCTACAAGGGTGGCTACTTTCCCGTCTCTCCCGGCGACCAGTTCGCCGACATCCGCGACGAGATGTGCACCGTACTCGCCGAGGTTGGCCTGTCTGTTGAGCGCGCGCACCACGAGGTGGGCACCGCCGGCCAGCAGGAGATCAATTACCGCTTCAACGAGCTGCTTCACGCAGGCGACGACCTGATGAAGTTCAAGTACGTCGTCAAGAACGTCGCATGGCGCAACGGCAAGACCGCGACCTTCATGCCGAAGCCGCTCTTCAACGACAACGGCTCGGGCATGCACGTCCACCAGTCGCTGTGGGCCGATGGCAAGCCGCTCTTCTTTGACGAGAAGGGCTACGGCGGACTGTCCGACATGGCGCGCTGGTACATCGGCGGAATCCTCAAGCACGCTCCGTCGCTGCTCGCCTTCACCAACCCGTCGGTGAACTCGTACCATCGCTTGGTGCCTGGATTCGAGGCCCCAGTCAATCTGGTCTACTCGGCCCGTAACCGCTCGGCTTCGATCCGCGTTCCAATCACAGGATCGAACCCCAAGGCCAAGCGCATCGAGTTCCGGGCCCCGGACCCCTCGTCCAACCCATACCTCGCGTTCGCGGCTCTCCTGATGGCGGGCATCGACGGCATCAAGAACAAGATTGAGCCGCCGGCACCCATCGACAAGGACCTCTACGAGCTACCGCCCGAGGAGCACGCCACCATCGCTCAGGTACCGTCGTCGCTTCCCGAGGTGCTTGACAACCTCGAGACCGATCACGACTTCCTCACCGAGGGAGACGTATTCACGGCTGACCTCATCGAAGAGTGGATCGACTACAAGCGCACCAACGAGATTGACCCGCTGCGCTTCCGTCCCCACCCGCACGAGTTCGAGCTCTACTACGACTGCTAAACCGTAGTTGGCTCACTGACGGTGGGGTCGCCCTTGCGGGTGGCCCCACCGTTTCTCGTTGTGCTTCGAGATTGGCGCCAAGAACTCCCGGCGCACTCCCCTAGCGCACGTGCGCTGCGGGGGCCGGCTGCTCGTCGTGGTCTCTCCTCGAGGATTTCTTGCGCGACAAGGCCTTGACCAGGAAGTACAGTGCGAGCGACGCCACGAACGAGCCGATCCCAAACTGCAGGATGCGGACCGCGACGCCGTCAATGGTTTCCTGCGGAATGAAATCGACGATCGCGCTGCCGATGGTCCCATCCGCACCACCGCCAGGAATGAACGCGGCAAGCCTCTCCACGTTGATGGTCGCCACCAGGAGCCACGCCATCGTCGAGGCGATGCCGAGGCCCAAGAGGAACTTGGGTAGGATCCAGCGCTTGTTGGGCGACACCAGTATCCCGAACAAGATCAGACCGAGTCCGATCCAGCCCGCGACCTTCGCGATGCCAGCGATCCACGAGTAGACGTCTCGCACGCGCTCAAAGCTCGAGGCGTCGAGCACCTGGACAGCGATGGGGGGGACCACAAGATCGTCGGGCACCAGCGCGCCGAGCACCGGCTGGTCCTGCAGCTCTTCGCCAAGGATGGAGCTGAGGTCCAGGTTGACTGAGAGCGGGGCCGGAGCGCGGTCCTCGCCGGTGAGCTGGTCCGTAAAGTCCGCGTGCGCGGCCCCAACCGCGTCGGCGATTCCGTTCTGGAAGCTGTCTGACCCAATGAATGACGAGATCACGTCGTCGACAGTGCCATCGAGCCCAATTGCGCTCAGGTCTAATCCCTCGCCCTCCAGGGAATCGCCCACAAGCTCTTGCGCCGCCTCGGTCACCAGATTTGTCACCGCCGGGTTGTTCAGCGCGCTACTCGCGAGGTTGGTCACTACCGAGCCATCCTCGATGGTCTTCACGGCGAAGAACGCCAACGCCCACACGATCAAAGCGATGACACCAAACAGAATGCTGACCGTCGCTATCAGTTTCCTCAAGTGCTTCACTGTGCTTCCTCCCAGCCGTAGAACAATCTCTCAGTAACGCTACGCGCTCGGCGGGTTGCCCGCGCGTAATGCTCGTCCAACTCAGCGCCGGTTGCGCCCTCGCCCATGATCCCGGCCAGTACGCGCAGCTCCCGCGCGTCGATTGGCACCACGTCCGTCTTGCTCGCCTGATACCCGCGCAGCGCCATCGCGCCCCGCAGTTGCGTCGCCGCCCGCCAAGCGGTCGCGAGAATCTCCGCGTCCTCCGCGGACACCAGTTTGGCGGCAACCGCAGCGTCGAGCGCCGGAAGCGTGAGCGGCGTGCGCAGCCCGTCGACGTCGCGCCCGTGCCGTAGTTGAATCAGCTGGACGGTCCACTCGACGTCGGCGAGACCGCCTGGACCCATCTTGACGTGCCTGCGTGGGTCGACGGCGCGCGGAAGGCGTTCGGCCTCCATCCGCGCCTTGAGCGTACGCATTTGCTTGAGTGCGGCATCGGTCACTTCGGCGGGATAGCGGATGGGGTCGATCATGGCGATGAACTTCTCGCCCAGCCCAACGTCGCCGGCGGCGGCGCGAGCGCGCAGTAACGCCTGCGCCTCCCACGGATCAGACCAGCGGCCGTAGTACTCCGCATACGAGTCGAGCGTGCGCGCCAGGGCGCCGGTCTTTCCTTCAGGGCGCAGACCCGCATCCACCTCAAGAGCGGGCTGCGGGCCGCCGCTCTTGAGAAGCGTCCTGATCTTCCCCGCTACCTGTTGCGCGAGCTTGTCAGCCTCGACGGCGTCCGCTCCATTGTGGGGCTCGAATACAAACATCGCGTCCGCGTCCGACGGATACCCCATCTCCATGCCGCCGTAGCGACCCATCGCGATGACGGCCATCTCGAACGGCACCTTCGGAAGCTTCGCCGCCGCGGCGACCTCTGCGACCGCCACACGCAGCGCGCCACCGATCACCACGTCAGCCACGTGCGTCACCGTTGCCGCAGCCTCGATGGAGTCGATAATGCCGAGCACGTCGGCAGCGGCCGCGCGCACCAACTCTCGGCGGCGCAGGCCTCTCAGTGCTGTGATGCACTGCTTGGCGTTCTCCGAGCGGGTGAGGATGGCTTCTGCCTCGCCTGCGAGCCTGTCGTGTTCGCGCGGGACGAGGTGAGCGTCGTCGTCGAGCCACGTGATGTCCTCAGCCGAGGCGAGCAAGGCGCGCGTGACGTACGCAGACGTCGACAGTAGGCGCGCGAGTCGCTCGGCTGCGTGCCGCGAGTCGCGGAGCAACTTGAGATACCAGTCCGCGTCCTTGAGTTGGTCAGAGAGAGTCCGGAAGGCCAACAAGCCCGCGTCAGGGTCTGCGCCCTCGGAAAACCACCCGATCATCGCGGGCAGGAGTTGTCGCTGGATCGCTGCCCGGCGCGACATCCCGTCCGTTACCGCTGCTATGTGGCGCTGCGCCGCCTCGGGATCGCCAAAGCCAACCGCCGCCAAGCGGGCGCGCGCGGCAGCCGGGTCGAGCGACGCCTCGTCAGCACTGAGACCAGCAACCATGGGCAGCAGTGGGCGGTAGAACATGTCGAGGTGCATCGACCTGACGTCGCGGCGGATCTCCGTCCAGTGCGTCCGGAGTTCCTCGACGTTGTTGAGTCTGGACGCGCGGGCGAGCCGCCGCATGTCCTCGTCCGAGGTCGGCATGAGGTGCGTGCGCTTCATCTTGTGCAGCTGGAGCCGGTGCTCGAACACACGAAGCTGGCGGTACGCCTCCGCAAGGCGAGCGGCCTGGACGCGGCCAACGTAGCCGCCGGCGCGCAACGCCTCGAGCGCGGCGAGCGTCTGTGCCACCTGCAAGGTCTTGTCCGCGCGGCCGTGGACAAGCTGGAGCAGCTGCACCGTGAACTCGACGTCGCGCAGCCCGCCGTGGCCCAGCTTGATTTGCCGATCAGCCTCAGCGCCGGGAACGTTTTCCTCCACCCGCCGGCGCATCGCCTGAGCATCCTGCACGAAGTTCTCGCGCGTAGACGCTTCCCACACCATTGGGGCTAGCGCGCGGATGTACGCGCGGCCCACGTCGAGGTCGCCCGCCGCGGGCCGTGCCTTGAGTAGCGCCTGAAACTCCCAGGTGCTGGCCCACCGTTCGTAGTAAGCGTGGTGCGCGGCGACGTTTCGAACCAGTTGCCCGTCGCGCCCCTCGGGACGAAGGTTGGCATCGACCTCCCACAGTGCCTGCTCCGCCGATGCCTCGTCGCACGCGCGGGCCGCATAGTTCGCGAGCGTGGTCGCGATCCGGATCGCATCCTCGTCCGAGGCATTCTCCCCCGGCTCAGCCACGTAAATGACGTCGACGTCAGAGATGTAGTTGAGCTCGCGCGCGCCCGTCTTGCCCATGGCGATGATGCACAGCCGAGCCTTCGCGTGATCAGGTTCCTCCGCACGGGCGAGCGCCAGGCCCGCCTCGAGCGCAGCGTCCGCGGCATTGGCGAGCGCCTCCCCGACCGCGGGCATGATCGCCGTCGGGTCGGCCGCGCCAAGGTCCTCCCCCGCGATCTCGACTAGTTGCCTGCGATAGGCAATGCGCATCGCGTTGATACCGTCCGCGCCCGTGACGGTAGCCACCGGGGCATCGTCGGCCGCAGCCGCGCCAACGGCGGTCAGCAGGAGTTCGCGCACCTCAGCCTTCGACGCGTTGATGCCGCCCTTGCCGTCCGCGAGGTCACTGACGTATTCGGGGTGGCGAACCAGAAAATCGCCCAGGGCGACCGAACCGCCTAGCAGCGCGCCCAGGGTCGCCTCGGCGTCGGTTCCGTTGAGCGCGACGAGTGCGGGCAGCTGCTTTGAGTCGCGCGCGGCCTCGGCGAGGCGCAATAACTGCAACACGGCCAGATCCGGGTCAGCAAGGGGCGTAAGGGTTGTGGCCGCGTTCTCCAGCGTGGCCCCCGTGATCTGGGCGATCTGGGTGAGGTGGTCAGTCACCCGAGCCGGATCGGCAACTCCCGCCTTGCGTAGTAGCGAGGCGGCGGATGCCTGCCGGGACGTCATGGGATCGCTTCCGTTGGCGCTAGAGGACGGGGAGGAAGCGGTCGAGCTCGAACTGCGTCACCTGAGCCCGGTACTCCTCCCACTCGACGCGCTTATTTCGCAGCACAAAATCGAATACCTGCTCGCCGAGAGTCTCGGCAACTAACTCCGACTTCTCCATCACGCCTACCGCGTCGGCAAGCGACCACGGCAGCGGCTCGTAGCCCAGCGCGCGGCGCTCCGCGGCCGACAGTTCCCACACATCGTCCTCCGCGCCGTCGGGAAGCTCGTAGCCTTCCTCGATTCCCTTGAGCCCTGCCGCAAGCATGCACGCGTACGCAAGGTAGGGATTGGCGGCAGAGTCCAGCGCACGGTACTCGACGCGGGCGGACTGGCTTTTGCCGGGCTTGTGTACCGGCACGCGAACCAGCGCGGAACGGTTATTCGAGCCCCAGCAGACGTACGCCGGCGCCTCGGAACCGCCCCACAAACGCTTGTAGGAGTTCACGTACTGATTGGTGATCGCCGTGATTTCCGGCGCGTGCTTGAGCAGGCCTGCCATGAATTGGCGCGCGACATTGCTTAGCTGGAGCTCAGTCCCCGCTTCGTAGAAGGCGTTGCGGTCGCCCTCGAAAAGGCTCATGTGAGTGTGCATGCCGGACCCCGGCGCGTCGGCGAGGGGCTTGGGCATGAACGAGGCGAAGAATCCCTGTTCGAGCGCAACTTCTTTGATCGCAGCTCGGAATGTCATGATGTTGTCCGCGGTCGCCAGCGCGTCGGCGTAGCGCAGATCGATCTCGTTCTGGCCGGGCCCCGCTTCGTGGTGTGAGAACTCCACAGAAATGCCCATCGACTCCAGCGTCGTGATCGCGGTGCGGCGAAAATTGTGCGCCGTGCCACGCGGGACGTTGTCAAAGTAGCCCGCGTGGTCAACAGGTACCGGAGGCTTGCCTCCCTCCGGCTTCTCGAACAGGTAGAACTCAATCTCCGGGTGCGTGTAAAAACTGAAGCCCTGCTTGCTGGCCTTGTCGAGCGTGCGCTTGAGGACGTGCCGCGGATCGGACATCGCAGCCTCTCCGTCCGGGGTCTGAATATCGCAGAACATACGACCCGCGCCCTGGCGGTCACCGCGCCACGGCAGAATCTGGAAAGTGCTGGGGTCGGGCTTGGCGATCATGTCCGCCTCGTAGACGCGCGTGAGGCCTTGAATCGCGCTGCCGTCGAACCCGATGCCCTCTTCAAAGGCGTTCTCGAGTTCAGCCGGAGCGATAGCCACGGACTTGAGGATCCCAAGTACGTCCGTGAACCAGAGACGGATGAACCGAATGTCACGCTCCTCGACGCTGCGGAGCACGTACTCCTGCTGTTTGTCCATGACTCCATCCTGCCCTACCAAGATGTCGATTGTGTGACATTAGCCTGGCAGAAGGTTCGGCACGGAAACGGCGACGCGCATGTTCTGGAGCACGAAGAGGATTCCTGGGTTGTCCGGCCGGGATGCCGTGGTCGTGGGACCGAAGCGGCGCTCGCAACGCCGCGCCCACTTGTAGGCTCGGATCATGCCAGGACTAAGAATTGCGCTAGCCCAGATCAACACGTGCGTGGGCGACATCGACGGCAACGCCGCGCTCATTATGGATCAGTGCCGTGCCGCCGACGCGGCTGGCGCGCAGCTGGTCGCGTTCCCGGAGATGACCACCACCGGCTACCCCATCGAGGACCTTGCCCTGCGCGAGTCCTTCCAGCGCGCCGCAGAGCGCTCCGTTCAAACCATCGCCAAGACGCTGGATGAGGCGGGCATGGGCGCCATCACCGTGATCCTCGGCACCCTGGGCGTCGACCACGACGGCAACCCGCTCAACGAGGCCGTCGTGATCGAGCACGGGAAGGTGCAGGCGCGATACACCAAGCACCACCTGCCCAACTACGGGGTATTCGACGAGCGCCGCATCTTCGCCTCTGGCGATCAAGCGTGCGTGGTCGAGGCCGGGAACACGCGCGTCGGCGTCGTCATCTGTGAGGACATCTGGCAGGACGGCGGACCACTGACGGTTCTGAGCGACCACGACATTCAGCTCATGGTGGTCCTCAACGGATCGCCGTTCGAGGAAGGCAAGGGGCACATTCGCCGGGACTATGCGATCCAGCGCGCGCGCGAGGTCGAGGCGCCCGTCGCATACGTGAACATGTGGGGCGGCCAGGACGACCTTGTTTTCGACGGTCAAAGCTTCATCGTGGGCGCCGACGGTCGCCTCGTGGCCTCCGCCCCCGCGTTCACGGACGCCCTGCTGGTCTGGGACGTCCCCGGCGACCACGAGGCTCCGGCCAAAACCCAATTAGTGGACCAGCTCGAGAGCGACGCGCAGGTGTACTGGGCGTGCGTCACCGGCCTGCGCGACTACGTCCACAAGAACGGCATGAGTTCGGTGGCGCTCGGCATGTCCGGGGGCATCGACTCCGCGCTCGTAGCTGCGATCGCGGCCGACGCGCTCGGCGGCGAAAACGTCATCGGGGTCTCCATGCCCTCGCGATACTCGAGCGACCACTCCAAGGACGACGCCGAGGTGCTGGCCGGCAACATCGGCGCTCACTATCGGGTGCAGGCAATCGAGCCCATGGTGAAGGCGTTCGAGGATGAGCTAGGGCTGACTGGCGTGCCCGCGGAGAACATCCAAGCGCGCGTTCGCGGCATGATCCTCATGGGCATCTCGAATTCGGAGGGCCCGCTGGTTCTCGCCACCGGCAACAAGAGCGAGTTGGCTACGGGCTACTCCACCATGTACGGCGACGCCGCTGGCGGGTTCGCGCCCATCAAGGATCTCGACAAGACCCGCGTGTGGGACCTCTCTCGCTGGCGCAACGCGTACGCGGAGTCGCGCGGTGAGACCCCTCCAATCCCGGTCAATAGCATAGAGAAGCCGCCGTCGGCCGAACTGCGTCCCGACCAGGTGGACCAGGACTCGCTGCCCGCGTACGAGCTGCTGGACGAGGTGCTTGACGCCTACGTCGAGCACGCGGAGGGGCGTGCGGAGCTACTGGCCCGCGGATTCGACGAGGCCGTGGTCGACAAGGTCCTCAGCCTGGTGGACCGCGCCGAGTGGAAGCGTCGGCAGTATCCGCCAGGAACCAAGGTGACGGCGCTCGCGTTCGGGCGTGACCGTAGACTTCCCATTACCAGCCGTTGGCTAGAGAACCGGGAGTGACATGAGCGACCGCAAACGCGTCCGCATCCATCACCTGCGCGACATGAAGGAGCGCGGTGAGAAGATCACCATGCTCACCGCCTACGACATGACAACCGCACGCATCTTCGACGACGCTGGCGTTGACGTACTGCTGGTGGGCGACTCGCTTGGCGACAACATCCTCGGGCACGCCAACACTGCGGCCGTGACTCTTGACGAGATGATCCCGTTCGTTCGCGCGGTCTCCCGAGGTGCATCCAAGGCGTTTGTCATCGCCGACCTCCCTTTTGGCACGTACGAGGTGTCGGCCGAGCAAGCGGTCGAGTCCGCGATCCGCGTGATGAAGCTCGGCCAGCCGAATGCCGTGAAATTCGAGGGCGGGCGTCGTGTCGCGGCGCAGGCCGCTGCCGTGGTCGCTGCGGGGATCCCGTTCGTGGGCCATCTGGGCTTCACTCCGCAATCGGAGAACGCCATCGGCGGGCGCCGCGTTCAAGGGCGCGGAGACGGCGCCTACGAGGTGCTACTCGCGGACGCGCTCGCGCTCCAGGAGGCCGGCGCCTGCATGATCGTCTTCGAAATGGTGACCGAGCCCGTCGCCACCAAGCTGACCGAGGCGCTCGAGGTGCCGACCATCGGCATTGGCGCAGGGCCGCACACCGACGGCCAAGTGCTGGTGTGGCTGGACGCGCTCGGCATGGGCGACTGGTCCCCGAGCTTTGCCAAGCACTTTGGCGAGATTGGCGCCGCGATGAAGAAGGCGGCAAGCGACTACGTTTCCGAGGTCAAGGACGGCTCGTTCCCTGACGAGGGACACTTCTTCAAAGAATGAGCGGACCACGATGGGACCACCGGCGACCCAATCGTGCGGCTTGGTCGCTGGTCGGAGCCGTGCTGTCGACTACGTATCTACTCGCAATATACGCACTCCCCCTGTGGTGGTTCCTTGCGGGCTGGCGCGCGGCAACTAGCCCCGAATCGGCTGCGGCACACGTGGCCTTGGCGCTGGCCTGGGCGCTCGTCGGCGCCCTGGGAATCGCGTCCACCTGGTCGCGCGGCGCGCGCTCGGCGCGCTCGGTGCTGACGCGCGTTGGCATCGCGGTGATGACTATCGCCTCCGCCGTCGCTGTTGCCCAGGAGGGGGTTCCCTACGTGGGCTGGGTGTGGCTGATGGCGTTGTGGTCAACATTCGTCGCCGTGTTCGGGATAGGCGAATGGGTTACCGCGCGGAGGCACGCCGCGACAACACAAGTGCTCAACTAGGCGCAACGCCCGCGGCTAGTTGACGAGCAGCGTCAGCGTAGGCTGATTGCCGGGCTTCCACTTCATCGAGCAGCCCGCAGACGGGATGGGCGTGCCTGGCACAGGCTCCCCCGCGATTACGAGGTCCGCCGCTGCGCGAAGGTCGCGACCTGTCGGCCTCTCATTGTTCTTGGGGCGCGAGCCGTCGAATTGCCCATGATAAGCGAGGCCGCCCGTCGAGTCGTAGAGAAACAGATCGGGGGTGCACGCCGCGTTGTACGCCTTGGCGACCGCCTGGTCCTCATCAAAAAGGTATGGGAACGCGAAGCCCGCGCGCGTGGCCTGTTCGACCATGCCTTCGGGTCCGTCCTCGGGGTGGTCCGTCAGCTCATTGGATGAGATCGCGACCACGGCAAGTCCGCGGTCCGCGTACTCCGCGGCGAACCCAGCGAACGCCTCTTCCATGTTCTTCACGTATGGGCAGTGATTGCAGAGGAACGCGACCACCAAAGCGAAGGCATCAGTCGCTACGTCGGCAAGCGAAACCGGCCCAGCCCCATCGGCGCGGGGAAGCGTGAAATCGGGAGCCGGCGTTCCGATGGCGATAGCGTTTGCGTTGATTGGCATGGCTCCAGTATGCGGGCGAGGAGCTAGGACCCGTTCCAGGCAGCGTCGTCCTCATCCCAGCCAGCATTGCGTTCCTTCGCAATCGCAAGCGCTCTTGATGCCTCAGCCACGGTCTCGTAAGGGCCCATGATGTCTTCCCACGGGCTGAGCCGACCGTGCTCGACCATCTTGGTGCGTGTGTTGTAGAAGTACTCGCCCTCTGCTGCGCCGTCAGTCGTCATCAATTCGCCTCCACTTCTAGAGTGGCACGGGCGCGCACATTGCGCGAGAGTGCGCGCCTAGGAGTCGGGTGGACCGGCAACTTTGGCGGGGTCAGTCAAGAGCGGCGCGAACGCCAATTCAGCCGCGCCGACAATCGCCAACCGCGACCGTAGTTTGCCGCGCTCGATGACGACCCCTGACGCGAGCTCACTAAACGATGACGCCTTCACGCGCTTGTCGAGGCGCTCAGGCATCTTCTCGAACAGCGAACCCAGAAAGCCTCCAAGCACCACGGCCGCGGGGTTGAACACGGAGATGAGGCTCGCGACGGCCGAGGCGAGCACATTAACCTGCCGACTAATCTCCTCCAGTAACACTGAGTCTTCTGTCTCCAGAAGAATCACATCGAGCTCCTCGAGGTCAATGGTGTCGCGGCCCAGCACCGCGAGCAGCCGAGGAACGTTCACTTCGGTCTCGAGGCAGCCGATCTTTCCGCACTCGCACGTTAGCCCATCGGACGCAACCAAGGTGTGGCCAAACTCGCCTGCGTAACCGCGTGCACCGTATAGGGGCCTGCCTCCGACTATTGCCCCTCCGCCTATCCCGCTGGTGGACCCATTGAGGTACACGAGGTCGTTGACACCCCTGCCCGCGCCAAACAGCTTTTCCGCGACAACTCCGAGCGTGGCGTCGTTGCCCGCAACCGCTGGAAAGCCCAGCGCCGCGGAGATCTCGGCAGCAATCGGCTCTTCGCTCCATTCCAAGTGCGGCGCGCGCGTCACAGTATTGTCGGAGCGTTTCACCAGACCCGGCACCGCTACTCCAGCACCAACCACGGTGAACACGGACTCAAGCTCGCTTCGCATGCCGTCCACCACGGCTTTGACGATATTCACCGTCTCGCGCACGGTCGGGATGCCGTCCGTCTCGTATCGCACGCGCTTGTGGACAACGCCACCGAGTCCCACGAGGCCGATGACAACCGCGTCGAGGTCCGGGTTGATCGCGAGTGCGACCACATTCGAATTGGGGGTGACGATGGGGCTCGGTCGGCCGACGTTGGTCCGCTCGGTCGCCGCCTCCTCGGTCGCGAGGCCGAGGCTGACGAGTTCCGCAGCGAGGGCTCCCACGGTCGAGCGGTTCAGCCTGGTTCGCTTGGTCAACTCTGCGCGGGACATCGCGCCATCGTGGTGAAGCATGGTCATCACGGTCGAGAGATTGCGTCGGCGCGCCTGGTCGTTCTTGTCGCCAACACCAGCGGACAGCGCGCGGGCGGGTTTGGTGCCTGGTGTCACGCTGTATCCTTTCGTGGGCAACCATTTGTTCCTGCGCCAAACTTAAGATTCTGTGTCGCTGCCATACGCCAAGGGGCACAGGAATTGACAAGGCTATCCGGTCACTCTACACCGGATTTCGCTCATTTCGAAAAATGCGCCACTCCGGACATCTGGGTCATTCCAGGAGCATTCTGGCGATTAACAACGCGAAGTTCAGGGCTTATGTTGTGCACCGCAACTATTTATTGGCGAAGCCGAATCGGAGCACGACCATGCCCCCTACCCCCACAGGTGCCGACAAGTTCACGTTTGGTCTCTGGACGATCGGATGGGCCGCTCAAGACCCGTTCAGTGCCGCAGCGCAGGCAACGTGGACTCTCATCTGTTCTCGGCCTTCGTGGGAAGTTGTGTCGGTCGCGAAACTCGCGTCCGATACGCACTCCGTGATCCGCGAGCAGTATTCACGCCATTCTGGCTCGCGCCACGTGGGTTAGGTGCGGCGCGCGCGTTCGTTCGTTCTCGCGCGCCGCACATTCACGTTTCTCGGGGTGCTCTCCTAGACTGAACCCATGACACCCAGTCGCGATTCTATCGAAAAGGGCGAGGTCTCGGCCATCCGCGAGGTCCCGTCAAACATTGAACGGCCCCTGTATGTGGGCAAGAAGCGAGCCGCCTCGTGGAGGGGCGGGGACGTCCACGACGCCGAGACCATCGAGAAGATCGCGATCAGCGCCAAGATTGCCGCGCAAGCTCTCGCTGAGGTCTCTAAACACGTGGTCCCCGGCGTGACCACTGACGAGCTCGACCGGATCGGCCACGAGTTTGTGCTCGACAATGGCGCGTACCCCTCAACCTTGGGCTACCCCGGCGGATCCGGGCGCAAGCCGTTCCCCAAATCGCTGTGCACCTCGGTTAACGAGGTCATCTGCCACGGCATACCCGACTCAACGGTCATCGAGGCTGGGGACCTCGTCAAGGTAGACATCACCGCATACAAAAACGGCATGCACGGAGACAACTGCGGCAGCGTCATCGCAGGCGAAGGCGCCCCGGACATCGCCGCACTAGTAGAGGCCACTCGGGAGGCCCTCGCGCGCGGCATTGCCGCCGTGAAGCCTGGCCGCGAGATCAACGTGATCGGCCGCGTGATCGAGAAGTACGCGACGCGGCACGGGTACCAGTCAGTCGAGAGCTACACCGGCCACGGCGTCGGCCCAGCCTTCCACACGGGCCTCGTGGTGCCCCACTTCGACTCCGCGCCGGACCACGACGACATCATCGAGCCCGGAATGGTGTTCACCATCGAACCCATGCTCTGCCAGGGCAGCGAAGACAACTTCGAGTGGGGCGACGATTGGACTGTGGCGACGCGCGACGGCTCGTGGTGCGCGCAGTTTGAGCACACCCTGGTGGTACGCGATTCCGGCGCGGAGGTGCTGACGCTCCCATGACCAACATTGCGCTTGGCGTAGACATCGGCGGCACGGGAATCAAGACTGCTCCCGTAGACCTCGATACGGGAAAGTTCACACAAGACCGCAAGCGCGTTCTCACCCCAAGGCCCGCGACGGTAACCTCCGTCGCCAAGGCGGTGGCCGCCAGCATCAAGGCGTTCGACCCGGACAAGAGTGTCCCGATCGGCGTCGCGTTTCCGGGCGTCGTCCAGCACGGTGTGGTTCAGACCGCCGTAAACCTCGAGCAAGAGTGGATCGGCACCAATCTCGAGGATGTCATCAAAGAACACTCAGGCCACGACGTTCACGCAATGAATGACGCAGACGCCGCTGGAAATGGCGAGTTCCTCTACGGCGCCGCCCACGGCCAGGACGGAGTGATCCTGTTGGTCACTTTGGGTACGGGAATTGGCACCGCACTGATTGCCGACGGCAACCTGGTAGCGAACACCGAACTCGGCCAAGTCTCCATCGACGGAATACCAGCCGAGGAATACGCCGCCGAATCGGCGCGCGACCGCCACGGGCTGGATTGGGACGGCTGGATCCCCCACCTGCAGCGCTACTTTTCGGAAATGGAATGGCTGCTGTGGCCCGACCTCATTATTGTTGGCGGGGGTGTGTCAGCACAGGCGCACATGTTCTTGCCAAGGCTCAAACTGCGCGCGCCCATCGTTGCAGCGGATTTGCTGAATGGCGCGGGAATCGTCGGAGCCGCCGCGCTTGCGGCTTCGATCGAGAGGCGCGCACCGAAGGACGCCGCCGCCGCGAAAAAGCAGTCCAAGAAGAAGCGCAGAAAGTAGGGCAGCGCCGCTCGCGGCGTGATCAATTCCATATCGCTGCGACGCACCGTCGGGCATGGCCGGTGCTTTGTCCGCGTTACCCTCTGTGACACGCGAGGCCCGCATACAAGACTTATCGGCCCCGCAGAATGGAGCAACAATGGCCGTTCTCAACCGCCCGCCGGTGGTGGGCGCAAAAATCCCGGACATCGACTTGGTTTCGCCCAACGGCGCTCCGAGCGGGCTGCGCACCATCATCGGTTCGCATGGCGCGATCGTGTATTTCATGCGCACGCCCACGTGCCCGGTTTGCAACGCACACGTGAAGAACCTTGCGCGGCTCGACGCCAATGACGAGTTTTCCGGCGTGCCACCCATCGTGATCGTGCCGGGCGGCAAGGACGCTGCGAACATCGTCGCCGTCCGTCACGGGACGGCGAACCTGTCTATCTGGGCATCCGAGGAGGGGCACGCGCTGTTCGGCCTCGACGTCAAGATGACCATGCAGCAGAGCGGAACGTGGGTGGTCGACAGCGACTACACCGTCTCTCACGCGACGGTGTCCACTATCCCGATCCAAGGCCTCGATCACGTCGCGGTGCGAGCAGCGAGTACTGCGCTCGCAGCTAAATCGGGTGCCAGCGCTCCCGCAGGTGAGATTGCCGTGGCGCGGCATGCTCGCCCCGTAGAGCCCGAACCCGCCGCGCTGTCTCGCCCGCCCGACCCTACGCTCGGCGACGCGGTCCGCTCCGAGCAAATCCCCAACCCGCTGCTCGCCCGCCTTGGCGGCCTCGAACTGACTTCCGTCGCATTCGTGGGCGACTACGTGCAGCTCGTGTTCAACGGACCCACGCTTAGTTGCTTCACCTGGCCGACCGTGAAGAGCGGTGGCAGCGAGTTGCGCATCGGCGAACCCGGCTACCGCGACGCGCTGTGCGATTTGATGTCGCGCGCCGTGAGCTCAGCGGTCGAGCGCGAGGGCGACGGCCTCCGGATCGACCTGGGCGACGCCGCAATCGTCGTCAAGCCTGTCGACGGCGAGACGACTGGGCACGAAGTGGCGATGCTGTCCGGGTTCAGCGACCACGACTGGATGGTCTGGAGGCCCGGGGAGCCCGCATTCGCGGCCACCCAGCGACGCGTTGACGGTGTCAGTGCCAAGGCCTACACCGGGCGGCATGACCTCTGACCCCGCGCACCAGCACCACGGCATCGACTACACCGAAATCGGCGCGCTGGACCTCGACGCCGCAGCGGACTACTACGGCCGCGCCTTCGGCTGGACGTTCACGGACTACGGCGCCACATACAAAGGATTCGCTTTCGCCGACGGCCGCGAGGGCGGTGGACTCGCGCCCGTGAGCTCCGTTAGACCGGGTGGTCCGCTCGTCATCCTGTACTCGGGCAACCTCGAGGCGACACTGGCCGCTGTGAAAGACGCGGGAGGCCTGATCGAGAAGGAAACCTACGCGTTTCCCGGCGGAAGGCGATTCCACTTCAAGGACCCGTCCGGCAACGAGCTGGCGGTCTGGGGAATCTAACGAGGCTTTTCCCTAGATATCGGTCACCACCGAGAACCAAATCGCCTCACTGATCGCGGGCGTAGAGGTCTCGATCAGCACGAACCATGCGGAGCCGGGCTCCACTCGGAAAGCCTCCGGATCCTCCGTCGGCTCGTAAGGCCATTGCTGGACCCCGACCCGCAGCCCCGGCCGGTCCGGTACGCAATAGGCGAAGGAGACCCAGCTTGTGAGACTCTGGTCCTCGCACAGCACCAGCGCGTCGCTCGCGATCGTGGGTGCGCCCAGGCTAGCGAGCGTCGCGCCAACCCAGTTCGCGGTCACCTCTCCAAGAATTTCGTCGGAAACACCCTCGAGGCGCCCGAGCGCGGCGGCCTCACCTGCGCCTCCCACGAACGCGACTGTCCCCTCAACGTTGGGGTTGGTGATGGTCCATGTTGCCGGAACAACCGCACTGACGCCGATGTGCGACACGACGACGTCACGGTAGTCGGCCGGCTCGAGTTCCCCAGCGAACGCGTCCCAGTAACTGAGGGCTTCGGACGTGGCCGTCAACGTGCCGTTCTCGTACACGTCGATGCGGTACTCGCCTCGCTCGAGAACGCCCACAGGGTAGCGGCTCACGATGTTTCGGTCGCACACCGTCCACAGGCTGCCGAACGTCGGGTTCTCCATGATTGCCCACGTGCCATCTGCTGAAGGCCGGTAGTACCAAACCAGACAAGCGTTCTGGTTGTCCGGCACCACCCCGGCTAGATCCACGACTCCGACGGACGACTCCCACGGCTCGATCGAGTACGCGGGTTGGAGATCTACTTCAGCGAAACTACGGGCGCCGCCAACGATGAGGCTTCGAAGGGGGTCGGTGAGGTCAAAATCTGGCAGGCGCTCGAGGTCATTCAACGCGTTCATGCGGACCCACACCCGCAGTGTTTCGGAGTCGAACGCGGCCGCCTCGCAAAGCCCGCTACTCTCGACTCCATCGAGGCTCAGCAAAGCGTGCCCGTACCTGTCTGCGGCAAGGTCAGCGTCGCCGCGCACCGCCGCTGCAAACGCCCAGTTGAAGCAAAAGTACGGGTTCGCCGGATCCGCGGCGAGCGCCTCCTCCGTCAGCTGTTCGCCTCGGGAAGCGAGCGGTCGGTCGTCGTTGAGGATTGACAGCGCAATCATGAGCCACCCGAGATCGGACTTCGCGACCGGGTCCTCGCTGCGAAGTTCAAGAACCGCGCGCTCCAGCGACCCAATCGAGGCCTCAATCTGACTCGGCGTCCAAGACGAGCTCCACGCGACGCTCGATTCCTCGCACAGCAGCGCATCGACCATGCGGACGTGGGCCGGCGCGAAAAGCGGAAGGCTGCGAGTCGCCGCAAGGGATAGCGCCTCCTTCTCGTCACACCCCTCAGCCACATTGGCGGCGACGTACGCCAGCGAGCCATTCACCAATTGATCCTGGGTGGGTGGGGCCGGGTATTGCGAAATGGCCCAGGTCGAAACCGCAATCCCGAACACCAGTCCGGTGGCAGCGGCGGCCATCAACCAGCGTCGCCGTACCTGGTGCCCGCGCGGACTAGCAACGGCGAAAAGGAACCCGGCGAGACCGAAAATGACCACCGCAGTCTGAAGTTTCGCGCCAACGTCGCCCACGGCAAGCGCGGACTGGAGTGTCACCGAGGCCTGTGTCGAGCAAACGGAGCCCGCCGTTGCCGACAGGGCAACAAGCCGTGGCGCGAGATCCGGCATGCGCTCGCGATAGTCGGCGGCAACGCCCTCGAGGTACGAGTCGCCGCCTAGTCCCGCTCGCTTCCACGGAAGTAGCAGCTCGTCGCGGTTGATGCAGCCAAGATCACTACCGGCGGCGGATGGAGCCCCGGTTCCGAAGCGATCGAGTGCGACCTCCCATGACCTCTCAATCGCGGGCCAGGCGCTTCCCACGAGGGCTGCGCGCGCGGCAGAGTCCCCTGTGGTCTGCTCCGCAGCGTCCAGCCGGTCGAGCTCGAGCGCGCCGTCCAACGTCGCGAAGGCGACGTCAAGCCCGAGACTTTGCGCGTTGATGGCCTCAGTACTCAGCGTGTCCGCCTCGGCCGTCAGAACGCGCTCCGCGCTCGCGGTGTAGGCAGAGCCGAGTACGGCAAACGTGAGCAGCAGGACCGTGATGGAGCCAAGGACTTCAGCCCACCAACGGATCGAGTGGCCCGCCCTGAGCCTGCGGATCTTCGCCCACAGTGAGGCGCGCTTGACCGCCCACGCAAGCGCAACGAGCAATCCCGCAACCAGGACTAGGATTCCGAGCGCCTCCACCAGGCCACGGCCCGCGGCAACACCCGCGGCAACAATCAGACCAAATCCCACACTGGCAAGCACAACCGCCGCCTGCACCCAGCGCCATGCGCGGCGCGGCGATCGAACGTTCTCCGCGAACGTGAGCCCCACCAGCGCCATCGCCGCAATGGCGGCGGAAACCACAGCGAGGAGCTCTCCTCGGTCCATTCGAGTGGCTTGGTCGAGCAGTTGGACGTAACTGGGGACGCCCTTGCCGCCGGTGGCGAAGAACGTCTCGATCGCGATTGCCTCCGCGACTGTCGCCTCAGTCGCGCCCGCGCACGAGGAGGGCATGATGACGAAGTGCAACCGGATTGCACTCAGCGCTTGGGCTACGTCTCTGACCGCGACCCGCGCAACCTCGTCACCGTAGAAGCGATTGTCTGCGATCGCGTCTGCGCGGCGAGCGAGGGCAACGTCGCAGGCGGCGGTGGTCTCGACGTCGTGCGCCAGTTGCGCGCGAATCGCGGCCTCGACGCGCGAATGGTCCGCCTGGGCGATGCGCGCCTGGTTGGTGGAGTCCGCAGACAGCTGCGAGTACTCGGTTGATTGCCAGAAGGCGACTGCACTGAGGCTCGCGCTCACCACCAGCAGGATGGCGATCGTCCATGGCAGGACGGGGCGCTCGCGCTGCAGTTTGGGCGGCTTTGCTACCTTGGCTGCCACATCGCTCCCTCTGGACGCGACCCGCTCGCGTCCTTGCCTGTATCTTTTCGCAGCGCAGGTTGCTCGTCAAAGGCGCGGCTCTGCCCGCGCCGCCATCTGGTCGCCCGCGACCCGCTAGACCGCCTCGTCGGGCCGCCCGTCAAAGTAGTAGCGGTGCAGCCCTACTTGGTCAACGCGATTCGCGTCCCCGATGTAGTAGTCGTTCGTTACAACAAAGTCGTCGTGGCAGGGAGTGCCGAAGGGGCCGAGCCGGTCGTGCTGGATCCACGTGTCCGCGGAGATGTCGTGCACCAAGAGTCGCGCTTGCCACGTGGCAATGGGGCCAGCATTGAATTCGTACCCCTCGTAGATCGCGATCCCGGCGCTCGGGTCGACCCGCATGCAGTAGTACTCCATGGCGCCCAGGCTCGGGTTGATGCCGCTCGCGACCGCGGGCCCGCCGGAGTCCCTGAAGAAGACGCCGTTGAGCGGCGCCGCGTAGCCAAGTCCGTACCAGACCTGCCGCCCGCTTGAAAGCGTGGAGTCGTGGACGACAAACCAGCCCTCCTGGTTTGTGATGGGCGCGACGTTCGAGAATCCGGTGTTGCTCCAGGACTCCGACGCCGTGCCCGCGACCAGGCTGAACTCGACGACCTGCGCCTCCTCCCAGAACAGCCGCTGAATCCACACGAGCCGCTCGTCGAGAGCCTTCTCGGAAATCGTGAGGGTGACGTCTGTGCGGAGCGAATACAGCTTCAGCCAGGTGCCGTCGGGCGCGACCAGGTAGATCGCCTGGTGGAGGTGCGGGGGCTCGACTGGGTCAAACCCGCCCACGTACGCGGGGTTGTCGTTCCGCCAAATTTCGACGTCCCAGCCGGAATCGACAAGGTCCCAAACCCAAATCTCGAATTGCAGTGCGGCAGGCTCGCCGGGCTGCGGGCTCGCAACGGCTGGCGGCCGATCCGCGGGGGGAACGTCCGACCAGTTTTCAACCACGCCCGTCGTTTCGGCCGGACTTGGCCCGCCGGTGACGCTGACCGTTGGGGTCGCCGTCTCGCTCTCCGTCGGTTCGGGCGAAGAACTGGACCCCAAACTCGCGACGAGCGCGTAGATGAGGAGCAAAATTATCGCAATCACCAGGGCAATAATGGCCCAAAGGATGTTGCTGATACCCGTGTCGCTGTCCTGGCCGCGCAAACGCATGGTGACCTCCCAGTCCGCCCTGGGACCAGTCAACCAGGCCGGGACCGATCCTGCGAGCCGGAGCGTGAATGAGTCGGCCGATACGCCGGGTTCTGTCCCACCGAAGTGGGGACGGCCATCCATCTACGACGTACATTGCTGCACGCCTCTAGCAACCTACCCAGATACTCGGGCGAGCAGCCCTCAAACGCATCCTGTCTGGTCTTGCTCCGAGCGGGGTTTACCTAGCCGCTCCAGTCACCTGGTGCGCTGGTGAGCTCTTACCTCACCGTTTCAGCCTTACCGCCCGCCTAAGCGGGAGGCGGTCTACTCTCTGTTGCACTTTCCCGCGGGTCACCCCGGGTGGTCGTTAGCCACCACTCTGCTCTACGGAGCCCGGACGTTCCTCGGTGCCGGTTACCCGGCAACGCGACCGCCTGGCCAACTCATCCACGCCCCCAGCATAGGCTGTGGCGCGTGCTCCTGCTCCTGCCGCCCTCCGAGGGCAAGACCCCTCCCGCAAGCGGCGCACCCCTCGATCTAGCCGCGCTGTCGCACCCGGAGCTCGAGGACGGACGACACCGCATCGCCGACGCCCTGGTCAAAGTGAGCGCGCAAGCGAATGCGATGAAGGTGCTCGAGCTGGGTGCTTCGCTGGCGGTCGAACTCGAGCGCAACCTGTCGCTCTCGACCGCGCCAACGGCCCCAGCAGCGCAGGTCTACACCGGCGTGCTCTACGACGCGGCGGGGGCTCACGGCTGGACCGGAGCGACCCTTAACCGAGCGGCCGAGCGCATCCGCATAGTCTCCGCACTCTTTGGCGCAATATCCCCCGCCGATCACATCCCCGCTTACCGACTCTCGATGGGCACCACTCTTGGCCGGCTCGGGACCATGGCCAGCTTCTGGCGCCCGCGCCTGGCCGCCCCGCTCGAGGCGCTCGCGAACGGCGGGCTCGTCGTGGACTGCCGCAGCTCCGACTATGTGCCCGCATGGCGCCCACCCGCCGGAATTCCGTGGGTGACGGTGAAGGTGTTGCGCGAGTTGGACGGCAAACGCGCCGTGGTGAGTCACATGGCCAAGCACACCCGCGGACTGCTTGCTTCGGAACTTGTGAGCCTCGCGACCCCGCCCGCGCTCGCGGCGGACATCGCTGACGTCGCACGCGACATGATCGGCGACTCACTGATTGACATCGCTGTCACTGCGGCGGCGAAGGGGCCGGCCGAGCTCACCCTCGTAGTCGCTGGCTAGTCGTCGGCATCGTCGCGCTCGAGGACCAGCGTGATGTTCCGAGTTTTGAGCGCGACGTTCATCTGGTCCACCCACTCCGCCGGAACGCTCCCGTGGAGCGGGATGCGAGCCACGGTGCCCTCGGCGGCCAGCGTCACCCGCGGATCCCCGGGGCTACCGTGCCTCGCGCGGCCCTCCTGCGTAACACTCACGGGCGAGCCGATGGCGAATTCCTGCGGGCGCTTGAGCCACTTTTCTTGGAAAAGCAACGGCCTCTCGATCGATCCCGTGGGCATCAGGATCAGCAGCGCACGCTTGTTGCGGACCACGTTGGCGATCTCGAGCACAAGCAGCGGCAGCCCCAGTGCGCCGAGCACCCAGACGACGATCCTGGTCCACGTCCACGTCCACGTCCACGTCCACGTCCACGGGATGAAGCCGTCCCAGCCGGTCCCGGGGGCACCGGCGAGCAATAACGCGCCGAGCGGCGGCATCAGCCGTCTCCACACGCGCACGATGACCGCGCCCCACGGTTCACGCCACAGCACCAACGGATCCATCCAGGCGGTAGACACGGCGGGCCTCCTATTCGACCGAATGGCCGAGGCACAGCAGGTGTCGCTGCGCAATTTCGCCCTCGGTGGTAATCCGTAGTTGCAGGATAGAGACTGAGGCGGGCTGAGGCCAGATACTGCCCCAGACCGACGGGTCCATCTTCATCGACATCGCCACAGCAGACTTGATGGCAACCGCGTGACTTGCGAGCGCGTACGAGCGCGGAACGTCTTCACCCGCGCGGCAGGCGTTCGCGTGCTCGCGGGCGAGTTCCACCATGAGGCCGTCTAGCCGCTCGCCAACGTCAGGAATGGACTCGCCGCCGGGAGCCGGGATCGCGCCCGCCTGCCACCTGTGGATGGCGTCGCCAAACTCGCGCGCGATGTGGTCGCCAGTGAGCCCGTCCCACTCGCCAAAGTCGATCTCCTTAAGTCTGTGGTCCGTCTCAACCTTGAGCCCGAGCCTGCGCCCCAGCGCCTCACCCGTGTCTTGCGCACGCGTCATGGGAGACGCGATCACGCGGTCCACCTTGGGCACAAACATCCAGGCCTCGCGGCCGATGCGGTACACGGCATCCGCGGCCTTCGCCGCCTGCACTTTTCCCGCTGCATTGAGGTGAGGCCCGGGCTCTGACGAGCCCGAGAGCACGTGCGTCACGGTGTGGTCTGTGACGCCATGCCGGACGAACACCAGCGTGAGCGGGCTCACTAACTCAACTCCGGCCACCGTGAACAGCGACGAGCCTCGCGTGGCCTTGGTTTCGCGGGGAGTGTCATCGTTCATGCCCTCTTCTTCAACGTCGATATCGCTCATGCGTGGTGCGCGCTCTAGAACAGCGCGTTCCCGTTCCCTTCGTCTTCGACAACGTCGTCGGCGCCGTGACCACGCCTGATCGCGGGAAGGCGTGTGTCCATGGCCTCGTTCGCCAGCGCGTCGGCCTCGGAATTCTTGGCCCGCGGCTGCCACGAGAAGTCCACCTTGGCGCCAGACATGAGTTCACGCGCCTCAGCAGCAAGCGCTTTCATGTCCGGATGCTTGATTTTCCACACGCCATTCATTTGCTGCACGATCAAGTTCGAGTCCAGGCGCACATCGAGCGCGGCGGCGGGATCGATCGCGCGGGCGGCGCGCAGGCCCTCGATCATGCCCCGGTATTCCGCGACGTTGTTGGTTGCCACCCCCATGAAGCCCGCCCGCTCGGCGAGCACCATTCCCGTCTCCGGATCCGTGACCAACGCGCCGTAGCCCGCCGGGCCAGGGTTGCCGCGGGAGCCGCCGTCGGCCTGGACAATCAGTGTGCGCGCTGCGCTCACGCGGCGTTCCTCACCAGGATGCGACCGCACTCTTCGCAACGGATTACTTCATCCGGGTCAGCATTCTCGATCGCCACCAGCTCGGCGGAATTAACGTTCATGTGGCAGCCCTGGCAGGTTCCCGCCTGAAGCGGTGCGGCGCCCACTCCCCCGTGTCCCGCGCGCAACTTCTCATACATCGCAACCAAGTCCGCGTCGAGCCCGGTGACAACCCCCTCGCGCGCTGCTCCGATCATGGTGAGCTCGGCGTCGATCTCTGCGAACGCGGCTTCGCGCTCGCCGATGGCCTTGGCGATGTCGGCGTCGGTTTGGGCGAGGCCTGCCTCCGCCTTGGTCAGAGCCAACTCCGCGGCCTCGAGCCGCTCCATGGCCTCGAGCTCTATGTCCTCAAGGTCGGATTGTCGCTTGGCCAGCAACTCAAGCTCACTTTGCAGCGCGACGAGTTCCTTGGACAGCATGTCCCCGCTATTGAGCTTGACGGTGTCTCGCTCGGCGCGCTCGCGAACCGACCGGACGTCGTCCTCAGCCTTGTTCACTTCACGGCGGATGTCGCTCGCGCCGGTCGTGTGCGCCAGGATTTCCGCGTTCAGTTCGCGGGCGCGCGCGTCGAGACCTGCGAGCGTTTCCAGGATGGGGTGGTTGCCGCGTCGATGCTGCGCCTGCTGCGCCTGCGTATCGAGGTCCTGGGCGCGCAGCAGGGCCTGTTGATCGGCGGCGGGGGCGGTAGCCACGGGGGGGTTCTCCTTGTTTCAGTTTGAAAGGCTTAGGTTACGCTTCCGGCGCCGAAGCGCGCCGTCCACGGGTCGGTCGTGATGGTGCTGACGTGGGTCTGCACTCCCGTGGCCTCGGCGACATGGGCGGCGGCAGCATCGAGCCACGCCCATTCGGAAGCAAAGTGACTGACGTCAACGAGTGCTGGCCGGCCATCCCCCATCTCCGCGACTTCGCGCGCCTCGGACGCCGGGTGGTGACGCAGATCCGCCGTGACGTACGCGTCAACATTCGCGGCGCGGACCGCGTCAAAGAGCGAGTCGCCGGACCCGCCGAGGACGGCGACTGTCCGGATGGTGGCTTGGAGGTCTCCTGCGACACGGACTCCGTGCTCGGTGCGCGGAAGCGCGGCTGCCACGCGCTGCGCGAAGTCGCGAAGGGACAGCGGCTGATCGAGCGTCCCGACCCGCCCGAGCCCCAGAGCGGGGTCCGTGACGTCCGGAACGAGCGCAGAGGTCTCCTTCACTCCAAGCGCGGTAGCGAGGGCCTCAGCGACGCCGCCAGCTGCGGCATCGGCGTTCGTATGAGCGGTGTACAAAGCGCAGCCTGCGGTGATCAGCGCGTGCACCACCGACCCCTTGGCGGTATTGGCCGCAACCGAGGTTACGCCGCGCATCATCAGCGGGTGGTGAGAGACGATCATCTGGGCGCCCGAGCCGATGGCCTCCTGCGCGACCGCCTGGGTGGGGTCGACGGCAAAGAGCACGCGCGTGACCTCGGCGGACGGGTCCCCTACCGACAGCCCGACTGCGTCCCACTCCTGCGCGAGACTGGGGGGGAAGAGCCCGTCCAGTACCTGTGCCACGTCCCGGATCGTTGTCATGACTCCACGCTACTTGCCCCGCGCGGAGCGTTCGACGAGGACGTCGATCTTCTCCTCGAGCGACGCGACTTTGTGATGGAGCTTCTTGAGTTCGCGCGCATTGTGCGCCACGGACGCAGCTTCCTTCTTCTCGCT
Organism: Demequinaceae bacterium; assembly: GCA_965250005.1. Lineage (GTDB taxonomy): Bacteria > Actinomycetota > Actinomycetes > Actinomycetales > Demequinaceae > WTKG01. Next base: position 698,440 of record OZ252279.1, read on the forward strand.
GGTGGCGCTCGTCAGCCGGACGAACCACGCTGCGACGGAGGCTGTCGCGACGCCGAACACGGCGACCCCCACCAGCATCAAACCCGAGGCGACCACTCGCCCCTCCCCCGTGACCGGGGCGATATCGCCGTATCCAACCGTCGTGACCGTCACCAGCGACCACCAGGCCGCATCGCCGAACGAGTGCACCTCGCTGCCGATGGCGCCGTTCTCCGCGTCAAACAGCGCAACGGCCCCAATCCACATGAGCAGCAGAACGGAGACTCCGACCGCCTGACCCGTCGCGAGCACCCCCTTGGACGTCACCATCTTGTTCCCCGACATGAAAATTGTCAGGATCTTGAGCGGGCGCAGCCGTGGGTCAAGCACGGGGAGGACATCGAACGGGTGGCGGTAGACAAAGCGCCACGAATGCTTGGAGATGACCACGCGGACCACGAGGTCGACCGCGAAGGCGACCCAAATTGCCGCACGGACAATCTCCAGCACGGTGGTGACCCAGTTGGGGAGGCTAGTGACCAACGCGTCCACGGACCACACCGCCAGGAACAGCAGGGCAAGAATCAGCATCGGTCCATCAAAACGCTTGGCATACGCGTGATAGCGCTCGCCGCGCACGAGTGCGCGAACCTGTTGCGCCGCCCGACTTTCGCGTACTGCCACGAATCCTCCTAGTGGGCCCTACCGGACTCGAACCGATGACACCTGCGGTGTAAGCGCAGTGCTCTAACCAACTGAGCTAAGGGCCCGCGCCCATTGTTCCCTATCGGGGCGCTGGCGAAAACTGGGATAGCGAGAGAACTACTTCTGCCTGCCCTTTTCCACCAGGTGCGTCGCGGTCCAACGCGCGGACGCCACGAAAGTGGACGTTGCGTGGAGACCGGAAAGCGATGAGCCTTCCTCAATGTCGCGCTGCTCAACATGGCCGTCGAGTCCAGCCTTGGGCGTCAGCAACCAGACGGCGCCGCCGCCCTCGAGCAGGGACTGAACATCCATGAGGAGATCCGCTAGGTCGTCGTCTCCGTCACGGAACCAGACCAGCGCGGCGTCGGTAACGTCGCCATAGTCTTCGTCGACGAGAGTCGCGCCTGTGGCCTCAAGACCCGCGCGCAACGCGTCGTCCGAGTCGTCGTCATACAGGAACTCCTGGACAACGAGACCCTTGCTAAGCATGAATCGCGCCAGGATCGCAGGGTCTGCGGCCTCCGCGCCCTTCTTCTGTGCCACGGTTCCGAGGCCCCTTTCAAACGTTGGATCGCACAAAATGTGCGGTTGTCACCACAGTAGAGGCACCTGGGCGGCGTCGCAACGCACTTTATGCGGTAGGGGCTGGCGTGACATTCCGCCGTCTTGTCGCAAGAATGGGTCGGTTGGCGGAACACCGCCGCACCTATGACTACGCGGCGCACCACCCACGCGCCCCCCGGAGGCCACGCGCTCGTGACACCCCTGAACGAGGCTGACAGCGATCCACAGGAAACAGCCGAGTGGCTCGAGTCCCTCGATGGACTCATCAAGGCGGGCGGACCAGCCCGCGCGGAGAACATTCTCACCGCCCTGATTGAGCACGCTGCGAGCCAGCAGCTGAGTCTTCCTCTCAACCTCAACACTCCGTACATCAACTCGATCGACGTGGACGACGAGCCCGTCTATCCGGGCGACGAGCTGCTTGAACGCCGGTACCGCGGGTGGATCCGCTGGAACGCCGCGGTCATGGTCACGCGCGCGCAAGCCGCCGGCAAGGGCGTCGGAGGGCACATCTCGTCCTACGCCTCCGTTGCCACTCTCTACGAAGTTGGCCTCAACCACTTCTTCCGAGGCAAGAATCACCCCGGAGGCGGCGACCAAATCTATTTCCAGGGGCACGCGGCGCCGGGCGTCTACGCCCGCGCTCTAGTCGAGGGCCGGCTCACGGAGCAGGACCTCGACTCCTTCAGGCAAGAAAAGTCCGGCCCTGGCCGTGGTCTCAGCAGTTACCCGCACCCGCGGCTCATGCCCGACCTCTGGGAGTTCCCCACGGTCTCTATGGGGCTTGGGCCCGCATCGGCGATCTACCAAGCGTGGACCAACCGCTACCTGCACCTGCGTGGCATCAAGGACACCTCCGAACAGCACGTATGGGCATACTTAGGCGACGGCGAAATGGACGAGCCCGAAAGCCGCGGCATGCTGCAGTTAGCCGCAAACCAGGGCCTCGACAACCTCACTTTCGTGGTGAACTGCAACCTTCAGCGCCTCGACGGCCCCGTGCGTGGAAACGGCAAGATCATCCAGGAACTCGAGGCGTACTTCCGCGGAGCGGGCTGGAACGTGATCAAGGTTGTGTGGGGTCGCAACTGGGATCCGCTGCTAGCGCGCGACAAGGACGGCGCACTCGTCAACCTTATGAATACCGTCCCCGACGGCGACTTCCAGACGTACCGCGCTGAATCCGGCGCATTCATCCGCGACCACTTTTTTGGCGGCGACCCGCGTGCCAAAGAGCTCGTAGAGGACATGACAGACGACCAAATCTGGGCGCTGAAGCGCGGCGGCCACGACTACCAGAAACTGTACGCGGCATACGCGAAGTCCGTGTCGAAGAATGGCAAGCCCACGGTCATTCTCGCGAAGACCGTCAAGGGTTACGGCCTCGGGACCAACTTCGCAGCCCGGAACTCCACACACCAGATGAAAAAGCTGGCAGTCAACGACCTCAAAGTCATGCGCGACACGTTCAACATCCCGATCACCGATGCGCAGATCGAGGCAGATCCGTACAGCCCCCCATACTACGTGCCAGACATGAGCAGCCCTGAAATCCAGTACATGCTGGATCGCCGTCAGCAATTGGGCGGGTTTGTGCCCGAGCGACGCACCGAGGAAGCGCCCATCGCGCTACCCGCCGACGAGTCGTACGACATCCTCGCGAAGGGCTCCGGAAAGCAGCAGGTCGCCACAACCCAGGCCTTCGTGCGCCTATTCAAGGACCTGGTCCGGGACAAGGAATTCGGCCATAGAGTGGTGCCGATCATTCCCGACGAGGCGCGTACGTTCGGCCTTGATTCCATCTTTCCGTCAGCCAAGATCTTTAACACGCGGGGTCAGAACTACCTGCCCGTTGACCGGGAACTGATGCTCAGTTACAAGGAGTCTGAGTCAGGGCAGATTATGCACACGGGGATCAACGAGGCGGGCTCTGCGGCTGCGTTCCAAGCCGTTGGGACCGCGTACTCGACGCACGGTGTTCCCATGGTCCCGTTCTACATCTTCTACTCGATGTTCGGGTTTCAGCGCACCGGTGACCAGTTCTGGGCGGCAGGCGACCAGCTCACGCGCGGGTTCATCATCGGCGCCACCGCCGGCCGCACCACGCTTACGGGCGAAGGCCTCCAGCACGCCGATGGCCACTCCCCCATCCTTGCGGGAACGAACACGGCGGTCGTGCAGTACGACCCCGCGTACGGCTACGAGATCCGCCACATCGTCAAGGCGGGCATCGAGCGGATGTACGGCGGCAAGCACGAGGACCCGAGCGTCATGTACTACCTGACGGTCTACAACGAGCCGATGTCCCAGCCCGAGGAGCCCGCCGACGTAGACGTCGAAGGAATCCTCCAGGGCATCCACCGGGTTTCCACGGCCGACGGTGATGGGCCTCGCGCACAGATCCTCGCCTCCGGCGTCGCGGTGCCATGGGCATACGAGGCTCAGCAATTGCTCGCCGACGACTGGGGCGTGCGCGCAGACGTCTGGTCCGTCACTTCGTGGAACGAGTTGCGCCGCGAAGCGCTAGACGCAGAGGCCCACAACTTCCTGGAACCCGACCAAGAGCAGCGCGTGCCGTACCTGACGACCAAGCTTGCCGGGGCCGAGGGACCGTTTGTCGCCACCACGGACTTCGACCACCTAGTCCCCGACCAGGTGCGCGCGTGGATCCCGGGTGACTACGCGACGCTAGGCGCGGACGGCTACGGCTTCTCGGACACGCGCCAGGCCGCGCGCCGGTTCTTCAAGATTGACGGCCCGTCCACCGTGGCCCGCGTGCTCCAGAGCCTGGAAAAGCGTGGCGAGGTCCCCGCGCAAACTACAGCGAAAGCCATCGAGAAGTATGCGCTTCACGACGTCACCAAGGGTGCGTCGGGCAACTCAGGCGGCGACTCGTAGCCCCTCGTCGCGCGTAGCGAACTGGGGACCCACCGTGAGGCGGGTCCCCAGTTCGCTGCGCGACGCTGTTCGCGTCTCGCCATCTACTTCTTTGCAGGCGGCTTCTTGGCTGCCGGTTTCTTGGCTGCCTGCTTGGACGGCGCCGCCGACTTCCCGTCCGCAGCGTCCTCCGACCCCTTGTTGGAGCCCGCAGTGGCTGCCTTGCCACCCGCGGCTGCTGCAGCGGCTACCGCCGCCACCTCAGCGTTGCCGAGCTTGCGAATGCGGCACACCGGAATCATCCGGATAATCAACGTGATTACGAGGCTGCCGAAGATACCCCAGAGGGTGATCAGTATCCAACCTGAGAAGAGACTCTCAGGCTCGAGGACCAACCAAGCGTCGAGGTCGCAGGTGCCGTCACTAGACGTAATATTTCCCGTCATGTGGATCAGCCCTGAGACATCTACGCGCGTGTAGTCGTAGATGGTTTCGCTTTCGACCGCGACATCGATGATGCCACCGTCATTGGGGCTTCGTCCCTCGTTACTCTCGCCCTTGCTCCACACCTGAAGGTTAAACCCAGCGAATTCGACGGCAATCCATCCGGTCCAATCTTCGAAGGGGCCGGGAGTAGAGCCTTCCCACTCGATTGCGCCACCCCTGTCAATCATCATCGGATTGCTCGCCGATGTGGTCTTGGGCGTCGCCGCGTCGAGCGGGAGCCCCAGCCCATCGGTGGAAATGCCCGCTACGGTGCACCCTCCCGTGAGGTCGCCGTTCGCGTTGTGCGCGGGCGCCCCCACGCCCGCCCAAACGATCATGAGCGCGGCGAGCACCATCACGGAAATGAATTTGGCCGACTTCATGACTGTCGTGAGCATCAGTGAACCCACGAGGATTCCGAGGCCTAGCAGGCCCCAGACCACCAACTGCGTGGGCGCGACGATCGCGCCAATCCACAGAATTAGCACGAGGACGAGGGCGGCGGACCCTCCCAATACTGCGCCGAGGATCGGCTTGCCTGTCTTTGCTTCCACGTTGAAGCTCCCTCCCATAAGGTGTTTCAACGCTAGTCATCCGGCGGCGACGCGGCTAGTGGTTTGTGGATTTCCCACAAGCGGCACCTATGCTGATCAGATGGCAACAGCAGACATGCGCACGGAAACGCTGCGGCGCCTCAAAAGCGGAACCGGCGTTCTGTCCACTGCAGCGATCAAGAGCCTCGACTCAGACTTCATCTGGTTTCGCGAGTTGCCAGCGCGAGAGCGATCCTGGGTGGGAACGGTGGCCCAGGCCGGCATCAATGCGTTTGTCGAGTGGTACGCGAATCCGAAGGAAGTGGGCAGAGGCGCCAGTGAGGTGTTTGCCGCCGCACCGCCCGAACTCACCCGCTCGATCTCGCTCCAGCACACCCTGAGCATCGTCCGTACTGTTGTGAAAGTCGTCGAGGATCACTCCGACGACTTTGCTTCTCCGGGGACCGAAGCCCAGTTGAGGGAGGCAATCCTGCGCTATTCGCGCGAGATCGCATTCTCTGCCGCCGAGGTCTACGCGCGAGCCGCGGAGTCTCGCGGAGCCTGGGATGCGCGCCTTGAGGCTCTCGTGGTCGACGCCCTGGTTCGTGGCGAGATCACGGACGATCTGCCATCTCGTGCGGCCGCTCTCGGGTGGAAACCGGGCCCAACCGTGGTGATGGTTGGCCTCACGGACGGCGCGCTTGGGGAAATCCAGTCAGCGGAATTGCGCCGGACCATTCGGCGGGTGGCTCGCGGGGCTCTTGTTGGAATACATGGCGAGGACCTTGTGGTGATCGCGCGCACCGACGCCGAACTCGATGAGATCACCGAATCGCTGCTGCCGTCGTTCGGCCCGGGGCCAGTGGTGATCGGTCCTCCGGCCGTGAGCCTGGTTGAGGTCGCCCACTCCACGCGTGCCGCCCTCGCTGGAGTGGTGGCCGCGCCCGCGTGGTCCCTCGCGCCGCGGCCCGCGAACGCGGATGACCTTCTGCCCGAGCGCGTCCTCGTGGGCGACGCGAGCGCTCGCGGCCGGTTGATCGATGTCGCATATGACCCCATCCTTCAGGCCGGTGGTTCACTCAAGGAGACCATCGGCACGTTCCTGGATTGCGGGCGGTCCCTGGAACTCGCCTCACGGACGATGTTCGTGCACGCCAATACCGTCCGGTATCGCCTAAAGAAGGTTAGCGACTTGACGGGCTGGGACGCCCTGAATACGCGGGACGCACACGTGCTTTCCACGGCTTTTGCCCTGGGCCGCCTGCGCGACTCGAGCCACGCTCCGTTGTAGGAAACCTACAAAACTTGGGGTAGACGTTAGCGTACGCGGCGTGAGCGATGCGGCCCAGTGTCATGCACGCTTGTTACATGCTTGCAGTCGTTTGCCCTGGACAGGGCGCACAAGCCCCCGGAATGCTCTCCTCCTGGCTCGAGATCCCTGAGATCGCCGAGCGCCTCGGAGCGCTATCCGAGGCGGCACACATTGACGTCGTCGCGCACGGAACCACGTCGGACGCCGATGCTATCCGCCACACGGCGATCGCGCAGCCCTTGCTGGTCGCCACGGCGATTGCCACGGGCCGCTCGCTCCTCGACGACACCGCGCCCGCGATTTCGGCGGGCCACTCCGTTGGAGAGCTGGGCGCGGCCGCACTGGCGGGCGTGATCAGCGACAGCGACGCCATGCTCCTAGTCTCCGTGCGGGCCAACGCCATGGCTTCGGCCGCCGCGTCGAGTGAGGCCACATCGATGGCCGCGGTACTTGGCGGCGACCCCGACCACGTGGCCACCGCGATCGCACTGCACGGCCTCACGCTCGCGAACGTGAATGGCGGTGGGCAAGTGGTCGCGGCGGGTGCCAAGGCCGCGATCGACGCGCTGGTTGACGCACCCCCCGAGAAGACGCGTGTCATCGAGCTGCAGGTCGCAGGAGCGTTCCACACGTCCTACATGGCATCTGCCGTTGACGCTCTAGGCGCTGCCGCGCGCGACATTGAGCGTCGTGATCCCCCGCGAGCGCTGCTGTCCAACGCCGATGGCACCCGCGTGATCGATGGCACGGACGCAATCGCGCGCATTGTGAATCAGGTCTCAAGCCCCGTGCGCTGGGACCTCTGCCAAGAAACAATGATCGACATGGGCGTCACCGCCCTGATTGAACTCGCGCCTGGCGGAGTACTCACCGGACTGGCCAAGCGCAGCATGAAGGGCATCCCAGCAGTTGCCCTCAAGTCGCCCGCGGATCTCGATGCCGCCCGAGAACTCCTGGAGCTCCACGCATGACCACATTGAGCATCAACCGCGGGCCCGAGTTTTCGCGAATCCTCGGCCTAGGCGTCGCCCGCGGCGAGCAGGTCGTCCCCAACGAAGACATCGTCGGCCCGATCAACTCCTCTGACGAGTGGATCCGCCAACGCACGGGCATCGCCACGCGCGTCCGCGCCAACGAAGATACATCGGTGCTGGACCTTGCCGAGCGGGCATCCGCGGACGCGATCGCGGCTTCCGGGATTTCCGCCGACGAGGTCGACACAGTCATTTTGTCGACCATCACGTACCCCCACCAGACACCGGGCGGCGCGCCCATCCTCGCGGATCGCCTCGGGGCAGCTGACGCAGCCGCATACGACATCTCGGCGGCGTGCGCAGGCTACTGCTACGCGATCGGCCAGGCGGACGCCCTGGTGCGCTCGGGCAACTCGCAAAACGTGCTCGTGGTTGGCGCCGAGAAGATGAGCGACTTCATTGATCCGACCGACCGCTCCATCTCGTTTCTTCTAGGTGACGCGGCGGGCGCCGTCCTAATTGGCGCCTCTGACACGCCCGGCATCGGCCCGACGGTGTGGGGATCCGACGGCTCGCAGTCGCACACGATCACGCAGACCAACTCGTGGATCGAGGTGCGCGACTCAGACGTCCCCTTCCCTACCTTGCAGCAGGAGGGCCTCACCGTATTCAAGTGGGCTTCGTTCAAGATGGCACCTATCGCGATGCAAGCCCTTGAGTCCGCTGGCGTCACCCCGGACGACATTCAGGCATTTATCCCCCACCAGGCCAACATGCGCATCATCGACCAGATGATCAAGCAAATCGGGCTGCCCGACACGGTTGCGGTCGGCCGCGACATCGCTGACTCCGGCAACACGTCGGCGGCGTCAATCCCGCTCGCGACGGAACGGATGGTGCGCGAGGGAGCAGCGAAGTCAGGCGACCTCGCCCTACAGATCGGGTTTGGCGCGGGCCTCGTGTATGCCGCCCAAGTCATCGTCCTTCCGTAACCTATAAGTGTTCACATCAGAACTAGATGCTTAAGCATCACCAACACAAGGAGAAAAACCCATGGCTAAGTCCGAAAACGAGATCCTCGCGGGTCTCGCTGCAATTGTCGCTGAAGAGACCGGCCTCGACGCCGCGGAAGTGACGGGCGACAAGTCCTTCACCGACGACCTCGACATCGACTCGCTGTCCATGATGACTATCGTCACGCTCGCAGAAGAAGAGTTCGACGTGCGCATCCCCGACGAGGACGTGAAGAACCTCGTCACCGTCAACGACGCCGTTAAGTACATGACCGGCGCCCAGTCCTAACTTCGATCAACCCTTAACCCACACGGAGAACACATGACGAACGTCGTTGTCACTGGTCTTGGAGCCACCACGCCAATAGGCGGGGATGTCGCCTCGACCTGGGAGGGAGCCCTTGCCGGGAAGTCCGGCGTACGCACCCTCGAGAACGACTGGGCAGAGAAGTACGAGATCCCGGTTGGCTTTGCTGGCCAGGCTGCCGTTCTACCCGAGGAGGTCCTCACGCGCCCGGAAACTAAGCGCATGGACCCGTCTGCTCAATTCGCGATTGTCGCGACCCGTGAGGCTTGGGCCGACGCCGGCTCGCCCGAGGTAGACCCCGAGCGCCTTGGCGCAGTGGTGTCCTCGGGCATCGGCGGTGTCTGGACCCTGCTCAACGCGTGGGACACCATCAGGGAAAAGGGAGCCAGGCGTGTCTTGCCCATGTCCGTGCCCATGCTCATGCCCAACTCCCCTGCCGCATACGTGGAGCTGGAGATTGGGGCAAAGGCCGGTGCGCACGCACCAGTCTCGGCCTGCGCGTCAGGCGCGGAGGCCATCGCCACCGGCTACCGAATGATCATGGACGGCCGCGCGGACATCGTGGTTGCTGGCGGTACTGAGGCGGCGACGCACCCGGTGTGCCTCGCCACCTTCGCTGCCATGCACGCACTATCCACGCGAAATGACGACCCTGCGACCGCGTCGCGCCCGTACGACGTCACGCGCGACGGCTTTGTCATGGGCGAGGGCTCCGGAATTCTGGTGCTCGAGTCGGAGGAGCACGCCAAAGCTCGCGGCGCGCGCATCTACGCGACACTCAGCGGCGTAGGCCTCACCTCCGACGCGCACCACATAGCGGCTCCCGAGCCGAACGGCGACGGCCAAACGCGCGCCATGAGATTCGCCATCGAAGACGCCGGAGTTACAACGCAGGACATCGACCACATCAACGCGCACGCCACGTCGACGCCGCTGGGCGACATGATCGAGGCACGTGCGATCAGAGGACTGCTCGGCTCGCACGCCGACCAGGTGCTTTTGAGCGCGACCAAGTCCATGACCGGCCACCTCCTGGGCGGGGCCGGCGCGGTCGAGTCGGTGTTCGTAATCAAGGCGCTCACCGAGCGCCTCGCGCCTCCGACCATCAACGTCTCCGAGGTCGAGCCTGAGCTTGCGGTGGACCTGGTTCGTGACAAGCCGCGCGAGCTTCACGACGGCGACCTCACGGCAATCAACAACTCGTTCGGGTTTGGTGGCCACAACGTCGCGCTGGTCTTCACAAGCGTGTAGCCGTTCGTCGTGCCGTAATCCTGGCGCACCGGTTGACTCGGCGGTATCGTAGCCAAGTTCGTCAATTCTGCTGAGGCAATGGCGCGCGTAGCGCCGATCCTCGACATCGCGAGGAGGAATCATGCGCGCGCTCGGTGTCTCACCAGCCTGGATCGCGCACGGCTCCGTCATCGCGCTGGCGGCGGCGTTGGTCGCCGCCGGCCTATTCGGATTGCAGTCGACAACCGCCGCCGCCACCCAACAAGAGATCGTCGATAGTGACCTGTCGTCAGCCAAGCCCGACGACAAGAGTGGCAACAGCGGGGGTGGCGGCAAGGCCGAGGAGCCCCTCCCTGAGACGTGGACGTTCCGCGTGTTTAACGCGAACGGCACTGACATCACCAGCAGCCCCATCCGGCCCGGGGAGACCGTGACAATTGTTGCCTCGGGCCTGCCTGCGGATCGTCGCGTCAACGTGGGCCTCTCGGTCAACCAACAGACGTTCGACGGCGGATTCATCGGAAGCGACGGTGTGTTGCGGCTATCCATCACCATCCCCGCAGGCGCCGTGGCAGGTCAGGATTCGATCGTCGCGCGCATCACCGGCCAAGGGGGAGAGTCTTCGACGGCTACCGTTGGCATCACGATCGGTTCAGGATCGGGTTCTGAGTCCGAGTCCTCGGATGTGACGACGGAGGACGACACCTCCGCCGAGAATTCGCCGTCGGCGAGTGGAGCGACCGCCGGCATCTCCGACATCGGCGAAATCGACTCGCACAGCACCAACACCGAGGCTGAATACGGTCACGGACTCCACGACGCAACCAAGTTTGGCGAAGGCTTGCATACGGCTGACGAACTCCACCTCGACGCCGAACACGTGGCCATCACCAGCGGGCTTGCGATCGTCATCCTGCTCATGATCGTGGTCCCCGGGCGGCTCCTAGAGGGAACGCTCACGCACAACTACGGCCGCATCCGGGCGTGGATAACGGATCTACGCGGTTGGATTCGGCGACACCGGCCACGCCTATCCGCCCGACTGACCGCGATCTCACTCGGCTCGAATCGCGGGCGCGCATCGTTCAAGCTCGCGCGCGGACGGCTCACCGGCAAGTTCCCGTGGCTGACGAGCAGCTGGGCAGTCGTGCTCGGATCACTCGCGGCTACGGCATTTATCCTGGGCTTTTCTGACCCAGGTTTCGGCACCAATCCGTCGTCGTTCCGACTGTTCCTGGCCATCGGGCTATCGCTGGTGTTCATCAACCTTGCGGGCAACATCGCGGTTCGGGTAGTTGCGAGTTACCGTTACAAGACCCCGGGTGTCTTTACCGCCATGCCCGCCGTCTTGATCATCACCGTTCTGGCGGTGGCCGTATCGCGCATCCTCCACATCCAACCGGGTCTGCTCCTCGGACTGGTGATCGGCGTATCGTTGGCGCGCGAACTCAGGCACACCGAGCACGCGCGGCTCGCGCTCTGGCACGCGGGCACTCTCTTCACCGCGGGCGTAGGCGCGTGGATCGCATACTCATTCGTCGCGGGCGGGCACGGCGACGAGGCTGGATTCTGGACGCACCTGGCGCAAGAGGTACTCGCCGCGACGGCGGTCGAGGCGCTCGTGGGATTCCTCGTCATCATGCTTCCGCTGGAATTCATGGAGGGGTTTGCCGTGTTCGCGTGGTCGCGCAAGATTTGGATCGCAGCCTACGCCGTCGGGCTCGTCACGTTCCTGACGCTCATAGCCCCCATGGCCGACGAGTTCCAGCACTGGACCGGAAACGCGTACGTTCTGCTGACCGGAGTAGTCGTGTTCACGGCGTTCGCGCTAGGGGTCTGGTACTTCTTCCATCGAATTGAGCAGCGGGAACGCGCCGAGGCGATGGCCGCGGCTGCCGCAAGAAAGAAGCGCAAGGCGCCCCCCGCCAAGAAGAAGGCGACAGCCGCGGCCAGGAAGTAGCGCGCTAGGCGATCGCGAAGCGCGACAGGAAGTCCCAGAGGACTTCGACGTTCCAGTCCTTCGGCGCACTGCCCCCCGACGCGCCGCCTAGCGTGCGCGTGTTGCCGCCGGGGAAGAGGTGGCCGCCGTTGTTGATGGTCAGCATCCGCACCTCCGCGCCATCCGCGCACCCGGTATAGGTCGCGATGTCGGTCGTTGTGCCGTCGGCCCGGGAGTTGCGAATGTTCGAACGCGCCGGCTCGGCGTCGCACTCGTTCGACGCGAGCCAAACACCGAGGCTCTCGGGGGCGCCGATCTTAGGTAGCGCAGACTCGTCTGCGCACGCCTGCGTCGACGACTCGTATGTCCAGCAGCCGTCGCCCGTGCCGTGGGCGTAAATCACGGGAACGGCGCGCGACGGGGCGCACTGAGCTTCCGTGGAGAACGCATTGCCGCCAGAGACCGGCGCGATCGCGGTGATCCTGTCAGCCATCTCGCACCCGACGCGGTGCGACAGCGCTCCCCCGTTGGAGAAGCCCATGAAGTAGACCCGCGACGTGTCAACCCGGAACTCGGCCTCAAGTTGGTCGAGCACGGCGTTCAGGTAGGCAACGTCGTCGATGCCCCGGTAGCACGCCAGCCCCGACGAGCATGCGTATTCGCCGCCTCCGCCCGCGTTCCAGGTGCGCAGCTTGGGAAGAAGGCGCGCGCTCGTCCCGTTCGGGTAGACCGTGATGAAGCCCGCGCGGTCGCCGAGGTTGTGGAGACACACCGGGTCCTCCAAGTCGCCGATGGGGCACGTGGTTTCCTGGGTCTGCACGCTGTTTCCGCCTCCGCCGTGCAAAAAGATGACTACGGGCATCGGCTGCGCGGAAGGGTCGTAGGACACAGGCACGTAGACGTCGAACGGGCGATCATCGTATCCGGGGACATCGCAGCCGTCGGCGTGGCCTCCAGCATCGATGCAGGGGTAGGCAGTGGGTTCCCAGCCGCCCGGTGACGCGGCAGGCGCGGGTTCATGTGGAGTTTCACGGTCTCGGTCTCGCAACGAGCCGCAGGCAGCGAGCGTGACCACGCCAAGCGCTGCCACTGCTACGAATCTCACGACAGACCTACGCATGGTCCTACCGTAGACACATTCGCTGGGCGTCGGCGGAAATCAACTGACGCGGTGCAGCCACCGCACGGGGGCTCCGTGGCCGGCGTACCGGAATGGCTCGAGCTCCTGGTCCCACGCGGTGCCAAGAGCGAGGTCCATGGCCCGCTTGAGGTCCGCGGCGTTGCCGCCGGTCTCGATCGCCGTGCGTATGCGGTCCTCCGGGACAACGATGTTGCCGTGAACGTCCGTGACGGCGTGGAAGATGCCCAGCCCTGGCGTGTGGCTCCAGCGGCCTCCGTCGTTGCCGTACGACGGCTCTTCCGTGACCTCGTAGCGGACGTGCTCCCAGCCGCGTAGGGCGGACGCCAGGCGAGCGCCCGTCCCCTGGATGCCTTGCCATGACATTTCGGCGCGCAGAAGGCCAGGGCCGGCGGGCTGCTCGGTCCAGTCGAGGGTGGCGCGTGAGGTCAGCACGCTGCCTGCCGCCCACTCGATGTGGGGGCACATTGCACGCGTGGCAGAGTGCACGAACAACACGCCGCGGGTAATGGCAGCCATCACCGTTCCTTCCTTCTAGGTGCGTCTTCCCCAACGACCTATCAGGAACTGCGTGATCTGCTACGTGCGTATGCGATTATCGTGCGACTCCATCGTGCCTTACCTCGGCGAATATTGCCAGCGCCGAGCGGTTACGTCGCGGGCGTGTCGGCGTGCACGTCGACGATTTCGGCTGCGTCTTCGTCGACATCGAGGACGGCCCAGTCGCGTTCAATCGCGGCGCGCATTTCTCGCATCGCCTGTCTCTTCACGTCGTTCTCGAGGCGATCGAGGAACAGCTTGCCGTCCAGGTGGTCCACCTCGTGCTGAATGAGGCGGGCCCAAATCTCACGGCCCTCGACCACGACTTCCGCGCCGTCAAGATCCGTGCCGACGGCGCGCGCGTGAACCGGGCGCTCGCACGGGTACCAGAGCCCTGGAACGCTCAGGCATCCCTCGTCGCTCAGTTCCTGGTTTTCAGAGGACATCTCCACGATCTCGGGGTTCAGGATGTAGCCGACCTCCCCTTCGATATTCCAGGAGAACGCGCGCAGGTTCACACCGATTTGGTTGGCCGCGAGCCCGGCGCGGCCGTCGCGATTGACAGTTTCCAGGAGGTCAGCGACCAGCGTACGCACGCCGTCATTGATCTGGGTGATCGGATCGCACGCAGTGCGTAGCACCGGGTCGCCCGTCACGCGGATGTCTCGCATAGCCATGGCCAGTATTCTCCCACGCAGTGCGCGGGCCGCGCGAATCGCGTCGCAGCGGCACACGGTTGTGGAGCCCGAACGGCGGGCTCCTCGCGGCATGGCTCTGCCGTACCCGCCCGCGTTGTGACACGCTGGAGCCATGACTGTCAGCCCCAAAATCAAGCCCGTAGACCACGCGGAGGTGGCGGCTCTGTGGCCAGTCGCCCAGCCCGCCGACCACAAGTACTCGCGAGGCGTGGTTGGCGTGATCGCCGGCTCAGACGCGTATCCGGGCGCCGCGGTGTTGGCGTGCTCGGGGGCTGTGCGCGCAGGGGCCGGGCTGGTCCGTCACGTAGGGCCGGACCGGGTCCAAGACTTAGTGCTTGGCGCGCGCCCCGAGGTGGTGCCGCACTCCCCTGGTGATGCTCTGCCCCGCGCCGACGCATGGGTGGTGGGCCCAGGGATCGGAGAGGACCCCCTCCAGGAGCGAGCCGCAGAGCTCGCGCGGCTCACGGACTCCCCGCGCGTCGTCGATGCCGCCCAAGTGATTCTGTTCGCGCTAGACCGTGCTGGGGCTGCGAAGGCCCCGGATCCCACGAACGTACTTTTCACCCCGCACGCCGGCGAACTAGCCGAAGCCCTCAACGCGCTCGGAGTCAAGATCGATCGCGCCGGTGTCGAGGCCGCGCGGCACAAATCTGCGACACGCCTGGCCGACCTCGCTCACGCAACAGTGCTGCTCAAGGGGCACCGGACGCTCGTGGTTTCGCCGGGCGGCCGAGCCTCGGAACTCCCGGCTGCGCCCGCCTGGCTAGCCACCGCCGGAACCGGCGACGTCCTGGCTGGAATTGCCGGAGCGCTGCTTGCCGCCGGCCTCGACGCGCGCGAGGCGGGCATTTCTGCTGCGCTCGTTCATGGCCTGGCCGCTGAGCACGCGTCTGCTGGCGCGCCAATTGCTGCGCTAGATGTGGCTTCCGCCATTCCCTCAACCATCGGTCGGCTACTAGTGTCTCTGGCATGACCTTGATCACGGAGCGCCTGCAGCTCCGGAAATTCGCCATCGCAGATGCCAGTGCGGTACACAGTTACGCCTCAGACCCTGAGGTGTGCGCGTTCATGAGTTGGGGTCCCAACACGTGGGACGAAACCCTCGACTTCCTGTCGCTCGCAACGTCCCACTCGGCCACGCGCCACGAGTTTGCGGTCATTGACCGCGCCACAGGAGACGTCATTGGCGCGGTGGGCGGCGGCCCCGTGGGTGAGGGCCGGTGGGATATGGGGTGGGTATTCAGCAAGGACGCATGGGGTCACGGCTACGCGACGGAGGCGGCGCGAGCCCTGGTGGGGTTCATCGCTACCCAGCCCGGTGTGGCGACAATCGAGGCACGCTGCGTGCCTGAGAACCGCGCGTCGGCGCGAGTCATGGAGAAGCTCGGGATGCACTATGTCAAGCGCATCGAGAACGACTTCGCGACGCGCGGGAACATGACCGACTCGCTGCTGTATTCGATCCCCACGCGCCGCATCGCTCGGCGCGACGTCGCGGCCGTCGCGGGCGCCGCGGGCGCCGCGGGCGCCGCGGGCGCAACAGGCTAACTCAAGCTCCCAGCAGCACCGCACGTAGGCGGTGCAACGTCTGTCACTGGTCGCGCACCTCGAGCTCAAAGTCGATCAACCGCCCGAGTCCGAGTTCCTCAGCCTTGCGGACTTGCGCCTTCACCGGCAGCACGAACGACTCCGCCTCCTTGCTGGGAAAGACGGACGTGTCCCACGTGGTGTCACCCACCGTTACCCGTACGCGAATCGATCCGAACCCGCGCTTGGGGCCGACGTAGCGAAAGTCGATCTCATCCGACGCCTCATGCGGGAGCGTCACGAAGTACCACGAAGCGTCCGACTTCCACAGATACATCTCTGCGCTGAACTTCAGAGACTGGGACAAGTCGCTAGTTGGTGATCTCGTACGCGCCCTCGCCGTGCTGACTGTAATCGAGTCCGTCGAATTCTTCCTTCTCCGTAACGCGCAGCCCGACGGTCTTCTTGACCAGCATGGCCAGCAGCCAACTCGCACCAAACGCGAATGCACTCGCGGCGACGATGGCGATGGCGTGCTTGCCCAGCAGCTCGGCGCCTCCGCCATTGAAGATTGCGATGCCAGCGCCGCCGTCGGCGAGCAGGTCGCGCGCGAAGAATCCGAGGAAGAGCATCCCGACCACGCCGCCAATGTAGTGAACGGCGAGGACGTCGAGCGAGTCGTCGATCTTCACACGGAACTTAAGCTTGACCGCCCACAGGCAGACTGCGCCGGCGATGAGGCCGAGCAGCAGCGCTGGCAGCGGGTCGAGGAATCCTGCCGAGGGCGTAATCGCCACGAGTCCAGCCACAACGCCCGATGCGCCACCAAGGGCGGTGGGTTTGCCCACGAGCTTCTTTTCGAGCGCAAGCCAGCCGATCATGCCGCCAACGCCAGACATGTGCGTGGCAAGCGCGGCTGCGCCAGCGTCGGCGCCGGAGGTAAGCGCGGAACCGGCGTTGAAGCCGATCCATCCGACCCACAGCAGGCCAGCACCTAGGAGAGTCAGCGGGAGGTTATGGGGAAGCATCGGCTTGCCCGGCCAGCCCTTGCGGCGTCCCACGACAATCGCGAGCGCGAGCGCAGAGGCTCCCGAACAGATCTCTACCACCGTTCCACCGGCGAAGTCCTTCACTCCAAGGGCGGCCATCCAGCCGTCGCTTGACCAAGCCCAGTGCGCGATGAGCGGATACACGGCGATGGACCAGAGCGCAATGAAGCCCATGAGCGGCAGGAAGCGGGTGCGATCCGCGGCGGCGCCAGTGATGAGCGCCCCGGTGATGACTGCGAACATCATTTGGAACATGACGAACACGTCCGGCGGGAAGGTGAAGTCCACGGCGCCCGGTTCGCGGATTCCGTCGAGCCCGATGAAGTCGAGGCCTCCGACCAGGCCTGCCCCGGCGTCGGCGCCCCAAAACAGCGAGAAGCCCACGAGCACCCAGGTCACGGAGACGACCGCCAGCGCGCCAAAGTTGTACATGAGCATGCCGAGCGCGTTCTTGGCGCGCACCATGCCGGCGTAGAAGATCGCGAGGCCGGGGAGCATGAGGAGCACGAGGACGGTGCTGGTGATGAGCCACGCGGTGTCGCCGGTGTCGAATTCCACGGTGATTCTCCTTCGTTGATTCGGCCTACGCGGCCGCGCTCTGCCAGATCCCTACGGGCGAGTTCCCCCGAGTGTAGCGACCGTACGGACGGTAATCACGCTGGCTACTCGGCGGGATCAGGCTCGTGCGCCACAGACCCGGCGGCGCCGAGCGCCCACCCAACCGTCGATGTCACCATTCGGCCCGCGAAGCGCACCGCAGTCCGCTCCGACACAGGTCGGTGTGGCAGTCCGAGTTCAGCCTGCGTCCATTCGGGCATCAATGCGACGCCGGCGGCCGCCAGCGCCCGGTACGGCGGCCTGGCGAACCATGGCAACGGCGGGTGGTCGAGGAGAAACCGTGCGGTCTCGCGCGCGGCGTCGGTTGCGCGGAGCTCCGGACGGTAGGCCTCGATGGCGTCGTCCAGTTCCCTCCTGGTGGTGGGAAGGCTCTCTGAATCGCCCCGGGTTTAGTGGAGGGCGGGTTCTCCCAGGAGCGGTTGCTCGTGGGGTGTGTTCTCACGGTAGTACAGGTGGAGCCGACCCACAGCTCATTGGGACATTCGGCACGGAAGTTGCGCTTCACGTGATCCGGTGCTCGGTTTGCTGCCGGATCGGGACGGGTCGTGACGAACTGTTTGCCGCGACGCACCCCGCGAAGCCCCTGAGCCCGCATGAGACGCTCCACCGTGCAGCGGGCGGTCACGACACCGTCACGCTTGAGTAGGCGCCACACCTTTCGCGCACCCGAGATCCCGCGACCCTTCGTGCGGTCCCAGAAGACCCGCTCAATGTGTTCGCGCAACTCTTGATCACGCACCGTCCGCTGCGAGATGGCACGCGTTTTGAACGCGTAGTAAGTAGACGGGGCGATCTTGACTCCGTGCTCGGTGAGCACCCGGCAGATCGGCTCGACCCCGAAACGAACACGATGCTCGTCGATGAAGTTCACTAAAACGGAAGTCGCGGGTCGAGCTCCCGCGCGAAGAAACTTGACGCCGCAAACAAAATATCGTTGGCACGCTTCAACTCACGATTCTCACGCTCGAGATCTTTGATACGGGCCGCGCCGACCGTGGCGATGCCCCTGACCTCGCCGGCGCCAATGCGCGCCTGTTTCACCCACCCACGCAACCTGTCCGGAATCACCCCCGTGCGATGACCGATACGGATCACCACCGCAATCAACGACAACGACACCTCCTGGCTCATCGCCTCACTTACGAACCGAATGGCCCGATCTGATTTGGCCTGGGTTTTGTTCCGACTTTTCAGTAAGGATGGAACCCATGACTAGATACACACCGCAGATGCGTGAGCGGGCGTTGAGAATGCTTGCTGAGGCGAGGCCGGATCACCCGAGTTTGATGACTGCGATCCGTCACGTGGCAGGCTTGCTTGGGATGAGCCCGGAGACGCTTCGCGTGTGGCAACGCCGCTACGAGGTCGATGCCGGGCAACGCCCGGGGGCGACTAGCGACATAGTTGAGGACAACCGGCGTTTGAAGCGCGAGAACGCGGAGTTGCGCAAAGCGAATGAGGTCCTTCGGGCTGCGAGCGTGTTTTTTGCGAAGGAGCTCGACCAGCCACGGACGAGATGACCCGCTTCATTGACGAGCACAAGGGTCGTTTCGGGGTTGAGCTCATCTGCCGGGTGTTACGCGTGGCGGTTCGTGGATTTGTCACCTCGCGCGGTTATCGCGCCGCTAAGACGCGTCCACCGTCCGTGCGTGCCCTGCGTGATGGTCTGCTTGTGCCCGAGGTGGTCCGGTTGCATGCAGAGAACTACGGCGTGTACGGGAGGCGGAAAATGCATGCGCTGCTGAAGCGGCAAGGCTGGCAGGTTGGGCGGGACCAGACCGAGCGACTCATGCGCCTGGCAGGTGTTCGGGGTGTGAAACGCTCGAAGAAAGTGTTTACGACCAAGAGTGATCCTGCTGCCGCCAAGCCGCAGGATCTTGTGCAACGCCGGTTCACTGCACCAGCACCGCGCCGTTTGTGGGTCGCGGACATCACCTACGTCGCGACCTGGTCCGGTTTCGCTTACGTCGCGTTCGTCACCGACGTCTACTCACGCAGGATCGTCGGATGGAACGTCGCATCGACCCTGCAGGCTGACATCCTGCCTTTGCGGGCGCTCGACATGGCCGCCTGGGACGCGGCAGGCGACCTCGCTGGCCTCGTCCATCATGCCGACCACGGCTCAAACTATTTGGCTACGGTCTACACCGACCGCGTCATCGAGCTCGGTGCGAAACCTTCCACCGGCTCGGTCGGCGACTCATATGACAATGCCCTCGCCGAGGCCATCAACGGCCTCTACAAAACAGAACTCATCCGCCAGCAAGGGCCCTGGCGCACCGTCGAACAAGTCGAGTTCGCGACCCTCGAATACGTGTGGTGGTGGAACAACAAACGACTCCACGGCGAACTCGACATGCACACCCCCGTCGAGATCGAACAGGCGTACTACGCTGGCCAAGAATCAACCCAACCGGCATCCGCCGGACAGGGAAACACCTAGGAACTAAACCCAGGCCAAATCAATCCCGCAACTCCTGCGGATACTTCCTCGATGCTGGCATGACTCCCATCCTTTCGGGAAATCAGACCCTCCACCAAACCCGAGGCGATTCAGTTGGCTCCATGTTCCTACGTAGCGGGGCTTACACACTTGCCTGCAGGCGTGCGCGATTCGTTCGCGATCGCGACTGAATCCACCGAACCACCAGCCATAGCCGTCGCCCCTTGTGCAGAAATGGGTAACGGGCCCCCGAAGGGGCCCGCCTCATTTGGTGCAGTCCTGTCTAACAACAGTTCTACTTGTTAGCGTCAGGGCGCATTTCCCAGAACGATAGTTGTTTCGCCAACATAACATGTGTCAGACATCCAGGCTACGGTCGAGTAGATCCACAAGAGTTCTGAAAGGGACTGACATGACCGTACAAGCAAATGCACCCCTCAAGTACCGGCTTGGGCTGGATGTTGGGGGCTGGTGCAGGAACTGGTGACAGTTCGGGTTTAGGCCGCGAGGGCCATTTGTGTGTTCATGATGGTCTCGTATTCGATGGGGGTCAAGCGTCCGAGTCGGTCTTGTCGGCGGCGGCGGTGGTAGGTGCGTTCGATCCAGGTGATGATCGCGATGCGGAGTTCCTGGCGGGTGTCCCAGCGTTGCCGGTTCAGGACGTTTTTTTGGAGCAGGCTGAAGAAGGATTCCATTGCGGCGTTGTCGCCGGCGGCACCTACTCGACCCATGGAGCCGACCATGCCGTGACGGTTCAGTGCGTGACCCATTTTGCGGGAACGAAATTGAGATCCCCTATCGGCGTGCAGGATGCATCCAGTGACGTCGCCGCGGGACGCGACGGCGTTGGCCAGGGCGTTCACAGCCAACTGGGCTTGCATTCGGTCACTGAGTGAGTAGCCGACGATGCGGTTCGAGTACAGGTCCTTGATGGCGCACAGGTAGAGTTTGCCTTCACTGGTGGGGTGCTCCGTGATGTCCGTCAGCCACACCTGATTTGGGCTCTGGGCGGTGAAGACACGTTGCACGAGGTCATCGAACACGGGTGGACCGGGTTTGCCTGCCTTGCCTCTCTTGCGACGCTGTGTCGTTGACACCAAACCCGCCTGCGACGCCAAGGACCATGCGGTCCTGCGCACCATCGGCCATCCGGCTACCACGGCCTCGTCCGCGAGGAACCGGTAGCCGAACTCTGGGTCGTCACGGTGCGCGTCAATGAGCGCGTTCATGCGATGCGCTTGCACCCAGTCCAATGCCGTAACTGGTTCGCTTCGCCACCGGTAGTACGGCTGGCGAGCAATCTTCAGCACCCGACACGTCACCGCGACGGGAACACCGTCGACGGCCAGCTCGCGGACGAGCGGGTAGATCATTTTGGGTGGCCACCGAGTTTGAGATTGGCCTGCGACAAGTAAGCGGCCGCACGCCGCAAAACCTCGTTCTCTTGCTCGAGCAACCGATTACGCCGACGCAACTCCCGCACCTGTTCGGCTCGCTCACGGCTCACACCAGGTTTGTCACCGTCCTCGATGTTGGCTTGACGCAACCAATTCGACAACGTCGCATGCGAGATCCCGAAATCCTCGGCAATCTGCTTCTGAGACGCCTCACGGCGCCGGGCAACCGCAACCACGTCACGGCGAAACTCCTCAGGAAAAACTTTAGGCATAACAACATCCTTCCACCAAGACCCTCCCAGGTCCCAGAAGTCAGTTGTCACCTATCCCTGCACCAGCCCCTTGGGACTGGATCCCTGGGGTGGGCCGTTCTCGCTTTGGATGAGGACGGCAAGCCGTTTCGCATTGAGCGCATGGGCTCGCGGATATTTGGCACCGGGCGCAAACCGAAGGACAACACGTCGCTTGCGGCGGATCGCACGCAGGCTCGGTCGATGCGCAGGCGCCGCGATCGCTATTTGCGCCGCCGAAATATGACGATCAACCAGCTCGTCGCGGCTGGTCTCATGCCTGAAGACAAAGCAGCTCGCAAAAAGTTGGTTTCGCTTCACCCCTTCCGGCTACGTTCTGAAGGTCTGCACAGAGAGCTAACGTTGCATGAGCTGGGCCGGGCGCTCTTCCACTTGCAGCAACGTCGGGGGTTCAAAAGCAACCGCAAGGCGGACAAGGGTGACAGCGATTCGGGAGCCATGAAGACGGCAATTCTGGACACTCAGTCCCGAATTCCTACTGGGGAGACAGTGGGCTCTTATCTTTGGGCACAGATTCTGGAGGGCGAGAGCGCGCGTGCGAGGCGGCGCGGCGAAGGAGCAAAGGCCACCTATGACTTCTACGTGAACCGCCAGATGGTTCAAGAAGAGTTCGACGCATTGTGGGAGTCTCAGAGACGGTTTCACCCCGAAGAGCTCGACCAAGAAGCGTATGACGCAGTCCACTCCGCCATCTTCTTTCAGCGGGCCCTCAAGCGGGTCCAGGTGGGCAAGTGCTTCTTCGAGCGTGAAGAGGAACGGGCGGCCGATGCGTTGCCGTCATCGCAACTGTTCCGGCTGTATCAGGAGGTCAACAACCTCATGGTCCGCGATCACGATGACGCAACACTGCGCCTTCGACCTCTCACGCGAAACGAGAGGGATAGGGCCATCGAGTACCTCGGCGCGATCAAGGATTCCACCTTTGCGAAACTCGGCGAGAAGCTCTTCGGCAGGGCGTCTCGGTTTGAATTCAATCTTCAGGCGGGTGAACGCTCCAAGATCAAGGGAAACGACGTCGCCAGCACTCTCAAGGGGAAGAAGGCATTCGGGCCTTCCTGGTTCACCCTCCCCTTGGATCAGCAAGATGAAATCGCTCAAAGAATTGAAGACGTGGAGTCTGAAGCGGACGAGGAGGGCCTGGCGTTCTGGCTCCGCGAAGCCCACGGACTATCCCCCGACAACGCGCATCACGTCGCCACCAAAGTGAACTTGCCCGACGGCCACCGCCGCCTGAGTTCAAAGGCGATCGGCAAAATACTCCCGCACCTCAGTGACGGTTGGGATGAGGAGCATGGTCGCGCGCTCCGGTACAGCGACGCGGTGGAGCAGGTTGACGAGCCAAACTACCGGAGCCACAGCGAGCAGCACACCGGGGACCTCTTTGAGCATCTCCCCTACTACGGGAAGATTCTCCACCGGTACACCGCAGACGTACCACGGCGTGAAGATGAGGCCGTACAGAAAAACACCGACGCGAACGAGTGGGAGTACGGACGCATCGCGAACACCACGGTCCACATCGGCCTGAACCAGATCCGCAAGGTGGTCAATGCCCTCATCAACGCGTACGGCCTCCCGGCCGAGGTCCACGTTGAAGTAGCCCGCCACCTGGGACAGAGCCGCGAAGCGCGCATCGAAGACTCAAAGCGGAGGCGCGAAGGGGAGGAGAACAACGAACGGATCCGCGAGATTCTTGAGGATCTGGGAGTCAAGGACAATTATGACAACCGCACGCGCGTGAAGTTGTTTGAGGAGCTTGCACCGCTTAGCCACCGGTGCATATTCACTGGCATCCCAATAGCGCGTGCGCGCATGTTCACCAACGACTACCAGGTGGATCACGTGTTGCCGTATTCGCGGACTCTGGACGACAGTTACGGCAACAAGATCTTGATTCACCACACCGCGAATCAGTTCAAGGGAAACTACAGCCCGTTTGAGGCGTATGGCGGCAGCGAGGACTGGGACCAGATTCTGGACCGCGCGGAGGCGCTTCCGAAAAACAAGTACAGCCGCTTCAGCGAAAACGCCATGGAGCGCTACGAGGCGGGTGCCCAGGACTTCATCGCTCGGCAGCTCACGGACACTGCGTACCTGGCCCGGGTGACCAAGATGTACCTAGCGAGCATTGTTGACCCGAATCACGTTTTCGCGATGCCCGGCCGGCTCACCGGAATGCTACGAGCCAAGTGGGGGCTCAATGGGATCCTGTCGGATTCCGGGAAGAAGGAGCGCACCGATCACCGCCATCACGCCATTGACGGTGTGGTTATCGCACTTACCGACCGCAGCATGCTTAAGCGAGTTACGGACGCCAACAAACGCGCCAGCGAGCAAGGGATGGACCGGCTACTCAAAGAGTTTGAGCTCCCTTGGGACGGCTTCATGGAAGAAATCCAAGCCAAGACGGACGCCATCGTGATCTCTCACAAACCTGACCACGGCGCTGGAGGTCAACTGCACGAGGAGACCGCCTATGGAGTGAATGAAGGTCCGGATATGGAGGGTCGTTACCTTACCCACCTCGGAGGCAATGACGCGAAGTGGCGGCGGGTCATTCCCATTTTTCGCGAGAGAGAATCACCGGACTCAGCACCGCCTTTCAAAGCGTATATCGGTGGATCAAACTACTGCGTCGAGATTGTTCGGCAGTCAACAGGCAAGTGGTCAGGTGAGGTCATCTCTACATTTCAAGCAAACCAGCGCGAATACCAGGCATTCATGACGGACCGGAGCCGCTTTTTGCACCATAGCTTCTCGGGGCTTCCGCTAGTAATGCGCTTGATGGCGGATGATGCCATTGCAATTGAGGAGGATGGAGAGCGCAGGATTATGCGCGTATGCAAAATTGACTCAGCTGGCCCCATGTACTTTGCGGGCCATCTGGAAGGCAACGTAGCTGCGCGTAGCCGGGACAAGTCGGACTCGTTCTCAATGTTGAAGAAGAGCGCCAATCCTCTTGCGCTTCTGTCTGCACGCCGGGTATTTGTCGACCCACTGGGAAATATCCTTGACCCTGGGTTTCACGGCTAGATCGCCATGATCGGCCAGGTTGTCGAGATCGTTGAGTCCGACCGCTACCTGTCCCTGGAATACGGAAACATGCTTGTCCGCTCCAAGGATCAGGTGCTGGGCAGGATAGCTCTCGACGACATATTGGCCGTTGTCGTCAACCCTCACGGCGCTACCTTGTCAGCCGGAATCATGGCCGAGTTAGCGACTCGCAACATTCCGCTAGTTATTGCCGGGAAACATTTCAAACCGGTGGCCGTGCTGATGCCTCTAGTTGGGAACTTTGAGGTCTCAGCCCGCATCGCAGCCCAAGCAACGGCCTCCGTCCCCACCAAGAAGCAGGCGTGGAAGCAGGTGGTCCAGAGCAAGATCACCATGCAGGCGATGGCCTTGGAAACCACAGGTGGAGATGCTGGGCGAATGTGGGACATGATTCCGCAAGTCAGGTCGGGCGACGTGGGTAACCTTGAGGCGCAGGCGGCTCGCCACTATTGGAAACGGATGTACGGGGAGTCCTTCCGCCGTGACCGCGACCAGCCGGGTATCAACGCGCTTCTCAATTACGGATACGCAGTGATTCGAGCGGCGACGGCGCGGGCCATCGCGGCGTCCGGGCTCCATCCCAGTCTGGGGATTCACCATGTGAACCCGCTCGACACGATGCGCCTGGTTGACGACCTCATGGAACCGTATCGGCCTCTAATCGACTTGCGTGTCTACGGAATCCTCAACACCGGGGTTATTGATGTCGTTCCTGAAACCAAGAAGATGCTCGTGGCAGTCCTCTCCACCGATATAGCGACGGAGGTTGGGTCTAGCCCGGTCTCGATGGCCATGTTCAGAACTGCACAATCGCTCGTGAAGCTCTTCAAGGGCGAGCGAGAGACTCTGGAGCTTCCAGACCAACGAACGCGTGAGTCGCTTCCGGATCTGGCTGAAGCGTTCATATGAGCGAGTTATCGGGGTATCGACTGATGTGGATCGTGACGCTGTTTGACCTCCCGACTCTTACAAAAGTGCAGCGCCGGGAAGCGAGCATCTATCGTAAGGAGCTCCTGAAGCGAGGGTTCCAGATGGCCCAATTGTCCGTCTACTTCAAGTATTGTCGGGACAAAGAGCAAGCTCAGGTCGTCGTAAGCGACGTCGTCTCAATCGTGCCCGCTGGTGGCCGCGTGGACGTATTATTGATCACGGACAAGCAGTACGCGAATATTGCGACAATCCGTGGAGATCGGAAGGTCAATCGTGAGAATCCATCGCAACTCAGCCTCTTCTAGCCGCGTGCGCTACGGTTCTCGAGCGACCGATCTGGTTGTTTACCCTGGTAAACCAGGGTAAACAACCAGATCCAGTCTATCGCTCTGGGAAACGAGCCCTGGCCGCAACCGGGTGGCGACTACTGTGCGTTAGCGACAAAGTCTATCGCTCTGGGAAACGAGCCCTGGCCGCAACTTCTGGCCTGCCGTTGAAGGTAAAACGCCTAGTCTATCGCTCTGGGAAACGAGCCCTGGCCGCAACTCGAGGTCGTCGTGCCACCAGGCGCAACCGAGTCTATCGCTCTGGGAAACGAGCCCTGGCCGCAACTCATCCACTACTTCCCCATTCCCTATGTGAGTCTATCGCTCTGGGAAACGAGCCCTGGCCGCAACTGATAAACCATCGCGCTCTGGATCCTCGAAAGTCTATCGCTCTGGGAAACGAGCCCTGGCCGCAACTCATAAGTAGCGGCGGCGGGATGCCGCACAAGTCTATCGCTCTGGGAAACGAGCCCTGGCCGCAACACGCCCGGTTGCGATTGTGTGACGGGCTACAGTCTATCGCTCTGGGAAACGAGCCCTGGCCGCAACACACGTCTCCTAGTGTTGCGTTAATCATCAAGTCTATCGCTCTGGGAAACGAGCCCTGGCCGCAACTGGTTCGACACTCAGGCGAACGTCCTCCAAGTCTATCGCTCTGGGAAACGAGCCCTGGCCGCAACTCAACCATAGGCGGGGGGTGGTACCGCGTTAGTCTATCGCTCTGGGAAACGAGCCCTGGCCGCAACTTAGGAAAGTCCGTGTGGGACAAGGACCGCAGTCTATCGCTCTGGGAAACGAGCCCTGGCCGCAACTTCGAGCGTTGCCCGGCCTTCTGCGTCGTAGTCTATCGCTCTGGGAAACGAGCCCTGGCCGCAACTGGGGACCGTTGTAGCCGCTGGTAAGTTCGAGTCTATCGCTCTGGGAAACGAGCCCTGGCCGCAACCCTTCGCCATTCACAGTTCCGCACTGATTTAGTCTATCGCTCTGGGAAACGAGCCCTGGCCGCAACTCCTTCGACACAATGGAGCGCATCGAGAATAGTCTATCGCTCTGGGAAACGAGCCCTGGCCGCAACGTACAAACAGTCATGGCGGAGATTGATTCCAGTCTATCGCTCTGGGAAACGAGCCCTGGCCGCAACCTTACAAAGGCGCGGAACCCTTGTTGTGCGGTTGCGGCCAGGGCTCGGCGGGCACACCTAAGCCTCCATCGTGCCTTGCGCTCCAAGTAGAGCGGGGCGAAGGTGGGCCAGGTGGGGCTCGAACCCACGACCGACGGATTATGAGTCCGCTGCTCTAACCGGCTGAGCTACTGGCCCTTGCGTGCAAGGTACAGGCTAGTCGGCTATGCGGTATCCGGTTTCACGATGCTGCGATTGGTCCAGGCCGCGCAATCACGACAGTCGCGGTAAACGAATAGGCGCCGACGGCGGCCACGGCGAGAGCCTGCTCACCCAAGAGTCCCGCGCCTGCGCCGTCGATGAGTCCGATTCCTTCAGTGCGATCGCCGATGATGACCCGCCCGAACACGCCTACGAGCAAGAATCCCACGGCGCCGCTCCACAGATGGATGGCGACTACGTCGCTTGCGTCCTCGTACCCGATCCGGTACTTGAGTCGGACCGCTAGGTTCACCGTGACGGCTGCAACCAGGCCCACGAGGAAGGATGCGAAGGGATCAAGGAAGCCTGCCCCTGGCGTCACGGCCACGAGGCCCGCGATGATTCCGGATACGGTTCCTGCCGAGCTGACGGTTCCCGCGAGGCGCTTCTCGAGCAGCATCCAGCCTGCGCCGCCGCCCACGGCTCCCAGGTGTGCCGAAAGCACCGCTGAGGCCGCCAGACCGTCCGCCGACATGGCGAAGCCACCGACGAGTCCGAGCCAGCCCACCCACGCGAGTCCCGCGCCCACGAGCACCAACGGACGGTTGTGGGACGCGGAGGGTGCATCGTGCGGGCCGTTGCGCGGCCCAAGGACCCACGCGAGCGCGAGTGCCGATGCGCCCACGCACACGGTGAGGGCTGCGCCCGCGCCGTAGTCGAACACCCCGCGCGCCGCGAGCCACCCTCCCCCGAGTGTCCAGTGAAACGCGACGGGGAGCACCAGCACGGACCACGCTGCAAGCACGCCGAGCATCGGCCCAAAGCGCATGCGGCCTGCAGCGACGCCGGTCATTGCGACGGCCGCGACCACGGCGACCATGAGTGTGAAGACTACGAACGCAACGGCGGGCAATCCGGCGGGCTCACGTCGGACTCTCCCACGCCCCCGAGGCCAATAAATTGGAAGTCCCCGATGAGCGCGCCGTCGCCGCCAAAGGCGAACGTGAAGCCCAGTACGATCCAGGTGATTGAAACCACGCCGATCGCGCCAACGGCGAACATCATCATCGCGACAGCGCTCGTCGCTCGGCTCCGGCTGGCATTGATCGCGCCCAGCCCCACCGCAAGCAACAGCACGAGGAACGCGGAGCCAAGCACCCACGCGGTGGCAGCGAGGTCGGTCTCCACGGCTGCTCCAGGTGGTCGGTGCCGCCATAAGGCGGCGGCTTCGGGACTGATGAGTCTATCCCTGGGACTCTCGCAATCGAGTGGCAAGGCCGGACTGTTCGTCGAAGATTCAGTTCCCGTTTTAGCTGTTCAGGCGCGGTGCTCAATCGGGTACAGTTATCACTCGCAATCCCTCATAGCTCAATTGGCAGAGCAGCCGACTGTTAATCGGCAGGTTGTTGGTTCGAGTCCAACTGAGGGAGCCACCGCCATTACACCCCAGCCGGTCCGCTCATCGGGCTGGCTCTTTTTGCTCTCGCTGCGTGCCCAGTTTGCTGAAGAGGTATACAAAACGAACGGTCGTGCTATTGTGTGGCTGTGAGGTTCGGCGGTTTGGCCCGGACTCACGCCACAATTTCGGAGAAAGACCATGACACACACCATCGCCTCAGCACCCGCTACGCATCCCGCGCCACTTGTTCGGCCGGGCAAATGGAATCTCGACCTCACCGACCTCGACATCGATCTCACTGATGACGACCTTGAGGGCGACCTGAACTTCGGCAGAGACTAAGAACCTTGACCGCAGTCGCGACCCCCAAAGGTCAAGGCACCCGCAGAGCGGTTATCAACAAGGCCCTCGACCTAGCGAGCACGCTCGGTCTCGAGGGCTTGACCATTGGGGTGCTCGCCAAAAAGGCAGGCCTGTCCAAGAGCGGCCTCTATGCGCACTTCAAGTCCAAGGAAGACCTCCAGTTGGCCGTACTCGACCGTGCGGCCGAGCGATTCGTTGAAGACGTCATCTCCCCCGCCATTGCCCAGCCGCGCGGGCTACCGCGAATTGAGCGCCTCTTTGAACTGTGGATCAAGTGGGATACGGGCGAGCTCAGCGGTGGATGCCCCTGGGTGGCCGCCGCCGCGGACTTCGACGACCGACCCGGTCCGGTCCGTGACGTGCTCGTGTTCCACATCAACCACATCCTGAGCGTGGTCGCGCGCGCCGCGTCCATTTCGGTAGACGAGGGCCACCTCGCCGCCGACCTCGACACCAAGCAGTTCGCCTACGAGTACTGGGGCATTGTTTTGGCGCACCACCACACGCACCGGCTGCTGGGTGCGCCCGACGCCAACGCGCTGGCCACCACGGCGCTAGCGAATCTGATTGAGCGCTCGCGCGGCTAGGCGCCGACCGTCAGCACAACGCCGATGAGCGCAACGCCCGTCGCGACAATCGCTCCGCGGGTCCACAACTGAGGCGCCTCGACCTCTATGCCCAGCACGCTCATCGCGATGGCGCCATCCGCGGGCTTGTTCGGGTAGTACCCAACGATCACGGCGGCGCCCTTCTTCGTGTTCCGCGCCAGCGCGTCCCACTGCTCGAGTGCGATGTCAACCCGGTTGACCGCGATTTCGGTGACGTGGCGTCCCTGATCGGATTCGTACGTCACCTCCACGTGGCGGACATCCACCGGCACATCGGCGCCGTCCGGGCCGGACTCTAACGCTGTCTCCGTCGCGCCCTTGACCACAACACCTGGCACCTCGATCATCGCTTTGCGGCTCGCGCGCCACATCATCCAGTGGCCAAGCGGCCCCCGAAACAGATAGACGAAAGCGCCAAAGATGAGCGCAAGCCCCAGGAAAAACGCGCCTCCAAAGAAGGCTCCGAAAAAGTCCACGACTAATCCTCTCGCAATGCTCGACGCTCGCCCTCAAACGCGATGAGTTCCGCGAAGGCGTCCTGGTAGCCCTCGCCGCCTTCGCCGATGCGCTGCATGCGCCCGCGAACGTCGGCGATCTGACGCGTGAGGCTCAGATCCCACACGCGCCCGAGCACGCTAGTCGCGTACGTCGCAACCTCTGCGGGCTTGTGATGCGGCAGCGGCGAGACAGCGAGCTGGGAAACCACGCCGGCAAGCGTCTCGCCCACTTCCTCGACCACGCGGTTAGTCCAGTCGCTACCCGCGCCGGCGATACCGCCCGCCGCGAGCACGCCCTCAAACACGGCGCGGTACTGCGGAACAGTGAAGGTGTCGGCCGACAGTTTTGCGATCAGCTCGGCGGTAATCTCCGCGGGGATCTGAAGGATCACCTCGAGAGCGAGGCGCTCGGCACGCACCACGGGGTCGCGCGAATCGGGGCCAGCCGTGGCGGCTCCGGCGTCGGCTTCGGGGTCCGCTCCGGGATCCGGGGGCGGGTACTCGCCGCCCTGCGGAGGCGCGGATGATCCGCTGCGGGAAGCGGAGGACGGGCGCTGCTGCTGCGTCGCGGGGCGCGAGCGGGCGGCACTGCCCACGGCCCGGCGCACCTCCTCGTGATCCATGCCGAGCCAGCCCGCGAGCAGCCGAGCGTACTCGGGCTGCAACGCGCGGTCCTTGATCCCGGCGACAACGGGGGCGGCGGCACGCAACGCGGCGACTCGACCCTCGGCGCTCTCAAGGTTGTTGCCCGCCAGCGCCGCCTTGATCACAAACTCGAACAACGGCACGCGCGACGCGACCAGCGCCGCTACGGCCTTGTCGCCCTGCTCCTGGCGCAGGTCGCACGGGTCGAGCCCGTCAGGCGCGACAGCGACGAATGTTTGCGACAGGAACTGCGACTCAAGCTGGAAAGTCTTGAGCGCGGCATTCTGTCCCGCCTCGTCGCCGTCGAAAGTGAAGATGACCTCGCCGCTGCCTACGCCAACCTTTTGCGGCGCGCCAGAGGCACCGCCCATGAGCCGTCGGATCACCTTTGCGTGGTCCTCGCCGAAGGCCGTGCCGCATGTGGCGACGGCGGTGTCGACGCCCGCAAGGTGGCAGGCCATCACATCGGTGTAGCCCTCGACCACCACCACCTGCCGTTTCCCAGCGATCTTCTTCTTGGCCAGGTCCAGGCCGTAGAGCACCTGTGATTTCTTGTAGATCGCCGTTTCGGGGGTGTTGAGGTACTTGGGCCCCTCGTCGTCCTCGTAAAGCTTGCGCGCGCCAAACCCGATCACCTCGCCCGTCACGGCGCGAATGGGCCACACTAGGCGGCCGCGAAAGCGATCGTAGATGCCTCGCTGGCCCTCAGAGACCAGCCCGGACGCCTTAAACTCCGGCTCCGTGAATCCCTTGGCACGCAGGTGTTCGAGCATATTCGACCAGCCCTTGGGCGCGTATCCCACTCCGAACGTCTCTGCGGCTTCCTTGCCGAACCCGCGCCCCTGTAGAAAATCTCGGCCCGCCTTAGCCTCGGGTGTCTCGAGCTGGGCCACGAAGTACTCGGCTGCCACCCGGTGGGCCTCCAGAAGGCGCTTGCGCATCCCGGGCTCGCCACCAGAGGAGCGCTGCCCGCCCGCCTCGTAGCGCAGCGTCACGCCCGCGCGGTCGGCGAGGTACTCGACAGCCTCGGCGAACGGCAGCCCGTCCGCTTTCATTACGAATGCGATGACGTCCCCACCCTCTCCGCAACCGAAGCAGTGCCAGTGGCCCTGCCCTGGACGCACGTGGAACGAGGGCGTCCGTTCGTCGTGGAAGGGACACAGGCCCTTAAGCGAGCCCACCCCGCCGCTCTTCAGGGCTACGTGCGCGCCGATGATCTCTTCGATTGGGGCGCGCTCACGGACCGACGCAATGTCGTCGCGATTGATGCTCCCAGCCACGTGCCCAGCCTATTCCGTATTGGCCAGCCCTCCGCGTCGTGCAATTGCCGTGCGCCCAGAGCGAAAACTGTCCTGGACTCGGCGTCCGCCGCCAGTAGGCTGGGGCCCACAGGGAAAGGGCAGGCGATGCGAGTCGATGCGTTCTTGGCGGATTCCGCCGAGGTGATTAACAACAAGATCTATGCGCTGGGTGGGGGCTGGAACACCATCTACGTGCGGGCGTTCCCCGCCATGCACCGGCGGCTTGCGGTAGCTGCGACGGTCCATGTGCCGTTTACAGCGACCAACAGTGCGCACAAGTTGGACTTGCGCCTGGTCACGGAGGACGGCGCCGACCACGCGATCGGGCTGCGCCCAGACGACGAGGGCAAACCCGTCGCCGTGCACGCCTTAGGCGGAGAGTTCACCTTGGGCCGGCCACCAAACCTTGTTGACGGCGACGAGCAAATGGCGTGCTTCGGCTTCACGATCGACGGCATGCGCTTCACCGAAGCCGGCATGTTCACGTGGACCATCTCGATCGACGGCGACGAAGTCGCGCGGCTGCCGATGCGTGTCCAGCCGGCCAAGCCACAGTAGGGCCAGACGTGGAGTGGTTCAGCGAGGGCTTCGTCGTTGGTGCGTACGTGACATATGGCTTCCTCTTTCTATTCGGCGTGGCCGCGCTAATCGCGCCCAGCCCGCGACTGCACATGACTCTGCTGCGCGTCACCACCGCTGTGTGGATCATGGTTCTGCTCCAAACCATCAGCGGGTTCATCGTGCTGATCTGGGGTCAGGGTCCGTTCAGCTGGATCACCGGGACCGGATACCTCGTCGCAGCGATCGTGATGTTGCCGCTGCTGGGGATCGGCAGGCTCGGCGAGCCCGCTGCTCCGGGCGTCGACCGCAACCCCGATGCGCCCGTACTCAGCCCGCGCCAGATCGCCAAGGTTGATGGGATAGCGGCGATGGTGATCGGCGCCGGACTCATCGTGATCGCGTGGCGCCTCGGCGATGTGCTCGCGCCGGTCGTCGGGTAGCACCGTATGAATGCACTCGCCCGCGTCGGCCTCATGCTCGCCTACGCCGTGCTCTTTCTCGCGGCCGCTGGTCGCTCCGGCGTGCAGCTCTCGACCAAGGCGGCCGACGCGCCGCTCCCCTACGCGCTCAGCGCTGCCGCCGCGGTGCTATACGGGGTCATCGCGTTTGCGCTGTGGCGCGGAGGCGAACGGTGGAGGCGGGTCGCGCTCATCGGAACGTCGATCGAGCTCGCGGGGGTCCTCGCCGTAGGCACGTGGGGCATCCTCGAACCTGACGCTTGGCCGGACGAAACCGTGTGGACGGGGTTCGGCTCCGGCTACGTGTGGGTGCCGCTCCTGCTACCGATCGCGGCGTTCTGGGCGCTACTGCGCGCGCGGCGAGCCCGTCCCCAAGGCTAAGAGCTTCCCTCCTCGGGGCCTAGTTGCTGGGCCCGCAGTACTTGTGATGCCAGTCGTGCGCGGACTTGTCCGTGAGCGACGCGACCTGGTCCACGGCGACGCGCAGACGGCCGGCGTCGTCCGACGCGGCTCTCCACGCCTCAGCAAAGTGAGTGTCGAGCGCCTCCTCGCCGCGGTCAATGATCGCGGGAACCAGCGCCGCGAGCCGCTCGCGCTGCTGCCGGTAGACGGGCGACTTCTCGCGTGGCGCCATCAAAAAGTGAACTGCGATTCCTTTGAGCACCAGGATCTCAGCGGCAGTGTCGGCGGGAATCACCAGTGAGGCGTGATGCCGCGTGAGCGGCCCGTCGCCGTGCTCTTCGCGGGTCGCATCAATGACAGCCCCGCAAAAGCGCCCGATCAGTTGGCTCGTGAGGTCCTTGAGGCCCGCGAGCGCGCGATGGGATCCGTCGTACTCATCCATCCATGACGACTCGGACCGCAACCGCTCGAGCGCCTCGAGCAGCTCGGCCTCGTCCCCCCGGCCGTACCATTCGCGTGCGTGCGCGGCGATTTCTCGCCCTTGGCCGGCGTCGCGGAGAACGCTCAGCGAAACGTGCCGGTGCACCACGGAATCCTCAACGTCGTGCACAGAGTAGCTAATGTCGTCGGCAAGGTCCATCACTTGCGCTTCAAACGCGACGGATTTCTCCGCCGTGCCCCCTCGGAGCCACGCGAACACGGGCAGGTCGTCGTCATAGACTCCGAACTTTCGCGTCGCGCGCCCGTCAGGCCTGCTGGGCGCGTCCGGTTCTCCCCACGGATACTTGAGGCTCGCGTCCAGGACAGCACGCGTCAGGTTAAGGCCGACGCTCTCCCCCGTGTCAGGATTGACGGATTTGGGCTCAAGACGAGTCAGCAGGCGCAGCGTCTGGGCGTTGCCCTCGAAGCCGCCAATGGCCTTGGCGACCTCGTCGAGCGCGATCTCACCGTTGTGCCCGAAGGGTGGGTGGCCTAGGTCGTGAGCGAGGCACGCGGCGTCCACCACGTCCGGGTCGGCGCCTAGGGTCTTGCCCAGCCCGCGTCCCACCTGCGCCACCTCAAGCGTGTGCGTGAGGCGGGTGCGGACAAAGTCGCCGGTGCCGGCGCCAAGCACTTGCGTCTTGGCGCCCAATCTTCGCAGCGCGCTCGAGTGGACGATCCGAGCCTGGTCCCGCTCGAATGGAGTTCGATTGGCGCGCTTGGGCGGTTCGGGGACCCAGCGCTCAACATCTGCTTCGGTGTATCCGGGGGGCGCTGTGGTCACAGTCCGATGCTATCGGCCTGGGAGCACCCGCCCTAGTTGCCGGCTTCGGTCGGGCGCGGTGGCGCCACCTCGACCGTGGCGGTCTCGAGCGACCAACTCAGGTATCCCTCGACGTCGCCGACGATCTCAGAATGCTTGCCCTGATACTCGGCCTGGGCGAGCACGGCAGTGAACAGTTGCGCCGTAGGCAACACGTCCTCGTCCCCGCCGAGAGCGCTGAGCTGCTGCGCGATCACGTGCCCGACCTCGTTCATGGCGGCCACGTTGGCGAATGCCTGGTCCGGGTCCGCAAGCTGATCGGGCGCCATGTACATACTGCGCGTGGCAAGCGTGTGCGCGTGCATCAGCGCAATGAGGAAGCGCGCGGGATCCTTCTCATAGGCCGCCAGGATCGCGGTCATGTCGATTTCGCGTACGTCAGGTTCGTTGGCCATCGCGGTTCCTCTTTCGCTTCGGCTTCAGCCTAGCTTCACTAGCGCATCGCGGTCGGTGACGCTGATCGATCGATACTCGAGCGTGACCAGTCCGTCGTCTTCAAGACCGCGCAGGATCTTGTTGACCGATGGCCTGCGGGCGCCAAGCATTGCGGCGACCGTACTCTGGGTGAGTTGCACGGGTCCGTCGGCGCTCTCGTCCAGCAGCAGGCGTGCCACCTGCTTGGTGAGGCTCTGCCCCAGCAGTCCGCGCACGCGGTTCTGGCTGGTGGCGAGCCTCATGGCGATGGACGACATCCACTGACGTGCGAGGTTCGGGTTGCGCTGGATGAGTTTCTGGAAGGCTGCGTCGCTAAGATACAGGTACTGAACGTCCGTGAGCGCGCGCGCCGTGTAGGGCATGGGCATGCCGAGCAGCAGCTGGATGTCGCCGTCCACGTCGCCGGCCCTGAGCACGTGAATGATTGCCCGGGCGCGACCCGCCCCCACCGACAGCGCGACCGTGCCTTCGCGCAGAATCCACACGCCGTCGAACGTCTCTCCCTCGCGGCAAATGACACCGTCGCGGTCGATGGTTCGCGGCTCGAGCACGTCGGCAAACGCCGCTACATCCTCGGGCCCGAGCGGCGCGCCCTCTCCCCTACCGACGCAACGTGCGACCCAGGCTGCCTCGCGCATCGTCCCCGCGGAGCCATCTGTCATTTGCATCGCGGTCATATCCATATGTCAATCATGTCATCTTGCTGACATTTGCGGAACGGCGCACGGCAGGCGATGTTGCACTGGCTACACCTCTACAAAGGAGTTCAGCGATGGATATAAAGACAATCAAGGCCGGCGCAATTGCCGGGGCGATCGGCGGCATGGTCATGGCCATGTTCGCGATGGTCGCACTGTGGCTTGCCGACGTGGGCTTCTGGGCTCCGCTCAACCTGATCGCGCACACGGCCTGGTCGGACGCACCGCTCGACGGCGAGTTCAGCGGCGGAGCGGTCGCAATCGGCCTCGTCATCCACATGGCAATCTCCATGATGCTCGGTGCGGCAATCGCCGTGGTCCTATCCAAGATGGCGGCCCTTAACAGCAGCACCGTAGTTGCAGCCATCACCGGCATGGTCATCGGCCTGATCGCATGGGTTCTCGTCCAGTACGTCGCATGGCCTGCCATCGACCAGGAGGCTGCGGACGCGTTCACGCCGTGGGTCTTCGGAGCCGCGCACGCCATGTTCGGTGTTGTCACCGGCGCGCTCGCTCACCGCAGCCTCGCCAAGTCCTAGCCCGCACATAGGTTAGACACATGACCTCCGGTTCGCTTCCCGTTGTTAGTGCCAAGCAAATGCGGGAAGTGGACCGGATCATGGTCGAAAATCTAGGCATCACGCTGCTCCAGATGATGGAGAACGCCGGACGCAACCTCGCAGACTTCGTCCAGCAGCGCCACCATCCAACCTCCGTGGTGGTGCTGGCTGGAGGCGGGGGCAACGGAGGCGGAGGCATGGTCGCCGCGCGACACCTGTCCAACCGAGGCGTCAACGTGACGGCGGTGTTGTCCAAGCCCGCCGACGCGCTAGTGGGCGCGGCCGCCACCCAACTCGGGATCCTGCAGGCCATGGAGGTCGCCGTCTCCACAGACTTCCCCGCGGACTATGCTCCCGCTGACCACGTCGTCATCGACTCCCTCGTGGGCTACAGCCTGCGGGGTGCGCCTTCCGGCCGGACCGCCGAGCTCATCGCGTGGGCCAACGGCCAGAACTCCCCGGTCATCAGTCTCGACGTTCCCAGCGGCCTCGACTCCACGACGGGCGAGACGCCGGGCGCCGTCGTCACCGCGGAGGCGACCCTCACCATCGCCGCGCCCAAGACTGGGCTGCGCGACGCCTCGTCCGCGGGCGAAGTTTACCTGACGGACATCTCCGTTCCGACTGCTGTCTGGCGCCAACTCGGCTTCGACGTCGCCACGCTATTCGTGGATGGCCCGCTGCGGAAGTGGGAGCTAGCCTCCAAGTGAACCGTCTACGGTTTCTTGAATCGCCCCGGGTTTAGTGGAGGGCGGGTTCTCCCAGGAGCGGTTGCTCGTGGGGTGTGTTCTCACGGTAGTACAGGTCTTCCTTCTCGATTGGTGTGAGGTATCCAATCGAGGAGTGGAGGCGGTTGTCGTTGAACCAGTGGACCCACGACAGCGTCGCGAGTTCGAGCTCGTCGCTGTGATGGATCACGCTATCGATGTTCTCGCCGGCGCGGGAGCGGACCCATAACGCCATCTCGAGGGCGTCGAGTGGCAGTTCGGTGGGCATTCGGTTCGTGGTGCGCCAGCCGACGATTCGCCGGGAGAACACGTCGGTCACGAACGCAGTGGACGCCATCCCAGACCAGGTCGGCACGTAGGTGAAGTCCACGACCCACAGCTCATTGGGACATTCGGCACGGAAGTTGCGCTTCACGTGATCCGGTGCTCGGTTTGCTGCCGGATCGGGACGGGTCGTGACGAACTGTTTGCCGCGACGCACCCCGCGAAGCCCCTGAGCCCGCATGAGACGCTCCACCGTGCAGCGGGCGGTCACGACACCGTCACGCTTGAGTAGGCGCCACACCTTTCGCGCACCCGAGATCCCGCGACCCTTCGTGCGGTCCCAGAAGACCCGCTCAATGTGTTCGCGCAACTCTTGATCACGCACCGTCCGCTGCGAGATGGCACGCGTTTTGAACGCGTAGTAAGTAGACGGGGCGATCTTGACTCCGTGCTCGGTGAGCACCCGGCAGATCGGCTCGACCCCGAAACGAACACGATGCTCGTCGATGAAGTTCACTAAAACGGAAGTCGCGGGTCGAGCTCCCGCGCGAAGAAACTTGACGCCGCCAACAAAATATCGTTGGCACGCTTCAACTCACGATTCTCACGCTCGAGATCTTTGATACGGGCCGCGCCGACCGTGGCGATGCCCCTGACCTCGCCGGCGTCAATGCGCGCCTGTTTCACCCACCCACGCAACCTGTCCGGAATCACCCCCGTGCGATGACCGATACGGATCACCGCCGCATTCAACGACAACGACACCTCCTGGCTCATCGCCTCACTTACGAACCGAATGGCCCGATCCCGCAACTCCTGCGGATACTTCCTCGGTGCTGGCATGACTCCCATCCTTTCGGGAAATCAGACCCTCCACTAAACCCGAGGCGATTCAATGCGCTCCCCCAGGGTTGCGCTAGCCCCCGGAGACGCTGAGCTCGGCCTCAAGCAGCCGCTTCTGGATGTCTGGCGTGGTCTCCTGCGAATCGAGCCAGCCCTCGGGGACAGCGGGCCGCTTGGGACTGCCCTTCCGCCCGCGCTGACCCTCGGCGAGCTTTCCGGGGTACGGCGCGTCCATGTCCATGCCGTCCAGGATCTCTCGCAGTTCCGCCAGCGACGCGACCAGGCCAAGTCGCTTCCGCGTCTGACCACCCACCTCGTAGCCCTTGAAGTACCACGCCATGTGCTTGCGGATTTCCTGCATCGCCTTGAATTCGCGGTCGCCAAAGTGCGACGCTATCAACTCGCCGTGCCGGTAGACCACGTCTGCGACGGCGCGCAGGTTTGGGCGCACGCGCTCCGGACGGCCCTCAAACGCCGCCTGCAGGTCCGCGAACAGCCACGGTCGGCCCATGCATCCGCGGCCCACCACCACTCCGTCGCAGCCGGTCTTCTCGATCATCGCGAGCGCGTCCTCAGCCACCCATATATCGCCGTTGCCCAGCACCGGGATGGTCTTGACGGCGTCCTTGAGCCGCGCGATCGCCTCCCAATCCGCCTTGCCCGAGTAGTACTGCGCCGCCGTGCGCGCGTGCAAAGCCACGGCCGCCACACCCTCGGACTCCGCCATGGTCGCCGCGTCGATGTAGGTGAGGTGGTCGTCGTCGATGCCCTTGCGCATCTTCACAGTGACGGGGATGTCGAACTTGCTTGCCTCGCGCACAGCCGCCCTGACGATGTCGCGAAACAGGTCGCGCTTCCAGGGCAACACTGCTCCGCCGCCGCGTTTGGTGACCTTGGGGACGGGGCAGCCGAAGTTCATATCGATGTGGTCGGCGCGGTCCTCCTCCACGAGGAGCTTGACCGCGGCGCCAATGGTGGCGGGGTCCACACCATAGACCTGGACCGAGCGCGGGGTCTCGTCCGGGTCGTGGTGGATGATCCGCATGGACTCGGGCGTGCGCTCCACGAGCGCGCGGGACGTCACCATCTCCGCCACGTAGAGCCCGCCGCCGTGCTCCCGGCACAAGCGCCGGAACGCCGCGTTAGTGATCCCCGCCATCGGCGCGAGGATCACCGGCGTCTCGACCACGATGGGGCCGATGTGCAAGGGCGGGAGCGCGGGAGCGCCCGCCGGGGTTGTGGGCATGGTGTCCATTGTCGCCGATGCCGCGGCCAGCGAATGCGTTTCTCAGGACCCTCACAGCAATCTCTCAGGTTGGCGTGGTCGGATATCAGTGAGAGTTCACCAACCGAGAGGACCTTTCATGTTCACGATCACCCGAACCCCCGTGGGGGTGTCGGCGTTGGCCGTGTCGTTCAGCTTCTTGGCAGCAGCGTGCTCACCCGTCGAGGCGGCATCCGAATCTCCGGACGCGCCCGCCCGCGCAACCCCGCAGTCTGACGCCCCTGTGGCAACTAGCGACCCGGTCGCCGCCGGCTCGTACGCGATCGTGGACACCGGCCAGGCGGCGACCTACGGAACAGTGACCGACGTCCTGGCTCCTGCCGCAGGCGAGCTGTACTTCGGTCAGGACGCGCAGCACGACGGCAACCAACCGTCCTACAACGACAACGGCGACGGCACCATCACCGACAACGTGACGGGCCTCACCTGGACTCAGACACCCGACCTCAACAGCGACGGCACCATCGACGCGCGCGACAAGCTCACGTTTGCCGAGGCCATCGCATCAGCGGACGCCGTGAACGTCGGCGACTACGACGACTGGCGGCTTCCGACGGTCAAGGAGCTGTACTCGCTCATCCTGTTCGCCGGGGAGGACGTCGGCAACGGAAGCGCGAACGCCAACGGCTACATTCCGTTCATCGACGCAGACTACTTCGACTTTGGGTATGGCGACCTGAGTGCGGGAGACCGGATCATCGACGCGCAGGTGGCGAGCAGCACCACCTACGTTGACACGGCCGGCCCGCCGCTGATGTTTGGGCTTAACTACGCCGACGGCCGCATCAAGGGCTACCCAACGGAGGCGATGCCCCACGAAGCCGAGGCGAAGGGCTACTACGTCTACTACGTGCGCGGCAACCCGGACTACGGAATGAACGCCTTCGCGGACAATGGCGACGGCACCGTGACGGACGCGGCCACTTCTCTCATGTGGGCGCAGAACGACAGTGGCTCCGGCATGAACTGGGAGGATGCGCTCGCTCACGCAGAAGAGGCCAACGCCACCGCGTACTTGGGCTTCACCGACTGGCGCGTCCCGAACGCCAAGGAGCTCCAGAGCATCGTCGATTACTCGCGTTCGCCCGGCACGTCGGGATCGGCCGCTATCGACCCAGTGTTCAATACCACCGCGATCACGAGCGAGGCGGGCCAACAGGACTATGCGATGTACTGGACGTCCACCACGCTCCTCTCCCCATCGGGGCCGAGGCCAGCCGGTGCCGCGGTGTACATCGCGTTCGGTAGTGCGTTGGGGTACATGAACGGCCGGTGGGTGGACGTCCACGGCGCTGGCGCCCAGCGCAGCGACCCCAAGGTAGGCGACGCGGCGGACTACCCTGAGGGCCACGGCCCCCAGGGCGACGCGATCCGGATCGAGAACATGGTCCGGCTAGTTCGCGACGCCAGCTAGCCGTCAACGGGCCACTGTCTCACTCGCTCGGTTCGTCCATACGCCAGTGGTCCCGGTGATCGACGGGAACACTGGAGAAATTCCATGCGCGCGTGGCCCTGCCTTCACTTAGCGCTATCCACTTGTGAGGAAGCCCGTTGTCAAAGTACGGGCCCTCGTCGTAGAGCGGAGTCGCGGAAAGCAACACACCTCCCACCGACCCGAGGCGCAGCTTGCGCCGCCATGGGAATGCGGGAAGCCACGAGAACGTCTCCGCCCCCGACTCGTCCCGAGTGATCCGCGCGACTGGGATAGACCTGAACTGCTGTAGCGCCTGTGACGACACCCACGGCAGGAATGCCGCTACCGCAAGCGCGAAAACAATCGCCAAAGCGGAACCCGCGATCGAATCTTCCTCGCTGCGAGGCCACACGCCGACGGCAGCCACTACCAGGGCCACGACCACAAACACAATTCCAAGCAGGTAACTGGCAATGGCCACTCGGGCCCACACGGACGGTTCTGAGTAGATCTCGCGGTTGTCGCTCGCCACTTGTGCTCCAATCTGGAATAGTCGCCCATACCAAACTGATCTTCATCGCAGCCGACTGAGCGACACTCTCCTCTTAAGCCCCGACGAGCCTCTCAGCCAGGTAGCCCTGCACCTTGTCCAGCGACACGCGGTCCTGCGCCATGGTGTCGCGGTCGCGGATGGTGACGGCCTGGTCGTCCTTGGTCTCAAAGTCGACGGTGATGCAGTACGGCGTGCCGATCTCGTCTTGACGGCGGTAGCGCTTGCCGATCGCCTGCGTCTCGTCATAGTCGACGTTCCACGCGCCGCGCAGCTCGGCCGCAAGGGCGCGCGCCGTCGGCTGGAGTTCCTCGGACTTGGACAGCGGCAGCACAGCAGCCTTGATGGGCGAGAGGCGGTGGTCCAGGCGCAGCACGGTGCGCTTGTCCACTCCGCCCTTGGTGTTGGGCGCCTCGTCCTCGGCATACGCCTCGACGAGGAACGCCATGAGCGAGCGCGTCAGGCCGGCGGCGGGCTCGATTACGTACGGGAAGTACTTCTCGTTGCTGATCGGGTCACGGTAACTGAGGTCCTTGCCCGAGTGCTCCGTGTGCGTCTTGAGGTCAAAGTCCGTGCGGTTGGCGATGCCCTCGAGTTCGCCAAATTCGCTGCCTTGGAAGCCGAACCGGTACTCGATGTCGACGGTGCGCTTGGAGTAGTGCGACAACTTGTCCTTGGGGTGCTCAAACAGGCGCAGGTTGTCTGGGCTTAGCCCCAGGTCCGTGTACCAGGCCATGCGCGCGTCGATCCAGGTCTGGTGCCATTCCTCGTCGGTCCCGGGGACCACGAAGAACTCCATTTCCATCTGCTCGAACTCGCGGGTGCGGAAGATGAAGTTTCCGGGCGTGATCTCGTTGCGGAAGCTCTTGCCGATCTGGGCGATGCCGAACGGCGGCTTCATGCGCGACGTGCCGACAATGTTCGCGAAGTTCACAAAGATGCCCTGCGCGGTCTCGGGGCGCAGGTAGTGCAGGCCCGTCTCGTCCTGTGTGACGCCCAGGTACGTGCTGAGCAGGCCGTTGAACATCTTGGGCTCGGTCCACTGGCCGCGCGTGCCGCACTCGACGCATGCGATCTCGTCTAGGCCACCTTTGGGCTCGCGGCCCTTTTTCTCCACGAACGCTTCAATGAGGTGATCCTCACGGAAGCGCTTGTGGCAGTTGAGGCACTCCACTAGCGGGTCCACGAAGGCCTTGAGGTGGCCAGATGCCTCCCACACGGGCGTGGGCAGAATCACGGAGGAGTCGATCCCCACGATGTCGTCGCGCGAGTTCACCATGGAACGCCACCACTGACGCTTGATGTTCTCCTTGAGCTCCACGCCAAGCGGCCCGTAGTCCCACGCGCTGCGTGTTCCTCCGTAGATCTCCCCCGCGGGAAAGACGAACCCGCGACGCTTCGCGAGTGAGGTGACGTTGTCGAGACGGCTGGCTGCGGCCACGGCGGGGACTCCTATTTTGTGAGTGTTGGGGTGGTGCTTGTGCTGACGCACAGTCTATCCGCGTAGCGACGACGCACCGTGCGGGGCCCGCGGCCGTCGGCCGCTTCTTGACAATGATTATCATTAGCGCGAGAATCGCCTGGTGACGACTTCCCGCGCCCTCCCCGCGGCCCTCGCTGTGGTGTCGGCCGTGGCACTCTGCGCCTGCACCGCCGAACCGAGCACCGGCAACACCGACCTCCGCGTGGCCGCCGCCGTTTACCCGCTCGCCTTCGCCGCCCAAGAGGTAGCGGGCGTGCACGGCGAGGTGCTCCTGCTCACGGCCCCAGGGGTCGAGCCGCACGACCTCGAGCTCTCCCCTGCCGTAGTCAAGCAACTACGTGACATGGACGTGGTGTTCTACCTCGAGCGATTCCAGCCCGCGATCGAGAAAGCCGTGGACTCCACGGGTGCCTGGGCCCTGGGCGTCGAACAGATGGTAGAGATTCACGACCACTCCGACGGCGATCACGACGGCCACCCTGACATAGCCGAAAACGAGCACGACTCCCACTTCTGGCTGAACCCACTGCTGCTCGCAGACTTCGGCTTCGCGATCGCGAACGAATTCGGGCGATTGGATCTGACCCACGCCGACGGCTACCTGCGCCGCGCCCGCAGCCTCGAGTCCGACCTGCTTGCGCTCGACGCGGAATTTTCCGCGGGCCTGGCCGCGTGCG
This sequence comes from Demequinaceae bacterium, assembly GCA_965250005.1. Taxonomy (GTDB): domain Bacteria; phylum Actinomycetota; class Actinomycetes; order Actinomycetales; family Demequinaceae; genus WTKG01. The sequence continues at coordinate 742,185 of OZ252279.1, forward strand.
AGCGTGACACCATTTTGGTGAGCCACGAGGCATTCGGCTTCCTCGCCACGCGCTACGGCCTGACCCAGGTGGGATTGGCAGGACTCAGCCCCGACGCCGAGCCGTCCCCTGCTCGCGTCCGCAAAATACGTGCAATCGCCGCGCAAACCGGCGCCACCACCGTGTTCAGTGAAACTCTCGTGGATCCCTCGGTGGCCCAGGCGCTCGCCTCGGACGCAGGGCTCGAGGTCGCCGTGCTGGACCCAATCGAGGGGCTCTTCGATGATGACGACGACTACTTCACCGTCATGCGCCGCAATCTCGCCGCATTGGAGGACGCCCTTGGCTGCCGCTAGTTCAAAGCGCAAGAGGCGCGGGACAGGCACGAGCGCGCGCGCGGTCACGTCAGTCGCGTCAGCATCCGATGGCACCGCGACGCCGAGCCTCGCGAGCGCGCTCGGCCCGGTGATCCGTGCGCGCGGCGTCAACGTGTCGCTTGCAGGCTCGGAGATTCTCCACGGAGTTGACCTCGACGTCACGGCCGGCGAGGCCGTCGCCATCATGGGCGGCAACGGATCGGGCAAGACCACCCTGGTCCGCGCGATCATCGGCGCCGTCCCGGTGGCGTCGGGCGAAATCGAGGTGTTTGGCAGGCCCGTCAAGCGCTCGCCACGCCAACGCGTCGGGTACGTGCCGCAGAGAGCAACCGCGGCGTCCGGCGTGAGCGCGACCGCTCTCGAGGTGGTCAGCTCTGGTCTGCTCCACGCGCGCCGTCTGGTTCTCCCCCGCGACTCGCGCGAGCGCGCGCTCGCAGCCCTCGACGCCGTCGGCCTCGACCAGATCGCTAGCCACGCCGTCGCGACGCTTTCGGGCGGCCAGCAGCAGCGCGTCCTTATCGCGCGCGCCATGGTTCGCCAGCCCGACCTCCTCCTGCTCGACGAGCCCGCCGCCGGGGTGGACCTGCCCAGCCAGCAGGCCTTCGCGTCGGCACTGGGAACGCTCAAAGAGGCGGGCGCGACCATCGTGATCGTGCTCCACGAGCTCGGCGTCGTGGGCCAACTCGTCGACCGCGCCATCGTGCTTGAGGCGGGCTGCGTCACTTTCACGGGCGAGCCTCCCGCGGCCCAGGGCGCCCACGCCCTTCCCGGCCACGACCACATTCACCCGCACGGCGCGGACCCGCATGAACCAACGCTTCCGGGAACCGGCACAGCCAGCTTCGACTTCAGGAAGGCGGGCCGCAAATAATCCAGATGCTCAACGACCCGCTCATGCAGCGCGCGCTCCTCATCGCCCTGCTCGTAGGCCTGGCTGCGCCGGTGATCGGCACGTATCTGGTGCAGCGCCGCATGGCGCTGCTGGGCGACGGCATCGGCCATGTCGCGCTCGCCGGAGTCGCGGCCGGTTGGCTTGCCGGATCTGCCGCCGACCTCGCCCAGCGGGACGCCCTCGCCGTGCCCGGAGCTATCATCTTCGCGCTCTTCGCCGCCGTCACCATCGAGCAGATGCGCGCTCGCGAGACAGCTGCCGCAGACGTCGTGATGGCCATTCTCTTCTACGGCGGCATCGCCAGCGGCGTGCTGCTCATTGGCATCGCTGGCGGCTCGGGCGCCAACCTGCTGGGCTACCTGTTCGGATCCATCTCCACGGTGACGTGGGGCGACGTGTGGGTGACGGCCGCGCTCGCGGGAGTCATCCTGCTGGTAGGCGTCGGCCTGCGCAACGCGCTGTTCGCCGTCACCCACGACCAAGACTTTGCCGTCGCCTCAGGGTTGCCAGTCCGCTGGCTCAACCTCACCGTCGCGGTTCTCGCCGCCGTCACCATCACGGTGTCCATGCGTGTGGTGGGCGTTCTGCTGGTTTCGGGACTGATGATACTGCCCGTCGCTATCGCCCAACTGTTCTCTCAGTCGTTCTCGCGAACCATGTACACGGCGATGGGCGTAGGCGCGGTGCTGTGCATCACCGGATTGTCGATCACCTACTTCCGGGACCTCCAGCCCGGCGCGCTCATCGTCGTCCTCGCCGTGGGTGTCTACGCAATCACGGCCACCGTTCGCGGGATCTCCCGCAACGCGCGCCGCCGAAAGGCGGCGTCCGCGTGACTACCGAGACGTCCACCACGAGCACCACCCCCACCAAGGGCTCTGACCAGCCCCTTCCGCAACAGCGCAAAACCAAGCAGCGCACGGCCGTCTTGAGCGCCCTCGCGAGTGTGGACGACTTCCTTTCCGCACAGGCGTGGCACGACCACCTGCGCCAAGACGGCTCGAGCATCGGCCTGGCGACCGTGTACCGGACGCTCCAGTCACTGGCCGATTCCGGCGACGTCGACAGCGTGCTCAACGACGCCGGGGAGTCCCTCTACCGCCGCTGCGGTGACAATGGCGGACACCACCACCACCTTCGTTGCCGCAACTGCGGCGCGGTCGTAGAGATCGAAGGCCCGGGGGTCGAGGCGTGGGCGTCGGCCGTCGCCGCCGAGCACGGGTACGCTCGCATCGAGCACACCATCGAATTGACCGGCATCTGCGCGGACTGCGCGCAGGCCTAGGGGAGGCGAGCATGGCGGGGGTACCCGACTTCATCGCCGACGGGCCCCTCTGGGGGCTCTTCATCTTTCTGCTGATCGTGGTGTTCCTGCGGGCGCAGGCCACATACTGGCTGGGCCGCGCGGTGCGCGCCGGGCTGCTGTCCTCGCGCTGGCGCACGCGCTTCGACGGCCCTGGCATGGACCGCGCGCACGCGTACCTGGAGCGCTGGGGGCCCATTGGCATCCCCGTCTCGTTCCTGACCATCGGGTTCCAGACCCTGGTGAACGCCGCCGCCGGCTTCGCCAAGATGCGCTGGCCGCTGTACACGATCGCGATGATTCCTGGCTGCCTCGCGTGGGCCGCGGCCTACACGCTCGTAGGGCTGTCGCTATGGGCCGGGGCACTGCGCCTGGGCCAGGAGTCCCCGTGGCTTCTCGCCGGCGTGCTCGCCCTGCTCGCCGCCGTTGTCGCGGTCGCTATTCGGCTGCGCCGAAACGCCGGTTCCTCCGCGCGTACTCCTCGATAGCCCGCCACAAGTCGCGCCGGTCCACATCCGGCCACAGCACGTTGCTGAAAACCAGCTCGGCGTACGCCGCCTGCCACGGCAAGAAGTTGCTGGTGCGCTGCTCCCCACTTGATCGCCAGAACATGTCAACGTCTGGCATATCGGGCTCGTCCAGGTGCGCGGCCACCGTCTTCTCTGTGACCTTCTCGGGCTTGAGCTTCCCGGCTGCGGCCTTGATCGCGATGGCGCGGGCGGCGTCGGCGATTTCGGCGCGACCCCCGTAGTTGATGCACATCGTCAGGGTCAACACCTTGTTGTGCTTGGTGAGTTCTTCGGCCTCTTCAAGCTCGTCGATCACTGACTGCCAGAGCTTGGGGCGGCGGCCCGCCCAGCGCACGCGTACGCCCCAGTCGTTCATCTGATCGCGACGGCGGCGCAGCGTCTGGCGGTTGAAGCCCATGAGGAAGCGGACTTCTTCGGGTGTGCGCTTCCAGTTTTCGGTGCTGAACGCGTAGGCGCTCAGATGTGTGACGCCCGCCTCGATCGCGCCAGCAACCACATCGAACAACACCCGCTCACCGCGCTCGTGGCCCACGGTCCGCTGGAATCCGCGCTCCCTTGCCCAGCGGCCGTTGCCGTCCATTACGACGGCCACATGCTTGGGAATCATCTCGGGCGCTAGGTCCGGAGGCGTCTCCCCGCTCGGGTGTTTGTCCGGGGCCTTGGGCAGTTCGGCGTCGGTCATGCGGGACGTGCCTCCTTGGCGTGCGGTGAGTCTTCAGCGCGATCAACCATACCGAGACTGCGCACCTTCCTCTCCAGGTGAAACTGCGTGTACGCGGCGACCAGCCCGGCAGCTTCGCGGCGGTGTCGCTGATTGCTCGCATCGGCCACGGGCCAGTCTCCTGCTACCAACGACTGGAGCAGCAGGAACGTCTCGGGCGCAGGGGCTGCGGCGCCAGACGGCCGATGCTCCTCGCACACCGCACCTCCCCCGGCCGCCACAAACGCCCGGTGGGGACCGGCCTTCCCGCAGGTGGCGCAATTGTCGAAGCTAGGCGCCCACCCCTCGACCGCGAACGCGCGCAGCAGATAGGCGTCCAGAACGAGGCCGTGGTTGTGCTCGCGGTTGGACAGCGAGTTGAGGCCACCCCGCAGCAGCCGGTATTGCTGGAGTGCGGGCTCGCGCTCATGCGTGACCAGCTTGTCCGCAGCCTCGACCATCGCCGTCGCGGCCGTGAAGAGCTGGTAGTCCTTCGCCATCTCCTTGGCGAACGGCTGGATGGTCTCCACCTGATTCACGATGTCCAGGTTGCGGCCCTCGTAGAGCTGCAGATCCACCACCATGAACGGCTCCAGGCGCGAGCCGATCCGGCTGCTCGTGCGGCGCACGCCCTTCGCCACCGCGCGCACCTTGCCGTGGGCGCGCGTGAGCATCGTGATGATGCGGTCGGCCTCGCCCAGCTTGTGCGTGCGAAGCACGATGGCTTCGTCGCGGTAGGTGGGCATCTATCCATTGTCGCGCGGCCCGGGCCAAGAGTGCGCCGCGCATCGCTAGCGCCCAAGATTCCGTTGAGCGTCAGGCACCGAGCTTCGGCAGGACTTCTCCGAGTGTCAGTGGCGCGCGATCTGACTGCCGAAGGACTTCCCATGAAACGTCATCGGTTCCCCAAACCACCATGGCGTCCAGTCTGAAGTCCTCAATACTGTCCATCCAGTCGGGTTCATTGCCGCGTCGAGTCCAAAGACGAAACCTCGGTCTTTGGATGTCAAAGAGTTCGTCATCAATGTCGCTGGACATATAGGCGGTCGCGCGAATCGGCGCGATCGCTAGGTGGCTGGGCTCCAACCGCGCCATCGCCTTGAGAGCACCTGACAGCCCTCGGACCAGGCCGCCCAGTACGACGTCTTCGCGCGATCGTGCGTGAGCCGCAATGTCATCGATTTCGAACAACCAATAGTCGTCATACTCGTCAACGCCGTTGGGAGGTTCGTCATTCGGCAACGCAGGCATCGACGCCGAGTCACTGCCAACGACCGCCAACTCCCCTCGAGCGTTAACCATCCATCCCGCGTCGATTGCGTGTTCAATGTCGTCCGCAAACGTGGTCTCGAGCTGCGAATCCGCAAGAGTTGGCAGCAACCGGCGAGCCGCGCTGTTCAGTTTCATTGAGTATCCCGTCGGCCTATTCGTCTAGCACAGCGCCCTTGATCTTTCGGTTTCGACGACGAGTCGCGCGTCGCACGCCGAGTTTGGTCTCGTGGATCTACTGCGCGCCAGAAGAGCCGCCGCCTCTCGACCCCCGAATCATGCGGTCAAAGGCAGCAGCATCCATCACGGGCAGCACAGCAAGCGCGCGCGCCCTCTCGTCCGAAGTGGCGTGCGTCCCAATTCTGACTTCGACTGAACCTGGCTCCAGTTGGACAGACGGACTGAGGTTCATGAAGTCGATGGAGTGTTCGCTCAGTTCGGCAAACTCGGTCATGAGCCTCGCAAGGTACCGAAAGCCCTGAGGGTTCGCAAAAATGGCAGAAGCTCCGTGGTTCTCGTAGGTCTCGACCACAGCGTCATCGGACACATTAAATACAATGCCACGCGTGACGAGACGTCGAGTGAATTCGTCATCCATTGAGTCTCCATTCATCGGCCACAACCATCAGATCGACTCCCCGTGGACTCGCGCCACCCTGTCAACACCGCGCATGATCTAGTGCGCACTAGTTCGGTCGCTCCGATGCGTCTGGCGCGAGAACCTTCCTCGAGCTCGAGACCCGAGGGTGCGGGCTAGATCGGTCGTCGAAAGCTACCGGTCAGGCTCGTCCTCGCCCAGCACGTCGCGGCCGATCTCGTCGATCTCCATCCACATCTCGGGGCTTGCGACACTCGTGCCAGCTTCGCCTTTGGCGTCGCCCTTGGCCTCAGCCCGGTAGGTCTCGACGTGCCGCCTCCACGCGGCGAACGCCGCGCGCATGTCCGCGTCGGACGTGACCCACTCCTGCCAGTGATCGATGACCTCGCGATGCTCGGTCCGCCCGGGGCGCGTCTCCACCAGCGTCATCGCGTGAAGGTACTGCATCCCCATGGTGACCGGTTGCGCGTATGTATCGCTGTCCTCGGCGAACATCATGGCCTCAGCCCACGCGTGCGCCTCAAAGCGCGTCTGCGTCCCCGCGAGCACCGCCTCGAAGCGGTCCGCGGTCTCATCGAGCAACGCGTCGTCAAGGTCCATCTGCTCCAAGCCTAGCCCGGCACGGCCGTTCGCTACAGCGCGCGGCCCATCCCGACGGTCTCTTCGACCGCGAATCCCAGGCTGCCGTAAAACGCGATCACCGCATCGTTGTGGGTGCGCACCTGGAGGTTCACCTTGGGGTCGCCGCGCGCGGTGAGCTCCGCGACGGCGACCTCCACGAGCGCCGTTCCTACTCCCCCGCGCCGATGCTCAGGCGCCACCGCCAGATGATAGATCCACCCACGGACGCCGTCGTACCCGGCCGCCACACCACCGACGATCGCGTCGCCGGCCTCCACCACTCACAGGAGTCCGTCGCCCATCGCGGCCTTGCGGTCCACGAACGCATTCGGCTCGTTGCGCGGCGGATCGTCGGGGAACACCCGCGCGAATAGGGCTACCAAGGCGTCGCGGTCCGCGGCGACATACAACCGCGCTTTCAGCGGCTCGCGGGTTCTTGGGTCCGCGGTCATGTGCACATTGTGTCGCGCCTGACGCGTCGCTAGTCGATAGACTCGCTCACTGACAAGCCAGGAGGCATGATGACCAGATTGGGCGCGATTCCCCGAGACCGCGCGCTCGCCTCCGCCGCTATGGGGTCGGCGGCAGTCGCGAGCGCTGTAGCCGCCACGTATGGATTGCCGTTCTGGGCAGTCACGCTGATTGTCGCAGTTCCGTGGGTGCTCGCCATTCGTGCACGCCGCGGTACCGTGTTCGCGCTTGTCGAGATAGTCCTTGGATGGATGCTGGCAAGTGTGCTGGTGATGCTCGTGGCCGATGTGCTTCCTCTCGCGCTCGATACAACCACACTGACTGCCGCCGCGGCGATTGGCCTTGCTGGCTCCGCCGCGTGGGCGCTTGGGCCTCTGGTCGCGCCGAGGTCATCTACGCCAGTTTCTGTCTGGCTGGCCTCAGCCAGCGGTGCAGTCGTGTGGTTGTCCACCCTGGCCGTGCTGGCGCTCACTCCCGGGCGGTCGCCGATCTCATGGGCAATCTGGGGTGACGCCACCAACAACATGAACGAGACTCGTCGGCTCCTGGCCGAGGGGGGCCTCTCCGTGGGCGACCACCTGCCCGTCGTGCCTCTGGTGCACTCCGTGCTGGCGACCTCAACCTCACCGGGCCGCGCAGGCCTGTCGTCGGGCGACGTTCTTGAACATGACCTCGCCGCTCAGGCCGCGGTGTGGGCGCTCCTGATCGCCGCAACGTGCGTGCTCTTCGGGGCCGTGGCCGCGCGAATCTCCGCGCTGAACGAATCGACCCCGCGCCAACTTCCCATCGTTGTGGGCGCAGCGGCGTCGCTCGTCCCGTTGACGTGGCCCGTTTCGGGATTCCCTTTGCTGTCGGGATTCATCAACACTCACTTTGTACTCGCTATCGTCCTCGCCGGAGTCCTGGTCCACTTTGAGGCAAGGCAACGCCCTCTCGCCAGTCTCACGGTCCAAGCGTGTGCGGTCCTGCTGACCGTGATGACATGGCCACCGATGGCCGCGGTGCCTGCCGCTCTCGCGTTCTTCACCATCGTGATCGAGTGGCGCACGTTGCGCGCGTCCCGCAAACGCGCGCTGGCCGGCCCCTTAACGTTCGGTGCGCTCACCATCGCGGCGATCGCGTTGTTCACTCTCCCAGCCCTCGCTAGGACAGCTAATGTTCCCTCAGCTGCAGGCACAGTGCTCGATCTCTCGCACAATGCGTTTGTAGTCGAGTGCATCTTGGTTGCAGGCGGAGCTGCCGTACTGCTGCGCAGAAACCGCGCAGCCTCGCTGGGACTGATCTCAATCGTGGCTTCGCTCGCGGCGGTTCTTCCGATTCTCATACTCGCCAGCGGCTCCACGTGGTCGACGTTTTCGTATTATCCCGCGAAGCTCCTGTTGTTTGCGGCAGTCGTTATCGGCCTGCTCGGCATAGGGCTTGCGGGCTTTGCGGTTGGGCTGCTGCCTTGGCGGGTTCTGTCTCGCCGTGCGCGCACGGCCACGCTCGCGGCAGCGATGCTCGCGGCGATTGCTGGAGTCGTCCTCACGCCAGTTGGGCACGCATTCGCGACTGGCCCGGTCTTTCGGATGCTGAACTCAGAGTTCTACGGCTCCGAGGAATTCATCGAGAGGACTTTCGAGTACACCGACGACGACGTGCTCCGGCTTGCTTGGCGCATCGACGGCGACCACGAGTACTACTCCAACTTCATCCTGATCAACCTCAGCCCAGGCGCGAGCGTCGGGGCTGGCGGATTGCGCTGGATTGCTGTTGCTCAGAAACCGGGGACCGTCGCGAGCCTGTGCGACATCGCCCGAGAATCAACGCTGCCCGTCATCGCCATGACAGACGACCCGGCACTGGCCAGCGAGGTCGCTGCCGAGTGCCCTGAGTTCGGCATCACTGTCGAACGGCGCTAACTCCCTACTCGTCCGCGCGCACGAACGCGTCGGGGGGCGGCTCCTGGATCAGCGCGAGGTGCATGGCGACGTCGCCCTCGACCGCGTAGACCACGTAAGTCGCGAACCACCCCAGGTAGCCGTCGACGGAGAAGTAGAGGTAGCAAACCGGCACAGCAACCTGATCGAGGTCGGCATCGCAGTACGTGCCGAGACCCTCGACGCCGTCGATTGCGAAGTAGTCAGCAACCGCAACAGCCAAGCCGGGCACCCCCTGCGCGTCGCCGTCGTCGTAGCACGCGAGGAAGTTGAACGGGACGGCGTCTTCGCCTACAGCCGCGCTCTGCGCGCAGTCGATGTCCTCGACGTCGAGCGAGCCTGTTCCCGGGTTCACCAGGAGTTCGGTCGCCGCAAAATAGAGGTCCGACGGCGGCACTACCTGATCGAGCGCGGGATTGGACGAGGACAACTGCTGGCAGCCCGCGCCGCGAGCGCGCCCGCGATCAACAAGCCCGCGCCGCGGGCAACTCCAGCAAACATGTTCCCTAGGACCTTTCCGAACGGTTGACGGCCGAGACTATCGCGCGCAGCGTCGCGGTGGTGGTCGAGGGGTCGATGCCGACGCCCCACAGGATCCGGTCGCCAATCTGGCACTCAACGTACGACGCGGCCACCGCGTCGGCGCCCTCGCTCATCGCGTGCTCCGCGTAGTCAAGCACCTCGAGTTTCACGCCGCGCATTGCGAGCGCTTGCGTGAACGCATCGACCGGGCCGTTTCCCTCGCCCGAGACCTGAACGGCCTCGCCGCCGTCCACGAGGTCAGCCTCCAGCGTGTCCGGCCCGTCGTCTGAAGACGAGGACCGCGTCCCTGTGAGCTTGAACCGGCCCCACTGCTCGGCGCCTTCTGCCCCGGGGAGGTACTCGTCCTGGAAGATGCGCCAGATGTCGGCCGACGTAAGCTCGCTACCCTCGGCCTCCGTCACCCGCTGGACCACGCGCGAGAATTCAATCTGGAGCCTGCGCGGCAGGTCCAGGTGATGGTCGGCCTTCAGAAGGTAGGCGACGCCGCCCTTGCCGGACTGCGAGTTCACGCGAATAACGGCCTCGTAAGAACGCCCCACATCGCGCGGGTCGATCGGCAGGTACGGGACTGCCCAGAGCAGGTCGTCCACGTCCACGCCCTTCTTGGCGGCGCTGACCTCCATGGCCTCGAGGCCCTTCTTGATCGCGTCCTGGTGCGAGCCGCTGAACGCGGTGAAGACCAAGTCCCCGCCCCACGGGTGGCGGGCGTGCACGTCGATTTGGTTGCAGTACTCGACCGTGCGCCGGATCGCATCCATGTCGCTGAAGTTGATCTGCGGGTCGATTCCCTGGCTGAACAGGTTCATGCCGAGCGTGACCAGGTCAACGTTGCCGGTGCGCTCGCCGTTGCCAAAGAGGCACCCCTCGATGCGGTCGGCACCTGCCATGTAGCCAAGCTCGGCGGCGGCGATAGCGGTGCCGCGGTCGTTATGCGGATGGAGGCTGAGGGCCACGTCGTTCCGGTAGTCGAGGTGACGGTTCATCCACTCGATCGAGTCCGCGTAGACGTTTGGTGTGGCCATTTCGACGGTCGCGGGCAGGTTGATTACCACCTTGCGGTCGGACGACGGCTTCCACACATCCATGACGGCGTTGCACACGCGCGCCGCATACTCGAGCTCGGTGCCCGTGTAGGACTCGGGGCTGTACTCGTAGAACACGTTGGTGCCGGGCACCAGGTCCTCGAACTTCTGGCACAGTTGCGCGCCGTGGGTGGCGATGTCCTGAATCTCGTCCTCGTTGGCGCGGAACACCACTTCGCGTTGGAGGATGCTCGTGGAGTTGTAGAGATGAACGATCGCGTTCTTCGCGCCCTTGATGGACTCGTACGTGCGCTCGATGAGGTGCTCCCGCGCCTGCGTGAGCACCTGGATCACCACGTCGTCCGGGATGCGGTCTTCCTCGACAAGCTTGCGCACAAAGTCGAAGTCCGTCTGTGACGCCGACGGGAAACCCACCTCGATCTCTTTGTATCCCATGTTCACGAGGAGCTCGAACATGCGCATCTTGCGCGCGGAGTCCATGGGCTCGATGAGCGCCTGGTTGCCGTCGCGTAGGTCTACGGCACACCAGCGCGGGGCCTTCTCGATTCGCTTGGTTGGCCAGGTGCGGTCCGGGAGTTCCACGGTGAACTGCTCGTGGAACGGCTTGTACTTGTGCAGGGGCATTGTGGAGGGCCGTTGCGGTCCGCCTGTGTAGTGCTGTGTCATGATCTTCCTTCGTCTGGTCTGGGGGCTGTCACTGTGTGTGACCGGCAGGCCAAGCGCCGCGACGAGGGACCGGCTTAGTGACTAAGCCTCGTCACGGCAACGAAGGAGCAGCGATAGCTGCGGTGCGCGCATTTCGCCACTCTAGCCGATACGCGCAGATGTGGGAGGCATCGGGAGCGGTTTTCTCGGCCCACGCTCGCCAAGCGCGACCGGAGGCTAGAAACCCATCCGTCCCAGCTGCTTGGGGTTGCGCTGCCAGTCTTTGGCGATCTTCACCCGCAGGTCCAGGTACACGCGCGTTCCGAGCAACGCTTCGATCCCAGCGCGCGCCTCGGTGCCGACCTCTTTGAGCCGCGAACCCTTGTGCCCGATAATGATGCCCTTTTGGCTATCGCGCTCGACGTAGATATTGACGCGGACGTCGGCCATGGGCTCGCGCGGATCGTCCGCAGCCTGCGGGTGCGGCGTGACCTCCTCCACGAGCACCGCGAGCGAGTGAGGCAGCTCGTCGTGGACGCCTTCGAGCGCCGCCTCGCGCACCAGCTCGGCGATCATGATGTGCTCGGGCTCATCCGTCATCTCACCGTCCGGGTACAGCCGGGGCCCCTCCGGCAGGCGCGCGATCAGCAGATCCCCAAGCAACTGGACCTGCTGGTCCTTGACCGCGGACGTCGGGATGATCTCCGCCCAGTCCGCCATCGCGCTCACCGCCATCAAATGTTCCGCCATGCGGTCCGGCCCCACCTTGTCCGCTTTGGTCACGATCGCGATCACCGGCGCCTTCAGATCCGCGAGCTCGCGCGCGATGAACTTGTCGCCTGGCCCAACCTTCTCGTCCGCCGGGAGGCAGAACCCGATGACGTCCATCTCGGCCAGCGTCTCTCGCACCAGCGCGTTGAGTCGCTGACCCAAGAGCGTGCGCGGCTTGTGGAGCCCCGGGGTGTCTACCACCACTAGCTGCGCGTCCGGCCGGTTGACGATGCCCCGGATGACACGCCGCGTGGTCTGCGGACGGTCGGACATGATCGCAACCTTGGTTCCCACGAGCGTGTTCATGAGCGTGGACTTGCCTGCGTTCGGGCGGCCGACAAAGCAAGCGAAGCCACTTCTATGGCCGGGAGGCGTGTCTTGTCCGCGCATCGCTGGTGCTTCACTCATGTGCATCCTCCGGGTCGCGCGCGGCCACGATCCACGCGAGTGCGCGTCGTCGGCCGGCCGTGCGGTCGGCAGTCAGGATAAGCCCGTGCGAGGCTGCGCGCGCGCCCTCGATCGGTACGGTGCCCAGCGCCTTGGTGAGTAGGCCGGCGGCCGTCTCCACATCGTCATCGTCAATTTCCATGCCAAAGAGCTCGCCCAACTCGTCCAGCGGCAGTCGCGCAGGAACCAGGAATGCGCCCCCTTCGAGAGGTTTGACCACGGGCTCGGCGGCATCGTGCTCGTCCACCAGCTCGCCCACGATTTCCTCGAGCGCGTCCTCGATGGTCACGAGCCCGGCCACTCCCCCAAACTCGTCCACGACGATCGCCAAGTGGGATACCTCCCGCTGCATGGTGCGAAGCAGATCGTCCACCGGCACGGACTCGGGGATGAATAGCGGCTCGCGCATGTACCCGTCTACGGCGTGGGTCAGGTGGTCGTCCTTCTGCCACGTCCGGCTCAACACATCCTTGAGGTACAGCACGCCGAGGATGTCGTCGCCCGTGTCTCCTACCACTGGGATTCGCGAGAATCCCGACCGCAGGAATAGTTTGATGGCGCGCGCCACCTCGGTGCTGCCCGCCACCGTCACCATGTCGGTGCGCGGCACCATGACCTCGCGCGTGAGCGTGTCACCCAGGTGCACAACCGACCTCAGCAGTTCCGCGTCCTCATCCTCGAGCGTGTCGCGGGCCTGCGCCACGAGGTCGCTGGCCTCCGCGAGCGGCGGCAGCCGTAGGGACGGCACGAAAGCGCGCACGGGCGCCGATGCAATAATGAGCAGCGCCGCGCCCGGCCCAGCGAGGCGCACCGTTCCAAGCGGGTAGCGGCGGCCCAACTGGCGCGGGATCGCCCGCACCACCATGAGCGAGAAGAACGCCGCGACCACGACCGCTCCCGCGACCGTCCATGGCGATTCCAAACCAAGCGCGGCCCCCGTTTCGATTGCGAGGAACGCCCACGTCACTAGCGCCACCGCTTCGGCAATCGCGTACGCGACCGCGGCGGAGTTGAGAGTACGCCCCGTATCGCGCGCGAGCCACGCTGTGATGGTCCTGCGACCGTCAGGCCTGCGCGCCTTGGCAAGTTCCTCCTCGATCTGTGATGGCAGCTGCTCGAACGCGGCAATCAGGGCGTGCAACGTTGACGACGCGAGTAGGCCCAGGGCGCACGCGCCAATCAGCCAGCCGATCGCAGCGGCGGTCATGACTTCCCGTTGGTCATACGGTGGGATCCGCGCTACGCGCGGTCCGAGAGGAACGTCAGCAGCAGCTTGCGCTGAAGCGCGAACATCTCGGCCTCTTCGTCTCTCTCCGCATGGTCGTAGCCGAGTAGATGCAGCATGCCGTGCACCGTCAGCAACAACATCTCCTCTTCTCCGGTATGCCCGGCGGCCGTGGCCTGGCGCTCAGCAACCGCGGGGCACAGCACCACGTCGCCCAGTAACCCCGCCGGGGTGGGCTTGCCCTCAGTTCCCGGGCGCAGCTCGTCCATAGGGAAGGAGAGCACGTCCGTAGGCCCCGGCTCGTCCATCCAGCGGACGTGGAGCTCCTCCATGGCAGGTTCGTCCACGAACATGATCGCGAGATCCGCGCCCTCCGCGACGTGCATCTCCTTCAGCACGAACGCCCCAAGCGCCGCGAACTCCGCCTCGACGAGGCTCGCGTCAGTCTCGTTGTTGACGTCGATCACGCGTCTGCGTCCGTTGCCTCGGCACTGCGGGCCGGTCCTTTGACCTTGGCCTTTGGTACCCGTGGGTTGCGCTGCTGACCGCTTCCATAGCTCACACCGCGCGACGCATCGTCCTTGGCATAGGCCGTGATGATGTCCCCCACGAGGCGGTGCCGTACCACGTCCTCAGCGCCCAGCTCGATCACAGCGATGTCGTCAACCATGCCAAGGATGTCCCTGGCGACGTTGAGGCCCGAGTCAGTGCCGCCGGGAAGGTCCACTTGTGTCACATCTCCGGTGACCACCATCGTCGTGCCAAATCCCAGTCGTGTCAGGAACATCTTCATCTGCTCGCGCGTGGTGTTCTGCGCCTCGTCCAGGATGACGAACGCATCGTTGAGTGTGCGCCCGCGCATGTACGCGAGCGGCGCCACCTCGATGGTGCCGGACTCAATGAGCTTGGGGATCGACTCCGGGTCGATCATGTCGTGTAGTGCGTCGTAGAGCGGCCGCAGGTACGGGTCGATCTTCTCGCTGAGCGTTCCCGGCAGAAAGCCGAGCCGCTCCCCCGCCTCGACCGCGGGCCGCGTCAGAACGATGCGATTGACCTGCTTGGCCTGGAGCGCGGCGACGGCCTTGGCCATAGCTAGGTAGGTCTTTCCCGTTCCCGCCGGGCCTACCCCCAGCGTCACGGTGTGTGACTCGATGGCCTCGACATATGCGGCTTGCCCGCGTGTCTTGGGCCGGATGGTGCGACCGCGAGTCGCGAGGATCGACCGGCTCAGCACCGCGACCGGCCGCTCCTGATCCGCGGGCGCGACGCCACCTGACGCTGCGCCGAGCATACGGACGGTTTCCGCCGCAACGGCAGGCGTGAGGTCCACTCCCGCGTCTAACACGGCACGCAGCTCTTCGATCGCGAGCGCGACGTCCGCCACGCGCTCAGCATCGCCGGTGAGCGCAATATGATTTCCCCGCACGTGAATGTCTACATCGGGGAACTGCTTCTCGAGCTCGCGCATCACCGCGTCGCCCGTGCCCATGAGCTCTGGCATCGTTGCGGCGTCCTCGATCACCACGACGCGGGATTCGTTCACGCGCTGTCCCACTTGATCTCGCGACCGCCAAGCACGTGGGCGTGAACGTGGAACACGGTTTGCCCGGCGTCGGCGCCGGTGTTGAACGCGAGCTGGAACTGGCCGCCGCACTCGGCATCGGCTACCTGTTTGGCGACGGCGACCACCTCAGCCAATAACTCGGCATCCTCTGCCGCCAGCGTGGGAACGTCGGGAATGTGCGCCTTGGGTATCACGAGAACGTGCGTAGGCGCCTTGGGCACAAGGTCGCGGAATGCAAGCACCGTGTCCGTCTCCGCGACTTTGTCGGACGGGACCTCTCCGGTGATGATGCGGCAGAACAGGCAGTCGGGATCGATCATGGCTCTAGCGTATTGCGCTCACGCGCTAACGACCAGAAAAGGCGCCGCGCAGCCGACCAAGCAGGCCCGCATTCGCTGGCGCGAGCCGCGTCTGCGGCATGTCCTCGCCACGCAGGGTGGAGAACTGGCGGACCAGTTCTTTCTGCTCGGCGGTCATGCCAGTGGGGGTTTGCACATCCAGGTGCACAAAGAGGTTGCCGCGTCCCGTGCGCTGCAGGCGGTTGACTCCCAGCGACTTGATCTTGACGGTCTCTCCTGATTGCGTTCCCGGCCGCACATCAACCTCGCGCTCACCGTCAAAAGTCTCCACCTTGAGGACCGTTCCGAGCGCGGCTGCCGTCATGGGCATCTCGAGCGTGCAGTGGATGTCGTCCCCACGCCGCTCAAAGAACTCGTGCGGCTTCTCGCGAATCTCAACGTAGAGGTCGCCCTTGGGTCCGCCCGCCACGCCAGCGTCGCCGTAGCCGGCGAGCCTGATCCGGGTGCCGGTCTCGACGCCGCCGGGAATGTCTACCGTCACGGTGTGCCGGGCGCGCGTGCGGCCCTGCCCCGAGCACTCAGGGCACGGCGAGGAGATGGTGGTGCCGAATCCCCCGCACGCGGGGCACGGCGCCGTGGTCATGACCTGCCCAAGGAGGGATCGCGCGACGCGCTGCACGGATCCCGCACCATTGCACTGCTTGCACGCATCGGGTTCCGTCCCTGGAGCGCAGCACGAGCCGGAGCACGTCGCGCACTCGTCGGCGACGTCTACTTTCACGTCACGCGCCACGCCAAAAACCGCCTCTTCAAGCGTCACGGTGGTGTGGATCAGCGTGTCGCCGCCGCGCTGTGTGCGCGAGGCCGGGCCGCGCCTGCCGCCGCCCGGCCCGCCGAAAAACGTCTCAAAGATATCCTCGAACCCGAAGCCTGCGGGCCCCGCGCCGCCGCCGCGTTGGGTCGGGTCCATGCCGCGGTCGTACATCGCGCGCTTGTCGGGGCTAGTGAGGATCTCGTACGCCTGGGAGACGTCCTTGAACGCCTCCTCCTCGCCATGCGTTCCGCCAGCGTCGGGGTGGTGCTCACGCGCCGCCTTGCGATAGGCCTTCTTGATGTCCGCATCGCTGGCGCCACGCTCGACGCCAAGAATCTTGTAATAGTCCTTCACTTCTCCACCACTCTTGAGAGATACCGCGCTACAGCACGCACTGCAGCCATTGTCCCTGGATAATCCATGCGCGTTGGACCGAGCGCACCCAGCAGCGCCGCATCCGGACCGGCGCCTCCGTAGCCAGCGGCCACGATCGACGTGCCCTTGAGGGCGTCACTGCGGGTCTCCTCTCCGATGCGCACGCTCACCTCCGCGGCGTCCTGCGCCATCTCGTGAAGCAACCTGAGTAGCACCACCTGCTCCTCGATCGCCTCAAGCACAGGCGCGATCGCATCCTGTTCGAAGTCATTGCCCGACCGCGCCAGGTTGGACGTGCCCGCGAACACGACCCGCTCGATGGTGCCGCCGCGCGCCGAGGCCACCACCGCGTCAGCGACCGCGGAAGCCCACGGGACCTGGCCTGAGCGCACGGCCCATGCTTCGAGCGCCCGCTGCGCTGTCGCCGGCCGCTGGCCCACAGCCGCCTCGTTCGCTTCACGCGCGACGCGGTCGAACTCTTCGTCTGAGACTTCGCCACCGAGTGCAACCGTGGCCTGCTCCACCCGGGCGTCGGCCGAGACGACAACCACGAGAGCACGGTCCAGGCCCATGCGGACCAGCTCTACGCGGCGCACCTCGGACTCGCGCAGCGACGGGTACTGAACAACGGCCACCTGGCGGGTGAGTTGGCTCAGGAGTTTGACAGAGCGCTCGACCACCTCACCCAGGTCAACGGCGTCGGAAAGGAACGTGTTGATGGCGCGGCGATCGCCCTCGCCGAGCGCGGATGACGCGAGGTGGTCGACGAAGTACCGGTAGCCCTTGTCGGTCGGGATGCGCCCGGCCGATGTGTGTGGCTGCGCGATCAGGCCCTCTTCTTCTAGCGCGGTCATGTCGTTGCGGATAGTCGCGGACGACACATCCAACTGGGACTGCGAGGCGAGCGCAGTTGACCCCACGGGCTCGCTGGTCGACACGTAACCCTCAACGATCGCGTGCAGCACGGCAAGCCGACGTTCCTCCGACACCTGCACCTCCGCGCTGGCACTCGTAACGATTGAGTGCAGATTCTATCGCGCCTGTCGGACGTCACGGGGTGAGCGGTACGTTTGTCCCGGAGGCAACATGAACTATGACAATCTGGGCGGCGCCGACACGATGGCCGCCGGAGTCGCGCAAGTAGGCGCCATCTTCGGCCCGTTCATCCCCTTTCTGATCTGGCTGAGCCGACGGCGTGAAGAACCCGTCTCCGCTCGCGAGGCGGCCACGGCCACCAACTTCGGAATGTTCGTCTTCGTCGTCTTCGTTGCCGCAACCACCGTGCGCCTATTTGTGCCATGGCTGGGTGTACTCGGTACAGTGGGACAGTTGGCCATTGTGGCGTCCGCCGCAGTGTTGTGCGTTCAGGCGTACAGCTCGGTGCACAAAGGAGTGCCAGCTACCTATCCCATCGACATCAAAGTGGTGAAAATATGAGTGCAGCAATATCGGCAGAAGACAAGAGCCAGGCGAAACTTGGTCACATCCTCAACGGGTTCTTCCCGTTGGTTGGAGGCCTCATTATTTGGCTGATGGGCAAAGACAAGAGCACGTTCATCGATGACCAAGGCAAGGAAATGGTCAACTGGGGAATCACGATCGCGTTCGGCTACGTCGCCGCCGGGATCCTGTCGTTCACCGGGATCGGTCTGCTCCTGTACCCCGTGCTGTGGATCGGAGCCATCATCTTTGGCTTCATCGCAGGTGGCAAGGCTGGCGAAGGTGAGAAGTACCGTTACCCGTTCGCCGTTCGCCTGATCAAGTAGCTCCAACCGTGCCGCGCGCAAGCGCGGAACATCAATGATGGCCCGCACCTAGTTTCAGTTGGGTGCGGGCCATCATGCTTCTTGGGGATGAGGGTCAATTTCGGGGAAACCCCTGATGGCGGGGGCGGTCGCGGCGTGCGACCATTGACACATGACCGAGAACTCCGGATCTGCCCCCAAGAAGCCCTCCCCAAAGAAGCGCGCCGCCACGCGGTCCGCAGCGAAGAAGTCCGCCTCAGGTGGCACGACACCAGCGCCCAAAAAACGCGCCGCATCCGTCAAGGCGAAGAAGACCGCGTCCTCTTTGACACCCGCTCCCGGCATGCTCACGCCGCCAGCGCCGCCGCTGAAGAACCAAATCGCCCGTGAGCGGTCTCCAAAAACACAGACGGAGCAGCCAACCGCGTCGTCGGTCACCGCCAAGCCGATGCTCGAAAGTGACGCGCGCACGTTCTCCATGCTCCTCCACCTGTCGGCGATCCTGCTCGCCAGCGTAGGGCTTGGCTTTGCTGGGCCTCTAGTTTTTTGGCTGATGTACAAGGCCCGCAGCGCGCTCGTCGACCAGCACGGCAAACAAGAACTAAACCTGCAGATCACCCTCTACATCCTGGCGATCGGAGGTTTCGTCTTTTCCCTCGCAACGTGGGGATTCGGCGCGTTGGTAGTGCTGCCCTCGTTCATCATCTTCGCGGTGATTGCGCTCGTGTTCCAAATCATTGCCGCGGTTGCCGGGTACAAGGGCCAGTACTACAGGTACGGGATCGCATTCCCCATCCTCAAGTAGCGGCGGCGGGCTCTAGGTAACCTGTCGAACCACGAGGTCCGCTAGTAGCCGTCCGCGCCGGGTCAACACCAAGGTGCCCGCGGCCAGCGCGAGTTCCTCGATTAAGCCGTCGGCGGCAAGTTGTGGGGCCTGCTCACGGGCGCGGACGGCCAGCAAATCCAGCGCCATTCCATCCGCCAGCCGGACGCCTAGCATCACGCGCTCAAGCGCGATTTGGTCACCCGTCAGGGTCTCGCGCTCCTGCTCAGGGCTCTTCCCCGCGGCGAGCCGCTCGCCGTAAGCGCGCGGGTGCTTGACATTCCACCAGCGCTGCGCTCCCTCGGCCGTGTGCGCCAGATAGGAATGCGCGCCGGGGCCCACGCCCCACCAGTCGTCGCCCTTCCAGTAGCCGATGTTGTGGCGGCACGCGTCTTTGGGCGTGCGCGCCCAGTTGCTCACCTCGTACCAGGAGAATCCCGCCACAGTAAAAGCCTCGTCAGCGAACTCGTACATCTTGGCCTGAACGTCGGGGATGACGGACGCGATTTTCCCGCGCCGCATTTGCGCGCCCATTTTGGTGCCCGGCTCGATGACCAGCGCGTAGGCGCTGAGGTGGTCGGGCTCGAGCTTGAGCGCAGCGTCCAAGCTGAGCTGCCAGTCACCTAAGGACTCCCCGGGGGTGCCGTAAATGAGGTCAAGCGAGACGTCGAGGCCCACTCCTCGCGCCCATCGCACGGCGCGTGCCACATTCTCAGGATTGTGCGTACGCTCCAGCGTGGCGAGCACGTGTGGCACGGCCGACTGCATCCCGAAGCTCACGCGAGTAAACCCCGCGGCCCTGAGGCTGGCCATGGATTCCTCGCTGACCGAGTCCGGGTTCGCCTCCGTTGTCACCTCAGCGTCCGCAGCGATCCCCCATGTGTCCCGCACGCCGTCTAGCAGGCGGCCGAGGGCGGCGGTGTCGAGCAGAGTGGGCGTGCCGCCGCCAAAGAAGACGGTAGCTGCCTGGCGCGTGTCGTCCCCCATCACGCCGCGCGCGAAGGCCATCTCCGCGAGTGCCGCCTCGACGTAGCCCTCGGGCGATGCGCCGTCCAACTCACCTGGCGCGTACGTATTGAAGTCGCAGTACCCGCACCGGACAGAGCAGAACGGCACGTGGACATAAACGCCGAAGCGCCGAGCACTAGCTCCGGTGGCGTCCACTACTTCTTCTTGCCGCCCTTGTCGGAGCTGTCGTCTGAGGTGCTCAGCGCGGCGATAAACGCCTCCGGCGGGACCTCGACAGACCCGATGTTCTTCATGCGCTTCTTTCCTGCCTTCTGCTTCTCGAGGAGCTTGCGCTTGCGGCTGATGTCGCCCCCGTAGCACTTGGCAAGCACATCCTTACGTATGGCCCGCACTGTCTCGCGGGCGATCACGCGCGCTCCGATCGCGGCCTGGATGGGCACCTCAAACTGCTGGCGGTCAATGAGGTCTTTGAGCTTGGTGACCATCTGGAGCCCGTAAGCGTAGGCCGCATCCTTGTGGACCACCGCGCTGAACGCGTCGACCGGCTCGCCCTGAAGAAGAATGTCCACCTTGACCAGGTCGCCAACCTGTTCACCGTCGGGGTCGTAGTCAAGCGAGCCGTACCCGCGCGTGCGCGACTTGAGCTGATCAAAGAAGTCAAAAACAATCTCCGCAAGCGGCAGCGTGTAGTGCATCTCCACGCGCTCGGCGCTCAGGTAGTTCATCACGCCCATCGTTCCGCGACGCTCTTGGCACAACTCCATCACGGCGCCAATAAACTCGCTGGGAACCAGGATGGTCGCCTTCACCACGGGCTCCCTTACCGCGCCAATTTTGCCGCCGGGGAACTCGCTGGGGTTGGTGACCTCGATCTCTTTCCCGTCGTCCATTTCCACGTGGTAGACCACGTTAGGGGCCGTCGAAATGAGGTCGATGCCAAACTCGCGCTCCAGCCGGTCGCGCACGATTTCGAGATGGAGCAGGCCCAGATAACCGCATCGGAAGCCGAACCCGAGGGCAACGGAGTTCTCGGGCTCGTAAACCAACGAGGCATCGTTGAGTTGAAGCTTGTCTAGCGCCTCGCGCAAAACTGGAAAGTCGCTGCCGTCGAGCGGGAACAGCCCCGAATAAACCATGGGGCGCGGCTCGCGGTACCCGCCTAGCGACTCGACCGCTCGCGCGTTGGCCAACGTCACAGTGTCACCAACCTTGGACAGGCGAACGTCCTTCACGCCGGTGATGAGGTAGCCGACCTCGCCCACGCCGAGCCCCTTGGACGGAGTGGGCTCAGGCGAACTGACACCGATCTCGAGCAGGTCGTGAGTCGCCTTGGTGGACATCATCGCGATCGAGTCCTTGGAGGATAGATGACCGTCGACCACCCGAATGTAGGTGACCACGCCGCGATAGGTGTCGTAGACCGAGTCGAAAATCATGGCCCGCGTGGGTCCAGACGCGTCGCCCGTCGGCGGAGGAATGTCTCGCACCACTCGGTCAAGCAGTTCTGGGACACCCCGCCCGGTCTTGCCGCTGACCCGCATCACGTCGTCGGGCTCGCAACCGACCAGCTTGGCGAGTTCAGCCGCGTACCGCTCAGGGTCCGCCGACGGCAGGTCAATCTTGTTGAGCACAGGAATGATCGTGAGGTCGTTCTCCATCGCAAGGTACAAGTTTGCGAGAGTCTGGGCCTCGATGCCCTGCGCCGCGTCAACCAGCAGAACGGCTCCCTCGCAAGCGGCCAGGCTCCTGGACACCTCGTAAGAGAAGTCGACGTGACCCGGGGTGTCGATCATGTTCAGTGCGCGGGGGGCGCCGTCGACTATCCATGGCATCCGCACGGCCTGAGACTTGATGGTGATGCCACGCTCGCGCTCAATGTCCATGCGGTCAAGGTATTGGTCGCGCATATCGCGCTGGTCTACGATCCCCGTGAGCTGCAGCATCCGGTCTGCGAGTGTGGACTTGCCGTGGTCGATGTGCGCGATGATGCTGAAATTCCGGATGAGTTCCGGAGCAGTCGAGGCGGGCTCGATGCGCTTGTCAGCAGGCACGGCAGTCTGGATTCCTTTTCTCCGAGGGCGTGCCCCATGGTCCCACGGTTTGCCACCATTCATGTGCTGCGCTAATGTGCCGATAGTTTCTGCGGGATTCACCGCGCTGTCGCGCGGCCATGTCAAAACTGAGAGAGGAAGGCGTGATGTCTGTAAACGACGACCTCTTTCGCTCCACTTTTCGCGACTCCCCCATTGGGATGGCTGTCCTCGATCACGAAGGACGCTACACCGAGCTGAACACCGCATTCGCCCGCATGCTTGGCATGCTGGCGGAAACCCTTACCAAGAGACATTTCTCCGAGTTCACGCACCCCGATGACCTGCCCCGCGACCTGGAACTCTTCGAGCAACTAATCGCCGGTGACTTCCCGTACTTCCAGATCCAGAAGCGCTACATAGACGCGCAGGGAGACACGGTGTGGTGTCGCGTAACCGTGACCGCGACAGAAGACTTCGAGGAAACGTCCCGTCAGTACATCGCGCAGATCGAGGACATCACCGCGTTCAGGCGCGCTACCGACTTGCTCGAGCACCGTACGCTGTACGACCCTCTCACGGGGCTTGCCAACCGCACTCTGCTGGTTGACCGGCTGACCCACGCGCTCGCAAGCCATTCTGGTAGGCCAAATACCGTTGGAGTCGTCTTTATGGACGTCGATCACTTCAACGTTGTCAACGACTCACTCGGCCACGCGGCCGGCGATCAACTCCTAGCGGAGATCGGCAAGCGGATACAGGGAGCCGTCCGCGCGGGAGACACCGTGGCTAGGTTGGGCGGAGACGAGTTCGTTCTTGTTTTCGAGAACATCATGTCACTAGCGGAGGCGCAGGGCCTGGCGGCTGTTGTGACCGCCGCTGTCCAGACGCCCATCGAGGTGGCGGAACACGAGGTCGTGCCAACCGTGAGCGCAGGCCTGGCCCTGGCGCACGGAGATATCACAGCCGAGACACTGATCCGCGACGCGGACACGGCGATGTACGCGGCAAAGGAATCTGGGCGCGCCAAAATCGAGGTCTTCAGCTCGAATCTCCGCCAAAGCGCGCTGCACCGTTTATCCATCGAGGCGGAGTTGCGCACGGCGGTCCGCGACGGTGAACTCACCGTGCACTACCAGCCGGTGATCGACATGCTCACCGAACAAATTGCGGCGTACGAGGCCCTTGTCCGCTGGGAACACCCCACCCGCGGACTGCTGCTACCCAAGCACTTCATCGAGATCTCAGAGGAATCTAATCTCGTCGTTCCACTCGGGGCCTTCGTCCTCCACGAGGCGTGCGCCTTCATCTCACGCCATCCCGAATTTGCGGGTCGCGTATTCATCAACGTCTCGACCCGGCAAATCGGCACGGCAGATCTCACGCGAGCGGTCAAGTCCGCGCTAGCGTCTTCCGGAGTAGACCCGCGCCGCATCGCACTTGAAATTACGGAGTCCGGGATGCTCACCGCGACCAAGGTCGCGCGCGCGGACCTTGAGAGCATCGCCGCCCTAGGCGTGGACCTCGTCCTGGACGACTTTGGGACCGGCTACTCGTCTCTTGCCTCCGTTCTGCAGAACCCCATCTCGGGCCTGAAGCTCTCGCGCGAGTTCTCCTCGCGCCTGGGCGACGACAGCACGGGAGATCGCATCTCAACCGCCGTAGCCAACTTGACCCGCAGCATCGGCATGTACGGCGTGGTCGAAGGCATCGAAACCAAAGCCCAATACGAGCGAGCCAAAGAACACGGCTGGACCTACGGTCAGGGTTACCTCTTCGGTTACCCCACCCCGGAACACGAACTGCCCTTCGAGACCACCGGGCGCACAGCGTTGGCGCACTCGGCGCGGAGGGTGAAAGGAACGGCGTGAGCTCATCTGGACGCGACCTATTTCGCGACCTTGCCGTCGCGACAATCAACGCCCTGACCAAAGATGGCTCTGCGCTCCGAAGCAAGCGGTCGGCCAGAGTTCGGCCGACCGCCAAGCCAGAACCCCGCGCAAAGTCCAAGCCCCGCTCGAAGCCGAAACCCAAGTCACCCGCGAAACCCCGCGGCAAGGCGCCATCGAGCCCGCCACTCAGTGATGTGTACCCCGGAGACTTCACATCGCGCGCCACGGTCATCTATTCGCCTGACCCCGACGGCCAGCCGGACCCTGGCGAAGTTGTTTGGACATGGGTCCCTTACGAAGAGGACTTCACACAAGGCAAGGATCGACCGGTGCTACTAGTAGCCCACGACGGCGACTGGCTGCTCGGACTTATGCTAACCAGCCAAGACCACGATCGGGACGCGGCCGACGAAGCGCGGTGGGGTCGCTACTGGATCGACGTTGGCAGCGGAGCGTGGGACTCAAAGGGTCGGCCGAGCGAAGCCCGGTTGGATAGAATCTTGCGCGTCAACCCTGAGTCCGTTAGGCGCGAGGGCGCGGTTCTCAAGCGCAAAGTCTTTGACCAGGTGAAGAAGGCTCTTGCGGTGACCAACGGCTGGTAGCATTGGTCTTCGCGTGCGCGCCCTTTCGGGACGCCACCATCATGACTTCAACTCACGTACAAGGAACCCCCTGTGGCAAATATCAAGTCGAAGATCAAGCGGATCGGGACCAACGAGAAGGCCCGCGTCCGCAACGTCGCTGTGCGCTCGGAGCTCAGGACTCACGTCCGCCGCGTTCGCGAGGCCGTTGCAGCCGGCGACAAGAAGAGTGCAGAGACCGCCCTCAAGTCTGCTTCCGTCAAACTCGACAAAGCCGCCGCCAAGGGCGTTATCCACCAGAATCAGG
Source organism: Demequinaceae bacterium (assembly GCA_965250005.1). Taxonomy (GTDB): domain Bacteria; phylum Actinomycetota; class Actinomycetes; order Actinomycetales; family Demequinaceae; genus WTKG01. The sequence goes on from OZ252279.1 coordinate 766,917, forward strand.
CAGCCAACCGAAAGTCGGCGCTCGCCGTGCAGGTCGCGGCCCTCTAGCCCACCCGCACCATAGGCGCCACTCGGTAGCGCGCGCACCATCGTCTTTGGTCCGCATGGCCCCCTGTCACGGCGCCAGCGCGCACTGAACTAAGCTTGGTCGGCGGCTAGCGCCGCCACCTGGCGCACCGCACGTTCAATCGCGAACCGCGGATGCCTGCCAGCGCCCTTGATCTGTGCGTCGGCCTCCGCAACAGTTTCTATCGCCTTCGCAATCCTGTCCGCATCCCAGTGCCGCAGGTCCCGTCGCGCGCGATCCACCTGCCACGGCGCCAACCCCAGGTCTCTTGCCGGGTCGAGGCCTCGCCCCCGCGAGGCCCCTACTTTGGCCAGAGTTCTCAGTTTGGAGGCGAGCGCCGCAACGAGCGGGACTGGATCCGTTCCGCTGTTGAGTGCGTGGCGTACCAGTGCGAGAGACTCCGCCGCCTTGCCCACTATTGCGGCGTCGGCCACGGCAAAACCCGTGGCATTGACGCGCGTGCCGTAGTACTTGGCAACGGCGGCCTCGTCGATAGTTCCACTGACGTCGCTCGAGAGCTGCAAGCAGGCGGCAGCCAGTTCCGGGAGATCGCCTCCGACCGCGTCGACCAGCGCGCGCAGTCCGGCTGCAACGGCTTTGCGCTCGGCACGGGCGAACTCAGACGCGACAAAGTCGACAAACTCGGAGTCGCGCTTGACCGCTGCACACGTGTACTCGGCGGCGTTCGCCGAGCGCAGGGCTTCCAGGACCTTCTTGCCTCGCACGGCCCCGGAGTGCTGGACAACCACGACGACCTCCGGGTCTGGCGCAGAGATGTACTCGAGCGCGTCTTTGGCAAGGTCGTCATTCATGGTCTCGGCGCCGTCGATGACAACCACCCCGGGCTCCTCAAACAGCGAGGGACTCGCGGCCGACCGGAGGCCCCCGCGCGTGTACCCTGCCGCGCTCAATCGCGTCACCGCTACCGTTCCGCGGGCCTCGCGGACGCTCGCGGCGATGGTGTCGATCGCCCGCGTGGCGAGCAATTGCTCCGGCCCGGATACCAGGACCAGTGGGGCTGGCGCCGCCGAAGCCCAGGTTTTCGCCACGGGGTTGCCCCCTGCTGATCGGCCCGCTCTCTGTCCCGCCATGCGCCAAGCCTGCCACGGCCTGCGGACACCGTGCGAACGCGAGCGGTGGGGCGCCGGGCACAAAGTCCACGTCCCCGCACTCGTCGGTCCTCAGCACGCGCGCACCTGTCCCACGGTAGAGATCGAGCGCGGCCGTCGTTGGGTGACCGTACGTGTTGTCACCCCCCACGCTCACAACGGCGAATCGGGCGCTGATCCGCGCCGCGAGACCCGGATCTTGCCGCCTGGATCCATGGTGCGGAATCTTGACGACATCCACCACAACGGCGGAAGGAAGCTCGCGCAGAAGCGCCCGCTGGCCCGCGTTCTCCAGGTCGCCGAGCGCGAGCACGGTCAGACCACCTGCCATTGCGCGAACAACCAGGCTCGCATCGTTGAGATTGGGGCCTTCATTCCCGCCGCGCGGTTCAAAACTCCAAACTTCGAGCACGACGTCACCAACGCGCACTTGCGCGCCAGCGATTGGCGCGCGGACAGTCACGCCCTCGTTCGCCAGGATGCGGGCCGCGGTACCCCGCTCCCCCCGTAGCCCGACCGCCGGCACCCATGCCTCCCCGACGTCCGCATGAGCGAGCAGGTCACGCACGCCGCCGTCGTGGTCCGCGTGCGGGTGCGTGAGCACCAGCAAGGGCACCGAATCCACGCTGTGCCGCGTGAGACATTCCGCGCCACCTCCCCCGGGAGGACCCGAGTCGATGACAATCGCGCTGCTTCTCCCGGTGCGTAGCAGCAGCATGTCCCCCTGCCCCACGTCGCACGCAGCGATCGACCAGTCATCTGGGGCCGACGCGGCCCGCGTCACTTGGGCGCCCCACACCGCGGGCGTCGCCGCCACCATTGAGCAGGCGGCGACCAGCCCCGCGAGGCGCGCCCACCCGCGTACCCGCCGTACCACGGTTGCTGCGACTAGCGCTGCGCTCACCACGCCTGCGAGCAGCGCGCCGACAAGTCCAGCAGGCCACGGCACCCACGCGCCCGGTAGTGCGGCGAAACCCGCGGCCGACCACGCGATCGGCCACGCAAATGCTGAGGCCGCCCACGCGAACACAACACCGAGGGGCGCCCACAGTGCGCCCGCGACTAGCGCAACGACGCCGACCAACGTGACCCCGATCGCAAATGGGACCGCAACCATGTTGGCGGGTATCGCGTAAGCGCCTGCTCCGGGGTTGAACAGGACAAGAATCGGCAGGCACGCGAACTGGGCTGCGATCGGAATTGACGCGAGTTTGGCGAGGGCTGGCGTGAAGATCTTCTCGCACACGCGCGCCACATGCGGCGCCCACAGCGCGATCCCCGCTGTCGCGGCAACCGAGAGGGCGAAGCCGAACGACAACGAGAGGTACGGGTCGATGATCAACAGCCCAATGACGGCACTCGCCAGTGCGGGCAGGGCCTGAGCCGGCCTACCCCACCACAGGGCAAGCGCGAGGACCGCACCCATCCACCCGGCCCGCACCACACTCGGATCTGGAAAAACCACGGCGATGAAACCCGCCATGACCGCTGCGAGCACCACGACGCGCGCGGGCCGCTTCCACCGCAGCGCGCGTGTCGCGGCGCCAGCAGCAATCGCGAGGATCGCGAAGTGCGCGCCAGAGACTGCGGTGAGGTGCGTAAGGCTCGTCACCCGCATGTCCGCAGCCTGAGCGGCGCCCATCTGCTCCGTGTCTCCGATCACCATCCCAACCGTGAGGCCACGAACGGTTCCCGGTAGCCCGCTAGCTGATGTGCGCAGTCGCTCACGCAGGTAGGCGACTACCTGTGCGTGCCGCGGGCCTTCAGACGTCATGAGCAGTTCTGCCTGCCACGCGATCGCGACGTTTCTGCCTCGCCCTCCTTCGCTCAAACGCACGCGCGCGACCACCGTTTGCCCGTACTCGACGACTCCCCAATCGCCGCCAACTAGCGTGACCTCAGCACGCGTCGCCTGAGTTGCGCCACCTGCCCCCCAGGCCGACAGTCGGACGGGCACGCGCCAACGTTCGGTACCGCCGTGTGCAGCCACCGACGTCGCCGAGGGCTCACGCAGCACCTGCCCGACGACCACCACTTCGCGGCCGTCCATGGCTTCGCGGATTCCGCCGCTCCACAGGACCTGCTCGTGCCACGAAGTCGTCACCGTCACCGCAATCACCGCTGCGAGCGCGAACCACCACTGTCCGTGGGGCCTCACGGGTCGAACGAGCAGTGTCAGCAGCGCCGCCGCGACGCCGGCGGCAGCCCACCAAGCCGGGTGGACGAGGCTCGCCGCAAGTGACCCGGCAACCACGTAGGCGCCGATGGCCGCGGGCACCAGTCGAGCGTCGTGACGTGGCTTCACACTGACGCCACGCCCGCCAATCCCTCCACGAGCGCTTGACCGATACCGCTCACCGCCGCCAACTCCGCCAGGCTTGCGAACGGACCGTGTGCCTCGCGGTAGCCGACGATGCGCTTCGCAAGCGCGGGGCCAATGCCCGGCAAGCGCTCAAGCTCTGACGCCGACGACCGATTGATGTTTACGCCCGCGGTTGATTCTTCCCCGACAACGGGCACATAGATCTGCTCCCCGTCCTGGACGACCCGCGCTAAGTTGATGGCGTTCGTCGCGGATTCCGGAAGCGTGCCTCCAGCCGCATCGATCGCGTCCTCAACCCTTGCTCCCGATGTCAGGCGCACCACACCGGGCTCGGCCACCGCGCCCGCGACGTGGACGACCACCTCGCCGCCGTCCAACAGTTCTGGTGCCGCATACACGGGACCGACCGACTCCACCGGCGTGGCTGCCCCCGATGGCCTCAGCGCGAACCCGGCAAGGAGCACCCCGAGCGCAAGCACGACGACCAGCGTCGCCGCCAACGAACGATCCATGCGCCATCTCACGCCGCGGGCTTCGGTTGGAACCGGGTTGCCGTGTGCCGCCTCGTAGGCACGGCTCGCTGCGCGCGCAACGCTGTCTCGCCACCGTGCCTGCACATCGCGCGCGTCGTCAGTCATGGACAGAGAGTATGGCGAGCCACCTGTGCCGGAGCTCGCCCGCAGGTCGCCATCGACACGGCGCAACCGCGACGCGACCTGGGGACGCTGGCTGGCTAGTGCAGCTCGCGCGGTAAGTCGACCACGGCGGCAGCAAGCGTGCCCGGCCCCGTGTGAATGGCGAGAACAGCGCTCACCGGAGTCTTCACGGTCGTCACGATCTTGGCGTGCCTACCCTCGATTTCCCGAGCGGCGTCGTCGGCGTAATCCTGCGCTCCCAGTCCCATGATCGCAAGACCGGGGCGATCGAGTTTCTCGATGTGGCCCTCGGCGATCCGGGCGACCGCCGCGCGCGCCTTGAGTGTGGTCCGTACTCGCTCGACCAGTTCGACCTCACCCTCGCGGATCTCGAGCACGGGCCGAATACTCAGGGCCTCCCCGAGCGCAGCGAGTGGCCCGGACACCCGCCCGCCTCGCTTGAGGTATTCCAAGGTGTCGACGGTAAAGACGCAGATGCTCGAGTTCGATGCTCGCCGAACCTCAGCTGCCACCTCTGCTGCCGTCGCCCCGCCACGAGCGAGGGCGGCGCCGCTCAGCGCCGCGTAGCCCGTGGCCATGGCGAGCGTGCGCGAGTCCACCACGGTGACGGGAATCGGAGAGTCTTGAGCGGCTCGCGCGGCCCCGTTCACCGTGCCCGACATTTTGCCCGAAATGTGCACCGACACGATCGCCGTTGCCCCGGCATCGGCCGCCGCCTGATACGCCTCAACGAACGCCCCGACACTTGGCTGCGAGGTGGTGACGTCCACCCCGGCTTCGAGCTCTGCCAGAACCTGACCCGGCTTCACGCTCACGCCCTCGGCGCGCGCCTCGCCGCCAGCGATGATCTGCAGCGGGACAACGCGCACACCCCACCGACGCGCGACCACCTCAGGGATGGACGCAGCTGAATCGGTGACCACGGCGACGGGTGCACTCATCCCCACACCCTAGCGGCGTCCGGAGCCCAATCCTGAAAACCGAACTAGACCGCCAGCAGGAACTCGTCTGGTATGCAGCCAAGGCGCCCGAATTGGTTCCGGGTCGCACCCGCTGCGATTGCCGGATCTTAGCCGGTGACGATATTGACGAGCTTGGGTGCTCGCACGATCACGGTGCGAATTGGGGCGTCGCCAACAGTACGCTTGGCGCCGTCGGTCGCGAGCGCGAGCTCCCGCAACTGGTCCTCGGAGATATCCGGGCTGACCTCGATCCGGTCGCGCACCTTGCCCATCACCTGGACTACGCACGTCACCGTTTCTTCCACGAGCAGCGCCTCATCCACTGTGGGCCAGCCGCCGCGCGCAACGTTCTCGTGTCCCAGCATGGACCACATGTCCTCTGACACGTACGGGGAGAACATCGACAGCAAGATTGCGACGGCCTCGGCGGCCTCGCGCACCGCGGGATCTGCAGCGCCCACCCCCGAGTCGATCGCCTTGCGGGTGACGTTGACCAGCTCCATGACGCGAGCGACCACCACGTTGAAGCGGAAGCCTTCGAGCAGCATTTCGCACTCGTGGAGCGTCTTGTGCGTTGTCGAGCGCAGTGCGGAGTCGCCGGTCACGACATCCGCGCCTGGCTCGGACGCGACGTCACGCGCCAGTCGCCACGCACGGGCGAGAAACTTCGCGCTGCCTGTGGGCGACACATCCGCCCAGTCGATGTCATCCTCCGGTGGTCCGGCAAAGGCCATGGTGAGGCGAACGGCGTCCACTCCGTTCTCATCGAGCTGCTCGCTCAAACGCACCAAGTTTCCCTTGCCCTTCGACATCGCGGACCCGTCCATGCGAACCATGCCCTGGTTCAGCAAGCGCGTAAAGGGCTCCTCAAAGTCCACCATCCCCATGTCATGCAGCGCCTTGGTGAAGAAGCGGGCGTAGAGCAGGTGAAGGATCGCGTGGGTCACTCCCCCGACGTACTGATCGACGGGGGCCCATCGGTTCGCCTCGGATGCGTCGAAGGGGCCGTCGTTCTTGGATGGGGACAAGTAGCGCAGAAAGTACCACGACGAGTCCACGAACGTGTCCATGGTGTCCGTGTCCCGTTTCGCAGGCTTGCCGCAATCCGGGCACGTGGTGTTGACCCAATCCGTCGCGGCCGCGAGCGGCGATTGTCCCTTGGGCTTGAGGTCGAGCCCCTCGGCCGGCGGCAGTTCAACGGGAAGTTGATCGTCGGGGACGCGGACCTCGCCGCAGTCATCGCAATGGACGATCGGAATGGGCGTGCCCCAGTAGCGCTGGCGCGAGATGAGCCAGTCCCGCAGTCGGTAGTTAACGGCTGCCTTGCCCACGCCGTCGCCCTCGAGCTGCGCGATGATCTTGGCAATCGCTTCAACTTTGCCAAGGCCGTTGATCGGGCCGGAGTTAATGAGCGTGCCGTCTCCCGTGGTCGGGACACCCGACTCCGCGGGATCCGGGAGTGAGTTGCCCTGGTCGTCCTTGCAATCCAGGACCGCGCGAATGGGCAAACCCATCGCTCGCGCGAAGTCGATGTCGCGCTGGTCGTGCGCGGGGACGGCCATGATCGCGCCGTGACCGTAGTCCGCGAGCACGTAATCCGAAACCCAGATCGGAAGTTTTTCGCCATTGACGGGGTTGATTGCGTACCGCTTGAGGAAAATGCCGGTCTTCTCGCGGTCCGTGGCGAGGCGCTCGATCTCCGTCGCACCCTTCACGGTAGCGAGGTACTCGGTGAACGCGGCTTGTGTTTCCTCGTCCGCGTCTTCCACGAGTTCCGCGGCAAGGTCGCTGTCCGCGGCGACCACCATGAACGTCGCCCCAAAGAGCGTGTCGGGACGGGTGGTGTAAATGTCGATGGGCTCATCGCGGCCCTCGATGACGAACGTGACATCTGAGCCTTCAGACCGGCCAATCCAGTTGCGCTGCATCGCCAGGACCTTGTCGGGCCACTTGCCCTCGAGAGTGTCGAGATCGTTCAATAAACGATCGCCGTAGTCGGTGATCTTGAAGTACCACTGCGTAAGCTTCTTCTTGGTCACCGGAGTCTCACAGCGCTCGCATCGGCCATCCACAACCTGCTCGTTCGCAAGAACCGTCTGATCCTTAGGACACCAGTTGACTTGGCTCGGCTTGCGGTAGGCGAGGCCGCGCTCATGTAGGCGCGTGAAGATCCACTGGTTCCAGCGGTAGTACTCGGGGCGGTGGGTCGCGAGCACGCGGTCCCAGTCAAACGAGCACGCATAACGCTCCATCGAGCTGCGCTGCTGGGCGATGTTGTCCTCTGTCCAGCCGCGCGGGTCCAGGTCACGTTTGATCGCCGCGTTCTCTGCTGGAAGGCCGAACGAGTCCCAACCGATGGGATGCAGGACGTTGAAGCCGCGCTGCACCCAGTACCGCGAGATTACGTCACCAAGCGCGTACGCCTCTGCGTGACCCATGTGCAGGTCGCCTGACGGGTACGGGAACATGTCGAGCACATACTTCTCGGGACGCGTGTCATCGGCGTTGCCGCTGCGAAACGGCTGCGTCTCCTGCCACACCGGCTGCCACTTGTCCTCGAGCGCGCGAAAGTCGTAGCGGTCGTCTTCTGTCGTCTCGTTGGTCACGGCGCGATTTTACCGGCCCGCGCGCCGGTCGCCTAAACGAGGGCGCCCGCTGTGAGCCGCGGTGTCCCTCTCACGAGCAATGCCGTGGACGGTGGCGGCGCAGAGCCCAGTGGTCGCCGGGTTCCCCAGCCTCACGTCGGAGCCAACTTTCCTGACCTGTTTGACGGCGTACCGCGGGCCGTCCGAGTCAGTCGGGCGGGTTTCGGCCGGCCGCGGCAAGCTTCTTCGCTTGCGCGCCACGAGTGCTCGTGGAGCGAGCATCTTCCGCGCACGCGTCGGTAAAGTGGCGACATGACAAGCGCCCCCATATCCCCCCGTCGGAACGCTGAATCGCCCCAAAGCGGTACTCGCGCGCTCGCCGGAGCCGTGGGTTTGGCACTCTTAGCCGCTGCCACAGGGTGCAGCGCATCAGAGGGCGAGTCAATCACGATTGGGGTTGCCTCCTCCCTCGCCGACGTGGCGCCGATACTGGCCGATGCGTTTGAGCATGAGAATCCCGGTCAAACCGTCGATATCACTGTTGCCGGAAGCGCGACGCTGGTAAGTCAGTCGGTGGCGGGGGCCCCCTATGACGCGATCGTGGTCGCCGACGAGCATTCTCTAATCCAACTGCAGGCCGACGGGCTGATCGTCGATTCCCTCGCGATCGCCTCGAACTCGGTTGTACTCGCGTCCGCAGAACAGCCCGCGCCGGGCGCAGGCGTAAGCGACCAGTGGCTCATTGCCGCGTGCACCGCACACCAGCCCTGCGGGCGCGGTGCGGACGCGCTGACTCACACCGCCTACTATCCGCTGGAGTTCGACATCTTGCTCAGCGACGCTCGCGCGGTCACATACGCCATCACCAGCGGCGAAGCCGATGCGGGAATCGTGTACGCAACCAACGCCAAAGCCGCGCAACTCTGGGTGATATTCGCGCCGGCGCTGGACCCGTTTGTCGTCGTGGGCGCGACGCTCCGGGACGACCCTGGCGCCGCGATGTTTCTGGACTTTCTCGCCTCCCAGTCCGCCGCGGAGATTCTCGAGCAAGCTGGGTTCGCCGCCCCGGATGGCGCAGGCTTCTGATGAGGCGCCTGCCGGTCGTCGTTCTGGTCGCCGCGTCGGTCGCGGCGGCGATGATCGCCGTTCCGCTTCTGAGTTTGGTCGCGCGCGTCGAGTGGTCAGGCGCGTGGGCCGCCGTCTCATCGGCGCCGTCGCGTGAGGCGATCGCTTTGTCGCTGGTGACGGCGAGCGTCGCGACGCTCGTGGTGTTGGTGCTGGGCGTTCCTCTGGCGTCCGTGCTCGCTAGGATTCCGGGGCGCGCGGCCCATTGGTCGCGGGCCGTCATTCTTCTTCCGCTCGTGCTTCCCCCCGTGGTTGGTGGCGTCGCCCTGCTCGCCGCGTTCGGCAGGCAGGGCCTTATTGGCGAGTGGCTCGAGTCCACGTGGGGCGTCACGGTCGCGTTTACGCCAGTAGCCGTCGTCCTCGCGCAGGTGTTTGTAGCCCTACCGTTTCTCGTAGTAAGCGTCGAGGGCGCTTTGCGGACTCACGCGCACGCACTGGGGGACGCGGCAGCGACGCTGGGCGCTCGGCCGTGGCAGCAATGGTGGAAAGTCGCCCTGCCTGCGGCGCGGCCCGGAATCGCTGCGGGACTCGCGCTGGCGTGGGCACGGGCGCTGGGCGAATTCGGCGCGACCATCACGTTCGCCGGAGGCTTCCCGGGCCGCACCGCGACCGTGCCCGTGACGATCTACGAAACACTCCAGCACGACGCCCCCGCGGCCATCATGCTTGCCACGGTCATGATGGTGGTAAACGTCGCGATTCTCGCGCTCCTGCGCCACCGTTGGCTGACGGGCGGCGCTCTTGAGGGCCGCCCCGGTTCACGCTCCTAACCGCCGCCCAGAGACCGAAGCGCCGTCAGCCCGGTGCGGGCTGACGGCGCTTCGTATTTCAATCGGAATCCTTCGATCTGAGCCGTGCTATGACCGCTTCTCTGCATTCTTGCGCGAGTAGTACCACCACGTGATGATCACGCCGGCGAGCGCGAGCGTCGCCCACCCGATGAAGAAGTTCACCGGATCTGTGGACGCGAAGATCACACCGAAGACGAACGGACCAAACGCCGCGATGGCTGACGTCCAGCCGATCACGCCGCCAGCCTGGCGACGCTCGAAGATCATGGGCATTTGCTTGAACGTGCTGGCGTTACCCACGCCCGCGAAGAAGAAGATCGCGAGCATGCCCCACAGGAATAGCGGGAACTGATCGACCGAGTCGGGGCTGAGCTGGAAAGCAGTGAAGATGCTCGCGCCCGCGATTCCGGCGGTAGCCAGCATGGTCACACGCGCGCCGCCCAGCTTGTCGGCGACAGGACCGGCTGCGACCCGCGCCGCCGACCCGACGAGCGCTCCGAGGAACGCGTAGCTGACCGCGTTGATGCCGTCGTTTCCGAATACGTCGCTGCCGTAGATGTTCTTGATCAGCAGGCCGAACGTTGCGGCGAAGCCGGCAAACGTGCCGAAGGTGATCACGTACAGCACCGTCATCAGCCACGTGTGCTTGTTCTGGAAGATGTCGAACTGATCGCGCACCTTGTTGACCTGGACGGGAATACTGCGGAGCAGTTTCCACGCGAGGAAGGCGCCCACGAGCACGAACGGCACCCAGAAGAAGCCCGCGTTCTGGTACCAGACCTCCTTGTCGATGCCTTTGTCGACGTTGATGAACCGCTGCGAGGCGCCCATGGTGCCACCGACGAGCGCGAACGTCACGAGCATCGGCGTGAAGAACTGGACCAGCGAGACGCCGAAGTTTCCGATACCGGCCTGCAGCCCCAGGGCCACGCCCTGCTTGGATTTGGGGAAGAAGTAGGACGTGCTCGGCATGAAGCCAGAGAACGCGCCTCCACCGATGCCCGACAGGAAGCTCAGGGAAAGCAGGACTACGTAGGGCGTGTTGGCGTCTTGGACCGCAATTCCCCAGCCCACTAGCGGCAGCAGCAGCAGCGCGGTGGTGATCCACACCAGCTTGCGCGTTCCAATCACCGGAGGCAGGAAGGTCCAAATCAGCCGCAGTCCTCCACCGGCGAGGCCGAACAGCGCGACCAACCAGTAGAGCTGCGTCTTGCTGAGGTCGAACCCGATCGAGTTGAGGATGGGCGCGAGCGCGGATACGAGGAACCACGCGATGAACGCGAGAACCAGGTTGAACGTGGTGATCCACAGGGTCTTCCACGCGAGATTGGAGTCCCAGGTCTTTGCCTCGGGATCCCACTTATCGAGCCAGTCTTTTCCCTTGGGTGCGGGCGCTGGGGGCGCCGTCTTCTTGGTAGCCATGAACTAGCTCCCTGCTTTCTGAGACGCCTTGCGCGTCGTTGCCTTCTTGGCCGGCGCGGTTGCGCTGGCATCTTCATGCTCAAACTTGTGCTCCAGTGTCGGGCTCGCCTCGTGCAGCACCTTGACCACCGTGACGTGCATCCATATTGCCGCCACCAACGTGAGCAGGAACAGCACGAAGAACGTTGCCTGGGGCATGCCACTGAAGCGCTCCGCGTACGCGAAGGCGGGCGGCAGGAAGAAGCCACCGAGCGCGCCGAGCGACCCGACGAGGCCCCCAACAGCGCCAACGTCCTTGGGGAAGTACTCGGGAATGTGTTTGTAAACGGCCGCCTTGCCGATGCCCATCGAGCAACCGATGAAGAACACAAGAATGGTGAAGAACACCACGCCCACACTCCAGGGAAGGACCTCGTTGGTGCTGCCGTCGCCCAGTTCTATCGTGATGAACCCGTACGGCATCATCAGGATGCCGCTCGCGAGCAGCATGACGCCGAACGTGGCGTACATGACGCGGCGGGCGCCTAGCTTGTCGGAGAAGTAGCCGCCCACGGGGCGTAGCAGCGACGCGGGGAAGATGAACAGCGCCGTGAGCAGCGCGGCGTTCTTGAGTTCGAGTCCGTAGTTGTCCACGTAGTACTTGGGCAGCCACGAAGAGAGCGCGACGTATGCGCCGAACACCACCGCGTAGTAGAGGCTGAACCGCCAGACGCGAACCTGCTTGAGCGGCCGCAGCATGTCCTTGAGGGCGCGGTCCTTGCCGGGCTTGTGGTCCTGGCGAGGAGCGACCAACCACGTCACCGCCGCCATGATGAGCAACAGCACGCCGTAGATGAACGGGACCGAGCGCCAGCCACCGGGGACGACGCCGCCAAGCAGCCCCGCGACGGGAACGGCTCCGATCATCCACGGGCCGATGAACTTGGTGACCGATGCGCCCACATTTCCGGCACCGAACACGCCGAGCGCGAGGCCCTGGCGACTCTGCGGCCACCACGCGCTCACCCAGGCAATACCCGAGGTGAATGAGTTGCCGGCGAATCCGACCAGGAACGCGTAGACGATGAGGACGGCGTAGGAGGTCGCGTCTACTGGCGTCGCGTACGCGATGAGGAAGGCTGGAATAGCGGTGAAGAGGAGCATCGCGGTGGAGACCACGCGTCCGCCCCAGCGGTCGGCGGCGAGCCCAGCGGGCAGACGCCAGATCGAGCCGTTGAGGATGGCAACGGCCGTGAGCCACGAGAACTGGACGTCGGTGAGGCCAAACTCGTCCCGGATGGAGATTCCGAGCACGCCGAACATCAACCAAACGGCGAACATCAGCGTGAACCCTGTGGTGGCGATCGAGAGGACGCGCCCGCGCCCGCTCTCGGTATCCGCAGCGTTGGGCCCAACCCTCTTGAGCTCCGGTCGATTGGTTTTTGACGTCTTTGGGGCTGCCATTCCGTGGTCCTCCTTAGAACCTGTCATCTTGTTTAGATGTGTCTCAGAGTACACATTTTTCCACAGGTTGCAATACTCACCGTGTTTATTCACATTTGACGTCTCTATGTGGTAGAAAAGCGAGTATGAACCCCACTCCGGCGCAAGAGGCGAGCGACGCGATGATGCGCGTCGCTGCGCTGTCGCCGGACGATCGGGCGAGCACGTCGCGCAAGCGCGGCGGCGCCTCACGGGTCCAGATTCTCACGTTGCTGCAGGCATCCCAGGATGATCTGTCGGTCGAGGAGCTCAGCGAGGACTCCGGGCTGCACGTCAACACCATTCGTGGCCACATCGACGTTCTGCTGGCTGGCGGGCACGTGGAGTCCGTCCAAGCCGAGCCGCAGGGGCGAGGGCGCCCCAAGCTCAAGTACCGCGCGGTTCCCAACCCGGACTCTCCCTACGAGGACCTGTCGCGAGCTCTCGGCGCCACACTCACCGACGCCCAAAGTGCAGAGCTAGCGCGCCAAGCCGCGGCACGGTGGGCTGAACAGATCCCACCGGTCGCGCCGGCGGACACGCCTGACGAAGCCGTCGACCAAGCCGCTGACGCACTCCGGGGCGCGGGTTTCGCGGCCGCCATATCGCCACTAGGCGACAGCATTACGCTCGGCTCGTGCCCGTACGCAGAACTGGTTGCCGAACACCCGATTATCTGCGACATCCACACGGAGTTGCTCTCGAGCATCCTGGAGGACACCAAACAAGACGTGGCCGTCGCGGGCGTCGATGTGTGGGTCAAGCCCGGCGTCTGCCAAGCGCGCCTGACCCGCGTCGACCTCTCGCCCACCCGAACCGCGACGCCCGGCGCGCTTGATGGCGCCAAACCAGATTTGAAAGAATCGTCAACACCAGCACCGTCAACCGATAAGGACCCATCATGACCGCAGTCGAGGAAAACACCGGAAAGATCGCCGGCGACTTCCTGGTGAAGGCAGGCCGCTTCTTCACCCCAGGCGTCACATCGCCCGACCTGCGCACGGTGACCCGTGAGGGCGGGCGCGAGGCCGACTCGTTCTATCGCGACCGGTGGAGCCACGACAAGATCGTGCGCAGCACGCACGGCGTGAACTGCACGGGATCCTGCTCGTGGAAGGTGTACGTCAAGGACGGCGTCATCACGTGGGAGACGCAGCAAACCGACTACCCGAGCGTTGGACCCGACAGCCCGGAGTACGAGCCCCGCGGGTGCCCGCGCGGCGCCGCCTTCTCCTGGTACACGTACTCCCCCACGCGCGTGCGCTACCCCTACGTGCGCGGAGTCCTACTCGAGGAGTACCGCGCGAAGAAGGCGCAGCACCCCGATCCCATCGACGCGTGGGCTGCCCTCCAAGCCGACCCCGAGGCTCGCGCGCGCTACCAGATCGCCCGCGGCAAGGGTGGACTAGTCCGCGCTTCATGGGGTGAAGCCCTGGAAATCGCCGCCGCTGCCCACGTCCACACCATCAAGGAGCACGGCCCAGACCGCGTGTTCGGCTTCTCTCCCATCCCCGCAATGTCGATGGCGTCGCACGCGGCCGGCGGTCGTTTCATCAGCATGCTCGGCGGCTCGATGCTGTCGTTCTACGACTGGTACTGCGACCTCCCCATCGCGTCGCCCCAGGTGTTCGGCGACCAGACGGACGTCCCCGAATCCGCAGACTGGTGGAACGCGTCCTACCTGATCATGTGGGGCGCGAACGTCCCCGTGACCCGCACCCCCGACGCCCACTTCATGGCCGAGGCCCGCTATCGCGGCCAAAAAGTTGTCACCGTCTCGCCCGACTACGCCGACAACACCAAGTTCGCCGACGAGTGGATGAGCCCCCACCCCGGCACCGACGGCGCACTAGCGATGGCCATGGGCCACGTGCTCCTCAAGGAGTTCTACGTGGACCGCCAGGTGCCGCGCTTCGTCGAATACGTCAAGCAGTACAGCGACCTGCCGTTCCTGGTGAGCCTGCGCGAGAAGGACGGCGCGTGGGTGCCGGACAAGTTCGTCACCGCCGCAGACCTAGGCGACAAGAGCGAAAACGCCGAGTTCAAGACGGTGCTAATCGATTCGAAAACCGGCAAGCCCGCGGTGCCCAACGGATCGCTCGGCTTCCGGTTTGGCGAGGAGGGCGAGGGCAAATGGAATCTCGACCTCGAAGGCGTGGACCCCGCACTGTCGATGTACAAGGCGAAGGGCACAGAGACCGCCGAGGTCCTCCTGCCGCGCTTCGACCTAGCCCAGGAAAAGAACGAAGGTGGCGGCGTGCACCACCGCGGCGTCCCCGCGGGCCGCCTCAAGACCAAGAACGGCGAACGCCTGGTCACCACCGTTTTCGACCTCACTCTCGCGCAGTACGGCGTGGGCCGTGACGGACTGCCAGGCGAATGGCCCAAGGACTACGACGACCCGGCCCCGTACACGCCTGCGTGGCAGGAGGGCATCACCGGCGTCCCCGCCGAGACCGCGGCGCGTATCGGCCGCGAGTTCGCGCAGAACGCCGAGGACTCGGGTGGCCGCTCGATGATCATCCTTGGCGCAGGAACCAACCACTGGTTCCACTCCGACGAGATCTATCGGACGTTCCTCGCGCTCGTCACCCTCGCGGGCACGCAGGGAATCAATGGCGGCGGTTGGGCCCACTACGTTGGCCAGGAGAAGTGCCGCCCCGTCACCGGCTGGGCCACGCTCGCCTTCGGGCTCGACTGGGTGCGACCGCCGCGCCAGATGATCGGCACCGCGTTCTGGTACGTCAACACCGGCCAGTACCGCTACGACGGCATGGGCCCCGAAGCTGTCTCCTCGCCGCTCGGCGACGGCCGCTTCAAGGGCAAGGCCGCGATCGACGTGATCGCGCAGTCGGCGCGCTCGGGATGGATGCCTTCGTACCCCACGTTCGACACCAACTCGCTCGAGCTGGGCGCCGCGATCGAGAAGTCGGGCAAGTCCGCCGGCGACTACATGACGGAGAAGCTCAAGTCTGGCGAGGTGAACTTCGCGATCGAAGACCCGGAGGCCGAGAAGAACTGGCCCCGCGTGCTCACCGTGTGGCGGGCCAACCTGCTGGGCTCGTCGGCCAAGGGCAACGAGTACTTCCTTCACCACCTGCTGGGCGCGGACAGCTCGAAGCGGGCTCAAGAGTCCGGCGAGGAGCATCGACCGCAGGATGTCAAGTGGGGCGAGGCGGGCGCCGGCAAGCTCGACCTGCTCATCGCAATGGACTACCGGATGACCAGCACCGGCCTATACAGCGACGTCCTTTTCCCTGCCGCCACCTGGTACGAGAAGCACGACCTGTCCTCGACCGACATGCACCCGTTTGTGCACGCCTTCACCCCGGCCATCAACCCGCCGTGGGAGACCAAGAGCGACTACGACACGTTCCAGGACCTTGCGCGCGAGGTCTCGAAACTGTCCAAGGGCCACCTCGGCAAGGTCAAGGACCTGGTCGCCGTCCCCCTTCTCCACGACACTCCCGACGCCATGGCGCTGCCCAGCGGCATCGTCAAGGACTGGAAAACCGGAGAAGTCGACCTGATCCCCGGCAAGACCGCACCCAAGTTTGTCGTGGTCGAGCGCGACTACACCGAGTTCGCGGACCGCATGTCCGCGCTCGGACCGCTGGTCGAGAAGCTCGGGACGATGACCAAGGGCGTGCCGGTGAAGCCGGAGGCCGAGGTCGAGCTCCTAGCCGGCGTCAACGGCGTGATCGCCGAGGGCCCCGCGGCCGGGCGCCCCGCACTCACCACCGCCATCCACGCGTGCGAGACCATCCTCGCGCTGTCCGGCACCACCAACGGCCGCGTCGCGGTCGAGGGCTTCCGCGCGCTCGAGAAGCGCACGGGGCAGAAGCTAGCCGACCTCGCGCTCGACAACGAGGGCAAACGCATCACGTTCGCGGATACCCAGGCGCGACCGGTGCCGGTGATCACGAGCCCCGAATGGTCGGGAAGTGAGCACGGCGGACGCCGGTACACCGCCTTCGCGATCAACGTCGAACGACTCAAGCCCTGGCACACCCTCACCGGACGCCAGCACCTGTTCCTCGACCACGACTGGATGACGGAGATCGGCGAAAACCTGCCCACGTTCCGGCCCCCGCTCAACATGCACCGGATCTTCGGCGACCAAAAGACCGGCAAGGGCAAGGAGGTCACGGTCCGCTACCTGACGCCGCACTCCAAGTGGTCCATCCACTCGAACTACCAGGACAACCAGTACATGCTCTCGCTCAGCCGCGGCGGGCCTGACATCTGGATGAGCCCGGAGGACGCCGACGCGATCGACGTCAAGGACAACGAGTGGATCGAGGCGTACAACCGCAACGGCGTGGTGGTCGCTCGCGCGATCGTCTCGCACCGCATGCCCGCTGGCACCGTGTACATGTACCACGCGAAGGATCGCCTGGTCGATGTGCCGATCGCAGAAGAGTCCGGCAAGCGCGGCGGCATTCACAACTCGCTCACGCGGCTCATGATCAAGCCCACCCACCTGGTCGGCGGCTATGGCCAACTGTCCTTCTTCTTCAACTACCTGGGCCCAACCGGTAACCAGCGCGACGAGGTGACGGTCATACGTCGCCGCTCGCAGGAGGTGACGTACTCATGAAAGTCATGGCCCAAGTAGGAATGGTGATGAACCTCGACAAGTGCATCGGCTGCCACACGTGCTCGGTCACATGCAAGCAAGCGTGGACCAACCGCGATGGAGTCGAGTACGCGTGGTTCAACAACGTGGAGACGCGGCCCGGTCAGGGCTACCCGCGCGGCCACGAAGATCAAAACAAGTGGCAGGGAGGCTGGGAGCTTAACAAGCGCGGGAAGCTGAAGCTCAAGTCGGGCGGCCGCCTCAAGCGCCTCGCGACGATCTTCAACAACCCCAAGTTGCCCGAGGTCAGCGACTACTACGAGCCCTGGACCTACGACTACGACAACCTCATCTCGGCTCCGGCAAGCAAACACTCGCCGGTAGCTCAGCCCATCTCCGTCAATTCGGGCAAGCCCATGAAGATCCAGTGGTCGGCCAACTGGGACGACAACCTGGGCGGCGGCGTGGAGAACGGGCCCAAGGACCCGATCATCCAGAAGATCAAGGGTGAGGTGGGTGACCGGGTCAAGTTCGAGTTCGAGCAGGCGTTCATGTTCTACCTGCCGCGCATCTGCGAACACTGCCTCAACCCCGCTTGCGTCGCAGCCTGCCCGTCGGGTGCGATGTACAAGCGCAGCGAGGACGGCATCGTGCTGGTGGACCAGGATGCGTGCCGCGGTTGGCGCATGTGCGTGACTGGCTGCCCGTACAAGAAGGTCTTCTTCAACCACGCGACAGGCAAGGCCGAGAAGTGCACCATGTGCTACCCGCGCATCGAGGCGGGTCAGCCCACGGTTTGCTCGGAGACATGCGTCGGCCGCTTGCGTTACTTAGGCCTGTTCTTGTACGACGCGGACAAGGTCGCGGCAGCGGCCACCACGCCGGACGAGACGGACCTATACGAGGCGCAGCTCGACCTCATTCTCGACCCGCACGACCCCGAGGTACAGGCAGCAGCCAAGCGCGACGGCATCGCCGATGACTGGATGGTGGCGGCACAGAAGTCCCCCATATACCGTCTGGCCAAGGAGTTCCGCGTGGCGCTACCGCTGCACCCGGAGTACCGGACGATGCCCATGGTTTGGTACATCCCGCCGCTGTCGCCCGTGGTCGACTCGCTCAAGGAGACCGGTCACGACGCGGAGGACGCCGACAACCTGTTCGGCGCGCTGCGCTCGCTCCGCATCCCGGTCGAGTACCTTGCGGAACTGTTCACCGCGGGAGACGTCGCGCCCGTGCTTCGCTCGCTGGACACACTGTCCGCAATGCGCTCGTACATGCGCGACAAGAACATTGGCAACGAGCTGCAGCCGGACATCCCGGCGCGCGTAGGCATGAGCGAAGAGACGATGCTCGAGATGTACCGTTTGCTCGCGATCGCCAAGTACGAGGACCGTTACGTGGTCCCCGCCGCTCACGCAGAAGCCGGCAAGGAACTCGAGGACCTGGCGTGCTCGCTCGACGGCGAGGGCGGCCCCGGCCAGTTCGCGCACGCGGGCGCGGCCCAGGCAGCCAAGCCCAAGTCCGTTGCCGCCGAGAGTTTCCATGCCCTCAAGGACGACGGACACCTGCAATCGGATGCCTCTCGCACGATGTCCGCGGACGTCAACCTCCCCAACTGGGACGGCAAGGGTGTCCCACTGGGAATGCCGAAGATCAGGAACAAGTCATGAGCGAGACAACCGCAGCAGCGCGGCTCGCGGCGTCCTGGCTGCTCTGGTACCCGGACGAAAAGCTCATGGAGCGGCTGCCGGGTATCAACGAGGTCATCGAGCAAGCGCCCGCCAAGGTGCGGGACCCTCTCGCGCGGATGATCGAGCACCTGGAAGGCACGCCTCTTCTCGACGTTCAGAAGCACTACGTGCAGACGTTCGACATGAAGCGCAAGGCCTGCCCGTACCTGACGTACTGGACCGATGGGGATACGCGCAATCGCGGGTTCTCTATCGTCCGCTTCAAGCAGGCGTACCTGGACGCCGGGTTCGACATCGGCGACTCCGAGCTTCCCGACCACCTCGCGGTGGTGTTGGAGTTCGCCGCCCTGGGGGACCGCATGACGGGCGACGCGCTTCTCGTCGAACACCGTGTGCCTATCGGCCTGCTGCGCGAGGCGCTCGCCAATGTCGAGTCGCCTTACGTGGACGTACTCGACGCGGTGCTGGCAACGCTGCCGAATATGACCCCCGAGATCGCCGAGCGCATGGCGTCGCTCGCCAAGCAGGGACCACCAACCGAAATGGTGGGCCTTGACCCATTCCCGACTGCGCTGGGCGCAGAGGCTGTAGGAGGCCGACGATGATCGCCGAAGCTGTAGAAATTAGCGGCGCAGAGTCGCTGTCGAGCGCGAGCCTGATCCTGTGGGTGGCGCTGCCCTACGTGTGCGTGGCGACGCTGATCGTGGGCCTTATCTGGCGCCACCGCTACGACAAATTTGGCTGGACCACGCGGTCGAGCCAGTTCTACGGCGGCCGAGTCATGAGCATCGCGAGCCCGCTGTTCCACTTTGGCATTATCGCCGTGATCATGGGCCACATCCTTGGGCTACTCGTTCCCGACTCGTGGACCGAGGCGATCGGAATCAACGAGCACACGTACCACACGTACACGGTCCCGCTCAGTCTGGCCGCCGGCGCCGCGACCGTCATCGGCGTGGCGATGCTCATCTACCGCCGACGCACAACCGCGACGGTGTTCAACCGCACCACCACCAACGACAAAGTCATGTATCTCTTCCTTGGAAGCGCTGTCCTGCTCGGGATCACCGCGTCGTGGTACGCCGCGGGAGTGATCGGCGAGGGGCACGAGTACCGCCACGACGTCTCAATTTGGCTGCGATCGGTGCTGACCTTCCAGCCCGAACCCGAACACATCGCGTCTGCTCCGTGGGCGTTCCAGTGGCACGTGATCGCCGGATTCGTCCTGTTCGCCGTATGGCCGTTCACACGCCTCGTGCACGTGTTCAGTGCGCCGTTCCAGTACCTGACCCGGCCCTACGTGGTGTACCGCAGCCGCGGCAAGCGCAAGACGTTCGGAACCGGAAACCGCGAGGCGCGACGCGGGTGGGAACCCAGCCGTCGCAACTAGCGGCGCCGCCTAAACTGACCTGATGTCCTCTACCTCCCTCGCGGGCGTTCCGTGCACCGTGATCACGGTCTCCGATCGGTCGGCTCGTGGTGACCGCGCGGACGCCACGGGTCCCGTCATTGCCGCTGCCCTCGCAGATGCGGGGGCAGCCGTCACGCCAACCGTGATCGAGGATGGCGAGCAGTCAGTAAGCGATGCGCTTGGCGCGGCGATACAAGCCGGCGCGCGCGTGGTGGTGACAACGGGAGGAACGGGCGTCGGCCCCCGCGACAAGACGCCCGAGGGCACGGCGCCGCACATCGCCGTCGCGCTTCCGGGCATCCCCGAGCTCCTGCGCGGGCGCGACATTCGCGCCCTGCCGCAAGCGGCGCTATCCCGCGGGCTCGCCGGCCTGAGCGCCGGCACTGCACCTGCCGTCATCGTCAACCTTCCGGGGTCGCCCAACGCCGTCGAATCCGCGATGCACGTGGTTCCCACCCTGGTCGCCCACGCGCTGGCCCAAGTAGACGGGGGCGGCCATTGATCGCCATTGCCGCCATCACGCCTGAGCCGCTGTCGCTCGACGCGCACGTCGACGCGGTCCGGTCGCCGCGCTTCGGCGCCGTCGCCACATTCGTGGGCCTAGTCCGCGACCACGATCCGTCGGTCGCGGGCGAGGTCACCCACCTCGAGTATTCATCGCACCCGGACGCAGGCTCCGCGATTGCAAGACTTGCCGCGCACCTCGACAGGGACGACGTCACCATCGCCGTCACTCACCGGACGGGCATGCTCGCGGTCGGTGACGCCGCGATCGTAGCCGCCGTTGGCAGCGCACACCGCGCCGAGGCGCTGACCGTGCTCGCGGAGCTGGTGGAGCGCGTCAAGGCCGAGGCGCCGATCTGGAAGCGCGAAATCCTCACCGACGGCTCCCACACGTGGGTGGGCATCCAGTGACCGCCGGGATGCTGATCGACAAACACGGGCGCGTGCACCGCGACCTGCGGATAAGCCTCACGGACCGGTGCTCGCTTCGCTGCACGTACTGCATGCCCGCGGACGGCGTCCCTTGGCTCGCCTCGTCCACTCTGCTGACCACAACGGAACTGGTGCGACTCACACGAGTCGCCGCCGGCCTAGGCGTGAGGGGAGTCCGCCTCACCGGTGGCGAGCCTCTCCTGCGACCCGACGTGGTGGACGTGGTCCGTCAACTCACCGCCGTGGAAGGCCCCGACGGGCCGCTCGAACTATCTCTAACGACGAACGCCCTGCGCCTGCCCGCACTTGCCGCTCCCCTCCGCGATGCCGGTCTCGCGCGCGTGAACATCTCGCTCGACACCCTGCAGCGCGCGCGCTTCATCGAACTCACCCGGCGCGACCGGCTCGCGGACACACTTGCGGGAATCGAGGCTGCGCGCGTGGTCGGGTTCGATCCGGTCAAGATCAACGCGCTCATCATGAAGGGCGTCAATGAGGACGAGGCCCTCGACCTGGTCCGGTTCGCCGCCGAGCGCGAACTCCACATGCGGTTCATCGAGTTCATGCCTCTGGACGCCGGGCACGCGTGGAAGCGCAACCAGATTGTCACGGGTGAGGAGATCTTCGACGCCGTCGCCGCGGCACTCCCGCTCGCGGAAGTTCCCGGTCGCGGCAGGTCCCCTGCCCAAGAGTGGCTCATCGATGGTGGACCCGCGACGCTGGGCGTCATCGCATCCGTGACTCAGCCGTTCTGTGAGGCATGCGACCGTGTGCGGCTCACGGCCGACGGCCAGTTCCGTAACTGCCTCTTCGCTCACGAAGAATCGGACCTGCGCACGCTCATGCGCAACGGGGTGGACGACGACGCGCTGGCTGCGGCCATGATCGCGTGCGTCACGCGCAAGCAGCCCAGCCACGGAATCGACGATCCGACGTTCACGCAGCCCGACCGTCCCATGAGCGCCATCGGCGGCTAGCCCGAGGTTTGGCCTATCCGCCGGCAAAAGGCGGCAGGACGTCCACCTTGGCGTCCGGCGCGAGGGCCCGGGCCGCATCGTCTACCCGTACGCCGTCCACAATCACAGCGCATTGGCGCAGAACGCGCGACGCGTCGGCGCCCCTGGATCCGAGGGTCTCGATCAGCGCGCCAAGAGTGACGGCATCAACGTCTAGTTCGGACGCGTCGCACGCCTCGGCGGCGGCGGCAAACAGGCGTACCTGCGCCACTAGCGCGACTCCCACTCGATGGCGAGCTTGGACGCAGCGGCCGACGCACGCGCAACGGCATCCGGATCGCCGCCTGAAGCGCCAGCGGCCCAACCGATCAGGAATGTAGCGAGAGGCGCGGCAGGTCGCGTGACGCCGTGGGCGGCGTCACGCGCCACGTCCAACAGGGCCTGAACGTCCACATCTCCGACCTCTAGATTCAGCTCGGCGGCCAATGCGCGCAACCAACTCTCCATCAGTTCCGGGTCAGCCATGAACCTCACGCATCCTCTCGACGTCTTGCCACGTGTCCGCATCTTCTGAGCCGACGCCTACGGGCACGTCTATCATCTCGCCTGATTGCGTGATCATGCGCATCGAAAGTCCCACAAGCCCGCCCGCGCCGTCCAGTTCGGAGAGCCTGGCCCGCAACTTGACCGCATCGTAGGCAGCCAGCAGCGGCTGCGTCCTGCCCGCCGGGTCGGTGCCCCACGCACCGAGAACCTCTGGCGACATGAACGCCGCGCGTGCGACCACGCTCGCCACGGCAGGCGCCGAGTAGGGCATGTCGCAAGCGAGCACGAGGGTCAATGGCGGCGCCTCGCTAGCCCGCCCGTCGCCGCCCTCCGCGTCGAGCGCCGCGGTGCCCGCCCCGACGGCCGCGACTGGACCGCCGAAGGCCGGATCCTCTTGCGTTCCAAGGACGCGCTCAGACCATTCCGACTCAGGGCCAACCACCACCACGCCCTGGGCGCTCGCGACAGCGGCCAAGGCGCGCGCAAGCAGAGTCGTTCCTCCTACCTCGAGTTGTGCCTTCGACTCGCCGCCGAGCCGTATCGCTCGACCACCTGCAAGCACAATCGCCTCGAAAGCCGCGCCGGTCATGCACACCGCCAATCTCCCGACTTGCCGCCTGTCTTGGATACCAGGCGAACTTCGCGAATCGTGGTTCCCTTGTCGAGGCCCTTAACCATGTCGACAACGTTGAGCGCCGCGACTGAAGCGGCGGTGAGAGCCTCCATCTCGACACCCGTGCGGTCTGCGGTGCGGACAGTGGCCGTGATCGCGACTCCCGCGTCCGTGACCTCAAGATTGACGACGACGCCGTGAACGCCGATGACGTGCGCTAGCGGCAACAGCTCCGGGGTGCGCTTGGCCGCGGCGATTCCCGCGACGCGAGCGACCGCGAGCACATCACCCTTGGGCACAGCGCCATCGCGCAGGGCGGCGACTACGTGCTCGGCGCACTCGACGAAGGCCTCGGCCGTCGCGGCGCGAACCGTGGGCTCTTTGGCCGTGACGTCCACCATGCGGGCGTGACCTGCGTCGTCCAAGTGCGTCAACTCTTTCATGAATCCCACCTTACGACCGCGACGGTGTCGCCGGTCTCCACATCTTCTACGTCCGGTTCCACGAGAGCCCATGCCTCGCCGCGCGCGAGCGCCACGACCAGGTGCGACGCCGACCCGCCCGGCGTCGCCAGGCGCACGCCTTGCGCGTCGACGGTGACGGGAACGACCTGAAGTTTTCCTACGGGCGAAGTCCACCTGGCAGCGACCGTCGCCCGCTCGGGAACGGGCCACGGATCCTGGCCGAGCGCTGCGCGAATCGCCGGGCGCACGAACATGTCGAAGGACGCAAGCGCGGAGACAGGATTCCCGGGAAGCGCAAGGATGGGCTTCCCGCCCGGCAGCCTGCCGATGCCTTGCGGTTTGCCTGGCTGCATCGCGAGGCGCACGAACGACACTCCGGTGCCCTCGAGAGCCGCCTTGACCACATCAAAGGCACCCATGCTCACCCCGCCTGTGGTAACCACCAGGTCCGCGTCCGCCATCTCTACAGCGTCGATAAAACCAGCGGGATCATCGGGCACGCGGCCGATGCTCACTACCTCCGCGCCGGCGGCGCGGGCTGCGGTGGAGAGCATCAGCGAGTTCGAATCGAAGCCGCCACGCGGCGGGAGCTTCGCGCCGGGCGCGACCAACTCGCTTCCGGTCGCGACAATGGCCACGCGCGGACGGTCCCGAACGTCGAGAAACGCGTGCCCCGTGCTCGCGAGCGCGGCGAGCGCAGCCGAGCCAAGCCTGTCTCCCGCTCGCACAACGGTGGCGCCTACAGCGACGTCCTCGCCCGCCCGACGGACGTGAGCTCCAGGAACGGGGGCGACGCGAATGTCCACCCAGCCATCCCCCACTTCGACGTTCTCGACCGGGACGATTGCCTCGCAGCCTTGGGGCACGGGTGCACCGGTCATCACCGCGACCGCCTGACCACGCGCGAGCGAACGATCCCACCCGCCCATCGGGTCCGGCTTGTCCGCGAGGAGGCGCACGGGGCTGGCCTCCGAAGCCCCCGCGACGTCCGAGAGTACAACCGCGTACCCGTCCATTGCTGAGTTGTCCCACTGCGGAGATGCGAAGCGCGCGCTAACGGAGCGTGCGCTTACGCGGCCGTGCCCGTCGGCGATAGGGACTTCCTCGACTCCCGTAAGCGCCATGAGTTCAATTGCTGCAGAACGATGGGCGTCGACCGGCAACAGCTCAGCCATGCGACGACCTCAGCGGCACGGCGCTCCAGCTCCCAGACCTGCCCTCGAATACGCCCACGCGCCCCGCGAGCGGATCACCTACGCCTGCCAGGACCTTAATCGCCTCGGTAGCCATAGTCGCGCCCACGACCCCGCACACAGTCCCGAGTACGGCGCCTCCCTCGCATGAGTCGAGCTCAAGTCCTGGTTCTTCCGGCAGGAGGTCGCGCAGCGTCGCGCCGTCCCGAAACACGGACACCTGCCCGTCGTACCCCTGGACCGCTCCCCACACCACAGGAACTCCAGACGCCGCCGCCGCATCGGCGATGGTCAGGCGGGTGGCGAACGTGTCGGTTGCATCGATCACGAGGTCGTGCTCGCTCAACAGCTCCCCTGCGCTGCCCTCAGTCAACCGTGCGGACACGGCCTCGACCGCGACGCTCGGCGCGGTCCGGGCCAGCGCATCGAGCGCGACGTCAACCTTGGTGCGCCCCACGTCGTCGGGGCCGTACAGGATCTGGCGGTGCAGATTCGACGCCGCAACGTGGTCGCCGTCCACAAGCGTAAGGTGCCCCACGCCTCCGGCTGCGAGGTACATCGCAACAGGACAACCGAGCCCACCAACGCCCACGATCACGACTCGCGCGGCGCCCAGCCTCGACTGTCCAGCGTCGCCAAATCCCGGCAAACTCACCTGTCGAGCGAAGTTATCTCCCACACATGGAACGGTATCGGTCGGCAATGATCTGCACCAGTCGCGCGTCAGGCGCGAGCGGGCCGGTCACATGGTCACCGCCAGCGTCGGCCAGCTTGTCCTGGAAGTGGCCAGGCGCAAGCAAGTAGGAGGCGACCGCCACCACGTCATCGCCGGACTCGCGGGTGGATGCGACGGCGCCTGCAACAGTGGGCTCGATGTTCGCGGCGTACCCGATCCGCACTGGGCCATCCCAGGCGGCCCTGAGCATGATGGCGGCCGCCTCGACGTCTGCTTGGCTGCGCGCGTCAGTGGACCCCGCGGCAGCCAGGACGACCGTCGCACCGGCCGGCACGTGAGCCTCACGGAGGCGATCCACGACGATCTCAAGGACTCTCACGTCCGGACCGAGCGGCGGTGCCGCGACCACATCCACCCGGTCGGCCACGGCCTGCGCAATATCCACGTTGACGTGGTAGCCACCGCTCATCAAGAGGGGAACCACCACTGCTTGAAGGCCGTTACTGGTCGCCAATGCCGCCACAACATCGCCGATGCGCGGCTCCTGCACGTCGACGAATGCCTCCCGAGTTTCGATACCGAACCGCTCAGTTACGGATGCGATGAGGCCGGCGACCACCCGCTGCCCGTTTTGCGAGCGCGTGCCGTGCGAGCATCCAATCAACACCGGGTCGGTGTGGTTCGCCGTCCCGCTCATGCCTCCTCCCCCAGCGCGCTCCCGCGCCTCATGACGGTGCGCACGCTGCCGCTTCCTGCGAGGCGATCTCCGATGTGTGTCACAGACGTCTCCCGCTAGTGAGGCGTGGCGGCGTCGGTTGACTTGAGCAAGCCCGCTCGCGCCACCTCTCCGATAACGATGATCGCGGGAGCCTTGACGCCTGTCTCGTTCGCCGTGCGGGCTGCCGAACCGAGCTCCGCATACGTGACCCGCTCGCGCGGCGTTGAGCCGGACTCGATGATCGCCACCGGGAGTTTCGCACTGGCTCCGGCGGCCAGCGCCTCGGTGCAAATCGCGTCGAGAGCCTTGACACCCATGAGCACCACTACCGTGGCGCCGCCGATTATCGCGGCGAGCATCGCCGGTTCCGGGCCCTCGTGCCCCGTGGTGACCAGGAACGACCGCGCAATTCCACGCTGTGTGACCGGGATTCCAGCGAGCGCGGGAACGGACAGCGCGGAAGAAATTCCCGGGATCATCTGGCACGGGACTCCCGCGTCGATGCACGCATGCATTTCCTCGCCGCCGCGACCGAACACGAACGGGTCTCCGCCTTTGAAGCGCACAACAACGTTGCCTGCGAGAGCACTGTCGACCAGGATCGTGTTGATCTCCTCCTGCGACACCGGTTCGCTGTCGCGAGCCTTGCCCACGTCCACCAGCTCGACTTCCGCTGGCACGTGGGCAAGGGCGTCGACCGCGCCGAGTCGATCGGCGACCACCACGTTCGCCTCGGCGAGCGCGCGCCGCGCAGCAATGGTCATTAGCTCAGGGTCGCCCGGCCCGGTTCCAATCAGCACCACGCGCCCGGCTCCCTTGCGGCGGTGCCTGAGGTCGGGAATGTCGGCGTCAATGTGGAGCGCGAGGGCGTCGCGAATGGCGCGTAGCCGGCGTGGGTCGGGGTCCGCGAGAGAAACCACTCCGAGCGCGATGTCGCCGTGACGTGAGGTCGCGGCCATACGCGCCGATCCGCGCGCAGCGTCGGAGGCATTGATGCACAGTATTTCGCGCTGCTCGGCATCGGCGCTCACGGTGTCGTTGAGCGCCTGGTCGTCAGTCGCCGCGACAACCAGCCTTGCGCCGTCAAGATCCGCGGGCTCGTAGGGGCGCTGACGCCACTCGATCTCGCGGCTGTCGGCAAGCGTCGCGAGTGCATCCGTCAGTTCGGGGGCGACAACCACCACGGCCGCAGCGTCTGCAAGGAAGATAGGGACGCGTCGGTTCGCGACGGCCCCGCCTCCCACCACCACGACGCGCCTTCCCGCGAGGTCAACGCCAAGAAGCGTCGTCACGGGGCGCCTGCAAGATAGGTGTTCACCGTTCCATTGTCGATGGTGCGGGGGCAAGGGATCAAACTCGCGCCCGACGCGGCCAAGGGAACCGCGGAGAGTTGAAGGCGAGATCTACGCGCGCGCGAGCTCGGAAGCCGCGAACGCGCCCACCGCATCGCTGATCGCCTCAAGCTCCCTCGCCCCGTGCGCGAGCGACACGAACCACGCCTCGTACGCGGACGGCGGGGGCAGCACCCCTGCACTTTCGAGGACCGCAAACAGCCGCGCGTAGGCCGCGACATCTTGCTGCGACGCCTCCGCGAAGTTGCGCGGCGCCTGCTCGAGTCCCAGGAAGAACGAGAACAGCGTGCCTGCCGCCCCAACGGAGTGAGTGACGCCCGCGCTTGCTAGCGCGTCCTCGACGGCCACGGTGGTTAGCGCGGCCGAACGCGCCAGGTTCGCGTACGCGTCATCGTCGAGCGCCTCGAGCGTTGCAATCCCTGCCGCAACGGCAACGGGGTTGCCCGACAGGGTCCCCGCTTGGTACACATCGCCAGCGGGCGCGAGCCGCTCCATGAGTTCCCCACGGCCGGCGACTGCCGCGACAGGGAGCCCCCCTCCAATAACCTTCCCGAACGTCACGAGGTCGGGCACCCACGGCTGCTCGCCGTCTCGCACTGCGGCGTCGCGCTCGATCCCCCACCACCCGGCACTTCCTGCACGGAATCCAGTCAGCACCTCATCAAGAATGAAGACGGCTCCGGCGTGGGCGCACAGCGACGCGAGCTCGGCGTTTAACCGGGGTTCCGGAGCAATCACGCCCATGTTCGCGGGCGCCGCCTCTGTAATCACTGCGGCAATCTCGCCTCCGCGGTCGGCAAACAGAGCGCGCGCCACTTCGATGTTGTTGTACGGAAGGACGACGGTGAGATGAGCGACCGCTTCTGGCACGCCAGCGCTTTCGGGGATTCCCGCAGTCGCAAGCCCCGACCCGGCAGCAACTAACAGCCCGTCGCTGTGCCCGTGGTAGCACCCCGCGAACTTGACGATCAGGTCGCGGCCCGTCGCTGCGCGCGCGATCCGCAACGCCGTCATGGTCGCCTCGGTGCCCGTCGACACCAGGCGGACGCGCTCGGCCGGGGGGTAACGGCGCCGAATTTCCTCAGCGAGCTCCACCTCCGCCTGCGTGGTCGCGCCAAAACTCAGTCCTCGCCCGGCCGCCTCACGCACGGCTTCGACCACCGCAGGGTGCGCGTGGCCGAGGATCGCGGTTCCCCACGAACCGACGAGGTCGACATACTCGCGACCCTCCGCACTCGTGACGCGCGAGCCGTTCGCCGACGCGATCGCCACGGGGGTTCCGCCCACGGCCGCCCAGGCCCGCACGGGTGAGTTCACACCGCCCGGCAACACGCCACTCGCGCGCGCGAAGGAGTCTGCGCGGCCGCCTGCGCTCACCTGGTATCTTCGCGAATCCATGTGGCAAGGTCCAACGCCGCGTACGAGACAACGATGTCCGCGCCCGCCCGCGCCATCGATGTGAATGCCTCCAAGTGCGCCGCGCGGCGGTCAAGCCACCCGCGAGTTGCCGCAGCCTCGATCGAGGCGTACTCCCCCGAGACGTGATAGGCGGCCACCGGTACGTCGGACTCGGCCGCGACTTCTGCAAGCACGTCTAGATAGGGCAGCGCAGGCTTCACCATGACGATGTCCGCGCCCTCCTCTAGGTCGAGGGTGACTTCGCGCATGGCCTCGCGCCCGTTGGCTGGGTCCATCTGGTAGCCAAGCCTGTGGCCTTCCAGCGGCGATTCGACAGCATCGCGGAAGGGCCCGTAGAACGCTGACGCGTACTTGGCGGCGTACGCCAGCAGTGCCGTGTCGTGGTGGCCGGCGGACTCGAGCGCGTCGCGTACGGCGGCCACTTGGCCGTCCATCATTCCGCTGAGCCCAAGAATGTCGGCGCCCGCCTCCGCGAGCACCTCTGCCATTTTTCGGTAGACAGCTAGCGTGGCGTCGTTGTCCACGTTCCCCGCGGAGTCCACAACGCCGCAGTGTCCGTGGTCGGTGAATCCATCCATGCAGAGGTCGGCCATCACTACGAGCTGGCCGCCGGCGGCCGTTTTGGCGCGGCTGACCGCGAGCGAGAGTATCCCTTCGGGATCGCACGCCGCGCTCCCCTCCGCATCCCGAGTTTCCGGGACCGCATACAGCAAGACCCCGCCTACCCGCATCGCCGCGGCCCGCTCGACCTCGCCGACGAGAGACTCGAGCGTGTGCTGGTGGACTCCTGGAAGCGAGTCGATCGGATGTGGGGCGTCCAGGCCCTCGCGGACAAAGATTGGTAGGACCAGATCCGCTGCATGCAGACGAGTCTCGGACACCAGCCTGCGCATGGAGGCCGTCGCCCGGAGCCTGCGCGGGCGAACCATCGGTGTGTCCCCATCGCGGTGTTCGTCAGTACCCATCACGATTCCTCCTCGATCATTCCCAGGCAATCTGCCAGCGCCTGGACCATTGCCTCGTACGTCGGGTTCTCTGCAACGGCATCCACCGTGAGTCCGCAGGCAGTCGCGCCCGCGACGGTATTCTCGCCGATCGCTACCACCATCGTGCCACTTGCCATGTCTGGACAGTCACGACGCAGTCGCTCGGCCGCCGACGCCGACGTCAGCAGCACCGCATCAACGGCCCCCGATGCGAGAGCGTGCACCACCTCAGCGTCTGGTCCCTGGCCGTCCACCGTCCGGTATGCCTCGACCGTGACGACTTCCCAGCCGAGCGCCTCAAGTCCACGGGCCAGGGTGTCAGCAGCAAGGCTTCCGAGCGGCGCTAGGACTCGGCTCGCCGCCCCGCTCACCCCGACAATTGGCGCAGGGAACACCTCAACAAGCCCGCGCGCCGATTGATCAGATTCCGGGACAAGGCTCACCTCGAGATCGAGCGCGCGGCATGCCCCAAGCGTCGACTCGCCCACCGTGGCAACGCGTGCATCTGGCTGCGGGTCAGCGAGCGATATGCCCGCGCGCGCCGCTGCGTCCGCCAGCGCGCCCACGGCGTTCCGGCTGGTGACAGCGAGCCAAGCAAACTCGTGCGCGCACCACCGCGCGGCTGCCGAGTCGAGCGCGCCCAGCGTCATTGGAGGCTCGATCGAGATGAATTCGACAGCGTCCACGCGCGCGCCCAGCGCGTCAAGCTTGTCAGCGAGCGCCCGGCGCCCGGGTGTCACGGGCACGAGCACCCTGCGGCCACTCAAGTTGGGTTGAGCCTGGCGCGCCGTCACGCGCCACTCACGAGGCGCGCGGCGCCGCGACCCAGCAGTGAGCGCCCCGCATCGCTACCGAGCGCCACCGCCTCTGACGCGGGACCGGACGAGTAGTCGTTGATGGCGAGCGCCCCGTCGATGCTGAGCGCTCTGACGTGCAATGAGAGCATGCCATCCGCAACAGTCGCGTATGCGCCCACGGGCGACGAGCAACCCGCCTCAAGCACTCCCAATGCCGTACGTTCCGCGAGCGTCGCCACACGTGTGTCGGGATCGTCGAGACTAGCCACGAGCGAGCGGAGCTCATCCGGCGCGTCGGCGCGAATCTCGACCGCGAGCGCGCCCTGGCCGGGTGCGGGCACCATCACCTCGGTTTCCATTACCTCGGCAATCGCGTCGGTCTGGCCCAGCCGGTCGAGGCCTGCCATCGCGAGCACAATGGCGTCGAAGTCGCCGTTTTCAAATTTGGACAAGCGAGTGTCGATGTTTCCGCGCAGCCCCTCGACGTGGACGTCGGGGCGCTGGGCGAGAATTTGCGCCGCGCGACGAGGAGCGCTAGTACCCACGCGCGCGCCAGCAGGGAGTTCCGCGAGGACGAGGCCCGCGCTGCACAGGGCATCGCGAGCATCCGCGCGCGCAGGAATCGCGGCAATCTCGAGATCCGCGTGCTGGTCGACCGGCATGTCCTTGAGCGAGTGCACGATCAAGTCGCACTCGCCTGATATGAGCGCGACGCGCAGGGCGGCGACAAACACGCCCGACTTGTCGGAGCCGGAAATGGGGCCCTTGATCTTGTCGCCCTCGGTCGTGACGGGCTGAAGGTCAATGTCGAGCTCTTCGCCCCGCTTCGCGGCAATGGCGCTCAATTGGCTCACAATCAACCCAGATTGAGTGCGCGCGAGCGAACTTGCCCGCGTTCCAAGCCGAAGTTTCATGCCCTTAGCGTGCCACAGGCCGCCTCACGCGCCGCACCGCCCGCGGCGCCTCCGCGGGGCTGCGGGTCGCGAGGGCAGGCCCTCGCCCCGCGCGGCAACGTAGCTCGCTAGCCCGCTTCCGCAGAGAGCAGGATGTCGACCTCAACGATCGCGCTCGGTTCAACCACCGCGAAGCCCAAGTTCGGCGCGGTGAGGTCATAGTCCGTGTAGTCGATCTCTATGGTGCCAACGACCCGTATCTGGCTACCCTCGCGCTATGCCTCGATACGCGCCGACTCGTCCAGCGAAACGCCGTGGAGCACCATGCTCCCGAGCACGTCAACGGAGATGGGGCCGTCGTCTAGGTCCGTGATATCCAGCTCAGACGTGAACGTGAAAAGCGCGTCGGGAAAGTCCGCCAGTTCGAGGTGACCGCGAAAGAAGGCATCCCGCGACTCGTTGCCCGTCTTGACAGTCGCTAGGTCGATGCCTGCTTGCTCGTGGCAAGCCGGAGGGCGCGCGCATCGCTACGGCAAGGTCGCAGTTTCTTGAACTCGGCCGGAGCTATCTGCTGCCGCGCCGCTTGGTGATGATTTTGCTGAACACGAATCGCGCTACCACGAGCAAAAGGAATCCGGCGACAATGCGCAGTACCAACGTCGAGTCTCCCGCGTCGACCTGAGCACTCGCGGCGGGCTCGCGCGAACCAGGCGCCCCCTCCGATGGTTCCGCATCGCCGGGTATCGCGTCTGCCGACGGGTCAGGCGAGTTAGCGGCTGCCGAGGGCTCGCCTGCCGCGCCTGCGACGGTGAATTCGAGCGCACCGTCGATCGGATGCCCGTCGGCCGAAACCACGCGCCAGGTGACAACGTACGGTCCGTCGCCAAGGTCCTCCACCGGCGTCACCGCGAGTCCGCCGCTGCGTATCTCTACAGGAGCGGCGGCGCGGTCGATGCCGTCGGCGTCGACAATCGCAACTGACGCGCCAATGTCGAGAAGCTCTCCTGAAAACGTCAAAGTAACTTCCGTGAGCTCGGCGACGGTCGCCCCCTGCGTTGGGGTGGACGCGACGAACCCGGTATGCGCGAACGCCGCCGAGCCGGATCCAAATGCGACACCGAGCCCAAGCGCAATTGCCGTCAGCACTTTGATCTTGCCTACCGTCATGCCTCAATCCTGGCACGCGTGCAGGATAAGGTTTCGCAGCGGTGGACGCCGCGATCGCCCAAGGGCACCTGAGCGGGGCAAGATGGTTGCCATGAAGGTTGCGTTGGTGGCTGAGTCCTTCCTGCCGCATTCCAACGGCGTGACAAACTCTCTGCTGCGCGTGATCGAACATCTCGCCGAGCGAGGGGATGAAGCGATGGTGATCGCTCCGGAATCGAGCCGCTCCGAAGGGCCCGCGCGCTACGGTATCGCGTCAATTACCCGGGTTCCAGCAATGGGCTGGCCGGGCTATCGCGACGTGCGCTTGAACCTCAGCGGAGTGGGCAAGATCGCTGACATCCTCGAGAACTACGGCCCCGACGTGGTCCACCTAGCGTCCCCGTTCACGTTGGGATGGACCGCGATCCGGGCAGCGGACAAGCTGGGGCTGCCGACCGTGGCGGTCTATCAGACCGAGATCCCCTCGTACGCGGGCAAATACCGCGGGGCCTGGAGTCAGCCACTACTGTGGAACCGTGTGCGCAACATCCACGATCGCGCCACGCTAACGCTCGCGCCGTCCACCTACGCCGTGGCGCAACTCGAGGACCTGGGAATCGCGCACATCCGACTCTGGCCGCGCGGCGTAGACGCGATTCGCTTCGGCCCCGACAAGCGCAGCGCCGACGTACGCACGCGATTCTCTCCCCACGGCGAGGTTGTCGTCGGGTACGTGGGACGCCTCGCGCCCGAGAAGCGCGTCGAGGACCTCGCAAGGCTCGCCGCCGTGGACGGCATTTCGGTGGTCGTTGTGGGAGAGGGCCCCTCGCGCGGCAAACTTGCCGCGAAGCTTCCTGGCGCCACGTTTACGGGGTTCCTGGATGGCGAAGAGCTGGCCGAGGCCGTCGCGAGTCTCGACGTCTTCGTGCACTGCGGGGAACTCGAAACGTTCTGCCAGACAATTCAGGAGGCGCTCGCCTCAGGTGTCCCGTGCGTCGCGCCGCGGCGGGGCGGGCCGATCGACCTGATCCAGCACGGAAACACCGGGTTTCTCTACCCGCCGGGAGACTTGGACGCGATGGTCGCAGCCGTCAAAGAGCTTGTCGACGACGCCCCGATGCGTGCCGAATTCGCACGGCGCGCGCGCACTTCTGTTATCGGCCGCACATGGGACAACGTCTGCACCGCGTTGATCGCCCACTATGAGGACGCCATCCGCCTTAATGACACGCTTCCCAACCCGCGCTCGGACGGCGCTACGAGTTCCAACAGGGAAGCCTCCTAATGCGGATCGCGCACGTCGCCAACTTCTACGGCCCTACGTCAGGGGGCCTTCGCACCGCGATCCATGCTCTCGGCAGCGGCTACTCCCAGCGGGGCCACGAGTTTCTCATGATCGTCCCGGGCGTCGTCGACTCGGACAAGCAGACCGAATTCGGCCGCCGCGTGACGGTGCGCGCACCCGTGATTCCGTTCACCGGCGGGTACCGCGTGATCCTGCGCATCCGGCGCGTGCGCGCGGTGCTCACCCAGTTCGATCCGCACCGGCTGGAAGTATCAGATCGGACCACCTTGCACGGACTTGGCGGCTGGGCGGCCAAGCGAGGGCTGCGATCGACCTTCTTCAGCCACGAGCGCGCCGACGGGATCCTCCGCGCGAACATCCCGCGATGGCTTCACGTGACTGTCCCCATCACCTGGCTTGTGAATGTTCACAATCGAGGGACGGCAAAGAGGTTTAGTACGGTCGTGTGCACCACGGGGTACGCGGCCGTGGAGTTCGACCGCCTGCACCTGCCGTCGGCGCGCGTGCCGCTCGGCGTGGACCTCGAAGCGTTCAATCCCGAGCGTTTCGACGCGCGCGTACGGGA
Source organism: Demequinaceae bacterium (assembly GCA_965250005.1). Lineage (GTDB taxonomy): Bacteria > Actinomycetota > Actinomycetes > Actinomycetales > Demequinaceae > WTKG01. Next base: position 801,667 of record OZ252279.1, read on the forward strand.
GCGCTACGCCGCAGAAGGCGAGGCGCTCGTGGTGATGGCGAGCAGACTGTCGAAGGAAAAGAGGCCCGGCCTGGCCATCGAGGCGGTGCGCAAACTTGCCGACGAGGGTGTCGCGATCCGACTCGTGAGCGCGGGAACGGGCGCAATCGCCCGGCAGGTCGAAAGCGATGCTCGCGGCGCTCCCGTGACGTTCCTCGGCTTCGTGGACGGGCGCGGTGACTACGCGGCCCTACTGGCATCGGCCGATGTGCTCGTAGCGCCGGGGCCCATCGAGACCTTCGGACTTGCGGCGCTCGAAGCGCTCGCTTCGGGCACGCCCGCCGTCGTGAATTCTCAGAGCGCACTCCCCGAGGTGGTCGGTGACGCGGGGGCCATCGCCGCGCCCTCTGCCGCGGGTTTCACCGCCGGGCTCCGCGAGGTTCTGGCGCGAGATCCAGTGGAGCGTCGAGCTGCGGCACGGACGCGTGCCGAGCAGTTTCCGTGGAGCGCCACGGTCGAGCGCATGCTCGCGATCTACGGTTCCGACGACCACCGGCCCGGCGAGTAGTCGCGGGCGCTAAGCCCCGATGTAGCAGTAGTAGACGATCCCGAACGCGATCCACGGCAAGAGCAGCCACGGTGCGATGAAGCACCACATCTGCCACGACGTTCGCCGGATGCGCCAGAACCACCAGGCGAGGAACGCGATGCCCACTACGGGCAGCACCCACCACCAGCCGGGTCCGACCCACCACCACCACACAAACACCCAAGCGATGGTGGCGCCAAAGGCAACCCACATCCACGACCGCCACCATGGGCGGCGCAGCGCGTGCGCGTACAGGTAGAGCCCGACCCACGGCAGCCAGAAGACGCCCAAGAAGATCGCGCTCCACCACATCGACCAGGCCGGGACAGCACTCTGCCACTGCAGGGCGAGGATGACGACGACAACCTGAACGCCCGCCCAAATCGCCGCGGCGCGCCTGAACCACGGGCGCCACCAGCTCGGCTGGTGAGTTGCGGCCCAATCGACCAACAGCCACAGCGCAACAATCCACGGTATGAGCAGCCCCCACGACCATCCCCACCCGCTGACGAGCGTGAAAACGAACGTGAATAGCCACACGGGGATCCAGAAGAATATGAGGAGGAACCACAGCGTCCACCAACTCCACCACGAGGCCGTGCTCCACCACACGCGCACGATGCCGACCTCGACGAGTACGAAGAGAGCGACGAGCAGCCAGCACCACCACAAGTCCCAGAAGAGGTTTCCCCAAATCAGCCACGGCAACCACAACCAGGGAAGGAAGAACAGCAGCGTGGACCGCGAGGCGGCCCAACCACCTGCGTTGGCCCGCCAGAACCACCACAGAACAGCGACGCCGAAAACTGGCAGCAACCACGCCCACAGGTGCCACGTGGCCCACACGAATACCCCCGCGCCCACGACGGCGAACGCCTGCCACGCCCAGGTGCGCCACCACGGCAGGCGGCTCGCGACGAAGCGCGCATAGAACAGCGCCGGCACCAGCCAGAAAACTGTGAGCAGCAAGCCCGCGGTCAGCCACCAACTGGTTGACCCCCAAATGAGGAGCGCGATCGCTGCCGCTGTCCACGCGCCGAGCGCCAGCCACAGCGAACTGGGCTTGGGCCCCGCCCGCCTCAGCGAGAGGACCCACGGCAGCGGCACCAAGAAGGCAAACGGCACCCACCACCAGCCCGGCATGGCAACACCGGCACCAGTGATCCCGTACGTGAAGCCGTAGACGAGGAAGGGCACCCACACGAGGTGCAGGATTGCCCCCCAGAGCGACCAGCGCCACCACGACGCGGTCCGCCACCACACGACAACCGCGCACAGGAAGACGAAGACGATGAAGAGCTTGAGGCCCCAGCACCACCAGCAGGTCGTGCTCGACGAGGTGCCACCTGATTCCGTTGCTTCGTCGGCCGCGGAGGTGGTCCCCGGCTCGCTAGTGGTCTCGGGCTCGGAGGTGGTTTCGGGCTCGGCAACGGTCTCGGGCTCCGAGGGAGTCTCCGCGCCCGGCGCAGAGCGCGGTACGCCTAAACCGTCGAATATGCAGATCGATACTGGCAATCCGGTCGCCATCGAGAAGGCGATGACCTCGATGGTGTCGCTTTCGACCAAGCTCGTCAGGCGGTCCGGCGGCATCTCTATCGAACAACCTGTGGCGTCTCGACACTGAGTACCGGAATCTTCGGCGTAGCCCCCGTGTACCGCCTGCCCGTTGACAAAGACTTCGATCTGCAGCGGGAGGAGGGCGCGGACATCGACCGTGTTGCTCGCCAGGATGATTTCTACCTGCTGGCCGATTGGCAACTCACTTGTGAGTTCGCCGGTTTCCCAGTTGTAAAACTCCCAGGTGAAGTCGTCGGTCGCCGGGTCTGTGAGGGTGCTGGCGTGAGCTGCGCCGGAGAACAACAGCGGCGCGGCGACGGCAACGAGCGCGGCGAGCAGCCATCTTCGAAGTGTCGTCAGGCGCGTGGTCTTCAGCACGTTGCTACCCTCCCCAGGTTCGCAAGCCTTAGTTAACCGTAGGACCGCGGCCATGTCTAGAGTGAGATCGTCCTGCGCGCCAATGGCGGACGGAAGGAGAACGGGTTCATCGACTTGGTCAGGGTTCTAAAGAGCCCGTCATGGTGGACCTCTCTGAAGCTGACTCGAACAAATGGAACAAGCTTGTGGCCCACCTCTCGAAACCTCAGGCTACCCCTGTCGTGGAGGGAGGCGTCGCGCTCGCGGCTCAGCCTGGTTCGAAACAGATCCAACGACGTTTCACCGAAGCGGAAGAACTCCTGGTAATCGCCGACTACAAGGCGGGCGGCACCGTCTACTCTCTCGCGGCCAAGCACGGATGCCACCGCACGACGATCAGTCGCATATTGAGGTCGAGCAAGATTCGGCTCGCAAATTCACCGACCGACCCTGCCACAGTCGATGAAATCGTTCGACTTTACGAATCGGGGCTCTCAATGAGCAAGGTTGCTCAACGGGTAGGCGTCTCCGCGAAGACTGTTCTCAACGTGTTGCGCAAGCGACGGATACCAACACGGGATGCACATGGCCGCAAACGCTAACGAGAGTCTCGTACGCAGTCGGCGGGGCTGGTCAGCCGGTACTGGATCGCTTTCTTGAGCTGTGTGAGGCGAGTGTTTCTTCAGGACGGCCAATTGAATTTGTGTGAGTGCGTTCAGGGGTCACTGGATGCCTCGGGTTAGCCGTGCCAGTTGCGGCCCAGGCATATAGGTCTCGCTAAATATGGCGTTCTACTGAGGCGTCGATATGAATTGCAGTCCGACACCTGAACCTTGTTCGACGCGTTCGGGGCCACCTGAGTTGTCCACAGAAGCCTGATAGTCGCGGCGTTTGGGTTGTGGCATTGGTCACGGATTGAAGCGTTTCGGGGCCCCAAAGTAAGCGCATATGGCGCAAAATGGTGCAAACCTGCGTGCCCATTCAATCGAGTGTTTTGATTTCAACAAGACAAATTTGGTGATCTCTGCCATGTTCTTGTCAACACTTTCACTCGAGTTACCTGGGCTAACGCCCGTCCCTGAAGGGGATACATGCACACCGTCGCGCGCTCAATCCTGACCGCAATGCTTACCGCCGCGCTCGCCATTGGCGTCGTCACCCCGGTCTACGCCGTAGACGACTCACTCCTCCTTGAGGGCGAGTCCACCACCATCGCTCTGCCCGATGGCGGCGAGGCCGACTTCAACGTGGTTGACCAGGCTACGGACGGCGCGAGTGTCGAGGCCGAGCCAATCGCCGTTGAGGGCGCGACCGCGGAGACCATCGATGGAGACGTGTTCGCCTTAAGCGACGGCGTCTCGATTGTCGCCACCGACGCTGCGGGCGAGGACATCTCAGATTTCGAGCACGACGTGACGATTGTCGAGGCCACCGAGGACACCCCGGCTTACGTCTCTGAGTTCATCCCCGCGATCGAGCTGACATTCCCCATCTCAGAAGAGCAGCTCGCTGAGGTCGACGTCGCGTCGCTCGGCGTGTACTCACGCGAATCCGAGGACGACGAGTGGCAATGGGTGCCCTCGGCGTACGACGCCGAGCTCGGTGCCGTCGTGGCGCAGTCCGACCACCTGAGCGAGTTCACGGTCATGGCGGCCCCGGCCGCAGTCGCGCCGGACCCGACCGTGCCGCGCATTGCGCTCGACCCGGACGACGCGCTGGGCAAGGCCCTCTGGAACGGCACCGTCTACAACGAGCTTCAGTTCAGCCACGCTGTCGCAACCGCCGTCAAGGCCAGGCTCGAGAACGAATGCTTGGCAGAAGTCCTCATCACCCGCAATTCCTCGACGGCATTTGTTGCGCGGACCACTCGCTCAAACCGCATCCGGAACTTCGACGCGGATATCGCGATGACCCTCGCATTCAATAACTACAACACCGCGTCAGACGGCATCGCCCGCCCGTGGGGTATCAGCAGGGACGGCGGAGTGGTCGCGTGGTCCGCGAGCAACAGCGCGAGCACCCGGCTGGGTAACAACACCAAGACTCAGATTGTGAACTGGACGGGGCGCCCCGACCGCCGCGGGCTCAACCCTCCAAGTTCGGTGTTGCCTTACAGCCAGCTCGTCGGGTCGGCCCCGGCGTACGCACACGCAGAACTCCTGTTCCTCAGCCACAACTACGACTGGCCGATTATCAGCACGCGGCTTGATTTGGTGACCGACGCTGTGTACTCCAGCATCATTCAGCAAATCGAAGCAACGGGCGGGATCGCCTGCGCCGAGCCCGTGACGCTGCCGACGCCGCCCACGCAAGACGTGCTCGACGATCTCGCTCAGCTGGGCCAGAACAACTACCAGATTTACGGCACGGACCCGGTCAACCTCGCGACAGGGAACTTCCTCGCCTCAGAAGAGGTGTTCACCCTCTCTGGCGTCGGCGACCAGGTCATCGACCTGACCCTCGCCTACAACGCGCTCGACGGCCGCGTTTCACCGGTTGGCAACGGTTGGAACTTCGGGTATTCGTCCCGGGCGCAGTTGTATGACAACGGCGCTGTCATGGCGATCCTCGCGGACGGTCGCAGCGTGTACTTCGAGTCCGACGGCGCCGGCGGCTTTGCAACGCCCGCGGGTGCGCGCAGCACCCTTGCCGCAGTCGAGGGCGGAGCCGTGCTGACCTTTGCCGACAATACGTCGCTTGAGTTCACGTTCGATGAGGAGTCTGGGTATGGAACGTTGGCCCGCGCGGTGGACCGCCAGGGCAACGCGTACACGCTGGTTTATGGACCGCTCGCGGAGGCCGCGGAGGGCGGGTACACGTTCCCGCCGTTGCAGAGCATCACGGACCAGGCTGGCCAGACGGTCGCGGTCCAGTCCACCCCCGAGGGTCGCATCACCGGATTCACGCATCCGGATGGCCGTCAGTGGACCCTCGCCTACGACGCCGCGGGCAACCTGACGTCCATCTCGGATGGCGCGAACCGCACCCGCTCCTTCGCGTACAACGCGGGCGGTCTGCTTGAGGTTGTCACCGGAGCCGACGGCGTGGCCGAGCTAACCAACGTGTTCGACACCGAGCAGCGTGTGGTCATCCAGACTGATGGTGCGGGCTACATCCGCACCATTGCCTACGGCCCTAACCGTGAAACCACGCTCACCGATGCCCTAGGCAACGCGAGCACGCTGAGCCACAACGACAAGAACCAGGTGGTCCGGGCCCTCGACGCCGAGGGCGGTGTGACGCTTAACGGTTACGACGACAACTACAACCCGAACACGTCGACTGACGCGAACGGCAACGTCTTCACATCGGAATTCGACGTCTACGGTCGCGTGAAGTCGTCCACCAACGCTCTGGGCGAGACCACCACATATGGTTACAACCCCCGCGGCGACCTGGTGTCCATCAGCAGCCCTGACCCGAACGGCGGCACCGCTACCACCAGTTTTGTCCTCAACGAGGACGGCCGCGCAACCGAGACTCACCTGCCGGACGGCACCGTCACGTATGCGTCCTTCGACGCGCACGGCGATATGACAAGCATCACGGATGCGACCGGCGGCGTGACCACTATGGCCTACGACTGGCGGGGAAACTCTGTCACCTCTACGGATGCGCTGGGCCACGTCACGGCACGTACGTACGACCTGGCGAACCGCCTCACGTCGGTCACCGACGCGAAGGGCGCCCTGACCACTCTTGCGTACGACGCTGCCGATAACCTGATCAGCACCCTCGACGCCCTCGGCGGCGTCGCCACGTTTGTTTATGACGTCAACGACTCGCTCGTGAGTGAAACTAACGAGGCTGGCGAAACAGCAACCTACGAATACAACGTCAACCTCCAGCTCACCGCAGCGAACCGCGCCGACGGCTCACGCATCGAATATTTGTACGACGCGGAGCACCGCATGGTCGCGCAGACCAACCCGGACGGCACGCGCCGCACGTGGGAGTACGACGGCCTGGGCCGCGCCACCGTCATGGTGGACGAGGCAGGCGCACGCTGGCTCACGGAGTACGACGCGATCGGCAACCCCGTCGCTTCCATCGACCCGAGCGGTGCGCGCAGCGAGGTTGGCTACGACGCGCTGTCGCGCCCGGTGACGTTCACGGACGCACTCGGCAATGCCGACACTGTCACGTACCTGCCTGGCGGTGTCGCTGGCACCGAAACGGATGCGCTCGGGCGCACCTCGAGTTACGGCTACGACGTCATGGGCCGCCTGCTGTCCGTGACCACGCCGGATGGCGAGACGCGCGCTTACAGCTACGACGCGAACGGCCGGCTGGTGTCGGCCACCAACGCCCGCGGCTTCACGCAGACGTATCAGCTGGACGCGCTCGGTCGCGAGGTGTCAATGACGGACGCGCTCGGCAACCTGTGGCGCGCGGAACTCGACGCACTCGGCAACGTGACCGCGACCGTCGACCCGCTCGGCAGCCGCACCCAGATGGAATACGACGCCCTGTCGCGCCCGGTCGCGACCAAGGACGCACTCGGTGGACGTGCGAGCGTCGCCTATGACGCCGTTGGACGTGCAACGTCGGTGACCAACCAGAATGGCAACTCGATCAGTTACCAGTACGACGCACTCGGCCGCCCCACGCGCACCACGTACCCCGAGGGCTTGTTCACGACCACCGGCTATAACGCCCGGGGTTTGGCCGTAGCGGTGGTGGGCACACGCGGTTTTCCGACCGCCTACGAGTACGACGCCCGCGGCATGCAAACGGCGATGGTGGACGAGGCCGGCGAACGCTGGCTCACCGAGTACGACTCGCGCGGCAACGTCGTCGCGAACATCGACCCCTCCGGCGGGCGGACCGAGTTTGACTACGACGCGCTCTCGCGCCGGGTCGCCTCGACGGACCAAGTGGGCGCGCTCACCTCGTTCGTCTACGACGCCGTGGGACAGATGACGTCTTCGACCGACGCGTTGGGAAACCCCACGGCATACGTGTTTGACGCGATGGGGCGGGTGGCCGCGGCCACGACCGCCGACGGCGCCACCGTTGTGTACGGCTACGACGCCGACGGTAACCTGACGTCCTTCATCAACCAGCGCGGGTTTACGGAGACGTTCCAGCTCGACGCGCTCGACCGCATGGTGTCGCGCACCGACACCCTGGGCGGCACCTGGACCACGGAGTTCGACACCCGGGGCAACGCGACTGCCACGGTGGACCCGCTGGGCAACCGGACCGAGTCCACGTACGATGCGCTGTCGCGCGTAGTTGGCGTGACGGACGCGCTCGCCGGTGAGGCGACCTTCACGTACGACGCCCTCGGCGCCCGCACGTCCACCACGAACGCGCTGGGCCAGACCACGGCCATCGAGTACGACACGCTGGGCCGCCCGGTCGCGTCGACGTTCGCGGACGGCACCACCGTGAGCAACGCTTACGACGCCGCCGGCCTGGTGGTCAGCTCGACCGATCAGCGCGGGAACGCGATGTCCTACGAGTACGACGCGCGCGGGCTCAACGTCGCGAGCGTGGACACCGCGGGCCAGCGCTGGCTGACCGAGTACGACTCGCGCGGCAACGCCACCGCGACGGTGGACCCCCTTAGCGCGCGGTCAACCGCTGAGTACGACGCGGCCTCGCGCCCCGTCGCCGTTGTCGACGCTGTCGGTGCACGGACCACGTTCGCGTACGACGCGCTCGGGCAGGTGGTCTCCACGACCAACGCCCTGGGCGACACCACGGCGTACACCTACGACGCCATGCAGCGTATGGTCACCATGACCACTCCCGAAGGCGCCACGAGCCAGTACGGCTACGACGCCAACGGAAACACCACCTCGATCACCAACGCGCTCGGCGATGTCCTTGCCACCGAATACGACGCCGCAGGCCGCGCGATTGCTACGGTGCTCCCTGACGGCGGCCGTACTGAGACCGCGCGCGACGCCCTGGGACGCGAGATCGCCACCACCGACGCCCTGGGCAACACCACCAGCGTGACGTACGACGCTCTCGGCCGCGCGACCATCGTGGTTGACGCCGCCGGTTTCTCCACGACCGCAACCTACGACGCGGGCGGCAACCGCCTGTCAACGACGGACGCCCGCGGCGGGATCACCGCGTTCGTGTACGACGTGATGAACAGGCTCGTGTCAACCACCAACGCCGAAGGCGAAACCCGCACACAGTCCTACGACGCAGCGGGCAACGTCACGGATGGGGTCGACGCGCTGGGCGTGGCGACGCACTTCACATATGACGTGCGGAACCTGCTGACCGAGACAATCGAGAACTACTTGCCGGCCGAGCCGTCGAGCGAGTCGGTCAACGTGACGACGTCGGTGAGCTACGACGCCCGCGGCGACGCGGTGGCGACCGTAGACCCGCGCGGCAACGCCACGACGTATGTGCGCGACGCGCTTGGCCGCGTGGCGGCAGAAACGGACGCACTCGGCCAGACCAGCGTCGTCGGCTTCGACGCGCTTGGCCGCCCGTCCGTGGTGACCGCACCTGATGGCTCGGTGACGGCGACCACCTACTCGCCCGACGGCTACCCCGTTGAGATCGCGTTCCCCGATCAGACCGTGACATCCGAATTCGACGCGCTGGGCAACCGAACGTCCATGACCGACGCGCTCGGAACGTCTTCCTGGACGTACGACTGGGCCTCACGGGTCACCGTCGCCGTGGACGCGCTAGGCCAGAAGAACACGAACCAATACGACCTCGCAGGCAACCAAACCCGCGTGACATATGATGACGGCCGCTCGCTGCTGCGCACGTTCGATGCACGCAACCTAGCCGTCACGCAGGCTGATGCTGACGACATCACATCCTTTGATTACGATCAGGCCGGTGCGCTGGTAGGTATTTCGCGCCCGTCGGGTGTGGAGACCGCCATCGACCGCGACCTACTAGGCCGGGTGACGGCGATTGTTCACACCGGTGAAGGCGTCGTGGGCAACACGCTTCCTAGTGGTGAGGTGAATCCGTCGTCGATGGCTCCGGGTAATGCGTATGGGCATTGCAAGGACAACGGGAATGGCCACCCGAACCAGCAGCCTGCGGGTTGTTCGACGCAAGCTCTGACGTTCGAGTACGAGTACGACGCGCGTGGTCTGGTGGATGAGCGGGAGCTGTCCACGGATGAGGCGACCACGCTCACGGATTACACGCATGATGCGCTTGGGCGTCTGACGGAGTCTGTCACCGGTGACTATGTGGCCACGTATGGGTGGGATGCGGCGTCGAACTTGGTGTTTGAGTCGGTGTCTGAGGATCTGTCGACGAACAAGAAGGGTGATGGGTACACGGTCACCTGGACCGTCAACGCGATCAACCAGCTCACGCAGTCGGTGATGGATCCGTCGGCGATGCCGGCGAACAAGACGGAAACGACGGCGTTCTCTTATGACGCGCGCGGCAACCGCACGCAGGCGTTGACGACCACGACGTCGGGCAACAAGACGCACACGGTCAGCGACATCCAGTACTCGTATGACGGTCGCGATTTGGTCAGTTCTGTGACCGGTGGTGACACGGATGTGGCGTATGCGCGTGACGGCGTGGGCCGTGCTCTTGAGGTGTCCGAGGATGGTGACACCCGCACCCGCCTGTATGACGGGCTAGCGATCGTGCGTGATGGTGACACTCAGCTGACGCGCGGTCCGGGTGGTGCGGTGTTGTTTGAGGCCACGATGGTGACGTCGGGCAAGGGCAAGAAGGCGACGACCTCGATCCAGACGGTGGATGTGCTGGCGGACCTGCTGGGTTCGGCTGTCACGACCGCCACGGATGGCGTGATTTCTGCGGACCTGGCGCTGTTTGGAGACTTTGGTGACCTACTGACAGACACCTCCCTGGACACCGTCACTGGGTTTACCGGTCAAGTCGATACGGCAGGGTTGCTCGAGTTTGCGTCTCGGTCCTATGACATTGGTTCTCGGGTGTGGGTCCAGGATGACCGCTACCGGGGCACGGTCACCCGTGCGTCGTCCCTGAACCGGTACGCCTACGTGGAGGGTGCCCCGGAAACATATGTGGATGTCCTTGGCTTCTTTAGGGCTGCGGCTGCGTTGCGAGCACAACAGCTGGCGGTATTGAACGCACAACTCCAGTCTGCCCTGGGTTCTCTAGACAGCCTGTATGGATTCGCGATCCAAAACGGGCAGGGCATGTCAGCCGATGACATGATGCGCGCCTACAACAATCTGGCTGCGGGTCTGGATCCAGCGGTCAAGGGCGTGCTGGACCCGATCGTCGGCAAGCTCGCGACGGGCGTCAAGACATTTCATTTGCGACAAGCGATTGCGACGATGAAGCAGAAGTTGGCTGAAAATGCCTATGAGAAGGAAAAGGCGCGGGCCGTGGCGGAGTTCCGGGCCCAAATGGATCTCCAAATCGAAGCACTGTATGCGCAGGCGCCCGGCGGTAACCCCAACACGGTGCACGAAGATAGGGGCTTCGTGGGCAATCGGTTGGAAGCCCTCAAAGGTCATGTGGGTGCCGCAAAAGACATGGTCGTGGACCTGGCGGTGACTGCGATCGACTTCAACATCATCATGCTGAACCCGGAACTGGCCGTCCTTACGGGCAGCCTGGACCGCTCGAACCAGCAAATCGACGCGTTCCAGGCTGGGATCGAAGAGAACGGTTGGGGCGACACGCTCAACATGACCCTCAACCCGGTCTATCACTTGATCAACGGGAGCGTTTCGACCCTCGATTCGTTCAACACTGGCGACTTCCACGGTGTGGGCGAGGGTGTGTTCCAGATGCAAATGGCTTTCGCGGAAACCGCGCTCGTCGTGGTGCCAGGCGCAGGATTGATCGTCGCTGGAGGTGTCAAGGTCGCTGCGCTTGCGGGCCGCGCCACCAACTCGCTGACAACCCTCACCACCCGAATCGCCGCTACCGCCCGCGCCTCAGGCCTCGCAGCAGACGCCGGCGCCATCCAACTCCCCGGACGCGCCGCATCAGCCGCTGATGCTGCGCTAACTGAAGCCGTCACGGCCAAGGCAGTCGCGGGTGCCGAAGTCGCGGTCGTCGACACGGCCGCAGCAAGTCGGCCCGCCGCGCTCGTAACTGAGACCTACGCTCCAAAGCCACTCAAGCCGAGCGAGGCCGTCGCGCGTTGGGACGAGTTCTTGGGGGACGGCCCAACGACGAACATTCATCCGAGGACTGGTGTTCCAGATCCGAACCGTATTGTGTCTGCGGACGGGCTAAGAAGCATCCGTTTTGGTGAGCATGAAATGGGTAGCTCTCCCACGAAGTTTCATTTCCACGAGGAAACGTGGAGATTCGATGCGGCTACCAACACGTGGCAAGTCGATAATGTAGTGGTTCGAGTTCCCTTCCCGAGAGGCTCCTGGTAATGAAGGTTGAATTGCAGCGCGAAGCCCCCAGTGACGGCTCGAGGATCCGGATTGCTAACGACGCTGTTGCCGGTGGCGCGCGCTGGAAAGGCGCCGGAACAGCTGACACAATCGTTGACATAGAACTCGAAATACCGGGCGTGATCCAGTGGGCTGCAATTGTCGTGGACGCCGGGCCTTCGCACCTCGAAAACCCGAGCGAAGGGGAATTGCGAATCGTTGGTGTTGCGAGTGATTTGGGCCCAGATGGCTTGCTGATTATGACGGTTCCAGGCGGCGTAATCCTTGTTGAGACATCGGGAGCGGCACCCAGTGGAATCATTGGAAGAATCATTGGGATAACCGCGCATGACGCGCGCGTGTACTCGACTGGTGTGTGACTCTCCAGATTGGCGACGCGGCCTTGGGCAATGCACTCCCAGCGATCGAACGCAGCGGTCCTCGATGGCGCCGGGAGGCAACGCCTCGTCCTCGAGGAGTCTTTTGCGCGGCTGTGGGCAATGTGGCGCTGCCGTTGCTATGGCTGACAGAAGCGGAGGTTTGAGCCAGGTTGCCCGAGATTATGAAGTTCATTTCAGCGTTCATGGGTTATCTCTGGCGTGACGCGGACTTCCAACTCGGCGAATCGGCGGTTTCGACCGTCAACGGTGGCAACGCACATTTGGTAGTCGAGTCGCCCGATCTTCGAATGCGTTTTGTGCTCGATCGGTCTCAAATGCTGCTCGAGTTCCAGCCGCGCCTGGATCGTTCGTCGGAAACTTGGTTCGATGTCGATCTGGTTCATCGTGTGATCGATGGGCCTCGCGACGGTCCCAACCTGTTGGACGAGTACTACGCCAGCTTTGTCGGAAGCAATCTTGACGCGATCAGGGCGCTCTTCGCGCGGGACGCTTAGTCAACCTCGCGAGTCGCTCTGCGCGCGGCAGGCAGCGCACGCGCCAAGGAACTCTTCGGGTCGGAGTAACGCTGCGATATGGCATGCAGCCTTGCGAGCGAATTTCGACAAAATGGGGCGTCTCCCGTCAGGGGCCGGTGTAGGCCCGATAGGTTGACCATCGTGGATGACGCACCAATGACGCGGCATCAGGTCCCTCGCGGAAGCAGGGCTGATGGCGAGTCAAATCGCGAGTTGTTGTTGGTGAAGAACGTCTCTCGAATGCGGTTGACCTATCAGGTGCGCCCACTAACGTTTCGCGCAACGCAGGAGCAGAAGCGGCTGAAGCCGGACCTTGCGCTGGCAACCGCAGTTGGAGACTTCGAAGACCACTGGTTCCTCGAAATCGATCTAGCAACGGAGTCGATTCCCGCCGTCATCCGCAAGTGCGCCGTCTACCAGTCATACAAGGCTTCCGGCCTCGAGCAGGCCCTGCTCGGGCTGTTTCCGGCCGTTGTGTGGCTCGTCGCGGACCAACACCGCCGTGAGCGCCTGAAGGCCGCCATCGGGGCGGACAAGCGCCTAGACGGGCGCGTATTTCGGGTCGTCGAACCAACTACGATGCTGCGCCTCGCAGGCCTGCCCGATGACACGAATCACGGCAATAGGGGTGGCGAAATTAGGTGACGACAAACGTCTGGACTCGTCGGGCCAAGAGAGTTATCTTCAAGAGGCTCCATGTCCCAATTGCGACGATTTGGCGAGCCCATCGGTCGCCCTGGGGTGGAAGGAGGAAGTCATGGAAACACCCATAGAGCAACAGGCACGGCCTCTCGCCGTGACCTACCTGCGTGTCTCGACACGCGAGCAAGCCGAACGCGATGGCGATCCGGAGGGCTATTCGATTCCCGCCCAACGAGAAGCGAACCAGCGCAAGGCCGAAGCGATGGGCGTCGACATTGTCGGTGAGTTTGTGGATCGCGGAGAATCGGCACGCTCCGCCGACCGACCCGAACTCAAGCGAATGCTTCACTTCGTAGGCGAAAACCCCGTCGACTACTGCATCGTCCACAAGGTCGATCGGCTCGCTCGTAACCGGGCCGATGACGTTGAAATCAATATGGCGCTGCGCGCCGCAGGCGTGCAACTAGTCTCTGCCACCGAAAACATCGACGAAACACCATCAGGCACGCTGCTGCACGGCATCATGAGTTCCATCGCTGAGTTCTACTCCCGCAACCTCGCCGCCGAAGTCTCTAAGGGCATGTCCCAGAAGGCCAAAGCAGGCGGCACGGTCACCCGTGCGCCACTGGGCTACCGCAACGTCCACTCGACTGACGACCAAGGCCGCGAAACCAGACCCGTCGAAATCGACCAGGAACGTGCACCGCTCGTGGCGTGGGCATTCGAACGCTACGCCGAAGGCGACATCACACTCAACGAACTCACCGACCAGATGAACGCTCGCGGTCTCACCACCGCGCCCACGGCCACCCGTGCCTCTAAGCCGATCCTGGTCACCCAGTTGCAGAAGATCCTCAAGAACCCCTACTACAAGGGCGTCGTCGTCTACCGTGGTGCGACCTACCCGGGCAGGCACGAACCACTGGTCAGCGCGGCCCTGTGGGAGATAGTTCAAAGCGCACTCGCCACACGGCAGAACGGTGAAAAGGTCCGACGCCACCACCACTACCTCAAGAGTTCCATCTTCTGCGGCTCCTGTAAGAGCAGGCTCATCGTCCAGCACTCCACCAACCGGCACGGCAACACCTACGAATACTTCGTCTGCCTCGGACGCCACCAGAAACGCACCAACTGCCAGATGTCCGCAGTATCGATCAACCAAGTCGAAATGCACGTCGTTGACTACTACAAGTCACTCGCCCTGCCACCGGAACTGCGCGAGACGCTCCAAACCGCGCTAACCGAGGAACTCGAACAATTCACCTCTGAATCAAAGGTGGAGAAGCGAGAACTGGAGCGTCAGCAACGCACTCTGGAAGACAAGCGCAAGAAACTGTTAGAAGCGCACTACGCGTCCGCGATCCCGCTCGACCTATTCAAATCCGAGCAAGCGAGCATCGCCCGCACCATGGCCACCATAGGCGAGCGGCTCGAGTCGTTCGACGCCACCGCGACAGAGCTCGCAGACTACCTGGATGCCGCTCTCTCGCTTGCACAGGACTGCTACGAGGCCTACCGCCGCGGCACCCCCGGACAGCGACGGATGATCAACCAGGCGATGTTCGAGCGGCTCTACATCCACGACTCCGCTGACGCTGACGGCGTACTCGCCGAGCCATTCAACGCACTACTCGACGCCGAAACGCTCGCTATCGCGAGCACCCACGACTCCGCGAAGCCCGCATTAGAGAATCGAAAAACCCGGCTGTCCCGTGACGGAGAGAACCGGGTTCATCGACTTGGTCAGGGTTCTAAAGAACCCGTCATGGTGGAGCTGAGGGGACTCGAACCCCTGACCCCCTGCATGCCATGCAGGTGCGCTACCAACTGCGCCACAGCCCCGCGACCTTGCGGTCACTTGCCCCGGAGGGCGAGTGCCATAGTACCGAACCGCAGCGGGAACCGCCTAATCACTTCCCGCGTTGTGCCGCTCAAGTGACCACCGTCCCCCGAGCCGCTGAACGAGCTCGCTCCAACGGGTATTGTCGAGGTTCGCGATTGCGCGCCGCTCCGGAGCAATACCAAGCAGCGCGTGGATTCCCACCCGGATTGCACTCCCGTGACTCACGACAACGAGGCCGCCGGGGGCCGACGCGGCGTGCTCCTCTATCGCCGCCGCGACGCGCCGCGCGAGCGGGCCGTTCCCCTCAATACCTTCCACCTGGGCCTCGCCGTGCAGGCTCCACCGTTCGACGGCCTCAGGGTATCTCTCCTTACGCTCGCTCAGCGTGAGGCCCTCCCACGGCCCGTACTCACGCTCGGCCAATCGTGGGTCGAGCGTCACATCGGCGGCGCCCAGGGCGTCGGCGATGGTCCGTGCGGTGTCGGCAGCTCTCGCCAAGGGCGACGCGAATACAACCGACTGGACAGGCACGATGGCCTTGAGTTCGGCCGCGACGCGCTCCGCCTGGTCTCGGCCAGCGGCATTGAGCGGGATGTCCGTGGCACCCTGGAGTCGGCCACTGGCGTTCCAGTCAGTCTGACCGTGACGGACCAGGTACAGGTACGTCACGAGGCTTCAGTAAGCGGCACTGTGGGGCAGTCTTTCCATAGCCTCTCGAGCTCGTAGTACGCGCGATCCTCCTGATGCATCACGTGAACCACGAGGTCATTGAAATCAAGAAGCGCCCAGCGACCGCGGCGGACGCCTTCGCGCCGGAGTGCCTTCGAGCCGCTTTCGGCCAAGTCATCTCCGATGCGCTCGGCGATCGCCGTTACCTGCCGCTCGCTGGACCCCGACGCGATGAGAAAGACGTCCGCGAGAGCGAGCTGACCGCTCACGTCTAGCGCGATCAGGTTCTCAGCCTTCACATCTGCCGCTGAGCGGGCGGCGGCCACCGTCAACGCGACCGCGCGCTCGGATGCGGTCAACCGCCTCCCCCCGCAACATTCCAAACGATCAAGCCCAGCACAAAGGCGGCAGCGGCAAGGATGACGATCTGTGGCCAACCGAAGTGGCTCGCGCCCCCTGCAGGGTGTACTTCCACAACCGGACGCGGAATCGCGCCCGTCCCCGGGGCGCCAACGGCACGCATCCCTCCGGTCGCTGGACCAGAGTTGAACGCAGGGGGAGACACGGCGCCAGGAGCACCTGCGCCGGGGACCATCGCTCCCGTGGACTGACCCCCTTGAGCCGAAAGCGTCCCAGGTGTGGCCAGCTGGGGCGCGGAGCCCCCCGGCGCGAACGGGCTAGCTGCCACTTGAGCGACCGGCACAGTCGCAGGCTTTGGTTGCGGCGCCCCTGGGGGCGCCACCCCATCGGGCGGCGCGGGAGGCGCCCCGGGTACCCCGGGTGGTTCCTGCATCGGGCTCCCGAAAGCCGGGGTGACCTCAGAGAGAGCGGGAACCCCCACAGGGGCCTGCTGTCCCCCATCGGCCATGAAAGCGGCCTCCGCCTCGTAGCGATTGCCTCCCGTAGCAGCGGCGTTGACCGCATCTAGCGCGGCGGCGGCAATACCGGCCACTTCGCCCCCACTTGCGGCCTGGGCGGCTTGCTGCTCTTCAATCTCCGCCTCGGCCGCGAGAGCCTTGTGCTGCAGGGAACCAGGTGGGAACATCGCTGCTCGTTCCTTCGCTGTGGGCCGCTTAGGTGCGACAGGCGCCTGGGCCTCGGGCTGGGCCGGAACGTACCCCGCGTCATCGCCACCGACAGGAGACCTCTCAGTGACCATGCCGCCCATCTCGCCGGTAGCGAGCTTCGCGTCTTCCTGCGCGGAAGCGGCCTTCTCACGTGCGATTTGCTCTTGTTCCACGATGCGCTCCGGCGTCATCGCCGGAGTCCTGCCCGTGTGCCGCATTTCTTCTTCAGCTGTCCACGTCTCCACAGGGTTCTCGAGTCGCTCGAGCCTGCGGCGTTCGCGGCGAGATAGCCCTGCCCCGTCGGCTTCCGCCTCTACCGCGGCCGAATCTGCCGTCGGCAAAGCCTCGGTGGTGCCCTCTGCGGACTCCACTGAAGCTGCCCTCTGCTCCGTCTCACGCCGTTCCCGGCGCGAAACCGGGTGTGACGACTCAGTCATCGGCTCCTCCACGATACAACTTGTGCTCCTGTATATAATCGGCAACAGCGCCGGGGACTAAATACCGGACCGGCTGGCCGCTCTTGACCCGCGCCCGGACATCCGTCGAGGATACCGGCAAAGCAGGTACCTCAACCAACGTAGCGCCCGGTGCCCCGGGGGGTAACGAATAGCCGGGCCGAGTCACTCCCACGAATGTCGCCAACGTACGCAAACGCTCCGATTCCTTCCACTCGTCGAGACGCTGCAGAGCGTCGACTCCCGCGACAAAATGGATATCGGCACCCGGATACTCCGCGGCGATATCCGTCAGCGTGTCCACCGCGAACGTGGGCGCGCCGCGCACCACGTCAACGTCCGAGATCTCCAACCGCGGGTCATCTGCAACCGCGAGTCGGGCCATCGCGAGCCTGTGCACAGCCGGAGTAACTTCTTCCGCGCTCTTGAAGGGTTGCACGTCAGCCGGCACCAGCAGCATTCGGTCGAGCGCGAGCACGGAGTGGACCTCGCTCGCTGCGACCAAGTGACCGATGTGTATGGGATCGAACGTGCCGCCGAAAACGCCGATACGGAGGCTTGGTTGCTTCACGGCTAGTGGCGCGTGCCGACGCTCCGGAACGCGTACACCACAAGCAGCAGTCCGATAAGGGTGCCGAGCGCGAGCAGACCGTAGGCCTCCGCCGGGATGGGTAGTTCTGCGACGGCGTGTTCGGCGTCGGGTGCGAGTTCAGTCAGCAGGCGAGTCACGGCTTCTCCTTTGTGCGTTGGGCCAATTGTTCCACGTTCGCGGCTATCGCGCTGTCACGCGCGAATGTGTCCATCCCCGTACACAACCCACTTGGTAGTTGTGAGTTCCGCGAGCCCCATGGGTCCGCGGGCGTGAAGCTTTTGCGTCGAGATGCCGATTTCCGCGCCTAGCCCGAATTCTGCGCCGTCGGTGAAACGGGTGGACGCGTTCACCATGACAGCCGCGGTGTCCAGTTGGCTCACAAACTTCTCGGCCTCATTGATGTCGTCGGTGACGATCGCCTCGGTGTGCCCCGTCGTATAGCGCTGTATGTGCTCAATCGCCTCGTCGATGCTGGCGACCACCTTGACGGCCAGGTCGAGCGACAGGTACTCGGTTCCCCAATCCGCGTCCGTGGCCTCGACCGTGTCAATGTCCGCTGGCGCGAGCGCACGCGTCTGTGTGTCGGCGTGAAGCGTGACGTCGGCGCCGGACAGCGCAGTCAGGAGTGCAGGCATCACCCGCTCCGCGGCGTCTTTGTGGACCAGGAGCGTCTCGGCCGCGTTGCATACACCCACGCGTTGAGCCTTGGAGTTGACGGCGATGTTGACCGCACGCTCGGTCGGTGCGGACGCATCGACGTACACGTGACAGTTGCCCTCGCCAGTCTCAATCGCAGGCACTGTGGACTCCATCACAACAGTCTGAATCAGGTCGTGGCCGCCGCGGGGAACAAGGACGTCCACAAGGCCGCGCGCCGTCATCATTACTTTGGCGCCTTCGCGTCCGTAGGCGTCGATGCTCTGAACCGCGTCGCGGGGAAGGCCGACGCTCTCGAGCGCCTCCTGCAGCACATCAACAATGACCTCGTTCGAGGAGGCCGCAGCAGAGCCGCCACGAAGCACGGCGGCGTTGCCCGACTTGAGCGCGAGCCCAGCAGCGTCCACAGTCACGTTGGGACGCGCCTCATAGATCATGCCGACCACGCCCATGGGCACCGACTTCTGAATGAGTCGCATACCGTTCGGCAACGTGGAACCGCGGCGAACTTCGCCTACGGGATCCGGAAGCGCGGCGAGATCGCGAAGGGCGTCGGCGATCGTAACAATTCTGTCGTGCGTGAGTTGCAGCCGATCAAGGAGTCCAGGAGACATGTCATTGTCGCGCCCACGCCGCACGTCGAGAGCGTTGGCGGCGACGATGCGCTCAGACTGGCCGACGAGGCTGTCCGCCATTGCATGGAGCGCTAGGTCCTTGGTTGCGCGCGTCGCCGTCGCGAGCGCGCGCGAGGCAACCTTGGCACGAGAGCACGCCTCAAGGACGGCTTTGCGTGTATCTGTGGCCGCGACGGTGTCAGTCATGGTTCCAGTGTAAGCGCGGGCGGGGGCCGGTAGATGTGTACACGGGATCGTCACCCTGCCCGAACGCCTAGTTGAGGCAGCATCAACAGCGCGGCGCAGTGAATTCAGTGTTTGGCGACAACGACAAGGTCATCAATGTGGACCAACTCGCGGGCGAACTTCTCGCCCAGCTGCTCGCGCAATTCCTTGGTGCTGAGGCCAAGCATCACCGGGATCTGGTGCGCTGCAAACTTCGCTAGCCCGCGGGCGAGCAATGTGCCATCGGGCCCAACGAGGTCGACAGGGGCCTCGGCTTCAAACTCGCCGCGCACCGCAGTCACTCCTGCCGACAACAGCGAAGCCTTCCCGCCCACGACAGCACGGGCGGCACCATCGTCTAGAACGAGCTGCCCGGTGGTCTTGGCTGCGTGCGCGAGCCATTGGAGGCGCGCAGTCGCACGCTTGCCTGTCGCAGCAAACAAGGTCCCGGCCTCGGCACCCACCACGGCCTGTGCCGCCTTCGCCGCACTCGTGAGCACCACCGTCACGCCAGAGGCGGTCGCGATGGCGGCGGCCTCGAGCTTGGTGACCATGCCCCCCGTCCCAAGAGCGTGACCGCGATGAGAGATGTCGATGTCTTCGAGGTCGGCCGCCGTCTGAACGTGTTTGATTAGCCTCGCGCTCGCGTCGCTCGGTGACGCAGAGTACAGGCCGTCAACATCGGTTAGCAGTATCAGCGCGTCCGCTGCGACCACCGTGGCAACCAGGGCGGCGAGCCGATCGTTGTCGCCAAACCTGATCTCGTCGGTGGCGACCGTGTCGTTTTCGTTGACGATTGGCACCACGCCGAGCTCGAGCAGGCGGTTGAGCGCGCGCTCGGCGTTGCCGTAGTGGCTGCGGCGCATCAAGTCGTCTGCAGACAGCAGCACTTGGCCGGCGCGAATCCCATGCTTGTCAAAGGCGCGTGCGTACGCGGCGATGAGCATTCCCTGCCCGACCGAGGCCGTAGCCTGCGCCGAGGCGAGATCCTGCGGGCGCTGATCCAGTCCCAACGGCTTGAGTCCCGCGGCTATTGCGCCGGACGTTACCAGGATCACCTCTTGACCCCGGCCGCGCATGTGGGCGACGACATCAACCAGTGCGGCCAGGTTTTCTTCTGCGAGCGAGCCGTCGGCGGCGGTGAGGGAAGAGGATCCGACCTTGACGACAACACGACGCGCCTCGGCAACGGCCGTGCGCGTGTCGCTCATGAGTCCTCCTGCTGGTCCGCCTCTACTGGCGATTCGTCGCCGTCAGCGTCGTCCGGTGATACCCAGTGTCCCGCGTCTCGTTCCGTTGACAACTCATCACGCGCCGCAGCCTTGGCATCCATGCGTTCCAGGTGGCCGCGTCTGCGCTCCTCGCGCGTCTCCCGGCCGGCACGCTCGTGGCTCTCAAGCCTGAGATCCGTGCCGCGCTGTCCCAACAACTCCGCGCCCGTGGACATGGTGGGCTCCCAATCGAAGACCACGCCGCCAACGCGCTCTCCTATCACGACTTCCGCGCCGGGCGTCGCCCCTGCCCGGAACAGGGCGTCCTCGACTCCCAGGCGCGCCAACTTGTCGGCGAGGAACCCGACGGCCTCGTCGTTGTTGAACGCGGTCTGCTTAACCCATCGTTCTGGCCTAGCGCCGCGTACCTGATAGAAATCCAATTCGCCGTCACGCACGTGCGTGACCGTAAACCCGGCATCGTCCATCGCGGCGGGCCGCAACACCATTGGTGCCGCCTCGAGGGCGGGAGCTGCCGCCCGAGCCTCGGCAATGAGCGTGGCGAGCGAGAACCCGAGTTCCTTGAGGCCCTCGTGGCTAGCGGCGCTTACTTCGAAAATGGGGATGCCCAGCGCCTCGAGATCTGGGCGGACGATCGCGGCGAGTTCGCGCCCGTCCGGTACGTCAATCTTGTTGAGGATGACGACCTGCGGCCGCTCGGCCAAGGGCATGGCGTTGATGTCGGGATCACTTTGGTACGCCGCGAGTTCAGCCTGAATCACCTTGAGGTCGCGAACAGGGTCCCGGTCGTTCTCGAGCGTCGCCGTGTCCAGCACGTGCGCAATGATGCTGCACCGTTCGATGTGCCGCAGGAAGTCGTGCCCCAGGCCCTTGCCCTCCGAAGCTCCGGCGATCAGTCCGGGTACGTCGGCCATAGTGAAGCGCGCGCCGCCCGCGGCGACTACGCCGAGGTTGGGAACCAAGGTGGTGAAGGGATAGTCTGCGATCTTTGGGCGCACTTTGGACATCGCCGCGATGAGTGAAGACTTGCCCGCGCTGGGATAGCCCACGAGCGCGACGTCGGCGATCGACTTGAGCTCGAGGACAATGGACGCCTCGTGACCTGGCTCGCCAAGCAGCGCGAATCCGGGCGCCTTGCGCTTGCTTGACGCAAGCGCAGCATTACCCATTCCCCCACGTCCGCCTGCGGCGACCACGTACTCGGCGCCGTCGCCAACCAAATCAGCAAGCACATCGCCCTCGATATTCTTGACGATCGTGCCGTTGGGGACGGGGAGGCGCAGGTCCTTGGCTTTGGAGCCGTGCCTGTTATCGCCCTCGCCCTGCCCGCCGTTCTCCGCCTTGCGATGCGGCGCGTGGTGGAAATCGAGCAGAGTGGTGATCTGTGGGTCGACGTAGATCAGGACAGAGCCACCCTGGCCGCCGGTGCCGCCATCGGGGCCTCCGAGAGGCTTGAACTTTTCGCGGTGGACGGATGCGACGCCGTGGCCACCCGAGCCGCCAGTCGCGTGCATGGTCACGCGGTCAATGAACGAGGTCATCGCACCCTCCCTTCAGTTCCGAGTTCGGCAAACGCGAACGATGCGGCGCGTCGTCGTGCCATCATCCCAGGCATGGCGGGGACCGGATGACGGCCATAGACTCGCGCCAAGACCCCGAAGAGGTAGCCATGGCAAAGTAAGCCAAGAAGAAGCCGTCCGTGCCGACCGTCAGTAGCGCGCCCAAGGAGAGGAACTGGCTGCCGATCATCGGCATTCCCATTGGGATTCTCCTGCTGATAGTTGTCGTGCTGCTGGCCGTCCTTGTCACCAAGGACGACGTGCCGCTGACTGAGCCCTCTCCGTCCATCACTCCCGATCCCGCCGTTACGGAGGATGCCGCGCCGAGCGAGACGCCGTCGCCAGACCCGGAACCCGAGCCAGAACCAGACCAAGAGCCAGATCCGGGCGCCACATTCGTCGTCTTTCAGGTCTCTGGCGCTCCAGCGATCTGCGGGAGCGAGAGCGATATTCAGGGAGTCTTCTTCAACTACGCGACGCAGAACGCGGTCGCGGCGTGGATTGGCGTCGATACCAGCACCGGAAACGCGAAGGGGGAGCCATATGACTCGATCGACCCGGCGACCGGAGACATCGACATGAACTTCGGCTGTAGCGAGGAATCGCACACCTACACGATTACTCTTGAAAACAGCGACGGCGTACTCACGCACAAGACCACAACGATTACGCGAGTGCTCGCGCCATAGGCGCAGGCCCGGTGCGGCTAAGAAGCTGCGACGATGTCGACGACCTTGCGGCCGCGACGGCGACCAAACTGGACAGCGCCAGCCTGGAGTGCGAAAAGCGTGTCATCCTTGCCACGGCCAACGCCGAGGCCGGGGTGGAAGTGGGTTCCGCGCTGACGGACGATAATCTCGCCTGCGTTGACGACCTGGCCGCCAAAGCGTTTGACGCCCAGGTACTGAGCGTTGGAGTCGCGACCGTTGCGCGAGGAACTTGCGCCCTTTTTGTGTGCCATTGCGGTTCCCTTACTTGATCCCAGTTACCTTCAGGCGCGTGAGATCCTGTCGGTGTCCGATGCGCCTGCGGTAGCCAGTCTTGTTCTTGTACTTGAGGATGTCGATTTTGGGGCCGCGCTCGTCGCGCACGACCTTTGCGGTCACCTTGATCTTGGCGAGCTCTGCTGACTTGGTCGTGACCTTGTCGCCGTCCACGAGCAAAAGGGCAGGAAGCTCAACAGTGGCGCCCTCGCTTGCCTGGAGGCGGTCGACAACGACGACGTCACCAACGGCGACCTTCTCTTGACGGCCGCCGGCCTTAACAATCGCGTACACCATGATGCTGTTCCTTTTACGTCTACGTGTGTCCCCGTCGCGGCGCAATCCGGTGTGGATCGCTGCTCTGAGGGGGTGCGGCGCATTCACGCCGACTGCCAAAGATACCTTCCCTGCTACCTGCGGGTCAAACTCCGCACGGCGCGCGATGTGCGCGGTGCGGCACATCATTACTCGCCCTGAGTCGCCTTGCCGTCGCCATCGGGCGCAGTCTGCTCGCCGTCGTGCGCATGATGCGCCTTCTCTGCGGCGGCCGCGATGCTTGCGAGCGTCGACTTCACTGCGGCGCGGCTCTCCTCTCGGTCGTCGAGCGCGTGGGTTTCACCACTGTCGGGCTCAACCTTCTTCTTGCCGGAGGCGCGCCCTTTGCGGCCCCGCTGGGGCTCTTGATCTGCTGTCTCGGCGACGGGCTCACCGTGAACAAGGAAGCCGCGGCCCTTGCAGTGTTCGCAGGTCTCCGAGAACGCCTCAACCAGGCCTTGGCCTACGCGTTTGCGCGTCATCTGGACCAGTCCAAGCGACGTGACTTCGGCCACCTGGTGCTTGGTGCGGTCGCGGCCGAGGCACTCGATGAGGCGTCGCAGTACGCGGTCGCGGTTGGCTTCGAGCAGCATGTCAACAAAGTCGATGACAATGATGCCGCCGATGTCGCGCAGCCGCAGTTGCCGAACGATCTCTTCAGCAGCCTCAAGGTTGTTGAGGGTCATAGTCTCTTCGAGAGTGCCGCCCTTGCCAACGAACTTCCCGGTGTTGACGTCGACCACGGTCATCGCCTCGGTACGGTCGATGACGAGCGATCCACCGGACGGCAGGAACACCTTGCGGGCCATCCCCTTCTGGAGCTGCTCGTCGATGCGCGACTCAGCAAACACATCCTTGTCGCCCACAAAGTGGTGCAGGCGCTCGACGAGGTCGGGCGCGACCTGACCCACGTAAGCGCTTAGCGAGTTCCACGTGTCCTGACCCTGGATTGTGAGCGAGTCGAAGTCTCCGTTGAAGATGTCGCGAATGACGCGTAGCGCCATGTCGGGCTCACCACGCAGCAGGACCGGAGCCTTGCCGGTCTTGGATTCCCGTTCGATGCCTTCCCACTGGCGCTTGAGGCGCTCAACATCCGCGCGTAACTCTTCTTCGCTCGCGCCCTCGGCTGCGGTGCGCACAATTACGCCCGCGCCCTCGGGAATCACTTCGCGCAGCAACTTCTTGAGGCGCATGCGCTCGGTGTCGGGGAGCTTGCGGCTGATGCCGGTCACACCGCCGCCAGGAACGAAGACCAGGAATCGCCCGGCAAGGGAGATCTGCGACGTCACGCGTGCGCCCTTGTGTCCGATCGGGTCCTTGGTTACTTGCACCATGATGGCGTCGCCGGGCTTGAGCGCGAGCTCGATACGGCGCGGCTTGCCCTTCATTTCGGCGGCGTCCCAATTCACTTCACCGGCGTACAAGACGGCGTTGCGGCCTCGGCCTACGTCCACGAACGCAGCTTCCATCCCGGGCAGAACGTTCTGGACGCGCGCCATGTAGACGTTACCCGCCATGGATTGCTGTGCCTGGTGGGAGACGTAGTGCTCGACTAATACGTCGTCCTCAAGCACGGCGATTTGAACGCGGCTGTCGAGCTCGCGCACCACCATTGAGCGCTTGACGCTCTCGCGGCGCGCGAGGAACTCTGCCTCAGAGACGATGGGGCGGCGCGTCTCGCGGCCGTCCCTGCGGCGCTGACGCTTGGCCTGCAGTCGCGTCGAGCCAGCAAGTTGATCTTCCCCGCCGCCCGATGCACTGCGGCCGCGTCCGCCGCGCCTACGGCGACGTGAGGTGGACTGACCGTCTCCGTCGTCATCATTCAAGTCGTCGGACCCGGCGGCTTCGCCGCCACTGCTTCGCCCGCGACCGCGACCACCACGGCGGCGGCGCCTGCGCGTGCCGGGCTCAGCATCACCGTCCGCGTCGCTAGCGTCGCCTTCGCCACCAACGGCGTCTGACTGAGGCTCAGCCGCGGCTGATTTCTCCTCGGCCTTCTTCTTGGCCGGAGTCTTCTTTGCGGTTGACTTCTTGGCGGTGCGCTTTTCGGCAGCGGGCTTCTCGGCAGCGTCAGATTCTTTGGCCACCGCCTTCTTGCGCGGCGCCTTCTTCGCCACTGGCTTGTCAGCGTCGACCTTTGGCGGGCCAGCGGGCGCCGAGGCGCGACGCGACTTGGGTGCGGCAGCAGGTTCGGGGGCTTGGAATACCACGGAAGTGTCAGAGATTTCGGGTGTTGCGTTGTCCTCGCTCAAAGCGGGTACCTCGTGCCGGCGACGAACCACACTTCGCCCCGACATTTGTCGGTCGTGGTCCGCGAAATGCGGCCACGCAAGTCTCTAGGTCGCGGCTTACAACGGCGCCTCAGTGGCCTTGCTCCTGCCCCCGGATATCTCCCGCGGCTTTCCGTGGGGATCCTGCCGAGCAGGTGCCAATCTCAGTCGCTGCGTCTGTCGCACGGGTTACACGCGGTGTGGTTGCGTGTTGACCTCATGTCATTCTGCCATACCCGCGCACCGAAGCCTCGCTCTTGCGCACAATATGGGCGACAGAAGTTGCTCGCTCCTGCGTCCCGGCAAAAGAGGTGCGGGAGGCTCCAGGCGCAGAAGCCACCGAGTCCCACTCAACTGACGTGATCGCCACGACTGCCGAGCGCCTCAAGCTCGACGGAAGCGGGGCATCGCGCGCTCACCTTTTCGCGATGCGGGCTCAACGCCGTAACGTGGAGATGATGACGCACGATCACTTGATCGACAACATGGTCGATACGGGCGTTCACTATGGCTCACTGACTTGCGGAGGCGCATGGCTGACTCGCTGAGTGACGCAATTATCGAACTCAACGCCGAACTCGATCTACCAACCATGCTCAATCGATTCCTCGAAGTCTCGCTCGAACAGACACACGCCAGTTACGCCGCAATCAACGTGCTCGACGAAAGCGGAAACAGTGTCGAGTTCTACTTTCGTGGGATGGAGAAGTCGATCTGGGAGAGCATCGGTCGCGGCCCCAGCGCCGTGGGCGTGCTGGGCCGAATCCCGTCTCTGGGCACACTCGTGGTCGACGAGGTCACTGAACATCCTTCGTTTAGGGGCCTGCCGCCGGACCACCCGCCACTTGGCTCGTTCCTCGGGACGGCGCTGCGTGCACGGGACCACGTATTTGGCTATCTCTACCTCGCTAGCAAGGAGGGCGGCTTTTCCGGGCACGACGAGACGGTGGTGCGCGCCCTCGCGGCGGCCGCATCTGTCGCGATTGACAACTCGACGCTGTATTCGAGCGCTCTCGAACGCGAACGATGGCTCGCGGCATCACAAGACATCACGACCACCCTGCTCGCGGATCCGGGCGATGAAGCGGCGCTCGGGCGCATCGTGGAGTCCGCGCTCGAGTTGGGCCAGGCGTCCGCCGCAACGCTAGTGCTGCCGGGCCTCGGCGATGAGTGGGTGATGGAGTTTACGGTTGGCACGCACGCAGATGAAATGCTGGGCCTCGTGCTACCCGACGGCGGACGGGCACTCGAGGCGATCCACGCGGGGCAGGGAACCGTCGCGCTTGAGCCACCCGGTGAGGTCATCCTCGAGCCGATCCGCGACTTCGGCCCCGCGCTCTACGCTCCACTGCGCGCGGAAATGCGGACCGTCGGACTGCTCATGCTGTGGCGAGAGAGGGGGCGGCCGCCGTTCGCAGACGCAGATCTCGCAACGGCTCAACTCTTCGCTGACCAAGCGGCGCTTGCCCTGTCGATCGCCGAACTGCGGCACATCCGCAACGTGTCTGCACTCCACGAGGACCGCAAGCGCATCGCCGATGATCTCCATGACCTGGTTTCCCAAGAATTGTTCGCCGCAGCGATGCAGTTGGAGCATGTCCTCGATCAGGCCCCCGAAGACCTCAAACAGTTGATCACGAGCACTATCGACCATGTGGGTCGGGCGCAACGCGACGTCCGCGGCGTGGTTTCATCGCTCGCCGACGAACGCGCCGCCGAGCCTCTCACGGAGCGCGTGCGTCGCGAGATCGTCCTCGCGCAGCCGTCCCTCGGGTTGATTCCCGACGTCCGAATTAGCCAGAACGGGATCCCCGCGGAGGTCGAAGCCGACAGCGGTCTAGCAGACGACGTTGTCGCTGTGATCCGAGAGGGTCTGGCGAACGTCGCTCGGCACGCACACGCGACGTCAGCGTCCGTGGCCGTCGCAGCAAATGGCGATCACATCGAGGTGGTCGTCACAGACGACGGCGTAGGCCCTCCCGCCGAGCTCGACCGTCACAGCGGCACCGCGAACTTGGCGAATCGATCTTTGCGCAGAGCCGGCACCTTTTCTCTCGAACCGGGTTCGGGTGACGCCCCGAAGCGAGGTTCGGTGATGCGCTGGACGGCTCGTTGGCGCGACCACAACGCCTGACAGAGCGCTAGGCGCGAAACGACCCGGCGCGCTTGGCGGTTGCCCACGCGACTACCTGAGTGCGCCGCTGAAACCCCATTTTGGCGAGCACGGCGGTGACGTGGTTCTTCACGGTCTTCTCGGCGATCCCGAGGCCCTCCGCGATTTCGCGGTTCGAGTTAGATTGGCCCACGAGTTCGAGCACGCGCAGTTCCATCGGCGTGAGACGAGACAGGACCGCATCCTCACCCACCTTGATTCGCGTGGCGGAGATGCGGCCCGCGGCGGCGTCCCGCACAGCCTGCAGAACCTCGGCGGACTTGGCGGTCTTGGGCACAAAGCCATGGGCGCCCGCGGCTTTGGCCGCCGCCCGCGCCTCGTCGTCGTCATAGGACGTCAGGACCACAATGCGTGTCTCCGGCAGCTTCTCAGCAACATGCGCGATGACGTCCAGCCCCGTTCCGTCGGGAAGACGCAAGTCGGAAAGGATTACTTGGGGCTTTACGGCCTCGGCGCGGCGAATGGCCTGGGCCACGTCGCCAGCCTCTGCGACCACTTGGATCCCGTCGGCGCGATCAAGAATATCGCAGATGCCGCGGCGCACTACCTCGTGGTCGTCCAGAACAAGAACAGTGATGTCTGCCATAGGTCGATGTTACTCGGCTGGCGCGCCGGCACGGGTATTGGCGCCAACCGCGACGCTACGAGTGCGCCACGCACGCTGACACCGGGGGCACCAGTGCGTGCCTCGGCCGCCGATTCGCTCACGTGCGATCAACCCGCCACACCGACCGCACGGCTCACCCGCGCGGCCGTAGGCACTGAGCTCCCTGGCGAAGTAGCCGGACTCGCCGTTGACGTTCACGTAGAGCGCGTCGAAGCTGGTCCCTCCTAGCAGGACGGCCGCGGACATTACCTTGCGGAGCGCCCCGAGTAAGTCCGCTGCTTGCTGCGAGGCGAGCGCGCTCGCTGGACGTTCGGGGTGGATTCGCGCACGCCACAGCGCCTCGTCCGCGTAGATGTTGCCCACACCGGAAACCACGGTCTGGTCGAGCAAAACCTGTTTGATCCCTCGCCTGCCCCGCCGCAGCGCACGCATAGTGCTCGGAGTGTCGAGCGCGGGATCGAGAACGTCGCGAGCGATATGCGCCACCGAAGCCGGGACTCGTGCCTGCTCGGTTCCTACTCCTCCCGCGCCTGCGTCCGGCGTCGGGACCAGCGGCTCAACGTTCAGGTATCCGAAGGTCCGCTGGTCGAGGAAGTCGACCGTGAGTTGCTTCCGCCTGAGCGACAGGTACAGCCTGGCCCGGCAGTGGGCGTGCGGCTCTGGCGCATCGTCCTGGCCAGCGCGGTGGACTCGGAATTGTCCAGACATGCCCAGGTGTGCTGACAGCGCGTCAACGGGCTCGCGCTGGCCAGCATCGTCCACCGCTGCGTCGTCGTCCAATGCGAGCCACAGGAACTTTCCACGACGGGCGACCGAGGCGACCGACATTCCAGTCAGGGCCGCGGAGAATTCTGCCGGACCTCCCGGCAGCAAGCGAACGCAAGAATCGCGAAATACCTCGACCCCGTTGATCGTCGCTCCGCGCACCACGCGCTCGAGTCCGCGCCTGATCGTCTCGACCTCAGGCAACTCAGGCATTCGCACTCCCATTCCTTGGGACGTCCCTCGCGGGAGCCGCGGTCACGAACTAGCTGTATCCGCCGACGTGAGCGACAGGTACGCCTCTTCAGCCGCGGCCTGCTCTGCATACTTCTTGGCGCTTCCCTTGCCCGAGCCGCGTGGCTCACCCGAGAGCACCACGGTCGCTACGAACATGCGCGAATGGTCGGGCCCCTCACCTGCGACTTCGTACACTGGGACGCCAAGGCCGCGCTCGGCCGACGCCTCCTGAAGAGACGTCTTCCAGTCGAGGCCGGCGCCGGTGGAGGCCGCGCGTTCGAGCGCCGGCCCCACGAGCCGCAGTACCAGGTCTCGAGAAGCCTCAATGCCGTGTGACATGTAGACCGCACCCAGGACGGCCTCGAAGGCGTCGCACAGAATCGAGTCTTTGTCTGAGCCGCCCGTGGCTGTCTCACCTTTGCCAAGCAGGATACATTCGCCGAGCCGGATTTCCCGAGCAATCTGGGCGAGCGCGCGCTGCGAGACGCAAGCTGCGCGCATTTTCGCAAGGTCGCCCTCAGGCAGATCGGGATGATCACGGTACAGCTTGTCCGTCACCACAACGCCGAGAACCGAGTCGCCCAAAAACTCGAGGCGCTCGTTGGTGGGCAGTCCGCCCGCTTCGTAGGCAAACGACCGGTGGGTCAACGACAGCACCAGGAACTCGGGGTCGATGGATACGCCCAAGCGTCCGAGGAGGGCCTTGGCGGCATCCTCTCCGGGAATGGTCACAGCAATCGCCTCGCGGCTACTGGCCTACTGCTCGTGCTCGGTGCGAACGGCCTCTGCGTACTGGCGGCCGTTGTATGCACCGCACGCGGGGCACGCGGTGTGACCGAGCTTGTCGGCCTTGCACTGCGGACACTTGACGAGGGTCGCGGAAGTGGTCTTCCACTGCGAACGGCGCGCGCGCGTGTTGCTGCGCGACATCTTGCGCTTCGGAACTGCCACGGCTAACTCTCTTTCGTTTCGGTCGAATCTTGACCGTCTATCAATGAACCGAGGGCCGACCACCGGGGGTCGATCTCGTCGTGCTTGTGATCCGGGTCTTCCGCAAGCCGCGCGCCGCATCGGTCGCACAGCCCTGGGCAATCCGGGGCGCATAGCGGGGTGAATGGTAGTGATGTTACTACGGCGTCCCGCACCACTTCTTCAACGTCGAGATTCTCGCCGTCGAAGTCGTGGAGATCCACCTGGTTTTCGTCCTCGTCCTCGCGCTCAATGTCGGGGTAGTAGAACAGGCCTTGAACCAGCGCCGCCACCCCAATAGTGACCGCGTCCAGGCAACGCCCGCACTCCCCCGTCGCTGTGCCGGCGACGGTTCCGGAGATCCAGATACCGTCTGACACGGACTCGAGGCTCACCTCAAGTTTGAGTTCCGCGCCCTTCGGCACGCCGATCACGTCGGTGCCAATGACCTCGGGGGCCGGGAAACTACTGGAGTAGGACCTCTGCGTGCCGGGCCGGCGCGCGAGATCCCTTGCAGAGATCACAAATGGCAACTCTGCAGAACTGTGCGACTTGGGCATCGCCCCTCCAGTGAATCCTCGGTCCTCAGGGACCTTGGCCGGCCACGATCAGCAGGACCAGCGCACGAGTCTACGCGATGCTTGAGGCGTTGCCCAACTCGCGCGGGCGCGCGGCGCTATTCGTGGGCGAGCGCCTTGAGAACGACGGGCTCAACGTCCGGAGGCACCAGGTGCTTGATGGATCCACCGTGCCGTGCCACGTCCCTCACGAGCGACGAGGCGATATGGCTGAGAGCGTTGTCGCCCGTGACGAAGACGGTCTCGATCCCCGTCAGCGAACGGTTCATGAGCGCCATGGGCCGCTCGAAGTCGTAGTCTGCGCCTCCGCGCAGTCCCTTGACGATTGCCGTGGCATTCTCCGACTGGCAAAACTCCACGAGCAGGCCCTCCGTGGACATCACCTCAACACCGTCGATGTGTGCCATCGCCCGCTGTGCGAGCGCGACGCGCGCGGGCGCATCGAGCAGCGGAGTCTTGGTGGAATTGTGGGCTACCGCCACGATCACGCGATCAAATAGCGAGCGGGCACGCAGGACAATGTCGACGTGACCCAGGGTGACGGGATCGAACGTACCCGGAAATACGGCTGTTGTACTCATGGCTCGACACTACAAGCCTTTGCGCGCTGACCGAAGGGGCGCTAGCCGCGCGAGTTGATGGCGATCCAGCTAGCGGCGACGTCGGCCGCTGTCACCTTGAGGCTGCCTCCCGAGAACTCAATCTCGTGCACGCATCCCCTGGCGTGCGGGTACATGCGGTCGCTCAAACTCCGGCCAAGTACCGTTGCTGCCGTGGCAGGAGTTACCGCCTCTTGGGTATCGCCGGTCGCCTCACCGAATCTCACGTCCACCAAGCCGTAATAGGTCAGCACGATGTCCTGGGAGTGAACCTGAGGGTACCCGCGCATCAGCAGTTCGGCAGCGGTTCCGCCCTCGTATTCGTGAATGGTGATTCTACCGAAGCGGTGGTTACGAATGGGGTCCGTGGACATGTCGAAGCGTCCCGGGAGGCTCGCAAGTCGGTGCGCGTGCTCGGGTAGACCCGTCGCGTCGGCGCGCAGGCGCGCCGCATCCGCGTCTGACTCCTCCAACTGAGGAACCGACATCGGCCCATCTGCCGATGGGTGAATATCAATCATCTTCTTATCTCCCCGATACCCGGAGCGCACAGCACCCCACCATCACTCTCTAGGAAGATAACGCCCGCCGCTAGCCCCAGGTGCCCAAAGGGCCTGTGATCTTCATCACTCGGCCCCTACGCGGCGCAACACCAATCGCTACGCCCAGGCGTCTGCCGCCTCGCCTGCGCCCGCATAGTGAACTGTGGTCGCGCCATACTTCTTGGACGCATCACCGACGATGCCGCCCGGCCACGGCGGCGTTCCGGCACGGGTGGACCATTCGAGTACGACACGAGCTCCATCCTCAAGGCGAGGGGCGAGTGCCTCGAGCACGATCGCGAGCTCCGAGCGCGGGATGTCGTACGGCGGATCAAGTAGCGCGAGCGTGAATCGGCCTGTAGCGCGATCAAGAAATCGCTCGACCGTGTCTCGGAAAACCGTGCACCTGGCGGCAACGTCGAGGGCGCCCGCGTTAGTCTGGACGACGCTCGCCGCGGGCCCTGCTGACTCGACGAACGTGACGTGTTGAGCCCCCCGACTGAGCGCCTCCAGGCCGAGGGCGCCCGAGCCCGCGTAGGCGTCCAACACCACACCGCCGCGCAGGACGTCCTCGTGGTCGAGGCGGCTAAATATCGCCTCGCGCACACGGTCCGTCGTCGGGCGCGTGCCTTTGGCCGGCACCGCGATACGGCGCCCACCGTACGAGCCGGCGATGATGCGAGTCATGCCCTCAAGAGTAAGGCTCGACGGGGTGCTTGAACATGGTCCGTTGCAAGATCTCGGCGCCGCGCGAAATCGTCAGGAACTGAAGAACTTGCGTACCGAACTCGGCTTAGTGCGCAGCGCCTCGTAGTCCGCATGCCACGGGTCACCACTCAAGTATGACCCCATCGCGCGCCGAGCATACCTCGAAGTTCGCGACTGAAGGATTCAATGGCTCGGCAACACCTGTACGAACTGGCCGCGTCGGCGTATGCGATCAGGCACCGATACGTGCTGGACCGGCCTACGGCCGATCGAGGAAGTCCTCACGCTCCGGCGCCAGCCATTCATCGATCGCTGACGCTAGAGCGGGGTGTCCACTTAGATCGGGGTCGGCGTCCACGATCTCGCGGGCGTCGGCGCGCGCCTGGTCAATGACGTCCCGATCGCGCACGACGCGCAGGAGCTTGAGCGCGTTGCGTCCGCCCGACTGGGCGGCACCCAGAACATCGCCCTCACGCCGCAGCTCGAGATCCTTTTCGGCGAGCTTGAAGCCGTCAGTTGTCTGTGCGAGCGCGGAAAGGCGCTGGTGCGCGAGTGAGTCTTCGTCGGCTCGTGAGAGCAAAAGGCACAGCCCAGGAATGTCGGACCTCCCTACCCTTCCGCGGAGTTGATGCAACTGCGAAATCCCGAAGTGATCTGCGTCGAGGATCACCATGACTGAGGCCTCGGGCACGTCCACGCCTACCTCGATCACGGTGGTCGAGACCAGGACGGGAACCTTGCCGGACTTGAAGCCGTCCATCACCGCATCCTTCTGCTCGGGCGCGAGGCGGCCGTGCATCACGCCAATGGCCATGCCAGCAAGTTCGGGACGCGACGCGAGCATCTGTGCAACCTCGGCGACGGCGTGCAAGGGGGCCTTGGGGGCGGGCGAGGCGGGCACGTCGCCGTCCAGCACGTCCTCCACATCCGTTACCTCGCTCAGGCCGTCCTCCTCGATCTGATCGCCGTCGATGCGCGCGCAGACCACGTAGGCGCGGCGCCCCGCATCCACCTCCTCGCGGATGCGGGCCCACGCCCGCTCCAGCCACGCGTGATTGTCGGCAGGGACTACGTGGGTCGTCACGTCAGCGCGACCTGCCGGTTTCTCGGTAAGCGTCGACGTCTCGAGGTCGCCGAATACGGTCATGGCCACGGTCCGCGGGATCGGCGTCGCTGTCATCACCAGCAGGTGCGGAGGCGTTGCGCCTCGACTGCGCAGCGCGTCACGCTGCTCGACACCGAACCTGTGCTGCTCGTCAACGACCACCAGGCCGAGATCCGCAAACTGCACGGTTTCGCTCAGCAGCGCGTGCGTGCCCACCACAATTCCGGCGGCGCCGCCCGCGGCCTCGCCGAGCGCCGCGCGCCGCTCCTTCGACCCCTGCGATCCGGTCAGCAGGACAACCCGGGTGGCGTTCTTGGCCGCCGTCAGCATCCCTCCATCTGCAAGGTCACCCATGAGGTCCCGCAGCGTGCGCAAGTGCTGCGCGGCGAGCACCTCGGTGGGTGCCAGAAGCGTCGCCTGACCACCCGTCTCCACCACCTGCAGCATCGCGCGCAGCGCCACGACAGTCTTTCCCGATCCCACGTCGCCCTGGAGAAGTCGCTGCATGGGAACGTCGCGGCCAAGATCCTCGGCAATGGTGTGCCCCACGGCGCGCTGACCGTCCGTGAGCCCGAACGGCAGGCAGGCGTCAAGCGCCTCGACAAGACCGCCTGCGCGCGCTGGCCGCGCCACCGACGTGAGGGCCCGTGCGGCGACCCTGCGCCTTGCCAGGGCGCTCTGAAGCACTAAGGCCTCCTCGTACTTGAGGCGAGCCTGGCCGCGGCGCCAGGCGTCGTCGTCGTCAGGAGTGTGCACGTCTCGGAACGCATCGAGCAGGGACGAGTGGCCGTGCCGCGCAAGCATCGCGCCGGGTACAGGATCGGGAACGTCGGCCTCCATCAGCGGATCCAGCAGCGTCCGCACTGAGCGGCCGATGCGCCACGTAGGGACGGCGGCCGTGGCGGGGTAAAACGGAATGGGGCGCGAGGCCTCGAGCACCGCATCTTCCTCGGAGTCGGCGTCGAGCCCCACAATCAAATAGTCTGGGTGGGTCAATTGGCGCCGCCCGCGATACTCTCCGACACTTCCCGTAAAGAGCCCTGTGCGTCCGGCTCGCAGTTTGTCCTCATGCATCCGCAACACGCCGGGACGCTTAGCGAAGAAGGTCAACTGGAGGGTGTCGCGCCCATCGGTCACGATGGCCTCGAGCATCGCTCCGGACCGCGCGCGCATCTGTCGAATGGTGGTCGATCGCACCTCCGCCATGATCGTGACGTGCTCCTTGAGCTTGAGCGACGCGATATCGCTAAACTCCCCTGGCTTGCCGTAGCGGCGCGGGTAGTGCCTTAGCAGGTCGCCTGCCGTCGTGAGCCCCAGCTTCCCAAGCGCGTTGGCCGTGCGAGTGCCCAGCACTTTTTGAATGGGTTCGGCGAGTCGGTTCGCCACCCCGAAGCCGCCAGCAACTGAGGCAACGGAGGGCGACTCACGGCTGGTCATGCGCCCATCGACTCCACTCCAAGAATGACGGCCGGGGCGATTTGCCTGCCCTGGAAGACGTGGACCTCAACGCCGGGAGCGCGGGCAGCGAGGCGCCGGGTCGCTGTTTCGGCGACGCCGGGGGTGATGCTCGCACCCAGGATGATCGTGGCGATTTCGGTCTCTTCCTTGACCAGGCGATCGAGATCGTCGGCGAGCGCGTCAACGGTCGAGCGTGCGGCGACTGTCCGCGCTGCAGCCGCGACCATTTCTGGCTCAGGACCCTTCTCGCGCGAAGACATCGCGGCCGCGGCCATAGCCGCGAGCATTTGCGGCTCGGTCGTAGAGTCGATCACCGCCACTGCGGGTAGTCCCTCGGTTCCGCGAATCGCCTCAGCTGCGGCATGAAGAGCGGGCGCTCCCGCTGCGATCACTACCCGCGCGCCCGACGCGTCCTTAACCACCCGCGCGAGGTCCACGCCATCGACGGCCATCGGATCCGGAACCACCAGTACGGCGGCTCCCATCCCCGAAACTTCCATGGCAAGTCCGGGGCACGTAGTAATGGCGACCATCCCCACGGAGGCGCGGTCCGCCGCGTGCGTCGCCTTGATGTTGCGGACGACCATCTGCGTTGCCTGGGCTCGCTTGGCGACAGCGATTGCCATTTCCGGCTGATCCGTGTGGACGTGGGCCTGCCAAAGATCGTCCACTCCGGTCACCGCGACAGAGTCGCCGATCGCCTTCAGGGCCTTCTTAAGTTTGACGGGCTCCTCGTCGCTGCCAAGGTCGGGCACGATCAACCTCGTGTGCGCCACAAACATCACCTCGTAAGCGCCACTGCCCAACTCCGTCACGTAGTGTCTGGCTGCGGCATCCGCCGGGGTCTCGTCTCCCACACGGTCGCGTACCTCCCAGTCAACCTTGTCGATAGCAGCCAGAGCGTCGGGCCCGGCGATCGACTCAGCTAGTCGCTCCAGATGCAGCACGAGGCCCGCCGCACCTGCATCGACCACGCCTGCCTCGCGCGCGACCGCAAGCACGTCATGCGTTCGCGCCAACTCCGCACGGGCCGCCGCCACGGCGCCAACTGCTGCAGCCTCGACCGGCGCCTGGACATCAGCGGCGCCACGCCCTCCCTCAGCGGCTGCGCGCGCGACGGACAGGATGGTGCCGTCGACGGGGTCTCCTACCGCATCGAACGCAGCGACGGCGGCCAATTCGAGCGCATGCGCCAGCGCCTCAGCTGACGCGGTGTCGAGCCCGCCGTCGGCGTCAATTGACCGTAGAAAAGCGCTGAGGTACTGGGAAACAATAACCCCGGAGTTGCCTCGCGCTCCCATCAAACAGGCGCGCTCGAACGCGGAAACCACCTGATCGTGGGACGCATCGGCGGGCAACAGTGCGACCGCCCGCGTGCCCTCCGTCAACGTCAGAAAAAGGTTCGTCCCGGTGTCAGAGTCCGCCACCGGGAAAACGTTGATGGCATCTAGCTGCTCTCGCGCGTCACCAACCGCGGCTGCGCCGGATTCGAGCCAGCGGCGAAGCCGCACTGCTTCCGCCATCTCTCGGCCTCCTCGTCTCATTGGTGTAGTTCGCTGCCATCAGTCAACATGACGTGGCGCCTGGGCACCATCCTGGCACGCGTGCGGGTGTCTCAAGGCGGGCGCCACGATTGCAGAGACGAATTCGCGGTTTGTCCTTAGGGCACATCGTCGGCTACCCTATTGCGGTTGCCCTC
This sequence comes from Demequinaceae bacterium, assembly GCA_965250005.1. Lineage (GTDB taxonomy): Bacteria > Actinomycetota > Actinomycetes > Actinomycetales > Demequinaceae > WTKG01. The sequence continues at coordinate 838,972 of OZ252279.1, forward strand.
ATAGGGGCGGCGCCCAAACTTGGCACGCGAATTGCGTGCAGCAAATGATCAGGAGAACCATCGTGGCAGCCAACTGCGAAGTATGCGGCAAGGGTCCGTCGTTCGGACACTCGATCTCGCACTCGCACGTGCGGACCAAGCGTCGCTGGAACCCCAACATCCAGCGCGTACGCGCACTGGTCGACGGCTCGCCCAAGCGCCTGAACGTGTGCACATCGTGCCTCAAGGCCGGCAAGGTTGTCCGCAACGTCTGAGTGAGGTCAGCCGCGCGCGAGCGCCCGCGCGGCCACCAGCAGTCGCAATTCTAGATCTACGTTCGCTTTTTCGCGCACCTAAACGTGCGCGAAGTGATCCCAGCCCAAACTGGCGGGAACCTTTCCATCGACCAGCACCCCATCGTGGTTGCGAGTGCAACGGCCAACAGAGACCCAACCAGACGGAAGCGCTTGCTTCGGCGGGAATGTCGCGATCAGTTGGTGGTCCTCGCCCCCGGTTAACGCCCATTCGCGCGCGTTGCCGATGACCTCGTCCGCGACGTGCACAACTCCCCTGTGTATGGGCACCGCTGCGCTGTCGATCCAGATTCCTACGTCCGAACTGCGCGCAATCCTCGCCGCGTCAACCAGCAAGCCGTCGGAAATATCCATCATGGCGGTGGCATTGGCGCTGGATGCTTCGAGACCCGCGCCGACACGCGGCCTTGGCCGCAAGAACAGATTGATGGTCTCGGAGTCCACGTCGAGCATGTTCGATAGCTGGTGATAGCCCGCGACGGCCGCGCCAAGCGGACCCGAGACCGCAACAATATCCCCGAGATTTGCGCCACTGCGCCGCACCACTCGGCGTCCCATCGTGTCCCCGAGCACGGTCACGCTAACCGCGATTTCTTTGGCTGATGAGAGGTCTCCTCCGATAACGCCCACGCCGTGCGGCTCGCACGCTTCGCGCAGTCCATCGGCCAGCTCGAGCACCCAGGCCACCTGGGTGGACGCGGGAAGGGCAAGCGTGACCTGCATGGCGACCGGGACCGCACCCATCGCGTCTATGTCGGCTAGGTTCTGCGTCGCGGCTCGGAAGCCGACGTCTGCGCCCGTAGACCACTCGGCCCGGAAATGCTGGTCCTCAACGAGGACATCGCTCGATACCACCAGATCGCCTGTGAGTGAGAGAACAGCAGCATCGTCCCCCGGACCCAAAATGGCGGCGGATGTTTGTGGGAGCCTTGGGGAGAAGAGCGCAATGAGTTCATCTTCGCCAAGGTCAGCGATCTTCGGCACGTTCTCAAGGGTACGCGGCGGATTCATTTCGCGCTTGGCGGACGTCCTATTCGCACCAAACGCCCTGGACGGGAAATCTCACAACCGCTCCGTCGGCAGGCGACACGGGAACCTCCAACGGGCCGCTCCAGTCGTCGGTCCCCTCCGTGCGAACGTAGAAGATCGCGGTGTCCGCCCCTTTGACGTAGTACGCCGGGATGGTGGCTGCGGGCCGGGCGAAGTAGATCTCCGTCGATGTTCCCTGCGACGGCTCGTTCACGCCCCCGAACACCTCAATAGGTACGGCGCAGTCGTTCACGAGGTCCAGGCCGCCAACACTGTGGCATCCGCTCAGCGCGGCGACCCCTACAACCGCCATCGCGATCAGTGCCAATCCCCTTGGCGTGGGGCCCGGACCTCGCAAGTCTTCGGATCGCTTCATGACTCCATGTCTATCGGGGTGGCGCGCGCCGGGGTGGGTTCGTTGCCGCACCGTGGCCGTATCGTGGCCCGACCGAGGCCGTACCGTGACGATCGTTACCTAGGGGTTGCCAAGGACGGCGGCGCGGGCGAGCGGGCGCGGTGATTGGCGACTACGGCCGTAGCCCTAGGCTTGGAGAGTGACACGCCCAACAGTTTTCGCAAGAACTGGCATCGCCGTACTCGTCGCCGCATCGGTGTCCGCATGTGCGGTCCCGCTGACCGTCCAACCGGCTCCGCACGCGGCGGACCCCGATTGTGCCCGCGTGATGCTCGCGGCGCCAGACACATTGGGCGGCCTCGACGCTCGCGGCACCACCGCCCAGGCTGCCGAGGCCTGGGGCGTCGAATTCCCGATCGTCGTGCGCTGTGGAATCGAGATTCCGACTCCGTCTACTGACACGTGTTTCACCATCGACACCGGCGGCTACAGCGCGGACTGGGTCCTCCAAGACTCCGACGACTACTGGATCGCCGCAACATACGGTCGCGACCCGGCTGTCGAGGTCGTGGTGCCCAAGGCCCGCGCGGACCAGGCGCTCGCAGAAGTCCTCCAGGACCTCACGCCGTCGGTGGCACTCGCTCCCACGACGGGGCGCGCCTGCCTCACACGGACTGACGTCGCCTAGCGCGCGCGTTTGTAAGCGCGAAACCGGGCGGTACGTAGTCCGCTGACCAAGTACCGTCAGCCGACCTCAGAGACGGCTCCAGCGCGGCCAGGAGGCCCTAGAGCACGGAATAGGCGGGCCGCGATTAGGCGGACAACCGCCTTAGCGGAGCATCCCGGTGGGGCGCTCGAGCGCCGTGCGAAGCATGGTCTCGACTAGATCGGGGTAGTCGATGCCCGATTCGGCCCACATGCGCGGGTACATCGACGTGGGCGTGAAACCGGGCATCGTATTGATCTCGTTGACCACGACGGAGCCGTCGGCGCGCACGAACGAATCGACTCGCGCCAGTCCCTCCGCACCGATAGCCGCGAACGCGCGGCGCGCGTAGTCCTGCACCGTCGCGACCACGGCGGCATCGAGCTGCGCCGGGCAGATCAGGTCCACCGCCTCGTCGTCGAGGTACTTGGCATCGAAGTCGTAGAAGTCGTGGTCGCCACCGGTGACAACCTCCCCCGGCGGGCTCACCCGCACGCCAGTGCCGTCTGCAAACATCGGGCCGTCCTGAAGCACTGCGCACTCAATCTCGCGGCCCTCGATGGCCACCTCTATGAGCACCTTCGGGTCATGCTCCGCCGCGCCCACGACCGCTACCTCGATCTCGTCCCACGCATCAACGCGCGACACGCCCATGGAGGACCCCGCGCGTGCGGGCTTGACGAAGAGCGGCAGCCCGAGAGCCTCGAGCTCGACCCTGCGGGAGTCAATGCTCTCACCCAAGCGCAGCACCACGTCGTCGGCGACGGGCAGCCCCGCAGCCCGCAAGGAAGTCTTCATGTGCTGCTTGTCCATGCCGAGCGCGGACGCGAGCACTCCAGCGCCCACAAAGTGTGCGTCAATCAACTCGAGCGCGCCCTGCACGGTGCCGTCCTCGCCCCACGGACCGTGAAGCAGCGGGAACACCACATCGATCGCGGCGAGATCCTCGATGTGGCCACCTCGCACCACGCGCCACATGTGCTCGCCTGCGCGCTCGGGCATCAGCACAGGCGCTCCGTCTCCGGAGACCTCGGGAAGGTGCCGATCGACAATGGCCCACTCGGCGGCATTGTCACTCGCCACCGTCCACAGGCCGTCGGGCGCAATGCCGATTGCGATGACATTCCAGCGGTCGCGATCAATCGCGCCCATCACACCACCGGCGGTGAGGCACGAGATCCCGTGCTCGGTGGACCTGCCCCCGAACACGACCGCAACAGTGGGACGGGACATGACTACTTGCCCTCTGCCTTCCGCGGCCGGGTCAGCAGCGCACTCATCACGGCTTCGATTGGTTCCCCGTGGTGCAGCATGTCCACCACCGCGTCGCAGATCGGGACATCCACGCCTGTGTCCTGCGCGAGTTGCTGAATCGACAGCGAGGACTTGTAGCCCTCGGCAGTACCGCCCGCCTGCTCGATCGCCTGGTCAAGCGTGAGCCCACGGCCAATGTTTGCACCGAGCGTGTGGTTGCGCGACAGCGGCGAGGCACACGTCGCGATGAGGTCGCCCACACCGGCAAGGCCTGAGAATGTCTCATGCCTTGCGCCGAGCGGTAGGCCAAGGCGGGCGATTTCCGCGAGGCCGCGCGTGATGATCGTGGCTGTGGTGTTGTGCCCGAAACCCTTGCCAGACGTGATTCCCACGCCAACTGCGATCACGTTCTTGTATGCGCCGCACAGCTCGACGCCCACGAGGTCGGTGTTGATGTACGGGCGGAAGTACGCGGACTGGGAGGCCTCGGCGAGCCTATCCGCGGTCTCTTCTGTGGAAGCGGCGACGACGGTCGCGCACGGCTGCTTGCCCGCGATCTCCCGCGCCAAGTTGGGCCCCGACACCACTGCGAGGCGCTCTTGCTCGATGCCCCATACTTGCCCGAGCACTTCGCTCATGCGCAGGTGGGAGCCCACCTCGATTCCCTTCATGAGAGATGCCACGAGGGCATCTCCAGGGATGAAGTCCTTGAAACCGTCGACGATGTCACGTAGGAACTGCGCGGGCAGCGCCACGGCCACGATGTCGGCGTCGGCAAGCGCCTCCTCGGGGTCGGTTGTGGCGCGCACGCTGTCGGGCAGCACGACATCGCCGAGCCTCGCGGAGTTCATGTGTTTGGCGTTGATCTCGTCCACAGCGTGGCCGTCGCGACCCCACAGGGTGACGTCCGTGCCCGCGTCGGCGAAGACGCCCGCGAACGTGGTCCCCCATGCTCCGGTGCCGAGCACCGCTGCGCGCGTCACGCGCTGGCCTCGGGCTTCGCGACGTCAGTCTTTGCGGCAGCTGCTTCTCGAGCGTCGTCGTTCTTGATCTCGCTCTTCTTGCGCACCCCGTGCGAGTGCTTGCGCACGTCGTACTTCTCGGCCGGTGCCTTTTCTCCGCGCAGATCTTCGACCATGGTGGTGAGCGTAGCCATGATTCGGTCGGTCGCCTCGCGCAGAACCAAGTTGTTCATCGGTTTTGCGCGAAGGTCGTCGAGATCGATCTCTGGACCGCATACCATGGTGATCTTCTTGGGAGGGAAAGGTTTGAGGAGCTTGCCGTATCGGGCGAGCAGGCGGTGCGCGCCCCACTGCGCCACGGGGATCACGGGGACGCCCGCGCTGATCGCCATCCGTGCAGCACCCGTGCGCGCGACCATCGGCCACATATCGGGGTCGCGCGTGAGCGTTCCTTCTGGGAACAGCGCGATCATGTCACCACGCGCGAGGAACGCGTTGCCGTCGTCCACGGCATCCTTCGCCTTCGATGTGCCACGGTGGACCGGCACCTGGTCTAGAGACCGCATTAGCCACCCGATCACCGGGACGCCGAAGAGCCCGGATTTGGCAAGGAAGCGCGGCGCTCGGCCGTTGGCGTAAATGAAGTGGGCGAAGGTAATCGGGTCGGCGTACGTGACATGGTTCGACACGGCGATGAAGCCGCCCTCGGCCGGGAGGTTCTCACCGCCGCGCCAGTCCCTGCGTGTAATAGGTCCCATAATCATGCGCAAGATCCACGCCGCGAAATGGTAGCCGCGCGGGACGTTCATCCGCCGCTTCACTTCGCGCTTCACGGGCGGTCTCCCGACGTCCTGAGCGCGCTACTCAAAGTCAGCGCCCAGTGCCGTGAGCTTGCCCCGGAAATTCTCGTAGCCCCGGTCGATGATGCCAACCCCCGTGACGTTCGATGTGCCGTCGGCCACGAGCGCCGCGATCAGGTGTGAGAACCCGCCGCGCAGATCCGGGACGTCGATATCGGCCGCTTTGAGTGGCGTCGGCCCGGAGATCGCCGCGGAGTGCTTGAAGTTGCGCTGGCCAAATCGGCAGGCGTTGTCACCGAGGCATTCACGATAGAGTTGGACCTTCGCGCCCATGGCCACAAGGGCATCCGTAAAGCCAAAGCGCTGCTCGTACACCGTCTCGTGGACGATGCTCAGGCCCTTCGCTTGCGTGAGCGCAACCACGAGTGGCTGCTGCCAGTCGGTCATGAATCCTGGGTGAACGTCGGTCTGTAGGGCGATCGCTCTGAGGTCTCCGCCCGGGTGGTAGAAGCGGATGCCGTCCGCAACCACCTCAAACTCGCCTCCGACCTTGCGGAAAACGTTGAGAAACATGCCCATGGTGCGCTGCTGCGCGCCGTGCACAAATACGTCGCCCTTGGTCGCAAGCGCCGCTGCCGCCCAGGAGCCGGCCTCAATGCGGTCGGACACCGCGGTGTGGTCGTAGCCGTGCATCTGCTTGACGCCCTCGATGGTGATGGAGCGATCCGTCTCCACCGAAATGATTGCGCCCATCTTCTGGAGCGTGTCGATCAGGTCCTTGATCTCGGGCTCAACCGCGGCGTTTTCGAGGCGCGTGGTGCCCTCGGCCATGACGGCAGTGAGCAGCAATTGCTCGGTCGCGCCCACGCTAGGATAATCGAGCCGGTGCTTGATTCCGTGCAGCCCGTCGGTCGCACTTAGGCTGAGTCCGTCGCCCATCTCGTCGACGTGCGCGCCAAACTTCTTCAGTATCTCGATGTGGAAACCCACGGGCCGCTCGCCGATGCGGCAGCCGCCCAGATCGGGGATCACCGCGGTGCCGAGGCGATGCAAGAGTGGGCCGCACAGCAGGATGGGGATGCGGCTGGAACCGGCATGGACGCCCACGTCTCCGATGAGCGCTGCCGACACCTTCGAGGGGTCGATCTCGAGCACGCCAGACTCTCGGTCGTAACTAACTTTGGCGCCGTGTAGCTCCAGCAAGCCCGTCACCACGCTGACGTCGCGAATGTCCGGGACGTTGCGTAGCGTCGACGGCGTGGAGCCCAGCAGTGCTGCCACCATGGCTTTGGAAACGAAGTTCTTGGCACCACGTACGGTGATTTCGCCCTTCAGGGGCTTGCCGCCGTGGATGCGGATCGAGTCGCTCATGGGTCTATCGTGCCCTATCGCGCTACGAGACCGGCCGAGCCGCCTTGATTTCTTCAGCAGGGAGCGTTTTTGCCGGCAGTGTCTTGGGACGCCACGCCTCGCGCGTCGCCTCAAACGCGGTGATTGCCGGCTCGTCGTCCAACGTGAGACTGATGTCGTCCAGGCCCTCTATCAGGCGCCAGCGCACGTAATCATTGATTTCGAACGGCACCGTAATGTCGCCAGCGGTGACGGTCTTGTCCTCGAGTGAGACGGTGACCTCGCGACCCGGGTCCCCCTCGATCGTCTTCCACAGCAGTTCGATGTCGCTCTGCGCGACCTCGCCGGTGAGTAGCCCCTGCTTGCCCGAGTTGCCGCGGAAAATGTCTGCGAACCGACTAGCGAGTACCACCTTGAATCCGTAGTCCTTCAGCGCCCAGACGGCGTGTTCGCGGGACGAGCCGGTGCCAAAATCAGGCCCCGCGATGAGGACGGAGCCGGCCTGGTATGCGTCCTGGTTGAGGACGAAGTCCTCGTCACCACGCCAGGCGGCAAAGAGCGCATCCTCGAAGCCCGTGCGCGTGACGCGTTTGAGGTACACCGCGGGGATGATCTGGTCGGTGTCAACGTTGGAGCGGCGCAGTGGGACAGCGACGCCGGTGTGGGTGGCGAACTTCTCCATGGGTCTAACCTTCCAGGTCCGACGGGGCGGACAGCGTGCCCCGTATGGCGGTGGCGGCCGCGACGAGCGGCGACACCAAGTGGGTGCGGCCTCCCTTACCCTGGCGGCCCTCAAAGTTGCGGTTGGACGTGGACGCGCTGCGCTCCTTGGGCTTCAGCTGGTCCGGGTTCATTCCCAGGCACATCGAGCAGCCGGCATTGCGCCACTCGGCCCCAAAGTCGAGGAATACCTGATCGAGGCCCTCGGCCTCGGCTTGAAGCCGCACGCGAGCGGAGCCCGGCACGATCAGCACGGTGATGTCGTCCGCCTTCTGCTTGCCCTTCATCATTGCGGCAGTGGCGCGCAGGTCCTCGATGCGGCCGTTGGTGCACGAGCCAACGAAGACCGTGTCGATCTTGAGATTCTTGAGCGGCGCGCCGGGCGTGAGGCCCATGTACTTGATGGCGTTCTCAGCGGCGACCCGTTCGCTCTCGTCGACGATGTCTGCGGGGTTTGGCACGTTCGCGCTGAGCGGCAGGCCCTGGCCCGGGTTGGTGCCCCACGTAACAAAGGGCTCGAGCTCGGATGCGTCGAGTTCAACCTCGATGTCGAAGGTGGCGTCGTCGTCCGTCTTGAGGGTTTTCCAGTACTCGACGGCCGCGTCCCAGTCGGCGCCTTCGGGCGCATGGGGCCGGCCATCAACGTAGTCGAAGGTGGCCTGATCGGGGGCGATGAGGCCAGCGCGGGCCCCTGCCTCGATGGACATATTGCACACGGTCATGCGCGCTTCCATGGACAGCGCGCGGATGGCCTCGCCGCGGTACTCGAGCACGTAGCCTTGTCCCCCGCCTGTGCCGATCTTGGCGATGACCGCCAGGATGATATCTTTCGCGGTGCTGCCTTCGGGAAGCGCGCCGTTGACGTTGATCGCCATGGTCTTGAACGGCTGAAGCGCTAGTGTCTGGGTCGCGAGCACGTGCTCGACCTCGGAGGTACCGATGCCGAACGCGAGCGCGCCAAAAGCGCCGTGCGTTGATGTGTGGGAGTCGCCGCAGACAACCGTCATGCCTGGTTGCGTGAGACCGAGCTGCGGGCCGACTACGTGGACGACGCCCTGGTCGGCATCACCTAAGGAGTGCAGCCGCACGCCGAATTCCTTGGCGTTAACGCGCAGCGTGTCGATCTGGGTGCGGCTGGTGAGGTCGGCAATCGGCTTGTCGATGTCGAGCGTCGGGGTGTTGTGGTCCTCTGTCGCGATGGTGAGGTCCGGGCGGCGCACAGCGCGGCCAGCGAGGCGAAGACCCTCGAACGCCTGCGGGCTGGTGACCTCGTGGCACATGTGGAGGTCGATGTAGATGATGTCGGGCGAGCCGTCCTCACCCTTCTTGACCAGGTGGTCCTGCCACAGTTTCTCGGCAAGGGTCGTGCCCATTGTGTCCTCCGTGCGGTTCGCGTGTTGTCGAAAACTTGGCGGCAGTATCACTCTGCCAGAGATACCGAGCCTCTTGCCATCTCACAATGCGAGACGCTAGTATCGTTCTATGGACAATCATAGCGGAGTTGGCGTCATTGACAAGGCCGCCGCCATCCTTGGCGAACTAGAGGGCGGGCCAGCGACACTCGCCGAACTCGTCACCTCGACGCACCTAGCCCGACCAACGGTCCACCGGCTCCTGCTCGCGCTCGAGCACCACCACCTAGTAGGCCGCGACTCCGCTGGCGCATTCAAGCTCGGAGCACGGTTCGCGCGCCTCGCTGCATCCGTCGGCGAAGACCGGCTGGTTGGCGCCGCCCAGCCCGTCCTGACCGTCCTGCGCGACCGCACTGGCGAATCCGCGCAACTGTACCGACCTCACAGGGACCAACGGATTTGCATCGCTTCCGCGGACCGGCCTGTTGGGCTGCGCGACTCAATTCCCGTTGGCACGACCCTGACGATGGCCGCAGGCTCTGCCGCGCAGGTGCTGCTCGCGTGGGAGGAGCCCCCTCGCATGCACGCCGGGCTGGCCGGGGCTCGGTTCACGGCCGCCGACCTCGCCAGCGTTCGCGAGGCCGGACTCGCAGAGAGCTCGGGCGAGCGCGAGCCCGGTGTCTCGAGCGTGTCCGCGCCAGTCTGGGGAGCGGGCGGCACCGTGATCGCGGCGGTGTCCATCTCAGGGCCGACAGAGCGCCTCACCGACCACCCCGCCCAGGAGCACGCGCGTGCCGTGGTGGACGCTGCCCAACAACTCAGCGACGTACTGCGCCGTACGGACGCCTAGCCTCAACTCCGGCACAAATAGCAGCGCCTGTGGGGCTCCGGCGGAAAGCTGGCACGCGCTCCACCATCGCCCTCACAGGCGCCGACATCCTTTTGACCACCGGCCGATTGTCATCTCCGAGGTGCTCATCACAACCTTGGGCCGGCGCCCTCTACGCGGATACCGCCGGGCTAGGCGACGCAGTGTCCGTCGGCTTGCCGCCCGGAGTGCCCTCCGGCTTGCCGCCGCCAACGCCATCAGGTTTGCCTCCCTGAGCGTCCTCCGGCTCGTCATCGCCATCAGGCTTACCGCCCGGAGTGCCCTCCGGCTTGCCGCCGATGGCTTTGGCGCGCTCGCTCACGGCTGCGCCAAAATCTGCCCCGCGAGTCTCGCCGCTCGCCATGAATTGAAGGAGAGCCGAGACGCTCGCACGCGTGTCCGATGACTCGCCCGGGTTGTCATTTGAGACCGCCTCGGCCGCTACCAGCAGCGCGTCGGCCGCGCCGATCTCGCCGCTCTCGCGGAGAGCCTTGGCTGCATGTTCGATGGCCTCCTCAGCGTCACCTTGGTCATCCAGTTCGACTGCTTCGTCTAGGCGCTCGTCAATCCCTCCGTCGCCAAGGCCGAAGGCCTCGAACGCACGGTCAACGCCATAGAGGGCATCGCCGGGGATCGCGTTGTCAGCCGCCGCCGCGGTACCTGCCACACCAATCGATGCCGCCAGGGCGACGAGTCCCGCCACTCCTGCTCGGCGTCTCCAGGTCACAGTTTCGTTCTTGCTGGTGCCGAGCAGCCTCGATCGTGCGGGAGGCATGGATTCCGCCGAGTTTCGTGCGACTCGCGCCAGAGTAGAAGCGAAGTCCTGGGCGGCTGCCGCGGATCCGTCGACCTCCGCCAGCGATCGAATTTTGTCGGTCATTGGCTTCAGGCGGGCAAGGTCTCGGCCCTCAGGGGACTGCCCTGAGAACAACGTGTCAATATCTCGGTCGGACCACTCGCGTTTTGTCATGTCACTGCTGTTATCGCCGCCGGGCGCCGAAAGGTTACAGATCTGGCGGAATGCGTGCACGCAATGCCGCGAGCGCCCGATGCTGAAGGGTCTTTACCGCCCCGCTACGCTTGCCCGTGATCGCTGCCGTCTCAGCGACCGAGAACCCGCCGACGATCCTGAGCAGCAGCACATTTCGCTGATCATCCGAGAGATCTTCGAGCAACGCTTGTGCGTCGCCGGATGCAATGTTCGCGAGCGCCTCGCCCTCTGCGTTTCCGCCCGCGAGTTCGAGCGTGGCGGGATCTACATCGGCTGATCGTGGCCGACGGCCAACCGCGCGTCGGTCGTCGAGCATGCGCCGATGCGCGATGACGAACACCCATGATCTAAACGCGGCCTCGTCGCCCTCGAAGCTTCCGATGCCGTTGGCGACCTGCAGGAACGTCTCGGAAGCGACGTCTTCGGGTTCGCGCGCTCCTCGGCCAGCGAGGTAGCCCGTCACGGGGCCGGCAAATTCTCGATGAATCTGAGTCCACGCCCACTCAGACCCCTCACGGGCGCCAGCGAGAACCGTCGGGAACGCCTTGCCTAGGCTCACGGCCCGCCACGCTCCCCATTCATTGACCAAGTATCGCCTTCATGGGGCGCCGGTGGCTCGCGCGGCTCGCAACGGCAGGTAACTTTTGGGCCTGGAAGCGAAGAACTTCCTGCAGAGTGACGCCGAGTGGTGGTAGCCCCGACGGGATTCGAACCCGCGCTACCGCCTTGAGAGGGCGGCGTGCTAGGCCGCTACACAACGGGGCCCTAGCGGTCCGGAGCGAATGCTCTCGAACGCGACTACACAGATTACCGCATTGACGCCGAGCCCCGCGACAATGCAGGCGATCGTCGCGTCGCGAATCCGAGTTGGGCAGTTAAGCACCACCCGAGTCCGGGTACTTCAGCAACGCGAAGTACCGCGCACGGCCACCGATGCGGATTCGCGGCCGTGCGCGGTACTAGCTCTTGCGCGTTCCTACTGTTCGGCCAACCACTCCGCGTAGCCGGTCGCGTGGCCGGCGTCATACCCGGCAACCCAGCCCGCGTTGTAGCCGTTTACGAAGGCCACCGAGCCGCTATTGGTCGGCGGTGCATTGTCAGGCGCCTCGCCCGCTCGGCCATCCGCGTAGCCTTGCCAGTCACCTTCATGTACGCCCTCGCCGTGTCCCAGGTTGTAGTCCCAGTCTGCGAGCGCGGCTTGGCCAGCGGCGTAGCCGTCATCGTACTTACTCCGCCAACCTGCCTGCCAACCTGCAATGTAATCTGCCGAAGACGAGCAATCGTCAGGGGTGTCGTCGAATCCATTGTTGTCGTGGCCGTCCTGGTAGCCGGCCGCGTGCCCGTAGGATTCGCCGTCGGCGAATCCGCTCGCGTATTCCTCAGACGGGTCCTGCGTGGGGACGGGGTCCGGGTGCGGGTCGGGGTCCGGGTGCGGGTCGGGATCGCTCGCGGTTTCACCCTCTGGAGCGGGCTCGTGCGTCTCCGTTTCCGGTTCTTCCGCGACGTGAGTGGGCGCTGGGCTGGGTGTGTGCTCAGCAACCTGATGCGGGTCGGGATCGGGGCTGTGTGTTGCACTCGGCGCGGGCGTCACGGATCCGGCAGCTATGTCGCCGCTTGCCTGGACGATGTTGGCCACCGCCATGCCGCCAAGCAACAATCCAGCGCCCACCGCGAGCGCCCCACCGCCGAGTTCCGCATGCTTGACCAAGCGGCCGCGGCGTGCCGCGCCCATCAGTTTCGCATCGGACGTATGCGCGCCCGGCTTCTGGTGCGCCGCGTCGCTCGCCATTTCTTCCATCATGTCGTGGATATTCTTCATCACTTGCCTCCATTTCCTAGGGCCACGCGCGCGGTTTCCCGCGGCGCAGCGTCGACCGCATCGCTTCCCAGCCGGACCCTGAGCTTGCCCGAAGCGTTGAAGACATATCGCTTCACCGTGCCTTCGGCGAGCTTCAGCGCGACTGAAATCTGTGGGGTTGTCATGTCCTCGAAGTACTTGAGCACGATGCACGCGCGTTCCTGGGGGCTGAGCCCCGCGAGCGCGCTGTGCAGATCCGCATGAGCGCCTACCCAGCCGTCATGACTTTCCGAAGCCTCGGGCAAGGCAATCGTCGCTTTCTTGGCGTTCGCGACGTTCGCCCGCCGAGCCCGACTGATTACTTCATTGGCGATTGCCCGCTTCACGTAGGACTCGGCTGAATCCACGGTGGTTTTCGACCGCCCGCGCACGAATGCCTTGACGATCGCTTCTTGAGCAACTTCCTCGGCGTCGGCCATCGAACCGGTCAAGAGATAGGCGTAGCCCACAAGCGCGCGACGCCGGTCGCGCACGACGCGCTCCATCACACTGTGCCAACTCTCCATCGTGACCTCCGCTAGTGGTGCTCTCGTGTACTTAGACGCCACAGGTACACGATTGGTTGTATTGGCCCTCAAGTTTGCCGTGCGCGGCTTGGCCATCAAATTTCTTTGAGAAATGGTGAATCAAGGCCGGAGCACAGCAACCTAGCCGACGAACGTTCAGAAGTCGCATCCGGCTGCGACGCCCGCGGCATTGCGTTTCCTGGCGTTGACGGAAGCAAGGTTGGCGCGGTTCGAAGCCATAATCACCCGCGATAAGAACTGGGAGGCGCACCACATCCCACAAACTGCCATGTCCCGGCCGGCCACCCATAGATAAAGAAAAAGGCCCGCCGAAGCGGGCCTGAAACAAAGCTGGGGTACCAGGACTCGAACCTAGACTAAGAGAATCAGAATCTCTCGTGCTGCCAATTACACCATACCCCAATGGCCCCAACCGGAGTCCGGGCCGAGGCACCACTTTAGCGCCTCCGCGGTTGGCGCCCAACCACAGCAGGTGCCTCCGGCCTCGGCGGTGACCGGCGCGCGCAGGGAAAAGGCCGCCGAGCGCGCCGCTCGCGGAACCCTAGAAGGTCTCGGCGTAGGCCGCCACACCCGCTGCGTACCCCGGGCCGTAGCTCGAGAGATAGCCGTCGGAGTAGCCATTCTGGAACGGGTACCAACTACCCCACTCGCTCTCTGGGTAGAATTCGTTGCGTCCGTCCGGGGCATCGTCGCGGCTTCCGAAACCGTCGTCGTACCCGTCGGCGTAGCCATCGGCGGCGCCCGCGACCCAGCCATCATCGTAGGCCTTGTCGATCAGTGCCGCGAGGTGAGCCACTCCCTCCGCGTAGCCATCGGCGTACCCGATTCCGTAAGAAGCCTGGAAGCCAAGGCGCAGCCACTCTCGTTCGATCTCCGGTACCGATGCGTTGTAGTCACGGTCATTTGCGCCGTCATCGTAACCCTCCTCGTAGCCCCACTCCAGGCCCAATGCGTAGCCAGCTACGTAGTCGTCTTCAGCCTCTTGCTCGCCGTGGGCGTACGCGTCCGCGTACGTCGCGGCGTACCCGGCTGCGTAGCCATCGCGGTAGGCCTCAGAACCATCGCCAACCTCAAATGACGCGTCGAACTCGTTGCCGTGGTATCCGTCTTGCACGCCTTGCTCTGACGCGGCGCCACTACCCGCTTCGTAGCCGTCGGCGTAGCCGCCGTCACCCTCTGGCGCGGGCTCGTCGTTCGGCTCGTCGTTCGGCTCGTCGTTCGGCTCGTCGTTCGGCTCGTCGTTCGGCTCGTCGTTCGGCTCGTCGTTCGGCTCGTCGTTCGGCTCGTCGTTCGGCTCGTCGTTCGGCTCGTCGTTCGGCTCGTCGTTCGGCTCGTCGTTCGGCTCGTCGTTCGATTCCGTCTGACCGTCGCCTTCGTGTTCGTCTGCGTCAGTTTCTGTCGGGTGGTCAGGCTCGGGTTCATCATGCTCGGTTGCTTCGTTCTCTTCCTTCTCAACTTCTCGGTTCTCAAGTTCGTCGAGCCAGTCCTCGAATACATGGCCAGGGTCGTCGACACTGTTTGCGTCGGCGGCGTCTACGATGTTCGCAACGGCGACGCCGCCAAAGATGAGGCCGACAGACGCGACGAATGCCATCCCCGCGAGCCCCGTGGCCCACCTGGCGCGACTGCGGCGCGCTTGATCGATCAGTTCGACCCCGTCCGTGGCCGCCTTGGCCTTGTGCTCGGCGCCCGCTGCCGTAGCTAGGTCGCTCAGCGCACTGTTCATGTCGTTCATCGCGTTCCTCCATCTTTGACTGCCACGCGGATAAGTTCCCGTGGTTCCGGATCAGCCATCGTGCTTCCCAGGGTGTCGCGGAGTTTCTCGGCCGCGTTGTGCAGGTAGCGCTTGACCGTGCCCGCCGAGAGCCTGAGCTCATCTGCGATTTGCGCCACTGTCATATCCTCGAAGTACCGCATAACTACGCACGCTCGTTCTTGCGCGCTCAATCCGGCAAGGGCCTTGTGAATGTCTGCGTGGACTCCTACCCACGTCTCGTGACCGGGCTCCGACTCCGCTGCAGCGAGGGCGGCGCTTCTTGCGGCAGCGACCTTTCGGTGCCGGGCACGGTTGATCGTTTCGTTGACGATTGCCCTCTTGATATACGCTTCCGCGGTCTCGACTTCCCTCTTGGCCCGCCCACGAGCGAAAGTCTTGACGATCGCGTCCTGCGCAATCTCCTCGGCTTCGGACATTGACCCCGATACCAAGAACGCGTAACCCACAAGCGCATGGCGACGCTCGCGAACGATCCGCTCCATCACCTCGGCCCAACTAGTCATGCGCGCCTCCGTCGACTGTCCCTTCACTAAGACAGACACCGTAACGCCGCTTTTCGTTGTAGCCCAAGTCTGTGAGGTTTCTCACACGCGCTCCGCCAGCCGCGCACAACCCTTAGATCGGCGTGCCGCGTGGGACGCGCCAGCGGCCCGCCTGCGCCGGGTCTCTCGCCAGGTCTCGTTCTAATCGTCTTCGTCGTCTTGAGGGCCCCGGGAATCCTTCTTCGACTTGTCCTCGCTCTTGCCGTTCCCCTGGTTTTCGGGTCCTTGCGCATTCCCTTGCGCATTCCCTTGCGCATTCCCTTGCGCATTCCCTTGCGCATTCCCTTGCGCATTCCGGCCGCTAGAGGAATTTGCGTCACCGGCATTCGCTGAAGAGCCCTCCGCTCGACCCGGGTTTTGCGCCCCGTGGGTCTTCGATTCATCGACGAACCCATCCACGTACCCATCGGCGAAGCCCCGCTGGTATCCCTCCTCATACGTAACGCCATCCTGGGCCGCGACGCGAGAAACCATGTCCGAGTCGATTCGCTCCGTCAGGCTCGCGCCGTAGATCAATCCCTCGGCATAGCCGTCTAGGTATCCCGCTGCAAGGCCTGCCTCAAACTCGTCAATCCCGTCGGAGTGCTCCGCGTTGCGGAGCGCCTGAAGCGCGGGGCCGACGCTACTCGGGTTGACCGTAGGAGGCGCGCTAGGGCCAAGGGAGGCTGCGTGCTCTGGGAGTTCAATGCTCGTCGCAGCTTGCGCACCCTCCGTCGAGGTCACCGCCGCAATCGCGGCGGAGCCGATAGCCACCCCCACAACGCTGGCCAGAGCGGCGCTCGCGACTGCCGTGAGTCGCATGGCCTTGCCGCGCCTCACTGCCCGCACAACTTCCGTACCATCGTCCTCGGTCATGATCCGCGTACGGGTAGCGGCCGCGCGCGACAAACCCGAGAGCCTCTCACCCAAGATTCTCATTGCCCAACCCCGGTTCGTAGCGCTGCGCGGATCATCGCATGCTGGTCGCGCGGCTGACTGGACGCTTCTAGAGAGGTCTCAATTTTCGATATGGCGTTCTCCATGTAGCGGTCCACGGTCGTGACGGACAGCCGCGTAAGAGCGACGATTTGAGCAGTCGATCGCTGGTCCACGTATCGAAGCACCACGCACGCTCTCTCCGCGACAGTCAATTCCTCGATCGCGTCGTGAACATCGGAGTGTATTCCCATCCACGGTTCACTTCTTCGCGTTGGAATCCGCCCCGTCAAGGATGCTCCGCGAGACTTTTGCGCGGGGTCGCGGCGCGCACGGTCAACAAGGCTCTTAACGATTCGGGCCTCAATACGGTCCTCGGCATCGCGGACGGTGAGACCGCTCTTGGCGCGGGAAAGAATTCCGACGATCGCGTCTTGCGCTGCCTGTTCCGCGTGGGGCATGGACCCGCAGATGAGAAAGGCGTAGCCCACGAGGGAGGGCCGACGCTCGCGCGCGATGGCCTCGATGACTCCTGGCAACTCTGCCATGAGGTGCTCCTCAGGGAACGCAACCCCCACCGGGTCGCTAGTTTAGGCTAGCGCGCACCACAGACAAGTGCAGGGTGAGGCGCCCCGATCATACCGTTTACAACAATATATCCACGACAGATGTGAGAGATTTCACACGGTCCACGCGGGCGTCCGTGACCTCTTGTTCAGGGACCGACGGCCAGTTTCCGACGCGTTCACACCAGACGCCGCGTAGCCCGGGAGCCTTGGACGCCACCGCGTCGATGTCGAACTCGTCGCCGACGTACATGGTTCGCGCCGGGTCAGTATTGAGCCAGCGGCACGCCTCGAGGTAGACGCGCGAGTCTGGCTTGCCGAATCCTCTTCCAACACAGCCGAATGAACGGGTTTGCCGGACTCCGGGCACAGCCCTACCGACACTTCCCAAGGCCAGGCAATCCGCCCGAAACTTCCCTGGCAAAGGGCGTCTCTTACTGCGCAGGAGGCAGTTCGAAGTTGTCCCACCAGTGGTCCATATAGATTTCGACGGCTCGGGCGTAGGTTCTCGACCACGATGACCAATGCGCCCCCCAGCCGCAGGAACAACGCGGCCGCACTGTGGGTCGCGCACGTCTGCGCACGACCCACAGCAAGATCCCTAGTGGTTCGCGCGCCGCAGGACCGACTCAAAAACATTCTGTGCGAGCCGGTAAACCTCGATCGACTTGCCGAACTTCTGCGGGTCATAGTCGAGCGGAGCCATGAAGAGCGAGATCTGCGGCACGATCTCGGCAAGGTGCTTCTTCAGGAAGTCGGCAGGGTCTACCTTCCAACGCACCGTCTCCCCATCGACTTCAAGGAGCGCACGAAGACCGTATACGTACGGCCAGATGAAGCCCTCGGGCACCCGCCACTCAACATTCGTACCCGTGAATGGCGTGACGTGCTGGATCTTGGAGTTCTGATTCATCTTCTTGTTGGCGGTGATCCGGCCCCACTTGCCACTCGCCTCGCTGTTGTAGAGACCGGGCACATTCGCGTAGATGTAGTCAAACAACTGCGGCATCTTGACCGCGACATCCAACGCGGACTTCACCGAGATGCTCGCAGGCACCTTGGCTGTCTGGCCAGGAGGAAAGACCTCCTGAGAAGACATGAGGCGCTCGAAACGGGAGACGCAGTCCCCCTTGCTCCGATAGAGGTTCTGAGGAACGGGAGCAGAGACTTCGCGCTCCTCGGAGTCCTTCGGCAGTTCCTCAACCACACCGAGCGGAACCCACGCGAGCGCGACGATATCGCCAACCTTGATCTTCCCACCCTCGTTGGTCTTCCACTCCACGTTCTGTGAGACGTCCTTCTGAAGGACTTCCTTGAGGTAGTCGAAGTAGCCCGCCTGGTTCGCCTTGGCCTCAATGCGCAACTGCACGTTGTTGTTGCGCGCCGAGCAAATGGCGATGAGGGAGTCGTTGAAGGCGTCGACGGCGATCGGATCCTCAGGCTCCGACGGCACAATAAGTTCGACGGGGACGAGAACATCCAGTTCAGGCGCAACGTCCTGTTGCGCCTTCACGCGGGTCTTGAGCGCACGCAGGGCTTCCGATTGCGCGTTCCAGAGGTCTCGGAACGCGAGCCAGTTCTTCGCCCCGCGAATATCCTTCTCGTTCACACCGGCAACCCGAAGCAGAAGGCGGCCGATCTCAAGCGAGTTGTGCCCGCCGTCAAGGATGCCCTCAAGCCGCGGCTCAACCACGCTGATCTCGTAACGGCCACGATCCCGCCGCGTGTACTTCGCGGATGCGAGGAGGATGCCCTTCGTCTTCAGGGGGAAGATGTCTGGAGTTTTCTCGATCGACTCTGCAATTGCGTCCGTCACGGACCCAACGCGCGCCGACCGGGGATTCGCATCGAGATCCACAACTTCGAGGATGTCAATGAAATTCTTGATCCGTACCATCCCCATGACTCGGACGATGTGATCAATTTCCTGTTCGAAGCTGTGCTCGAACTTGATGGTTACTGCGGTTTCAATAGAAGGCTTCATCAGATGAGCCCCCTTCCCCTGCTGTTGCAGGCGTAGGGGTGCACAGAAAACGGGCATGAAAAAACCGCCTCGTCATAGACGAAGGCGGCGCTCACGTATCCGTGGTCGCCGTGCACCTGTCCAGGCGTACATTCCGGCCACCCATCCGGGTGACCTCCGTCCAGCATACCGCATCGGCAAGGAATTGTGAGGCCCTACCGTGTGTCGTCTCGTGAAGCGTCTACCCGCGCTAGGTTTGCTCGACCGCGATACGAGCCACGTCGGCAAGCGACGTGGCTCGTATGAGCCCGCTCTCCTCGGCTGCTTCCATCTCATACGCTGGGATCTCGCGCGTCCGCACCCCCGGACGGTCGAGCCACGCTGATTGGAGCCCGGCATTGAGAGCGCCCAATCCGTCAATGTCGAATTCGTCGCCCACATAGAGCGTCTGACCTGGTTCCGTGCCGAGTTTCTCGCAGGCCAACAGGAAGACTCGGGGATCCGGTTTGCCGACGAATCGCGGCGCTTGAGCGCCTGCGCCGGGAACATTTATAGGATTGGCGTTTCCGAATCCCAGCGTGTCCACGCCGACGAGCATGGGGACTCGCTCCAGACCAACGGCCGCGAGCTTGCCCGCTTGGTATCCGAATCGCGCATTACTTAGCGCGCCGTACGGGATCGCCTCAGCGTCAAGAAAATCGAGCAGCGGCGCGGCGTCGGGGTGCGCCACCCAGCCGTTCTGGAACGCCTGCTCGAACACGTCCACCCACTCGACGTACTCGTCGTCGCGGAGATCGGGTCCCTCGTACACCTGGTGCATGTCAACCACGCGCAGCTTGCGCTGCTCGAAGGCCGACGTCTCGCCGCGAGCGTGTGCGCGGTAGTGGCTGTAACGATCTGCGCGCCAGAACTCGGTGACCTCGAGCGCAGCTGCACCCGCCCGCAAGTGAGGGACGGCAACTACGGCGATCGCGTGCGCGAACGCCGCCTTGGTATCCACAAGTGTGTCGTCGATGTCGAGCAGCACTCCGTCAATGTCCCGCCCTCGCGCAGTCACGCCGGCACTAGAGAGTGGCCCGGAGGCGGCGCAAGCGAGCGAGCGTAGACCCCTGTCCGAGTATCTCCATTGACTCGAATAGCGGCGGCGATACCAGCCGGCCGGTGACCGCGACCCGCAGCGGCCCGAAGGCGAACCGCGGCTTGATCTCCATCTTCTCCACGAGGACGACCTTGAGCGCGTCCTGCTGTGACTGAGCCGAGAAGTCCTCGAGCACATCAAGGACCGCGATCGACGCGTCAAGGATCTCGGCGGCATTGCCCGGTAGCTTGGCGATCGCCGCTACCTCGTACTCGATCCCGACGTCGGCGGTGAAGAAGAAACCGAGCATTCCCGGCGCCTCGCTGAGCATCTGAATGCGTTCTTGGACGAGCGGCGCAGCCGCAGCCAGAATGGCTTCTTCGTTCGGGAGCAAGTCGCGCACGGCTGACGCACTCACCACGCCCGCGGCGTGCAAGTACGGCACGAGCCTCACGACGAAATCCCCCATGGGCAAGAGCCGCATGTGTTCGGCGTTGATCGCCTCGGCCTTCTTCATGTCGAACCGCGCGGGGTTGGAATTGACGTCGACAACGTCGAACGCGGTGATCATCTCGTTAAGAGTGAAGACGTCGCGGTCGGCCGAGATGCTCCAGCCGAGCAGCGCCAAGTAGTTCAGCAGGCCCTCGGGCAGGAAGCCGCGGTCACGGTGGTGGAGCAAGTTGGATTCAGGTTGGCGCTTGCTGAGCTTCTTGTTGCCCTCGCCGGTGACCATCGGCAGGTGCGCGAACGTAGGCACGGCATCGCCAATGCCCAATTCCACGAGCGCCCTGTGAAGAGTGATCTGGCGGGGAGTAGAACTCAACAGGTCCTCGCCCCGAAGCACGTGCGTGATTTTCATCAGTGCATCGTCCACGGGGTTAACGAGCGTGTAGAGCGGGTCCCCATTGCCACGCACGATCACGAAGTCCGGGATGGAGCCCGCGGGAAATGTGACCTCGCCGCGCACCAAGTCAGTGAAGGTGATGTCCTCATCCGGCATGCGCACGCGTATGACGGGCTTGCGCCCCTCGGCAAGGTACGCAGCCTTCTGCTCGTTCGTCAGGTCGCGGTCAAAGCCGTCGTAACCGAGCTTGGGATCACGCCCGGCTGCCGAATGGCGCGCCTCGGTTTCATCGGGGGTGGAGAAGGACTCGTACGCATACCCGCCTTCGATCAGGCGACGAGCAACGTCGTCGTGCAGGTCTCGGCGTTGGCTCTGCCGGTACGGACCGTAGTCGCCGCCAACCTCGGGACCCTCGTCCCAGTCGAGACCGAGCCAGCGCAGCGACTCGAGCAGCTGCGTGTAAGACTCGTCCGAGTCGCGCGCGGCGTCCGTGTCCTCAATGCGGAAGACGAAATCCCCGCCCGTGTGCCGCGCGTACGCCCAGTTAAACAGCGCGGTGCGGATGAGTCCGACGTGAGGCGTGCCGGTAGGGGATGGACAGAAACGGACGCGAACCTTTGTCAATTGCGCTCCTCGCTTGGCCGGGTGCCGATCATCGGCGAACCACGGGGTTCATGAGTACTCCGATACCTTCAATGTCTACTTCGATCCGGTCACCGTGGACCATTTTGGCCACCCCTGCGGGCGTTCCCGTGAGGATCACATCGCCCGGTAGCAGGGTCACCACCTCGGAGGCAATCTCGATCGCCGTAGCTACGTCGCGGATCATGTCGCTCGTATTGCCCCCCTGGCACGACTTGCCATTAAGTCGCGAACGAATCTCGAGACTTGACGTGTCCAGTTCCGTCTCGATCCAGGGCCCAAGCGGCAGCGACGTGTCGAACGCCTTGGCCCGGAACCACTGGTCCTCGTTGCGCTGCAGGTCGCGCGCCGTCACGTCATTCGCGCACGTGTATCCGTACACGTAGTCAAGCGCGCGCTCGGCCGTGACGTCCTTGGCCATGCGGCCGATCACCACGGCCAGCTCTGCCTCAAATTGCACGTCTTCGCTGTAGTGCGGCAGGACGATCGGGTCGTCCGGACCAATCACGGACGTGTTCGGCTTGAGGAACAGGATCGGCACGTCCGAGTCCGGGCCGCGGCTCGGAATCTCTCTAGCGTGCGCCTCGTAGTTCTTGCCAAGGCAGACTGCCTTGGACCGCGGGATGATGGGAGCGAGCAGTCGCACGTTGTCGGAATCAAGCGGAACGCGCTCGCCCGTTGGCTGCCCGGGAACGAACATTGGGTCCCCCGAGAGCACTACCAGTTCCTCGGCCCCAGGGTCACCTTCGACCATGGCATAGCGAGGGTCCTGACCAGTGGTGAACCGTGCGATGCGCATAGCCCCAGGGTAGTCGGTGCGGGCGGGCGCTCGACGCTACCCTTCTTCCATGGAGCCCGACAGCACCGAGACCGCCGGCCGCGCCAAAACGCGCGGCGCAGGCCGCTTGGTGGGAATCGACATTGTCCGCGGCCTCGCCGTGCTCGGCATGTTCGCCGGCCACGTGGGCGATTGGGGATCGCGAGACTCAAACGGTGACGGGTGGTGGCTGCTGTTCGTAGCCGACGGGCGCCCCTCCGCCACGTTCGCGCTGCTCGTCGGCGTCTCGATCGCGCTCATGCTGACCGGACGCAGCGGCTCGGCGCCACTCGTGGGTGCCCCGCCAGCGAACCCTCCCCACACCCGACTGCGCGTGGTGGTGCGAGCTGGCCTCGTCATCGCCCTGGGCTACGCGCTCATCGCACTCCACACCCCCGTCGCGGTGATCCTGGTGTCGTTCGGGACCATGTTTGCGCTCGCGACCATCGCGCTCCGCTGGCCAACAAGAGTGCTACTCGCACTGGCCGCGCTCTTCGCGATCGGCGGGCCGTTCCTTCTGAGGTGGCTCCGACCCAAGATCTCAAACACTGAACTGTATGACTTTCCCGTGGTCGAGTCCCTGTGGTCGTTCTACTACCCTGGCATCGTGTGGATGGCCTACATTTTGGTTGGCCTGGTGGTGGGCCGGCTGGCGCTCAGTGAAAAGGCCACGCGGGCACGGCTCGCGCTCTACGGCGGCGCGCTCGCGATTGCAGGATATGTCATCGCCCCACTGCTCGGAGGCACGAGCCCGCTTCCCAACAGCACCGCAGGCACGCACTGGTGGCTGAGCGCCGTGCCACATTCGCGCGGCCCATTCTCGGCATACGCGCCACCCGAGGTGCTCGGAAACATCGGGTGGACTCTGCTATGGCTCGCCGTGTTCCTCGCTCTCGCGAAGCGGTTTCGCCAAGCATTCGCGCCCATCGCGGCCATCGGATCCATGGCGCTCACCATCTACGTCGCGCACATTCTCGTGATCTGGGCGATCGACCGGATGTCGAGCCGCCCGGGCGGCCACCTCTTGGTCTACGAGCCGAACAACATCTCGCTCGTCGCGTTCTGGATAGTGGGGCTGTCCTTCGCGTGGGTGTGGAAGCGGAACCTCGGCGCGGGCCCACTCGAGAAACTGATGACAGCGGTATCGACATGGATCGCCGATGCGCTGGTGGGAAAGCGATACTCCAGGCGAAGTTAGATCAGGCGCGTCGACTGACGCTCGCCACCGTCAAGCGTCGGTAGAGTCGAAACGTGTCCAAGAAGAAGCTCACGGGCGGATCCACTCCCGCCATCGTCGCGCTTGAGCGCGCGGGCGTGGCGCACACGCTGCACCCGTACGAGCACGATCCGGCCAGCGACCTAGGCTACGGGCTGGAAGCGGCCGCTGCCATTGGTGTCGCCCCCGATCAAGTCTTCAAGACGCTGTGCGTGCTGGCCGACGGCGAGCTCGCCATGGGCATCGTGCCCGTGGACTCGACGCTCGATCTCAAGGCGATGGCCGCCGCACTGGGCGCGAAGAAGGCGAGTATGGCTCCGGTGGCGGACGCCGAGCGCGCGACGGGCTACGTGGTGGGCGGGATATCGCCCATTGGTGGCCGCAAACAGCTCAGCGCCGCACTCGACGGTTCCGCCCTCAGGTTCGACGCCGTGTATGTGAGCGGCGGGCGCCGGGGCCTGGACGTAGGGCTCGCGCCCGCAGACCTGGTGGCGACCATCGGCGCCACGACCGCGTCCATCGCGAGGCGCGACTAGTGGGGCTCGAACTCTCCCCCGGCGCGCAAGGCTGGGACTACGCGACTCGCCTGAACGAGGCGCGGGCACGCGTGGACATCGCTGAGGCGCAGTCGGGCCGCGCGGGGTCCGGATGTCGCGTGATGGTGGCGACCAAGTCGTTCGACGCGGACGCCGTGCGCGCCGTGTGCACGGCGGGCGCGCTGCTCGTGGGCGAGAACCGGGCGCAAGAACTCGCCGCCAAGGGGCCCGCGCTTCGAGAGACGAAGGCCCGCGTCCACGTGATCGGCCCACTCCAGCGAAACAAGGCGCGCGAGGCGGTCGCCTGGGCTGACTGCGTCCAGACGGTGGACACCATCGAACTCGCCGAGCGGCTGTCCCGCCTGTGCGTCGAGGCCGAGCGCAAGCTCAACGTGATGATCCAAGTGAACGTCACCGGCGAGCCGCAGAAGCACGGCGTCGCGCCCGACGCCGCTCGCCAGCTGGCCGCAGCTGTCGCCGCCCTGCCCGCGCTCACCGTGACGGGGTTCATGACCGTCGGGCTCGACTCCCCAGACCAGGCGGCCGTCCGCGCCGGCTACGCGACGCTGCGCGAGATCCGCGATCGCAACCTGATCCTCGCCGAGCGCGGAGAGAACCCCGAGTTGGCGACCGCGTGGGAACTGTCGATGGGCATGTCGAGAGACCTCGAGTGGGCCGTCGCTGAAGGCGCGACCATGGTGCGTATCGGCACCGCAATCATGGGCGAGAGACTGCCCCGAGGTCACTAGCCGGCGGACTAGCCGACGAGCGTCAAGTCCTCGAGCACGTACCCGGGAAATGTCACGCCCGTGAGCGTCACGTTGTATCCGCCCTCAAGCTGGTCGATCACGATGTTTCCCGTACTCCCAGGGCCGAGTGCTTCCAGCGGGCCGGTGCCATCGGGGTCGAGGTAGACGCAGATGCCATTTGCGCTGCAGTCGAGCGCGAACGTGCCAAGCTGTCCCGTCCACCCTGCGCCGTAGAGCGTGTAGAGCTCGATGCCAACGAACAAATCAGAGTCGTTGGTGTGGATGTGGTAATACGGGTCGGCCGGATTGGTCTCGACAAATAGGTAGAAGAGCTCCGTCAGCGCGCTCGGGTCGACCGTGACGGAGACGTTGCCTTCCGCATCGGGGTCGCCTAGCGTGACGGGCGCGCCGGAAGCCTCGTCCGTGGGGGCGTTCGTGGTCTCTTCTGGGGGAGTCACTGGCGTCTCCTCATCCGAGTTCGCCGCCGTGGAGCAGCCGGCCACGAACAGGACCGCCGACGCCGTCGCCACTGCAAGAGTTTTCCGAATCATGATCTTCTCCCCAAAACTAGTTAGCAGCCAGGCTACGGCCAGGCGTGACCGGCGTCCACTCATGGGCGAAGCCCGACGCACGCGAAGGCCCCTAACTAGTCGGAATCGCCCATGCTAGTTACCCTTGCTCCATGACCGACAAAGCCCAAATGCCCAGCCCGTTCGAGGGCCCGGACGAGGCGAAGGTCTCTGGCAGACTCAACTGGCTGCGGGCCGGAGTCCTTGGCGCGAATGATGGCATCGTTTCCGTCGCCGCCCTGGTGGTCGGCGTTGCCGCAGCGACCGACGTGGACGCGACCATCGCGACCGCCGGGCTCGCAGGGATCGCAGCGGGAGCGCTCTCGATGGGCGTGGGCGAATACGTATCCGTGTACAGCCAGCGCGACGCTGAGGAAGCTCAGATTGCTCGCGAGAAAGTCTGGCACAAGGCGCGCCCGCAATGGGAACTTCAGCAGTTGGTACGCCTAAATATGGAGACCGGGATGTCCATCAAGGTGGCCGAGCAGGCCGCCAAAGAACAGACAGCGCATGACCCACTGGCCATCCACGCGCTCATGCACCTAGGCGTCGACCCAGACGAGCTCACCAGCCCGATCCAGGCTGGCATCGCTTCGCTCATCGCGTTCACCGTTGGGGGCATCGCGCCCATCGCCACCATCTTGTTGGGGTCGGAGCAGTGGCGCATCCCGCTGACGTTCATTGCCGTGCTTGCGGCACTTGCCCTGACCGGAACGCTATCCGCGCGCGTCGCTCACTCTCCCTACCGGCGCGCAATCCTCCGCAACGTGCTCGGTGGCGCGGTCGCCATGACCGTCACGTATGGCATCGGCCTATTGGTTGGCGCCGTGGTCTAGAGCGCTGCGGCACTCGGTCACCTGTGAAGCGACACCGCCACCCGGCGCGCCCGCTATTTGGCGGCGACGCCCGCGTGAATCAACCCGTAGGTGAGCGCTTCGGTGAGCGCCTCCCATGAGGCCTCGATGACGTTGGGGCCTACACCCACCGTGCGCCACCGGCCACCGGCCTCGGTGTCGATTGTGGTGATGAGGACGCGCGTGACGGCGTCCGTGCCGTGGGACGCGTCCAGGATTCGCACCTTGAAGTCGGACAGCTCAAAGCGGTTGATCTCCGGGTAGAAGCCTTCGACGGCCTGGCGCAGCGCGTGGTCGAGCGCGTTAACGGGGCCATTGCCCTCGCCGGTAGTGACAACCCGCTCGCCTCCGGCGACCATCTTGACGATAGCGTCGGCGTCCGCTTGCGTCGGGTCGTCCGCGGCGGTCTCGACATTGCAACGCCACGACTCCGTCTTCCAGTACTGCGGGCGGTCGCCCATCTCCTCGCGCAGCAACAACTCGAAAGACGCGTCGGCGGCGTCGAAGGTGTACCCGGATGCCTCGGCGTTCTTGACGCGCTCAGTCACTCGGCCCAGAAGCTCCTTCTGGCCAGCAAGATCGAACCCGAGCTCCTTGCCCTTCAGCTCGATCGACGCGCGGCCGGCCATCTCCGAGACCAACATGCGCATGGTGTTGCCCACGTAGGCGGGCTCCGTGTGCTGGTACAGGTCCGGATCCACCTTAATGGCGCTCGCGTGGAGGCCGGCCTTGTGCGCGAATGCGCTGGCGCCCACGTACGGCTGGCGAGCGTACGGAGTGATGTTGGTGATCTCGCTGACCGCGTGCGAGATGCGTGCAGCGTCCTTGAGGCCGTCGCCCTTGAGTGCGACCATGCCACGTTTAAGTGCGAGGTTCGCCAGCACCGAGACGATGTCTGCGTTGCCCGTGCGCTCGCCATAGCCGTTGACGCATCCTTGAACGTGCGTGGCGCCTGCGGCCACGGCCGCCATCGAGTTGGCGACCGCGCAGCCCGAGTCGTTGTGCGCGTGCATGCCGAGCGCCGCATGCTTCTGCGCCGCAGTCTTGGCGACGACGGCCGCGACGATGCTCTGGACGTCGTCCGGGAGCATCCCGCCGTTGGTGTCGCACAGCACCAGGGTGTCGGCTCCGGCTTCGGCGGCGGCGAGTAGCGCCTTCACCGCGTAGTCAGGATCAAAGTTATAGCCGTCAAAGAAGTGCTCGGCGTCGAGGATCACCCGGCGGTCGTGCTCCACCAGAAGGGCGACGGTGTCACGGATCATCTCAAGGTTGTTCTCGCCCGTGGTCTTGAGCGCGCGCTCGACGTGGCGGATGTCCGACTTTGCGACGAGCGTGATGATGGGCGCCTCGGAATCGAGCAGCGCACGCACCTGCGCGTCGGCCGATGCTGTGGTGTCGGCCTTGCGCGTCGACCCGAACGCGGCAAACTGCGCGTTCTTGAATTCGAGTTCTTTGTGCACGAGTGCGAAAAACTCCGTGTCCTTGGGCACTGCGCCGGGCCAGCCGCCCTCGATGATTCCCACGCCTAGCTCGTCGAGAAGTGGCGCGATGGCCATCTTGTCCGCCACAGAGAGGTTCATGCCCTCTTGCTGCGCACCGTCGCGAAGGGTGGTGTCGTAGACCTCGATCTGCTGTCCAGCCATGGTGTCCTTCTCTCTTCAGACGGCTCGCCCGCGATGCACGCCGCTCCAATAAAAAAACCTCCCAGCATGGGGAGGTTGCGCGTCTGCCAAAAGGCTGACGCGCTACTGAATAATGGTCGCGGTGTGCATCACGTTCATTGTGGCACAACGCGCGGTGCGATGGGTAGCGATTGGCGTGCAACCTCAATGGTGGCCGCATGTTGGTGGCCCGCCTGGACGCTCGGATCGAATCCTCCTCACCATGGGGCGCGAATCCGATCTAACCTGTAGCGGAACTGGGAGGCGGGCTTGGCGCTACCATGGCCGGAAATCATGGGCGAGCTCGCGAACGAGCGAGGGCGGCAATTGTTTGGCTACGCCTACTTGCTCACGGGTTCGGCCGCGGACGCCGACGACCTGGTCCAGGCCGCATTCGTAAGGGAATTCTCCGCTCGTCGCTCCTGGCCCCACGGGGCGACACCCGAAGCCAACGTGCTGCGCGCCATCCGTACCCTCTGTATCGACCTCAAGCACCTCGCCCGCAGAAGCCACGGAGATCGCGACACCAAAGCGGATCAACCCCTGCCCCCTCCCACACCGGGTGTGCACAAGCGGCCCGCGCTCGAGAATGCCCTCGCGTTGCTCAGCCCCCCGAGCGCACATGCGTAGTGATGCGATTCCTCGACGACATGACCTCGCAAGCGATCTCTACCGAGCTTGGCCTTACACCCGCAGCTGTCCGCGAGCACGTGAGCGACGGCGTGAAGCGCCTGGAGCAGGCGCTTGGAGATCTGGGGCTAACCGTGGATGACGTCTTCCATGGCGGCACCGAAACCGTGCTGGTAGTCACTCGAAAGGTGGCGACCTCATGACGGCACAACTTGACCTGAAACGCGTCGCCGCCGCCGGCGAAGACCTGTACGACGAATCTCAACTTGCCCGCGGCATCGGCCCACTAGAGGCGAGGATTCGGAAGGGGCGAAGGACGCGCGCCGCCGGGCCCGCCGCGCTGGCACTCGCGGCGCTGGCCCTCGCGGCGGCACAATTGATGCAGGCCGCGCCGCCCACTGCCGACGAGTTGCCGTTCACAGGCAGAATCCCGCCCGTGGAGTCCACGGTGGTCGCGATTCTCGCCGACCGACTGATCCCCTGGGATGGCGAATCCCCGGGACAGCGGCTTGCGATTTGCGAGCGGGCCGCAAACCCCAGAGCCAACGTTGACGTGCCGATCGGCTGGAACGGAGACGTCTCGCGCACCACCACATCGCTCGCTGAGAATGGGGCGCTCACATGCGAGCACATGGTCTTGCCCGGCGAGAATGTGATCGCGGCCACGGCGCGCGTCGACCTCAACTCGACAACGCAGCAGGCATCCGTGCAATTCACCATCACCAACCTGACGGCGTCCACGCTACAGATCAACGGCGTTTCCCCAACCGCGATCGTGTTCCTGCCGGGCGCACGGAGCGGCTCCACACTAATGGGATTCGGCGGCGAACCAGCGAGCCGAGGCTGGAACGTGGTCGTTGTGAGCGACGACGTTGTCCCGTTCGACCCATACCTGCCCCACATCATCGGCGACTCGAACCGCGCGTTGGACGCCGGCGAGACTTCTACGTTCACGTTTCTCGAGCGCGACCATAGTTCCACCCAGTTCCGCGAATCCCGACTGCGCCCCTTCATCCCCTGGCTGGCCGCCGCGCTGGCGACACCTGAGCTGATTGAGATATCTGTCTCGGTTCAACTTGCTCGTGGCTACGTGCCCGGAGTCGAGGAGGCGACGTTGTTCGAGCTGAACGTCGGCGAGGTATATGTGGATGGAGCGCCCGTCTAGGCGACCTCGGTCAGCACCTTCTGCGCGCGGCTGGGTGCCGCCGATGACCGTTGCGAGAGCGGACAGGCAGGCGGACTCGGACTCGGTGCCGTTTTCCGCAATGCTGTGGGCGGTGTTTCACAGGAAGCTGTGAAGGTTCGTGATGGTGTTCCTCTCGGTCGTCATGCCTTGAGGTTCGCAGCTAGGTATGTGACAACCCGTGTGACGGACTCTCTATTTGTGGACGATTCCGCCGGTGTTGAGCGCTTTGCGCTTGAGTTTCCAGTCCGGCAGGGCGCGGTCCATGACCGCGTAGAAGCGCGTGTTGTGGCCTCGCTCGATGAGGTGGGCGAGCTCGTGGACCACCACGTACTCGAGCAGTTCGGGCTCGCGGCGCGCAAGTTCGAGGTTGAGGGTGATCCGCTTGGCCTGGACGTTGCAGGTGCCCCAGCGGGTGGTCATACGGCACACGGTGAATGCCGGGACCTCGACACCGACTATCGTCGCCCAGTGCTCGATCAGCGGCGGGATAGCGCGCTTGAGTTCACGGCGCAGGCGGTTGGCTTCGGGACCAGGTTCGAGCGGAGCAGGCTGGAGGGCGATGCGCTGCCGGTGCTTCTCGATCCACGTGGCCTTGGACGCGACGAACGCACGCACGGCTCGCTCACTCACGTGCCAGGGCGCGGTTACTACGACTTCGCCGTCAGGTGCGCGCACCTTGAGGTTGATGTTCTTAACGGCCTTGCGCGTCAGCGTGACGTGGAAGGGGTCGAACGCCGTCGGAGCTAGCGTGTCTGGGCCGTTGGTCATGATGCGTCAAGCGTAAGCTGCGGGGCGGACAAGGCCATGCCGCAACGGCACTCACCGCGCCGACGCCCAGTCAAACCCCTAGACCTGTTCCACGCGTTCCGCGTTAGCGGCAAGTGCGCGTAATTCGTCCGCGGTGGTGCGGACTCCGTACGAGTTGGTGTCGCGCTCGACTCGCCAGCTCGCCGTGAGCGGGCCCAGGTCCACGGTGTCATAGCCGAGAGCGTCGAGGAACGCGGCGGCAGACGCCTTGGCTGCGTCGTCGTTGCCTGCGATGGGCAGGGCGCGTCGGTTGGGGGTGCCCGAGGGTGTGCCGTCCGTCGGGATCTGCTTGGCGTAGATGCTGTTGAAAGCCTTCACCACCTGAGACTCGGGCAGGTGCTCCTGCAGCAGCTCGGAGGTGGTGGATTCGTTGTTGTCGAGTGCGGGGATCCGGTCGTCGCGGCCCGGGTAGTAGTTGTTCGCGTCGAGCACCACCTTGCCCCTGAGCGGCTCCACGGGAATTGAGGCGCGGTGTTTGAGCGGCACAGCCACGAGGACGAGGTCGCCAGCCTCGGCTGCCTCGTGCGGCGTCGCGGCGCGGGCGCCAGCGCCCAGGTCCTCCACGAGCTCCGCGAGCGTCTCTGGCCCCCGCGAATTGCTAATTACCACGTCGAACCCGTGAGTGAGCGCCGCGCGTGCGACATTGCTGCCAATGTTTCCTGCGCCGATGATTCCCAGTGTTTTCATGCTGGGCTCAACCCCAGCGGGGGCCGGGTCATTCCGCGCCCTAGTTCTGCGAGGCGGACTGCGAGGCGGACTGCGAGGCGGACTGCGAGGCGGACTGCGAGGCGGACTGCGAGGCGGACTGCGAGGCGGACTGCGAGGCGGACTGCGAGGCGGACTGCGAGGCGGACTGCGAGGCGGACTGCGAGGCGGACTGCGAGGCGGACTGCGAGGCGGACTGCGAGGCGGACTGCGAGGCGGACTGCGACATGCTTGCGAGCATTGCGTACCCAAAGTGGAAGTTTTACCCTCTCAACTCAACGCCGCCCGAGTAGGTTGGCAAAACCAGGTGTTCCGAGGCGCCGCAAGGTCCGACCGCCAGCGACCAGTTGACCCGGTGCATCCACCCAAACTTGTCCTCAACGGGCCCGAACTGAATGCCGATCAATCGGGCATTCACACCACGCCCAACACGCGCCCTCACGTGAACGCTATGAACGCTTTGCCACAGCCCAATCTGCCACTCACGCGCCGGTTGCTCATCGGCCACCAGCCGCCAATACCCGATGATCTCGTTTGACGTCCTTGTCACTTTCGCCAAGACAACAAGACAACAAGAGCACCAACGCATACGCTGAAGGGGCAACGCCTCCCCGAAGGCATGAGGAGTCACCATGGTGGCAGAGCGCAAGCGGCACGGCGCAGTGCCATTCGCAACACGAGCCGCCGCGCCACTGGCCACCCTTGTGTTGTTGCTGGCGGCGGACCTCGCAATCCCCGAGAGTTTCTGGCCCACCGTTCTTTACGGCGTCGTCGTGCTAGGCACCAGCCTCACCCGTCGAGTCTCGATCGTTGCTATCGCCGTCATATTCGCGCTTACGGCGACCACAGCGGTCGGAGTCGCTAGTGCCGCGTCTGCACCAGGATTCATATCCTCCTCTGAGTTTGCTGGCCGCGTCGCCGTCGGCATCACCATTCTTCTGATCTACCCGCTATCGATCCAGCTGACACGCGGACTGCTCGCGCCGCCCGGCTACCCCTCCAAGTTTGCGCGCGACTTCCTCGCCGCTTCCCCGGACTCGAACGGCAGCGATCCGTCGCTCGACGCACGGTCGAAGACGCGCTTCACCACCCCCGCTGGCGACTACACGGCGGAACTTGAGCACAGGCTAGGACGATTGCTAGAGGTCCTGCCGATCATGGTGTGGACCGCCAAACCGACAGGCGAGATCGATTTCGTCAATGAGGCTGGCACCGACTACTTTGGCTTGCCTGCGGAAGAGATCCTGGGGGAAAAATGGTTGTCGCTATTGCACCCGGATGATCGCGAGCAAACTCTGGCCAAGTGGGCATCGTCGATCGAGACGGGCGCGGCTTACGCAGTGCACCATCGTTTGCGTTCGCGCGACGGCGTATATCGGTGGTTCGCTGCCCGCGCGCTCGCCGAGAAGGACACCTCCGGAACAGTGGTGCGCTGGTGGGGTACCACAATAGACGTGCACGAAGAACGCGAGCGCGCGGCTGACGTGAGGCGCGTCCTGGACGCCCGCGAGCGCATCCTCGAAAACATCGGCGACGGCGTCGCAGAACTCGATCACGACTGGCGTATTGCCTTCGTCTCAGAGCAGGGCGCCGCTCTGATGGGCGCCACGGTCGAGCAGCAGCAGGGCCGGATCTTGTGGGAGCTCAGCCCCGAGATGAAGGGGACGATTCTCGAGACAGAGTACTTAAAGGCGGTAGAGACCAGACAACGGACCAAGTTCTCCATCCACAATCCGCTTTATGGCAAGTGGCTCGAGGTGACCGCGACGCCGACCGAGCACGGCCTCACCGTCGCGTATCGAGACACCACCGAGACTCGAGAACTCCAAGCCAGTTTGCAGCAGGCGCAGCGACTCGAATCTGTGGGACAACTCACCGGTGGCATTGCCCACGATTTCAACAATCTCCTCACCGTCGTTATTGGCGGAGCGGAGGCTCTCGAGTCTGGGAACAGGCTCAACGACGCGGACTTCGAGATGACAAACCTCATTGCTGAAGCTGCCCGCCAGGGTGCAGATCTGATCACATCGCTCATGGCCTTTGCACGACAAATGCCGCTAGATTCGCGCCCCACGGACCTCAATAAACTTGTCAGGACAATTGAGCCGCTGCTGCGACACACGTTGGGCGAAAACGTCGCAATCCGCTTTGACCTCTCTTCGGACCTACCGAGCGTGACGGTCGACGACACCCAGTTTGAAAGTGCCGTCATCAACCTAGCCATCAACGCACGGGACGCCATGCCGGAAGGGGGATCGCTCGCGATCGACACGCGGCTTGCCTCCATCAACGATGACTATGCCGCGCGGGACCCCGAGCTGGAGGCTGGCACTTATGTCGTGATCTCGGTGAGCGACACCGGCGCGGGGATTTCTCCCGAGCACCTACCTCATCTCTTCGACCCGTTTTTCACCACGAAGCCCGCCGACTACGGCTCAGGCCTTGGGCTCGCGATGGTGTGGGGATTTGCCAAGGAATCGAATGGACACGTTACCGTCTACTCCGAACCAGGCCTGGGCACGACCTTCAACCTGTACCTCCCCATTAGCGACGAAGCCCCCAGTTCCCCGCAGCCCGGCACCGAATCGGGGGACGTCCGCGGCAGCGGCGTGATTCTTGTGACGGAGGACAATGACCTGGTGCGCGCGTTCGCGATCGCGCAATTGAGTGCACACGGGTACGACGTTCACGCTGCCAGTAACTCGAAGGAAGCACTGAAGCTGCTCGATGACATCGAGCAGCTCGACCTGCTCTTCACCGACGTAGTGATGCCGGGCGGCATGACGGGCACCGAACTCGCTAAATCAGTAGTTGATCGCCGCCCCCAGACCGCGGTGCTTTTCACTTCGGGATACACGCAAGAGATCATGGAGAGCGACGGCCGGATCGAATCTGGCGTCGATCTACTAAGGAAGCCGTACACCGGACGCCAGCTGACTGCGACCGTGTCGCAAATACTCAAGCGTGAGGCAGCGACCCCATGACTCCGGAAGCCCCCAAAAGGGTATTGATCGTCGACGACGAGCCGATGATCGGGAAGATCGCGACGGCGCACGTCCGGTCGCTTGGTGGAATCGGGCGCTCGGTGCAGACGCCCGAAGAGTTCTTCCAGATTCTCCATGAGTGGAACCCTGACGTCGTCATGGTGGACTTGATTCTTGGACCGTCGGACGGCCTAGACGTCCTCAGACGCCTTTCAGACGAGGGCACACTCGCTTCCGTCATCATCGCCAGCGGCGTGGGGCACCGCGTGATGGACGCCGCTCGCCGATTCGCCGACGGCAACGGCCTGGCGATACTTGGCGTGCTTAGAAAGCCGTACCGTCGCGCCGATGTCGCGGAACTGCTAAACCAACACGGGTACGGGTCCGTGGCGCTTCGTGAAGATCACGACGGTGGCGGCATCCCGTGGAGCGACGCCGAGTTCGGTGAACAAATCGACACTGCCATCACCCACGGACACGTCGAAATTGCGTTACAACCCAAGGTCTCGTGCTCGTCACTCGAGCTCGTGGGTTACGAGGTGCTCGCGAGGTGGCGACACCAAGACCTCGGATTAATTGAACCAAGCGTGTTCGTACCGTTTGCGGAGCGAACGGATCGCGCGTCCGCACTCACCGTCCACGTGCTGCGCGCTGGACTCAACTGGTTCGCTCGCCACGGCGCCGCGGGCGCGCATCTCGCCGTCAACCTCTCCGCGACAGAACTCGACGACACGAACCTAGTCGCGCGGCTCCGGAAGAGTTGCGCAGGTGCCGGGGTAGATACGAGACGAGTGACTCTGGAACTTACTGAGACGGCCGGCCTCAAGGATGAACTTCAGTCGCTTGAAACCCTCACCCACTTGCGGCTCGCGGGATTCCATCTGTCACTTGACGACTTCGGAACGGGCTATTCGTCCATGGAGCAACTCGCCCGTATGCCATTCTCCGAGTTGAAAATTGACCGGTCGTTCATCGCACCCCTGGCGACCAACCCTGAGGCACTCATCATGGTGAAGTCCACGATCAAGCTCAGCCACGACCTAGATTTGGCTTGCACAGCGGAGGGCGTCGAGGACCGGGAGGCCCTCCGGATTCTCGCGGATCTGGGCTGCGACAACGCGCAGGGGTACCTCATTGCGCGACCGCAAGCGCCGGAAGCGATGGCGCTTTGGGCGTCTCCGGATCTGAGTGCCGTGGGACCACGCGAAAGCTACTAGGCCGCTCCCCTGCTGAGCTTGTATATCCGCGAGGACTATGCGACGGGTCGCATCCACCCGAAGAGGTCTTCAACGCGGCCATATTGAACCCCGATCAGCCGTTCTCGCACCCGCATCGTCTCCGCACCGGGCTCACCGTCGCCAACAGTTAACTCAAAGTCTGGTGACACTAACCTCCCGATCGGCACGATTGCCGCGGCAGTCCCGCACGCGAACACCTCTGCGACTGTGCGGTTCGCAACTCCAGCGCGTAGCTCCTCGATCGAGATGTCTCGCTCCTCGACGGCCCGGCCCTCGTTGCGCAGCAGCGCCAGCACGGAGTCGCGCGTGATGCCCTCGAGGATGGTGCCCGTCAGTCGCGGAGTGGCCACTGACCCGTCGGCCATCACCACAACGACATTCATCGCGCCCAGTTCCTCAATGAACTCGTCCGCGTGCGCGTCAAGGAACAGCACTTGGTCACAGCCGTGCTCCTCGGCCTGGCTCTGCGGCAGCATCGCGGCACCGTAGTTGCCACCCGCCTTCGCCTCGCCGGTGCCGCCCAGGACCGCACGGTGATACCCCTGCGCCACCCACACCGAGATGGGCCTCACTCCGCTCGGGAAGTACGGGCCAACGGGCGACGCCAGCAGCACGAATTGCGCGTGCCGCGACGGCCTCACCGCCAGCCACGGCTCCGAGCCAAACATCACGGGCCGCAGGTACAGGCTCGCGCCCGCCTCCTTCGGCACCCACGCACGGTCCACCGTCACGAGCGCCTCTAGCGCGCCAACGAAGTCCCTAACCGGCAGCGGCGGCAGCGCAATGCGCTCCGCGGAGGCCTGGAACCGCACCGCGTTCCGATCCGGCCGCATGAGGCGCAGCACGCCGTCGTCCCCGTGATAGCCCTTGAGCGCCTCGAACACCTGCTGTCCATAATTCAGCCCGCTTGCGCCCGGGTGCACGGGGACGTCCCCCATGGGCACCACTCCGCGCTCGCCCCAGCCCTCGCCCTCGCTCCAGCTCGCCCGCACCATGTGATCGGTGAAGACCGTACCGAACGAGGGGCTGTCCATGAGTCGCGCGCGCTCCGAATCCGATGCCGGTGCCGGGTTTGGCGTGAGGGGGAACTCCCCCTCGGTGAGGCCAGAAGGGGGAGTGATCATCCGTTCAGGCTAGCGCGCAGGCGTGGAGTCGAACAGAGCGCGCGAGCCTCGATGCATCTAGTTTGTATCGCTGCGGCCGGGGACCGCGTCCCCGAACACGGTGCCGAGCATCACGAGCACCACCTGGACGATCGCTGGAACCGTCGCGCCCACCGCGAAGAATGCCGCGGCACCGCCAAGCAGGATCACGACTCGAACTACCTGTGCCACGCGAGCGGGCAGCACCACGCGCGCCCTGGGCGACAGGAACATGCCCCACACGACCGCGACCAACAGGGGAAGCCCTAGCCCTACGACCCACTCCAGTGGCCCGTCGAACGTCGAGAACCCCCACCAGCCGAAACCCGCGAAAACTCCGATCTCGGCCAGGAAAACGAGCGCTCCACCAAGTGCCTTCATGCTCACTCCTCCCGCCGCAGCGCGGCGCATTAGTCCGAGACCGTGCGCATCCAGCCGTGCGTGTCTTCCGCGCGGCCGTACTGAATGTCGGTCAGGCGCGTACGGATCGCCATGGTGACGTCCCCTGCCTCGCCGCCGTTGATGGAGAAGTCGAAATCGGGCGACGCGAGGCGGCCCACGGGCGTGACCACTGCCGCCGTGCCGCACGAGAACACCTCGGCGATGTCGCCACTGGCGAGGCCCTCGCGGACCTCCGCCAGCGTGATGTCCTTCTCGACCACTTTGCGCGAGTCGTCGTTGAGTAGCTGAAGCACGGACGAGCGCGTGATGCCCTCGAGGATGGTCCCCGTCAAGCGGGGTGTCTCCACTGTGCCGTCTTTGCGGACGATGAAGAGGTTCATGCCGCCCAGCTCCTCGACGTACGTGTCCGTGGACGAATCCAGAAACAGCACCTGCTGGCAGCCATGGTCGAACGCCTGCTGCTGAGGCAGTAGCGACGCCGCATAGTTGCCGCCGCACTTGGC
Source organism: Demequinaceae bacterium (assembly GCA_965250005.1). GTDB lineage: Bacteria > Actinomycetota > Actinomycetes > Actinomycetales > Demequinaceae > WTKG01. Next base: position 876,363 of record OZ252279.1, read on the forward strand.
CGCGCCCGTACCGCCAGGGCCGGCGCGGTGGAATCCCTGCGCGACCCAGATGGACACGGGCCGCACGCCGCCGGGGAAGTACGGCCCCACGGGGCCAGCGATGAGCAGGTAGTCCACAGCGTTGGCCGGGCGAACACCAAGAAACGCCTCGGACGCGAACATGAAGGGGCGCAAGTACAACGAACTCTCCGCAGACCCGGGAACCCAACTCCCATCGATCTTCAGCAGTGCCTCGATCGAGCCCAGGAAATCCTCTACCCGCAGCTCAGGCAGGGCAAGTCGTCGCGCCGACGCCTGGAATCGCTTCGCGTTCGCCTCAGGGCGGAACAGCCAGATCGATTCGTCGTCGTGCCGGTATGCCTTGAGGCCCTCGAACACCTCTTGCGCGTAGTGGAGAACAGCCGCGGCGGGGTCGAGCGTCAGCGGACCGTATGGCTCGACGCGCCTATCGGTCCACCCTCCTTTCGAGTCCCAGGAGACGCGGACCATGTGGTCCGTGAACTCCTTGCCAAAGTTGAGGTTGCGAAGGATCTCGAGCCGGTCCGCCTCGTCGCGCGGCGACGTGTTCGCGAAGACCTCGAAGTCCCCGGCTGTGGTGATGACAGTCATTGCAATTCTCCCATGCTGAAACAGTAACGGTAATGCGGGATCGCTCGGCTCGCCAGCGTCGCCCGCCCGTGATGCCTTAGGCTGCTAGCCCACCCTCCGCATCCAGCCGTGCGTGTCTTCCGCGCGCCCGTACTGAATGTCAGTGAGGCGCTCGAGGATCCCCCTGGTCACGGGGCCTGCGGAGCCGTCGCCAACGGTCACGTCAAAGTCCGGGCTGGCCAGTCGTCCCACGGGGGCAACAACGGCCGCGGTGCCGCACGCGAATAGCTCGGCAATGTCGCCGTCCCGAGCGCCCTCGGCCACGTCCGCCAGCGTGATGTCTTTCTCCACAGCCCTCACGCCGTCGTCTTCGAGCAGCTGCAGAATCGAGGCGCGGGTGATGCCTTCAAGGATGTCCCCCGTGAGGCGAGGCGTCTCTACGATTCCATCCGCGCGGACCACCAGCGCGTTCATCCCGCCAAACTCTTCCAGCAGCGTCTCCGTGGCGGCGTCCGTGTAGAGCACCTGCTCGCAGCCGTGTTGGCGGGCTTGGACCTGTGGGAGCATCGACGCGGCATAATTACCGCCGCACTTGGCCGCGCCCGTCCCGCCCGCGCTGGCCCGGTGGTACCCCTGCGCGACCCAGATGGATACTGCATCCACTCCCCCGGCAAAGTACGGGCCCACGGGGCTCGCGATCAGGACGTAGCTGACTTTGTGCCCGGGCCGCACGCCCAGGTATGCCTCGGAAGCGAACATGAACGGACGCAGGTACAGGCTTGCGTCGGCGCCCCGCGGGACCCATTCCGCGTCTACCGACAGCAGAGCCTCGACGGACCCGATGAAATCCTGCGTGGAGAGTTCCGGGAGCGCCATACGCCGCGCGGACGCCTGCATTCGAGCCGCGTTGTCCTCTGGCCGGAAGAGCCAGATGGAGCCGTCGTCCCACCTGTAGGCCTTGAGGCCCTCGAAGATTCCTTGGCCGTAATGCAGCACCGTCGCGGCTGGGTCGAGCGTAATGGTTCCGTACGGCTCCACACGACGATCGGTCCAGCCCTCGCCTGCGGCCCAGGAGATCCGGACCATGTGGTCCGTGAACGCCCGGCCGAAGTCGAGCTCCTCGAGAGCCCGCTGCCGGGCCTCGTCGGAGTGCGGATCAGGATTGGGGCGCACTGAGAATTCCGCGACGGCTGTCGTGGGACTCATCGTGCACCTCCTCTAGCGGGCGGTCGGCTCCTACGCGGAAATCCGTGCGGCGAGCGCATCTCCCACCTCGGACGTAGACCGCTTGGCGTCACCCTTCGTGGCGGCGTCCGCGGCGACCGCATCCTCCACCTTGACCGCGAGGTCGTGGTGACCAAGGAAGTCGAGCATCATGGCAACGGACAGGACGGTCGCGGACGGGTCCGCAATCCCCTGGCCCGCGATGTCAGGCGCCGAGCCGTGGACCGGCTCGAACATGGACGGTCCGGTCTTGTCGGCGTTGATATTTGCCGACGCCGCCAGGCCGATGCCACCAGAGATGGCCGCCGCCTGATCGGTGAGGATGTCGCCGAACAGGTTGTCCGTGACGATTACGTCAAAGTTGCCGGGGTTGGTGGTCATGTGAATGGTTGCGGCGTCAATGTGGAGGTAGTCCCATGTCACGGATGGGAACTCCTTCGCTACAGCCTCGACTGTTCGCAGCCACAGGTGACCGGCGTGCACCAGCACGTTGTGCTTGTGGACCAGCGTGAGCTTCTTGCGGTCACGCTCGGACGCGACGCCGAACGCATAACGGACCACGCGCTCGACGCCGTGCCGGGTGTTGATGGACACTTCGGTCGCGATCTCGTGGGGCGTGTTGACGCGTAGCGCGCCACCGTTGCCCACGTACGGGCCCTCGGTGCCCTCGCGGACCACCACAAAGTCGATCTCGTCCACGTCGCGCAACGGCGAGACCTCGCCCGGGTACAGGCGGGACGGGCGCAGGTTGACGTACTGGTCGAGTTCGAACCGCAGCGCAAGCAGCAGCCCGCGCTCCAGGGTTCCCGACGGGACGGTCGGGTCGCCGATGGCGCCCAGCAGAATCACGTCGTGACCGCGGATGGACTCAAGGTCCTCCTCGTTCAGCGTGTCCCCGGTGGCGTGCCACCGCTTAGCGCCCAGGTCAAACTCGGTGGTCTCGAACTCGATGTCGGTGCCCGCGGTCGCGGCTTTGAGGCATTTGAGCCCCTCGGCCACGACTTCGGTCCCGATGCCGTCGCCGGCTACAACCGCAAGGCGGTACTTGTCTGTCATCGGGCGGTCTTGCCGTCTTCGTAGTCGGCGTCAACCGCACCCTTCCATGCGAAGAGCTTGCGCAACTCACGACCAGTGTCCTCGATCATGTGCTCCTCGCCCTTCTTGCGGAGCTCCTGGAATTCCTTGCCGCCGTCGTCCTGGTCATCGATGAAGCGCTTGGCGAAAGCACCGGACTGAATGTCTGCGAGCACCTCTTTCATTCGCACCTTGACGCTCGGGTCGATGATGCGCGGGCCGGAGACGTAGTCGCCATACTCGGCGGTGTCAGAGACGGACCAGCGCTGCTTGGTGATGCCGCCCTCGTGCATGAGGTCGACGATCAGCTTGAGCTCGTGGAGCACCTCGAAGTAGGCGATCTCGGGCTGGTAGCCCGCCTCGACCAGTGTCTCGAAGCCGTACTGAACCAACTGAGACGTTCCACCGCAAAGCACGCTCTGCTCGCCGAACAGGTCCGTCTCGGTCTCTTCCGTGAACGTGGTCTTGATGACACCCGCGCGGGTGCCGCCAATGGCCTTGGCGTACGACAGCGCGACGTCCCAGGCCTGGCCTGACGCGTCCTGCTCGACAGCGACGATGTCCGGGATTCCACGGCCTGCAACAAACTCGCGGCGGACGGTGTGACCGGGGGCTTTGGGCGCAATGAGGATCACGTCGATGCCCTCGGGCACCTCGATGTAGCCGAACCGGATGTTGAACCCGTGCGCAAATGCGAGGGTCTTGCCCGGCTTGAGGTGCTGCTCGATGCTCTCGCGGTAGATGATGCGCTGGAACTGGTCCGGCGCAAGGATCATGATGACGTCGGCCCACTCGGCAGCGCCCTCGACGGAGAGCACGTCGATGCCGTCGTTCTCAGCCTTGACGGCGCTACGCGAACCGTCGCGCAGGCCAACCTTGACGTCTACGCCGCTGTCGCGCAGGTTCTGCGCGTGGGCGTGACCCTGCGAGCCGTAGCCAATGATGGCCACCTTCTTGCCCTTGATGATTGCGAGGTCTGCATCGTCCTCGTAGAAAAGTTCAGCCATGATGCGTTCTCCTTATGGATTGATATCTAGAAACTTAGCGGTGCGGGCGCACCGGCTATGCGGATGAAACCTGCTACTCAGTTAGTGCTGCGGACTTGTCGAGCGTGCGCTCGGTGATGGAACGGCTCCCGCGGCCGATGGCCACCGTTCCGGACTGAACGATTTCGCGGACGTCGTGGACGGCTAGAGCCAGCATGAGCGCCTCGAGCTTCTCGGGCGTACCGACCGCTTCGACCACGACCGAGTCCGTAGCCACGTCAACTACGTGCGCGCGGAACAGGTCCACGATCTGCAGTATCTCCGTGCGCTGACGCGTGTCGCAGCGAATCTTGATGAGAAGTAGCTCGCGCTGCACCGAGCGATCGCGCTCGAGCTCGACAATTTTGAGTACGTGCACCAGCTTGTTGAGTTGCTTGGTGACCTGCTCGAGCGGGAGCTCGTCCACGTCGACTACGACGGTGATGCGCGACACCTCGGGATGTTCGGTCTGCCCCACCGCGAGCGAGTGGATGTTGAACGCCCGGCGCGAGAACAACCCCGCGACGCGCGCGAGCACGCCCGGCTTGTTGTCTACCAGGACGGACAGTGTGTGCTTTTGCATTGTTCTCAGTCCTCGCGATCGAACGTCGGTGAGATTCCCTTGGCGTACTGGACCTCGTCGTTGCTGACTCCGGCGGCCACCATGGGCCAGACCTGCGCGTGCGGCGAGACGGTGAAGTCCACGACGACCGGCTGGTCGTTGATCTCCATGGCCCGATTGATAGTGGCGTCCACGTCCGCGTCCGATTCGCAGCGCAGCCCGACGCAGCCCATCGCCTCAGCCAGCTTGACGAAGTCCGGGGTGCGCGCCGTGCCGTGGCCGGTGTTGAGGTCCGTGTTGGAGTAGCGGCCCTCGTAGAACATCGTCTGCCATTGGCGGACCATGCCCAGCGATGAGTTGTTGATGATCGCGACCTTGATCGGGATCTCGTTGAGGGCGCAGGTGACCAGCTCTTGGTTGGTCATCTGAAAGCAGCCGTCGCCGTCTATCGACCAGACGGTGCGGTCTGGCTCGCCCACCTTGGCGCCCATCGCGGCCGGAACCGAGTAGCCCATGGTGCCCAGGCCTCCCGAGTTGAGCCAGCTCCTGGGGCGCTCGTGGGTGATGAACTGGCTGGCCCACATCTGGTGTTGGCCAACGCCGGAGACGTACGTCGCGTCGGGGCCGACAATCTCGCCCAGGCGCTGGATGACGTGCTGGGGCGCGCTCAGCCCATCCTCCGTGGGCGTGTAGCCGCGGGGGTACGTTTTGCGCCACTCGTCGATCTGCCGCCACCACCCCTCGAGGTCCGGCTGGCCGTGCTTGTGGTGCTCGTCGGCTAGGGCCGGGATGAGCTCAGCGAAGATGTCCTTCAAGTCGCCGACGATCGGGATGTCGACCGCGCGGTTCTTGCCGATCTCCGCGGGGTCGATGTCGGCGTGAATGACCTTGGCGTTCGGGGCGAAGCCGTCGAGCTTGCCGGTGACGCGGTCGTCAAAGCGGGTACCGAGCGCGATCAGCAGGTCCGACTCCTGCATTGCCGCAACCGCCGGAACTGTCCCGTGCATTCCCGGCATGCCGAGGTGCTGTGGGTGGGAGTCGGGCAGCGCGCCGCGCGCCATGAGAGTGGTAACCACTGCGGCGCCGGAGAGGTCGACCAGCTTTCGCAGGCCCTCCCAAGCACCGGAGCGGATCACGCCGCCGCCAACGTAGAGGACGGGCTTGCGGGCCGTCGCGATCATGCGCGCGGCCTCCTGGATGGACTTGGAGTGCGGCTTGGACACCGGGTGATAGCCGCGCAGGTCAAACTCCTGCGGCCACGAGAACGTGGTGGTCGCCTGCAGCGCAGACTTGGCGATGTCGACCAGGACGGGAGCCGGACGGCCGGTGGTCGCAACGTGGAATGCTTCGGCGATGGCGCGCGGGATCTGCGCCGGGTCCGTGACGAGCTCATTGTGCTTGGTCACGGGCTGCGTGATGCCCACGATGTCCGCCTCCTGGAAGGCGTCCGTGCCGATGTTTGCCGCCGCGACCTGGCCCGTGATGGCGACGATGGGGATGGAGTCGATATTGGCGTCCGCGATGGGCGTGACCAAGTTGGTCGCGCCCGGGCCGGACGTCGCGATGCAGACGCCGGGGCGGCCGGTCACGTGCGCGTAGCCCGATGCGGCGTGGCCCGCGCCCTGCTCGTGGCGAACCAGAATGTGCCGGAGGATCTTTGAGTCGAGAAGCGGATCATACGCGGGCAGGATCGCTCCGCCCGGAAGCCCGAAGATGTCTGTGGCGCCAACCTCTTCAAGCGAGCGGATCAGCGATTGGGCGCCCGTCATCTCGGTGGGCGCGACGGATCCACCGGTGCGCGCTGTCGCCGTGGCTGCCTTCTTGGGCGCGGACGTTGGCGCCGGACCCGTGGCGGGTGACTTGACCTTGGCCATCTTCACTCCTGTTTCTTGTGATCCTCGCGAGCAGATCCTGGTAGTCCGCCTCGCATGAAAAAACCCCTCTGCGTTGGCTGAGGGGATGCGCGCGGACGATGCCGGGTTACGGGGACTAAGAGTCCGCGCGCTTCGGTACTACTACAAGGATCGTCTGCATGATCAGTACGCTACGCCTCCGTAGGTCGATTGTCACGCCGTTTCCGAGCAATCTCACATAGTGGTTCACGCTCTCGCATAGCGGGACGGCGGATCCGAACGCACTTGAACGCACTTGAACGATCTAGACGGGGTCCGTGGGCGTTCCGTAGCGTCAATCGTATGAATTCCCAACGCCTGACCGCGGCTCTGCCCGGCGGGAATGACGTCCTCGGGTGGACGTTCTCGGCGACCAAGCAGCAATCGAACCGAATGACAGCGAGCGCCGTCGCAGACTCCGATCATTCAATCTCAGGGCGTAGGGCTCGTGACGATTGAGGCGCGCAAACCGCTTTCCCGGCATGATGAGCTTCATGCGCGAGAACGAGAGCTCCGACCGTCCCCTTTCCAAGCGCGCCGAACAGTGGTTCGGGGTCCGGACAGTAGCCGGGGCACGTCCTATGAAGAACGCGTGACAATTTGGTGCGCCGCGGACTTCGTCGAGACGATGAACATGGCTGAAGCCGAGGCTCGCGAATATCTAGACCCAACGGGCGACAGGAGCCACTCATTTGTCGGCCTCGTCCAAGCGTTCATCATGTCTGAACCTCCAGGGCACGGAGCAGAGGTCTTTTCGCTCATGAGGTACAGCGACCTGGCCCCGGAGCCCTACCTGACGCGCTTTTTCGATACCAGGGCGGAGAACGGGACGATCTACAAGGAGTAGTGGGTGCAACTCCGGGCATTCCTAGACGGACAGCACGCGCGCTTCAGTGACGTAGGCGATTGAGGAGCGCGTGAAGATTGGGTCCTTGCGCGGCGCGAACACATGCGTGAAGGCGTCGTTCACCGAGCCCAGCGCGCGCATCAGCCAGCCGGGGAATGACGCGACCCTGAGCGGGCGGTCGGCGTCGGCCTCCATCAAGTCCTCGAACAGGTCGCCGAGTCGCACCGGCTCGGCGGCGACGGCGTTGCGCACGCGAAAGTTGCCACCGGCGCCCGCAAGGGCCTCGACCTCCTCGCGGATCGTCGCGACCAGCAGCTCGACGGGTGTGACGGACCACAGAACGCGCCCGCCGTCCGGGAGCCACAGCCTGCGAGCGAACACCGCACCGCGTAGCCCGGGGACCACGGTGCGGTCCCCCTCGCCAAAGATCAGGCTTGGCCGCAGGATGACGGCCTCGCGCCCAGTCCGCGCCGCGTCTTCACGCACCACCTGCTCGGCGGCCCACTTGGTGCGCGCGTAATCGTCGCGCAAGTCCGCGCCCGTCGCGTCGGCCGGCTCGAACGGGCCAGCATGGCCACCTGGGTAAACGGCCGCGGTGGAGATGTGGATCATGCGGGCGTGGGGCGCTGCGTCGAGCACGCGTCGAGTGCCGTCCACGTGGATCTCCTGCATGGCGCCCGACCGGTCCGTGGTCCCTACGTTCGCCGCGCAGTGGACAATCACGTCCAGCTTGAGCGCGAGAACCTTGGGCGGCACGTCCGCGCAAATGTCCCACAGAACTTCTCCGGCCGCGCCGGTGAGCCGTCGCACCACGCGCGTGACGCGGTACCCGTGCGCCTCAAGGTCCGTCGCGACGCGGCCGCCAACGAATCCTCCCGCACCCGTGACGAGTACCTTGCGCGAGCTCACGAGGCGCCCAACCACGCGCGGCCCGCCGCCGCGCGGCGCGCATCGGACGCAACACCTGCGGCGGTGTTGCGGACACACGCCGGAACGGCGGTGAGAGTCGTGAGGATCAGCCGGTCAGGCTGAGCACGATTGCGGGAGCAACCGGGTCCACGATAATTGAGTCGACGTCGTCGTCCGAGTCGCCTATCCCGCCGTCGGTCACGACAAATGTGACCGAGGTGCCGTCAATCGTCACGCCGGACAGCTCTGCCCAGGCGTCTGCGGAGTCAATCTTGAACACCGAGTTGACGGGAGACGGAAGCTCGAGCGTCACCGTGACAGACCCACCGGGCTGCCACGTACACAGTGTGTACGTAGAAACGCCGAACGGAACCACAACATCTGCCGGCGGGGGCGACGAGTATGCGTCCGTCGCGATCCACCCGATGTCATAGACGTCGCACTCAGATCCAGAAGCGGTGCCAAAAATGTCGCCAGCGTCAGTCGGGATGATGAACTCAACAGCGTCGATGCGTTCGACGGCGCCGACGTCGCAGCCCGCGCCTTCAGGGCGTGCCACCCCACGGGCATCTTCCGTCACAGTGCCACATGCGGCGATCAGGATCGCGTCAACCAGCGGGCTGGTCGCTGACGGGTTCAGCACCGGGACGACGCCGCCTTCATAACTGAGCGCGCCCAGCTCCGGGTCGTCCGCTTCTCCAAAGTCAGTCGCGTCTTCGCGGTCGTCAGTGCAGGTGCCGTCCACCTCGTCCTCGAAGTTGTACCCGCCAGATGTTGCCGTGAAGGCGCCATATATGCACCCTTCGCCCGTCGCACCGGCATATACGGTCGCAAACGTGAACAACCCTTCACCAGCGGCGACATGGTCGCCCTCGTACGCAGAGTTGTCGACGAATGTTCCGTATTCTGTGATGACCTCATCGGAGTAGGACATGATCGCTCCGCCCCCGACGAACACCTCTTCAGAACCCGTAACGACAGCGGTATCCGCCGTAGCCGAGTTCTCGACGTACGTCACATTCCTGTTGTACACGTAGCCAAACTCGGTGAAGACAGCTCCGCCGAGCGCTTCTCCTGCTGCGTCGCCATCAACGTCATTGGCGGTGAAATTGACCGAGTTCCGGGCGAAGGTCGACTCGAGTATTTCGACATCGATTCCAAACTCTCCTTCTGCAACTCCGATCGCGCCGCCGTAGACGAACTGCTCACTGTCGTCACCAATGGTGTCGATGGTGGAGGAGGCCGTGTTGTCTGCAAAATGAGCAAACTCGACCCCCACGTCAAGGCCTTCGGATGACACTGCACCACCGAACACAACGGCCACCACTCCGCCCCCCACATCCGACGCGTCGGCTACAGCGTCGTTGGCAAGGAACTCGACGACGCCCGTGAGCGTCGTGTCTCCAGTCGAATCGACCGCCCCGCCGTATGCTCCGACAAAGGCGCTTCCAGTGATGTCGGTGGCGTTCGCCGTCGCGGAATTCTTCTCGAGCGTAGACCCAAAGACCTCGGTTTCGCCGGACACATCGACGGAAAGCGCACCGCCTGTTGCGAAGGTATCGGCGCTCGAGCTTCCGGAGACGTCGGCGGTCGCGGTGTTCGCGCGGAGTGTCGATACAGCGACGAGCAACTCTCCTTCTTCAAGCGCAACCGCTCCACCAAGAGCGGATGAGAACCCAGTTTCAAGCGGCGCGGTGGAGTCCGCATCCGCAGCGTTGCCGGTGAGAGTCGACTCATAGATGCCGACGTCAGCGTCCACGTTCGCCACTGCCCCGCCGCGGGCGCGCGAGACCGCATCACCCGTGCCAGCGGTGGCGGTCGCCTTCGCAGTATTCGATGCAAAGAGCGTGTCGGCGATCTCCGTTTCGGAATCCTCAACGTCGAGCGCGCCACCCTCGGCGTCCGCATCCGCGGAAGCCGTTCCTCCGGTCGCGGTAGCGATCGCCGAGTTGCTGGTAAACGAACTTTCGATCACGTCCGTGTCGGCTGTCGAATCGACGGCAACTGCGCCACCCGACGCGTCCGATTCGGAAGAAGTCGGGGCAGCCGCGTCCGCGGTCACCGTGTTGGTGGTGAACGAAGCGCCATCAAGCGTGACGCTGTCGACGCTGTCGACTCGTAGCGCTCCGCCTTTGCCGTTCGCATAGGCATCTCCGGTCCCCGCGAGGTCCGCGGTCGCGGTGGCATCGTTCCCAGAGAACCTCGCGTCGATATCGGCCATACCGAGGTCGACGTGCACGGCGCCGCCGCGCGCGTAGGCTTCGGCGTCGTTCGCCGATCCTGCCGTGACATCGGCGTCGGCCGTGGAGTCGTTGCCCGTGAAGGTGGAGTCGCCATCAATGTCCACGTCCGCGACGAACACTGCGATAGCACCGCCATACGACGCCGCATACGCGTCTGCTGTGGTCGTTGAAGACGTCGCCTTTGCATAGTTGCGGGCGAAGGTCGAGTCGATCACGGTGACCGGGCTACCAACCGAGTAGATCGCGCCACCATACGCGTACGCCTCACCCGACCCATCCGCCGTCGCAATCACACGGTTGTCCGTGAACGTCGCGCCGTCGATCGTGAGGCCCGCGGCCACCGTCAGGACTGCGCCGCCCTCGCCAACGCCCTCGGAGACAGTCCGGAACTCTTCGATCGTGATGTCGACGAGGGTAAGCGGCGCTGTCGCGTCGTGGACGATGAAGTGAACGCCGTCGCCCGCGAAGCCGTCGCTTCCGGTCACGGTGTGTCCGTTGCCGTCGATGATGAGTTCGATTCCACCCGCGTACGTGGGGTCGCCAACTTCGCCAGCGTCGAGAATCGCGAAGTCACCGGTGATTTCGATGCGGTGGGGGCCTGCGGACGCATCGCCGGACAGCGTCACCAGCGCAGTTCGGTACTCGGCCTCGGTGTCGACGTCCGTAATGATCGTCGCGCCAGCGCGCGATGCCGGGACGGCAACGAACACGGCCGCGAGCAACGCCGCGATGGACACCAGGGCGGCGCGACGGGCGTCAACGCGAAAAAGTCCCGCCAGACTCACCAAATCTCCTCAGATGGTGCGCCGCGCGTCCGCGGCACTAGTGCGACGGTACCAGGCGCGACCGCGCCTAGCGAGAACCGTGGCGGGTGCCAAGCCGTGCTCCGCTCGGGCGTGAGGGCGAGCGGTGGCGCTAGCCGACTACGGCCCCCGTCGATGCGCTTCCGACCAGCTTGCGATACTTGGCGAGCACGCCGCGCGTGTAACGCGGCTCCGGCGGCACAAAGCCCTCGGCGCGCTTGGCGAGCTCCGCGGCGTCCACGAGGATTTCAAGCTTCTTGTTCGCCACGTCTAGCGTGATCTTGTCGCCATCCTCGACGAACGCGATGGGACCGGCATCAACAGCCTCGGGTGCAATGTGACCCACGCACAGGCCGGTGGTGCCTCCGGAGAAGCGGCCGTCCGTGATGAGCAGTACGTCCTTGCCCAGGCCCGCGCCCTTGATCGCAGCGGTGATCGCGAGCATCTCGCGCATGCCGGGTCCGCCCTTGGGTCCCTCGTAGCGAATGACCACCACGTCGCCCTTGTCGATGGTGCCGTCCTCGAGCGCGTCGAGCGCCTTGCGTTCGCCTTCGAACACGCGGGCGGTTCCCTCGAAAACATCGGTGTCGAAGCCCGCGGACTTCACCACGGCGCCGTCGGGCGCGAGCGAGCCATCGAGGATCGTGATGCCGCCGGTCTTGTGGATCGGGTTATTGAGGTTGCGGACCACGCGGCCGTCGATCTTCGCCGGCTGGAGGTCCTCCATGTTCTCCGCGAGCGTCTTGCCTGTGACCGTCATGACGTCGCCATTCATCATCCCGGCTTCAAGAAGAGTGTTCATGACGGCGGGCACTCCGCCCACGCGGTCAACGTCGTTCATGACGAACTGTCCGAACGGCTTGAGGTCGCCTAGGTGCGGGACCTGGTCGGCGATGCGCGAGAAGTCCGCAAGCGTGAGGTCAACCTCGGACTCGTTGGCGATCGCAAGCAGGTGCAGCACCGCGTTGGTCGAACCACCGAACGCCATGACCACGGCAATGGCGTTCTCGAACGCAGGCTTGGTCATGATGTCGCGCGCCGTGATGCCCTGGCGAAGTAGTTCGACCACGGCCTCGCCGGACTTGTGCGCGTACATGTCGCGGCGCCGGTCCGTCGCGGGAGGAGCGGCTGAGCCCGGCAACGACATCCCGATGGCCTCGCCGACGGACGCCATGGTGTTGGCCGTGAACATGCCGCCGCACGCGCCCTCGCCCGGACAGATAGCCTTCTCGATCAGGTCCACGTCCTCTTGCGACATGAGCCCACGCGAGCACGCGCCCACGGCCTCGAACGCGTCGATGATGGTGACGTCCTTCTCCGTGCCGTCGGTCAGCGTGACGTGGCCCGGCATGATGGAGCCGGCGTACAGGAAAACGGACGCAAGGTCGAGGCGTGCCGCGGCCATGAGCATGCCCGGCAGGGACTTGTCGCAGCCGGCGAGCGTGACGCTGCCGTCCAGTCGCTCGGCCTGCATGACGGTCTCCACGCTGTCCGCGATCAGGTCGCGCGAGACCAGCGAGAAGTGCATGCCCTCGTGGCCCATGGAGATTCCGTCGGAAACCGAGATGGTGCCAAACTCGAGCGGGTAGCCGCCGCCTGCGTGAACGCCCTGCTTGGCCGCCTGCGCGAGGCGCTGGAGCGACAGGTTGCAGGGGGTGATCTCGTTCCACGAGCTCGCGATGCCGATCTGGGGCTTCGCGAAGTCGTCGTCGCCCATTCCTACGGCGCGCAACATGCCGCGCGAGGCTGTGGCCTCGAGCCCGTCGGTGACCTGGCGTGAGCGGGGCTTGATGTCCGGAGTTGTCATGCCCGCCAGTCTAGGACGGATGGCTGATGCTTTGGTCAGGCATGGTCGGGGCGCGTCTCGTAGACGTAGACGGGGGTGCCTGGCTGGACATAGCCAGCGAGCGCGAGCACTGTCTCGTTGGAGACGCGGATGCACCCGTTCGAGGCGGCCGTGCCGAGCAGATTCGTGGCGTTTGTGCCGTGAATCGCGATCTGCGGCGGCCCACCGTTGAACTCGTTGAGTACCTCGGAATAGCCCGAAAGCCCCAGCGCGTAGGCTCCGTAAACCCCCGTGGGGTTGGCCTGCAGGTCGAGCGGATCAGAGACGAAGTACAGACCGGGCGGCGTGGGTGTGCGAACGGTCCCGATTACGATCGTGGCGCTCAGCACCTTGTCGCCGCCTTCGAAAAACTCGAGAGCGAACTCATCGAGGTAGATGTTAATGCGCTGACTCGTGGTCGTGAGCGTCACGTCCTGCTCGCGAATCCAGCCACCTGAGCCGTTCGGCTGGATCGGGAGCTTCACGTAGTGCCACGTCTCGCCCTCGATAATCGCGCCGTCAACAGAGAGCATCGTGAGCGGCTGGCCGTAGTACGTCCACTTCGACAAGTTCATGGTGGCCGAACCGTCACCGGGATTTTCGTACACCGGGAGCTCTTCGACCGCGATAGTCGCGACAGTAAAGAGCGCAACGCCATCGGCAATCAAGGGGCTGGGCGTGACGATTGGGTCGGGAGTGGCAATCAATGGGGCCGACGGCGTCGCGGACGGTTCTGCCACCGGTTCAGAGCCTGGTGCGGCCGCAAACGCGACTCCGATGGCGATTGCGGTGAGGGCGCCAGCACCGATTCCACCCGCGGGCCACGGGCGCTTCCACCACGGGCGCAAGACCGCGTGTCCCGGAGTGCTCGACGCGTGCGTGCCCTCCCCGTCCCTCCGGGTCGCCTTGTTCGCCATTGCTCAAGTATCGGTCACGCAGCGCGTTGCGGCGCACCAACCACGATCAGCCCGTCAAGATCAAAACAACTGCCGGCTCAATCAGTTCAGTGATGACTGCGTCGAGCACTTCGTCCAGGTCCCCGATCCCGTCACCGGATAGTCGCCAGTGGGGACCAAGCGATGTCGTAGACCGTACGGTCGGAGCCGCCAGCCGTGCCCGTGATCCTCCCGAAATCTGTGGGGATTGAGAATGATACTTGGCCCGTGTATTCCACTGTTCCGGCGTAGCAGTCAGCCGCTCGGGGTCGTGACTCTCCACGCTCGTTCCCGAGAATGGCGGCCGCGCATGACGCACCAAGAATCAAGCTAATCAAAGGGCCACCCACCAAAGCCGCCACGCGCAGATCCAGCGCGATCAGACGGACACTACCTGGTGAAACTCAGAATGTTCGCCGGGGCGACAGGGTCCTCGATCACTCCGTCCGCGGGATCCTGATCAAGCGGGTCGTCGTCGGTCACTGTGTACGTCACCATCGTTCCGTCGATCAGGGCGTCACTGATCTGAGTCCACGCGGAGTCAACCTTCCAGACGGAATTAACTGGCGCTGGCAACTCGAGCTCAACCGTGATGGTTCCGCCGTCCGTTGGCACGCACACGGTGAAACCGAAGACCCCGAAGGGCACCTGAACAGCCGACGGAGGCGCCGGGCTGTACGCGCCATCGACCACGGTTGTAGACGCGTCGTAGCTGCTTCCCGACCCGCAATAGCCCGAAACCGTGACGTCGATGTCCCCCTCTGGTGACGACACGGTGAACTTGAGCGGAGCGATCGCCTCTGCCGCTCCTGGGTCACAGAAGCTGTCCAAGGGGCGCGTGAACCCGTTCTGATCTACGACCGGCGACCCGACGCACGCGGCCGCAGCGATCGTGGTGGCGAGCGGGCTCGTAGACGTCGGGATCATGCTGCGCGACCGACCGCCGTTGAACGCGAGCGGCATGAGCTCGGCGTCGAATCCCGCGCCAAAATCGGACACCGAGCCGTGCCCATCGGTACACGAGCGCGCCACCTCGTCCTCGAAGTTCGCCTGGATTGTGTTGACGCCGCCACCGAAACTGCACCCTGGCGCCGTGCCCGCCTGGTTGAACACTGACAGTTCGGTGGTGATATCTTCCTGCGCGTAGATGTGCGAGCCCGTAGGTGCGTCGTTGTCATGAAAGGTCACGTGGAACACGATAGCGGGCGCCGATCAGGAGGTCGCCGACCCCGAGGTGCAAGCCCTCGTGTCGCGCCACCACGCCTGGTGCTCTACGTTCTGGGTCCCGGACCGCGAGGCCTACCGCGGCCTGGGCGATAGCTACGTGCTGGACCACCGGTTCCAGGCGACTTACGACAAGTTCGGCGACGGCACCGCACAGTTGCTGCGCGACGCAATCCACGTATGGGCGGACGCGAAGCTGGGGTGACGCCGTGCCGAGCACGCCCACGGCAAACTAGGGTTGTCGGGTTCGCGCGAACCGCGGACTCGTTCGAACCGGATGTTCACCCGACCGTGGAGGCGTGCTGGGTCCCTGGCCTCAACAACAACTTCGACGTCACATTAGGCTTCCCTCGCAGCCCCGATCGCCTGCCGTCGGTTGGGGACGTGAACATCGCGGTGATCTTCGTAGACTTCCCGGACGCGCCTGCGTCCGCGACTGTCGGCGAACAGTTGGCCAAGATCAGTCCGGGGACAGAGACCTTCTTCTCCACCGTCTCCTACGGCGCCTTGACCATGTAACTCGTAGCGGACGACGCCTGGGTGCGCATGAGCCTGCCGTCCACGGCCTACAGCGTCGCCACCTTCGATTCCCATTTTGCGTACGTGGCGGAAGCAGTCGAGCTCGCGGACCCGGGCTTCGACTTCTCGAACACCGACGGCATCGTCGTGATGGCGAGCGACACCCAGACCGCGCTGACCTACGGACCAACGCTCACCGCCGGGTACGGCTGGGGCATCACCGCGGACGGCAACGAGATCGCCAACGCCATCACCTCCGGCATAGACCTAGACGGCTGGGGCACCTCTGGGCCAACCACGAACTCGGTCACTCGCTCGGCTTGCCTGATCTCTACGCCTACGAACCAGAATCGGTCCTCTTCGAGTTCACGGGTAGCTTCAGCCTCATGTCAAACATCGGCGGGTTCGCGCCAGAGCCGCTGGGGTTCTCGCGCTGGAACCTGGGCTGGCTTGACGACTTCGACGTTGCCTGCCACGAGGGAGCGGGCGTCGAGTATTCCATCGCACCCATTGAGGTCGATGCCATCGGCACGCAGTTGGTGTTGGTTCCGGTTGGCGACGGGAAGCTAGTGGCCGTTGAAAGCCGCCGCGGCGTCGGATTCGACTCCGGTCTGCCCGAGGAGGGCGTGCTGGTCTACGTGGTCGACACCACGATCGAGTCCGGCCGTGGCCAAGTCGTGGTCCACCCACCCGGCCAGTTCGACAGATCGGATGCGCTCCTCAACTTGGGAGAGTGGATCGTGGTCGAGGGGGTCGAAATCTCCTTCGTCGACTCCGCGGCCGGTTTCGACACCGTCTACGTGGGCTACGCCGGGGAGTAACTCGGCCCTGGCGCAGTCACCCGCCCAGAACTACCCTGGCGGATTGGCAACTATCCCCGAGGTAGACGCCTGGATTGCGGCGTACGACAACCCAATGAAGGACGTCGTCCAGCACGTCCGCGAAATCCTGCTCGAAGCAGACGACCGCCTCGATGAGACCATCAAGTGGCAGGTGCCCACGTTCACGTAAGCGGGCAACCTCGCATCCTTCTTCCCCAAGGCAAAGGCGCGCGCGACGCTCATGTTTCACACGGGCGCGACGCTCCATGGCGATTTCCCTAGCCTCGAAGGCGACGGCAAGGCAGCACGGTCGATGAAGATCACCTCGGTTGAGCACGCCGAGTCCAAGCGGGCGGAACTCAGCGCAATCGTCGCCGCGTGGATGGCGCTCAAGGGCGCGTAGCCCCTCGCCTAGGCCCCGTACGCGCCCACGGCCACCACGTTGACGCCGTCGCCGCCCGCCCGGATGGACTCCACCTGCGCGCGCACCAGGCTGATGTAGCGGCGGTCGGTGAGTTCTGCACCGCCCGCGACGTGCGGGGCGACGATGAGGTTGGGCGTCGACCACGCCGGGTGGCCGGTGGGAAGTGGCTCGGGGTCGATCACGTCTACGGCCGCTCGCAGGCGCCCGGACGCGCACTCGGCGATGAGCGCTTCGGTGTCAACAATCTTCCCGCGTGCCACGTTCACTAATAGGGCGTCGTCCGGCATCGCCGCGAGAAACTCGGCGTCCACCAACTTGTCGGTAGAACTGTCGTACGGCGTGATGATGAACACGACCTCGGCGTCCGGAAGCAGCCGGAGCAGGTCCGTCGCCGCGTGCACTATGGTGCCATCGGGGGCGGTCCGGGCGGTCCGCGCAACGCCCTCAACCTCAACCTCGAGAGCGCGCAAGCGAGCCCCAATAGCCGTCCCGATGCTCCCGTAGCCCACCACGAGCGCCTTGCGGTCGGCAAGGCTCCGGTGGAAGTACTGCGGGTTCCATGCGCCGCGCTCTTGGTTCTCGATCCACGTGGGCATCATGCGTTGGCTGGCCAGCGCGAGCGCAATCGCGAACTCTGCAGTACGCGTGTCGTGGACGCCGCGCGCGTTGGCGAGCGCGACCCCGGGGGGCACGAAAGGAATCGCGTGCTCGTACCCCGCGGACGGGATTTGGATGACGGCCAAGTTGGGGAGCGCGTCGAAGCGGGAAAAAACCTTGCGGCCGCCGGAGTAATGCGGGATGCACACGATACGCGTTGATTCGCGCAGGTCCTCGGGGGCGTCGGCTGTCGTCGGGTCCCACACCACGACCTGGGCGCCGTCTCCCAGGTCGCCTACTGCATCGGCGATCTCCTGTGTGGGGACAGTGATGGTGAACATGCGGTCATTCTGCCACGTACCGACCAGGAGAGGACGGTCGCCCATCAGCGACGATGACAAAGTATGCGCGGCCTATGCAATTTCTATCATACAACTGTATACTTTGACACATGCACGCGGCCGTGAATCCCTTCACCCCCGGAGCAGGCACCCCTCCTTTCGCCCTCGTGGGCCGCGACGGGCTGCTCGCGCAATGCGAAATTGCCCTCGATCGCCTCGCGCTCGGGCGCAACGCGAATGGCATCGTGGTTTACGGCCTGCGAGGAACAGGCAAGACGGTGCTGCTGCATCAATTCGTGAGCCTCGCGGCCGACCGCAACTGGATCGCGGTGCCCGTGGAGGCGTCGCTTCACGGCGGCACGCCGTTCGTCGAACGGCTGTCGGGCAAGCTCTCGCTGCACTTGCGGCGACTCGTCAAGCCAGCGATGAGCGAGCGCGCCAAGCACGCCCTGGGCGCGTTCAAGAGCTTCACGCTGAGCGTCGGACTGGAGAGCTTCTCGGTGGGCCTGGATATCGACCCCCAGTATCTCCGCCCCTACTCAGGCGTGGTCGACCTCGACCTTCCCGACATGCTCCTCGCGATCGCGCGTGCGGCAGCAGAGGACGAGGCCGGAATCCTCATCGCCGTGGACGAGATGCAGGACCTGTCCGCTCCCGATCTCACCGCGCTCATCGCCGCCGCGCACGAGGCCAGCCAAACCGCCGCGCCCCTGCTGGTATGCGGAACTGGGCTGCCCTCGCTGCCACGCGTGCTCGCTGAATCGAAGTCTTACTCGGAGCGCCTCTTCGACTACTCGCGCATCGGCGCGCTCAACAACAAGGACGCCCGACGTGTGTTGGTCGAGCCGGTTCAGCAGCTCAACGAGAAGTGGGTGGACGACGGGCTCGACGTGATCCTGGAGTGCGCTCATGGTTACCCGTATTTTCTGCAAGTGTTTGGCAAGGCCGCGTGGGATGCCGCCGCGTACTCCCCGATCGACGGCGACGACGCCGCGGTCGCGCGCTCAATCGGATTCGACCTGCTCGATCAAGGATTCTTCCTGATTCGCTGGGACCGCGCGACCAGGGCCGAGCGCGAATACCTACGGGCCATGGCAGTCGACGGCGACGGCCCGTCATCCGTGGCAGACGTCGCCAAGCGCAGGGACACCAAGCTGCAGTCGCTTGGCCCCATCCGCGCCCGCCTCATCGCGAAGGGGATCGTGTTTTCGCCTGGGCACGGCACCATCGCGTTTACCGTTCCCGGCTTCGCAACGTTCATTCGACGCGCCGACGAGCACGGTTGGTAACACTTCCGGCCCGGCAATCGTTTAGCCTCGTACTACGCCGCACAGCATGGGGTCTCCTTCTGGTCAGACCCTCCCTCGCACCAGTCAAAGGACTCTCATGGCAAGCAAGAAGAAGGCGAACTCCGAAGCCGCCGCCGCAGCCAAAGTTGCCGAACTCCGCGCCATCGAAGCAAGAAAGGATCTACGCAACAGGTTCCTCGTCTTTGGTGTGATCGGCATTGTCATCGCGGGGCTGATCGCCGCCGTGATCGTAGTGATCAAGGACGCGTCAGAGCAGAACGCCGTCCTCGAGGCTGCCGCGGGCGGGCCGATCGAAGGCGTCGTCGAAGACCCCAACCAGACCGCCGGCCACGCCGAGGGCCTCGACCACTCAGGCGAGACGCTTCCACCCATGGGCGGTGACCACAGCGCGACTCCGCTCACGTGCGACGTCTACTCTGTTCCGGTGACGATTGAAAACGCCATCCACTCCCTCGAGCACGGAGCTGTGTGGGTGGCTTACCAGCCCGAATTGTCTGCCGAAGAGATCGAGATTGTTGAGGCCACTGGCGTCGGCGAGGACCACGTGTTCGTCGCCCCGTTCCCCGGTCTGCGCTCGGCCGTGGTGTTGACCGGCTGGGGCGTGCAGCTCGAGCTTGACGACGCGTTCGACGAGCGCCTTGACGTGTTCATGGCGAAGTACGTCGAGGGCCCGCAGACACCCGAGCCCGGCGCTCCGTGCGACGGTATTTCAATGGAGCGCTAACCAGCACTCTTCCAAAAACGACGGAGGCTCCTCACCGAGATTCGGTGGGGCGCCTTTCTCGTTCGGTAGCGCTACTGACCAGCGCGCTCAAGGATGATCTCCCGCACGCGGCCGGCATCAGCCTTACCCTGAGTGGCCTTCATGACCGCGCCGACGATCGCGCCAGCCGCCTGAACCTTGCCGTCCTTGATCTTGGCGAGCACGTCCGGATCCGCCGCGAGCGCCGCGTCCACGGCCGCCTCGAGTGCACCGTCATCCGACACCACCTCGAGTCCGCGCGAGGCCACGACCTCGGCCGGCGATCCCTCACCCGCGAGCACGCCCTCGAGCACCTGACGCGCTAGCTTGTCGTTGATCTTGCCGTCCGCGATCAGCTTTTCAATCTCGCCGATGTTCGCGGGGGTGACGGCCATGTCCGCGAGCGCGACGCCGGTCTCGTTGGCGATGCGAGACAGTTCGCCCATCCACCACTTGCGCGCGCCTTGTGCCTTTGCTCCGGCGGCTACGGAGTCAGAAATCAATTGGAGAGCATCCGCGTTCACCACGTCCCGCATCTCGAGGTCGGCGAAGCCCCACTCCTTCTGCAGGCGCGCACGCATCTTGGCGGGGTTTTCTGGCAGCGTGCCGCGCAACTCCTCGACCCATGCAGGGTCGGGCTCCACGGGAAGCATGTCTGGCTCCGGGAAGTAGCGGTAGTCCTCCGCCTCTTCCTTGGAACGGCCGGGGGTAGTGGATTTAGTGTCCTCGTGCCAGTGCCGAGTCTCTTGCACCACGAGCTTGCCCGCGCTCAGCAAGTCTGCCTGGCGGCCGGCCTCGTGGTGAATCGACGCCTCGATCGCGCGCAGCGAGTTGACGTTCTTGGTCTCCGAGCGCTTGCCAAATTCCACCGCGGACTGGTCCTCGCCATCGGCGGCCTTGGCACGAAGGGACAGGTTGACGTCCGCGCGAACGGAGCCCTGTTCCATGCGGCCGTCAGAGATTCCGAGTGCGCGCACCAGGTCCCGGATGGTCGCGACGTAGGCGCGCGCAACCTCGGCAGTGCGCTCCCCCATGCCCTCGATGGGGTGGGTGACGATCTCGACCAGCGGGACGCCGCCGCGGTTGTAGTCCACGAGCGAGTAGTCCGCCCCCTGGATGCCGCCGGAGCCACCCACGTGCGTGTTCTTGCCCGCGTCCTCTTCCATGTGGGCCCGTTCGATGCCGATCATGACGGCGGTGCCGTCGTCCAACACCACCTCGATCTCGCCCTCGTATGCCGTGGGCTCGTCGTACTGCGAGATTTGGTAATCCTTGGCGAGGTCCGGGTAGAAGTAGTTCTTGCGCGAGAAGCGACTGGAGTCGCGGATCGAACAGCCGAGCGCGAGGCCCAGCCGGATCGCGGACTCGATGGCCTTTTGGTTGGGAACCGGCATGGCGCCGGGCAGCCCGAGGCAGACCGGGCACACCTGAGTATTTGCCTCGGCGCCAAACTCATTGACGCAGCCGCAGAACATCTTGGTGTTGGTATTGAGCTCGACGTGGACCTCGATCCCAAAGACCGGGTCGAAGTCCTTGGTGGCGCTTTCGTAGTTGTACGCCATCACTTGACCTCCAGTTCGGGGGCCTGCGCCATCAACGGTCCGCCCCACTTGTCCGCGAGCGCGCGTTCGAGCGCAGCACCCACCTTGTAGAGGCGCGCGTCCTCGCGCGCCGGAGCCAATATCTGGAAACCGACGGGCAGGTTGTCCTCCGGAGCGAGCCCCGATGGCAGCGACATGCCGGGCACCCCGGCAAGGTTCGCGGGGATGGTCGCGATGTCTTGCAGGTACATGCTGAGCGGGTCGTCGAGCTTCTCTCCCAACTTGAACGCCGTGGTGGGCGTTGACGGCGAGATCAGCACGTCGGCCTTGGTGAATGCTGCGGCAAAATCGCGCTGGATGAGCGTACGGACCTTCTGCGCGCTGCCGTAGTACGCGTCGTAGTAGCCGGCGCTCAGAGCGTACGTTCCCAGGATGATGCGGCGCTTGGCCTCGTCTCCGAAGCCCTCGGCGCGGGTGGTGGCCATGACGCGCTCGACGGTCGAGTCGCCCTTATCCACCCGCAATCCGAACCGGACGGAGTCATACTTAGCCAGGTTGCTGGAGGCCTCGGACGGCAGGATCAGGTAGTACGCGGCTAGCGCGTAGTCGAATGACGGGCAGCTCACCTCGGTCACGATGGCGCCTACGGCCTTGAGCAGTTCGACGGATTCCTCAAAGCGCTCAGTTACGCCCGCCTGGTAACCGTCGCCCTGTAGTTCCTTGACTACGGCGACGGTCACGCCCGCGAGTCCGTTTTCGCGTCCGTCCGTGGCCGCGGCGACCACACCGGGAACTGGTTCTTTGAGCGACGTAGCATCCATCGGGTCGTGGCCGCCCATGACCTCGTGGAGCAGCGCGGCATCGTGCACGGTGCGCGCGCACGGGCCCAGCTGGTCGAGAGATGAGGCAAGAGCGATCGCGCCGTAGCGGCTCACGCCGCCGTACGTGGGCTTGACCCCCACGGTGCCGGTAACGGAGGCGGGCTGGCGGATGGAGCCGCCAGTGTCCGAGCCGATCGCAAGCGGCGCCTCCCACGCGGCGATTGCCGCGGCGGAACCGCCGCCTGACCCGCCCGGGATCCGGTCCAGGTCCCACGGGTTGTGCGTGGGACCGTAGCCACTGTGCTCCGTCGAGGAACCCATGGCGAATTCGTCCATGTTGGTCTTGCCGAGGATGGGCATCCGAGCCGCGCGCACCTTTGACGTGACGGTTGCGTCGTACGGCGGCACCCAGCCCGCGAGGATCTTTGACCCAGCAGTAGTGGGCATGCCTCGGGTGACCAGCAGGTCCTTAATGGCAATCGGCACGCCCGCGAGCGCGGGGAGGTCTTTGCCCGCAGCGCGGTCGGCGTCAACGGCCGCCGCAGTCTCGATCGCGCCATCGGCGTCAACGTGCAGGAATGCGTGGACGGCACCGTCTACGGCGCCGATGCGGTCGATCATGGCTTGCGTGGCGTCCACGGAGGTGGTCTCGCCTGAGGCCATCGCGGCGGCGAGCTCCTGAGCTGTCAGGCGGTTCAGTGCGGCGCTCACGCTTCTTCTCCCAGTATTCGCGGCACGCGGAAGCGCCCGTCCTCTGCGGCGGGAGCGCCAGAGAGCGCCTCCTCCTGGGTGAGCGACGGCCGCACATCGTCCTCGCGGTGCACGTTGCCAAGCGGCAGCGGGTGCGAGGTGGCCGGGGTGTCCTCACTCACGGCCTCCTGAACTTTGGCTACGGCGTCCACGATCGCGGAGATCTGGCCGGCCATGCGGTCTAGTTCGGCGGGGTTCATGTCGATGCGCGCGAGCGCCGCGAGGCGCCCCACATCGGAGCTTTCCAGGGATGCCATAGGTGCGAGTCTAGTGCGTGAAAGCGGGCCTCAACTGTGTGTTCACGCCTCCGGCTCCCAGGTGTAGCCAAGCAACTTGACCCCGGTTGTCGAACTCGATGGCGCGTGTGCGCGAGCCTCCTCTGGCGTGAGCCGCTTGGCGCCATTTTCCTCGTCGTACACCACCCAGTCGAGCGACTCGAGGCGCCTGAAGCCAAGTTTTTCGTAAAGCTTGTGAGCCGCAGCCATGGTCTCCATGGTTGACAGGACGATGCGCTTGGCGCCCTGCTCGACTGCCAGTTTCATTCCGGCACGGGTGAGCTTGCGGCCAACGCCGCGGCCCCGCGCGAGCGGAGACACCGCGAGCATCCGCAACTCAAAATCGTCACCCGTGGCGAGCTCGGCAAACTTGCTGCTGGCAGGGACCACCGTGAGCGTTCCAAGCGCGGCACCTTCGCCCGCATCTCCCGCCGCCATCATCAGTAGCGTCGCGTGCTCAGCGCGTGCGGCAGCGTCGCGCAATTGCGGCATGTACGGGTGCGCCTGGTCGACCAGGCCGTCCGCGAGGTACGCGAGCGCCGTGAGTTCGCCAATCTCTGAGAGGCGGAGGTTCTGGTCAGGAGTGACAGCGACGATTGAATTCATCGGGCTCCTCCCACTTCTATCAACCGCATTCGGTTCACCACGACTAGCCCCCTGTTCGCGGACGCTCTCGCGTCATGCTCCTAGGGTAGCGACACAGGAAGACATTGAGAAACCCATTTCCCACTCCCGTCGCGCACAGACCTGAGCCTTCCCGGCAACGAGGGCGTTCCCATGGGTACGGCGAGAGGTCCTGGGACACACTCAAGGGACATCACGCGGCGGCGGCGAGTCGACGAGACCCTCAAAAGGCGATTGTCGCGCGCACAAGACAACTCGGCGCTTTTCTGGGAGGCTTAGCGAACAAGGAGGCTACCATGCCAGGCGTTGAGCAACTCTTTACCGCGACCTTCCATGACTCGCCGATCGGTATGGCGGTCCTCGACGCTGCTGGCAGTTACATCGACGTGAACGCCGCGTTCACTGCGCTCGTCGAGTACGAAAGAGAAGAGTTGCTGGGCAACAGTTTCACGTTCCTGACCCACCCCGAGGACGTGGCGCGCGACATCGAGTTGTTGAGCCAATTGACGCAGCGGGACTTCCCGTATTACCAAACGCAGAAGAGATACACGACCAAGAGCGGCGAGACGGTTTGGGTGCGGGCCACTGTGGTCGGCGTACACGCCTCAGACGGCGGCGAACTCTCCAACGTGGTGGTCCAAATTGAGGACGTTACGGAGGCGCGCTCGGCGCGGGCGCAGCTCGAGGAGCGCGCGTTCTACGACTCGCTCACTGGCCTCGCCAATCGCGAATTGCTGATCGAGCACATCAAGGCAGCAATTTCCTCGCACGAAGACACCAATACCTCGATCGCTCTCGTCTTCCTCGACCTCGACCACTTCAAATTGGTGAACGATTCGCTCGGCCACGACGCCGGCGATCACCTGCTTGCCGTGATCGCCCAGCGACTGCAATCCGCGGTGCGCCGAGGCGACACCGTCGCGCGGCTCGGTGGCGATGAATTCGTTGTGCTCCTCACAGGCTTGGCGAACGAGAAAGAGGCCGAGGAGCGTGCTGCCATCATTACGAAGGGCGCCCAGCGGCCAGTGTCGCTCTCGCAGCACGAGGTCATCCCCACGCTCAGCGCTGGCGTTGCGTTCGTCGACGAAGTGATTAACGCAGAAACCCTGCTCCGAGACGCGGACACGGCGATGTACGCAGCTAAGCAGTCCGGGCTCTCAGGGATCACTATCTACGACAAGGCGCTACGCGATGAAGTATCGAGCCGCCTCGAAATCGAGGAGGAGTTACGCGAAGCGCTCCGCGAGGGCGAGCTCCGCGTGCATTACCAGCCGGTCGTTGATCTGCAGCAGTTGCGCATAGTGGGCTATGAAGCTTTGGTTCGGTGGCAGCACCCCAAACGCGGATTACTCGCACCCGCTGACTTCATCGCCGTCGCCATCCAGGGTGGACTCATTGTCCCGATAGGCAAGTTCGTCGTGCGGCAAGCGTGCAACCTGTTGCTCAACAACCCCAACTTTCTAGGGCAGATATACATCAACGTGTCTCCGCGCCAAGTGGGCCCTGCCTCCATGGCGACGGTCATCTCAAAGGCCCTGCGAGACAGCGAAGTTGACCCGAAGCGCCTGTGCGTCGAAATCACGGAGGCCGGCGTTCTCTCCGCGAACCGGATCGCGCGCGAGGACATCGACGCCATTGCGGCGCTTGGCGTCGACCTGGCGATCGACGACTTCGGCACAAGTTACGCCGCGTTGTCCTCGCTGGTACGGCACCCGATCTCGCGCATCAAGTTGGCCATCGAGTTCGCCGCCAGGCTGGGCGACGACGGCTTTGGCGATCGCTTCAGCATGGCCGCGGCAGGCCTGACCCGCGCGCTGGGGGTCACCGGGATCATCGAAGGAATCGAGTCGAATCAGCAGTTCGCGCGGGCTCGTGTGCACGGATGGCAACTCGCGCAAGGATTCCTTTTTGGGACCCCTGTCGCCGAGGACCAAATCGACTTCGAGAAAATCGTGCTGGACTTGCCGCCCGAGGCGATTCACACCGAATAGCGTTTGTAGCCTCCCGTTGCCGCGGCGACCGCGTCTATTCAGATCATGTCGACAACCTGACTCCCAGCATCAGGCCACGCTCTTGCGCAGCGCCCTTCCAGGCCGGCGTTCGGTGCGTTCCGCATTGGCGATTACGGGCTGACCCGCCAGGAATACCCACGGGATTCCGGCAGCCTGCTGACGTGGCTGGGCGAACGTCGCTCGATCCGCGACAGCACCGGGGTCGAACAGCACCACGTCGGCCTTAAGCCCGGGGGCGAGGCGGCCGCGGTCGGTCAGGCCAAGTCGTGCCGCGGGGCGCGCCGAGAGGTGCACGATCGCGTCTTCGAGCGTCAGCACCGCCTCTTCGCGCACGTACTTGGCGAGGTAGCGCGGGAAGGTTCCCCAGCCACGCGGATGTGGTTTGGCTCCCACGAGGATGCCGTCGCTGCCACCGGTGTGCTGGGGGTGACGCATGATCGTACGGACGTTTTCTTCGTGGCCAACGTGCTGCAGAATGCTGGTGCCGAGTTTGTCGGCCGTGAGCAGCTGGAAAAACACGTCTGCGGGAGCGTCGGCATTCGCGTCGGCCAGGTCCCGCACCGTGCGCCCCACGGCCCAGGAAAGCTCTGAGTTGCGAACACCTGAGATCTCGATGGTCGACCAGTCGGCCACAACGCCGTGGCAGCCGTCCGTGCCGACCACCTCAAGCTCGTGGGTGATGCGCGCGCGCATCGCTGAGTCACGCAGTCGGTCCAGGGTGGCGGCGGGTCCGCCCACGGCCGCCCAACTCGGCAGCAGCGCCAAAAGCGTGGTTGCGCTCGACGCGTACGGGTAGGTGTCGAGAGTGACGTCAACACCGGCGGCGATTGCGCGATCGACGAGTGCGAGAAACTCGCCACCACGTCCCCGGTTCACATCAAAGTTCATCGTTGCGTGGGTGAGGTGCAGCGCGCATCCCGATCGTTTGGCGACATCGACCATCTCGGCGTAGGCCTCCAGCGCGCCTGCCCCATAGGAGCGTTGGTGTGGCGCGTAGAAGCCTCCGTGCCGGGCAACGACTTCGCACAAGGCAACCAACTCGTCCGTGTCAGCGAACATCCCAGGCACGTACGTCAGACCCGAGGAAAGTCCAAATGCGCCCTCGTTCATTCCCCTGGCAACGAGGTCTCGCATCGCATCGAGTTCGGCCGGGGTGGCAGGCCGATTCTCCGTCCCGACCACAACCATTCGCACTGCGCCCTGTGGGACCAAATAGGCGGCATCGGTGGCTGAGCCTGCCATGTCGATCGCGTTGAGATATTCGCCGACGCTGCGCCAGGCGAAGTCCAGGGACTCAGGCACGCCGTTCCACCCGGTGATTTGCTCACGCACCATCGCCATCGTGTGGTCGGTGGTTGGCGCGTAGGAAAGCCCGTCTTGTCCCAGCACCTCGGTGGTGACGCCCTGCGACACTTTGGCAAGGTGGTGTGGGTCGCTGAGCACGGCCAGGTCGGAGTGGGCATGCATGTCGATGAAGCCGGGTGCGGCTGCCAGCCCTGCCGCATCGATGATCTGGGCTCCTGGGGGAGCATCAACGTCCTGACCCATTGCGGCGATCGTGCCGCCCGCGAGCAGCAGGTCTCCGCTGTGCCCAGGGGCTCCGGTCCCGTCGAGTAACAGGGCGTCGCGAATGAGCGTGGTGGGCTGGTCGGATTGTCGGCGAGTCATGGGAGGTTCTCGGCACCGGATGCTCCCGATGCCGCAGCCCGAACAAATTCGCGCGCGCGCGCGGTGATCCCCTTCCAGTCACCAACCTCGATATCGCGCGCCGGTACCACGCTGGACCCGGCTGTCACTGCGAGTGCACCAGCGGCGATCCACGCGGCGGCGTTGTCTGCGTTCAATCCGCCAGAGGGAACAAACGACACGTCAGGGAATGGGCCTTTGAGATCGCCGATGTAGCGGGGAGCCAGGGCGCCGGCAGGAAAGATCTTGACCGCTGCGGCGCCCAACTGGATGGCGCGCATGACCTCGGTGGGGGTAAACGCCCCCAGCAGCACGGGGATGTGAGCCCGCTTGGCGATGGCTGCGACCTGCTCGTCGAGGCCGGGGGTGACAAGAAACTGGGCGCCCGCATCAATGGCGGCCTCGGCACGCGCCGCGTCGGTCACGGTGCCCGCGCCCACGACGGCGGTCTGGCCAACGGCCTGCACGGCGGCTCTGATGATCTCTTCCACTCCCGGCGTGGTGAAGGTGAACTCGATGGCGCGCATGCCGCCTGCGACCAGGGCTTCACAAAGCCCCCCCGGATCCTTGATACACGGGGCGCGCACCACGACGAGCGCGCGGTCGGCGGCGAGGATATCGAGCAGCATGCGAGTCTCCTGGGTGTCCATATGAGTTGTTATCCGAAGGTGGTCTCGATCAGGTTAGTCACGCGGGGCTCGGCCGCATCAACGTCGTCTACGACCGGTAACACCTGCCACTTGTCGAACGTGGTGCAGGGATGCGACAGGCCAAATCGCACTACATCGCCCACCTCGAGCGCCACATCGGCCGGGAACTCAACGAACGCGTGCTGGTCATTGAGTGCGGCAACCGTGGCTCCGGTCAGCGATTCCGTCGCAGTTCCGCCAAAGCGGCGCACGCGTTGAGGCTGAGGCAGGCCTTCGTCGTAGGGAAAGTCGCGCTTGCCCGCATCCAGCACGGCGAGGCCAGGCTCGGGTCGCGACACCACGGTTGCCCACCCGTGGATGGCGGAGCGGAAAGTACTGTCGCCCGTACGTCCCAGGGGGCTGATTCCCTCGTAATACCCCTCATCGTGAGTGATATACGCGCCGGACCGCAGCAGCACCTCGACGCGGTCACTCGCGCATGGCGCAAGTTCCTCGGCGACTACGTCAAAGTATGCGGAGCCGCCGGCGGTCAGAATCGCGGGTTCGTTGAGGTCGGCAAGGAGGCCTTCGGCGAGGATCGCCTCAAAGAGGCCGCGAAGGTCAACCAGGTACGCCCGCACCGTCGCAAGAGCGTGCTCGTCGGCGGTATGGGCGAGCGCCCCCTCGTAGCCGCTGACCCCCACCAGGCGCAGCGCCGGCGACTCTGCGACGGCCCGGGCAATGGCCAGCGCCGTCTCCGGCACTCTCGCACCAGTGCGCCCGCCGGTAGCCCCAAGTTCCACCAGCACATCCAACGGTCGGGACGCGCCCGCCAGGGCCAGGGTCTGTTCCATGATTTCAACCGTGCGCAATGAATCTGCCCACACCACCACACGTTGATCTGACGGGGCCTGGGCCACAAACCTCAGCGCCGCAGGCTGCACGAGCGCGTTCGCGAGCATGACGCGGGGGATTCCCCAGCCGAGCGCCACCGAAAGCTGCCATGGCGTCGCCACCGTGATGCCCCACGCGCCAGCATCGACTTGGCGCCGCCACAACTCGCGGCTCATGGTGGTCTTCCCGTGCGGGGCGAGACCCACGCCAGCGTCCGTGCACCAAGCGGCCATGGTGTCGATGTTGTGCTGGAGTGCCACCTCGCTGAGGGTGACCAGCGGCGTCGGAAAGTCGGTGAGATTTCGGGGGTGAGCAGCCAAAGAGTCGGCGTCCGTGTCAGCCCATAAGAGCGGCAGGGACTTCGATGTAGCCACCTGGTCTCCCCTTCGTTGCGCACTAGGCAATGGCGATTGCACTATATGCTCGCACCGTTCTACCATTTTGACACGCGTCCGTAGCGCCGATCGCGCAAGCGAGTGGGGTGGGAAATTTGCCAGAGGTCGTGATCACTACGATCGGCGAGGCTATGGTCGCTCTGTACCCAGAAGCGCACGGCCCGCTCGCCAACGCCCACCGGTTTGGCTCCGACGTCGGAGGCGCCGAATTCAACGTGGCGACATCGCTGGCCCGGATGGGGATTCCCACCGCCTGGATTTCCAGGTTGGGGGCCGACGGGCTGGGAGAGCGCGTGAGCCGCGTCGCCAACGAGTCTGGCGTCGATGTCTCGGCCGTGGACGTCGATCCGGAACGACCCACAGGCCTCTACATCAAGGAGACCCTGGATGGCGGCGCGGGCACGCAGATGCATTACTACCGCAGCAATTCCGCAGCATCGGCGATCACCCGGGACCTGCTCACCTCCCCGGCTGCTGCCGCTGTGCTGCACCAATCGAGCATCGTCCACACCAGCGGCATCACCGCAGCGCTCTCCGCGACCTGCGCGGACGCGGTCAGCGGCCTGCGAGAACTCGTTGGCCCGCGCGCACTAGTGAGCGTGGACCTCAACTTTCGCCCGGCACTGTGGCGCGGGCGCACCACTGAGGCTCTTGACGCACTCATTGGTCAGGCCGACATCCTCTTCGCCGGCCGCGATGAAGCGCTGCTACATGCTGGGCATGACGAGCCTGACCAGATCTTCGCCGCCCACCCTCACCTGGACCGGATAGTGCTGAAGGACGCCGATCGCTCCGCTTCCGTGCACCGCCGCGACGGCTCGGTCACCGAGGTGGCGTGCCTCACGGTAGAGGTCGTGGAACCCGTGGGCGCCGGCGATGCCTTCGCCGCCGGGTTTCTCGCCGCCCACGCCGAGGGCAGGGATGAGACGGCGTGCCTACGCGTGGGCCATGCCGTGGCCTCGCTGGCGTTGTCCGCGCCGGGCGACCGGCCCATCACCGTTCCCACCTTGGTGGAGCGCAACACCATTGCGGCCGCGACCACCAACACATGGGGCACCTGGCGCGTCAGCCCGGGCGCGAATCCGTGGCGCGAAACGGCTCATGACGCGGCGGAAGCATGAGCCAGCTAATGCCCCGCACCCTCAAACCGACCCCCACAGAAGGACAACCATGACTGAGCGCACCGCCATCACCACCACCGAGGCTCCCGCCCCCGCCCACACGTTCTCTCAGGGCGTACGTCGCGGGCCGTTCATCCAGGTCTCGGGCCAGGGGCCGGTTGATCCGGCCACCAATGAATACCTGTACGAAGGCGATGTTGCGGCCCAGACCACGCGCACGCTGCTCAACGTTGAGGCCATCCTCGCCGCCGCCGGCGCCGGCTTCGATGATGTGATGATGCTCCGCGTGTATCTCACCAAACGCGAGGACTTCGCCGCGATGAACGACGCCTACGGCGAGTTCCTTTCCACCCGGGTCGCCTCCAACGTGCTTCCCTCCCGCACTACCGTGTTCACGGGACTGCCGCGCGAGGAGATGCTCGTGGAGATCGACGGATTTGCGATCACCGGGTAGAGAATCCTCAAGAGGGGCTGGTGCAAGGTCAGGTCAAACCGTCACCAAAACCTGCATCACGCCCCGACGTCCTCACGCAGGCGCGTGTTCTCCGCCTTCAACCGCTTGATCTGCGCATGCTCGACTGACGTCACACCGTCGCGGGTGCCGTCGTCGATATCGGCTTGCAACACCCACCGGCGCACAGACTCGTGGCCGACGCCGACCTGGCGGGCAACTGATTTGGCCTGGGTTTTGTTCCGACTTTTCAGTAAGGATGGAACCCATGACTAGATACACACCGCAGATGCGTGAGCGGGCGTTGAGAATGCTTGCTGAGGCGAGGCCGGATCACCCGAGTTTGATGACTGCGATCCGTCACGTGGCAGGCTTGCTTGGGATGAGCCCGGAGACGCTTCGCGTGTGGCAACGCCGCTACGAGGTCGATGCCGGGCAACGCCCGGGGGCGACTAGCGACATAGTTGAGGACAACCGGCGTTTGAAGCGCGAGAACGCGGAGTTGCGCAAAGCGAATGAGGTCCTTCGGGCTGCGAGCGTGTTTTTTGCGAAGGAGCTCGACCAGCCACGGACGAGATGACCCGCTTCATTGACGAGCACAAGGGTCGTTTCGGGGTTGAGCTCATCTGCCGGGTGTTACGCGTGGCGGTTCGTGGATTTGTCACCTCGCGCGGTTATCGCGCCGCTAAGACGCGTCCACCGTCCGTGCGTGCCCTGCGTGATGGTCTGCTTGTGTCCGAGGTGGTCCGGTTGCATGCAGAGAACTACGGCGTGTACGGGAGGCGGAAAATGCATGCGCTGCTGAAGCGGCAAGGCTGGCAGGTTGGGCGGGACCAGACCGAGCGACTCATGCGCTTGGCAGGTGTTCGGGGTGTGAAACGCTCGAAGAAAGTGTTTACGACCAAGAGTGATCCTGCTGCCGCCAAGCCGCAGGATCTTGTGCAACGCCGGTTCACTGCACCAGCACCGCGCCGTTTGTGGGTCGCGGACATCACCTACGTCGCGACCTGGTCCGGTTTCGCTTACGTCGCGTTCGTCACCGACGTCTACTCACGCAGGATCGTCGGATGGAACGTCGCATCGACCCTGCAGACTGACATCCTGCCTTTGCGGACGCTCGACATGGCCGCCTGGGACGCGGCAGGCGACCTCGCTGGCCTCGTCCATCATGCCGACCACGGCTCAAACTATTTGGCTACGGTCTACACCGACCGCGTCATCGAGCTCGGTGCGAAACCTTCCACCGGCTCGGTCGGCGACTCATATGACAATGCCCTCGCCGAGGCCATCAACGGCCTCTACAAAACAGAACTCATCCGCCAGCAAGGGCCCTGGCGCACCGTCGAACAAGTCGAGTTCGCGACCCTCGAATACGTGTGGTGGTGGAACAACAAACGACTCCACGGCGAACTCGACATGCACACCCCCGTCGAGATCGAACAGGCGTACTACGCTGGCCAAGAATCAACCCAACCGGCATCCGCCGGACAGGGAAACACCTAGGAACTAAACCCAGGCCAAATCACTTGCTACAAAAAGCGAGCCAACGCCTGTTGCCTCCAGTTTTGGAAGTTCCGCATGGCCGCATGGCCGCAGCTACGCGGTGTTATCAGTCGCCAGTGTCGAACGTCCGAGGCGGATCTTGGCGCAGCAGCAGGTACGCAGCTGCAACCGAATCCGCGAGAACTGGCGCCGCACCGGGATACTCAGCCTCGACAACCCGCATCACGGCTCCAGCCGACTCCGCCCCTCGAACAGCACTGGCAAGTCGGTTCGCTTCCGAATCGTACTCGTCCAGAGGTGCAGACACTGTGCGCCCCATGTCCGCCGGGTCAACCAGGTAAAGAAGGCGGCTTACCAAGCGCGCGAAATTGTCCATGGGCAAACTGCCTCCCTATTAGGCATCATTAAGGATACTCAGAATCTTCGACTCGAACTCAGCTCTGGTCCAAACTGTCACGACCGCCCCCGATTGATCGAGTACGACAGCGGCCTGGTCTGTCAAGTAGAGGTACTTTCCGTTGGATTGCTGGAGGACCACGCGCGGCGAGCGCACCGTTTCAACGATCAGCGAAGGCGACGCGCCCCGTTCGATTGCGCGATTGAGAAAGTGAAATGGGTCCTTCGGGTTCGCGTGGGATATACCTGTGATGTTTAGGAACGGCGGCTGGACCACCTTGCTCGTTCCGTTCGCATACATCTGCCCTAGATTTCGCGGGGCGTAGAGCGCGGTCTTAGCAAGAGTGTCAACGATAACTCCGTCGGAGCCCGCGATGAACCGAGCGGCTGGCTGCGTGGTAACGGCACCGCCAGGCACCGCCGCCGCCGCAGGACGCGCGACGCTAGCGACGCGTGCGGCTTCCGCTATGCGGGCGGCTTCGGCGACTCGCGAAACTTCGACAGTGCGAACAAGTTGGGCGGTTCGTGCTGTCGCAGCTGCGACCTCGACGCCTCGAGCAACCCTTGTGCCAGCAGCGGCCAGGCCTCCAGGGACGAAGAACAACCCAGCTAGCGCTACCCCCTCGCCGACGCCTTGACCACACTTATCAAACTGGCCATCCCGGCACGCATCCAGAGTCGGGCCGAACGTGTAGTCCCGGTAGACTTGATATCCGCTGTCCCAGTAATCGCCGATGGACGCATCCCCGGAGAACACGTCCTCCAGAACGTCATTGTGTTCTATCGCCCTAAGTGCCAACCCCATCGCCAAGTCTCGCGCCTCGTCGCGTGCCTCCTGGGAACACGTCTGCATGCCGGACCACCCGCCGGCAATGCACTTCACATTCTCCACCAGCATTGGGTAGGGGGTGAGGCCTGCAAGTACCTTTCCAACACCAATAGCCCCATTTCTCAGAAAGGTGACCGCGTTGTAGACAACCAGGCTCTCGTTCTCCACCCGAATGGCGAGCTGCTCTGCTTCCCACTTCAGATGAATGTCTTGACGCTCCAACGCCTTCAGGTAATCTTCGTGAGCTTCCCGATAGGCCTTAGCCTCACGCTCGTAAACAGCTTGCTGGAAGTGAACACCACCCACACCGGTTGCCATTTGGCTCGCAATCGGCGCCAACACGGCTCTGACCGCTGGATCCAAGTTCGCGGTCAAGTTGTTGTAGATCTTCAACATGTCCGCGGCCGACGTGCCCTGCAAGTGGTTGACCGCAACACCGTAGAGGTTTCCAAGTGAACCCAACGCAGACTGCAACTGTGCATTCAACGCCGCCAACTGTTGTGCCCGCAGTGCGGCTGCTGCGCGAAAGAATCCGAGGATGTCGATATATGTTTCGGGGGCACCCTCAACATAGGTGTACCGGTTCAGGGACGATGCACGTGTGACCGTGCCGCGGTAGCGGTCATCCTGGACCCACACCCGAGAACCAATGTCATAAGACCTCGACGCAAACTCGAGCAACCCTGCCGTATCGACTTGACCGGTGAACCCCGTCACCGTGTCTTGGGACGTGTCTGTCAGCAGGTCACCGAAGTCACCGTAGAGCGCAAGATCCGCAGAAATCACCCCATCAGAGGCGGTCGTCACAGCCGATCCCAGCAGGTCCGCCAGCACATCCACCGTCTGGATCGAGGTCGTGGCGTTCTTGCCCTTGCCCGACGTCACCATCGTGGCCTCAAACAACACCGCACCACCCGGGCCACGTGTGAGCTGCGTGTCGCCGTCACGGACCACTGAAAGCCCGTCATACAGGCGGGTGCGGTCCGTGCCGTCTTCAGACACCTCAAGAGCCCGGCCAATACCGTCACGGCCATAAGCCACGTCCGTGTCGCCACCGGCTACTGAACTGACCAGATCGCGACCATCATACGTATACGCCACATCGGAAACCGTGTGCGTCTTCTTACCCGACGTCGTGGTCGTCAACGCCTGCGTGCGGTTACCCCGTGCGTCATACGTGTACGCCGTGGTCTCCGTCTTGGACGCCGGCATCACGGCCGGGTCCATCGCAGATGACGTCAGTTGGTTGATCGCGTTCACAGAGCGGGTGACGGTGTAACCGTCGTTCTTCTTGTTGGTCGACAGGTCCTCAGAGACCGCCTCAAACACCATGTTCGAGGCCGCATCCCACCCATAGGACGCCACATAGTCACCAGTGACGGACTCCGTCAAACGACCCAGCTCATCATGCGTGTAGTCCGTGAGCGTGGATGCCTCATCCGTGGACAGCTCCCGCTCGTCCACCAGGCCACGCGCGTCATACGCATACTCGAACGCCAACGTCCCAGTCGAACAACCCGCAGGCTGCTGATTCGGGTGACCATTACCGTTGTCCTTGCAATGCCCAAACGCATTCCCCGGAGCCATCGAAGACGGATTCACCTCACCCGAAGGCAACTTATTACCCACAACACCCTCACCGGCGTGAACAATCGCCGTCACCCGACCCACCAGGTCGCGCGAAATCTCTGTCTCCACACCCGACGGGCGGAGGATACCGACCAAGGCACCAACCTCGTCGTAACCAAACGCGGCGACACCGTTCGCATCCGACTGCGACACCGCAAGGTTGCGCGCATCGTACGTGCGCAGCAGCGAGCGGCCATCGTCGTACGCCACCCGCGTCTGATTGCCTGCGAGGTCGTACTGGTTCGTGTTCTTCTGGCCAAGCGCGTCCACGGCGACCGTGACCCGTGAGGCCCAGTCGTACGTCCACGACGAGGTGCCGAGATCGTCGGTCATCGACGTGCGGTTGCCCAGCGCGTCAAAGCCGGATGTCACCGTCTGGTCCGGATACGCGACCTCAACCGCGTAGCCATCAGCCGAGAACGTGGTGGCCGTCACCGAACCGTCCGGTGCGGTCACCACGGACGGGCGGCCCAGGGCGTCGAAGTCGACGGTGCTGGTTTGACCGAGCGCGTCTGTTTCTGTCTCCACGCGGCCGAGCGCGTCGCGCACAAACGTCGTGGCGTTGCCGCGCGGGTCGACTGTCGCGACTGCGTCGCCGCGGGCGTCGTAGCTCACCGAGGTCGTCACGTTGACGGACTCGCTGGACGGCTCGGCCGGCAAGAAGTTCTCGACTGTCTCGGTCAGGAGGTTGCGCACGTCATAGGTGAAGTGGGTAGCGATACCCGAGGGGTCTATCGCTTCGGTGATGTTGCCTGCCGTGTCGTACGCCTGCGTGCGGGTTTCGCCTTCGGCGTTGGTGGTTGACACGAGCCTGTTCATCACGTCATAGACGAACCCGGTGGTCCCACCGCGGGCGTCCGTCGTTGACAGGCGGTTGCCGCCCGCGTCGTAGGTTGCGGTCGTGGCGAAGCCTGCTGCGTCGAGGACGAGCGTCGGGCGACCAAGCGCGTCATATGTGACGGCGGTGGTGTTTCCTCGGGCGTCGGTCGTGGCGACTTCGCGTCCCAGGGCGTCGCGCGCGGTCTCAGTACGGCCGCCGTCAGGGAGCACCGTAGCAATCGCGCGGCCTGCGGCGTCGTATTCGGTGGCAAGGACATCGCCGAGCGCGTTGGTGATTGAGGTGGTGTTTCCGTTGGCGTCGTAGCCGTACTGGCTTGTGGCGCCTTCGGGAGTGGTCATGGTGACCATACGCTGCATGGCGTCGTAGGTGTACGCGGTGGTGTCGCCTAGGGCGTTGGTGGATGTAATCATCTGTCCGAGCGCGTCGTAGGCGAAAGTGCTCTGGGAGCCGACGGCGTTGACCACGGCGACGGGGCGCGAGGCCGCATCGTATTGCGCTGTTGAACGGGCGCTGAGGGGGTCAACCGAAGCCGTGACGTTGCCGCGCGAGTCGTACTCGGTGAGCCAGCGTTCACCCGCGGTATCAACGCTCGCGACCTGAAGGCCACGCGCGTCGTATTCGTAGGACATCGCGTTGCCGCGCTGATCGGTTGACGTCACCTTCAGGCCACCGGCGTCGTAGACGTTGCTGGCGGTGGTGCCATCCGCGAACGTCGATCCGACCGGACGCCCGAGCGAGTCGTACGTAAGGGACGTAGTCTGGCCGAGCGCGTTTGTGGTGGACGTGCGCGCACCGATTGCGTCGTAGGTGAACGTCGTGGCGCCAGCCAGCGCATCCGTCAGGCCGACTATGCGCGACAGTGCGTCATAGGTCGCCTCAGTCCGGTTCCCTAGTGGGTCCACCGTTGCGGTCGCGTTGCCTAGCGCATCAAATTCGGTGGCCCATGTGCCGCCAAGGGTGTCTGTGCGCGACACCATGCGGTCCAGCGGGTCAAGCAGGTAGGTCTCCGTGAAGCCGCGCTGGTTGGTAAACGAGGTCACGTTGCCGTTGGCGTCGTATCCGTACGCCACTGCGGCGGTGTCCGGGGTGGTGACCGTGACCATGCGCCCCATCACGTCAAATGCGTACTCGACCGTGTTGCCGAGCGCGTTCGTCGCAGACGTCATCTGCCCTGCAGCGTCGTATGTGAACGCGGTGCGTGCGCCCACCTGGTCGGTGGTCGCTACCCGGCGCGAGAGTGCGTCGTAGTCAAACTCGGTCCGCCCGCCGGCGGGGTCGATGTTCGCCACTAGGTTCCCGCGCGAGTCGTACTCGGACAGCCAGCGTTCGCCGGCCTCGTCCACCATCGCCGTTTGCATGCTGCGGGCGTCGTACTCGTAGGCGGTAGCGAATCCGCGCGTCCCCACCGTCCCGACCGCTAGACCGCGGGCGTTGTACGTGGTGCTGGCCGTGGAGCCGTCCGGGTACGTGGTGCGGGTGAGGCGACCGAGCGCGTCGTACGCGTAGTTGACGGCGTTGCCGTTCTTGTTTGTCTCCGAGGTGGCGCGGCCTACCGCGTCGAACGTGAAGGTCGCGTGAGCGCCGAGCGCGTCAGTGGTCGCGACCAGGCGCGAAAGCGCATCGTATTCGATTTCCGTGCGGTTGCCGAGCGCGTCAACCGTCGCGGTCGTGTTGCCAAGCGCGTCGTATTCGGTGCGCCAAAGGTTGCCGAGCGCGTCGGTCATGGAAACCTCGCGACCGAGCGCGTCCAGTTGATACGTCTGCGTGAAGCCGCGAGCGTTAGTGGCCGACACGAGCCGGCCGTTCGCGTCGTAACTGTAGAAGCGGGTCTCGCCGTCCGGCGTGGTCACCGACTCCAGTCGGCCCATCGCGTCGTAACTGTAACTCGACGTGCGGCCAAGCGCATCCGTTTGGCTCCCAGCGGCACCGCCGGGTAGGTACGTGACAGTGTCGGAATTGCCGAGTGCGTCGGTGAACGTCACCGGGCGCGACATGGCGTCGAACGCGGTCGCGTTGCGCGCGCCGCTTGGGTCGATTGCTGCGACGGGGTTGCCAATCGCGTCGTATTCCGTGAGCCACCGCTCGCCTGCCTCGTCCACCATGACGGTGGCGCGGCCCAGGCCGTCGTACTCCCACGTGCGGCTCGTGCCGTCCGGGTTGGTCTGCGCGACCATGCGGTGCTCCGCGTCGTACGCGTACTCCATGCGTGAGCCGTCGGCGCGGTTCGCTGCGGTGAGCTGGAGGTTGACGTTGTATTCGTAGGTTGCTGTTTCGCCAGCCTCGTTAGTTTCACTCACGAGCGAGTCGTTGACGTCATAAACAAACGTGGCGACGCCGCCGAGGGCGTCGAGGGTGCTGATCAGGTTATCGGCAGCGTCGTACGCAAGAGTGGTCAGGGCGCCCTTCGCGTCGGTGACCGACGTGAGGCGGTTCGCCAGGTCGTACGTACGTGCCGTGACGTGGCCCAGCGCATCCGTAGAGGTGACAGAGTTTCCCCGCCAGTCGTAGGCCATAGTGGTCACGCCGCCGGTCGCATCCGTGATGCTTGTCATATCGCCGTGCGCGTCGAAGGACGCATACGTGACGGTGCCGTCGGGCAAGTGAGTCTCGGTGGCGCGGCCGTCCTCGTTGAGGACGAAGCTGGTGGTAGCGGTGCCGCCGTTCGGGTCAGGGCTGCTGATGGACACCAGGTCGCCCCGGCTGTTGTAGCCGTACGTGGTGGTCTCGCCCACGGCGTTGGTGGACGACGTCACCCGGCCATACACATCAAACTCCGACGTGTAGACATTTCCATTGGCATCCGTCGAGGTGTTCGGGTTGTAGAACTCGTCGTAACCGTTAAGCGTCACACCGCCCTCGGCGTCGAGGGCCCGGACCACCTGGTTCTTGTCGTTGTGCGTCAGCGTGCTCGCGTTGCCGAGGGCATCGGTGAGCGTTGTTTCACGGTTAGGGCCGTAGGCGATAGTGCGAACATAGCCCGCACCATCAGTCTGGATGACCACGCGCTCCTCGGTATCGAACACGTTGGTTAGCTCGGCCACGCCGTCGGCGCCCGTGACAACCTCAAGCAGACCGCCCGCGTTATACGCGAAAGACCGAGTCCGGCCTGCTCCATCCATGATCGACGTGAGATTACCCGCAGCATCATAGGCGAGCATCCACTGACGGCCATCCGGATGCGTGAAGCCTGTGATGCGACCCTCGGGGGTGGACTGGACCGCGACCATCTGGCCAGCCTGGTCCGTGATGCTCAAGAGCGGCGGGAACGTGTACTCGCCTTCCGCGGCCTCGGCGAGCGGTCCATAAACCAGCGTGTAGGCGTTGCCTTGGCGGTCCACCGCGCGGGCCAGCGTTCCGTACCCGGACTCCTCGTCGAACGTGAACTCCAGCGACGTATTGTCGGCAAAGGTCAGCACAGCTCCGCCCTCGACCGCGGCCAAAGTGCTGCGCGCGCCGGGAGGCGTCACGAACCCGCCGGCGCCGTCGGACTCAAAGAACACGCTGCGACCGTCCGCGAGGATCGCCATGACAGCGCCGTTGTCATACAACTGCGCCCGGGACGAATACCCGAAGTTCCAACCGTTGCCAACCGGTGAAACGCGCCCATCAAGCGCGTTGTAGGCGAGGGTCAGGTCGATGGCCTGGTCGCCGACGCCGGAGAGGGTGAACACCTCTTCTGAGGCAAGGAAGTTACCTGTCGCGAGGTTGACGGGGTCCGTGCCATAAATCTGGTAGTTGTTTTCGCCCAGCTGAGCGAGATCGTCGAGCACGTCTTGCGTGGGCGGCGTCGGCAGTGTCACGGGCTCGGCGCAGGCGATCCCGCCCGTTGCTTCGATTTGCTGAATGATGCTGGAGTACACAGCGTCGGTCACCAAATCAAGCCGCGTGCTGATAATCGGCCAGTCGTAGTTGTGGCTGAGGAACAGGAGTTCTGCGTGTGCGTACGCCGGGGCCGACCCGACGAGCTGGCTGTAAGGCAACACCGAACTTGGAGGGTTGAGCCCGCGGCGGTCGGGGCGCCCCGTCCAGTTCACAATCTGAGTCTTGGTGTTGTTACCCAGCCGGGTGCTCGCGCTGTTGCTCGCAGACCACGCGACCACTCCGCCGTCCCTGCTGATACCCCACGGGCGGGCGATGCCATCCGACGCGGTGTTGTAGTTATTGAATGCGAGGGTCATCGCGATATCCGCGTCGAAGTTCCGGATGCGGTTTGAGCGAGTAGTCCGCGCAACAAATGCCGTCGAGGAATTACGGGTGATGAGGACTTCTGCCAAGCATTCGTTCTCGAGCCTGGCCTTGACGGCGGTTGCGACAGCGTGGCTGAACTGAAGCTCGTTGTACACGTGCCCATTCCACAGGGCCCTGCCAAGCGCATCATCTGGGTCCAACGCGATGCGCGGGATGGTCGGGTCCGGCACGGCTGCGGCTGGTGCCGCCATAACAATGAACTCACTCAAATGATCCGACTGCGCAACCACGGCACCCAGTTCCGGGTCGTAGGCCGAGGGGACCCACGTCCACTCGTCATCTTCCGACTCGCGGGAGTAGACACCGAGGGAGGCCACATCGACCTCCGACAACTGCTCTTCAGAGATGGGGAAGGTCAACTCGATGGCAGGAACAAACTCAGAGACATAGGCCGGAGTGTCCTCGGTCTCCTCGACAACAGTCACCTGGTGCTCGAACTCCGTGACGTCCCCGCCCACAGCATCCGTCGCAACAATCGACACGCCGTCAGTCAGAGACACGACCGCACCATCGGCGGTCTCGGCAGTCGCGCCCTCCACCTCGATGGGCTCCGCCTCGACGGTCGCACCGTCCGTGGCCTGGTCAACCACATTGAAATCCACCTCGCCACCCTCAGGCAAAGCGATGCTGGTGGACTCACCCTCGACCAGCAGTGAGTCATCCGTGGCATAGACCGGAGTGACGACGCCAGCGACTAGCGCGGCGGTCAGAGTGGTAGTCAGGGCAAAGCGAACGGCGGTGGACATAATTCCCCTCAGGAACTGTCGGTTTCCGAGAAACAACAATAGCGTTCGGTTGAGACTATGACAGAGGTGACGCGAATTGTCTCAGCGAAAATCTGCGGGCCGATCAAATACTCGGTCCAGTTTGACACCATTCGTGACGTAACACCCCAACAATATCGGCTCCGAAACTCTCCAACGCGTGACCAAAATCACAATGAAATGCCGCGATTATCAGGCACCTGTGGATTAAAGGGGATAAGTGCGGCGGCGGCTAGAGCGCCGCCGGACCACCCTCCAGCAGCGCCACGAACGCCTGTTCATCCAGAATCGTGAGCCCCAGGCCCTCCGCCTTAACGGCCTTCGAGCCGGCGTTCTCCCCCACCACCACATAGTCCGTCTTCTTGGAGACCGAGCCGGAGGCTGTGCCGCCGCGGGAGATGATCGCCTCTTTGATTCCGTCGCGGGTGAAGCCCTCAAGCGAGCCGGTGGCGACGATGGTCAGTCCCGCGAGCGTGCGCGGTACCGACTTGTCGCGCTCGTCCTCCATGCGCACGCCTGCGGCGGCCCAGCGGTCCACGATTTCGACGTGCCAGGGCTCCGCGAACCACGCCTTCACCGACTGGGCAATCACGTCGCCCACGCCGTCGACGGCGGCGAGCGTGGCGGCGTCGGCGTCCCGAATCGCGTCCATCGAGCCGAACGCGGAGGCGAGCGCCCGCGAGGACGTGGGCCCCACGTGGCGGATACTGAGTGCGACGATTACGCGCCACAGCGGCCGGGTCTTGGCGGCGGCGAGGTTCTCGAGCAGCTTGAGCCCGTTGGTGCTGACGTCCCCTGCCGCGCGCGCGACACCGTCCTTCTTGGAGTCCTGATCGAGCGTGAGTAGCGAGACGCGCTTGAGGTCCGCCTCGGTGAGGTCGAACAGACCCGCTTCGCCTGTCAGAATCCCCGACTTCACGAGCGCCGCCGCTGACTTCTCCCCCAGCACTTCCACGTCGAACGC
This sequence comes from Demequinaceae bacterium, assembly GCA_965250005.1. GTDB lineage: Bacteria > Actinomycetota > Actinomycetes > Actinomycetales > Demequinaceae > WTKG01. Next base: position 918,641 of record OZ252279.1, read on the forward strand.
CCCGCGCCCGCCAATGAACGTCAGCCGGTCGATAATCTGCCCCTCGCAGCCCTGCGAGTTGGGGCAGCGCAGGTCCACGTCGCCCTCCTTCTGCTGGGCCAGGCGCGTTCCGCATGAGGGGCACTCGGTTGGCATGACCCACTCGCGCTCTGTCCCGTCGCGCAGCGCGACGACAGGGCTCACGATCTCGGGGATCACGTCCCCCGCCTTGCGCAGCACAACGGTGTCGCCAATGCGCACGCCCTTGCGAGCCACCTCTTGGGCGTTGTGCAGCGTTGCCGACGCGACCGTGGAGCCCGCAACTTTGACCGGCTCCATGACCCCGAACGGCGTCACCCGACCAGTGCGGCCCACGTCCACCCGGATGTCGAGGAGCTTGGTGTTGACCTCTTCCGGCGGGAACTTGAACGCGATGGCCCACCGCGGGGCCCGCGAGGTCGAGCCGAGCTGTCGCTGAGCCGCACGCGAGTTGACCTTGATAACCACGCCATCGATCTCGTGCTCAAGCGCGTGCCTGCGCGCGTCGAGTCCGGCGATGTAGTCCTGTACGCCGGCGAGGTCGGAGACCACTTGTGGCTCCGCGCTCACGGGGAGACTCCAGGACGCGAGTGTGTCGTAGACGCCGGATTGAGTATCGAGGCGCGGGTCCGCGACTGCGTCTGCCCACTTCGTGGCGCCTAGCGCATACGTGGTGATCGCGAGCGGACGGGATGCAGTGACGCGCGGGTCCTTCTGGCGCAGCGAGCCGGCAGCTGTGTTGCGGGGATTCGCATACGGCGGCTTGCCCTCGGCGACAAGTGCCGCGTTGAGTTCCTCGAAGGCCGCGACCGGCAGGAACACCTCTCCGCGGACCTCGACCAGGGCGGGCGGCGCGCCTGTGAGCGCGGCCGGGATGGAGGCGATGGTCCGGGCGTTCAGTGTCACGTCCTCGCCGGTGCGGCCGTCGCCGCGTGTCACGGCGCGCGTGAGCTTGCCATCCTCATAGGTCAGCGACAACGCGAGCCCGTCGATTTTAGGTTCGCAGAGAAACTCCAGCGACGGGTCATTTGCGTCGCGGATGGCGCGCTCCCGCCACGCTTCGACGTCGTCCACGCTGAACGCATTGTCCAGCGACATCATGCGCTCGCGGTGCTCGACCGCAGTGAACTCCGTGCTGAACGTGCCGCCCACGCGCTGGGTGGGCGAGTTAGGTGTGCGCAACTCCGGGTTGGCATCCTCGATCGCCTCGAGCTCGCGGAGCATCGCGTCGTAATCCGCGTCTGCCACCGTGGGCTGGTCCTGCACGTAGTAGGCAAACTGGTGCGCCTCGATGCGGTCTGCGAGGTCTTGCCACCGCTCGCCCGCGGCTGCGCTGGGCTGGGCTCCGGGGTTCGTCACCCCTCCATTCCACCACGAGCGACTGACCCGCTGGGCGCGAAGTCCGCCCCCTATGATCGAAGGACATCCCCTTCAAAGGACTCCGCATGGAAGACCTCAACCTTGCCGCCCTTGCCCCCGTTGCACTGCTCGGACTGGGCTTCGTTGTGTACTGCCTCATCGACGTGTACCGCAGTGAGGTTCGCGGGCTGCCCAAGTGGGCGTGGGCAATCATCTGCGTCATCTCGGTCCCGCTCGGCGGGATCGTCTACCTCATCGCTGGCAGGGACTCCGGACGCTCCAAGTGATCTCCGCGCGCGGGCTCACCAAGCAGTACGGCCGCACCGTCGCGCTCGATGACGTTGACCTCGACGTGCGTGCGGGATCCGTTTACGGGCTTGCGGGGCCCAACGGCGCAGGCAAGACCACACTGCTTGGCATCCTCGCGGGCCTACGCGACGCATCGTCGGGCACACTCAGCGTTGACGCCAAGCCCGGCGAGATCGCGGTGCTGTCCGACACCCCACGCTTCGACCAGTGGCTCACGGGACGCGAGGTTGTCGCGCTCGCGCAGGCCCTCACGGGCCCGGTGGACGACGCGCGCGTGGACCAGATCCTCAAACTGGCTGGCCTCGCTGAGGCTAGTTCCCGGCGCAACGGCGGCTACTCGCGAGGGATGCTGCAGCGCCTGGGAATCGCCGCGACCCTCGTGGGGCGCCCCAAGCTCATCCTGCTGGACGAGCCGGCCTCCGCCCTTGACCCCCAGGGCCGACGAGAAGTGCTGGATCTCATCGCGCAGTTGCGCGGAACCGCGACGGTGATGTTCTCGAGTCACATCCTCGGCGATGTCCAGGAGGTATCAGACACTGTCGGAATCCTGAATCACGGCAAGCTGCTCTTCCAGGGCCCGCTGTCAGACCTGCTCGTGGGAGAGGCCGTTCCCCGCTACATCGTCAAGCTTCGCGAGAACGCCGACGCGGTCGCCACCAAACTCGCGGCGGCCAGCTGGGTGACCGCGGCAGAGGCGTCCGCTGGCGCCGTCGCCGTCGAAGTGGCTTCGCTCGCCGACGCCGAATCGAAGCTACCGAAGGCGCTCGCCGCTGCCGGTGCGCAGGTGATCTCGCTGGGCCCTGAAGAGGTCTCGCTGGAGCGCGCGTTTCTGGAGCTGACCCGATGACACTGTGGAAACTAGAGGTTTTGCGCCTGACGCGCACCAAGCGGTGGATCGCGCTACTCGGGACCTTCGTGGCCTTCGGGCTCGTCGGGCCGGTGACGGCGCGATACATCCAAGAGATCCTCTCCGGCGTGGGCGGCGACCTGGAGGGCGCCACCATCACGCTGCCCGATCCCGTGGCGCAGGATGGGCTTGCGCAGTACATCTCGAACGCGGCCCAGGTGGGCGTCTTGGTCGCCGTGGTGATCGCGGCCGGGGCTTTGGCGTTCGACGCGGTACCGGAAATGGGCGTCTTCCTGCGCACCCGAGTCACCAACACGTGGCGCATCTTGATCCCGCGCCTAGTCGTGTCATTTGTGGCGATCGCCGTCGCCTTCACGGCGGGCACGCTGGCCGCTTGGTACGAAACCTGGGCGCTCATCGGCCCGCTGCCCGCAGGCCCCGTGCTGCTGGCCACCGCGTACAGCATCGTGTTCTTGGCGTTTATGGTTGCGGTTGTCGCCGCGGTCGCTCAGTGGGTGCGAACCGTCCTGGCGACCGTGATGTGGTCGCTCGTGATCCTCATCGTGATGCCGTTGTTCGGCATCTCAGGCGCTATTGCCCAGTGGCTTCCCAGCACCCTGCTCGGAGCGCTGGGGCATTTGGACGGCGTCGAAGCGGGCGGCGAGTACCCGCAGATTGTTGTCGTCACGGTTGCCCAAACGGTAGCGCTGGTGTGGCTGGCGAAACGCGGGGCTGACCGCCGCGAGGCGTGAGCGCCTACCAACGAGTTCTGGGGAGGGCACTAACCGCGCGGCTTGCGCTCCCGCACGACGAATACCGCGGCCACCACGAGCGCGAGACCCGTGACGAGAACCGCGACCCAGGTGGCGAGGTCATCGTCAAAGAAGTAGTTGATCAAGAGTGGGACGAAGATGAGCATCCCGATCGCGCCGGGCGCCATGACGGCCACGGTTCCCCGTTGCTGAACCGCGAGCGCGGATAGCGCAACTGCGGTCAGAACTCCGAGCGACAGAATCCACACCTCCCAGTCCCCGTCGAAAGCGACGAGGAGCACAAATAGTGACAGCACCGTTCCGACAACGAGCGCATGGGTCGGTGGCTCAAGCCGCTGCGACCAACCGCCCCAGAACCACGCCACGCCAATTGCCCAGAGTGCGAAGATGATCACCTCGTAGCGCACGTCAAGCGGCCCCGCGAGCACGCTCGAGACAAGGATGATGGCGGTTCCGAGCAGCGTAAACTGTGCGAGCGCACGGCGCCTGAGCCAGTAGATCGGGAGCGCGGCAGCCAAAGCCGCGCCGCCAATCGCGACACCTACCCAGTCGCTTTCCACGTGGCGATTGCCAACGTCACCGCGTTCGATCAACCACGCAAGCCAGCCCACGCCAAACACCGCCGCCGTGAGCAGCACGCTTACCAGCCTCTGGATGGCGACGCTGCGCGAGCGCCACAGCTTGATACCTGCGCCAGCGACTATTCCCGTGATCGTGAATACGAGCAGCAGCCGGCCAGCGTACGTGAAGCTGTCCCACTGCTGCCCGAGGATGACGGCGATCGCGACAATTGCGAGGGCAGCGCCCAGGTATCCGAGCACCTCTGCGAGCGCGGACTTGCGGGTTGGCTCCTCGCCAGCAATGGGAACGCGGGCGGCCTCGTAGTCTGCGATCTTCTTGGCGGCGGCCGGCGTGACGACCTTGGCGTCCTGCCACTCGCTAAGCATTTGATTGACGGTTCTCATCTTCGGCCTCCCCAGGCTTGCTCTTCTCCCGCCGAGGATACTCGCTTGCGGGATTCGGCACCTTAGGTTGCCAATTGGTTACATAACCGCGAGGTTACTTACATGGCTGCCGACCAGCTCAGCAAAGTGTTCTCCGCGCTCGCGGACCCCACACGTCGCGCCATACTCGAGCGCCTCGCCACCTACCTGATCGAACTCCAAGCCTTACGTGACTCAAGGAAAGGTAGCCCAATGAATAGCACCACCCTCACCCCGCTGTCCGACACGCAGTTCGTTGTGGAGCGTCGGTTCGACGCCCCGCTGCAACTCGTGTGGGACGCGCACACCAAGCCTGAGCACCTGCTCAAATGGCTCACCGGGCCGCACGACATGAAACTCACCGCCGCCACCCTAGACCTGCGCGCGGGCGGCACGTACGAGTGGGAGTACACCGGGCCCGACGGCTCCAAGCAGCCGCTCAACGGCGAGTTCCTCGAGGTCGAGGCGCCGCACCGGATCGTCCAGAAGGACAACTGGGGCCCGGACCTCCCCGCGCCCAACGTGGAGTTCGCCTTCTCCGAGGACGACGGCCAGACGCTGCTGAAGATCACGTTCACGGTGGCGAACAAGGAACTGCGCGACCACGTCACGTCCGACAGCGGGCTCGAGCAGGGCTACGGTGCAAGCTTCGACAACTTGGATGCGGTGCTTCCCACGCTCGCGTAGCGCGACGAGCCTAATCGCGACAGACGAGGCCGGGTGTCCCCTGCGGGTGGCGCCCGGCCACTGTCGTTCCCAGCCGCGGTCGTCCCCGGGGACGTAGCCTCGATACCAGTACCCACCGATGAAAGGCACCGCCATGGCCGAAGCGCCTCCGTCCGTCACCGTGATTGGCCACAGCGGCGAGGAGATTATCGCGGCCCACGCCGTGATCGAGGGCCGCGTTGCGCGCACGCCCATCCTGAAGGCGGCGGGCGCTCGCGTTATTCACCTGGCGTTCGCCGCCGGCTCGGAGCTCACGGAGCATTCGGCGCCCGTGCCGATCATCGTTCGGTCGCTCGCCGGAGAGTTCGCGTTCGAGGTCGCAGGCGAAAGCTTCACGCTGACTCGCGGAGGTATGGCGCACATCGCCGCGAACGTGCCGCACGCAGTTTCGGCACCCGCCGAGGCCCGGCTGCTGATCACGCTGCTCGATGGCAGCTAGACGCGCCGCGCCTTCATCGTCCCCTGGCCAAGAACCCGAGTCCCGTCGTAGACCACCAGCGACTGTCCCGCGGACACTCCGCGCATCGGCTCGTCTAGCTCAACTGTCATAAGGTCGCCCGCCACGGTGACGGACGCAGGCACCGGCACCCCGTGGGCGCGCACCTGCGCGTGGCAGCGCGTCGGCTCGGTGGCAGGCACGTCGTCCGCGAGCCAGACCACCTCGTCGCCCACGAGCGTGGGCACGGACAGCAGCGTCTCCGCGCCCACCGTCACCACGTTGGTCGAGGTGTTCACGTCAGTGACGTAGCGCGGCTGGCCGTCGGCCGCGGGCGTCCCAAGGTTCAGGCCCTTGCGCTGGCCCACCGTGAACGCGTACGCGCCGCCGTGCTCGCCCACAACGTCGCCGGTCTGGTCGACAATGTCTCCGGGCTCCTTGCCTAGCTTGCGCTGAAGGAAGCCCTGGGTGTCGCCGTCGGCCACAAAGCAGATGTCGTACGAGTCGGGCTTGTTGGAGACTCCCAGCCCGCGGGCGGCGGCCTCGGCGCGCACCTTGGTCTTGGACTCGATCGCGCCCAGCGGGAACATCGACTTGGACAGCCGCTCCTGCCCCATCACGGCGAGCACGTACGACTGGTCCTTGGCGCTGTCGGCCGCGCGGTGCAGCTCCCGCGTGCCATCCTCGCGGATCTCGATGCGGGCGTAATGGCCGGTGGCGACCGCGTCGAACTCGAGCACGCGCGCGCGATCCAGCAGCGCCTCAAACTTGATGTGCTGGTTGCAGCGCACGCACGGGTTGGGGGTGCGACCCTCGGCGTACTCGCTCAGGAAGTCCGCGACAACCGTCTGCTCGAATTCCTCCGACAGGTCCCACACGTAGTACGGAATGCCGAGGATGTCCGCAGCCCGGCGCGCGTCGTTCGAGTCTTCGATCGAGCAGCAACCGCGGGACCCCGAGCGGTACTCGTCGCGGTTTCGGCTGAGCGCCATGTGCACGCCCACCACGTCGTGTCCGGCGTCAACGGCACGCGCGGCAGCGACGGCGGAATCGACTCCGCCGGACAGGGCTGCTAGTACGCGCATCCGGCAATTGTAAGCAAAGCGAGCGGCGCGTAGAGCCGGTCTAGACCTTGCGGGGGGCTCCCCCGTCGACGACGACGTAGGTCCCCGTCTTGGCGGTCAACATGTCCATGGTGACGCGGGCCGCCGCCTCAACGTGCAGCGCGGGCCCACTTTTGGGTGCCGTCTCCGACCACGTGCCGGGGCCGTAGAACGAGCCGTATCGCAGCACCACTCCCTTGGCAGCGAGCACGCCAGCCTCGAGGTGATCGACAGCCTTCTGAGCGATCCCGGGAACCTTGAATGCGATGCTCTGCGTCACCATGCGCTTCACGCCTGCGGCTTTCGCGGCCGCGAGCAGGTTGTCGCCGCCCTCGACGCGCACCTTGTTGAGCGCGAGCAGTTTGGTCGGCAGAAGGATCGCCTTGCTTGGCAGATCGGTGACCTCGTTGACGATCACGTCGGGCTTGGCGCGCGCGACAGCCTCGACTACCGCGTCGGCGTCCAGGATGTCACATACAACTCCGGTGGCACCCAGTTTCTGGATCGCGGCCACTCGGTTCGGTGAGCGCGTGGTCCCCACAACGTCATACCCGGCTTCAACGAGAATCGGCAGCAACTGCCGTCCAATGGCGCCCGTGGCACCCGCGACAAATACCCTCACGCGCGGTTAGCCGAACACTTCGGCGTCGAAGTTGCCTGCGACGCGCTTCGCCTTCTCGACTGCCTCCGGCAGGTATTTCATGAGCACGTTGATGTCTTCACGGGTGGTGGTGTGACCCATGGAGAAGCGCATGGTCGACGCCGCGTCCGTCTTGGATCGGCCCATCGCGAGCAGCACGTGGCTGGCCTGCGCGATGCCCGCGTTGCACGCGGAACCATTGGAGGCCTCGACGCCGTGGGAGTCGAGCACGAACATCATGGCCTCGGCCGCGCAGCCGGGGAAGACAAAGTGCACGTTGCCGGGAAGCCGACCCTCACCTGGCTCCGGACCTGAGAGCACCGCATCAGGGAACTGTTCCCGGATGCGCGCCACCAGGTCCACCTGCAGCGCGCGGAGGCGCACCGCCTCAGAATCGAGAACCGCGATGGACTCCTCCGCGGCTATGGAGGCGGCGTGGAATCCCGCAGCGTTCAGCGTGCCCGAACGCACCTTGCGCTCCTGGCCGCCGCCGTGAGTGAGCGGCGTGATGGTGAGGTCGCGACGCGCCACCAGCACGCCCACGCCCACCGGACCGCCAAACTTGTGGGCAGAAACCGCCATGGTCGCCAGCCCCGACGTCTTGAAATCGACCGGGACGTGTCCTATGGCCTGCACCGCATCGGCGTGAACCGGGATGCGGTGCTCTGCGGCGATGTTGACAATCTCAGCGATGGGCTGGATCGCGCCCACCTCGTTGTTGGCCCACATCACGGAGATCACGGCGATCTCGTCAAAGTGGTTGGCGACCTCCCTGCGGAGCACATCGAGGTCCACGATCCCGTCACTGTCGACGGGCAGGACGACGGCTGTCGCGCCATGCTCTTTCTGAAGCCACTCGGCGGGGTCGATGCCAGCGTGGTGCTCGATTCCGGTCACGATCACGCGCGTGCGCTGCGGGTCCGCCGTGTGCCTCGCCCAGTAAAGGCCCTTAAGGGCGATGTTGTCCGCCTCGGTGCCGCCAGACATCCAGATGATCTCGGTGGGGTGCGCGCCCAGTGCCTTGGCCATCCGCTCGCGTGCATCCTCAACAACGGCGCGCGCCAGGCGGCCGGACTTGTGGAGCGCACTCGGGTTGCCCACGCGCGCGAGCTCGTCGGCGTACGCCATTCGCGCCTTCTCCAGCATGGGAGTGGTCGCGGCGTGGTCGAAGTAATGGATAGTCACGCGCACGATTGTACGAGAGGATGCCCTAGACGCATAGTCGAGCGCGAACCTGAGGGATTGCTGGGAACATCAGCGGCGGATCGACTGTTCAAAATGTGGGAAGACAAGCCGAACGCGGGACGGGTCACAATGAAGTTGAGCAAACTGCTGGTCGCTGTGCCGATTGCGGGCATCCTGGCGGGAATCGGCATGGGTATTTCTGCTGCCTCCAACGGTGCGTTTTCGGACCTCTTGGGAGCGCCTGAATCGAGCGTCGACGAATCCACGCTCACCGCCACTCCCGCAGCCGAGCCACCTTCGGGCGCCCCGCTTGATGAGACCATCCTCGCGGTGTACGACGGCGGCGCGCTCGCAGCCATCGCTGCCCAGCGTGAGGCCGACGCCGCAGCGCAGGCCGCCGCCGACGCCGCTGCCGTGGAAGCCGCCGCAGCCGAGGCCGAGGCAACTGCAAACGCCAACTCCACGAAGAAGGCTGCGCCCGCTGACTCAGGTGCATCCACCGGCGAATCGACCCCCGACCAGCCTGCGAGCACATGGCAACCGTGGGAAACCTATGAGTACGCGGTTGGAGACACCGGCGGATTCTGTGCCGGGCTCAACTCACTTCGCGCGAGCGTGGGATCGTCGGCACTCGCTTCGTGCGGCCAGGGAAGCGCCGTGATGGGTCACGCGTACAACATGGCCGTCGCGCAAACCATCTGGCACGACGCCAGCCGCGCGACGCGGCCCGAGGTGGTCGGCTATTCGTGGACGCTCCAGCGCATCATCGACGGCCCCAACGGGTTCATCAACTCGCCCGGGCACATGGCCGTGATCACCGACGGCGGCGCCGGCACCTCTGCGAGCGTGGGCTGCTACAACAGCGTGCGCACGTCGCAGAAGACTGAGGGCGGCGCGCTCAGCAAGCAGGTCTACATCTTCTGCGTGGCGCGCTTCACGTACTAGCCACGTCGCATTTCCCAACGTACAGAATCCTGTACAACTGCTAGACTGGCCACATGAAGACCATCAGCTTCTCTGAGTCGCGCGCCAACTACGCCGCGACCCTCGATGCGGTGACAAACGACCGCGAAGAAGTGGTGGTCACGCGTTCCGGCAAACCCCCGGTAGTGATCATGGCCCTGGACGACTACGAGTCGATGGTGGAGACGGCGTTCCTCATGAACATCCCGGCGAACGCTCAACGCTTGCTCGAGTCGATCGCTGAACTGCGAACGGGCGGGGCGACGGAGCGCGAGTTGATCGATCCGTCCGGCTAGGTCGCGTGAGAATCATCTTCACCTCGCACGCCTGGGACGACTATCTCTATTGGCTCCGCGAGGACCGCAAGACGCTAGGGCGCATCAACGCCTTGATCGCCGACGTGATGCGCAACGGCCACGAGGGAATCGGTAAACCTGAAGCTTTGCGTCACGACCTCGCGGGCTTCTGGTCGCGCCGAATCGACCAGCGTCACCGGCTCGTGTATCGAGTTGAAGCCAACGCGGTCGAGATCGTCGCCTGTCGATACCACTACGAGCAGTGACGGCCCGCTCGCGTTTACGCCCCGCGGTGCTTCTTGATTGCCGCGATTGCCTGCGGCAGCACTGACGCGAGGTCGCCCACCACTCCAAAGTCAGAGATCTCGAAGATAGGCGCGTCCGGGTCGGTGTTCACGGTCACGATAGTCCCTGAGGCTTGCATGCCGCCGCGGTGGTGGATCGCACCCGAGATGCCGCACGCAATGTAGAGCGCTGGCGTCACCGTGGTGCCAGTCTGGCCGACCATGTGCTCGTGGCTGATCCAGCCCTCGTCGGTCGCGTCGCGGGATGCGCCGACGGCGCCGCCCAGCAGTTCGGCCAGTCCGCGCACGTGCTCGTAGTTGCCGTCTGTGCCGCGGCCTCCGGACACCACGACGGGCGCCTCGGCTAGAGGGACACCGTCCAGCTCCACGGGCTCGCTATGCGTCACGGTCTCGAGAGTGTCGGGAAGCGTGGCCTCGATCACCACGACGGTCGCGGCGCCAGCGGCGTCCGCGGGAGTGGCCTGCGTGGTGTTCGGGCGAATGCCCACGATCGCCTTTTCCGTGGTGATGCGCGTGCGCACGTTCCACGTCGCGGCAAACACAGTCTGCATGGCCTCGACGTGACCGTCGACCAGCTCGGCCCCGGCAGCGTCCACAACGATGCCCGCACCCGTGGACATCGCGAGACGTGCGGTGATCTCCTTGTTCAGGAACGTCGAAATCACCACAAGCACGTCAGCATCCGTCATCGCGGCCTCAACCGCAGCGGCGGCCTTGGCGGGCTGAGCGACAGCGGCGCCGATCGAAGCAAACCGCACCTCCGCCGCGCCGTACTCGCCCAACTGAGCCACAGCATCGTCGCCGGGCGCGTCGCCCAGCCACACAGCCACGGGGGTGCCGAGCGAGCGCGCGAGCGTGAGGGCCTCGAGTGACGGGCGGCTCACGGCGCCGCCGCGGTGCTCGATCAATACTGCGACGTTGGCGCTCATGCGAGCCCCCTCTCGATGAGGAAGGCCGCAAGCCTCTCGCCACCGTCACCTGCGTCCTGGATAATTTCGCGGTTCTCGCGGGGCGGGCGCGGCGAGGCGTCAAGCACGGTGGTGCGCGCGCCAGCGGCTCCAACGGACGCAGCGTCCAGGCCCAGATCAGCCGCCGACCACGTGGTGACCTCGGCCGTGCGCGCGGCCATGATCATCTTGAAGTTGGGGTAGCGCGGCTTGTTGAGTTCGTCCGTGACGGACACGACCGCGGGTAGGGCGGCCTCGACGGTCTCGCGGGCGTCGGGCAGGTGCCGCTCGATGGTGACGGTGCCGCCGTCGACCTTGAGCGCGGACGCGAGCGTGAGCTGAGCCCACCCCAACTCGACCGCGAGCGCCGTGGGCAGCAGCGACGTGAGGCCATCCAGCGCGGCCATGCCGGTGATGACCATGTCCACGGGTCGGTCAGCGTGCACCTTGTTCACCGCGGCCGCGATCGCGCGGGCCGTTCCGAACACGTCAGAGCCAGCGAGTGCATCGTCACTCACATGGACGGCGTGCTGAACGCCAAGCTGCAGCGCCTTGCGCACCGCGGCAACGGCATCGGCACCGCCGACGGTCAGCGCGGTGACCTCGCCTCCTCCCTCGCCTGGGGCTTCGACTATCTGGAGTGCGGCCTCGACGGCGTTCTCATCCAGTTCGTTCATGGAGCCGTCGTCCGCCGTGCGGGTGACGCGACCGTCCGTGAAGGACCGCTGGGACTGCAGGTCGGGCACGAATTTGACGCAAACGAGAATGTGCATGGCGTAACTCTACCGAGCCGTGGCGGCCTCCCCGCGCGCCCGGGACAATCGGGCCGCACCCATCCGGCACAATGGACGCCGTGACTACCGTTCCCTCTCCAGACCCGTTCCGGCTTGGATTTCACCTCGCCGACGGAGGAGCCACGATCGCCATCTACGCGCCATACGCTAATGGCCTCGAACTGTGCCTGTTTGACGACGCGGGCGCAGAGACCCGCGTCAGCCTCGCCGGTCCCACGGCTGGCATCTGGCATGCATTCGTCCCGGACGTCATGGCCGGCCAACTGTACGGCCTGCGCGCGAGCGGCGAATGGGATCCCGCCGAGGGTCACCTTTTCAATCCGTCGAAACTGTTGCTCGACCCCTACGCGCGCGGCATCGAGGGAACGCTCGCCGGCGAGTTGGACGACGGCTTTGAAGCGTTCCTGAGCCGGGACGACACCGCGGACTCCGCGCACGTAGTCCCGCGCGGCGTCCTGCTCGCGGATCCCGACCGCGGCCTCGTCGCCCCCCGGCCGCGGGTGGCGTGGGAAGACACCGTCATCTACGAGGCGCACGTGCGCGGCCTCACCATGAATCTCCCGGACGTGCCTGAGGATATCCGCGGCACGTACGCGGCGCTCGGCCACGCCTCGACCATCGCGCATCTGACCGAACTGGGCGCTACCAGCCTGGAGTTGTTGCCTATCCACACCAGCGGCGACGAGCCTCACCTGGAACGCCTGGGCCTCACCAACTACTGGGGCTACAGCACGCTCGGCTTTTTCGCGCCGCACGCGGCCTACGCGTCGCAAGCCGCCCAGGAATCCGGCGCCCAGGGGGTCCTTGACGAACTGCGCGCGGCCGTTGACGCGCTTCACCGCGCGGGCATCGAGGTTCTGCTCGACGTTGTCTACAACCACACCGCCGAGGGCGGCGAGGGAGGGCGTCACATCTCGTGGCGGGGACTGGCCAACCGCAGTTACTACCGACACGCGCCCGGCTCCCCCGGCACGCTCGATGACACGACAGGGACCGGGAACACGCTCGACTTCGGTCAGCCGCGCGTGGTCCAGATGGCGCTCGACTCGCTTCGCTATTGGATAGACGACGTGGGGGTGGACGGCTTCCGGTTCGACCTCGCCGCCACGCTCGGACGCAACGGCAACGGCTTCGACACCCAACATCCGTTCCTGGTCGCGCTCACTACTGATCCCACGCTGTCGTCCACCAAGCTGATTGCGGAACCGTGGGACACGGGCGTAGGCGGCTGGCAGACGGGCAACTTTCCCGAGCCCATGGCGGAGTGGAATGACCGCTTCCGCGATCACTTGCGTTCCTTCTGGCTCACCGACGCGCGCCGCCTGATCGCACACAAGCCCGCCCGCGGTGTCCGCGAACTCGCCACGCGCCTGGCTGGCTCCTCCGATCTCTTTGGTGACGGCCACCCGCCGCTCGCGCGCGGCCCGATCGCGTCCATCAACTTCGTCACGTCTCACGACGGCTTCACACTGCACGACCTCACAGCGTTTGACGGCAAGCACAACGAGGACAACGGCGAGGGCAACAGGGACGGCACGGACAACAACAACTCGTGGAACCACGGCGTCGAGGGAGAATCGGACGACCCGGCCGTCCGCTCAGCCCGCGAACGCTCGTCGCGGAACCTTCTCGGCAGCCTCATCCTCGCCGCAGGCATCCCCATGATTACTGCCGGCGACGAGTTCGGCCGCACGCAGGGGGGCAACAACAACGCCTACTGCCACAACAGCAACGTTTCGTGGATCGACTGGGACCTGGACCACTGGCAGCACGACCTGCGCGCTACCACCCAGTACCTACTGCGCTTGCGCCGCGAAAGCCCGGTACTGAGGCCCACCACGTTCTACGAAGGCCGCGACCGCGACACCTCCCGCAGGGACGACCTCGCATGGTTCCAGGCAGACGGGACTCCGGCAACGGAGGCCTGGTGGCACGACACCTCAAAACGGGTGCTACAGATGATGCGATCGCTCGCTGAAGGCCCCGACGCGCTACTCGTTGTCAACGGCTTCGTGGACGACGCTGACGTCATCATCCCCGCAGACGCGGGACCTGAATGGCGGCTGATGTGGGACAGCGTCTGGCATCACCCCGGTGGCGATCCGGCGCAAGCGGCGCGCGCGGCGCAACTGTCTGCCCCCGGCTCCACGGCCCTCATGCCTGGCCTGTCAATGCGGCTGTACTTCAGCGCCTAGGCATTGCCCTTGGGCGCCTATCAGCCCAGCTCGCCAGTCAACTCCTCGACCGCATCGTCCACGAGATCCCCGCCAATCTCGTCGATATTTGATAGGTGGCCTGCGATCGCGATCGCCGCAATGTCCGCGACGTCAGTAACGGAAGCCAGGTACGAAGCCTCCGCACCTGGCGCAACAAGCGGCATCGACAGCCTGCCCGCCTTGTCCGTTGTCGCGATCGCGTACTCGCCGTCCACGAGAGCCCAGCCGCCAGGCGTCTGCGTCAAGAAGATGACGCACGTATCCGCCCCGCGCACAGCATCGTCAATTGATGGGCCTTGCCCCGATGCTCCAATGTCCACCGTGATGACTCCCGAGGCGCCTCCCACGATCGAACTACGGATCTCAAACGTTGCGTAGTTGCGGTGCTCCCCCGCCGCGGCGTCGAACTCGCTGGTGGCGCCGGTGAACCAGCCGGCGACGATCGAGTCCGCACCCGTGAAAGCGTTGACGCCAAGCACGTACTCCACAACATTGTGTGGCGCGAGCGGATCGACGCTCGCCGCGTACCGCTGTTGCAGCATCTGGGAGTACTTACGCCACGCTGCCGACTCCTCGTCCGCTGGGCCGCTCGTTGCGCACGCCGCGAGCCCCATTGCGGCCGCGATGGCCAGCGCTACCACCCGCATTGTCTGCGTCATCGCGACCTCCCTAGCGTTCCTCGCCAGGCTACGCCCCCCGCCAGCGCGGGTCGGTAGCGACCCGGCTATCCAGCGACCCCGCTACGCGGCATCCGATGTACACAGTTTCCCGCCGTGACGGTAATCTCAAGACATGCCTCACTCTCGCGCAGAGTCGGTCGGGCGCATTCCCGTCGTTGCCGTCGGCCCCTCGCTAGAGGAAGGTCGATGGCCCGCTCGCGCCGTCGTGGGCGAGGCCGTGCCGCTGTTCGCCACGGTGTTCCGCGAAGGGCACGACGCCGTATCCGCAACCGCGATCATCACCGGCCCGAATGGCAAGACCACTACGCTGCCCATGCCCTGCGAAGACTGGGGCAACAGCCGCTACGTCGCGCACTTCACACCCGCAACCGAAGGGGACTACACGTTCAGCGTCGAAGGCTGGTCGGACCCGGTTGCCACGTGGGCACGCGTCGCCGAGGTCAAACTCCACGCCGGCGTTGACCAGACGCTCGTGCTCTCCGAGGGCGTCCACGTTCTCGAGCGTGCGAACGAGGAGGTCGACCGGACGCCCGCCCAACAGAAGCTCATATTCTCGGCCATCGCGTCTCTCCGCGACGCCACCACCAAACCCGAGGATCGGCTCGCGAAAGCGCTGAGCGCCAAGGTAGGGCGCGAACTCAACCGGGCACCACTGCGCGACTTCGTGACCGTGTCGCGCGACTACCCGTTGCGCGTGCAGCGTGAGCGCGCGCTGTTCAGCGCGTGGTACGAGATGTTCCCGCGTTCAGAGGGCGCCGTGCAGGACCCCAAGACCAAACGGTGGACGTCCGGCACGTTCGCCACGGCGGTCAAGCGCCTGCCTGCCATCGCGGGCATGGGCTTCGACACGATCTACCTCACTCCCATCCACCCCATCGGCACTACCAATCGGAAGGGCCGCAATAACTCGCTCAAGACAGTCGCGGGTGACCCCGGCAGCCCGTACGCCGTCGGCTCCAAAGACGGTGGACACGACGCGATCCACCCCGATCTGGGCACCATGGCGGACTTCAAGGAGTTCGTGGCGACGGCCAAGACGGGCGGCATGGAGGTCGCGCTCGACCTCGCTCTCCAGTGCTCCCCCGACCACCCGTGGGTGACCGATCACCCCGAGTGGTTCACCACCCTTGTGGATGGCAGCATCGCGTTTGCGGAGAACCCGCCCAAGAAGTACCAGGACATTTACCCGCTCAACTTCGACAACGACCCCGAGGGCATTTACACGGAAATTCGCCGCGTAGTACAAGTGTGGATCGACGCCGGGGTCACGGCGTTCCGCGTGGACAACCCGCACACCAAGCCGCTCGCGTTTTGGGAACGCCTACTGGCCGACGTCGCGGCCAACCACCCCGACGTCATCTTTCTCAGCGAGGCATTCACGCTCCCCGCGATGATGCACACGCTCGCCAAGATCGGCTTCCATCAGTCGTACACGTACTTCACGTGGCGCCAGACGGCGACCGAGATGGCCGACTACCTCGCCGAGGTGCACGGCGATGCGTCCGCATACATGCGCCCCAATTTCTGGCCGACGACGCACGACATCCTCACCCCAGACCTGCAGGGAGCGGGAGCCGCCATGTTCGAGGCGCGCGCCGTTCTCGCCGCGACGGGCAGCCCGTCCTGGGGCATCTACTCCGGCTATGAGCTGGTCGAGGACGTCTCGCGGCCTGGCGCAGACGAGCAGATCGACAGCGAGAAATACGAGTTCAAGCCTCGTGACTGGTCCGCTGCCAAGAAGCACAGCATCGCGGCCCTACTGACGGCTCTCAACAAGGCGCGTCATGCACACCCGGCTCTCCAGCGGCTCGGCGGCCTCGCAGTCCACCAGACCGACAATCCCGCGGTAATGTGCTTCTCTAAGTTCCTCCCGGCGGACCAGTCGCCCACCGGCAAGGCGGACGCCGTCATCGTAGCCGTAAATATGAATCCCGTGAAGATGCAGGATGCGACTATCATCTTCGACCTGGCTGCCATTGGCCTGAGCGGGGGGGCGACCATCAGAGTGGATGACGCCATCACCAAGGAGAAGTACACCTGGGATGAGCAGATCTACGTGCAACTCGACCCGAAGGTGTCCATCGCGCACGTTGCGGGAGTCGACCTCACATGAAGCACCTGTTGGACGCGTTGCCTAAGTCAGGGCGCGCCCTTGCTGACAACCCGCTGTGGTACCGCAATGCCGTCTTCTACGAGGTGATGATTCGCTCGTTCAAGGACAGCGACGGCGACGGGGTCGGCGACATCCGTGGCCTCATAGACCAGCTGGACTACCTCGCGTGGCTAGGCGTGGACGCACTGTGGCTGCCGCCGTTCTTCCCGTCGCCCATGCGCGACGGCGGCTACGACGTGGCTGACTACCGCGGCGTGCATCCCATCTACGGCTCGATGGAGGACTTCGACAATCTGATCACCGAGGTGCACAAGCGCGGCATGCGCGTCATCATCGACCTGGTCATGAACCATACGTCAGACCAGCACGCGTGGTTCCAGGCCTCGCGCGAGGACCCGAAGGGGCTGTACGGGGACTACTATGTGTGGTCGGACACGGACAGCAAGTGGTCGGACGCGCGCATCATCTTCACGGACATTGAGGAGTCGAACTGGACCTGGGACAACGTCCGTCACCAGTACTTCTGGCACCGCTTCTACGGCCACCAGCCTGACCTCAACTTTGAGAACCCCAAGGTCCAAGAAGAGATGTTCGACGTCGCCCGCTTCTGGCTGGCCAAGGGCATCGATGGGTTTCGCCTAGACGCGGTCCCGTACCTGTTCGAGGACGACGGCAACGTGGGCGAGAACGACCCCCGCACGCACACGTTCCTCGCTCAACTGCGCGCCATGGTCGATTCTGAGTTTCCAGGCTCCGTGCTGCTCGCCGAGGCAAACCAGCCCCCCGCCGAGGCGGCCGAGTACTTCGGTACCGAGGAAGCGCCCGAGTGCCACATGGCCTTCCATTTTCCTGTGATGCCGCGAATATTCCACGCCATCAAAGCCGAAGACGCCACCGCGCTGCGCGACGTGCTGCACGACACCCCCGTTCCACCGGCGAACGGCCAATGGAGTACGTTCTTGCGCAACCACGACGAGGTCACGCTAGAGATGGTGGACCCCAAGGAGCGCGACCAGATGCTCGACTGGTACGCGCCCGACCCGGCAATGAAGGCACACACGGGCATCGCCCGCCGCCTCGCCCCCCTGTTCGACAACTCGCGCCAAGCGCTCGAAATCGCGCACGCACTGATCCTCTCGCTACCGGGCACCCCGTGCCTGTACTACGGAGACGAAATCGGCATGGGCGACAACGTTTGGCTGCCGGACCGCGACGCAGTGCGCACCCCCATGCAGTGGACCCCGGACCGCAACGCCGGCTTCAGCGAGGCCGACCCAGGTCAGCTCACTCTGCCCGTAGTGCAGTCGCTGCTTCACCACTACAACGCGGTGAACGTGGAGTCGAGCCTCATTCGGCCCACGTCGATGCTGTACTGGCTGCAGCGGATGATCGCTTCGCGCGCCGAGCACCCAGCGTTCTCGGACGGCGGCTACCAAGACGTGCCGTCTACCGAGCGCCAGGTTTTCTCGTTCCTGCGCACCCACCCGGACGAGTCCATCCTGGTCGCGATCAACTTCTCCACGCACCAGGCGTCCACGCTGCTGGACCTCCCGGACTACAAGAATGCAACCGTCCGGACCATCGTCTCCAGTACGCCATTCCAGAATGTAGGCGAAGATGGGAAACTGCGGCTCACTTTCGCGCCGCACTCGTTTTACTGGCTGGTGGTGACGCGTGCCTAGGAAACTCGCAGCAGCGCTACTCGAGGAAGTGTCGGCGGGGACACACCACGAGCCGCATGCGGTGCTTGGCGCACACAAGGACGCCGACGGCGTGACAGTGCGGGTGCTGCGCCCACTCGCAAAGAAGGTCGCGATCGAGACGCTAACCGGCACATTTGAGGCCGCACACGAATACAAAGGCATTTGGGTCGCCGACATCCCGGGCGAAGAAGTCCCCGACTATCGGGTCCACGTGACGTACGACGGCGACCCCGTCGTCACTGACTGTCCCTACCGGTTTCTGCCCGCCGTCGGCGAGCTAGACCTCCATCTGATCCGCGAGGGTCGGCACGAGGCGCTCTGGGACGTGATGGGCGCCAACATGAAGAGCTACCCGTCCGCGCTGGGCGACGTCGAAGGCACCGCGTTCTCGGTATGGGCACCCAACGCGCGCGCCGTCCGCGTTGTGGGCGACTTCAACCTCTGGCAAGGCGTCACACATGCGATGCGCTCGCTCGGATCGTCGGGCATCTGGGAGCTGTTCGTTCCTGGCGTGATGGCCGGTGAGCGCTACAAGTTCGAGGTGCTCGGCCGCGACGGCCACCGCCAACACAAGGCGGACCCGATGGCCCGCTCCACAGAGACGCCTCCCGACACCGCATCCGTGGTAGCACGCTCGCAGCACGAGTGGGCGGACGCCGAGTGGATGAAGCGCCGAGCGGGAACCGAGCCGCACGCAGCGCCCATGAGCGTCTATGAGGTTCACCTGGGCTCGTGGCGACCAGGACTGACATACCGCGACCTCGCGCGCGAACTCACCGACTACGTGGTGGAACACGGCTTCACTCACGTCGAAATGATGCCCGTCATGGAGCACCCGTTCGGGGGCTCATGGGGGTATCAGGTGACGTCGTATTACGCGCCAACGGCGCGGTTCGGCACCCCTGACGACTTTCGCTTCCTGGTGGACGCCCTTCACCAGGCTGGCGTCGGCGTACTGCTGGACTGGGTTCCCGGACACTTCCCCAAGGACGAATGGGCGCTCGCGCGATTCGACGGCACGCCCCTGTACGAGCACCCCGACCCGCTACGCGGCGAGCAGCCCGACTGGGGTACGTTCGTCTTCGACTTCGGCCGCGCCGAGGTACGCAACTTCCTGGTGGCGAACGCCATCTACTGGCTTCAGGAATTCCATGCTGACGGCCTGCGCGTGGACGCCGTTGCGTCGATGCTCTACTTGGACTACTCGCGCAAGGCAGGCCAGTGGCGCCCCAACGTGCACGGCGGCCGCGAGAACCTAGACGCGATCGCCTTCCTTCAGGAAGTAAACGCCACCGCATATCGCAACTGCCCGGGCATTGTCATGATTGCCGAGGAGTCCACCGCTTGGCCTGGCGTCACTCAGCCAACGGGCTCCAGTGGTCTCGGCTTTGGCCTCAAATGGAACATGGGCTGGATGAACGACACTCTGCGCTACCTGGCGGAGGAGCCCGTCAATCGCGAGCATCACCACGACATGGCGACGTTTTCGATGATGTACGCCTTCTCCGAACAGTTCATGCTGCCCATCAGTCACGACGAGGTAGTCCACGGCAAGGGGTCGCTGTACGCGAAGATGCCCGGGGACCACTGGCAGAAGGCGGCTGGCGTGCGGGCTCTCATCGCGTACCAATGGACGCACCCCGGTAAGCAACTGCTGTTCATGGGATCCGAGTTCGCGCAGAGCGCTGAGTGGTCCGAGGGCCAGGGCTTGGACTGGTGGCACCTGGACGACGCAAAACACGCGGGCACCTTGCGAATGGTCAAGGACCTCAACGCGCTTTACAAGGCGTCTCCAGAGCTCTGGGAACTCGACGCCGACCCCGCGGGCTTCGAATGGATTGACGCCGACGACGCAGAGCACAACGTGCTCGTGTACATGAGGCGCGGCCGATCGGGAGGCGTGGTTGCGGTGGCGGTGAACTTCGCGGGCACCCCACATGACGAATACCGACTCGCGCTGCCCTCCGGTGGCGCGTGGGATGAGGTATTCAACACGGACGCAGAGGTCTACGGCGGTTCCGGTGTGGGCAACCTCGGGCGAGTGCAGGCTGACAACGGCCCGCTACGTCAGTTCGAGCACTCCGCCGAGGTGCGACTGCCCCCGCTCGGCGCCGTGGTATTCCGCCCCACCACCAACGAGGTCTAGAACAACACCGCGGCAAGCGCGCGGCGCGCATCAACCACACGCGGGTCCGCGGCGCCAACGATCTCAAACAGGTCCACCAGGCGCAGCCGAACTGGCTCGCGAGCGTCCGCCGGAAGTGTGCGGATCAGGTCGACGAGCCGCACGAATGCATCTTCGACCTTGCCTCCGAGCACGTCTAGGTCGGCAACGGCCATCTGGACGCCGGGGTCCTCAGGCGCGTCGGCCGCAGCCTTTCGCGCCGCCTGGAGGTCTGCTCCCGCCGTGCGCTGCATGAGGCCCACCTGGGCTAGACCGGCACGCGCGTCGCTGTCTCGGGGGTTCTGGGTGATCGCACTCCTGTACGCAGCGGCGGCAGCGTCCAGATCGTTGCGTTCGATCGCGTCGAACGCCTCCTGATGGAGAGGCGGAAGCGGTGGGGGCGGGGGTGGCGCCGCATCCTCAGCCTTGGTCTCATCGCCCGTCGCAGTTCCGACGATGCCACTCTCAACTGCGATCGCCAATACCTGGTCGATGACTTCTACGAGTTGTTCGCGCGTCGCCGTTCCCTGAAACAGCGGTGCGGGACGGCCGGCAATGAGTGCGACGACCGCCGGCACAGCCTGCGCCTGAAACGCCTGCGCTACCGCCGGGTGGGCCTGCACATCGCAGTTGGCGAGGACGAAGCGGCCTGCGTACTCTCCCGCCATCTTCTCGATCAGCGCCGTGAGGTCGATGCTGGGCTGGCTCACGGCGGCGTGCAGGTTAACGATCACCGGGACCTGCGACGACCGTTCGGCGATCTCCTCGAAGTTCGCCTCCGTCATCTCCACAATCACAGCGCCGGAGGACGCTGCCGCCGTGCCAGCAGCGGTGGTCGCTCCACGCGCTGCGAGCGCGGACAGGTCAATACCGCCGCGAAGAGGGGCGGTGGGGTCTACTGTCATGTGGCTTCCTTAAGTGTCACTTCGAGCAGGTGGTGATCTGTTGCGACCAGCGCTGGAAGCACATCCGACCCGGCTGCGGGAAGAGTGATCACCATGAAGTCCGAATAGTGGTGGATCACCTGATCCGTCAGCGTGCCCTCAAGCAGGGCCTTGTCCTTGGTCGGCAACGTGAGTTGAGCCCCGGGAACCTTGAAAGTGGACGTCACCGTGAACGGTACGAACACGAGTGCGCCTCCCTCGCCAGTGGCGAAGACGTAGGCCTCGTCGGTCCGCGCCGTGATCACGTCCTTGTAGGTTCCGCCGCGCCCCTTTGCCGTCGTGTCGAGAGCAGCCCGTGCGGCGAACATCCGCTCGCGGTAGGCGTCCTCCGCAAATTCATCCTTGTGCTCGCTCGCTGCTCCCTCGGTGAGCAGCGCGACGTAGGCGTCAATGGCGACCTCGGGAGTCATGACAAGGCCTCCCGCATCGAGTGCAAGTTGGTCAGCGCCGTCCGCCTGGCCCGGCATGGCGGGCAAAATGGCGCCTGGGAGCATGTGCGACCAGTAGCGGAGTTGGTAGGGCGCCTGCACGTCATCCTGCAGCCACAGCAGCACCAGCGGCGTCAGCCCCGTCTCTGGCTGCTTGGTTACGGCAACCATGATCCGAGGCCACGTCTCTTGCGACGTCACGTAGATGGCGAGGATTTCGTCCGGGATGGGGGTGACCTTGTCGCCGCCCTTGCTCGCAATCGTGTACTCGGCGGCGCGGACAAGCGCGGCGTCTCCGCCAATGCGATCGGCAAAGAGCGTCGCGTCGGGCGTAAGGTCAGCGGCCGCGAGCTCTGCGAAGGTTTCCGCGACAATCTGTTCCGATTGCACGGTGAACACCGCCCCCCGATCCTCGAGCGTGGGCGCTGGCGGCGTCTCAGGGGTAGGTATCGCGCAACTGGAGAGTCCAACCGTGGCCGCGACCGCGGCCACGGCCACGAGACTTAGCCCCTCTATGTGAAGAGTTTTCACCTGATGTCCTTCAGTTCGCTTGAATCGACTTCGGGCGCGGAAGGCCGGGCCTCGATCGCCGCAGCCTCACGGCGCGCTCGCCTCAAACCTGGCTTTCCTTGGTCCTTCTTTTTGCGGCGGCTCGCAGACTTCTCTTCGACGCGGGCCTGCGCAGGCCGCAAATCCAGCCATCGGATCGCCAGCATCACGATTCCAACGGCGAGCGCCGCCGCGCCTGCGGATAGCACCGGAAGCGCCCAGTCGAATCCAACGTCACGGTTGATGTCAAGCGAGGCGCTCACTAGATCCGTGCCGTTCTTGGACGACACAATCACAGTGATGCCGGGCTCGAAGCTGTCCGGGTCGAGCACAACGCGAGTAGCGCTCGCGGACTCCGTGCGCCAGATGTCATTCGAGGGTTCGCGCTCGTCATCGGAATAACGCCAGGTGGGCCCTGCGTCGAGCGCATCCCAACTCTTAACCCCACGCAGCAGCGAGACATCGGACTGACGAATCCACGCTTCGGCATCAACGGGCCGTGCCGTACGGATCACTACAACGCCCTTGCCTTCGATCGTGATGGAGTGGCCCGCGGCGAGCGCTACGAACTCGGGCGGGATTGCCACCGCAGGCGTGGCGAGTTCTGCCGACACAACAACGTCACGAGGGGGCTTGACGTTTAGGCCAGTGCCGCCGGCTGCGACCGAGAGCGCGCCAAGCACTGACAACGTAATTCCAACAGCTTTGAGCACCGAACCCTCCTCCGATTGCCTCTCTACTCTAGGAGACAACTCGCCGCACGGCGGCGTCGTCGCGTTGATGTTGCTACATTCGCCCACTACTCTGATAACGAACAGCGGGACGTCCACCAAAGGAGAACCAATGTCCGAGCCGAACACCCCGTTCCCCATCGCAATGCGGGGGTACGACCGTGACGCTGTGGCGGCGCACATCGGACAGTTGGAGGATCAAGTTCGGGACGCCGAGCGCCAGGCGGATGCCGCACACGGCGAGGCGGAGCGCGCTCGCACCGACTTGGACGCAGCGCAAGAAGGCCTGAAAGAGGTGGGCAAGCCCAGCTACACCGGGCTCGGCCAGCGCGTCGAGCAACTGCTGCGTAGCGCTGAAGAGCAGTCGGCGGATGTCCTGGCCCGCGCCAACACTCATTCTCAAGAAACGGTCGCGCGCGCCAACCTCGCGGCCCAGCAGCTCCGCGCCCGAGCGGACAACGAGGTGGCCGAGCTCCTCGCGCAGTCTCGCCGTGAGGCCGAGGATCTCAAGGCTCAGACAGAGCGCGAGACTACCGCTCTGCGCGAAGCCACGCAGCAGGCCACAGAAGAGCTCAGTGAAACCTCGCAGCGCGAAGCCGCAAGCAAGCGATCCACGCTCGAATCCGAAATCGCCGACGGAAAGGCCTCCCTTGAGCGCGAGGTGAACGCGATGCGCGCGACGGCCGAGCGCGAAGCCACGGAACTTCGGGTCAAGACTCAGCGCGAAGCCACGGAGGCCGCAGAGTCTTCCAAGGCGGAGGCCGAGCGCTTGGTCGACACCGCAACAGCGCAAGCAGAGAAGACCATTGCGGACGCACGCATCGAAGTAGACCAGGCACGTCAGGAGTCCAGCAGAATTCGCGAGGACCTGCAGGTTGAGGTCGCGCAGCGCCGCGAGGACTCCGAGAAGACGCTCCAGAAGCGCTACGACGACTCGAACGCCGAGTACGAGCAGATGATCGCCGACTCGCGCCAACGCGCGAACGAGGCTGAAATCCGCGCCAAGGGCGCCTTGGACAAAGCTGAGCAGACGCGCGCAGATGCAGACAACCACGCCGAGTCACTCGTGACAACGGCCCGGAAGAATGCGGACGAGATTGTCACCGAAGCTCGCGAGAGCGCAGAGACGATCATGAGTGAAGCCGTCAACGACGCGGAGCGGGAACGTTCGTCCGCGCAACGCGAAGTGGACGACCTCAATCGGCAGCGCGAATCGATCACGAGCTACCTTGACGAGTTGCGTACGTTGCTCACGTCGGACCCGACGGGTCGCGTGGCCGCAGCTCAAACCACGGGAGCCGCACCCGGCGTACTCGCCGAAGCCGCAGCCACTGCTGCTGCCTCGATGCACCAGGAGCAAGAACCCGCGACCGACGCTCCCGCCGAGGCCGAACCAGATGGCATCCCGGTCAAGCTCGAGGATATGCGCGAGGACTCCTAACGGAGCCAACCGTTGGCCCACCCGTGTCTGTCTCAAAGCGACCTACCGGAAGCGACCCGCTCGGTGATCGCGCGCGCGCCAAGGTAGAAGTTCTCGCCAAGGTGCGGGCCGCTGAGTCCCGTCGCGCACAAGAGTGGATAGCAGAGTTCGTGGGCAAAGCGCAGGCAGCCAAACTCAAGCCCGACGTGCTCAGAGCGCGCTCATACGGCGGAAAATCGCTTTACCGATCCAACGTCACCGGATGGTACATCCGCAAGGACAAGAGCATTGGAATCGGGACCGACGGCGGGTTTTACATCTTGTCGGCACCCACGTCGCTGGCCGCGCGCATCACCGGCGTCACGCTCGATCCCAGCGATCCGCCCATGGAGTTAGGCAGGGGCTCGCGTGACGGCGAATCGATCCCGTTGCCCCTCGCGCTTGAGCGCCGGCTCGCCGCAGGCGACAGCTACCCCTAGTCCTGCCCGTGCACGTCAACTGACAAGCTCGCAAGCACCCGCGCAATCCCCGACGGGTCTTCGATAGGGCTGAGATGGCCCACACCGTTAGTCGTTACCTTGGTGCCCAAGGCCGCCGCCATGTTCTCCGCATCAGCGAACGACGTAATCGTGTCGAGCTTTCCCCACACCACCGCGGCGGGAACCTCGAGCGCGCGGAGTGCGTCCGTGCGGTCGGGCCGGGCCGCCATGGCCCGTTGGGCCCACGCCACGCTCGCCGGCTGCTGGCGCGAGATTATTGCGGCAACGGTCTCAAGGATGCGCGTCCGGGCAGCGCCCTGCACTCCCACGAGACCCTCTGCCATGCCAGCCGGATCGGCCATGCACGCGAGGCCTTCCGTGCGAGCTGCCGCATCAAGGCGAGTCGCGCGCGCGGCGTCGGTGTCCGCCGTCGAGCGCGTGTTGAAGAGTCCTAGTCCGGCGACTGCCTCCGCGTGCCGTTCGGCGATGGCGAGCGCAACGTAGCCTCCCATCGAGCATCCGGCCCAGATGGCCTCGGTGGATCCCGTCAATGCGCTCACGGCGCTCACCGCCGCATCCGCCACGGAATGGAGGCCCACGTCACTGCCCTGACCATGGGCTGCGGAAAGCCCGGGATACGTGAGTACGAGCACACGCGGACTGGGGCCCACGCGTGCCGTAAGCGCCGCGAGCACCGGGGCCCACATACTGCCGTCGAGCGGGAAGGCATGGAGCAGAACCAGCGGAATGCCGGCGGAATGCGCGTCCGCGGGCGCCGAATCGCCAGGGCCAGCGTGTCGGCCACGTGCGCGGTGATCCGCCACGACGGACACGAGTCCGCTCATACGACCTCCCCTGCCGACACCTCAGTCCGCAGGGGCGCCCTCTCGGGAGCAACCTGCTGCACAATCGCGTCGAGCACGATCCGCACATACCTCTCTCCGACCCACAGATGCTTGGCCTCCGGAACCGCAACAATCTCCGCAGTCGTCAACGGCGCGAATCGTTCCCTAGCAGCCACTGGTCGCAGGTAGTCGTCGAGTTCAGGGACGACAACCTTGACGGGCTTGCCAGAGGCCTGCCACGCCCCCAGATCGTCTTCGCCTGCGTGCTTGAGCGGCGGGGACAGCAGCACGGCACCCACCACGTCGAGATCGCTGCCATGCATGAGCGCCAGCTCGGTCCCGAAGCTCCAACCCACCAACCACCGATGGGGCAGCCCGCGGGCGACGGCAAAACTCACGGCGGCGCGGACGTCTGCGCCCTCCCCGACGCCCTCGTCGAACGACCCTTCCGACGTCCCACGGGGGCTGTGCGTTCCGCGTGTGTTGAACCGAAGCACCGCGATGTTCGCGAGGTGCGGGAGACGCCACGCGGCCTTGCGGAAAACGTGCGAATCCATGAAGCCGCCGTGCGTGGGCAAGGGGTGCAGCGTGATGAGCGTTGCCTCGATTTCACCTGTCGCTGGAAGCGCGAGTTCCCCTACGAGTGTGAGCCCGTCCTCGGTCTCAATCTCGATATTCTCGCGCACAGCCGGCAAGACCGTCATGGAGCGAATCTCGACAGCAGCGTCGTCAGTTACTGCAGCGCCGTCAACCACCGCTACTCCCGAACGTCTCCCAGCAGTTGTTGTGCCAATGCCTTCGTTCACCCGCCGCGACGTCGGCTCCAAAGAGGCCGTCTGCGGCCCATGCGACAACGTGGCTGGTGTTGGCAAGAATCTCCTGTCCACAGGCGGGACACACGTAGGTCGTATCTCGCTGCCGGGAGACCGCGACGTGGTAGTCCTCGCCGCCCGGTCCGGGCATCACGCGTGACGCGAATCCGCCACGGGCGCGCTCCACATCCAGTTCAGGATGCGGGGCGCCGTAGGGGCGCTTGGTCGACTTGCGGCGTGCCATGCGTCAATTCTACGAGACTACGCAGCATAGGGGCTGACCCCCGTGGCTGAGATCGAGGTGTTAGAAGAGCCGTGTGCTCACGTCTTCCGATCCGCGCATGCTTTCGTAGTCGAGAATGAGGCAGCGGATCCCTCGGTCCTCGGCGAGGACTCGGGCTTGGGGTTTGATCTCCTGAGCTGCGAACACGCCTTCGACCGGTGACAGCAGCGGGTCTCGGTTGAGCAGTTCAAGGTAGCGCGTGAGCTGCTCAACCCCGTCGATTTCGCCACGCCGCTTGATCTCGACGGCCACAGCCGCGCCCGCCGCGTCGCGCGCGAGAATGTCCACCGGCCCGATGGCCGTAGGGAATTCGCGCCTGACCAGGGTGTGGCCAGCGCCAAGCAGCGCGATCTGTTCCGCGAGCATCTCTTGCAGGTGTGCCTCTACGCCATCCTTGATGAGACCGGGGTCGTGACCGAGTTCGTGCTCGGTATCGCTCAGAATCTCGTGCAGACTCACGACAAGTTTGTCGTTGCTCTTATCATGCTGCACCGTCCAGACCACCTGAACGCCCGCCTTGCGCGCGGCCTTGTCGGGCTTAGTCTCGCGCAGAATGCACGGCGGGCTCATCCAGTTGAGCGGCTTGTACGAGCCGCCGTCCGAATGCAGCAGCACCGAGCCGTCGGCCTTGACCATGATTGCTCGCGTGGCGAGCGGCAGGTGGGCGTTGAGCCTCCCGCTGTAGGCGGCCTCGCATCGCGCGATCACCACCCGCATGACTAGACCGCGGCGCCCTCTACGGTGTCAGCGACAATCGTGATGGAGTTGTGGTCGAACGAAATGAACCCGCCGTTAACGTGCAGACTCTTTCCCTCGCCACCCTCGACCTGCACCCGTACCTCGCCTGGGCGGAGGACGGACAGCACAGGCTCGTGGCCGGCGAGCAGGCCAATCTCGCCCTCAACGGTTGGCGCAACGACGCTCGATGCCATCCCGGACCACAGCACGCGGTCCGGGGCGACAATGTTGACGTCGAGATCCATCTAGCTGCTCTCCTTCTGAATGCGGGCCCAGTTCTTCTCGAGGTCTTCGAGACCACCGATGTTGAAGAACGCCTGCTCGGAGATGTGATCGTAGTCGCCCTTGACGATGCCTCCGAAGCCCTCCACAGTCTCCGTGAGCTCGACCGTCGAGCCGGGCACGCCCGTGAACTGCGTCGCCATGTAGGTGTTCTGCGACAAGAACTGCTGGATTTTGCGGGCGCGAGCCACGATGATCTTGTCCTCTTCAGACAACTCGTCCACGCCGAGGATCGCGATGATGTCCTGGAGTTCTTTGTTGCGCTGCAGGATGGACTTGACCGCCGTGGCGACGTCGTAGTGGTCTTTGCCGACGTAGCGCGGGTCGAGGATACGCGAGGAGGACGTCAGCGGGTCAACGGCCGGGTAGAGGCCGCGCGAGGCGATTTCACGGCTGAGCTCCGTTGTCGCGTCAAGGTGCGCGAATGTGGTGGCCGGCGCAGGGTCGGTGTAGTCGTCTGCGGGCACGTAGATGGCCTGTAGCGACGTGATCGAGTGACCGCGCGTCGACGTGATGCGCTCTTGGAGCTGCCCCATCTCGTCAGCGAGGTTGGGTTGGTAGCCCACCGCCGACGGCATGCGACCCAGCAGGGTCGATACCTCGGAGCCGGCCTGCGTGAAGCGGAAGATGTTGTCGATAAACAGCAGCACGTCCTGCTTCTGAACGTCGCGGAAGTACTCAGCCATGGTGAGTGCGGATAGCGCGACGCGAAGGCGCGTGCCCGGCGGCTCGTCCATCTGGCCAAAGACCAGAGCGGTCTGCTTGATGACGCCAGATTCGGTCATTTCCTCGATGAGGTCGTTGCCCTCGCGGGTACGCTCGCCAACTCCGGCGAACACCGAGACTCCATTGTGGTTGTTCGCGACCCGGTAGATCATTTCCTGGATCAGAACGGTCTTGCCAACGCCAGCACCGCCGAACAGTCCGATCTTTCCACCCTGGACGTACGGCGTGAGGAGGTCAATGACCTTGATGCCGGTCTCGAACATCGCCGTCTTGGACTCGAGTTGGTCGAAGGCCGGGGGCTTGCGGTGAATGGGCCAGCGCTCGGTGATTTCGATTTTCTCGCCGGGAGTGGCATTAAGGACTTCGCCTGTCACGTCCCAGACGTGACCCTTGGTGACATCGCCAACGGGCACCGAGATGGGCGCGCCAGTGTCGGTGACAGGTGCGCCGCGGACCAGGCCGTCCGTGGGCTTGAGGGCGATGGCGCGAACCATGTTGTCGCCCAGGTGAAGCGCCGTCTCAAGCTTGAGTTTGTGGGCGCTGTCGTCGTCTCCCAGTTTGAGGTCGATCTCGACCTCAAGCGCGTTGTAGAGCTCGGGGATGGCATCTGACGGGAACTCAATGTCGACAACGGGGCCGATCACGCGCGCGACGCGGCCAATGCCGGGAGCCTTCGCTGTGACGTCCTTGGACGCGGGCTTCTTCTTGGCGGGTGCTTTGGCGGTGGGGGTCATGTCTCTCTCGCTTCCGATCACGACGCCGTCTCGAGCGCATCTGCGCCTGAGACGATTTCGCTGATTTCCTGGGTGATCTCGGACTGACGCGCCGCGTTGGCGAGCCTGGTGTAGTTACGAATAATGTCTTCGGCGTTCGTCGTCGCCGTGTTCATCGCGCGTTGACGCGATGCAAGTTCGGATGCCGCGGCCTGCAACAGGCACGTATAAATGCGCGACTGGATGTAACGCGGGAGCAGCGAGTCGAGCACATCCTCTGCGGACGGCTCGAAGTCGTACAGCGGCGCAATCGCTTCTCCCGGCTCGGCAACGCCTTCGACGATTTCGAGCGGAAGCAGGCGAATGACGCGCGGCTCTTGCGAAACCATCGACTTGAAGTGGGTGTAAACAATATGAAGCTCACTCACGCCGCCCTCGGCGGGTGTCGCTAGGAACGCCGTGAGTAGGGCGTCGGCCATCTCTTCGGCGGTCTGGTGCGACGGACCGTCCGAGCCGCCAGTCCACTCCGCGGCGATGTCGCGGTGACGGAACTTGAAGTAGGAGATGCAGCGGCGACCGGAAGCGTACTGGACGACTTCCTTGCCGTTCTCGATGAGTTGCTCACGCAGGCGCTCTGACTCGCGAATCACGCTGGCCGAGTACGCCCCCGCCATGCCGCGATCTGCAGAAACGCACAGGATCGCAACCCGGTTGGTATCCGATCGCTCGGTGGTCAGCGGGTGGTCGGTGTCCGAGTGCGTGGCAACGGCACTGATAGCCCGCGTAATTGCATCCGTATACGGGCTCGCCTCTACGACGCGCGCGCGCGCCTTTCCGATGCGCGAAGCCGCAATGAGCTCCATCGCACGGAAGATCTTCTTCAGCGATTGTGTCGACCGGATCCGTTGCCGGTAGACGCGCTGCTGTCCGCCCATTGAGGTGGTTCCTTACTTCTTCGCGGTTTTCGTTGAACGCTGCGTCACGATTTGCGCCTGCTCGACGTCGACATCGGCGCCATCTGAGGAGCTGCTATCGGTGGAGAGGTCCGCACCCTCAGACTCGAGGAACGTGGATACGTAGTCGTCCACTGCCTTCTCTAGCGCGGCCTCAGTCTTCTCCTCGAGCTTGCCGCTCGAAGCGATGTCCTTCAGCACCTTGGTGTTGCGCTTGAGGTGATCGATCAGCTCGCGCTCGAAGCGCAGGATGTCGGCTACAGGAATCTTGTCGAGCTTGCCCTTGGTTCCGGCCCAGATCGAGACGACCTGGTCCTCGACCGGATACGGCGTGTACTGGGGCTGCTTGAGCAGTTCCATGAGGCGCGCGCCGCGGGTGAGTTGCTGACGGGAAGCTGCGTCGAGGTCGGACGCGAACATAGCAAAAGCCTCGAGCGAGCGGTACTGGGCGAGGTCGATTTTGAGCGTTCCGGAGACCGCCTTCATTGCCTTCACCTGCGCAGATCCGCCGACGCGAGACACCGAGATTCCGACGTCGACCGCCGGGCGCTGATTCGCGTTGAAGAGGTCCGACTGCAGGAAAATCTGCCCGTCCGTAATCGAGATCACGTTGGTCGGGATGTACGCGGACACGTCGTTCGCCTTGGTTTCGATCACTGGCAGTCCAGTCATCGACCCACCGCCCAACTCGTCTGAGAGCTTCGCACAACGCTCAAGCAGGCGGCTGTGGAGGTAGAACACGTCACCGGGGTACGCCTCGCGACCCGGCGGGCGCCGCAGTAGCAGCGACACGGCGCGGTACGCCTCGGCCTGCTTGCTCAGGTCATCGAAGATGATGAGAACGTGTTTGCCCGCGTACATCCAGTGCTGGCCGATGGCCGAGCCGGTGTACGGCGCGAGGTACTTGTAGCCTGCGGGGTCAGACGCAGGAGCAGCGACGATAGTCGTGTATTCGAGCGCGCCAGCCTCTTCGAGTGCTCCGCGCACCGAGGCAATGGTCGAGCCTTTCTGCCCGATAGCGACGTAGATGCAGCGGACCTGCTTCTTCTCGTCGCCGCTATCCCAGTTGGCCTTCTGGTTGATGATGGTGTCGATCGCGATGGCGGTCTTTCCGGTCTGGCGGTCGCCAATGATCAACTGACGCTGGCCGCGGCCGATCGGGATCATCGCGTCGATGGCTTTGAGGCCCGTCTGAAGCGGCTCGTGGACCGATTTCCGGACCATGACACCAGGCGCCTGGAGCTCGAGGGCACGGCGGCCCTCCGTGACGATATCGCCAAGCCCGTCAATCGCGTTTCCGAGCGGGTCAACGACGCGGCCGAGGTAGCCATCGCCAACAGCGACAGACAGGACCTCGCCGGTGCGGTGGACTTCCTGGCCCTCTTCGATGCCGGTGAACTCACCGAGCACCACGACACCGATCTGGCGCACGTCAAGGTTGAGTGCGAGGCCGAGCGTGCCGTCCTGGAAGCGCAGCAGCTCGTTGGCCATGGCGCCTGGCAGGCCCTCGACCTGCGCGATGCCGTCTCCCGCGAGGGTGACGCGGCCGACTTCCTCCTGCACCACGCCCTTGGGCTCGTACGACTTCACGTAACTGTCGAGCGCAGTCCGGATCTCGTCGGGACTGATCTTCAGGTCAGCCATGTTTTATCTCCTGTCAATTCCGCGGTAGCGGTTCAGTGTTGGCGTTAGCCAACAAGTCTTCGTCGTGCTTCGTCAAGCCGGGACAGCACGGTGCCGTCCACTACTTCATGCCCGACCTGGACTCGAATGCCACCCAGCACACCTGGCTGGATAGCGACGTTCAGTTGAATCTCGCGCCCATAGGCGTTCGCGAGGATGCTGGTGAGGCGCGCGCGCTGCTTGGCGCTGAGCTCGACTGCCGACACGACGTTCGCGACTGACCGGTCGCGGCGGCCTGCTGCTGCAGCGATGAACGCCGTGAGCGAAGCGCTCACCCGGCGATCCCGAGGTGCAAATGCGGCGCGCTCAAGGAGCGCGAGCGTCTCGCTTGCCAAGCTCTTGCCGAAAACGCTGGTGAGGAGGTCACGGCGCTTGGCCGGATCGCCCGTACGGTCGTCTAGGGCCACGCGCAGATCGCGCTCGGCAGCGAGCATGCGCTCAACGCGGAATAGCTCTTCTTCGACAGCGTCGAGCCTTCCCGCGGCGTCGGCGGCCCCAAGGAGTGCCTCCATGCCCGCGGCCTCGAGCGAGTCACCAAGGTCGCGCTCGTGCGACCACCTAGCGTGCACCAGGTCGGACGCGACGTCAATGACGCGGGGGTCGACCGTACCGAAAAGTTCCTTCACCAAGCTGGCCTTGTCCGTGCCCGGTCGTGCCGGGTCCGTCAGGGCGCGGCGCAGCGAGCCGGAGGAATCGAGCGCGTCTACAACCGTGAAAATCTCGGCGGCCAGGACGGCACTCTCCGCTCCCGCGGCGTTGACCACGGGCTCGAATCCCTTCAGCACGGCGTCGCGCGACGCTTGGCTCGTTCCACGCATGGCTATTTGGTCTCCATGGTCTTCTCGAGGTCGTCCATGAAGCTGTCAATCACACGCGTCTGGCGGGCGTCGTCAGCGAGCGACTCGCCAACGATGCGCGAAGCCAACTCCGTCGCGAGTGCCCCCACATCCGTGCGGAGCGCGACGAGTGCCTGCTGGCGCTCCGCCTCGATCTGCTTGATAGCGGTGTCGGCAATGCGCGCTGACTCGGCTGTGGCCTTGTCGCGTGCCTCGACAGCAATCTGCGTCGCCTCGGCACGCGCATCCTCGCGGATGCGTGCGGCCTCGGCGCGAGCCTCGGTCAGCTGAGCGGTGTACTCCGCGAGGGCCTTGTCGGCCTCGGCCTGAGCATTCTCGGCCTTCTTGATGCCGCCCTCGATGAGCTGCGCGCGCTCGTCGAGCACAGCCCTCAGCTTGGGGAACACTTTGCGACCGAGGATGCCCCCGATGAGGAGCAACACCACGACAGACCAAAAGATGTCGTAGACCGCGGGAATGAACAACTGCACCCCGTCGATGGCCTCCGCACCTTCTTCCGCGAAGCGAAGTAGTTCGGTGTGCATTAGACCGGGAGGAAGAACGGCGTCGCGATACCGATCAGGGCGAGAACCTCAATGAGGCCAACTCCGATGAACATGAGCGACTGCAACTTGCCGGCCATCTCGGGCTGGCGCGCTGTTCCTTCGACTACTTTGCCGATCATGATGCCCAGGCCTATGCCGGGGCCAATCGCAGCGAGACCGTAGCCGATGGTGTTCAGGTTGCCGTTGACGACGACCTCGGCGAGCAGTGTGGGATCTGCCATGATGTTTCCTTTCGTGTCCTGAAGTGGACGGTTAGTGTTCTTCCGCGAGTGCCATGTTGATGTACACGGCGGAAAGCATGGTGAATATGAATGCCTGGAGCAGCGCGACGAAAATTTCGAGCACGGTCATGAACACGCCGCCAGCGAAGGTAATCACCCCGAACGCCCCGAACCACTCGCCGGAGCCGACCGCGGTTACGAGGTAGTCCGTGGCCGAAAACGTGAGCACGAGCAGCAAGTGCCCGGCAACCATGTTGACCATCAGCCGGACCGTAAGCGAGGCCGGGCGGATCACGAGGACCTGAGCGGCGTCGATCACGGCGATAACAGGCTTGAGCCACCACGGCACGCCAGGCGGGAAAAGCGAATACTTCACGTACTTGACCACGCCGTGTTTGGTTACGCCCGCGTGGAGATAGACCACGTACACGGTGAGCGCGAGCAGGAGCGGCATCGCGATGAGGGCAGACGACGACGCGTTCAGCGTGGGAACCACGCCGGTGATATTGAACGCAATGAGGCTCAGGAAAATGACGAGAAGCAGGCTCTCGTACTTGCGACCGTTTTTCTCTCCCAGAACCGGGCGCGTAATATTGCTGCGCACAAATTCAAGCAGCATTTCAACGATGCTCTGGCCTCGGCTGGGGACCACACTTGCGCGGCGCGCGACCGTGGTCATGATGAGCAGGAGCACGACCGTCGAGATGACGCGAATCATCATGATCCGGTTGAACTCGTAGAAGGTGCCGTCGCCGAAGATCGCCTCGGGGAAGAAGTCTGCCAGCGAGGGTCCGTGGAAGCCGCCGTCGCCGCCGTCAGTGGCGAACGAAAGCAACGCGGTCAACGAGGGGGGCACATCACTCCGGAGTGTCACGGCTCGCGCACACGGGCGTTAGCCAGGTCTTGCAGGAATCGCGCTAAGCCTATCCCAGAATCTGGCTATCACGGTGCGGGGGTCACATACGGAATGCGGGCCTTGAGGACGGTCGTAATCTCGATCGCCAACGCGGTTAGAGCGCCCGTCAGAACGACGGCCCCGAACAGCGGCCGGTTCACCGATTCGTTGTTCTGAGCGACCACCATCGCGACAATTACCACGATCATTTTGAACAGCCACGTGACAGCAACGACGCCCACAAAAACCATGGGCCCGCGGGTGGAACCGAACCACGCAGCTACCGAAGTCGTGAGGCTGAAGATCGCCGCAATCCCGGACGCTGCGAGCGCGCTCCACAGTCCCGTCGTGCCGTCGATCAAATAGCCGACGACCGAGCCGACCACAGCTATCGCCGCCAGGGCGATCAGCGACCACATGGCTGCACGGCGGTACGCGGCCGTGTCGGCCTGGGGTGCGGGGGTCGCCGCCGCGTCGTCTGCGGGAACTGGCGCTGCCTTGGGCATGAGCTTCCTAGCGTGAGATCTTCTGGAGGGACGTTGCAGATTCGCCGATGCAGCGCCACAGCCGCCCGAGCGAGTCGCGGAACTTGGGAGAAAACGTGGCTACGGCGGCGATCACTATGCCGATCGCCATCGCGAGCGCCGCATAGCGGCCCCGCATAAACACAAGTGAGACTGCTCCGAACGAGAACACTGCGGTCCACAGGTATAGGACGCTGACCGCCCAGCGGTGGGAGTGGCCGAACTCGAGCAGCCGGTGGTGCAGGTGGTTCGCGTCAGGGGCCCACGGCGAGTCGCCTCGAAGCAGCCGGCGGAACACCGCGAGCGTCATGTCAAGCAGCGGGATGGCCACCACCATGAGCGGCAGCACGATCGGAATAAATGCGGGCAGACGCTCCCGGTCCCCCACTACCTCGGGGTCAATCTGACCGGTCATGACGATGGTCGCGGCGGCCATGGTGAGGCCCAGCACCATGGAGCCCGAGTCGCCCATGAAGATGCGCGCCGGGTGAAGGTTGTGCGGCAGGAATCCGAGGCAGGCGCCAACAAGGGCTGCAAGGATGAGGGTCGCGAGGCTCGAGTAGTCGCCTACGCCGGCGTCGCGTGCAATCACGTACGTATAGACGAAGAAGGCCGTTCCGCCGATCGCGATCAGGCCAGCGGCGAGCCCGTCCAGTCCGTCCACAAAGTTGACGGCGTTGATGGCGACAACCACGACGAGCATCGTCACAATCAGCGAGACGGAGCTGGAGGCGATCGTGAGTCCGTTGATTGGCAGCGTGACCAACTGGATTCCGCCCCACGCCATGAGCCAGGCGGCAAACACCTGGCCTGCGAGTTTGGCCATCCAGTCCAGGTCGTAGATGTCGTCGAATACGCCGACCAGGCACACCATGCCCGCGCCCGCGAGGACTGCCCACGCCGCGCCGGACACCTCGAACACCGGTTGAAGGAAGGGGATCGCGGACGCAACGGAAATGGCCGCCGCGAGGCCAAGGAAGATCGCCACGCCGCCCAGCCGGGCAGTCGGGACGGTATGGACGTCGCGCTCGCGGACAGCGGTCACGGCGCCGATGCGGTGGGCAAGATGGCGCATGGCAGGCGTCGCCACGAACGTGACGAGGGCCGCAATGAGCATCAGTGTGAGGTAGACCTTCACGCGGCCTCACCTCCCTTGGCTTTCGGCTCCGCCTGGGCGAGGGCGCCCGCGCCCACGACGTCGAGGATCTGTTCGCGGGTCACGCCGCCGTCGCGGATGATGCGCAGTTGGGGCTTGGTGGCATCCACGATAGTCGAGGCCGCGCCGAGCGGGGAATCGCCCCCGTCGAGGTAGACCGCCACCGCGTCACCGAGGTGCTGTTGCGCTTGTTCCACGGTGGTCGCAGCGGACTCGCCCGTCTTATTCGCGCTGGTTGCGGCCACGGTGCCCGTGCGTTCGAGGAGCGCGAGCGCAGCCGGGTGGTCGGGGACACGGAGCGCCACGGTGCCTCCGGTTTCCCCCAGGTCCCACGCGAGCGAGGGCTGGGCGTTGAGAATCACGGTCAGTGGGCCCGGCCAGAACGCGTCCATCAGGGCGCCCGCGGCGTCAGAAACGTCACGCGCGAGTCCCGCTACCGTAGCGACACTCGGGATAAGGACAGGCGGCGGCATGTGCCGGCCGCGGCCCTTGGCGTCGAGCACCGCCTGCACGGCCTCGGGCTGAAATGCATCCGCGCCCACGCCATAGACCGTGTCTGTTGGTAGAACAACAATCTCCCCGCGCCCAATTGCGTGCACGGCCGCGTCAATGGACGGGCCCCACGTCGCGGGGTCTAAGGCGGGCAGGATCACGTGGGCAAGTCTGGCACGGCTCAAGCGCGCGTGGCCACGACGAAGCGATCGCGTCCGCTGCCGTCCTGTCCTGTTTCGATGTCGATCCAGGCCCCAGACGCGCTGAGGATGTCGCGAACCTCGGCGCCCTGCTCGTCCCCATGCTCCATGACGAACCGCCCGCCGTGACGCAATAGCCGTACTGCCGTTGCCTCCACACCCCGCGGAACCTCAAGGCCGTCGGCACCCAACCCGTACAAGGCAACCTCTGGGTCGTACAGCGCTACCTCGGGGTCGCGTGGAACTGCGCCACGCGGAATATACGGCGGGTTGGAGACCACTACATCGACCGTCCCGTTCATGTCCCTCAGCGCTTTGCGCGCATCGCCTTGCACCAGGTTCAAACGCCGCTGGGCATCGTCGCTCTGGCGCGAGGCGTTGCGTTCCAAGAACGCAAACGCATCCTCGCTCAGCTCCACGAGCGAGACAAAGACGCTCGGTACCTCCGCCGCGATCGACAACCCGATCGCACCCGAACCTGCACACAGGTCCACGGCGGTGACGGTTGCAAATCCCTCTGCCGCCGATGCCGCGACAGCATCTATCGCTGCTTGGGTAACCCACTCGGTCTCGGGACGCGGCACGAATACGCCTTTGCCAACCTCGAGGACAATGTGTCGAAATGGCGCGCCTTTGGTGATGTGTTGAAGCGGCACGCGCTCGACGCGCCTGCCCACGATTTCTCCGATAGAACCGGGCGGAGGGTGCTCTGCTCTGAGCGTGGCGACGTCGAGGTTTGCGGGCGACATGTCTCCGCGCGCGGCCCCCGTGCGGATCGTGGAACTGTCGCTGCCTGCAGCAAAAGCGATGAGCGCGAGCGCGTCTGGTTCGGGGCTTTGGACGCCCGCATCAGCGAGCATCACAGTAACATCGCGAACGAGCAGGGCGAGCGGGTATGCACCGGGGGTCTTTGTCGGACGTACGCGCCCAGTCATGATCGGCTACGCGTCGGCGCCCGCGAGACGTGCAGCCTCGTCGGCTTCGATGGCGGAGCGAACAACCGCGTCGAGGTCGCCGCTCAGGACTGCCTCGAGGTTGTACGCCTTGTAGCCCGTGCGGTGGTCCGCGATCCGGTTTTCGGGGAAATTGTACGTGCGAATGCGTTCGCTGCGGTCCACGGTGCGGACCTGGGATTTGCGCATACTGGACGCTTCGGCTTCTGCGGCTTCTTGTTCGGAGGCGCGCACGCGCGCCTGCAGGACTTTCATCGCGCTTGCGCGGTTCTTGATCTGCGATTTCTCGTTCTGGCAAGACGCGACGATGCCGGTGGGCTTGTGCGTGATGCGGACCGCAGAGTCTGTGGTGTTGACCGACTGCCCTCCGGGTCCGGAGGACCGATAATAGTCGATCTGCAAGTCGGCGTCGTTGAGGAGCTCCGCCTCCACCTCTTCCACCTCGGGGTGCACGAGCACGCCCGCAGCTGAGGTGTGGATGCGGCCCTGCGTTTCCGTGGTGGGAACTCGCTGAACCCGGTGGACTCCGCCCTCGTACTTGAGGTGCGCCCACACGCCTTCCTGCGGCTCCGGGTTGCCCTTGGCGCGCAACACGACTGTTGCGTCCTTGTAGCCGCCGAGGTCCGTGCGCGTTTCGCTCAAGACCGTGGCACTCCAGCCCTTGATTTCAGCGTACTTGAGGTACATCTTCATGAGGTCGCTGGCGAAAAGTGCGGATTCATCGCCGCCTTCACCCGCCTTGACCTCGAGGATCACGTCGCGTGAATCATCCGGGTCGCGCGGGATGAGAATGCGGCGAAGCGTCTCCGTGGCCGCCTCCAGGACGGCTTCAAGCGCAGGTACCTCGGAAGCGAACTCCGGGTCTGCTGCAGCCATCTCTTGGGCGGCCTCAACGTCGCCCGCCGCAGCCTCAAACGCGCGCTGGGCTGCGACTACCCTGCCGAGTTCCGCGAACCGACGCCCGAGTGTGCGCGCTCGTCCGGCGTCCGCGTGAACCGCAGGGTCGGACAGTTGCATCTCGATATCGGCGTACTCGTCCAGCAACGGCTGGACGGCAGCGAAGGTCTCGGCCATGGAAGTAGGCCCCTACCGAGTTATTTGGTCTCAGCCTCGGCTGGTTCAGCCGCAGGCTCTGCGCCCTTGCCGTAGCGCTTCTCGAAGCGTGCGACGCGGCCACCAGTGTCGAGGATCTTCTGCTTGCCCGTGTAGAACGGGTGGCACTCGGAGCACACATCCGCGGCAATGGCGCCCGAAGTTGCGGTGCTGCGGGTCTCAAATGTGTTTCCGCAGGTGCACGTGACCGTGGTAGCCACGTACTCGGGGTGAATGTCTTTCTTCATGATTTCCCTTTATGGCCCCCGGGTCCGTTCGCGTATTTCGCGACGGTGAACCGCAGGCCGGCGTCCAATGCTACATGTCCAGGACCTAGCGGTAACGCTCGGGGCGCTACCGCTATGCCCAAGAGTTTCTAGTCGTCGCCCGGCGTGGTCTTCTGGACCGTGAGCAGGAACTCGGCGTTGGTCTTGTTCTCCTTGAGCTTCTGCAGCAGCAGCTCAATGGACTGCTGCTGGTCGAGCGCAGAAATCACGCGGCGAAGCTTCCACATCACCTTGAGTTCATCTGCGCCAAGCAGGATTTCCTCGCGGCGTGTACCCGACTGGTTTACGTCGACTGCAGGGAAGATTCGGCGGTCGGCGAGCGAACGGCTGAGCTTGAGCTCCATGTTTCCGGTGCCCTTGAACTCTTCGAAGATAACCTCGTCAGCCTTCGACCCCGTCTCCACCAACGCAGTCGCAAGGATGGTGAGGGAGCCGCCGTGCTCGATGTTGCGCGCGGCGCCAAAGAAGCGCTTGGGCGGGTACAGCGCCGACGAGTCGACACCACCCGAGAGGATGCGGCCCGAGGCGGGCGCGCTGATGTTGTACGCGCGGCCGAGGCGGGTGATCGAGTCAAGTAGCAACACGACGTCCTTGCCCATTTCGACGATGCGCTTGGCGCGCTCAATTGCGAGTTCGGCCACCTGAGTGTGGTCCTCAGCAGGGCGGTCGAACGTCGAGGCAATGACCTCGCCTTTGACGGTGCGCTGCATGTCGGTGACCTCTTCAGGACGCTCATCCACAAGGACAACCATGAGGTGAACCTCGGGGTTGTTGGTGGTGATGGCGTTAGCAATCGCCTGGAGCACGAGCGTCTTACCGGCTTTGGGCGGCGAGACGATGAGTCCACGCTGGCCCTTACCAATAGGTGCAACCAGGTCGATGATGCGTGTCGTCATGTCGCGCGGGTCGGTCTCGAGGCGCAGTCGGTCCTGCGGGTACAGCGGGGTGAGGTCTCCAAAGACGACCCGGTCCTTTGCTTCAACCGGTGTCTGGCCATTGACCGTCTCGACACGCACGAGCGCGTTGAACTTCTGGCGCTGACCGCGCTCGCCCGGACGGGGCGGGCGCACGGCGCCGGTGATGGCGTCTCCCTTGCGCAGTCCATACTTGCGGACCTGGTTGGATGAAACGTAGACATCCGTCTTGCCGGGCAAGAAGCCGGTGGTGCGGATAAACGCGTAACTGTCGTAGACGTCAACGATGCCGCCGACATCACTCAGCTCTTCGCCCTCGCGGGCCTCGTCCTCGTCGCCGCGGGGCGCGTCTTCGTAGTTGCCGCCGCCGCTCCCGCCGTCACGTCCGCCACGATTGCGTCCACGGCCGCGTCCGCGGCGACGGCGGCCGTCACGGCCTTCGTCGCCGTTACGGTTGCGCTGGTTGCCGCCGCCCTGGCTGCCGGATCCCTGGTTGCCGGATCCCTGCTTGGCGTTGCCGCCATCAGAGCCCTTGATGTCGCCGTCGTTACCCGAGGACGAAGCCACGGCCTCCTTGGCGCGCTTGGCACGGTCGTCTGAGGGACTTCCGCTTGCGTCGGCACTCTTGGGTTCGTCTTTGGCGGCGACTACTCCGCCGTTCTCGATTGCTGTCACGAGATCACTCTTTCGCATTTTAGTGGTGCCAGAGACTCCCAGCTCAGACGCGAGCGCCTGCAATTGGGGAATCTTCATGTCACTCAGGGCCGCGCCGCCTGTGGCGTTCGCTACGGCCTCGTTGGTGTCGGTCACACTGTTCCTTTCCTCGCACGAGCCCGGGTGGCTCCGAAGTACGAGATTGCCCACGCATGCACGCCTAAACGTTTGGATACGCCGCTAAGGACGTGCCGTTCGTGGATTGCTTCCGGATTCTGGACTATGCCCCATGGGCTCGATCCTCCTGGAATGCACTATCAAGGTACCACTTCCTCAACGTGACGCTAGACAACGGCGCCTCGGGAGCCCTTCAGCTAGGCGGAATCGCCGCTTGAATTGACTCAATATGCAGCGGCGTGTTGTTGCAAGAGCGGGTGGCTTACGTGCACCGATGAGATAAGGTTGCATCATGAACGACATAAGCCGATCCAATACTCTGGGCAAGGCGGCAGACACCGACCTGTTTCAGATTCTCCGGGACGGCGCGCCCCGTACCCGAAGCGAACTCGCTGGCCTCACAGGCCTGGCGCGATCCACGGTCGCTATGCGCGTGGACTCCCTGATCAAACTTGGGCTCGTCAGTCCGGTGGGAGATGCGATCTCGACTGGAGGCCGCCCATCCAGCCAGATCGCCCTCAATTCCGCATCGCGCGTGGTGCTCGGTGTGGATGTTGGTGCCTCGCACGCGCGGATTGCGATGAGCGACCTCGCCGGCAACATTCTCGACCGCCGGAGCGTCGAGATGTCCGTAGCC
This sequence comes from Demequinaceae bacterium, assembly GCA_965250005.1. Taxonomy (GTDB): domain Bacteria; phylum Actinomycetota; class Actinomycetes; order Actinomycetales; family Demequinaceae; genus WTKG01. The sequence continues at coordinate 960,391 of OZ252279.1, forward strand.
GAAGGCCCCGAGCCCATCCTCGATTGGGTGATCGCCGCTGGCCGCGAACTCCTTGACCAACTACACGATCGCGCCGAGCACCTGCTCGCCATTGGCGTGGGACTGCCCGGCCCGGTCGAGCACTCGACGGGGCTGCCAATCGACCCGCCGATCATGCCAGGGTGGGACCGCTACGACGTGCCCCGCAAACTCGGCGCCGAGTTTGACGTTCCGGTGCTGGTAGACAACGACGTCAACCTCATGGCGCTGGGCGAAAGGGCAATGAACTGGCCTGACGTCGACCACTTCGTCTACGTCAAAGTAGCCACCGGCATCGGCTCGGGCGTCATTTCGGGCGGGTACCTGCAACGCGGCGCCCAGGGAATCGCTGGCGACATCGGCCACGTATATGTTGCTCGCGGAAGGGACGTCGCGTGCCGATGCGGCAACCGTGGCTGCCTTGAGGCAGTGTCCGCCGGGCCGGCGATCGCCAAGCAACTGCGCGAGGCCGGCCTCGACGTTGAAACCAGCCAGGACATCGTCAACCTAGTGCGGGCAGGGAACACCGAAGCTATTCAGGCAGTCCGCGAGGCGGGTCGGAGCCTAGGCGAGGTCCTCACCGCTTGCGTCAGCCTCATCAACCCCGCCGTGATTGTGTTAGGCGGCTCAATGGCACAAGCCGGAGAACACCTGCTGGCAGGCGCGCGCGAGGTCGTCTACGCGCGGTCGATGCCGCTCTCCACCGGAAACCTACAGATCGCGCAATCGCGGTCCGGCGGTGACTCCGCCCTGCTAGGCGCGAGCATGCTCGCCCTCCACCACGCGCTGTCCCCCGAGCGCGTCGATTCGTTGCTCACGGGCTTCGTCGCCCGCTAGGGCTCGGCTCCACCCACCAGACACAACACTGAGGCCCGCTGCGCGAATACTCGCGCGGTGCGGGCCTCAGTGACGCGGCGTCGAACGCAAGTCGACAGGCGAATTCGAGCGCCTCAGGTACTCCCACAAGGCGGTCCATGCCCACGTCCGCCCATTCGATGGGTATGGGACCGGCATAGCCGATTTGGTTGAGCATCCGGAACGCATCCTCCCATGGCACGTCACCGTGACCCGTGGAGATGAAGTCCCAGCTGCGGTTGCCGTCGGCCCACGCGAGGTGCGACCCGAGCCAGCCGTTGCGACCGTTGTTCATGCGCTTGCGAGTGTCCTTGCAGTCCACGTGATAGATGCGGTCCTTGAAGTCCCACAAGAAACCCACGGAGTCGAGGTCCTGCCACACCATGTGGCTCGGGTCCCAGTTGAAACCGAACGCCTCACGGTGGCCGATGACTTCGAGGGCTCGGACAGTGGTCCAGTAGTCGTACGCGATCTCGCTGGGGTGAACCCCATGAGCAAATCTCACGCCGACTTCGTCGTAAACGTCGAGGATGGGGTTCCACCCGTCGGCGAAATCCTGGTACCCCGCGTCAATGACCTCTTGTGAGACCGGCGGGAACATCGCCACGTACTTCCAAATGGCCGAGCCGGTGAATCCGATCACCACGTCGACGCCCAGCTCGCAGCCGCGCGCAAGGTGACCGTGGCGCCATTCACCACGTTTGCCGACTGGGCCCGCATGAACATGCCCCCGGCTAGCTAGGCGACGCCGGTCGGGTGCGCGGCGCGGCAACCGAGCGCCACCACATCGTCTATTGTCCGGCTCGCGGCGAAACGGCTCGGCTAGGTTGCGTCGGTAACGGGAGCGGCAGTGGCGCCAGGCACCCGCCCGGCGGTGAGCACCGCCCGCCACTTCTCGTCGCCCACGCCGTCAGCCCACGCAAGATCGCCCGTGGCGAGGCCCACGTTGGCAAGGCTCTCCCCGATGACCAAAACTGAAGGGCCAGCCCCCGAAACCACAGCGGCCAGCCCCTTGTCGCGCAGTGTGCACATCATCTCGATGGACGCCATCATCTGCGGCGCCCGGTAATCCTGATGGAGCATGTCCGCGGTCGCGTCAAACAGCAGCTCGGGGCGGCCAGCGAGCGCGTGGACTAGCAGGGCCGCGCGCGACAGGTTGAACGCGGCGTGCTTGTGGGGCACTTCCGTTGGCAACGCGGCCCGGGCCTCGACCGTGGGCAGCACGCCACGCGGAATGAGCACTGCAGTCTCGATTCCGTCGGCCACGCTGAGCGCAGTCGCGTGCGCGCCGGTCTCGCCCATCCAGCAGACGGTAGCGCCGCCGTAGATGGCTGGCGCAGCGTTGTCGGGGTGTCCCTCGATGCGCGTAGCGATTCGCAGGGTCACCTCTGGCGAGAGCGCGTCCGGGTCGGCGATCATCGCGCGCGCGGCCGTTACCGCTGCGACGATGGTCGCGGCTGAACTCCCCAGCCCGCGACTCTGTGGAATGGAGTTGTTGGCCTTGATGTGAAGCCCAGTCTGCGGGCCGTCCACCTCATCCAAGGCCGCGCGAAACGCGCGCACGAACAGATGGGACTCGTCTGTTGGGACCTTTCCCGCGCCCTCCCCCTCGACCTCAATCTCAACTCCCTCCGACGCGATCGCGCGCACCTCGATCTGGTCAAACACGCCGAGCGCCATGCCAAGCGAGTCGAAGCCAGGGCCCAGGTTGCCCGCGCTCGCGGGGACGGTGACGCGGACGTGGTCGGCAGCCAGCCTCATGCGAGCCCCAGAGCCTCGGCTGCCGCTGCGATGTCGACGGGAATGACGGTGGGATCCAGGTGGCGGCCGATCAGCGCGGTGTCGGTGTCCTTGAGCCCGTTGCCGGTCACGGTGCACGTCACGATCGAGCCCACGGGAACGTCGCCAGCATCGGATGCGGCAATGAGACCGGCGACGGAGGCCGCGCTAGCGGGCTCCACGAACACACCAACCTCGGCGGCGATGAGCGCCTGCGCGTTCAGAATCTGCTGGTCGCTCACGGCGCGAATCCAACCGCCCGACTCGTCGCGCGCGGCGACGGCTAGGTCCCACGAGGCTGGGTTGCCGATGCGGATGGCGGTAGCGATGGTCTCGGGCTCCTTAACAGGCTCGCCCTCGACAAACGGCGCCGCGCCTTCGGCCTGCACGCCCCACATCTTGGGCGTCCGTGTGGCGGGGCCCTTAGCCGCGTACTCCTGGTAGCCCATCCAGTAAGCGCTGATGTTGCCGGCGTTGCCCACCGGCAGCACGTGAATGTCGGGAGCGTCGCCCAACTGGTCCACGATCTCGAACGCGGCCGTCTTTTGCCCTTGGAGCCGGAACGGGTTGATCGAGTTGACCATGGCGACGGGGTACGTCTCGCCTAGGGTCCGGACAATGTCGAGGCAGTCGTCAAAGTTGCCGTCGACGGCGATGAGCGTGGCGCCGTGGACAATCGCCTGGGTCATCTTGCCCGCTGCGATCTTGCCCTCGGGCAGCACAACGGCGCACGCGAGCCCGGCCGCGGCGGCATAGGCGGACGCACTGGCAGAAGTATTGCCGGTGGACGCGCACACCACGGTAGAAGCGCCCTCGGCCACGACCTTAGAGATCGCCGACGTCATGCCGCGGTCCTTGAACGATCCGGTCGGGTTGGCCCCCTCAACCTTGAGGTAAACGTCCGCGCCCGTACGCTTTGACAGCGCATCGGCGGCGACCAACGGCGTTCCGCCTTCGCCAAGCGTGACCACCGGGTCGCCGTCGGCAAAGGGCAGGAATTCTTGGTACTCGCGGACGACTCCGCGCCATGGCTGGGCCATCAGGCTCCCTCAATCCTCAGAACCGACACCACGGCGTTGACGGCATCGGCGCCGCGAATCTCTGCGACCGTGGCGTCCAGGTCTGACTCGACCGCCTCGTGCGTAGAGATAATCAGTTGAGCGTTGCCCACACCGTACGGGCTGGGCGGCTGTCGCACAGACTCGATCGAGACGTCATGACTTCCCAGGATGGTCGCGACCTGTGCGAGCACGCCCGGCTTGTCGGCGACGTCGAGCCGGATTTGATAGCGGGTACGCGTCGCGCCGATGGGCAGCACCGGCACCTCGACGTAGTTGGATTCGCTAGGACCCTTGCCGCCTATTGCGCGGTGACGCGCGGCCGAGACGATGTCCCCGAGCACCGCGGACGCCGTGGGCGCTCCCCCGGCCCCCTGGCCATAGAACATGAGCTCGCCGGCGGCCTCCGCCTCAATGAAGACGGCGTTGAACGCGCCGCGCACGCCCGCGAGCGGGTGGTCGAGGGATACCAGCGCGGGATGCACGCGCACTGCCACGCCGGCGTCGGTGCGCTCGGCGACCGCGAGCAGCTTGAGGACATGACCCGATTCGGTTGCGGCCGCGACGTCGTCTGCAGTAATCCCGGAGATTCCCTCCCGGTGCACGTCCTCGAGGCGCACGCGCATGTGGAAGGCCAGGCTCGCGAGGATCGCGGCTTTGGCGGCCGCATCGTAGCCCTCGACGTCTGCCGTGGGGTCGGCCTCTGCGTAACCCAGGCGTTGCGCCTCGGCAAGCGCGTCGGCATAAGCCAGTCCGTTCGACGTCATCTGGTCGAGCATGTAGTTCGTGGTGCCGTTGACGATGCCGAGGATTCGCTTGACGGTGTCCCCCGCGAGGCTCTCCCGCACGGGACGGACCAGCGGGATGGCGCCCGCCACGGCTGCCTCGAAGTAGAGGTCCACGCCGGCGGCGTCGGCCGCCTCATAGAGCTCCGGGCCAAACTCGGCGAGCAGCGCCTTGTTGGCGGTCACCACCGCCGCACCGGCCTTGATCGCATCAAGGATCAGACCGCGGGCCGGTTCGATGCCGCCCATGGTCTCCACCACGAGGTCGGCGCCCTTGATCGCGGCAGCCGCGTCATCCGTGAAGAGCTCCTTGGGCAGCTCTGCATCGCGGGGCGCTCGAGGGTTGCGCACCAGGATCGCTTGAATGTCAAGGGTCGCGCCGATGCGCTGCGCCAGATCGTCCTTCTGCTCGATCAGCAGGCGGGCAACTTGGGCGCCCACGGTCCCACACCCGAGCAGGGCGATCTTGACGGAGGGCGAGGGGCTAGACACGGCACCAACTCTATCGGTTGTGGTGGGCCCAGATCATGTGTTCACGGAGGCGGTCCCTGGACCGGAGCGCGGCCGCTCCTGCAGCGCGTCTTCAGACCTCGCCGAGCACACTGAATACGACGGCAGACACCGCCGATCCCAGGCCAATCACGGTCCACTCGTCGATCGACAAACCCGCGTGGCCCTCTTTCAGCGCGCGAGAACCCGCGCAACGTGCTTCGATCAAGGTACGGGTTCGGCACATTTCCCTGCAAGGTGTGCCGAACCCGCACCTCAATCAGCCGTTCCAGTGAGCGGCGTCGCGGGCGGGCGTGGTCACGTTGATCAAATAATTCTTGGGCCTCGTGGCGGACCCTCAACTCTGGTTCAACCCTCCCAGATGGGCCCCGCGGCCACATCGGCCCCGGTAATGAACTCGATCATCCCCCCGGATGATCACGCGCACAGCCGCCTCATCCGCTAAGACGCGCCCGTGCGAATGCCGCACCAACCTGCGGTTAAGTTGCCGTACGCGTAGGCTCAAGGTCAGGGAACAGGGCAACGGAGAGGCGTGACATGGCGGACGGGCCAGCCAATGTGCTGTGCGTATGCACGGGAAATGTTTGCCGCTCCCCGGCGATCGAACTCTCCCTCAAACGCGCGTGGGGCACCGATGCCTCCGTAACCTCGGCTGGCACCTACGCGCTGACGGGCTGGGAGATTTCGGACGACATGTTCGCTGTGCTCGCCGCTGTGGGCCTCGACGGCACCGAGCATGAACCCCGCCAACTTGATGTCGCGGGCATAAACTCTGCGGACATGATCATCGTCGCCGGTGTCGACCACCGAAACTGGATCGTTCAGCGGGTTCCGGAGGCCGCACAGAAGGTGTTCCTGCTTACCGAGATGGCGGCGCTCACCGATGTGGTGCCGCGCGCAAAGCAACCCACGCGCCTTGAGCGCATCGCTGGTGCCGCTGCCCTCTTCGCTTCCGCGCGGTCAGCATTTGCCGACCGCAAGCATGAGGACATCCTCGATCCGTACGACATGAGCCGAAACCACCACGAGCAGTCCATGCGCCAGATGAGCGACGCGCTGAGCCCGCTGGTGACCTGGATAGGGCAATAGCGCGCAATGTGACGGGTGACGCGATGAAGCCCAAACTGTCAGGCTACTTCGACCGCAGTGCGTCTCCGTCAAGCGAGGTGATTTCGGGGACGAACGTTTCCTCTCCAACGTCTTGTGTATGCCACGTGGCGCCATCCGCAACCGCTTTATCAGCGAGTGCCTTGAGCGCCTCCGTATTGGCGTGAATTTCGCTACTGCTCTTCTTTGCGAGGCGTGCCATTGTTTTGCCTCTTCCTCAACTATGTGATTCAGGCACCGGGTTAGCACCCACCACCATTTTCGCACTCGGTTGGGCGAAAATCCATGGCCTCAGAGTGAGATCGAACACCCATTACATTCGGACGGGTCGCGCCAGGATATGCGCGTTCCTTTCGTCATTGGCACTAGAACGCTCCGATTACGGCGCAACATCCCATGCGAGGAGGTCCTCAAGTGTGTCGCGGCGCACAAGTGTGTGCGCCAACCCGTCGCGGACGCCCACGACAGCCGGGCGAAGCAGCGCATTGTAGTTGTTGGCCATCGCCCGCCCGTACGCGCCGGTGGCGGCTACCGCGACCAGATCTCCACGCCTCACGTCGCCTGGTAGTTCGACGTTGCGCACTACGATATCGCCGGACTCGCAGTGCTTTCCGACAACGCGAGAGAGCACGCTGGGGTCGTCAGAGTCGCGCGAGGCTAGCGCCGCGGAGTACTCGGCTCCGTAGGCAACCGGCCGCATATTGTCGCTCATGCCGCCGTCCACCGCAACGTAGCGCCGCTCTCCGCCATCATCAAGGGTCACAGCTTTCGTCACGCCGACGCTATAGACAGTCAATCCTGCTGGCCCAGCAATCGCGCGCCCCGGTTCGATCGAGAACACAGGCCAAGTACCACCCACGGTCTCCATTGCCGCCGCCACGGCTGCGGCGATACCCGTAGCCGCTTGCTCAATCGGTAGCGCCTCGGTTTCGTCCGTGTAGGCAATCGCGTAACCGCCACCCAAGTCAACTTCGGGCAAACGCACCCCAGCTGCCTTCGCGAATTGGGACCGCAAGTGCAGCATGCGCTCGGCGCTCTCTTGGAACGCTTCGATCGACAAGATTTGCGAGCCGATATGTGTGTGGATGCCGAGCAGGTTGAGTGCGGGCGCGTTGTGACAGGCGTGCAGCGCCTCGAGCGCGGCGCCGGCCGCGAGCGAGAGCCCGAACTTCTGGTCTTCGTGAGCCGTAGCGATGAACTCGTGCCCGCCGGCGTGGACACCCGTGGTTACGCGCACCATCACCGGCGCGACGGTGCCGAGCTCTGCGGCGAGCGCCGACAGCACCTCGATCTCCGTCATCGAGTCGACGACGATCCGGCCGATTCCCAACTCAAGCGCGCGCATGAGCTCGGCGTCCGACTTGTTGTTGCCGTGCATCGCAATCCGCTCGGGTGGCATCCCTCCGCGCAGCGCGATTTCGAGTTCCCCGCCGGAGGCGACGTCGAGGCTCAGCCCGTCCTCGGCCATCCAGGACGCCACTTGAGAGCACAGGAAAGCCTTGCCCGCGTAGAACACCTCGCAGTCCGCGCCGTGCGCTCCGAAGGCCGCGCCAAAGTACTTGCGAAACGCGACCGCCCTCGCGCGCAGGTCCTGCTCATCAACCACGTACAACGGCGTGCCGTATTCGCTCGCCAACGCCCGGACATCGCAGCCGCCAACGGTGATCGCACCGTCAACGAGCCGGCCGGCGTTCGCGGGCCACACGGATGAGAGCTGGGAGGTCATGGCTACATCCTCTCTGGTGCGCTCACGCCCAACAAGTGCAATCCAGTCGCAAGTACCTGGCGCGTAGCGTCGTTCAGCCACAGGCGGGTGCGGTGTGTGTCGGTTAGCTCTTCGTCGCCCAGTGGCGTGACCCGGCAGCGGTCGTACCAGCCGTGGAATGCCGACGCGACCGCTTCGATGTAGCGGGCGATGCGGTGTTGCTCACGATACTCGACCGCCTGGGTGACGAGCCGCGGAAACTCGCCAAGCAACCCGAGCAGTGCCGTCTCTGCCTCGTGCGTAAGCGTCGATGGATCAAAGCCATCCTCGCGCGAAATGCCGTACTCAGCGGCCCGCACCGCGACATTGGTCGCGCGCGCGTGCGCGTACTGGACATAGAAGACGGGATTCGCGTTGGTTGAGGACGACAGCGCGTCAAGGTCTACGTCCAGCGTGCTGTCGGCGCTAGAACGCGCGAGTGCGTAGCGGGCAGCATCCACGCCTACGGCGTCCACGAGGTCCTCCATCGTCACGACGTTTCCGGCGCGTTTGGACATCCGCACCGGCTTGCCGTCCTTCACGAGCGAAACGAGCTGCCCGATAATCACCTCGACGCCATCGGGGTCGTAACCGAGCGCCGCGGCAGCGGCCTTGAGGCGCGCGATGTAGCCGTGATGGTCGGCGCCGAGTAGGTAGATCGCTAGGTCTGCGCCGCGTTCGTGCTTGTCGCGGATGTACGCGATGTCTCCAGCGATGTACGCGGGCTTGCCGTCAGATTTGACGACAACGCGGTCCTTCTCATCGCCCTGATCCGTGGTGCGCAGCCACCAGGCATCGTCGGCTTCGTAGAGAGCCCCCGAGGCCTTAAGCTCGGTAAGAGCGCGCTCGACCTTGCCTGACTGGTGCAGCGAGTCCTCGTGAAAGTAGACGTCAAAGTCCACGCCAAAATCGTGCAGGGACTGCTTGATCTCCTGAAACATCAGCTCCACACCGCGTGCGCGGAACGCCTCTTGGGCTTCGGCGTGGGGAAGTGTCAGCGGGTCTGGATCGCCATCGGCTCTGGCCCCCGCGAGCACGTTGTGTGCAATGTCCTCAATGTACTGGCCGCCGTAGCCGCCCTCGGGCGCCTCCTGGCCCCTGGCGCGCGCCAGCAGCGACAGCGCGAAGCGGTCGATCTGGCCGCCGTGGTCATTGAAGTAGTACTCGCGGATCACCTTGGCGCCGTGAAACTCCAGCAGCCGCGCGATGCTGTCCCCCACTGCCGCCCAGCGCGTTCCGCCCAGGTGAATGGGCCCCGTGGGGTTGGCGCTGACAAACTCGATATTCACCGTGGTCCCGGACAGCGAGTCCCCGCGTCCGTACGCAACCCCGGCATCGACGATGCTGCGTGCGAGCTCCCCCGCGGCGCCGGCCGCGAGGCGAATGTTAATGAAGCCCGGTCCTGCCACCTCGGCAGAGTCGATTCCCTCTTGATCGGCAAGGTAGGCGACGAGAACCTCCGCGAGCGCGCGCGGATTCATCCCGACCTTCTTAGCGACCTGCATCGCGACGTTTGTCGACCAGTCGCCGTGCGCGCGGTCGCGCGGGCGCTCGACCGTGGGGGCAACGTCGGCAGCGTTGAAGTCGTCGGCGTCGGTGAACTTGCCAGCTTCTTCGGCGGACGTGAGGCAGACGCGGATGAGGTGTGCGAGTTCTTCGGGGGTCACCGGGCGATTCTATCGGGGCGCGTCGCCAAGTTTGGCCTGTTCGCGCTTGGGAAGCGACGCACGAACCAGCATGTACGCCGTCTCGATGAATTCCTCGGTTAGGTCCCGCGGAACATCCGAACCGTCCAGCGCCACCGAGATCCACAGCCGCTTGTTCGCGTAGTAGCCCGGCGTGACGGCCTCGTACTGCTGGGCGAGCGCCGCGTTGTCCTCTGGGTCGCCCTTGATGGTGAGGAGCCGCGCCCCGCTGGGGTGGTAGTTCACCCGGCCAAAGTGCTTACCCAGCACCTGAAAGGTCTCACAGGACCACTCGGGCTTGAGGACTACCGCTGCGCCGGGCAGGGCCTCGACGAACGCGCGCATCCACGGGACCACATCGGCTATCGCCTGATCAGTCACCCCTGCAGTCTATGCGTCAGATGTGACACGCAGAAACTGCACCTCGCACTGGACCGGCCAGGATTCCCGGCAAGCGCCGGTCCACACGTGGACCGTGGCCCCGTCCTTGAGGTCTTGCTCGCCGATGCGGTTCAGGTCATTGTCGACAATGCGCGACTTGTCGCTGAAGTAGAGGGTGGCGTCTTCGTAATAGGTCAGCTCGACGCTGTCGACCGTGAGTTGGTACTGACGCCCGGCGAGGTCGTCGGTCGGGCTGTCTGTAGCCTCGTAGACGCGCAGAGTGCCGTCGGCGTCCCACATGGTGTTCGGAAGTTCGACCCTGCTCGGCCCGCACGCCGCGAGCACAAGTATGGCACCGGCAACGGCCGCGCCAGCTTTCGCCAGATTCATAGTCCTCACGCTAACTCAACGACCCACGAGACCATACCGTTGGGCTGGTAGTCTCGACTGCCGCGGGGAAACCCGCACACCGCCCTCGTAGCTCAGCGGATAGAGCACCGGTTTCCGGTACCGAAGGTCGCAGGTTCGATTCCTGTCGAGGGCACTACCGGCCACTGATTTCCGGCCGGCCCCACGAGCCACCGTCGTACGTCTGGAACTGGCATTGAGCGGTTCCCGCATAGCCAATTTCCCACACCACCCAGAACGTCTCCAAGAGCGACTCTCGTTCAACGGCGTACCCCCTATCGATCTCGTCTCGGTCAACCTCGGAGATCTCATCCATATCGATAAAGTCGCCGTAGCCCAACTCTGCCCGTTTACGGTTGTACGCAGGCCACTGATGTGTCGAGTACACGTGCACCGCCGTAAGCAGGCCATTGGGAATCGACCCTTCCGTGCGCGCGGCGTAATCATTGCACGCCTCAAACGCCTCGCGCTGGCTAGTGGTCAACGTGCCTCCCGCGAAAGCGTTCGGGAGCACCAGCAAGCCCATTCCGAGCACCACAAAGATCAGCGCTCGGGTGACGTCTGAAAGGATCACTCTCTCGACGGCAACCCGGCTGAGCTTGGACACTCGCTAGATTCCGGCCACGGCGTGCAGGCGCGCACATACGTCGGCGCGGTCCCGAAATGTACCGTGACGCGATTCGCTTGCCGAGACACTGCGGTCCTCAATCGTGCCCTGCTTCATTGCCTGCTCCGGTGCCTAGGTTCACTTCTCAACCTACGTCACGGCTCATGCAGGGGAAACCCGTAGCATGACAACTATGGGCACGCCCGTGGATTTGCGAACCGAGCAGCGGCTCGGGTTAGCGCTCGGTGGCGGCGGCGCTCTGGGTGCCGCTCACGTTGGCGTACTGCAGGTCCTGCGCGAGCGCGGCATTACGCCGTCGATTGTCGCGGGTACTTCTGCGGGGGCCGTCATCGGCGCTGCGTACGCTGCGCGGTTCGACCCTTACGAGTTGGAGAGCTTGGTACTGCGCGCCGAGTGGGGAACCTTCGGCGCTGTCTCCATGATCCCCGGGCTGGGCGTGCTCGACACGGTCGGCCTGCGCAAAACCATCGACCACGTCGGCGGTGGCGACCGGAACATCGAGGACCTTCCAATCCGCTACGCGGCCGTTGCTACGGACGTCGCCTCCCACGCGGCCGTCGTGCTCGACGCTGGCAGCGTCGTGGACGCCATGTGCGCATCGATAGCGGTGCCCGGAATATTTCGCCCCAAAAAACATCGCGGCCTCCTCATGGTCGACGGTGGGATGGTCCAGAACCTTCCGCTCGAGACCGCCTTCGGCATGGGAGCGGACCACGTGATCGGGGTGCGGCTGGCTCCGGAGTGGGACGGGCTCCCGCAGGTGCAGACTTCTGCTCACGTCCACGAGCTCGAGATTGGCAATGACGTCACCCTGATTCACCCTCTGGTTGGCGCGCGCTCGCAGTGGCAGGGGCGCGACATCCCCGGCCTTATCGCGCTCGGTCGCGAGGCGGCCGAACGCGCGCTCGGCACCTATCCCGTCGTGAAACCACGGCCCGCGGAACACCGCGTCGCAGACGCGGCGGACGCGGCCACGCCCTAGCCTGCCGGCAGCTCTGGGAACGCTTCGATCGCCGCCGCGTGCCGCAACTTGCCTCCTGCTGAGGACAAGCCTGCAGCGAGCGCTGAGTCACGGGCGCAAGCGTCCTCCCAGCCGGAATCGGCCAACGCGAGGGCGTAGTCGAACGTCGCATTGGTGAGCGCCTGCGTGGACGTGCCCGCAACGGCTCCCGGCATGTTTGTGACGCAGTAGAAAATCGCCTGCTCCACCGGGAAGACGGGCGCGTCATGGGTGGTGGGCCGCGAGTCCTCGAAGCAGCCGCCCTGGTCGATCGCGATATCCACCAACACCGACCCCGGTCGCATGCGCGCGACCGTGTCGTGACTAACGATCTTGGGGGCGGGCCGGCCAGGGACCAGGACCGCACCAATTACAAGGTCCGCGCCCACCACTGCGCTGTCCACGGACTCCGATGTGGACAGGACGGTAGTAACTGTGCCGTCATAGACCGCGCCGACCGCCTCCAGGCGCGGCTCCGACAGATCGAGCACAGTGACGTCCGCGCCCATTGCGACCGCTTGGGCGATAGCGTTGGTCCCCGCGACTCCGGCGCCAAGCACCGTCACCGCTACCGGGCTGACCCCCGTCATTCCCGATAGCAACAGCCCGCGCCCGCCCTGCGACCCGAGCAGTTGGTAGGCGCCAGCGAGTACGGCCAGCCGGCCGGCGACCTCGCTCATAGGCTTCAGCAGGGGAAGCGAGCCGTCCGACAACTGGACTGTGTCGTACGAGATCGCGGTAGCTCCAGAGTCCACCAGGGCTTCCGCGAGCGCACGGTTCGCGGCCAGGTGCAAAAACGTGAACAAAGTGAGGTCCGCGCGCAGCCGCCCGAACTCATGAGGAACCGGCTCCTTGACCTTCAGGACCATCTCGGCGCCCCACGCATCGTCGACGGTGCCCATGACAGCACCGGCGGCCTTGTATGCCGCATCGGGGAATCCGGCTCCTGCACCAGCGCCCGCTTGGACGGTCACACGATGACCCCCGGTAACCAGTTTTTTGGCGCCCTCCGGAGTGAGCGAGACTCGGGCTTCGCGGTTCTTAACCTCCGCTGGGACTCCTACATGCATTTGTGCCTCCCGACCGATCTGCCCTCTCCTCTATTGTCGTCCTCGCCCGCAAAATGCACACCCCCTGAGTTCCGGGTGCCCAGCCTGCATGGGGGACCTCCCCGAGGAAAAGTTCAGGGTGCGTCTCATCCCCGCGCGGGATGCTCAGTCTGCGCCTGCGGCGATACCTTCGAACCAAGCTCGTACGTGGGCCAAAATGGACTCAAGGAGAAATCATGAATCGCATATATGCCGCCACCGCCGTTGCCGCCGCGGCACTCGCCATCAGCGGCTGCGGCATCTCGGGCATTCCGCTCGACGGTGACACTTCAACCGAAATCCGTTCAGTCGACGCCTTCGATTCGATCGAGCTCCGGGGCGCTGCCGAGGTGGTCGTCGTCGTCGGCGGCCCGCAGACCATCGAGATCGTCGCTGACACTGCTGTCCAGAAGTACGTCAAGACGACTGTTAGCGACGGCGAACTGGTCATCGACACTGATTATGGATGGCGCTGGGGCGACATCGACGTGGACGTTCGCATTTCTGTGCCGTCGCTCGACTCGTTCGACCTCAAGGGGGCAGGAAACATTGTCATCCGCGGAATCAACAGCAATAGGTTCTCCTTTACACTTGCGGGCGCAGGAGACATCGACATTGCTGGCAAGGCCGTAGACGTCACGATCAACCTGGCGGGCGCCGGCGGCATCGACGCCTACGACCTGATAGCCGAAGATGTGGTTGCCAAGTTGTCGGGAGCCGGTCAGATTTCGGTCACCGCGACGGACACGCTCGACGCAACGCTCAGCGGCCTGGGCGGCATCGACTACGACGGCGACCCTGAAGTAACCTCCAGGGTTTCAGGCGTCGGATCCATCGATCCCAGGTAGAGCCAGCGGCGCGCAGGCAAAACTGGACTCGGGGATTTGAACCGAGACGAAGAGACCTATCCAGCGGGCTTCGCGAAAGTCGCCAACATAGAAGAGAGAACTATGGCGCTGTGGTGGCCGTTGGCTCGGGCTCGGCTGCGGCGGCCACCGCAGCCGCTTCGGCTTCTGCCGCTGCGGCGTCCGCGGCTTCCCGCGCAGCAAGGGTCGCGTCGATAGATTCGTCGCTCACGTACCAGCCGATCTGGTCCGTACCCGGCGTGTATTCCCAGTGCCACGGCTCGTACTTGGTGGTCTGCGCCCAACGCGGGTTGTCCCATCCGAAAGCAGGCGCGTTTGCGCGGAGCCAACTGTACGACTCGCCCCGGTCCTGGCCGCGGCACAGATCGATCGCCAGCCCCCAGCCGTGGTACGACTTGCCTGGAGGCGCCGCCTTCCAGCCTTTGGACGCCTTGATCCGAACCTGGTCGCCGTACGAACGGTAGCCGGAAATCAAACACAGGCGAGTGCCAAAGCGAAGCTTGTACTGATGATCGAGTTCGGCGAGCGCAACCGCGGCATCAGAGCGCACGTAGATGTCTTTCTTCCACAGCCTGCACAGCGAGTCGTTGGTGAGGTTACCGTTGGTCCCCTCCCAAAATGTCGATCCGTCACAACTGGGAAGTCGAGTAGAGACCACGTACTCGGAAGATGTGGCGATGGCTCGCGCACTGTCATCAATTGACGGCAGCGGCAGTTCGACAGCTACCAGCTGCGGCCCCTGTCCCGTGACTACGTCGATCATGGGAGGAGTGTCTCCGAGGACAACCCCTGGAACCGCCTCGAGGGCGACGATGGTTGGCGACAGCGTCCCCATGACGGGATATACGACCATGGAAAGCACAAAGCCAATGAGGATTCCACCGCGGGTCACAAACTGACGTCGCATGTGCGTAGACCGGATCGCGATTTCTTGGGTTACTTCTTCCCTGCGACCCTTGCGATTTCCGTAATGCTGCCCGAACTGCTCGGGTAGCGACGGATGCGGGTTCACAAGGCCTCCAAGCAGGCTAATAGGGTCGCGCTTCCAACGCACGACGCAGCGACTGTGCTCCCATGTTAACGGACAGACAAAGTGGGCGCCACTGAGCCGCGGGCGTCGACCCCTACAACTCGCCCTGCATCGCGTCCTGCACCTCGCCGACCAGCTCCTCGATGATGTCCTCAAGGAACACGACACCCACCGCTTGACCGCCCTGCTGCGCCGTCGCCACATGTGCCCCCGATTGGCGCATACGCGCTAGCACGGTCTCGACTTCGGCATCCACAGGAACTGGGGGGAGCGCGCGCACCCGCCACCCGTGAACGGGCTCCTCGTGCTCGCCGGGACGCGCATAAAGCACATCCTTGATGTGTAGGTATCCGACGTATCGCTCTCCGTCGCGTACGGGAAGCCGCGAGAACCCCGTCTCCGCGACAACCGCCTCAAACTGCGCGACCGTCACCCCCATGGGCACGGCACGCACGCTTTCAAGCGGCACCATGACGTCGCCGGCCGTGCGATCGGAAAACTCGATCGCTCCGGTGAGGAGGCCTTGCACATCTTCGAGCGTGCCCTCCTCGCTCGAACGTTCGACGATGCTATGCACCTCATCAGCGGTAAAGGCGCTGGTGATTTCGTCACGCGGAACAACGCCGAGCGCGCGGACTACCAGGTTCGCGATCCAATTCAGCAGCGCGATGAGCGGCCGCACCACGCGAGCAATCGCCACGAGAGGCGGGCCCAGGACCAGCGCGGCTCGATCGGGACTGGATACTGCCGCGTTCTTGGGGACCATCTCACCCACAATCACGTGAAGGCCGACCACGATGACCAGTGCGATGGTGACCGCCACGGCGTTCGCGACCCCTGCCGGAAATCCGAGTGCGGCTGCCGCAGGCTCAAGAGCGTGTGCGATCGCGGGCTCCGCAACAACACCGAGCGAGACCGAGCACACCGTGATGCCCAGTTGGGCGCAAGCAAGCATGAGCGAGACGTTTTCCATGGCCCACAGCACCGTACGCGCTGCACGGCTCCCGGCCTCGGCTCGCGGCTCGATAGAACTCCGCCTGGCAGAGATAATAGCGAATTCCGCGCCAACGAAGAAGGCGTTGCCAAGCAGCAGCCCGATCGTGGAAGCAGCGAGTCCAACGTTCACGACTGCTCCTCCGCCCACACGCGCACGCGCTCTACGCGTCGGCCGTCCATGCTTTCAACGCGAAGTCCTGCGCTATCGGCCAGGACCTCGTCGCCGACCTCGGCAACCCGGCCCAGGCGAGCCATGACGTATCCGCCGATCGTCTCGTACGCCGCGTCTTCAGGGATCTCAATGCCGGAAGTCTCTCGTACTTCGTCGGGCCGGAGCAGTCCGGGAACGCTCCACGCGCCGTCGGCCATACGGTAGACGTCAACGCGCCGGCGATCATGCTCGTCCGCGACCTCGCCCACGAGCTCCTCGACCACGTCCTCGAGCGTGACGAGGCCCGCCGTGCCGCCGTACTCGTCCACCACGATCGCCATCTGCAGTCCACGCCCGCGCAGAGCTCCCAACAACGGTCGCGTGTGCATGGTCTCGGGAACTTCGGGCGCATCAACCATGATTTCTGCCACGGCAGTCGAGTCGCGCGCCTCGAGCGGCGTTGCGATGGCCGAGTGCAAATGCACCAATCCGAGCACGTCGTCGTGAGAATTGCCGATCACGGGAAATCGCGAGTGGCCGGTGGCGCGCGCCGCGGCGATCACCGCAGAAACGCTAGCGGGTCCTTCGATGACCTCCATCCGCGTGCGGTCGGTCATCACGTCGATGGCGGTGAGTGCATCCAACTCAATGGTGTTTTTGAGCAGGAGCGCAGTCGACGGTGCGAGCGTTCCCACCTCAGCGGAACGACGCACCAGCGCAGCCAGTTCCTGCGGTGATCGCCCACCCGCGAGCTCTTCGCGCGGCTCGATCCCGATCAACCGGAGAATCCCGTTGGCGCTCGCGTTAAGCATCGCAATGAGAGGCCGAAGAGCGGCGGTGAAGGCCGCATTCCATGGCGCCGCGTGACTCGCCGTTCGCATCGGCACGCTCAGCGCGAGGTTCTTGGGCACTAACTCGCCTACGACCATCGAGAACACATTGATCAGGATCAAGGCAACTGCTCCCGCGACCGTGCCGACAGCGGCGCGCGCAAGCGCGGTCTGCTCGAGCGGAATGCTCAGAAGTTGGGTCACGGCCGGTTGCGCCGTGTAGCCGAGCAGGATGGTGGTGACAGTGATTCCGACTTGCGCTCCCGACAGTTGAGTGGAGAGCCGTTTGAGGGCGCGCTGAACCCGGCGCCCAGATCGCGTGGAAGCATCAACCTGCGAGGGATCGAGCGCAACCAAAGAGAACTCGGCAGCGACGAACACAGCGGTTCCGAGCGTGAGCAACACGCCAACGCCCACCATGAGCCACGCCGCGTTCAAGGTGTTCGCCTTTGTGGGTCCATCGTCAGCCCAGCATACCGAGCCTCAACAACATCACGATTACGTAGCGAGGCTAACCAGTTGGCACGACGAGTCGCCTAGAATCGTTGAAGAATTGCATCCACATTCCAAAGTAAGTGCGCAATGAAAGTGAGCGGCCTGGACGTGTCCACTGAGACCCCCGCGCCAGACCCTGCCCGCACGTCGATTTCCCGCGCCGACGACGCCCCCTCCGTGGCGTCGCTCGTGAGCGGCGGTCGCCGTCCCGCAGTTGACGACGGCTCCTCCTCAAAGCAGCCGCCGTTGGCCGCGAGCGCCTCCGCCGCAGTGCCGGTCACCGCTGTACCAGCGGCCGCAGTGCCGCCTGTGACTCCGCCCGCCGTGTCAGCTCAGCCGATCCCCGCGGCCGCCCCAGTTCTACCGGAGGTTGCTAACGAAGACGCCTCGGACCGCGATGCGGACCCAGGCGCGCCGCAGGTCGCCCCCGAGGCCACGCCGGACACCACCCCCGAGCAACCCGTACCGGTAGACGAGGCCATCGCCGCATCGTCCGCTGCGCTCACGCAGCCGATCGCCTGGGCCGAGCCTGCGACGGCACGCTACCTCCAGGACCCGTCGGACTCGACGCGCGATATCCCAGGAATCTCCGACGGGACGCAGCGCCTCCGCGGCGCTTCGGCGCGCACTGCAGCGAATATGGAACGCAGCCTTGAGGTCCCCACCGCGACCTCGGTGCGGTCGATCCCGGCAAAATTGTTGATGGACAACCGGGTCGTGATCAACAACCACCTCGATCGGACCCGCGGCGGAAAAGTCTCGTTCACCCACTTGATCGGCTACGCGATCATCGAAGCGCTCGTCGAGTCCCCCGCGATGAATTCTTCATACACCGAGGACGACGGCAAGCCCGCGCACTTCACGCCACCGCACGTGAACTTCGGTCTCGCGATTGACTTGGCGAAAGATGACGGGACTCGCAACCTGCTCGTCCCCAACATCAAGGGCGTCGACTCGATGGAGTTCGCGCCATTCTGGAACTCGTACGACGAGGTTGTGCGGCGCGCGCGGTCCGGGGCGCTCCAGGCCGACGACTTCGCGAACACCACCATCACGCTGACCAACCCGGGCACAATCGGAACGGTTCACTCTATTCCGCGACTGATGTCTGGTCAGGGCGCAATCGTGGGCGTGGGCGCGATGGACTACCCAGCGGAATATCAGGGCGCGGCCGCAGACACCATCGCCCAACTCGGCGTATCCAAGGTCCTCACGCTGACCTCGACGTACGACCACCGAGTGATTCAGGGCGCGCAATCAGGCGAATTCCTGGCGCTCGTCCATAGGAAGCTGCTGGGAGGCGACGGGTTCTTCGATCGAGTCTTCCGCTCCCTTGGCGTCCCGTACGAGCCTGTGCGCTGGGTTCAGGACTCGGGCGTGACCCCGGAGGGCGAGGCCGCCAAGCCCGCGCTGATCGCAGAGATGATTCATTCCTACCGCTCACGCGGCCACCTCATGGCTGACGTTGACCCGCTCAGCTTGCGGCCGCGGCGCCACCCAGACCTCGACATTCAGACGCACGGGCTCAATCTTTGGGACCTGGACCGCGTCTACCCGACCCGTAGCCTCACTGGCGCCAACCGCCAAAAAATGCGCGACGTTCTCGGACGGCTCCGAAACGCCTACTGCCGCACCATGGGCGTGGAGTACATGCACATCGCGGACCGCGGACAGCGCGCGTGGATGCAGCAAAGACTGGAGGCGGACTACCGGACACCTTCACGCGACGAGCACCTGCACATACTGCGTCGGCTCAACTCTGCTGAAGCATTCGAGTCATTCCTTCAGACAAAGTACGTGGGCCAGAAGCGCTTCTCCCTTGAGGGAGGCGAATCGCTGATCCCGCTGCTCGATGCTGTGATGTCGAGCGCAGCAATCGCTGGTATCGACGAGGTCTGTATCGGCATGGCACACCGCGGACGCCTGAACGTTCTCGCCAACCTCGCGGGCAAGTCCTACGCACAGATTTTCAGTGAATTTGACGGCACCACAGACCCGCGGTCCGTCCAGGGCTCGGGTGACGTGAAGTACCACCTCGGCACCGACGGCGTGTTCACGGCGGAATCGGGGGAGACCACCAAGGTGTACCTCGCCGCCAACCCTTCGCACCTCGAAGCCGTCAACCCGGTCCTCGAGGGAATTGTCCGCGCAAAGCTCGACACGCTCGGCGCTGATGTCAGCGCTGGCGAGGCGCCCGTGCTGCCGATTCTTATCCACGGCGACGCGGCGTTCTCGGGTCAGGGCGTTGTCATGGAGACGCTCAACATGGCCGCGCTGCGCGGGTACCGCACTGGCGGAACCGTGCACGTCATCATCAACAACCAGGTGGGCTTCACCACGACGCCAGAGGCCTCCCGCTCGACGCGTTACTGCACGGACATCGCCAAGGGCTTTCAGATTCCGATTCTCCACGTCAACGGTGACGACCCGGAGGCATGCGTCAGGGCCGCTCGCCTGGCGTTCGCGTACCGCGAAAAATTTGGCCGCGACGTCATCATCGACATGGTCTGCTACCGCCGCCGCGGGCATAACGAGGGCGACGACCCATCGATGACCCAGCCGCGCATGTACGACCTCATTGAGGCCAAGCGGTCCGTGCGCCACCTGTTTACCGAATCGCTGATCCGGCGCGGAAACATCACCGAAGAAGAGGCCGAGTCGGTATCCAAGGACTATCTCACCCAGCTCGAGCGTGTCTTCATCGAGACGCGTGAGGGTTATGTGCCCCAGAGTGCGACCGAGGCTGTGGCGGGACTTGAGTTGCCTTCGTCGCAGACAAGTGACGCTGGGGTCATGGTGGGCTGGAAGACAGCCGCCGACCCGGAGATGCTTGCGCGCGTGGGCCGCGCGCACACTCGACCTCCCTCCGGCTTCACCGTGCACTCCAAGCTCGAAAAGCTTCTGACCAAGCGCGACAGTATGACCCGCGACGGTGGGATCGACTGGGGATACGGCGAGGTGCTCGCGTTCGGCACGCTCCTCCAAGAGGGCGTGCCCGTGCGGCTCGCCGGACAAGACTCGCGCCGAGGAACGTTTGTCCAGCGCCATGCGCTCTTCCATGACCGCGCCAAGGGAACCGAGTGGACTCCCCTGCTGTATCTCACCAAAGATCAGGCGCGCTTCCAGGTGATCGATTCGCCCCTGAACGAATTTGCAGCGCTCGGCTATGAGTACGGCTACAGCGTTGAGCGCCCCGACGCGCTCGTGCTGTGGGAGGCGCAGTTCGGAGACTTCGTCAACGGCGCGCAGACAATCATCGACGAATTCGTTTCTTCCGCAGAACAGAAGTGGGCGCAGTCCTCGTCCGTGGTCTTGCTGCTTCCGCACGGCTACGAAGGCCAAGGGCCGGACCACTCGTCAGCGCGAGTCGAAAGGTTTCTGCAGCTGTGCGCAGAAGAGAACCTGATCGCCGCGATGCCGTCAACCCCCGCGTCCTACTTCCACCTGTTGCGCCGCCAGGCGTACGATCGCCCGCGGCGCCCACTCGTAGTGTTTACACCCAAGTCGATGTTGCGGCTTCGCCCCGCCGTATCGGAAGTAGCGGACTTCACGTCCGGAACGTTTGAGCCGGTGATCCGCGACACCGTTGTTGATCCCGCCGCGGTGACACGCGTGCTTCTTTGCGCCGGAAAGGTCTACTACGATTTGGCCGCCGAACGCGAAAAGTCCGGGAACACTACGACAGCAATCGTCAGGCTCGAGCAGTTGTACCCGCTCGCAGCCGATTCGTTGCGCGCCATCCTCGAGCCCTACGCGACTGCCGAGGTGCGCTGGGTGCAAGAGGAGCCCGAAAACCAGGGCGCTTGGGGCTACGTCAACCGCCTGATGCCCTCCGCGATTTCGCGCCCGATCACGGTTACCTCCAGGCCCGCCTCTGCCGCGACTGCACCCGGCGCGAGCAGCCGGCACCCCGCTGAGCAGTCCGCGCTTGTCCAGGAGGCATTCGCGCGATGAACATATTCTTCATGGGTGACGAACTAGTCGGAGGCAAAGGCGACCCGAAGGCGCTGGGCTGGACCGGTCGTGTCGCGGCGCGCACACTGACCGACGGCGAGAGCATCACTTTCCATTCACTGTCCGTACCCCTCGAAACCACGAGCGAGATGTCCGGACGCTGGCAAGACGAGGTACTCCGCCGCGTGAAAACACGCGAACCCAGCGTGGTCGTTTTTGCCATCGGACACCATGATGTTCGCCGCAACATTTCGACCACGATGACTCGGCTCAACCTCGCAACGGCTATCGACCAGAACACGGGAATGGGCTTCAAAACTATGATCGTCGGCCCGCCGCCAGGGCTGAAGGCGGAGAACCAGGCGATCAGCGAACTCGCGGCGGTCTGTGCGGATAGCGCGGATCGACGCAGCATCCCCTACGTAGACACTTACGGGCCGCTCGTCGCACACGACCAATGGCTCACGGACATGGCAACGAGTTCAGACGGGCTTCCGGGTCAGGCCGGGTACGGACTGATGGCGTGGCTAGTGCTGCACTCGCAATGGCGCGAGTGGCTAGAACTGCCGCCCATCGACTGAGAGCTCAACACGAGGCTGCTAGGCGACTACGCCCGCGTTCTTGAGCGACACTGCGAGGTCGTGCGGCTTTGAGGCAATGGCCACTGCGTCCTCGTACGAGATGGTCTCTTGCTGAACCAACTGGAACAGGTGCTGGTCAAACGTCTGCATCTGGTAGTACTCGCCTTCAGCAATGAGGTCGAGGATGGGCGGTTGACTCGAAGGATCAACGATCGCTTCTGCCGTGCGGCCAGTATTGACCATGATCTCTGCGACCAGGGTCCGCCCCGTGCCGTCAGCCCTGCGCACCAGACGCTGCGAGACGATGCCGCGCAGCGTCTGCGCGAGCGTGGCTCGGATCTGGCCCTGCTCGTGCGGGGTGAAGAAGTCCACAATTCGGTTGACCGAGTCCTGCGCGTCGATGGTGTGCAGCGTCGACAGCACAAGGTGGCCCGTCTCGGCGGCGGACAGTGCGGCGCGCACCGTCTCTGCGTCACGCATCTCACCGACCATGATGACGTCGGGGTCCTGGCGCATCGCCCCGCGTAGCGCGTTGTGAAAGTCAAGGGTGTCGGATCGAATCTCGCGCTGCGAGATGATCGACTTCTTGTCGGTGTGCAACACCTCGATCGGGTCCTCGATCGTGATGATGTTCACCTCGCGGTGCTCGTTTATGAGGTCAACCATCGACGCGAGCGTGGTGGTCTTTCCGGAACCCGTCGGCCCGGTCACCAGCACCAGCCCGCGTGGTTCAAGCCCGAGCGCCCCTACGACCTCGGGCAAACCGAGCTCGGACATCGACTGCGCGCCTATCGCCACCTGGCGGAATACCAGGCAGTCGGTGCCGCGCGCCACATACGCGTTGACACGGAAGCGTCCCACGCCGGACAGTGAGAAGGCGAAGTCCGCTTCATGCGTTTCACGGAATTGTGCAACCTGGTCCTCCGGCAACACTTGCGCAACCATGTTGCGCGTGTCTTCGACGCGAAGCGGCGGGACCTGCAGTTTGCGCAGTCGGCCGTCCACCCTGATGCGAGGAGCATTGCCCACCTTGCAGTGCAGGTCCGAGCCCCCGGTGCTCGCCAGAGCGTGCAAGAACGGAATGACTGAAACGGGCTGATCGCTCACTTACCCTCCATCGGCATATCAAAGGTCCTACTTGAGGCTAACGGGTCGCTGGAGATGTGGAAAGATGATGCACTGGCTTATTCGTCACACAAGGAGACAATATGAGCAAGCGTGGACGCAAGCGTAGGTCCCGGGCAAAGAAGGGCGCGAACCACGGCAAGCGCCCCAACACCTGAGAAGCAGTCCTGACCAAGGGCCGCATCGGCGACTAGCCGGTGCGGCTTTTTATTGCCCCGACGCCCCTGCTAGCCCGCTGCGCGGGCTTCGGCAATGGTCTCCAAGATCTTGGCACGCAGCTCTGCTGGTGCGGTCTCTTGCGCGGTCGCGCCAACCAGCGCCTTGATCTTGACGTTGACCCTGAGCTCCGCAGTGCACGGTGGGCAGTCGTTGAGGTGCTCGCCGATGCGGCTCAGGTCATCGTCCGGCAGTTCGTGGTCGATGTACTCGTAAAGGCGGTCGAGGGCCTCGTCACAGTTCTTACCGGACATCGCCGTCACCGCCCTTCTGCTTCGCTGCAGGCCGTTTGTCGCGAATGCCGCGCTCCGCGGCGTAACCCGCAAGAAGCTCACGCAGCATCTTGCGACCACGGTGAAGGCGCGACATGACCGTGCCCACCGGAGTTTCCATGATCTCTGCAATTTCCTTGTACGCAAACCCCTCGATGTCGCTCAAGAAAACCGCCTGGCGGAATTCCTCGGGCAACTCCGCGAGCGCGTTCTTAATATCGACGTCTCCCAGCAGATCGAGCGCGCTGTCCTCGGCTGATACAAGACCCGCGGACGTGTGCCCCGCGGCCCGGGAAATCTGCCAATCCTCAACCGTGTCCGCGTCGGAGCGCTGGGGCTCACGTTGCTTCTTGCGATACGTGTTGATGAAGGCATTGGTCTGGATGCGGTACAGCCACGCCTTGAGGTTGGTGCCAGGAGTGAACTTGTCTTGAGCCGCGAAAGCCTTCGCGTACGTCTCTTGAACCAGGTCCTCGGCGTCAGCGGGGTTGCGCGTCATCCGCATTGCGGCGGCGTAGAGGCGGTCCATGTATTGCAGCGCTTCGGGTTCGAAGTCGAACGTGGAGACCTCGAATGCGGTGGGTTTCATATCAGTCATCGATACCGAGCCTAGCGGCGTATGTGGGGTGCGCGTATTCTTTCGCGGTATGCGAATAACGCGCGTATCCAGGGCGAGGGCCATGGGATATGAACGACGCAGGCCGGCGCGGCATTCCCGTGGCTGCGCCGACGGCATGAACACAGCGCCAGCGGGGCGTCGGCGCTTCCGATGGTGCGCCCATCATTGGTAGGTTTGTCCACAGGAGGCGATATGTTCCTACGCGCTATTGCAAGGCCACTACTCGCGACGTGGTTCATCTACGGCGGAGTGCAATCCATTCTTGACCCCGACCGTCGCGCCGAGCGCTCGGCGCCCCTGATCGAACCCGTGCTTGAAGAATCGGGGCTCGACATCGACATGCGCACGTTCGTGCAGACGCACGGCGCGCTCTCAGTGCTCGCTGGCGTCACGCTCGCCTTCTCAAAGACCCCGCGAACTTCCGCGCTGTCTCTCGCGGGCCTTGCAACCATCACCGCCGTCGCCGGCCGCCCATTCTGGATCGAGGAGGACGCCGAAGAGCGCAGTGCCAGTCGCGAGGCGTTCGTGAAGAACGTGTCCCTCCTGGGCGGCGCGCTCATTGCGGCGACCGCTGGCAACCGGCCAAAAAAGCGCAAGAAGCGCAAGCGGTGACACCAGCCGAGGGCGCGCAGGGTGTGAGTCCTGGGCACGTGTGGGACGCCCCCGTCGCCTCGGCACCTATCGACGCGACCATCGACGTCCCCGGCAGCAAGTCACTGACAAACCGTTACCTCGTGCTCGCGGCACTCAGCCACGAGCCGGTCACCATTCGCGGCGCGCTCCGCTCGCGAGACTCCGAACTCATGATCAACGCACTGCGCGCCATGGCTGTCGGCGTAGACAATGACGGTGACGACTGGTTGGTGGTGCCGGGCGAACTGCGCGGCGGAGTGAAAATTGACTGCGGCCTGGCAGGGACGGTCATGCGGTTCGTGCCTCCCATGGCCTTGCTGGCTGACGGCCCCATCACGTTCGACGGCGACGAGGCCGCACGCGCTCGCCCCATGGGCCCCCTGCTTGAAGCGCTCCGGGCGATGGGTGCCGAGGTGGACGACGCTGGCCGGGGAACGCTCCCGTTCACGGTGGTCCCTGCTGAGGACGTACCAGCGGCGGTCGACGTGGACGCCTCCGAGTCGTCACAGTTTGTGACGGGGTTGCTTCTCACGGCACCGTCCCTGCCACGCGGGCTCACCGTCCGGCACATCGGCGAGAAGTTGCCGAGCCTGCCGCACATCGACATGACGTGCGAAATCCTGCGCGCCGCGGGAATTCACGTCGAGCAACCCGACGAGCGCACGTGGATTGTGCACCCGGGTGAAATCACGCTCGGTGACGTGCGCGTCGAACCGGACCTGAGCAACGCGGGCCCGTTTATGGCCGCCGCCCTGGTGGCCGGCGGGACGGTTCGGATTCCCGGGTGGCCGGGCGAGACGACTCAGCCGGGCGCGATGTTCCCCGACCTGCTTACCCGCATGGGAGCAACCTGCTCGCTCGATGGCGACGTCATGTCAGTGACGGGAAACGGCACCGTGCACAGAATCGACGCAGACCTGTCGCCTGCCGGAGAGATCACCCCCACCATCGCCGCACTGTGCGCGCTCGCTGACGGCGCGAGCAAGCTGACGGGCATCGGCCACCTGCGCGGACACGAGACGGACCGCCTCGCCGCGATCGCCACCGAGGTTGAACGCGTCGGCGGGGCGTGCCACGCTGGCAGCGACTCGCTGAGCTTTGGCGGGGAGCCACCGGCCGGGCTTACTGGCGCGATCATG
Source organism: Demequinaceae bacterium (assembly GCA_965250005.1). Lineage (GTDB taxonomy): Bacteria > Actinomycetota > Actinomycetes > Actinomycetales > Demequinaceae > WTKG01. The sequence goes on from OZ252279.1 coordinate 986,344, forward strand.
GAGAGTTACCACGACCACCGGATGGCGACGTTCGCCGCGATTATCGGCCTGCGCGCGCGCGGCACGGGCGTGGTGAACGTGGGGACTACCGCCAAGACCATGCCCGCGTTCCCGTCTATGTGGCGCGGCATGCTCGGGCTTGAGGGCGACGGGATCGCTTGAGCCCCACGGATTACAGTCGCTACGACGAGTCGGACGCCAAGGTGCGTCCTACCGGTCGCGGCTCACGCCCACGCTCCAAGCAGCGGCCCGAACACAACAACTCAATTCCCGGAACAGTCATCGGCGTGGACCGCGGGCGCTTTGCCGTCCGCCTCACGGACGGGCCCCAGGACGTGCGGGTGACGGCCGTGAAGGCCCGCGAGCTGGGCCGACGCGGCCTGGTGGTTGGCGACCGCGTTGACCTCGTGGGCGACGTCTCCGGCGCCGACGGCACGCTCGCACGGATCATCCGCCGCGACGCCCGCGCGCACGAGTTGCGCCGCACGGCTGACGACACGGATGACACCGAACGAGTGGTGGTGGCGAACGCCAACCAGCTCGCGATTGTGACCGCACTCGCGGACCCTGAGCCGAACGCCCGCATGATCGACCGCTGCCTGGTCGCGGCGTTTGATGCGGGAATGCACGCCATCCTCGTTCTCACTAAGAAGGACCTGGGCAGCGGCGACGCCTTGCGGGCCGCGTACGAGCCCCTGGGTGTCACCGTGATCGAGACCTCCGTGATCGAGGAGACCGACGGCAGCGGCGATGAGGGCCTGCAGCGCATCCGCCAGGAGCTGGACGCGGGCACCACGGTGCTGGTGGGCTACTCCGGCGTGGGCAAATCCACGCTGGTAAACGCGTTGGTACCGGATGCCGACCGCGCCACCGGCGGCGTAAACGACGTGACTGGGCGCGGGCGCCACACCTCCACCTCGATGGTCGCTCTCCAGCTGCCCTCGGGCGCGTGGATCATCGACACCCCGGGTATCCGATCGTTTGGGCTCGCGCACGTGACGGACGAGCACTTACTGGCAGCCTTTGAGGACGTCGCCGAGGCTGCGGCGGGAAGCTGCCCGCGCGGCTGTGCGCACTTGGCCAAGGCTGATGGTTGCACCCTCGATGCCTGGGCCGACACGTCCGACCGCCGCGCGCGCCTGGACTCCATCCGGCGCCTGCTCGCAAGCCGCGCGTCGGGCGATGCGCTGTAGCCTGGGGACATGAATCCAGACGGCCCGTACTCCAAGGATCTAGTGCTGGCGCTCCACATCGCCGACGCGGTGGACCAGTTCACAATGGATGGCTATGGCACGCTCGGGCTGACCGTCGACACCAAGGACGACGACTCCCCCGTGACGGAGATTGACCGGGGCGCAGAGCAACTGATTCGGGACGTTCTAGATCAGCGGCGCCCCAAGGACGCGATCCTCGGCGAGGAGTTCGGCACCAAGGGCGGCGGCCCCCGCCAGTGGGTGATTGACCCCGTGGACGGCACTAAGAATTTCATCCGCGGCATCCCCGTATGGGGCACGCTGATCGCGCTGCTCGACGAGGGCAAGCCCGTGATGGGCGTGGTGAGCGCCCCCGCTCTGGGCCTGCGGTGGTTTGCCTCAAAGGGCGACGGCGCCTGGAAGGGCCCGGACATTCGAAGCGCCAAGCGCATGCACGTGTCCCAGGTCAACCAGATCAAGGAAGCGACCATCTCGTACGCGAGCCTGGAGGGCTGGGAGTCCTCTGGCAAGCTCGACCCGTTCATGGACCTGATGCGCGATTGCTGGCGCACGCGGGCCTTTGGGGACTTCTGGAGCTACATGCTCGTGGCCGAAGGCGCGGTGGAGATCGCTACCGAGCCGGAGCTTGAGCTGTACGACATGGCGGCTTTGGTGACGATCGTGGAGGAGGCCGGCGGGCGCTTCACATCCCTTACAGGCGACCCGGGCCCGTTTGGCGGCAACGCGCTCGTGACGAACGGGCTGCTGCACTCAGACGTCATCAAGCGGCTAGCCAGCGCCTAGGCACGCTCGGCAGCAACGTGGGTGGCCGTTTGGGTCTTTTCAAACGGGAGAACCTCCGGGCTTAGTGGTCTTATACAACGCAATCGCATTCCCGTCACCACAGGTCAAATTGGCACCAATCCCTGCACCACGCCCTTTCGTTCGTGATCGACTGCTACTCGCGTGCAATCGTCGGCTGGCATACATCAATGTCGAAGACGACCCCGCTGGTGACCACGGCCCTGCGCATGGGTCTGTAGCGACGTGACCGTGACGGCAACCCCGTTGCCGACGGGCTTGTTCATCACTCGGATGCGGGCAGCCAGTTCACCTCCGTCGCGTTCGCAGAAACTCTCGCGCTCGAGGGAATCGCCGCATCGATTGGGTCCATCGGAGACGCCTACGACAACGCCCTCGCGGAGACCACGATTGGCCTGTTCAAGAATGAAGCCATCAGGGCCGACTCACCATTCCGAAACGGACCTCTGCGCCACCTCGAAGACGTCGAATGGGTCACCATGGCGTGGATCGACTGGTACAACCAACACCGCCCGACTCCACGAAAACCTCGGCCACCGCACCCCAGCCGAAATCGAAACCGAGCACTACGCTCAAACCCAGAGGGCATCAGCCCTCACAACCACCTAGGAACGAAACCCAGGCCAAATCAAAGCGCCACAACCGCGACAGTTGGCGTGCGCTGCGACAGGTCCTCAACAGGCTGACCCGACTCCATGGCCAACATCTGCGCCGCGTACGGGGACGAAGCTTTCGACTCGGGCAGGACGGTGGCCGCATCGGCCAAGGACTGCTCCGTAGGCGCCTCAGAAGGCTTCGCGCCTACAGCACTTGACGCAGCCACGCCCGCCAGAACAAGCCCAGCCACCCCCGCCGCCAGCGCACGCACGCCACCATTCGATCGCGAAAACGTCATCCCTGCCCCGCTCCGAACCCGAACTCCCCCCAAGGGACGCCCTGGCCCTGTCACCAACAATGTGAACTAGGTCACTCGCAAACTAGCGGGTCCGCACAAGCACCGCAACATTTAGGGGAAAACACTCCCACCGCAGGCGATCTAGTAGCCGAGGCGCATTCACGTCCTCGCCACATTCACCTAGCCGACAGGGGCGCTACCTGTGACCGGCTCAAGCGGGGGCTGCGCCGCATCGACTTCCGCGAAGCCCGCCAGTCGCACGCCAGCTATTACTGCAGAGGCGATCGCGGCGATGGCAGCCTGCGCAGGCGAGTCGAGCGCCCTCTCGCGCAGAGCCTGCCCCGCGAGCGACGACATATCGCAAGCGCGCGGGTCGTCCGGGACAGTCCACACTTCACTGACCGACGCGTAGGTTGCGAGTGCATCGGCGACTGCTTCGCGTGGTCGGGTGCCTGCGACAGAAGCGCGCACCCGGTTGATCACGACTGTTCGCGCGGATCGTTCCGTGATTTTCGCCTGATCAAGTTCACCAAGCGCCTGCACTAAGCGCTGAACGCCCAACGGCTCTGCCGAACCCACGACCACCACCGCATCCGCACTGGAGAGGGCGCTCAGGGTGGCGGCATTTCGCGCCGCGAGCCCCGGGTCGCCTGCTTCGATCGAGAAGCCGCAGTCAACGATGACCAGTGGAACCGCGGCGCGCAGAGCTTCCCAAACGGACTCCAGCGCTGTGTCCGACAGTTCGGCCCAGCGATCTGGCCGGGAAATGCCACTCAGAACTCGCAGGTTCTTGGCAACGGCAAGTGCGTGGCGGTCGATAAGCGCGGGCGGAACAGCCCCTTTGAGGCCTGCCCGCGCGAGGGCCGCGATTCCCGGGGCCTCGTCGAGCATCCCGAGCGCCTGTCCCACGGCGCCGCCGTAAGTATCGATGTCCACTAGCACCACGTCCACGCCGTTTGCGGCAGCCTCGGCAGCGAGATTGACGGCAAGCGTGGTGCGCCCGGGGGCTCCGGTCGGGCCCCACACCGCCACGATTGAACCCGCATGGTCATCGGCCGTAGGGTCGGCCGCATCCGGCTCGGCGACAGTTCCCGCAACCGGGCCCGCGACGGCGAGCATGCCCGCGACGCCGCGCGCGATCGTTTGCGCATCGACGTCGCGATCGAATACGAGCGAGATTCCCAATGCCTGTAGGGCCACATAGTCGTCGGTCGACGTAGAGACGCCTGCCACCGCCACTCCTGCCTTCATCAACCGCTTGACCACGCTCCGGTCAAGCTGAGACTGTTCCGAAACCACGGCAATAGCACCAACTCCTGCTTCTGCTGCCGCGACCGCTTCAGCGAGATCCGCGCATCGGCGCGCTACGGCGATCGACGCCTGGGAGTCGATCGCTGCCGCGATCTCAGCCTCTCTGTCGCCCCGAACCGCGAGGATGACTCCGCTCTTCACGACGTCGCACTTCCTGCAATTCCCACGACCGTGACTTCCCCCTCGCTCGCGAGAGCGGCCAGGAAGTCGCCAACGTCTCGCTTGGGAACCATCAGGTATACGGTCTCGACGGCGCCGCTCGAGAAGGCACCTGCGCGCCGTTCGACCTGGTCGACCACGAGTTCACCCGCAATCAGGACTGACTCCACTTCACCTGAACCCGCGCTCGTAAGCCACACGTCCACGATTGCACCGCGCTCGATTCCTTGCGCCAGCGGGCGCGCCGTGGTCACGGCGATTGGCCGCGCTGCGAACGAATCAGGCGAGGCCAACGCGCTCGATGGAATCAGTTCGCCTGCCCCAACGACGCGCGTAATAACCATCCCGACAATCGGCTCGCCGAGCATGACGTATTCGCCAGCGCCAACGCGAACGTGAAGCACAGCCAGATGGTCCTCGGTGATCACAGTTCCAGGGGTCAGCGAGTCTCGCGCCACATACTGCGGATCCGTGCGGTCAGCGCCAGAGACAATTGATGCAGTCGCCATTACGGACACCGCGATGAGCACCAAGCCAATGAGTAGGCGCGGGTCTTTCCACCCGGGCCGCTGGAGCCTGCCGGCGATTGGTCGCTGCTCTGCGTCCACGTTGCCCTCCCTATTGCTGTGCGCCCATCCTGCCCGAGGTTGCGCTACCTCGCCACCGGAGTGTGGATAACCCATGCCAGGGCGAGGCCGCGTGCGAGAATGGTGGCATGTCGTCGCGCTTTCTCACCCTCGCCGACGTCCAGGAAGTCCTGAACGTCAACTCACAGCAGGCTTACTCGCTAGTGCGTTCTGGAGACCTCCCCGCGATTCAAGTGGGAGGCCGCGGCCAATGGCGAGTCGAGGGGGTCGAACTCGAGGCCTACATCCAGCGACAGTATGAACTCACGCGCGCACGCGCGGCGCGCGGCCGGTCAAGCGCGACCACTCGCGCCCAGTCATCTAAACGGAAGTGACGCGCCGCACCTGAGAGAACGGAACGGCTACAGGATCCGCACCTTCCGTCTCCAGGTCCAGGTGGTCCGCTCCAACGCGGCCTACCCTTCCCCTCAGCTCCCCGCCCCCGGTCAGGATTGTGACGCGGGCACGATCCCGCGCGAGAGCCCTGAGCGCGTGGCCGAGCGTCAGCCTGGCTGCGACCTCCCCCACTTGCGCCGCGCGGGCGGAAACGCCTCTCGCAGAAGCGATCGCGGCAACGGGAATCAGATGCTGCCGCGGACCATCATTGACGAGAACCCATTGCGCAGTGGCGTCAACGACGGTGCCGGATGTCAGCTCCCCACCTTCCAACACCAGCACCACCTGTGCTCCAAGCGAGGCGGCGAGGCGCGCGGCCAGCGTGATCGACGCGCGCTCTGCTGTAGTGAGCTCGGCAACCGAAGCTTCAAACTCTGCGGAATGGGCAGCCGCTAGCTGACCCTCGAGGTCATTGAACAATTCGATCCACCGCATGGAGACACGCTACGGCACTTGGGTTTTCCACAGGTACCTCTCAACGTTGGACTTTCCGGGCACCACGTATACTATCGAAATCTATCAAACAGCATCAAACAACATCTAAAGCAGGCGAGTGCCAACTCAAGGAGGAGTCGTGACTAGAACAAACGCACGCATCGCGGTTGTGAGCATGCCCCTGGCCGCGATTCTGCTCGCCCTACTGGGCGCAACCGAGATACCCGAACTCGCACGCGGCCGCCAATCTGTCGACATGGTGGCGGCTATCGCGATCGGCACCATCGGATTCACCGCCGCCGTCTACCTTTCGCTTGGCGCACTCGCACTGATCGGCGCGAAGACTCGGCATACACGCCGCGTCGTTCGACGTTTCATGCCAGCTGGCTGGCGGTCGCTGGTGGCCATGGCGATCGGCGCGAGCATTGGCATTGCTGGGGCGTCAACCGCCTCAGCGGACGGTACGTCACCCGGCTGGGCAGGCGGCTCCGGAACCGACGCACCCAAAGACGTTGCCCCTGAGCTTGACGCGAACTCACCAAGTGCACCAATCGCCGCGACACCACAGGGGCCCGCGGATGCGCCCGACGCATCGCGGTCAGAATCCGAAGGGAAGCCCGCTCCACACACGGTGGTCCGCGGCGAATCTCTGTGGTGCATTGCCAGCGGACTTCTCCCTCACTCGGCGACAGATGCGCAAATCACTGCGACTTGGCGTGCCATCTACCGCCTCAATCGCGGCGTCATCGGACCGGATCCAGGCCTCATCCAACCCGGCCAAAAACTCACTCTGCCGAAGGGAAGTACGCCATGACCGCAGTGCTCACCGACGCCCCCGAGACCCAGGCGACCGCACGCATCGTGCTCTCGCGTGTCCGCAACCCATACGCGCGCAAACGCAAATTACTTGGCGATCCCACCCCGCTCGCTTGCACGATCGCAAAAACCTCAGTCGAGATCGTCCTTGGCCAGAGCGGGCTTGAGCAGCTAGCTCGATGGGTCACACCAGATATCCGCGTCGCGCTTGCCGAGCAACACGGACTTGCACGCCGCGCTGGGCTCGCAACGCCGGGGCCTGTCGCGATCCAACGTATTCGCGTCTGCAGAGTAAGCGACGTTGCAGCAGAAGTAAGCGTGGTCGTCGACGACGGAAAACACGTGCGCGCCGTCGCTGCTCGCTTCGAAGACGTGGGCGGGCGCTGGCAGGCGACCGCCCTCGAGATTGGCTAGCGCTCTACTTCTCGTTCTTGCCGTGGCAGAGTTTGTATTTCTTACCGGAGCCGCACGGGCACGGCGCATTTCGCACGGCGCCGGGGAACACCTGGCCGTCGTCCGCAGCCTTGTGGCGCGTCGCCGCGGCGGCCTTCTTCTTCTTCGGTGCGGTGCCCGGTTCCGACGGACCCGAATAGCTCAAGTTTTGCTTGAGGTTGACGTTCCGGCCTCCGCCGGTCGAGGTCTGCGCCGAGGCCACAGGCGCGCGCCCCTTCTTCTGAGTCTTCGCCGCAGCCGCCGCGACCGTTGCCGCTGACGACGCCGAAATGGTTGTGCCCTGCGGCTGCTGGCCCGGAGGCGGGCCCTCGCGCTTCTCGATCCTGAACAAAATCTGGATGCTCGCTTCCTTCACCTGGTCGCTGAGCGCCTCGAACAGCTGGAAGCCCTCGCGCTGGTACTCCATGAGCGGGTCGCGCTGGCCCATGGCGCGCAGGCCGATGCCCTCGCGCAGGTAGTCCATCTCGTACAGGTGCTCACGCCACTTGGAGTCCAATACCTGCAGCACCACTTGGCGCTCCACCACGCGCATGGTGGTCTCGCTCAGGCGATTCTCTGCCTCGGCGTAGCGCAGGTGTGCGTCTGACTGCCACTCGCGGGTCAGGAAGTCCCCGCTGAGGGCGTGCAGGCCACCGGCCTCCTCGACCAACTCTTCGGGCTTGACTGTCAACGGAATGAACTGGAAGAGCTCCTTGTGGAGCCCCTCCAAGTCCCAGTCGTCAGGGGCCCCCACGGCTGTCGCGGCAAACACGTGGTCGCGGATCACGTCGTCAACGAAGCCAGCGATCTGCTCGTGGAAATCCTCGCCGTCAAGAACCCTGCGGCGCTCGGAGTAGATCACTCCGCGCTGGCTGGACATGATGTCGTCATATTTGAGGATGTTCTTGCGCGCCTCGTAGTTGCGGCCCTCGATCTGGGCCTGCGCGCTGCGCACGCCGCGCGTCAGCACCTTGGACTCGATGGGCATGTCGTCGGGGAACGCGCTGGAGTTCATCATGGTCGCGGCAAGGCCGGACTGGAACATGCGCATCAGGTCGTCTTGCAGCGACAGGTAGAAGCGGGACTCGCCCGGGTCGCCCTGGCGGCCGGAGCGTCCGCGTAGCTGGTTGTCGATGCGGCGCGATTCGTGACGCTCGGTGCCGAGCACGTACAGCCCGCCCGCTTCGAGAACCTCAGCGTGCTCCTTGATGACGGCTTCCTGCTCCGACTCCAGCACCTTGTCCCACTGAGCCTCGTACTTCTCCGGCTCGTCGTGCGGGTTGATGCCCTTCTTGGCTAATACTTCGACCGCGCGGAATTCTGGGTTGCCGCCGAGCATGATGTCGGTGCCGCGGCCCGCCATGTTGGTGGCGACGGTGACGGCGCCCTTGCGGCCCGCCTCCGCCACGACAGCGGCCTCGCGTTCATGCTGCTTGGCGTTGAGCACCTCGTGCTTGATGCCGTTTTTCTTGAGTTCCTTGGACAGGCGCTCCGACTTCTCGACGGAGGTGGTTCCCACGAGCACCGGCTGACCAGCCTTGTTGCGGCCCAGGATGTCCTCAACGATCGCATCGAACTTGGCCTGCTCGTTCTTGTAAAGCAGGTCAGCCTGGTCGATCCGAATCATCGGCTGGTTGGTGGGGATGGGGAGCACGCCCAACTTGTACGTCGCGCCGAGCTCCGACGCCTCCGTCTGTGCCGTACCCGTCATGCCCGCGAGCGTCGCGTACTGGCGGAAATAATTCTGCAGTGTGATCGATGCGTAGGTCTGATTCTCCGCCTTGACCGGCACGCCCTCCTTGGCCTCGATGGCTTGGTGCAGGCCCTCCGAGTAGCGTCGTCCCTTGAGCAGGCGGCCCGTGTGCTCGTCAACGATGTCGACGTCGCCGTTCTGGACCACGTAGTCGCGATCTCGTCGGAATAGCTCCTTTGCGCGGACGGCATTGTTGAGGAATCCGATGAGCGGCGTATTCTCCGACTCGTAGAGGTTGTCGACGCCGATGGCCTTCTCAACCTTGTCGATGCCCGGCTCGAGAATGCCGATGGTGCGCTTCTTCTCGTCCGCCTCGTAGTCCTCGTCCGCGACCAGCTGCTTGGCGATGCGGGCAAACTCGGCATACCAACGGTTATTGTCGCCGGCCGCAGGGCCAGAGATCACGAGCGGCGTGCGTGCCTCGTCAATGAGGATCGAGTCGACCTCATCCACGATCGCGTAATTGTGGCCGCGCTGGACAAGATCCTCGACGCGGTGCGCCATGTTGTCGCGCAGGTAGTCAAACCCAAACTCGTTGTTAGTTCCATACGTGATGTCGGCCTCGTACTGAACCCTCCGCGCCTCTGGGGACATGCCGCTCAGGATGCAGCCGGTCTCCATGCCAAGGAAGCGGAATACTCGCCCCATCAGGTCGGACTGGTAGTGAGCGAGGTAGTCGTTCACCGTGACGATGTGCACGCCCTTGCCCTCGAGGGCCGCCAAATATGCCGGCAGCGTCGCTACGAGCGTCTTGCCCTCACCTGTCTTCATCTCTGCGACGTTGCCGGCAAACAGCGCAGCGCCACCCATGAGCTGGACGTCGAAGTGGCGCAGGCCAAGCGTGCGAACGCTCGCCTCACGTACCGCTGCGAACGCCTCGGGCATGACGGAGTTCAGCGATTCGCCGCCTGCGACGCGCGCGCGGAAATCGTCAGTGAGGGCGCGCAAATCCGCGTCACTCATCTCTTCGTATACAGACTCGAGGCCGTTGGCTACGCGTGCAACCTTTGCGAGGGCACGCAACTGGCGACCCTCACCAATGCGCACGATGCGATCAAGCATGGACACGTGTATCTCCTGACGTCAGACCTGGTTCGGCAACTATCGTAGGCGCTCGCGCCGGGTCTCACCGTTCATCTCGCTGAGGGCGCAAGATCAGCACCGCAATACCGAGCAGCGCGCCGCCCGCGATTCCGGTTGGCCCCAGCCGTTCCGCCAGCACGATCGCTCCAAGAATGGCGGCGACCAATGGCTCGAGAAGCGTGACGACGGTCGCCACCGTCGGTGTAACCGTCCGCAAGCCCGAGAGGAAGAAGACATATGCCAACGCCGTCACCACAACGCCGAGCACAGCCACCAAAGCCCAGCCGGTCGCATCGGACGGGACCCCGATTCCCGCAAAGAAAGCAAACGGAACCAGCATGAGACCGCCGGCGGTGAATGCGGTACCGGTGAGCAGAACTGGCGGCAGACCGGGCAGCGCGCGTTTGTTCACTATCGTGATCCCCGCGAACGCGAAGCCCGTGACCAGCGCAAGCGCAGCCCCCACCAGTCCGTTGCGCCCAGAATCTAGCGAACCGCTCATGAGGAGGAAGAGGCCACTGAGCGCCAGCCCTAGCGCGACAAGCAACTGCGGGGCAGGCCGCCCGCGCTCGCGCGCCCATGTGTAGGCGGCGACCATGACGGGCGTCGAACCAATCGCGATCAGCGTCGCGAACCCCACGGACGTGAGGTTGATCGCCGCGAAATACGTTCCCTCAAACAGGGCCGTGAACGCGCCCGTAATCAGGATGCGACGCCACCACTCTGGCTTGATCGATGTGACGGGCAATGAACGCCGAATGGCAAGCCAACCGATCAAGACGAGCCCGCCCACGCCCAGCCGCAACATGGCGACCGACAGCGGTTCGAGGCTCGAATGATCGCCGAGGAGTTTGCCGACTAGACCACCGGTGCCCCAGAGAGTCGCTGCGGCAAGGACGAATGCGAAGTCGCGGGGACTGCCGGTCGCGCTCGCCGTGCCAACGGCGGAGTTCTTCTTCAGGCGCTTGCCCTCAGTTCTCCGTCTTCGGTGTCAATCGCGGTGGGCTTGGCTGGCGCGGCATCCAAGTGGATCACGCCATAGGTCCAGCCGCGACGGCGATACACGGCAGATGGCAGCCCGGTCTCCGCATCGTGGAAAAGGTAGAAGTCGTGCCCGACCAACTCCATCTGGTCGATCGCTTCAGAAATGCTCATGGGCGCCCCCTCGTGGATCTTGGAGCGGATGACAATGGGGGTCCCAGCGAGTGGAATCTCGCGCGTGTGGTCGTCGGGCGCGCCTTCCCATGCCTCGACACTCACTACCTCAGGTTCAGTCGCCTCGAGCTCGACAAATACGTCGGGCGCGGGATTGACGCGGGACACACCCTTGCCGCGATGGCGGCTGATCTTGCGTTCATGCTGCTTCCGCAGCCTCTCGACCAGGCGGAGCGCTGCGGCGTCCAGCGCCTCGGTGCGGTCGGCAGCTGTCGCCTCCGCGCGAATGACGGGCCCGCGACTACGGACGGTGAGCTCGACGCGCTCGCGCTCCTCCACACGGCGAGCATTGCGCTCGTGCACTACCTGTACGTCGATACGTGTGGCCTTGGGGTCAAGAGACTCGACTTTGTCGAGCTTCTCGGCAATCCGCTCCCGGAACTCTTCGCTGACCTTGGTGTGGCGTCCAACGATGGCGATCTCCATGGCGAGTCCTCCTAGATGTGAGTGCAGAACGCGAGCAATCCGCGCTGCATAGTGACGGCGTTGGCGCCCTCCGCGCCAATGGCGACATCACCTCCTTGGTTCTCAACGGAGAATAGACACACCTTCTAGTTCCCAGATAACCACAGCCGCCACTCACCGCGCTACCGTTCTGTCGCGGCGAGCGTCATCGCGGCCACCACCGCGCCGCCCTCGCGCTCAAGCACCTCGACCACAGCAGCGATTGTTGCGCCGGTGGTGAGCACGTCGTCAACCACAACTATCGGGGTCCTCGGCACTTGAGCTCCCACGATCACCGCGCCGCTTGCCTGCCTCCACCGTTCGCGAACACCGCCTCCACGGGCCTCTCCGTTGTGCATCGACAGCACTCGCGCGACGGAGGCTTCGATTCCGCGAGCTGCAAACCCGCGAGCCGCGCCATCTGCGAGCAACGCAGGCAGGTCTTCGCCCCTGCGGCGGATATTGCGAGGTCGCGACGGTGCCGGTATGACGGCAATGCCAGGACCGACAGGCGCAATAGCGGGCTCCAAGAAACTGGCACTCCGCTTCATCGCGTCTGCGAAGAAGGCGTCGAGGTCTCGGCGCGCGCCGTCCTTCCATGTCGTCAACATGCCGTGGGCGGCTCCCACGAGCGGCGCGATTGACCACACGGGAAGCGGGCCTCGGCCCAGCACGTCCAATCGGCCGGCGCCCTCTTCGCTACGCCAGGGATCGGACCACCAGACGGCGGCGCACTCCCCGCACCAGCGAACATCCTCCAGACCGCAACCCGCGCACTGGACCGGAACTAGCGCACGCGCGGCAGCTACCGCTCTTTGGGTGAAAGGCGGGAGCTCTCCAAGTCTGCGGGCCATGTGCCGACTCTGCTCCTGCACACCCGACGGCGCGAGTGGCGCGGCGCTCGGAATAGGTCTTGGCCGCCGCCCACCGCCTCGGGACCTCTCTAGCCCGCGTACGCGATTCCAGCGAAAACTGCCGTGAGCACGGACTCGTCACCGCTCGCGCCCGCCCATGCGGAACTTGACCGCTTGAACAGCGCACCCGAGCGCGTAATGAGGATTAGCGACCGGTCGCCGTTTCCACCCGCTACCCCAATCGCATCGGGGACGGTGAGCGAGGTTTCGGTCCGGCCTCCAACTGTCACGATAAAGAGCCGCGGAGTGTCACCCTCGGCCACGTCTTCAAGTACCGCAACCCTCAGCGGGTCCACCCAGGTGATCGCGGCGGCCGGCGCCAGGTTGGCGCCCGCGACCAGCGGGGAGCCGATCGACAGCGGGGCACCGTCTGTGTCGCGGATGACTGCCGCGATATCGAGCGCCTCCGCCCCTGATACGTGCGAAAGGACGGCGATCCGCGCCCCGTCGCGGGAGATTCTGACCTGCCTCATGTCTCGTCCGACGAGCCACGGCACTGCAACCTCGACCACCTCGCCGGCAGGACTGATCGCCAGGAGTAGTCCCTCACTTGCTATCTCGCCGGTCCACAGCCATCCGTGCCGGTCAAAGCTCGGCGGCGCCAGCGCCTCCCCCTCCGCGAGGACCGTAGTCGACTCGTCACTCGGAGGGTCGTTTTCGGCAGGTACGTCGGCGACCAAGACGGTCGCGTTGGTGATGGCGTGCGACACGTGAAGTTCACCTCCAGCGAGGAAGGCCGCTCGAGCGCCGTCGTACGAAATCGCCGGCGCCATCGCACCCAACGGAAGAATGCCCAACGTGTCGCCGACAACGCGGATATCGCTTCCGTCCCAAGTCCCCAAGCGCCCGTTCACCAAGACCACCGAAGTTGCGTCGGGCACCGGCGCAGGCTCAAAACGCAAACTCCCGTCTCCCTGAATGGGAAACTCACCGATCTCGACGTTCACGGATACGACGTCTGGCAATGGCGTGAGCGTGGCCTCGAATTGTGCGAAGGCAAGCGATTCCTCGCTCAACGTTCCGCCTGCGCCTTCGCGCAGACCAACCTGCGCGACGCCGTCCACCACGGGCACCGACTCGATCGCCAGTTCAACCGTGGCCGGGATCCCTGTCCGAATTGCGTCGACGAGCCAGCCGGACGGCCCGGTGATGAGAGCCTGGGCCGCATGCGTCTCAATGCTGCGATCCGGCAACCAGCGCAACTCCGGCACTTCCACCTCGCCATCGAGAGATGCGAACGCAATGGGCACGCCTCTGAATAGCGCGCTGAAGTTGGCTTCGCTCAGCACGATCCCGTCTGGCATTTCGGAGATTCGCCACTCGTCAAGCGGGCCTCGCGCCAGCACGAACGCGATGGGCTCGCGGCTGCCGGTCTCGACCTCAACCATCCGACCTACGTCGTCTAGATAGGCTGCCACTGGAATCGTGTATTTGAACGTTGATGTGGCCGGGTCCCAGTCTGCGTCGACGTCGCCGGGCCCAAAAATGACGACCCGCGCCGACGGGTCCCAGGCGGCGGCGGCTCGCCTCGTGAGGAACTGCTTGGCGACGCCAACATTCCCGGCGACCCCCGCCGCCGAGGCAGAGATGAACCCCGCGACGAGCTCCTGAGGGCTCGCATCGGCCGCTGGGCCGAGCGGATTGATCGGGAAGGCTGGCTCGTTAGGGGCCGCGGCGCCTCCGCCTGTTTGGACCGTGCTTGCGGTTGGGATCGAAGCGCACGCGCTGAGCGCAGTAAGCCCCGCAACCGCGAGCACAACTGCCCGAGCCACGCCGCGCCGCCTATTCATGGCCGGCCGATTCGATGTGCATGACGTTTACAGGCTCGCCTTCCTTGGGGAACTGCTCCTTGCGCAGCACGAGCGGAACCACTGGCCGTTGTCCGAGCCCCTCCGAGGTGCGCGGAAGGGTCAGCCTGAAGGACGCCCCATTGCGGGGCGAGCCCCACGCCTCAAGTCGCCCGCCGTGCAACTGCGCATCTTCGCGCGCGATCGACAGTCCTAGTCCTGTACCGCCCATAGATCGCGTTCGTGCGGCATCAGCGCGCCAGAACCGGTCGAAGACCCGCTCGACTTGTTGGGGGGTCATTCCCTGGCCGTAATCGCGCACCACGACGGCGACACCTCGACGATTGGAACCCACCAGGATGTCGACGGGCTTACCATCCGCGTATTCGATAGCGTTCGACACCAAGTTGCGTACGATGCGGCTGACCCGGGGACGGTCCATGGACGCAATGTGCGGTCCGTCTGAGGCCCACACCCGCAACGGAACGCCGAGCTCCTCGGCGACCGGCGCCAGCCCCGAGGTCTCGTCTCGGACAGCCGCGAGCAGGTCAGTGTCTTCGAACTCGAGTTGCGCGGCGCCCGCGTCGATGCGGCTGATCTCGAGCAGATCCGCGAGCAGCGCCTCGAACCGGTCGAGCTGGGCGTTGAGCAGTTCGGCGGACCGGGCGGCCTCGGGACTGAAGTCCGCGCGGGCCTCGTGTAGCACGTCCGAGGCCATCCGGACGGTAGTGAGCGGCGTGCGAAGCTCATGCGACACGTCGGACACGAACCGGCGCTGCAGCCGTGACAAGTCCTCCATGCGCGTGATCTGCCGCTGAAGGCTCTCCGCCATTTCGTTGAAAGTGGTGGCCAGCGTCGCCATCTCGTCTCGGCCGCGCACCACCATCCGCTCTCCGAGCAATCCCTCGGCGAGGCGGGCGGCGACCCTGGCCGCGTGACGGACCGGACGTACGGCCTGCAGCGTGACCGTCCAAGTCATAAAGACGACCAGGCCGACAAGAACGAAGCCCCCCAGCGTCAAGACGTTCTGAATCAAGCTAAGCGTCGACTTCTCGTCGACGAGGCTGTAGACAAAATAGAGTTCGTATTTTCCTGCCTCGGGTATGAACAGCGGCGCCCCGACCACCACGCCCGGGGTGGCATCGGTGCCGAGTCCCACGTGCTGCCAGGACTGAGCGTGATCCTCCTGGACTGCGGCGCGAATCTGAGAGGTGAGCGCGGCCGCAAGTCCCGCACTGGACTCGGCATCCGTGATGGGGACACCCGACGTATTCTGCGGGTTCTTGAGAACTAGCACGCCCCGGTTGTCACCTCCGACGTTTCGCAAATAGATAATCAGGTCGTTGATCAGCACCTGCTGATCGGCGGGTGTGAGGTTGGGCGCGCTATCCATTCGCTCCTGAGCGGTCACAGCGTCCTGAGCGCTCTCGCCCAAGAGTCGCTCAAGGCTGGTCTCGACCAGTCCGTCTCGGATTTGCGACGTGACGTATGCGCCCAGCATCGCGACGGAGCCCAAGCCGACGATAATCGTGGACGCCACGACTCGCAGCAACATGGACCGACGCCAGCGCCCGACCGCGGTACGCAAGGGGTACAGCAGGGCCGCGAGGATCATGCGGGGGGTGAGCCTCACCGCACTCATCGGCTCACGGCTACGCGCCGCCGGCTTTGTATCCAACGCCGCGAACGGTCACGACAATCTCTGGGTTTTCGGGGTCCCGCTCCACCTTGCTGCGCAGGCGCTGAATGTGGACGTTGACCAGCCGCGTGTCGGCTGCGTGACGGTATCCCCATACATCCTCGAGCAGCACCTCGCGTGTAAACACCTGCCCGGGAGCACGGGCAAGGGTAACCAGGACGTCGAACTCAAGTGGCGTGAGCGGAATGATCTCGCCATTGCGCAGCACGCGGTGGCCGGTGACGTCGATTTCGATGTCTGCGACGCGCACCGTTGCCGGTGTGGCGTCGCGACTTCGGCGGAGGCGAGCGCGGACGCGCGCGATGAGTTCGCGGGGCTTAAAAGGCTTGGGGACGTAGTCATCGGCGCCGGACTCCAGGCCAAGGACCACGTCCACCGTGTCGCTTTTCGCCGTGAGCATGATGATGGGCACGCCGCTCTCCTGGCGAATTTCGCGACAAATGTCGATGCCGCTCTTTCCCGGCAGCATGAGGTCGAGGAGGATCACATCTGGCTGCTCGGACCGGAACAGATCAACGGCGTCGTCACCGTTCGAGCAGAAGATAGGCTCGAAGCCGTCGGACCGCAATACGATGCCTATCATCTCGGCAAGCGCAATATCGTCGTCTACTACCAGTACGCGTCCACTCATGCGCCCCATTATGACGGGTCCTTCCGTGGCAGGATGGGAAAACGCGTCGAGGAGGAATTGAATGACTACAAATGACACGAATGACAATTCGTGGGCTGCGCCGTCTGGTGTACCCGGCGGCGACAATCCTTGGGGTGCCAATGGCGCGCCGGGCACGCCCGCGCCCCCGCTAGCAAAGCCGCAGCCCACGGCCGCGGCGGCAGGCTCGAATCCGTGGAAGCCAGGAATCATTATGCTGCGACCACTATCGTTCGGAGAGACTCTCGAAGGCGCGTTCAAAGCGCTGCGGCATAACCCGAAGGCAATCATCCTGGTGCCTGCGGGAGTGTTCCTGGTTTCGCAGATTATTGTCACGGCGCTCGCGTGGGGCTTCTATTCGCACCCACTGTTCACCGATCCCTACTACGCGCCAAACGGCTTTGAGGAGTTCTTCGAGCCTAGTCTCTGGACTGGTCTGGTCCTCGCGGCGCTCCTCAATTGGGTCGTGACTCTCCTGGTCCAAGCCGGCGTGACAATTTCTGCGTCTCGCTCGGCGCTCGGCCAGAGAATCTCGGTGGCCGATGTAGTACGCATGGCCATGAGACGGCTGCCCAGCGTCGTGATGTTGTCGTTCCTCACCGCACTCGCCTGGACCGTCGCCATCTTCCTGTATGTGCTCGCAATCATCGGGCCCGGAGGCGGCGACAGTGCGCTCGGGGTCGGCGTTCTGGGCATCCTCGGACTTGGGGTCTTGGGAGTTTGGATTGGCGTGAAGCTAACCATCGCGCTTCCCGCAATCGTGCTCGAGCAGGTCTCAGCGTTCAAGGGGATAGCCCGGTCGTGGAGGCTCACCAAGGGCCGCTTCTGGCCCATCTTTGGGTTGCTTATTGTCTCTGGTCTAATCGTATGGTTCGTGTCCGTGGCAATCTCGATCCCCCTTTCGCTGTTCAGTTCTTTCTCAAGCCTCTCCGACCCAGCCAGCGCGGCAATGTGGGCCAACGTCAGTCAGGGACTTTCCACCTACCTGACGTCGCTGATCTCGGTGCCCTTCCTCGGAGCGCTCTACGTGATCATCTACACGGATCAGCGCATGCGCCAGGAGGGCTTCGACCTGGATCTTCAGCAAACAGTCCAGGAGCGCCAGGGCCTGTAAGGTGCGTACCGATCAGCCACCCGTCACTCCCGACGCCGAGACCGCCCAAGAGTGGGCTCTGCGTGAGCTTGAGGACCCCATCTACGACCCGACGTCCACCCAGGGCGACCGCTTCGTGCAATGGATCCAGGACGCGCTGGAACGGCTCTTTAGCATCCCGACCGGTTCCTTGCCGATTCCGCTGATCGTGGGCGGAGTGCTGCTACTGGTCGCCGTGAGCGCGCTCGCGTGGTTTATCGTGGGCCCCGCCCGCCGTGCCCGCATCCGCGGAGAAAAAGTCGCGGTGGTCGACGACGACCCACGGACGGCCGCAGAAATGCGCGATGCTGCGGAAGCTGCCGCACGAGGCGGCGAGTGGAATCTTGCCGTGCTTGAGCGCTACCGCGGCATTGTGCGCGGCTTCGAGGAGCGTCGCGTCATCGACGACCGGCCTGGAAGGACCGCGTACGAGGCGGCGCGCGATGCGGGCAAAGCGCTGCCATCTCACTCGAAACCCTTGCGCAATGCGAGTCACGCGTTCGACGCCGTCTGCTACGGCCACCGTGACAGCTCGGAGGCCGAGTACCTGCGCATCTCGGACGTGGACCAAGCGACCAAGAATGCGCGCACCAGTGTCGCGGCGTACTCGTGAGCCACACCGTAATCGCGCCCGCGGGGTTCGTCCTGGGCGACGGCACAACCGCAGCGAGCGTTGCCCGTGAGCGGTGGGTGCGATTTCGGTGGCTAGGCGGCGCAGTTCTCCTCGCGGCGCTAACTGTGGTCATCGCGATACTGGTCCCGCCCCGCAGCGACGTCGAACCTAATTCCATCCACAACCCGCAGCCGGACGGAGCGCGGGCTCTCGCTCAAGTACTTCAGGACCACGGCGTCACCGTCGTGCAGACGCGCACTCTCGAAGAAACCGCGATCGCACTCGGCGCCGGCGACACGCTCGTGATCGCGGCTGAGCGCTACTACCTCGATGCCGAACAGTCTGCGTCCATTGCGCGCCACCCTGGCACCATCATGTGGCTAGGACCCGACTCCGAGCACCTGTACCAGGTGGACAGTGCCTTGACGAGGGGCGCGGGCGGAGGCAACACCTCGCGCCGGCCGCAGTGCCAGGCGCCAGCGGCGGTCCAGGCTACAACCACCAGCAGCGCGCGGCTAAGGGACATCGAACTGCTCGAACCGCGGTCGGACGTCACGGTGTGCTTCCCTGGCGGCACCATCGACTCGGGCGCGTACGTCGTGGTCGAGCGCGGAGAGCATGACATCCACCTGATCTCCGATGCCTCAATCGTCACTAACGCCCGCATCGCGGAACTCGGCAATGCCGCTCTCGCGATCAACGCCGCCGGCCAGTCGCCTCGCGTGGTCTGGTACATCGGCTCGTTGCTGGACGACTCAATCCTGTCCAAGCCCGACGATCGTCGCGCGTCCGACTACATTGCTCCGGTCGCGCCAGAGTGGGTCAGCGCAGCGGGCGTCATGATGCTCCTTGTCGCGGTGATCGCCGTCCTGTGGCGCGGTCGCCGAATGGGCAAGCTCGTGTCCGAGCCGCTGCCGGTGATCGTCCGGGCGAGCGAGGCGACGAAGGGGCGTGCGCGCCTGTACCGGCGTGCGCAGTCCCGAGGCCACGCCTCGAGCGCGATGCGGGCGGGAGCGGCGAGCCGTATGGCGCGCCGGCTCGGCATGACGTCGACGGCGAGCCCCCAGGCGCTCGTCACAGCCATTGCGGGCGCGACGGGCCGCGGCTCGGCGGATATCGAGGCAGTCCTCTACGGTCCGCCACCCGTCGACAACGCATCAATGATTCACTTGGTCGAGAAACTCGACACTATAGAGAAAGAGGTCAGCAGATCGTGACGGAGAATCCTCAGGCACAACCCTCACCGCTTCTCGCTACGCTCGCGAACATCCGTACCGAAGTAGGCAAGGCCGTCGTCGGCCAGGACGCCGCGGTGACCGGACTCATAATCGCGCTCCTGTGCCGCGGGCACGTGCTGCTCGAAGGCGTTCCCGGCGTCGCCAAGACGCTCCTGGTCCGCGCGCTCGCCGCGTCGCTCGCACTCGACACCAAGCGGGTTCAGTTCACTCCGGACCTCATGCCTGGCGACGTGACAGGCTCACTCGTCTACGACGCTCAAACGTCCAAGTTCTCGTTCCGCGAGGGCCCTGTGTTCACCAACCTCTTGCTCGCCGACGAGATCAACCGCACGCCTCCCAAGACGCAGTCCGCTCTGCTCGAGGCCATGGAGGAGCGCCAAGTGACGGTGGACGGTAAGCCGATGAAGCTACCGGAACCGTTCCTCGTGATCGCTACCCAGAACCCCGTCGAGTACGAGGGCACGTACCAACTGCCCGAGGCGCAACTCGATCGCTTCCTGATGAAGCTCGAACTGCCCATCCCCGATCGCGCCGTCGAGACTGAGGTTCTTGCGCGTCACGCCGCAGGCTTCAACCCGCGCGACCTTAAGGCCGCCGGGCTCAAGACCGTGGCCAAGCCGAAGGATCTCGCCGCCGCACGTGCCGAAGTCGCGAAGGTCGAGGTATCCCCGGAGGTCCAAGGCTACATCGTCGACGTATGCCGCGCGACGCGGTCGTCGCCGTCGACATCACTGGGCGTGTCCCCGCGCGGTGCTACTGCGCTCCAGCAGACTGCCCGGGCGTGGGCCTGGATGTCAGGGCGTGCTTTCGTCACTCCAGATGACGTCAAGGCGCTCGCGATGCCGACGCTGCGCCACCGGATGCAATTGCGTGCGGAGGCCGAGCTCGAGGGTGTTACTACGGCGAGCGTCCTGGAGAACGTGCTCGCCACGGTTCCCGTCCCGCGCTAACGCGATGTACATCACTGGCCGCGCGTTCGGATTCGCCCTGGCGGGGCTGATTCCTACGATCGCGCTCGAGTCTGGCGCCGTGGCGTGGGCGTGGGCCGGTCTGACCCTTTTCCTGTGCTTACTCGACGCGGGGCTGTCGCCTTCGCCGCGCGGTATCGGCGTGCGGCGCGACGCGCCGGCGTCCGTCCGGCTGTCGGAGAGCACTTCATCTCAGATCACCATCCTTAACCTCGCTCGTCGTCCGGTGCGCGGGACTATCCGAGACGCGTGGCCCCCGTCCGCAGGAGCTACTCAGAATCGATTCGATTTTACGCTAGGCATAGACGAGAGTGACCACTTCAACACCGAATTGGTCCCCACGCGCCGCGGCGACCGCGTGGCGGGCGACGTCACGCTGCGGCTGCTCGGTCCCATGGGCCTCGCCGGAAGGCAGCTCTCCGTTGACGTTCCTGCGCACACGCGCGTGCTTCCGGAGTTCGCGTCGCGCAAGCACCTGCCATCGCGCTTGGCTCGTCTGCGCGAGCTCGACGGCAAGTCCGCCGTTCAAATCCGTGGCGCAGGCAGCGAGTTCGACTCACTACGCGAGTACGTCATGGGCGACGACGTCCGCTCCATCGACTGGCGCGCCACGGCGAGGCGCAACGACGTGGTGGTGCGCACCTGGCGCCCCGAGCGCGACCGACACGTGTTCATTATGCTCGACACCTCGCGCACAGCGGCTGCGCGCATCGGCAACACGCCCCGACTCGACGCGTCGATCGAAGCGGCCCTGCTGCTGTCGGCACTCGCGTCCCATGCGGGCGACCGCGTGCAAATCGTGGCGTTTGACCGGGAAGCGCGAACCCGCGTCTCGGGCTTGACTGGCTCGGCGCTGATGCCGGCCGTCGCCGACCGCCTTGCGCCCATCGACCCACTCCTTGTCGAGATGGATTGGATCGCCGCCTTTCAGGAGATCCGGGGCGCTATCAACCAGCGGGCGCTTGTCGTGCTGCTAACGGCGCTAGACCCGGCTGCGGCCGAGTCAGGGCTACTGCGAGCAGTGGCGCCCCTGACGCGCAAGCACCAGGTGCTCGTCGCTTCGGTATCAGACCCCGAACACGCGCGGTTGCTGGCCGGGCGCCGCGACATCCTTGAGATCTACGGCGCGGCGGCAGCGACCCGCGCGGAACTTGAGCGCCAGGCCATGGCGGTGCGGCTTCGCAACCAGGGTGCCGAGGTAGTCAACGCGGGGCCCGACGAACTTGCCCCGGCCGTCGCCGACGCCTACATCGCGCTCAAGGCCGCTGGGAAACTCTAGCAGCCGTGCGCTCGCGGGCCGGTTACGCTGCGACCGGCGCGTAGTCCTCGCGATTGTCACGCGACACGTCGCCCGTGTAGCCCGCCATGGTTGCGCGCTTGCCGAACCAAAAAACATAGAACCAAAAACCCGCGAGGGCGAGCACTCCGATGGCATCCTTCACCACCCACGGAAGCACTGCACTACCAGTCACAAAGCCCTCGATGAGGCCCGCCACCATGAGGATGTACACCAGCCCGAGCATCGCAGCGCCGACAACGCGCCCCTCCTCCGCCATCGCCCGCAGACGCGGGCGACCCCCAGGAACGAACAGCGCCCAAAAGAGCCTTAGCCCAGCGGCCCCGGCAACCCAGATGGCGGTCAGCTCGAGCAGGCCGTGAGGAATGATCAATTGGAAGAAGACGTCAAGGGAATCGAATTCGTACATCACCGCCGCTATGCCACCTACGTTCACCGCGTTCTGAAACTGAATGTATACCGTGAAGAACCCAGTGAACCCACCCGCAACCGAAAGCGCGGCCACCCATGTGTTGTTAGTCCATACGCTCGCGAAGAACGAACTGCTCGGGTACTCCTCGTAGTAGTACGCGAACTGTTCGTTGGCGAGTTCCTCACGCGCTTCATAGTTTCCCAACAGTTCCAGCAACTCGGGGTTCGCGCTGAAATGCCACGCGACGGCACCCCCGACTAGCAGGAACCCTGCCATGACGCCAATAGTGAGCCAGCGGAGCCGATAGAGCGCAGCGGGCACCCGGTACAGCATGAAGTCGAGCGTGTCGCGCCACACAGGCTCGCGCGCTCCCGCGAGCGCCGCACGCGCATTCGCTAACAGCGTCGACAGCCGGGAAATCATGACCGGATCGGGGGCGGTGGAGCGCACGGCTGACAGGTCCGTGGCGGTGAGCTGGTAGAGCCGCGCAAGTTCGTCGGCCTCTTCGCCTCGCAACCGTCGCTGCGATGCTAGACGTTGGAGCCTGTCCCACCGAGGCTCCCGAACGGCCGCATATGAGTCGAGGTCCATACGGGATACGATGCCACAAACAACGAGAGGGGGCTGCATGTCCATCAGCGAAGATGAGTTCATCATTGGCGAGGGCGTCGTACTCGATGCCGCCGCCGCGACCGTTGGCCTGCGGTTCTTGGCCGGGCTCCTCGATATTGTGATTCTCGGCGTCGTCTACTGGTTCACCTTGGTCGCGTTCGGCATCGGTGGACTGTTCTCCGTCGACTTCGCTCTCTTCTCTGCGCTCCTCCTCGCCCACTTCGTCGCAGTGTTTGTCGGCATTCCCGTGACGATCGAGACGCTAACGCGCGGCCGAAGCGTGGGCAAACTGGCCGCAGGAATCCGCATCGTTCGCGACGACGGCGGCCCGATTGGCTTTCGCCAAGCTTTTGTGCGCGCGCTCGTCGGTTTGATCGAGTCCTGGCTTACGTTCGGCTCCGTCGCTTTCCTCACGTCGCTGGTGTCAAAGCGCAGCAAGCGCGTCGGCGACATGTTCGCAGGGACGTATGCGCTGCGTGTGCGAGGCCCGCGACACGTGGCCGCGGCGCTGTACATTCCGCCCGCGTTGCAGGCTTGGTCCACTACCGCCGACATCCGTAGGCTCCCGGACGGCCTTGCACTACAGGCCCGTCAGTTTTTGTCGCGCGCGGCAACTCTCTCGCCCGCGTCGCGCGCGCACTTCGGCACCCTGTTCCAGTCGAAGGTCGCGCCGTACGTCGCGCCCCCGCCCCCAGTCGAGACGCACCCCGAGACGTTCCTCATGGCCGTGTTGGCCACGCGCCGGGACCGCGAGTACGCGATCGCCGTGGAGCACATGCGTGCGGACGCCGAGCAGTCGAAGGGTGTGCAACGACTCCCGTTCGGCGTTCCCGACGTGTCCGACTAGCCGCTAGTAGCGGTAGTGATCAGGCTTGAACGGCCCCTCGACTTTGACGCCGATGTAATCGGCCTGCTCGGGCGTGAGCTCCGTGAGCCGCACCCCGAGCGGGTCGAGGTGCATGCGGGCAACTTTCTCGTCCAGCACCTTGGGCAACCGGTGGACGCCCAGCGGGTAGGCGTCGATGTTGGTCCACAATTCGATCTGCGCGAGCACCTGGTTCGCGAACGACGTGCTCATCACGAACGACGGATGCCCCGTTGCGTTGCCAAGGTTTAGCAGGCGGCCCTCGCTCAGCACGATCACGCTGTGGCCGTCGGCGAACACCCACTCGTCCACTTGCGGCTTGACGGGGACGTGCTTCGCTCCGGTCGCGGCGAGCCCGGCCATGTCTATCTCGTTGTCGAAGTGGCCCACGTTGCCCACCACAGCTTTGTCCTTCATCGCAGCCATGTGTGCGGCCGTGATGATGCCGAAGTTGCCGGTGGTGGTGATGAAGAAGTCCGCTGTCTCGACCACGTCGTCGATGCGCGCGACCTGGTAGCCGTCCATCGCGGCCTGGAGCGCACAAATGGGATCGACCTCGGCGACGATCACGCGAGCGCCCTGTCCGCGCAGCGCCTCCGCCGCTCCCTTGCCCACGTCCCCGTATCCGGCGACCATCGCGACTTTGCCGCCAATCAGCATGTCGGTGCCGCGCATCAGGCCATCGGGAAGCGAGTGCCGGATGCCGTAGCGGTTATCGAACTTGGACTTGGTCACGGAGTCGTTGACGTTGATCGCGGGGAACAGCAGCTCGCCGCGCTCGTGGAGCTGGGCAAGGCGGTGCACGCCGGTGGTCGTCTCTTCGCTGGTGCCCACGATTCCAGCCGCCATGCGCGTGAACCGTTTGGGGTCCGTGGCGAGCGACCGCCGCAGCACGCCGTGCATGGCCTCCAACTCGGCCACGTAGCCCTGCTCCGCGGGATCGACCGGCGCGGGTACCTCTCCAGCTGCCTCTGCCTTGACTCCTTCGTGGACCAGGAGCGTCGCGTCAGCGCCGTCGTCAAGGATCACGTTTGGGCCGGCCTCGCTTGGCCAGGTGAGAATCCGGTCGGTGTAATCCCAGTACTCCTCGAGCGTCTCGCCCTTGACGGCGAAGACAGGCACTCCGGCGGGCTCGTCGAGCGTGCCGGAGCCAATCGCTACCGCCGCCGCCGCGTCATCCTGGGTGGAAAAGATGTTGCACGACGCCCAGCGCACGTCCGCTCCCAGCGCCGTGAGGGTCTCGATCAGCACGGCGGTCTGGACCGTCATGTGGAGCGAGCCGGCGATGCGCGCACCCTTGAGCGGCTGCGTTGGCCCAAACTCGTCGCGCAGCGCCATGAGGCCGGGCATCTCGTGCTCCGCGAGCGCTATCTGGTGGCGTCCAGCCTCAGCCAGTGTTATGTCGGCGACAACGAAGTCGGCCTTGGGGTCGGTCACTTGGCGCCCTTCTTTTTGGCCGGCGCACGCAACACGTCCGGCTCGAGGTAGATGAGCCTGGCGGCGGGAACCACGGCGCGGATGGCCGCCTCCGCGTCGTCGATCATTCTCGCGACGGTCACCAGCGTGGCCTTGGCCGGAACGGCCACCTTGGCGGCGACCAGCACGTCCTCGGGACCCAAGTGCAGGGTCCGCATGTGAATGATTTCTCCCAACTCAGAATCGCGCAACGCCTTGCGAATTTTGCGGACGTCCTCCGGGGTGGCCGATTCGCCCATCAGCATCGACTTGGTCTCGATGGCGAGAACCACGGCAACGACGCCAAGCAGGAGCCCGATTGCGGCCGTGCCGAACGCGTCCCAAATGCCATCACCAGTGATCAGCGTGAGCCCCACGCCCACGAGCGCCAAAACTAGGCCGATGAGTGCGGCGAAATCCTCCAGCAGGATTACCGGGAGCTCAGGGCTGCGCGACCTCTTGATGAACTGCGGGAACGTCGCGTTTCCGCGCACCTTGTTGGATTCGCGGATGGCAGTGCGGAACGACAGTCCCTCAAGCACGATGCCGACAGTGAGCACGACGATCGGCACCCAGTGCCACGACTCGATAGGCGTAGGGTGCTGGAACTTGTGCCACGCCTCGTACAGCGCGTAGAGGCCCCCGAGCGTGAAGAGCACCACGGCCACCAAAAACGCGTAGTAGTACCGGGCGCGCCCGTAGCCGAACGGATGGTCCGCGGTCTCCTCTCGCTTGGCGCGCTTGCCTCCCACCAACAAGAGCACCTGGTTGCCTGAGTCGGCGACGGAGTGCACCGACTCCGCGAGCATCGATGACGCGCCCGTCAGCAAGTACGCGACAAACTTCGTTACCGCAAGTCCCATATTGGCGGTGAGAGCCGCCATGATCGCTTTGGTTCCACCTTCTGTTGCCACGCGTCTAACCCTCTTCCCTAACGGCGGCAAGCGCCCGATCACGCACGTCCTCCATGACGGCACGCGAGGCGGCCTCGACATTGACCCGAATCACGGGCTCGGTGTTGGAAGCCCGGACGCTCAACCACCACTTTGGCTCGGTCGCCCAGTGGCTCACGAAGAGCCCGTCGAACTCGTCGGCCTCGACGCCGTCTTGGCCATCGACGAACTCCGCGCGGATGCGCTCGATCGCCTGGCCAACGTCAGGGACGCGGGAATTGATCTCTCCCGAGTTTGCGTACGGGTCGTAGGTCTGGAGAATCTCGCTCAGCGGCGCGGCCTGCTCGCCCAGTGCCGACAGCACATGCATCGCGGCCAGCATGCCCGAGTCGGCGTACCAAAAATCGCGGAAGTAGAAGTGTGCACTGTGCTCGCCGCCGAATACCGCGTTGTGCTCCGCCATGAGCGCCTTGACATTGCTATGGCCCACCTTGGAGCGCACGGTCACGCCGCCAGCATCTCCAATCAACTCCTGAACCGCCATCGACGACACCACGTTGTGAATCACCGTAGGCGTGGCGCCTGCGGCGAGTTCGCGGGCGGTCTCGCGCAGGCCCACGAGCGCCGTGACGGTCGAGGCCTTGACCACTTGCCCGCGCTCGTCCACCGCGAAGCACCGGTCCGCGTCGCCGTCGAACGCAAGCCCGATGTCGGCCCCGTGCTCCTTGACGGCCGCCTGCAGGTCGACCAGGTTCTTCTCTTCGAGCGGGTTTGCTTCGTGGTTGGGAAACGTGCCGTCGAGTTCGAAGTAGAGCGGGACGATGTCGAGGGGAAGCTCGGGCAGCCCCGCTGCCGTTCCGAGCACGGCGGGCACGGTGTATCCGCCCATGGCGTTGGCGGCGTCAACGACAACCTTGAGCGGGCGCACCCGACTGAGGTCAACAAGCCCACGCAGAAAGCTTGCGTATTCCGCGAGGGTGTCGTGGTCGCGACTCACCCCGCGCTGGTCCGCGGAGGGGATACCTTCGACCAAATAGGTGGCGGTGAGGTCGCGAATCTCTGCGAGCCCCGAATTTTCGCCAACCGCGCGCGCGAGCGCCCGGCAAAGTTTGATGCCGTTGTACTCGGCAGGATTGTGGCTCGCGGTGATCATCGCGCCCGGAATGTCGAGAGCGCCTGAGGCGTGGTACAGCCCGTCGGTCGAGCACATGCCGATCACGACAGCGTTAATCCCGCGTTCGTTGAGCCCATCGACGAACGCGGCGGTAAGCGCAAGGCCGGATTCCCGCATGTCTCGCCCAATAGCGACTTCGGCAAAGCCATCAGGAATGACCACAACGTCGGCGAACGCAGCAGCGATTGCGCGCACGACGTCATCGGTCAGGCTGTCGCCAACGATGCCGCGCACGTCGTACGACTTGATGAGGTCAGAAAGGTCGGGTTTGTTGGTCACGGAACTACGGTAGTCGCCTCGCGCGCGTTGGACTACACCACGCGAAGGTGCCCTCTGCGGGGCGGCTCTTTCTCCGCCACAGGCAGACCCGTGGTCTCGGGGTCGGGTTCGCGGCTCTTGCCCGCCTCGCGGACCGCGTGCGCCAGCGCGTCGATGTCATCGGCCGAGGGCGGCGGTTCCGCGAACTCTTGCTGTATCCGCACCACGTCCCAGCCGCGGGGCGCAGAGAACCGCTCGGCATGGCGCGCGCACATGTCGTACGCGTGCGGCTCAGCGTGCTGAGCGAGAGATCCGACCACTACCGTCGAATCGGCGTATACGTACGTCAGCGTGGCCGCTGCGGGCGCGCCACAGGAAGTTTTGGAGCAGTGCCGAGTACTCATCACATTTCGGACGCTACCCTCGCAACAGCGCACGACCGGGGCACCACGCCGGGCCACAGCGCTAGGGTCGCCATATGAGCGGTCGCGATAGGCATGGACGGGGACTTCGACGCCCCCTCTTGCCCCCCGAGTCGCCCGGTCGCCGCACCAATCGCAAGCAGTTCGACGACACGGTAGCCGCTTGTGCCGCCAATCTCGAGAAACGTTGGGGTGACGCGTGGGGAACAGTCGAGTTTGCCGTTGAGGAGGTCCCTCCGTCCACACCCGCGGCGTGGGAGACCGGGATACCGCTCGGGAGGCTTTTCCCCGCTGACGCAGGTCAGCCCGCTCGCATCGTCGTCTATCGCAAGCCCGTGGAACAGCGTGCAATTGACCGCGAAGACCTAAGCGGGCTCGTACGGGACGTGATCACGGACAACGTGGCTCACCTACTAGGAAAGCCTCCGCGCGAGGTCGACCCCACCTACGGCTCCTAGCGGCCCGAAGAGTATGTGGCTGGCGCGACCGATATTGGCAGCGCCTCGATGGTAACGTCCGTTGGCTCGACCGCCGTCGCGAATCCCGGTTCATCCTCGACAATCACCACCCACGAGACGGCGCCATCGACACGAATCAGCGCGCCGCTGGAGACGGTGAGCGGCATGTGTATCGCGGTGCCCGCGAGCATGTCGCGCTCGAGCACTACGACGTTCCGGCGCACGTCGACCACCTCGAGCGTGGTCGCTTCGTACGCGTACGCGTCCACCCAGCGCTCGTAATGAGGAACCATCAGCTGCAGGTCCCGGTCGTCACGGCGTGGCTGCGCGGCCACCCAAACGAAATCGCGAGCGACATCGTCCTCGAGGCCTTCTTCGGGCGCTCGCGAGCGTTGAGAGAACGCTGCTGCAATCACCGGTGCGTCTGCTTCGATCACCACTGCTCCGCCGTCCACATCAGGAACCGTCAGATCCACGACGGTGCCCGCTTCGAGTTCCAGCGTCTGGATGCCGGGCCACGCGACCTCTCCGAGCCTGTCGAATAGTCGCAAGGAGACGTCAGCACCATCGGGGGCGAGCAGACGGACGACCGAGGAACCTGCTCCGTCGGCGTCACTCGGACCGACGGCCGAGATCACGAGGCTCATCGCAGGCTGAGGCGACGGGCCGACCCAGTCGGATCCTGCGGGCAGGAAGCCGTCGAGCCTGGAATCTTGAAGGGCCGCAACGACTCCGGCGGCACTCGCCTCGACGTGGACGACAATAGCGAAGAGCTCTGCGGCGACGCCCTCGAGCAGAAGTGCCTGTTGAGCGCCCGCGCCCACAGCCGTGAAAACTTGGCGGCTAACGGCACCAGCCGGGCCGTGGATCGTAATGGTGACCTCGCTTGGCGATGTCGTGGGATTGGTCAGAACCATGCGGACGCTATTTCCTCGCGTCGTGGCGCCGCCGACCAGCCAAGCATCGTTCGTCGGCTCGGTACACGCGAGCGCAGCAAGCCCGGCGATGTCTCCCGTGCCCACGCGTTCAATCGACGTGGACAACTCGCTCTGACTCGCCCACCCGGCGCCCACGGCCACAGGATCGGCCGCGCTCGTCGCGTACAGGCTGAATCGAATGTCGTTTGACCCCGCACCGATTTGCCCGCTCGCGGCGCCCGGATCGCCCACGGGAAGCACCATCGAACCGGGACAGGCAAGTGGCTGGTCGCCGGGAACAACGTCCACGACTGACACCCGCCCTGCGGCGGGTGGGTACGTTGTGGGCACGACCACCACCGCGGCGATCACTGCGGCAGCGACTGCGAGCGTTCCCACGGCCCGGGCAATCACGCTCGCTCCTTCCGAAACCGGCGGTTCTGCAGGGGAATCGCGTTGATCAGTGACCACGCAAGCGCGAGCAGCCCGGCCCACCACCAAGCACGGTAACTGGAATCGTAGTAGCGGATCTCAAGCTCGCCCGAGTCGGCGCCAACAGCAAATGCCTGATTACCGTTCACGTCGCTCGCCACAAGAGCGTGACCGTCGAGCGTTGCCACCCAGGCGTCGCTCTTCGCGGCGGCAAGCACAACCATCCTGTCGGCCGCGCCCATCGGTACCGCAACAACGAGCCCAACCGGCGAGCTGTCGAGTGGCGTCACGCCGTCCCCTTCGCTTTGCAACCATGCGCGGGCCACGCGGGCAGCATCGTCCGACTCCGATGCGCCGGCGGGCGCCACGCGCCACGAAACCCCGCGTTCGCTCGAACCGATGAGCGAGAGACCGTCGACGCGCAGCATAGCCGAGATCACCGCGTCCGACTCAGGAGCGACGACCACCACTCCGATCCCCGAATGATTTAGCCCGACCGCCGCATCGCCCGCTGCTCCGGCCAGCGCCGCGACAACCGGCGCAATCGCCTGGAGATCGAATTCGCTCGAGCCTGCGGAGGCAGGGTGCCCTTCAGCGTCGAGGAATCCGCGCCCGGGCAGCGCTGACCAGCCATCGCGGGAGACGACGCTGTAGCGCACCACGCCATCGTCCTCCCACAGCACAACCACGCGAGTGAGCGGCGGCGCCTGTTGTTCGAGTTGGGCGACCAACGGGAGGACTGCCGCGCTAGCCGGGTGGACGTCTCCGCCAAAGCCGCGACCCGGCCAGATGGTCGCAGCAACGTGAACGACGAGAATGGCGGCAACAAATCCTGCGGCAGCTACGTTCGCGGCCCGCGCGATCCGACGCTCTATCTCTGGAATCGCGGTAGCTTTCTGGCCAGGCGCGGGGGTGCGGGCGGAACCAGCACCCACCGCGGCGGCACCCAGGAATCCGAGCGCCATCAGAGACAGCCCTGGGCCCGGCCACCCATTTGCTTCTGCGGATCCGTCGCCGGCTGCATATACGGCGATGGTTCGGTGGGCGAGAACGGCGGCGGCAAGCCCCACGGCTGCCACGGCCCAGCCCACGCGTACCGCTGTTGCCGCCCGCTTCCCGGCGAGCGCGGCGAGCGCCGCAGCGACCACCATCACTCCGGCGAGATACGCGAGCGCTACGTTGGCGGAGGCAGTAGCTCCCGTCCACTCCGGCGGCAACTGCGCCACGCCTAGCAGGAGTTGCCAGGGGTCGACAAGATCAGACGCGAGCGCCGGCCCTGGCTCCCGAACCAGCAGGGCCGCCCACGCCTCGCTTCCACGCGCTTGCCACGTATTCCAAAGTGCCGCGCCATGAATGATGACCGCAGGGACAGGCACCGTGAAGACGTAGCGCCTGTGCCCCGTCGCGACCACGCCGAGCACCAGCACCCCGATCACGAGCGGCGCAAGGAGAATGGGCGCCGCGATAGTGACAACAGCCATTAACCCGGCCGCAACTGCCGCCGCGCTGGGAGATCCGATCCTTGAGGCGGGAAACTCTGCTCCGTCACCCAGGAGGTCACGACGTTGCGCCGCGACCGCGCGGGCGAGCGCGAGCGCGAACAACGGCAGCGCAATGTGGGCGATCGCGGCACCAAGTCGGCCGTCGGAAATCGACTGGATGTAGGCAGGCCATGCAGCCCAAGCAATGGCGACAAAGCCCCTCGCAACAACGGATCGGGTCGCCGCACCCGCTGCGAACCAGGCCCCTACGCCTGCCAGCAAGGGGCCTAGGGCCAGCAGGAGCCCAACTCCCATCGAGAGACCGCCGGGTACCAGGCTCAGTGGAAGCATCAATCCTGCCCACGAGCCGTCGAGTGCGGGACCACCAAGGGCGGACTCAGACCAACCAGTCCACGTTCGAAGCCACAACTCAGACGTCGACACGTCGGTAGCGCCGAGCGAACTGCCCGTGAGCATGTCTCCACCCGCAAGAGGAGTAAACCACGTGCCGAACAGCGCGATGCTCAGCGCAACAAGAACGACGCCCAGGCCTCCGAACGCCCACCGCCGCCGCCGCGCAATAGCTCTCAGCTCGGATTCTTGAACATCCGTGGGTGTGTTCTGTGCACGCCACCGTTCGTAGGCACCGAGTTCACGAGTTCTCACGTGGCGCGCGATGTCGAGGGCGCTCGCGAGCAGTGGCCGCTCGACCTCGCGCTTGCCTGCCGTCGCCACCGCCTTGCGGGACGCGCCAAGCCGTCGCATGCGAGCAGCGACTACGACGGGAGCGCGAAGCTCGGCCGTCACCAAACGCAGGTCATTGGAGGCAATTCGGAATACCGCGCGGGAGACGGCCGAAACTGCTGCCCAGACGGCGATCAGCGGCACCGCCCAGACCGGGGACCAGGCCATCGCGTGATACCACTCAGCGGCTCTGCGCTGAGCGTGCGCGCCCCGATGGTCTGATCCTGCGTCCGACGGGCCCTTGCGGCCGTAGAGAGCCGCCTGGGCATGGCGCACGCGTGCTCCCGGAACGACGACGACATCGTGCCCAGCGCGCCACACGCGGCGGCAGAATTCGGCGCTATCCCCAAACTTGCCGTAGGCAGGATCCGTTCCCCCGAGTTTGTCCCACACCGCTCTGGTCACCAACGCCCCAGCAAGCCCGACCGCCAAGACGTCCTCACGCCCCTCGTGCTGACCCTGATCAAGATCGTCCTGCTCGACGAGGCTCAGACGACGGCCACCGAGCCGCGAGACAGTCACGCCGATGTTGACGAGTTTCGATCCGTCATCCCAGCGCGTCTGCGCCGCGCCGAACACTGCCGCGCTGCGCCGTTTGCGAGTGGCGGCGAGGAGTTTTCGAAGTGCGTTCGGTGCCGGTGCGCAATCGTCGTGCAGCAACCAAAGGCGCTCGTCCGCTTCGGGCTCGACCGTTGCGAGAAGCGCCGACACGGCCTCACCGAACGTGCGCGCCTTCACGTGGGAGACGCCGATGTCAGCGCCCTCGGGAACGCTCAATTCGGCATCGTCACCCCCGCCAGCATTCACGATGTGCCACGCATCAATCTGGTGGTCTTGCGCAGCAAGCGCGGCCACGGCATCGGCAAAGAAGCCAGATTTTCCCGCAGTCACCAACACGGCGCGCACAAAAGGTGCTGCGGGCTTCAAGGCCGCCTCACCACGCTTAGCCGACTAGACGGCGCGGCGCTTGAGCTTGCGGCGTTCACGCTCTGACAAGCCGCCCCAGATGCCGAATCGCTCGTCATTCTCGAGCGCATAGTCTAGGCACTCCGAGCGAACGTCGCACGACGCGCAGACCTTTTTGGCTTCACGAGTGGAGCCCCCCTTTTCGGGGAAGAACGCCTCGGGATCCGTCTGTGCGCACAGGGAGCGCTCTTGCCACCCGAGCGGTCCTTCATCCTCGCCGTCTCCGAAGATGTTGACGACTGACGCGAGCGCCGGAACTGGTTTGCCTGCGTCCGAGGGGAGCGAACCCTCATAGAGACTCCACACGAAGCCCTCCTTCGTTCGCCGCAGCAATGGTAGAACTGCACTGAGGGAATTACACCCGTGTAATCCCGCCGCGTCAAATCGAAACTACCGCATTCCGCGCCAGAAGCCTAGACCCCAACTCAGATGCATGGTCGCGAGAACGGTCGGAGTCCACCACGCGCCAACCAAGCCAGTGCGCCTCAAGAGGGCGAATGCGGCGACGGCGAGCCCGGCCCCATAGGCGATGGGTGCCGCAAATGCCACCACAAGCCACGCTGTCTGAGTCGCCACGCCAGCAATCCCAACGGCCCAACTCACCGCAAGTGCGGCGACCAGGGCGGGCGGGGCGAGATAGCGAACCGAAGCGGTCCCCTTGTGTGTGCGAACGACCTCGCGCCGCCATCGGCCCGACGCGTGGAACTGGCGCGCAACCGCGCGAACACTCGCGCGCGGGCTGTACTCGACGCGCATTCCGGGCACGAACCACACCACATACCCCGCCTCGACCAGACGATGATTTAGCTCCCAGTCCTGGGCGCGAGAGAACTTCTCGTCGAAGCCGCCAACGCTGTCAACCGCAGCACGCCTAAACGTCCCGAGGAATACCGAGTCCACTGGGCCGGGTTCGCCTCCCACGTGAAAGCGCGCGCCGCCGATTCCCCACCTTGAGCTCATCGCCGCGGCCACCGAGCGTTGGAGCGCAGTGGTGCCTACCGGAACCATTTGACCGCCAACGTTCGCCGCTCCAGTTTGAGCGAGCGCCTCAACCGCCTCGGCAATGTACCCGGCAGGCAGAACCGTGTGACCGTCAATCCGGACGATCACGTCGCGGGTGGTTGCCGCAAGCGCGAGGTTGAGGCCCTGTGGCGTGAGCCCGGTTGGGTTGTCGACAACGGCCACGCAGCGGTCTTTCGCAAGCGCTTTGGCGACCTCGCCTGTCGCGTCGTGAGACGGCCCCACGGCGATCACCAATTCTACACCTGGTCCATGCCCGTTATCGAGTACGCTCCTCACGGCGCGCTCAAGGTGCTGCTCCTCGTTGAGGACGGTCATGATCACGCTAACGGGCTCGCGCACGCGCAGCGGCGGCAACTGGGGATTCGTCACCTGACGAGGTTAACGCGAAGCCAGGCAACAGCAGCACTGCGCCGCGCGTTACACATAGAGCAAACGTACAATGGGGAAACAATGACCAGGATTCTGTTAGTGGCCTGCGCGTGAGCGCGTTTCGGCGTCGCCCCCGTCGTCACGCGTCGAAGGCCCGCGATTTTCCGCTGGTACGCACGGCGGCTTGGGCCGTCGCTGCCGCCGCGGGATTCGCCATGATGTACCCCATCGCACTCGTAGCAACCGCGCTCGACGAGGCCACCGTGGTCGACGTCGGGGGGCTGATTGGCGAAAACCGCCCGCCTGCACCCCTGCCCCCGGTTGACGGCACCAAGGGCTCCGCGATCAACATCCTGCTCATGGGATCGGACGTGCGCACGGGCGCAAATAGTGTGATCGGCGGCAACGTAGCCGGTGGCATGCGCAACGACACCACCATCATCATGCACATCTCGGCAGATCGAACCCGTGTCGAAATGATCTCGATTCCTCGCGACTCCGTTGTTCCGATCCCCGACTGCAAATTGTTTGACGGAACCATCAAGCGCGGTTGGACGGGCAATTTCAACATTGCCTTCGCAAACGGCGGAATCAATGGCAATCCGGCAGAGGCAGCGGCTTGCACCATCAACGCGGTTGAAGCGCTGACAGACATCTACATCCACTACTACGCGGTGGTCGACTTCACGGGATTCATCGGCATGATCGACGCCATCGGCGGCGTACCCATGTGCATTCCACACGACATCTACTCGTCCAAGGCCAAACTCAACATCAAGGCGGGCCCCCAAGTGCTCGACGGCTGGACCGCTCTCGCGTACGCCCGCCTTCGCAAGGCTGAGTCGAGCGGCGGAACCGTCGACGGCACGGACCTCCAGCGCATCGAGCGCCAACAGGAACTCCTCGCGAATACCGCCGAGTACGCGCTCGAGCGGGGAATCCTCTTCCGCCCAACCGAGCTACAAGAATTCCTATCGGCGGGGGCATCGTCCGTGACAATGAGCCCCGAGCTTGCTGACATCAAATATCTCGTCGGCCTCACCTTCAGCCTGCGGAACATTCAAAAGGAGAACATCGTCTTCGTCACCGTGCCGTGGCGCTTCCGCGGTAAGCAACTCGGCGGCGTCGCCTGGACACCCGCAGCGCAGACGCTCTTCGATGACGTAATCGCTGACCGACCTATCGCCGGACGCTCGGTTGCCGATGCGAGCAACATCGCCGTGCCTAAACCGGTACCCACTGCCGGACCCGCAACCACGCCATCGCCAGGCGCTAACGAAGAGGACGACGGGGTCGATCCGTTCGACCTGCTCGGCGCTTGCACCGCAGGATAGACGCCGCGCCGTGTAACTCAACGGAACGCACCAGACCATCCGCGCGTTAGTTACTCTTAGATGGCCGATTTCTTCGCGCACCACAACAACCGCTATCACCGTCCTCAGGGAGAGTCGCTCATGAGCGTGTTTCGCCGCAGCCCGCCCCGTCACGCGACAATCGCGCGGGATCTTTCCGTACTCCGTTACTTTGCCTGGTCGATAGCGGCGATAGGCGGCCTCGTGGCCGCCTATCCATTTGCGCTGGTGGCAACTGCACTTGACCAGGTGACCGCCGTGGACGTAGCGCCTCTGATCGGCGAGAACAGGCCTCCGGCGCCACTACCGCCGGTGGACGGCGCCAAGGGAACTGCGATCAACATCCTGCTCATGGGATCGGACGCGCGCACAGGTGCAAACGCTGGGATCGGAGGCTATGAAGCGGGCGGCATGCGCAACGACACCACCATCATCATGCACATCTCGGCGGACCGAACCCGCGTCGAACTCATTTCGATCCCCCGCGACTCGCGCGTACGCATCCCCGACTGCCAACTGTTCGACGGGACCACCGCGAAGGGTTGGACCGGCAAATTCAATATTGCGTTTGCCAATGGCGGCCGCCACGGCAACCCAGCCGAGGCAGCGGCCTGCACCATCAACGCGGTTGAAGCGCTGACAGATATCTACATCCACTACTACGCAGTGGTCGATTTTTCGGGATTTATCGGCATGATCGACGCCATCGGCGGCGTACCCATGTGCATTCCACACGACATTTACTCGTCCAAGGCCAAACTCAACGTCAAGGCTGGCCCCCAAGTGCTCGACGGCTGGACCGCTCTCGCGTACGCCCGCCTACGCACAGCCGAATCCAGCGGCGGCACAATTAACGGCTCCGACATCCAGAGAATCGACCGTCAGCAACAGTTACTCGCCAACACCGCTGAGGCCGCGCTCGCCCAAAATATCCTCTTCCGGCCGACAGAACTCCAGGAGTTCCTAAGCGCTGGTGCCGCGTCGATGACGATGAGCCCAGGACTTGCGGACATCAACTATCTGGTGGGCCTCACTTTCAGCCTGCGAAATGTCCAGAAAGAAAACATCGTCTTCGTCACCGTGCCATGGAAGGGTCACCCAAATGGATCGGACGTCGTCTGGACCTCAGCCGCATACACATTGTTCGCTCAGGTGATTGCGGACTCGCCGATTTCGGGCCGTTCGGTGGCAGACACGAGCACAGCTGCTGATCCGGAACCCGCGCCTAGCCTCAGCCCAGGCGCGGAGCCCGCGCCGGAACCATCTCCATCGGCCGATCCGAATAACCCGAACAACTTGCTGACAGGCTGCACTGCCTAGGCTGCGGGCTGGAACCTCTATGCGCGGATGGCCTTGCCCTTTGCCTTGGCCGCCAGCCGGAGTTCTTGCTGAAACTTCTCCATGCGTTCTCTGAGCGCCTCAGACTCCTCGCCTTCACCAGCTCCAAGCATGCGGACGGCAAGTAGCCCAGCGTTGCGCGCGCCAGCTATCGACACCGTCGCGACCGGAACGCCCGCAGGCATTTGGACGATACTCAGCAGCGAGTCCATGCCGTCGAGGTGTTTGAGCGGGACGGGGACGCCGATGACGGGCAGCGAAGTTACCGCCGCCAGCATGCCAGGCAAGTGAGCCGCGCCGCCTGCGCCCGCGATGATCACGCGCATTCCGCGGCCGGCGGCCGCGCGCCCATACTCAAGCATCTCGTCCGGCATCCGGTGAGCGGACACGACGTCGGCCTCGTACGACACTTCAAATTCGCCGAGCGCCTTCGCGGCCAACTCCATCACGGGCCAATCAGAATCTGAGCCCATCACCACGCCCACCTGGGGCTTGCCTGTCGCCATCATGAACCTCCGCCTCTCACGATAGCGGCCGCAGCCCGCGCCCTCGCGACGACATCGCCAAGGTCGCTATCCGCCACAGTGACATGCCCGACTTTTCGGCCTGGTCGCACTTCCTTGCAATACAAGTGTACCTTGGCCCCCGCGTCGGCGATCTCGGGCAGCGCGGTATGTAGCTCTGTTCGATCACCGCCGAGCACATTGGCCATGACGACACATTCGGCAAGCATGCTCGTGTCGCCGAGCGGCAGGTCCGCCACCGCCCGCAAGTGCTGCTCGAACTGGCTAGTCACAGAGCCGTCGATAGTCCAATGCCCGGAATTGTGCGGCCTCATAGCCAGTTCATTGATGAGCAGCCGGCCGTCGACTTCGAACATTTCGACCGCGAGGACTCCGACGACGCCGAGCTCGGTCGCCACGAGTTCCCCGATCTGTCGCGCCTCGGCGTCCAGGCCCGAGTCGCTGTGTGGGGCCGGCGCAATGACTTCGGCACACACTCCAGCTCGCTGGATTGACTCCACCATCGGCCACGTGCGGACCTCACCCGATGGGCGGCGCGCCACGAGCGCGGCCACCTCGCGGTCGAACGCCACTAACTCTTCGACCAGCACCTCGGGTCCGCCCGCGGCTGCCGCATCCACCCAGTCGCGGGCCTCGTCGGCGCTCGATATGACTCGAACGCCCTTGCCGTCGTAACCTCCCCGGGCAGTCTTCAGCACGGCTCTGCCCCCCATGTCTGAGACAAATCTGTCGACGTCACCGAGCGTATTGACGCGTTTCCAGGCGGGGCCCGGCAGCCCGAGCGAATCCATGCGAGTGCGCATTTCGATTTTGTCCTGCGCGAACCGGAGGGCCGGGATTCCAGGCTCGGCACGAACGCCAACAGCCTGGGCCGCGGCGAATACCTCGGCCGGAATGTGCTCATGCTCCCACGTGATTGCGATTGGACGTGGCACGGCGAGCAAGCGTGCGATGGCAACCGGATCTGAAGGGGCGCCAACAACGTACTCGTGCGCGGGGCTGGTCGCAGAGGCGTCCTCCGATTCGACGAGAACCCTCAGCGTCAGGCCGAGAGCCGTCGCTGCGGGCGTCATCATGCGCGCCAACTGCCCCCCGCCTACAACCGCCACCACTGGTGCTGTCATGGCACAACCGTACCGGCGACTAGGCTCGCCGCATGGTCATCGTCACGTGGGTCCGCGAGCGCCGGGTCGAGTTGCTCAGATTCGGCACCGTAGGCGGCGTCGCGTTCATCGTCGACTTGGGATTATACAACCAACTGCAGTTCGGTGAAGGCGCCCTGCTGGCAGACAAGGTTGTGACCGCCAAGGTCATCTCAGCGGCCGCCGCCACTCTCGTAGCCTGGCTCGGCAATCGCCTATGGACGTTTTCTCATCACCGCACCCAACGCCCCGCGCGCGAGCTTCTGGGCTTCGGAATCGTCAATGTCGCAGCGCTCGTCATCGCAGCAGCGACCGTCGCGGTTTCGACTTACGTCTTCGGGTTTGAGAGCCCGCTTGCGAAGAACGTCGCAGCCATCGTCGGCATCGGCTTCGGTACCATCGCCCGGTACATCGGCTACAAGAAATTCGTGTTCACCGGGGGGCGTGCAGGCGCCTCGTAGATGCGGCCCGTGCCTGCTGGCCGCCGCGTCCAGACGGTGGCGCGCTACCGGCGACGCCGACGCGTCTTGACCTTACGGCTGTGCGGCACGACCCGCTCGAGATCAACCATGGGCGGCATCCCTTGCAGAAACAAGGAGAAGATGGCAGGAACGCGCTGCGAGAGTTCGAGCCGACCACCGTCCGCAGTCACAAGATCGCGTGCGAGTGCGAGCCCGAGGCCCGTACCCCGGCCTGACGTGACGTCGCGCTCGAATATCTCGGTTGCGAGATCCTCAGGAACGCCATCTCCTTCGTCGCTGACTTCGATCACGATCGCATAGTTGGTGGCCGATTCGCGCACTGCGACACGGGTTTGACCCCCGCCATGAACAAGCGAGTTCTCGATGAGTGTCGCAAGCACCTGTGCGAGGCCGCCGGGCGAAGCGAAGACGGTGGCATCCGTGTCTGCGACAACGA
Organism: Demequinaceae bacterium; assembly: GCA_965250005.1. Taxonomy (GTDB): domain Bacteria; phylum Actinomycetota; class Actinomycetes; order Actinomycetales; family Demequinaceae; genus WTKG01. Next base: position 1,025,976 of record OZ252279.1, read on the forward strand.
TGGACCGCCTCTTCGCCGCAAAAATGGACTCCCACTCTTCTCGCTGCTGCCTCATAACCTTCCCGAGGACAACCATTTCTGTCGAGCCGCCCAGCGCTTTCCGCGTCCGGCCCAGCAAATCATCGACGACACCCACTAGCCGCTCGACCTGCTCAAGTGCCGCTTCGACTTCATCTCGCACCTCGCGCTTCTCCGTGGTGGCGGAGATCTCTTCCAGCCGCATGGTGAGCGCGGTGAGCGGCGTGCGGAGTTGATGCGAAGCATCGGCCGAGAATTGTCTCTCTGCAGACAGCCGCGCTGCCATGCGGTCAGCGCTGCGAACGAGTTCCTCGTAGACGAGGTCGATTTCCTCGACACCAGACCGTTCAATGTTTGCTTTGAGGTGGCCCGCGCCCAACGCCTCGGCGCTCGCCGCCAGGTACACGAGCGGAGCCGACAGCCGCTTCGCCTGCAACATCGCGAACGCTATCCCGGTCGCGATCGCGACTACCCCGACTGCGAGGACGACGGATACGGCCTCAAGCGCGTCGAAGAACACGTCCCACCATGAGATTTCCATCGTGATCGAAATCCCGGATGCGGTCACCTCGGTGTGCGTGAAACTGCGTTGCGGACGTACTCCTGCCGTCAGCTCCTCACCCGTTGGCCAAATCATCAAGATGAACGCTTGGGGGTTTACCTCTCCGCCAATGTACGGGTTGAGGGTTGCGCGCGAGATCGTCTCTTCCCTCACGAACCGTACCTCCAGAGCACCAGCCGCAGTCGCGGTACGCGCATTTAGTTCGAGGAGCGCGTCGTCGCGAACGGACTGCGCGGCCGAGACTCCAAGCGGGATGCCTAGCATGACGACAGCGGCCATAACCGCCGAGATCGTCGCGAAGAGGAGGCGCCGCCGCACGGTCGGGTCCTACGAGGGACCGGTTTCGAACCGGAATCCCATGCCACGGACCGTAGTGATGAATCGCGGCGAATTCGCGTCGTCACCGAGCTTCCGCCGCAGCCAAGATATGTGCATATCCAAAGTCTTGGTTGGCGCCCCAGTTTCAGCCGACCACACGTCGCGCATCAGCGCGTCTCGGCTGACGACGGTTCCAGCGTTTGTAATCAACTCGTACAGGAGGTCGAATTCCTTCCCGCTGAGCTGCAATTCGACGTCGTCAAGGTAAGCGCGGTGTCCGGCCAAGTCGATTCGAACGCCGAACACGTCGATGTCGCCGGCCTCGTCCCCGTGCGTGCGGCGACGCAACAGTGCGCGCACGCGAGCGAGAAGTTCCGCCAATCGGAAGGGCTTGGTGACGTAGTCGTCGGCACCAGCATCGAGGCCGACCACTAGATCTACCTCGTCGGCGCGAGCCGTGAGCATGAGGATCGGGACCGTAAATCCTTGTTCTCGCACGCGGCGCGCCACATCAATGCCGTCGATGTCGGGCAATCCGAGGTCAAGAATGATCAGATCGGCTCGGCCCGCGGCAGCCGTGCCCTCTTTGCCAAGCCCAAACCACTCAACCTCGTAACCCTCGCGGCTCAAAGCGCGGGTCAAGGGTTCTGAAATGGCCGGGTCATCTTCGACCAAGACAATTTTCGCCATTCCGCCACCATACTCCCGGACACCCCTAGGCAACAGAGGCGATCGCGATTTGCTGAGGGCGGACCGCTCGCGAGGCTGGCCACGGCTATATGCTTACGTCTCGTGAGCCAACGGACCAGAGCCACCCACGCAAAACCTGAACAGGCCAGCGACTCGCCGCACCGCTGGGTACGGGCCGTCGCCGCGGCGCCTGAGCGCATCGTCCTCGTTGGAGTGGCGTTGGCGCTGGCTGCAGGCGCAGCCGTCAGCATTGGCCAATTCGAACCGTGGCTGGTTCTGCCCATTGCAGCGATCCTCACCATCGTGGGATGGAGCGCGTCGCAGCCACGGCAACTCGACGTCAGGACAGCACTGGGCAGCGCCTTCGGCCTCTTGGGTGCTGCAGTATGGATACTCCGTAATTTGCCGTGGGCGGCAGAGTTCTTTGTGGTGCGCCGCGACCCGGGCTTTCTTACGCTCAGCGGTCTCTGGCTTGTCGATCACGGGTCAACTGATATGCCCATGCTCGGCGCCGTCGACGCTGCGGCCACTCATTCGTTTGCCACGGCGGATGCCGGCGAGGCATGGAACCGCAACGGCGACACCATCCAGCCGCAAGGCGCCAAGATGCTTCCGGCCGTGATCGCGATGGGTGGCTGGCTCGCCGGAACCACGGGGGTGCTTAACGCGAACATTGTTGTTGGTGCACTCGGCTTGCTCGCCGTTTACGTACTCGCTCGCAAGCTCATGGGCCCAATCGCCGCACTCGTCCCCGCTCTTGCGATCGCTCTCTCCGTCTCCCACATGTGGACTTCGCGGTCCCCCTACTCCGAGCCGCTGACGATGCTCCTTATCATCGCTGCGGTCGCATGGGCGTGGCGGGCGGTATCGCAACGAGATCCCTATGCTCTTGCGCTCGCTGCCGTGGCGAGCGGCGCGACCACGCTCGTGCGAATCGACGGCGCTACGTTCGCTATCGGCCTCGCGATGGGCGTAGTCGTCGCGCTGGTCTTCACGACTGGCGGCTCGTACAGTTGGCGCACCGTCGCGCCCGTAGGGTTCTTGATCGTCCAGGCAACCGTCGTGAGCGGCGGGCGTGCCTCGCTGGAACGGTGGAGTGCGCTCTACGTCGCGCGGCTGGGAGATCAGTCGGCGGCGTTAGGCGCCGGGTACATCTCGGTCGTCGTTGTCCTCCTGCTTCTCGTGGTGACAGCGACGATCGCGCGTCAGCGATGGCGCACAACTCTCGCAGCCAGCGCCCGGGCTAGGTGGGTGCGCGCCGCGCGTAAGCACGCGCCCAAATTCGGCGCGGGAGCAATCATCGCGATCTGGGCCGTTCTGGCAAGCCGCCCCAAATGGATAACGATCTACGGCTTCCCCGACGGCGATTTCCACCGTGATTACATCGCGTTCTTGCAGCGAGCGGACGGCCTTGAAGTAGACCCTGGCAGGTCCTACGACGAGAGCACGGTGACCTGGATTTCGTATTACTTCGGATGGCCGCTCATCGTGCTCGGAGTACTGGGCTTCGCAATAATGGCCTGGAAGCTCTTGCGCGGTAGATCAATATGGGCGGTCCCCCTGGCCGCGCTCCTAGCCCCCGGGCTTCTCTACCTGCTCAAGCCGCAGATCGTGCCTGACCAAGTATGGGCAATCAGACGGCTGGCGCCATCGATCATGGTCGGACTCGTGATTGCCGCAGCCGTGGCCTGGCAAGCGGCAATGCGCAAACTCCGGCGCGCCAAAACAGAAGAGTTCACGCACGCGACCTCGATCGCCATCGCTGCGCTCATCGCTCTGTCTCCGCTTGTGGGCTGGCTATCTATCCGGCCAGGCACGGACGACCCTGTGCTCCTCACGAGCGCAATGTGGGTGAAAGAACAAGACGGGGCGCGGGATCAAATCACGCAACTCTGCTCCTACACCCGCAATCGTCCCGTTGTGCTGGCGGGAACCGGGTCACATTTCGGCACCGTGCGCGCCGCATGCGACTCGCCTGTAGTGCTCTTTCACCTCACGGGTAACCCCAGTCTCGGACGCCAACTGACGGCGCCAGTGTTGCGCGACATCGCCACCGCTTGGGGCGAAAACCCTGTGTTGCTCACACGTAATCCTGAGCAGATCCCATGGACCTCGCCGCCGGCAGGTCCGACGTTCGAGTCCGTCATGTTCTACGCATCGGGCTCGCTTGGGGCCCTGCCCCGCGGGCGTGCTGAGAAGAACTACAACTGGTACGTGGGCGAAGTGCTACCTGACGGCACGGTTGCGTTCATATCGGGCGGAGCAGACTAGTCGATTTCTTGGTTAGTTGGCGGCCACCCGCCACAGTCATCTGGGCTGGACCGAAGGGTACCGACACCGCCGACGGGATCGACCCACACCCGCTTCTCCCCCTCTAGAACTAGTTTGACGCGTTCGACAATGCGACTCTGAACATTGTCTCAACTAGCCTCGACCCCGAAGAAACTGGAATCCAGAAGGAACCCCCGGTGAACCGAGAGGTCTACCCCATCTATTCCGATCCCAGTCTCGGTCGAGAAGTTCCCTGAGTCGCAGGACTCGCCTCGGTTATCCACATTCTGCGACAACCAGTTGGGCGTCACTCTGAGGTGCGCCAATATCGTGTCCGTGCGCATGACAGTGGCCGGGACGCTAGAGGTCGACACCGCGCTGGGCACTAGCGCCGCTCAAATTGCGGACTTTGCACAAGCGCAGGGGGTGACACTTGGGGCCGAAATCTGGTGCGGGGACGTCCGCATCGATCGCGGGCATCCCGCGGGCGTCTGGCCTCTGCTAGCGGGCGCATCGATTGGCCCGCAGCCAGGACTCCCGTGCGCGCCGACGGAAGGGCTCTCGCTCCTCACAATCGCCGGCCCGGACGTTGGGTCCTTCGTGCCGCTGAGAGATGGCGCGGTGGGCGTCGGACGGGCTCCCCAATCGCCCAACCCGGAGTCCGCCTTCCTCGCGATCGCCGATCCCCACATGTCGAAACGCCACTTCGAATTCATGGCGAGCCGCGACCTCACGGTGCGAGACTCCGGATCAACCAACGGCACGTACATCTGGCGTGGCGCCATCCGCACGCGGGCAGCGCGTTCCCAGCCCGCGTTGCCCGGTGATGTCCTGCAGGCTGGGGCGTCTTGGCTCGCCGTTGTCGACCCACACTCCCAGCAAGAGGACGGTGCACTTGGCCCCGATCCGTCGGGAGGAGGGCCATCTCGAGCAAACCCGGAGGCGCCCCTCCCCGATCTAGCGAACCGGCTGGCCCCGCTCGTTGGCTCCCTCGCCATGGGCGTCATGATGGCGGCTACCACCGGGCGCTGGTGGTTCGCCGTGCTCGGTTTGGCCTACCCTGCCTACGCGCTCGCGCCCGCCGTCCGCGCGCGGCTCGCGCGCAGCAGTCTCCCACCCAACTTCGCCATCACACCCTCGGACTTGCCTCAGTCACGGGATTTCTGGGGAACAGCTGCCCGCGGAAATATCGCGATCGAGGGGCCCGCCGATGCGGCGACGGCCTTCGCTCGTGCGGTGGTCCTTTCTCGCGGTCGCAAGACTCCCCCGGGCTCTTGGGCGGAACCATGGATGGACTGGCTTGAGGATCCGCTAGCGAGCGATGGCCACGTCACCTTGGTTGGGAACGACGCCGCCCCGTCATGGTGCGACACGGTGGTTGCTGTCTCACCGCGCGGAACGCGCATCCACCACGACGGGACAGTGTTCGAAGCGCCCGTCGTTGCCGTCTCTCTTGGTGTGGCCGAGAGTTGGGCGCGCCGCAAGGCTGGTTCGAGGGCACGGCGCGCCCTTCCCGCCCAAGTGCGGTGGGGGGATCTGTCGAGCGGCGAGCCGCCGAGTCCATCCCCGGTCGGCGCGCCCAGGAAGCTCGCGGCCCCCGTCGGGGTTAGTGAATCAGGCGCCTTCATGCTTGACCTCGACGAGCACGGCCCTCACCTGCTGGTCGCAGGTACCACCGGCGCCGGAAAATCGGCGTGCCTCGAGACGCTCGTTCTCTCGCTTGCGAGACGGTACTCGCCAGCGGACCTGGCAATCGCGGTCTTCGACTTCAAGGGCGGCGCAGGTTTGGGATCGTGCCGCGACCTGCCCCACTCAGCGGGCACGTTGACGGATCTCGACGGCCACCTCGCGCGAAGAGCCCTTGCTGCGCTGTCGCACGAACTCACAGACCGCAAGGCTGCGCTGGTCAAAGCCGGGCACGCGTCCCTGGCCGAATGGGAAGCGGCGGGCGCGGCGCCACCGCGACTGCTCGTGGTGGCCGATGAATACCAGGAACTCACGGTGAGCTACCCGGAGTTCCTTCCGGACCTCGCGCGGCTAGCCGCACAGGGCCGCTCGCTCGGGCTACACCTCGTGCTCGCGACCCAGCGGCCCGCCGGCGCAGTAACTCCGGAGATCCGTGCCAACATCGGCACAACGATCGCGCTTCGCGTGAACTCTGATGCGGAATCGCGAGACCTCGTCGGCACGTCCGATGCCGCGAGCATCCCCCGAACATTTCCGGGGCGAGCCATCATTGCCACCGGCGAAGCGCGCACGATTGTGCAAATGGCGCTGCCCGTCCTCGATCCAACCCCGCCGGTCACCAACGCTCACGCTCCTCGCAGCGCTGGCTCGGCGGATCACCTCGCGGACGCCATCCGGGCCGCGCACTCCACGCAGACCGCTCAACCGCTGTGGCTCGCGCCGTTGCCGCCGTCACTTCCACTCGAGTCCGAGGCCCCTCCCCTGGCAACAGGCGCCCTCTGGCTCGGCCGCGGCGACGTCCCCGCCGCGCGGCGTCAGCCGGCCCTGCACTGGGAGTTCGCACGCGGCGCAATCGTGATCGCGGGGCCTCCGGGTTCGGGACGCACCTCAGCGCTCAGGCTGCTGGGCGCGCAAGCCAAATCCAGCGGACTCAGGCCGGTATGGCTCCCGGCAGATCCTCGCGAAGCGGCGCGAACCATCGCGCTTGTCGGCGACGATCGAGAGGTCCTCCTACTCGTCGACGACGCCGACCGGGCACTGGCCGACTTGCTCGGCGTTGACCATGGTCGCGGCGCCGAAGCGCTCGGGAAGCGGGTCACCAGCGCTCCGATTGCACTTGCCGTTCCCGTCACCGGCTCATTGCGCATCGCGTCGCAGGCCACGACGCGAGTCATTCTCGCCGGCGCGACGCCCACCGACGACGCGGTCTGGGGAGTTCCGCGCAATCTGCACGGCACCCAGCCACAACCGGGACGGGCGCGCGTGGGAATCGGCAACTCGTGGTGCGAAGCCCAGGTTGGATGGACCGACCATGCGGCTGACCAACCCGTGGTCCAATCCCTGCCCAGCACGGTGAACTCGGCGCTACTTGAGGGGCTAGAGCCCGGCAGCCTGGTGGTGGGTATCGGTGGCGACCATGCCGAGCCATGGGTGATCGATCCTGCGCGCGCGGTCCTGGTGATCGGTGCCGCATCAGCTGAGCGTGATCGCGTGCACGCCTCGCTGGTGGCGTCATGCGCGGCGCGTAAGGACGGCCCCTCCGTCAACGTTGTTGACAACCCTCTACTTGCCTCAAGGAGGGACCTCGACCAGGCCACGATGGTGCTTGCCGAGCCGTCGACGCGCACCGTGCGGGACGCATTCCGGGGCGACTCGGACGGGCTAGTTGACGCGCGCCCGCCGACGCTGCGGGTACTCATGGTGCAGGCCGGTGTGCCTGCGGCAGTCCAGCTTTCCGTGGCGCCGCTGGACTAGAGCGATGGGCTCAGCGTGACCGGGCTACTCTGCGGGCCGCCAGGATGACTCCCCAAGCCACGACGGCAACTGGGGCGAGAATCGCCAACGCGATCGCGGGCTGACTCGCGAGGAGCGGAATCCCAACGCCCGCCTGCAGTATTTGCCAGGCGATTGCCGCGCCGAGCGCCCACCGGACGCCGCTCCACATCGCGCACGCAGTAAGCACCAGGCCAACCGCAATCAGTATCGCGAATCCGGCTATGAACGCGGCGGTATCCGCGCGCTCCACCTCACCGGTTACGCCAAAGCCGACGGTGGCGCCGGCCCACCCAAGCAGGCCCGCGGCTTCTACCCCGAGAGCGACTGAAGCCGCCTTCTCGGCAAAGGAGACCCTGTCTGTCCGGGCAACTTCGGGCGATTTCACCATGCAGATAACCTAGCGCGGCCGTAAGGTGTGAGCGGCGGCACAATGCTAGGCCCTTGTTATCTGTTGCCAATCATGAGATTCTTTTCCCCTAAGGCGTGTGAGGCCCTGCCCACTGCCTTGCCCTCAACGGTGAGTTTTCTATTACCCTGCCATCAAGGAGTTGCCATGGACTGGCGCGACCGCGCTGAATGCCTCAATGTTGACGACCCGGAGCTTTTCTTCCCAGTCGGCAACACCGGGCCTGCCATTGTTCAGATCGAACTGGCCAAGGAAGTCTGCAACACGTGCGACGTGCGTGAGACGTGCCTGGCCTGGGCAATGGAACACAACCAGGACTCTGGAGTATGGGGTGGCCTTTCCGAGGACGAGCGCCGTTCGCTCAAGCGCCGCGCTGCACGCGCACGCCGCGCTTCCAAGTAACGCTATCGCAGGCCCGGCCTCGTACCGGGGCTGGCTCGCATCTTAGCGCCGCGGCCCAACAGTCACGTGCACATCTACCTCGCTGCCGCCGTTAACAGCACGCCACTCGAGCGTGCCCCCTAACTCGTTCTCAACCAGCGTCGTAACGATCTGAGATCCGAGCCCTTCCGGCTGACCCGTCAATCCCACTCCGTCGTCCGCGATGACCACTCGAAGGTCATCCCCTTCGCGCTCTGCGCGCACAGTGATCGTGCCGTGTTCGCGGCCCTCGAAACCGTGCTCTACCGCGTTCGTCACAAGTTCGGTGACGATCAACGCAAGCGACGAGGCCGCGGGCGCAGGGATGAGCCCAAAGTCGCCTTCCCTGACGATCTTTACCTGCACCGACGAGGACGCGATTTCAGCGGACATACGTGTGCTCCGCGCAGCAAGGTCATCGAAATTGACGAGCTCGTCGAGAGTGCCCGATAGGGTCTCGTGCACGAGAGCGATGGTGGCGACCCGCCGCATAGCTTCCCCGAGCGCCACTTTCGCCTCGGGAGCCTCGACTCGTCGGCTCTGGAGCCGCAAGAGTGCGGCGACGGTCTGGAGATTGTTCTTGACGCGGTGATGAATTTCGCGGATAGTCGCGTCCTTGGTGATCAACTCGCGCTCGCGCCTGCGAAGCTCCGAGACATCGCGGCACAGCAACAGGGCGCCCGTCCGCGTGCCGTCATCCGTCGTTGGGATAGCGCGCAGGGACAAACACGCGCCGTGAGCTTCGAGGTCGGTCCGCCACGCGGCCCGACCCATCACAACCATCGCAAGGGTCTCGTCTATCGAGAGCTTGTCCGTGACGAGTTCACTGGTGAGTCGCGGCAGCGACCGGCCGACCAGCGTTCCCGTCACCCCCAGCCGGTGAAAGCAACTGAGCGCATTCGGGCTCGCGTAGGTCACATGGCCCTGACCGTCTAGCCTGACCACGCCGTCGCCTACGCGCGGCGCACCCCGCCGCGGGCCCGTGACGGACGTTTGCACGGGGAACTCTCCACGCATCACCATCTGCAGGAGCTCGTCGGCGGCTCCCTTGTAGTTGAGTTCAAGCCGGCTTGACGAGCGTGAGACCGCTTGCGAAACCTCGCGGGTCAAGACGGCAATGGTCTTTCCCTCCATCACGATCGGCAGCGCGTCCTCCCGCACCGCGTAGGACTCGTCCCAGCGCGGCTCGCGCGACGCGACCATCTCGCCCTGGTCGAAGGCCTGCTGAAGCGCGCCCACGCGGCCAGCAGGGATCAGAACGCCAACGACGTCATCTTGGTGGACGGTCGGGCCGGTGGATGGCCGACACTGCGCGATCGCGACGAACCCCTCCGGGATCTGCCTCCACATGACCAGGTCGGCGAACGAGAGGTCCGCAATGACCTGCCAGTCGGCTGCAAGTTGGGCAAGCCATTCCTGCTGATCGGCGGGCATCGATCCGTAGCGTTCGGACGTCTCACGCAAGGTGGCCATGCGCATAGCCTAAGCCCGCGCGTCAAAGCGGTAATCTTGAATTCACAACCCAGGGGGTACACATGCAACAGCACTTCGAGCACAGGTTCGATGCCTCACCAGAGCGAGTACTCGCGATGTACAGCGATGCGGAGTTCGCTGCTGCGCGCGCAGTGGCGACAGGCGCAATCGAAAGCGATGTCGTGATCGACGGAGAGGTGGACAATGCGTTCACGGTCGCCATCCGCCGCACCATGCCAACGGACGACGTCCAGCCGGACTTCAAGGGTTTCGTGGGCGACACGATTTCAGTGCGCTACACCGAAGCCTGGGAGGCTCCCGACGGCGACGGCCGCGTAGGGACGTTTGCTCTTGAGATCGTAGGTGCGCCCGCCCGTGCCGCAGGCGCCATCGCGATCGCGCCTGAAGGCTCGGGCTCCATCTTCACCATCGATACCACCGTGTCGACGTCGATGCCGTTCTTGGCCCAACTCGTGACCGAGGCGGTGGCCGAAGCGCTCGAGCGCGGCATCGCTCAGGAGTTCGAGACTGCGGACGCGTGGCTCGCCCGCGCGTGAATCGCGTACTCGCTGTCTCCATGTCGCTCGTCGCGTTGGGTGGCGCCATCGGTGCGGTTGTGCGAAGCGTTATTGATTACGCGATTCCACACGCCGCAGGACCAGTCGCGTGGGACATCATCGCCGTCAACATGGTTGGCTCTCTTGCACTGGGGATCATCGCCGGCCACATTGAGCAACGCACTGAGCCGCGATGGTACCCGCTGCTCGGGCCGGGCCTGCTTGGCGGATTTACCACATTCTCTGCGGCCGCCGCCGCACGTTGGGCGATTGAGACGCCATCCGGAATCGCGCTCGCACTCCTGGCTGGCACTATGCTCGCGGCCGTGGTCGCTGCCGGCGCAGGGTGGGCGTGGTCGGCGGCTCGCAGGAAGGCTGAAGCATGAGCATATTGCTGTTGGCTGGAATCGCGATCGGCGGCGCAATAGGCTCTGCGGTCCGCTACGGTGCAGGGCTGGCCTCGGCCGGCAGAGTATTCCCGTGGGGCACGTTCTGGGCCAATACTGTTGGCACCGCGCTGCTCGGGGCCGTCGCGGCCGCGACCCAAGCTGGGTCTCTTGGCGGCGCATGGGACCTCGCATTAGGCGCAGGCCTAGCTGGCGGATTGACCACATTCTCGACACTCGCGGTTGACGCTGCGGGGCTTTGGCGCCGTGGCGCACGGCGCATGGCCGCCAGCTATTTGATCGCCACCTTTGCCGCAGGCGCGGCGGCCGCCGCCGTTGGCTGGTCGGTAACAAGCGCGCTAGGTCCGTAGTGTGCGCAACGTGGTCGCTACAAGGTAACAAACCTATATGTGCGTGCGCCACGGGCCCGAGCGAGCGTTGAGAAATGTCCCGGAACCGCGCTCGGACTAGAAACCGTCGCAGGGGGCGTTTCTGCGGACTCCCTGGACACCAACTCTTTTCCTCCTCCGCGGCATTGGCGCTGGGGTACCTACACTGTTTACACTCACGGTCAACGCCGACGTAGTCGTTCACCGCCGCAACAAGCTCAGCGAATTGCTTCGCCTGGTACCAGCCCACTAGGGAGAATCGTGACAGACGCACACACAGTGCGGACCGCCGCACACGGCGTGGACTCGCTGATCACCTGCGACGGCTTGGTTCGGACCTTTCATGTGAAGAACGTTGAGGTGCCGGCACTTCAGGGGCTCGACCTACTGGTCGAACTCGGCGAAATGATTGCCATCGTCGGCAAGTCGGGATCGGGCAAGTCGACTCTCCTCAACGTCCTATCTGGCATGGACCTACCCACTTCTGGCGCCGCGCGTGTCGCGGGCTGGGACCTGCTGAGCATGTCAACTGCGGACCGACTCTCGTACCGTCGCACGGTCGTGGGGTTTGTGCGACACAATTCGGGGCGCAACTTGCTTCCGTCGGTGACCGCGCGCGAGAATGTGATGCTCCCGATGGCTCACGGACGGGTGACCGGCCGCGAGCGCGTCAACCGTGCGATGGAAATACTCGACATACTCGGTATGGCAGACAAGGCGACTCGACTCCCAGAACAGCTCTCAGACGGCGAGCAGCAGCGTGTTGCGATCGCGGCGGCCCTTGCAAACTTGCCGATTGTCTTGTTCGCTGATGAGCCCACGAGCGAACTTGACTCCGCCGCTGGAAACGACGTCTTCGAGGCACTGCGCAACGCGAACCGCGCGCTGGGCGCCACGGTGGTCGTCGCGACGCACGACTCCAACGCTTCTAGAGAGGTTCAGCGCACCGTAGGCATCCGTAGCGGCCGCGCGGCCTCCGAAGTGGTGCGACGGTCTCAGATGGCCGCAGACGGGCGGCCAGAGGTCATCTCGGAGGAATACGCCGTGCTTGACCGCACTGGCCGTTTGCAGCTTCGCCAGGAGTATCGCAAGTCGCTCGAGGCCAAGAGTCGCGTGCGACTTGAACCTGATGTCGACCACCTTGGCGAACGGGACGGCAGCATTCCCCCCCGCGCTAAGGCGAATCCCTCAGCGACGCCCCCGCCGACGCCCGTAGCGGCTGGCCAGGCCGAACCGTTCACGCTCCCTGCCATACAGGAGCCTCCGGTCCCGGTTCGGTCTGCAGAGCCACGGTTGCACTTCACCGATGCGCAATCGCGACCGAACGCCGCTGAACAGGCCGCGCAAGTTCGCGCGGGCAATCCGCTGTCACCCTACGTCGATCAGCACCTCGCCGGCGAAGACCCGACCACAGGCATCGAGAAGTATGAACCAAAGCCCCCAGCCAAGCGCCGCAGCACAAGAAGGGAAAAGAAGTCATAACAATCCCTCCGCCGCGACATCGGCGTGTTCGTCGCCGCCGGTGATCGAGACCGCGGACCGCTCAACATGGTCGGGCTCACCAAGCACGTGGGTCTCGCCTAAGCCGCAATCAAGGAGCCACCGCGCGAGGTGGTCAAGAACGAAGGGCTGACGGCGGAGAACAATTGAGCACTCACGCCACGGCCACCGAGTTCAGCGCAGTGTAGGCACGTACCCGTGAAATAGAGAAGCGTCCCTGCCCGCGAAGGCTAGGGACGCTTCTCACTTACTTGGTCCAGCCTGCTACGCTTCGACGCTCACGCCACGCCAGAACGCGACGTAGCCCGCGATATTCTCCGCGCGAGGTTTGGGCGTGTCGTAATGCCATGCCGCATCCTTGTTGATGTTGTCTCCCACCACGACGTCGTAATAGGCCGCCTCGCCCTTCCAGTGACAGGTGCTCGCCATGTCACTCGACTTGAAGTACTCCTTGTTGATGGCATCCGCCGGGAAGTAATGGTTTCCCTCGACGACGATCGTGTTGTCAGACTCTGCGATCACTGTGTCATTCCATACGGCCTTCATGTGGATGCTCCTCGCTATGGGGCGTCGCCGCCCGTTATGGAAGATGTAACGCCGCAGCGCGCGGGAGCATTCCATGTGCGCGAATCGATCGGGTATTTGTTGTGCCCGCTTGAAACCTCAAAGAAGTGCAAAGGGCCCCGGCCATTGGCCGGGGCCCAACTTGTAGCGGGGACAGGATTTGAACCTGCGACCTCCGGGTTATGAGCCCGGCGAGCTACCGAACTGCTCCACCCCGCGTCGGTGAGCCCAACTCTACGCGACAGCGAGCGCGCGACAAAATCGGAACACACCACTAGATTTGATCTCATGGCAAACGACCCGTTCCTAAACCCGTCCAACCGCGAATTTGGCGCTCCGCCGCCTCTTGGCACCACACCGCCTCCACCTGGTGCTCCACCGCAGCGAGGTTGGATGGCCGCCGCGCCCACGGGCCTGACCGCGGCTACCATTTGGCTCACGGGGGCATACACGGTGATCACGCTGGTGCAGACGGCGCTAACAGTGACCGAGATTGACGTGCTCGAGCGCACCGGCCAGAACAGCACCGGCACCGCAGCCCTGGGATTGTTCGGCCAAGTGATTGCACTCGCGTCCTACGTCGTGATCGCGCTGTGGATGACGGCGATCTACAAAAACCTTGTAGCGCACGGTGTGGCGCAGCCGCTCCACCGCATCTGGGCATGGTTTGCATGGATGGTGCCGCTAGCGAACTACGTGCTCCCCCTGATCTACATGCGTGGACTCAATCAGACTGCCAAGAGCATCGCCTTGTGGCCGTGGTGGATCGCTTGGTGCGCAATGTGGACCGTGAGTATTGGCTCAGGCCTCGCCCTGCTCGACGGACTTGACTTCGGTGCGATTGAGACCGACCCCAACGCGTCTCCTTTCAAGGACGGCGCTCTCGATAACTTCGGCACGTATGTGTGGGCTTCGTCGATTCTGCTCGTGATCGCGTGGGTCTTCCTTGTCAAACTTGTGCGCGACATCAACACTCGCCACCTCCCAAGCCAGGCAGGCCTCATCACCTAACACTAAAGGTGCAGCGAAGGCGGGGGCCCAAGACCATTTGTGTGTCTTGGGCCCCCGCCTTGTCCTAGACAGCAGGTTGGACCTGCCACCCGCAGTTCTGTTCTAGTTAGAAGTGCCCGCTGCAGCATCCTCCGCCGCAGTGACCTCCTCGGCGTCGATCGCCTCCTCGGCATCAATCGCGGCTTGGAGCGCGGCCTCGAGCTTATCCTGGGCCTCTCCGTAGGCCGCGAAGTCCCCGGCGGCCAGGGCCTCCTGGCCCTCCTCGATAGCCTCAGACGCATCCGCGAGCGCCCGCTGTAGCGCTTGACGCGCCTCAGACGTCGACCCGGGATCGGGGTCAACGGGGTCGACAGGGTCGGTCGGGTCAACTGGTTCGACTTCACGCCCGAATACCTGGTCAAGCGCTCCCGTGAGCGTGTCCGCAAATCCGACCTCGTCTCCAAAGGCGACGAACACCTTGCGCAGCAGTGGGAATTGCGTGCCCTGTGAACTCTTTACGTAGACGGGCTGCACGTACAGCAGCCCACCGCCAACCGGAAGCGTCAGCATGTTGCCGTTCTCCACGTCCGTTTCACCCTGACGGAGCAGGTTGAGGACGTTCTGCGCTTCCGGGTTCGAGTTGAAGGCGTTCTGAACTTGGCCGGGCCCGGGGACCGTCGAGTCGCGCGGCAATTCGAGAACACGTAGCTTCCCATAGTCCGCATCTGGCTGCCCAGCGATGTTGCCTGGCTCCGAGTTGACGGCGAGGAAGCCAGTAAGCACGTTGCGGTCCGAATTACCGCCCGGGATGTAAGACGACGTCAGCGAGAACACCGGCGTGGTCTGCCCCGGCATCTGCAGCGTCAGGTAGTACGGCGGCTGCACTTCGCGCTCGCCTTCAGTCGGGTCGTTCGGCACTTCCCAGAAGTCCTGGCCCGAGTAGAAAGACGCCGCGTCGGTCACGTGATAGGTCGCGAGCTGCAAGCGCTGGAATTCGAAGAGGGTTTCCGGGTAGCGCAAGTGGCTCATCAATTCTGAAGAGATCTCGGAGACGGGCGTAAACGAGTCCGGGTAGACGTTCTGCCATGTTTGGAGCAGCGGGTCCTCGGGATCCCAGGCGTAGAGCGTCACCGAGCCGTCGTATGCGTCTACCGTCGCCTTGACCGAGTTACGGATATAGCTCATCTCGTAGACCGTGGTGGGGCTCGTGGGAATCGGCAAGCGGGCAGAGTAAGGAAGATTGTCGGTTGTGGTGAAGCCATCGACAACCCACACGACGCGGCCATCAACCACTGCCGGGTAGGTATTGGCGTCGAACAGCAGGTACGGCGCCACGCGGCGCACACGGTCGACCGGGTCGCGGTGGAAAAGCACCTGCGAATCCGTGGTCACCCGGTCCGAGAAAAGCATCTGCTCCTCGCCGAACTTGATCGAGAAGAAGAGCTTGTCGAGGACCCCGCCAACGCGCGGGCCCCCGTCACCGGAATAGGTCGTGTTGACCTGCCCAGTCGACGAGGAATCGTCCGGGAAATCAAGCTCCCACGGCTCGGCACCCTCAGGCGATCCAACAATCGAGTAGCCAGGGAGTCTGCGCCCAAAGTAGATGCGCGGCTCGTAGTCGCCGATGTCCCCAATAGACGGGATGCCCGATTGGAAGAACGTGGGCTGGCCGTCCTCGTTCGTGGTGTTACCGTATGCGGCGACCACGCCGAACCCGTGTGTGAACACGGTGTGGTCGTTAATCCACGAGCGGTTTTCAGCGGAAAGTCCGTCCAGGTTCAGTTCACGCACGGCTATGACCGTGTCGCGGGACTCACCGTTGATCACGTAGCGGTCAACCGAGAGCTCATCGGGGAAGTTGTAGTACTGCTTGTTCTGCTGAAGTTGCTGGAATGCGGGAGAGACGATGTTGGGGTCGAGCAACCGGATGGACGCGGTGGTCACTGCTTCCTCGCGCAGTCCAGGCCTTAGCGCGTTGGTCTCAGCGTCGTACGCCGTGTACTCGATGTCATCGAGGCCCCAGGCGAAGAGCGTCGCATCAATGTTGCGCTGGATGAACTCCGCCTCAAATTCTTGCGCATTGGGTTCCACCTGGAATCGCTGAACGACCGCCGGATAGATGCTCCCAACGACGAGCCAGGACAGCACCATGAGCGTTACGCCCAGCAGCGGCACGCGCCAGTCCGGGCGGAAGAGGACCGCAAGGAACATGAGCGCCACCACGATGGCGATTCCCGCGAGAATTCCTCGTGCTGGCAGGACAGCATTGATGTCCGTGTAACTCGCGCCGTCCCAGTTGTCGCCCGTCTTGGTCAGCAGGGAGTAGCGGCTGAGCCATATCTTGAGCGCGATAACGAGCATGACGACTGCGCCGAGGATCGCGAGCTGGAATCGCGCCACTCCGGTGGCGACAAAACTCCGGCCGCCCGTGGTGATTGCGCCGTACAGCATGTGAACGAACGCGGACAAGAAGGTGGACAACAGCAAAACGGCGAGAACGAAGTTTACGAATACGTTGATCGCCGGAAGCGTGAACACGAAGAATGAGAGATCGAACCCGAACTGCGGGTCTTGCATGCCAAAGTCAACGGCGTTCCACCACGCGAGGATGGTCTGCCATTCAGAAGCGACGACGACGCCTGCGATAAGGCCGATCAGCACGGGCACCACGATGGTGGCCACGCGCTCGATCGGTTGAATCTGCTCGCGGTAAGCGTCCAAGGGTCCGCGAGCAGCGGCTGCACCGCGCGGCCGCGCCTTGCGTGCGATCCACAGCGACAGCCACAGCGTGACACTCGCGATCGTCGCAAATATCAAGAAGAGGGCCAGTTTGGTTGTCCACTCCGTGCGCCAGACCTGCTCAAAGCCGACTTGGCGGAACCACAGGACCTCGGTCCACACGTTGGCGAATGCCACCAACAAGATGACGCTTACGAGCACCGCCACAAGCGCAATAGACAAAGGTGACCGGCGGCGCGGGACGCGCACAGGTCGGGCTGGGCGGGCGGGGCGATCTTCGCTAAACGTCAAGGCCGTGGGTCCTTATCGATGGTGTCGAACATTTGTAGTTCTAGCGTGCCACACTCAAGCGCACGTGGGGAGCCGGTCCGTGCGCCCTTCGCCAATAGCGATAAGTGCGTCGTACGCGTCTCCCAAGCCCTCCACCGACACAACGGCAAGCCCATCGGGAATGTTGCCGACAACTTGGGCGCAGTTCTCGGCGGGGGCGAGGAACCACTCAGCGCCGTCTCGAGCGGCCCCAGCGAGCTTGATTTCAATCCCACCGATGGGGCCAACATCGCCGTCGAGGTCGATCGTGCCGGTGCCGGCGACGCTTGCGCCGCCGAGTTCGTCGAGTGGAGTAAGGGTGTCCATGATCGCGAGCGCGAACATGAGCCCCGCGCTGGGCCCGCCCACATCGTCGATCGCAACGTCTACGTCCACGGGGATATCGAAATCGGGCCTGATCCAGATACCCATGAGTGCGCCGCCGTCGCCGTCATCGATCGTCGCGAACGAAACCGTGGTTTCACTGCCCGCGCGATCAACCATCACGTCGATAGAGTCACCGCCGCCCACGTCTCCAAGAATCCTCGAGATATCCGCATACGAGACGATGCGCTGACCTTCGATACCCACAATCGTATCGCCAACGGCGAGAGCACCGTGCGCGTGAGAGATCTCCATGATCTCGACCACATTGAGCATCACCGGCACCTCAATTCCCAACTCCTCGAGCGCAGACACTGCTGCGCGTTGCTGCGACGTCACCCATTCGTCCGCGGCCTGGGTTTCTTCACCACTGGGCGTAGGAGCGAGGAGCGACTCCGGGAAGATGTGTTCCGTCGACGAGAACCAGCCCCGAATGACGGGCCCCAGGGTCATGCGAGCGGTGGACCCGCGCTTTTGCGAGACTGTCGTGATGCGCAATTCGCCCGTCGACTCGTACGTCTGAGCGCCAGCAATCGTGAGGAGGGGTCCGGTGTCCGCGTCAAGGATGTCGAATGTGGGCCCAGGTTGGTTGATTGCGTACGGCATGGGCAGAATTGTCATCACCGAGGCAAGCAGGGCTGCGGCCATTCCGCTAAGCGCCATGACCACGACGCGCGGCGATGACGCGCGCGGGCGCGCGTACGGCTCCCCGTTGACGGTCGGGTGCTCGAATGCAGACGCCGTCTGTGGCGGATTCTCCCAATTCACCGTCCCATCATCGCTGATGGCGAACTTCGGCACCAACCCAGCGCGCGCCGCGTTACCGTGGAGTGGCGGTACGGGCCGCTCGACATTGCTGGGGAGGTACGGTGACTGACGAAGACTCGCAGTGGATGAAGTTGCTCCGCGAACTCTTCGGCGATCGTGCCGAAGAGGCGGTCGAAGAGATGCGCCGCATGGGCATGGACCCCAGTGCACTCGCCGACGCTGCCGGCGTGGGGGCCACGCCCGGAATGATGGACCACGTGCTCGCGCAACTGCGCTCCCTGATGGAACAGTCAGCAGGCGAGGACGTCAACTGGACCCTCGCCCACGACGTAGCGCGCGGCGTCGCCGCTCATGGCGGTGACCCAACGGTGAGCGCAGCGTCGGCCGCTGACCATCGCGAGGCGATCACACGCGCCGAACTGTGGCTCGACGCCGCAACAGAAATGAGCCCGTCCACCCTGAGCCCACACGTATGGAGCCACGCCGAATGGGTGGAGGCGACTTTGCCCACGTGGCGCCAGCTATCTGGCCCAGTCGCGGTCTCTGTCTCTCAGGCGCTCGGCGGACTGCTCGCCTCCGAGGCGGACGACGAGAGCGGATTACTGAATCAAGTGAGCCCGACTGTGACAGGTATGCACGTGGGTCAGGCCGCGGGGGCACTCGCACGCGAGGCGTTTGGTGGAACGGATCTGGGCCTGCTATTGCTTCCGGAGCCGCGCGCCGTCTTGGTGCCCAGGTCAATTGCTCAGTTTTCCGATGGCCTCGACATTCCCGATGACGAAGTGCGCGCATTCCTTGCCTTGCGGGAGTGCGCTCACGTCAGGCTATTCCGGCACGCTCCGTGGCTAGCCGGCCAACTTGTCGCGTCTATCGAGCGTTACGCACACGGAGTTACCATCGACCCGCGCGCGCTGGACGAAGCGGTCCAACAGGCCGGAATGGGCGACCCAGCGCGTCTCCAGCAGGCGCTCAGCCGTGGGATTTTCGCCAGCGGCCATACTGAGGAACAAGACACCATCCTCGCCAGCATCGAGACGCTGTTGGCCCTCATCGAGGGCTGGGTCGAGAACGTCACTACTGTCGCGGCCGCACCGCACCTGCCCCAGTTGCCAGCGCTGATCGAACTGATGCGCAGGCGCCGGGCCGCGGGCGGGCCCGCCGAACACACGTTTGCGACGCTGATGGGGCTCGAGTTGAGGCCACGTCGCCTGCGCGATGCGGCAGAGATGTGGGGCGCCCTCGCGGCTAGTTCCGGTCCCGACGGCCGCGATGCAGTGTGGTCCCACCCGGATCTCCTGCCCAACGCAAACGACCTCGCGAATTGGCGCACCTGGGTCCAAAATCGGTCCACCGGTGCAGACGCCGTCGACGTGGAACTGCGGCGTTTACTAGACGCAGATCAGGGCGAAACGGGCCCGCACACTGCGTCCTAGTGCGTTGCGACACGTACGGCCCTGCCTCAGCCCATTTGTCGGCCTCTCGCCCTACCCTGGTGTTCATAGGTCCACGGGCCTGTGGAACGGGGCACATCTGCCCCGTCGAACTAGATGGGAGAAGCTCATGGGCGACAAGTACCAGGGCGATTTCTACTGCGTAAAGTGCAAAGAAAGCCGCACCACGGAAGGTGACATCGTCGAGGCCAACGGCCGTCGCATGGCGAAGGGCGTTTGCCCCGTCTGCGGCACCAAGCTCAACCGCATGCTTGCGAAGGCGAAGTAGCCTCCAGATAGTAAACGTCAAGAGGCGGGCGGCCCTTACGGGCGGCCCGCCTCTTGCTCTGCCCGCCAAATCAATTCGCGGCCGCAGTACAGCCTGTGGATATCTCCCACGCAGGCGTTCTCGCTGACACCCTGGTGCCATGCGACTGCGCCCCGGAGTACCCGTGCTGATACGCGAGCCCGGTCATATGCAGGTCGGAATCGCTCGCCCGTTGGGCCTCGCAAACCTCAGCGCTGAGGAGCAGCGATTTGTCACGTCGCTCGAGCAGCGGGTGACGGAAACCACGAGCCGCGAGAACGCTACGTTCGCGCATCTCCTCGAGTTGATCAAAGCTCACGGCTTCGCCGCACCACGGGATTCGCGCGGGCCGCTTCCCGGATCGCTGGTTCGGATACGCGGAGTAGACTCCGTGACCAGCGTCGCGGCGCTCGCCCTAGTAGCGGAGGGGCTAGGCGCGCTCGCCGCGAGCGATCGTCGCCCGGCAACGCCAGGAACGCGCGGCGCAGCGGCCGCGCTGTCGCGGGGTGCAGGACTCGCGCGCGCCGCGACCGACAAACAGCCACGCCTGAGGACGGCGAGCGAGCACGAACCGGCGACACTCGAGATCTTGTCGACGTCGGGCTCTCCCGCAGTTGAGGCCACCTTCGACCTCATGGCCCGTGACACGCCCCACCTGTTGATCGTGAGCGACGAGAAATCAATACACGTGGGGCCGCTGGTGGTTCCCGGGTCTACCGCGTGCGCACGCTGCCTGGCGCTCACTCGCGCAGAAGCCGATCCCTGGTGGCCTCGGCTCGCGATTCAGCTGAGCGACCAACGCCGCCAGCCTCAACTGCCGGCAGACGCTGCCGCGATCGCCGGCGGTATCGCCGCCCGAGTTGCGCTCGACTATCTCACGATGGGGACGTCCGACGGGACGCGATGGGGCGTCTCGTCTCGACCGGCGCGTCCGCCGGTCCCACGAAGCTCCAGCGCGAGCAGCGGGGAAACGCTGTACTCGGCTGCGACGCGGCCTCACCCAGATTGCGGATGCGGCGCCACGGACGATCCTGCCGCCTTGCACGCTCCCGTGCCGTGACACTCTGCGCTGCGCGGTCTCAGATGCTGCGCGGTTCCAGCACCAACGCGGTAGTCAGATCGCGCTCCCGTCAATGCTCGGCGACCAACTCCAGTATCTCCACGCCGTAGCGGTCAAGTTTGGAGGCACCAACCCCGCGGATGCTTGCGAGCGCACCTAACGTACCGGGACGCCGTTGGGCTATCTCTACCAGGCTGGCGTCCACCAGGACCGTGAACGCGGGCTTTGCGTCAGCCTGAGCGTGTGCGAGACGCCATTGCTTGAGCGATTCAAAGAGCCTCAGATCATGGGCATCGAGTGCCATCGCTGCAGCTGGCGCACGCTTCTTGGGCGCCGACCTAGCATCCGGCCACCACCTCTCGAGGAACCGCGTGCGTTTTCGCGCGGCCCGCCCACCTTCGGTGCGGGCGCGAGCAAACGAGAGCGTCAGATATTCACGAGCGCGGGTAATACCAACGTACAACAGCCGCTTTTCTTCCGCGACGGCCCGCTCAGTTTCCGCAAGCGAGATGGGCATCAACCCCTCACTCATTCCAACGATGAACACCGCATCCCACTCGAGCCCCTTTGCGGCGTGCAGCGTTGTCAGGGTGACGCCGTCAACGGTAGGCGCGTGTTGCGCTGATGCCCGCTCGGCGAGATCGTTCGTGAACTCTCGAAGGCTGCCTTCCCACTCGTCGGCGAGACCGACGAGCGCGTTAAGCGAATCCCAACGTTCGCGAACCGCACCACGCGGCGCGGGAGGCTCTTCAGCCCACCCCGCGTCCAACAGGGCGTCCCGCACGGCTACCGGCACGTCCTCTTCCACTGCCGCGATCGCCGCCCCTCGCAGTAGCACCATTGCCTTCTTGACTTCCTCGCGGTCGAAGAACCGTTGACCGCCGCGGACCATATAGCCAATTCCGCGTTGGGACAGGGCGTCTTCGAGGTTCTCGGATTGGCCGTTGGTCCGGTACAAGATCGCCACTTCGCTAGCTGGAACTCCCGCACTAATCAGGGACTCGACGCGTTCGGCCACCCCGGCAGCCTCGGCCGACTCATCCGCATGCGCAACGTACGCGACCTCTGGGCCCGACGGTCGTTGCGCAACCAACTCAACCGCGTCCGCGCCACCCCGCCCCATGAGTCCGTTCGCCAGATCTACCACCTGCGGAGTCGACCGATAGTCCCTAACCAACCGGACCACGGTCGCTTCCGGGTAGCGCCGTGGAAACCCAAGCAGGTGTTCGGGGGAGGCGCCCGCAAAAGAATAAATCGTTTGCGAAGGATCGCCCACCACGCAGAGCTCTTCGCGGCCGCCGAGCCACTGGTCCAATAGGTACTGCTGCAGCGGCGAAACATCCTGGTATTCGTCCACTACAAAATGCTTGTACTGACGGCGGACGGTGTCACCAACTTCGTGGTGCCTGCCAATGATGTCTGCAAGCAGGAGCAGGATGTCCTCGAAGTCCAGCACTACCCTTTCCGTCTTCACCTCCTCGTACCCGCGCATAAGGTCTGCGATCACCGAGCGTTCAAAGCCCGCAGGCGCAGGCCGACCGGCGTCCGCAGTGACGCGCGCATAATCCTCGGCCGCGACCAGCGACACCTTGGCCCACTCGATCTCGGACGCGAGGTCGCGAACCGCGATCCGGTCCACGCTGTGGCCCAAGCTCCGGGCGGCGGCCGCGACCAGTTGCGCCTTCTGTGGCGCAAGCACGGGCATTTGCCCGCCAATCACCTCCGGCCAAAAATAACTGAGTTGGCGCAGCGCGGCTGCGTGGAATGTCTTGGCCTGCACTCCCTCGACCCCGAGAATCCGCAACCGCTGTCGCATTTCGCCCGCCGCGCGGGCGGTGAACGTGACGGCGAGCACCGCCTGCGGGTTGTAGGCGTTGACCCTCACCCCGTACGCGATTCGGTGCGTCATGGCGCGCGTTTTGCCGGTGCCCGCGCCCGCGAGGACGCACACCGGACCGTGCAATGCCGTGGCGACCTCGCGCTGCTGGGGATCGAGCGCTTCTAAGATTATTTCCGCAGACATGAGAGCGATTCTGTCAGGCGTTGCTGACATCTCCCTCCTCCTCCACCGGACCTCCGAACCAGTCGTGGACCAGCTTGCGCGCGATTGAACCTGGGGGCGCCAGCACGATGGTGCCATCAGCGACCTGCGCGGTAAGTTCCTCACGCGTGAACCACTTCGCGTCAACAACCTCTTCGCCATCGACAGTGAATTCCGTCGCCTTGGCGCGCGCGGTGAATGCGACCATGATCGAAGCGGGAAACGGCCAGGGCTGCGAGCCTACGTAGGCGAGGTCCTCCACCTCGAGCCTCGACTCCTCAAAGATTTCTCGATGCGCAGCCTGCTCGAGCGACTCTCCAGGCTCCACGTAGCCCGCGAGGTGCGTGTATCGACGCGATGAGTGGTATGACACGTGCGACAACAGCAGCCTATCGTCCGCATCCGTAATTGAGACGATTACCGCCGGGTCCGTCCGCGGGTAGTGGTCTCGACCATCGTCCGGGCATTTGCGCAACCACCCTGCCTCGCAAACCTCCGTGGGCACGCCGCACAGCGAGCACATCGGATTTCGCTCATGCCACACGGCCATCGCCACAGCCGTCGCTGCCAGCTCGCGTTCAACGGCGAGGTCGCCTCGGGCACCCAAATCATCTAGCGCTTGCCAGAGCGGAACCAGGTTTGGCGCACCGCCCTCGGTTGAGCGCTTGTTGAGGCCATGCCCGCGCCGCGGCACCACCGCCACGACGTCTCGGCCCTGGTGCCGGCCAAGGTAGACCTCGAGTTCTGCGTCCGGCCGATCAGCGGGTTCGAGCAGCGCGACGTGCTCGCCGCGCATGAGCACGCTACCGTCGCTGACGATCACGGCGTGTGCCTGTGCCAGGTCGGCCGTCTTGCGTCGTTCGGCGGCTCGATCGACTTTCAGCGGCTGATCGAGGGTCCATGGCGCGTCCACTCTCACACCGTACGGCACTGCCGTTACGGCGGAGCGTGGCGGAAACACCCCTTTTGCCTCTACCGTGAGCACGTGCCCTATTCTCCGCTCGCCCTAGCCGCGCTCGCGTCGGTCGCCGTCCCGGGCCTCGACGTGTACGACGTGCTGCGCAGTACGCCCGCCGACGCAGACTACGACGTTGTCGTAGTGGTCGACGCAACGGGAACTCGATGGACCGTTCGCGCGCCACGGAGCCCCGCAGCGGGCGCCGCACTGGAGGCGGAACTATCTCTGCTTCACGCCCTCGCGGCTGCGAGCGACACTGGTTCTCTGAGCTTCGCCGTCCCTCGGCCGGCGGGGACTGCGCCAACCGAGGATGGTGCTAAGGCGATTGTCTACGAACAAATCCGTGGCTCGCGGCTCAATCTTGCTGCGCTCGAGCCTGGCCCCGGGCTAGCCGCGTCGCTCGGTCGCTCAATCGCGCAAATCCACGAACTGCCGGCCACCGTCATTGAAGACCAGGGCCTGCCGGTTTACACGGCGGATGCGTACCGCGAGCGGCGACTCGCGGAGCTCGACGCCGCGACCCAGACGGGGAGAATTCCGCCTTCGCTCGCGGAGCGATGGGAGAGTCAACTCGAGGATGTCTCGTGGTGGCGCTACGAGCCGACCGTGGTTCACGCGAACTTCAGCGAGCACCGCGTCATCGTGTCAGACGGGATTGTCGCTGGCGTACTGTCGTGGATGGATGCACGGGTCGCCGACCCGGCGGACGATTTGGCGTGGCTCGTCGCCGCCGCCCCTGACGATGTGCTCGATTCGATCGTAGAGGCCTACCATGGCGCGCGCCGTGAGCTGAGAGACCCTCACTTGCTTGACCGCGCGAGACTAGCGAGTGAGCTCGCGCTCGCGCGGTGGCTGCTCCACGGCGTGCGTACGGAAAGTGCGGATGTGGTGGATGACGCAATCGGCATGCTGGCCGACCTCGAGGAACTTCTGGCGGACCAAGGCCAGCCGTAGGACTTCAGTTCGACGCACTCGGTTCTAGGAGCCTCGCGCAACCAAAGCGAGAATCTCAGCCTCGTCTAGGAGCCGCTCGGGAACGACGGTCTCTCCACTCGCAGCGTAGAAGAATGCCGCGTCGACATCCTCAACCTCAAGTCCGCGCCACTTTGACCATGCCAGTCTGTACGCCGCAAGTTGGACCTCGCGCGAAGCGAGCTCTGCAGGGTCGGACGGCGCGCGGCCCGACTTCCAGTCGACAACTGTCTCGCGATCGAGGCCACCGCCCGCTGGGAAAACCGCGTCGATTCGCGACCGGACTGTCACTGGCCCCACCGGCACTTCCACGTCCACCTCTACGTGCGTGGGCGTCCGAGCCGCCCACGGCGACGCCAAGAATGTTTCCTGTAGTTCAGTTAGATCGAGGCCGTCGTCACCCGTGGGGCCGAAGTCTTCCTCTGCAAGCAGGGAACTATGGCCGAAGTGCGCCTCGATCCACGCGTGGAACGCACTACCGCGCTGGGCCGCAACGGTTGGCTCGACCGGGATCGGGCGCCGCAGACTCAGGGCGAACGCATCGCTATCGCGCGCGATCGCCACGAGCGCGGTAGATGACAGGTGCGCGGGCATCTCCACTTCGTTGACGCGCTCCGCCCGCCTCGCCTGTTCGCGCAGGATCGCCTCGATCTCCATTTGTAGCGGGAGACCTGTGTCTCGAGGTCCTGCCGCAATTGCATCGCGCACCTCTTGCGCGAGTTCCCGGCGCGATCGCTGCGTATCCGTAAGCGCGGGCGGCCACGACACGGCCGCCTGTGCTTGAGGCTCGCGGCGATCGTCGTTTGCGGGTTGCGCGGCCCAGGCTTCACGGTTGACGAGCCCGCTCTCTAGAAGCTCGGCGACGTAAGGCGATTCCCGGCGAGGCTGCAGTCCGTCACCCCACCACGCCCCACTGAGGATCACGTGGCTGCGCGCCCGCGTGATCGCCACGTAGAAGAGGCGTCTTTCCTCCGCGACCCGGTAAGTGCCTGCCTCCCGGCGGAAGTCCTCCAGAATGGCGCGATAGTCCGCGAATGTTCCTGCCTCCTCCCATGGCCACTGGGGTAGGTCGGCGCTGTCCTGGCGCAGCGGCCACGGTACCGAGCCGGATTCGGATAGCCACCCCACATCGGCGTGCCACGGGCGCTTGTCTGTGGGCACCGATGCCTTGGGGAATGCGCCGTCTACCAGGCCCGGAATGGCCACGACGTCCCACTCCAGTCCCTTGGCAGAGTGCACCGTCTGGATCTGAATTGCCTGCGGGTCGGGTTCAGCGACCGGCGCGTCGAGCCCTCCCTCCTCCTCGCGCGCCGCAGCAAGCCAGGCGAGGAACGCTCCGAGCGTTGCGCGCTCGGCACTCGCGGCGAAGGACCGCGTCGCCTCGACAAACGTGTCGAGCGCGCGGCCTGGCGCAGCGGCCGCGCGACCGAGCGCGGCCTCGATGTCGAGCCCCCAGGCGCGGGACGCAAACGTCACGAGGTCAGGTAGCGACAAGTATGTGTGGGAGCGGACGCCCGCGACAACTTCACGTAAGTCCATCAGCCGAGTGCGCGCGGTCTCGGAGATGCCGCGGCCGTTGCGGGACGACCATCCCGCCCTGGGTAGCTCCTCGAGCGCGTCGACGATGCTCGGCTCGACATCTCGTTCCGCATGTGGACCCGCAAGCTCCTCAGACCAGTCCCCGAGCGCCGCCAGGTCGACAATTCCCAGCGCGACTCGCTCAGAGGTGAGCAGTCGCATCAGAGAATCGCCGCGGCTAGGGTCGTGCGCCACCTCAAGTAGCGCCACGAGATCCACCACCTCGGGGATGTCGAGAAGCCCCCCGAGGCCAACAACCTCGTAGCCCACACCTCGCTCGCGCAGCGCCGCCACAAACGCCGGAATCTGGCGCCGAGCGCGGCACAGAATCGCGGCGGTCACGGGCCCTGTGACAACCCTGCTCGTATTCTCGAGTTCGGCCCGGCTAGCCAGTAAGTGCTCAACCACGCCTTCGGCTTCGGCGTCCAGATCCTTGAAAAAGTGCGCGATCACGCTCGCGCGCTTGCGCTCGGGCTCGGCCCGACCGAGCTCGGCGCCCTTGGACCGCAGCGTCTTGACGTCAACACGTGTGGCGCCACGCAGCGGGGCCGACGCCGCATTCGCGACAGCGAGTACGCCAGCCTCATTCCGCCACGAGACTGACAGCGAGAATTGTAGAACCTTGCGCGCGCCGCCAAAGCGATCAATAAAACCGACCAGAGAGCTCGCCGAGGCCCCGCGAAAACCGTAAATCGCCTGGTGTGGATCACCCACGGCCATCACCGGGTGATCGCCACCGAACACGTCTGAGAACAGAGTGAGCTGCCCGCTCGACGTGTCCTGAAATTCGTCCAGCAAGACAACGCGATAGCGCGCCCGCTCAACAGCGCGTACTGTCGACAATTTCGCCAGGTCCCCCGCCACGGCGACTTGATCTGCAAAGTCGAGATACGAGCCAGCTACCTTCCTGCGGACGTACTCATCGATGACCGGGGCGAGTGCGGCGCGGTTCCGGAATACCAGGGCCTCTTTCAACATGGTCCCCGTGGCCTGGCCTGCCGGCTTCGACGCTGTTGACGGCATGACCTCGATGCTGTCAGCGATCGCGTTGCAGAGCCCGGCCATGTCTGCCGTACTCGCCCCATGGTCAGCGAGTCCTGCCGCGAGTTTGTGAACGGCGCCCGTCACTGTGCTGACGGCCGCGCCGGATTCAATGTCCGCGGTCCAGTTCTCCACAACTTGAGAGGCGAGCTGCCACAGCGACGCGTCAGACAACACCACCGAGTCGGGATCAACTCCCACTCGAAGCCCGTGCTCTTTGACCAGACCCGCGGCGTAGGAGTTGTACGTGGCCACCGTGGGTTCGGGCCGGTCTGGGTCGTTCCCAAACACACGCAACACTCGTTCCTCAGCCCGCTCGGCGATCTCGGCCGCTGCCTTGCGCGTGAAGGTCAAGCACAGGATTTGGTCCGGCGAAATCTCTCGACCAAACAGCTCCTTCGCGTGGTCAAGCAAGTAGACGATGCGCATCGATAAGGTCTCGGTCTTACCGGAGCCCGCACCCGCCACCACGAGCGCGGGGCCAAGTGGCGCGCCAATCACCGCTTGTTGTTCCGCCGTGGGCAGACGATCCGGGTCGATCAGGGCGGCGAGGTCCGCCACCGATCGCGCTTGGCCAACTACGACGCCCGGTGCCGGCTCGCGGGCGTCCGTAAGCGCGCTGCTCATCGGGCGCTCACCTGCGCGCCCTCGGGTTGCGCTGGGCAGCAACGTCGAAGCGGGCAACGGTCGCAATGGTCCCCCGGCGTCGCGTCGAAGCCCGCTGCCGACATTGTCTGGACCACGGCCGCCAACCGAACAAGTGTCGCCTGGTCGTCGATCGGTCCCTGTTTTCGATCAGGGACCTTCGCTGCCGCCGTGCCAACGAACACGAGTTCCGCGCCCGTTGCCGCTGTGACGCCGTCCAGGCCACCGTGGTTCGCAGCCAGTTGGTACATCGCCAGTTGGCCGTGCTCTGCGACCTCCCCGCCCGGGACGGCCTGCTTGCCTGTCTTGATGTCGACGATAACGGCCTCGCTTCCCGTCACGTGCACCCGATCAGCTTGTCCTGACAGCGTCGCCCGGCCCAACTCCACGCGGAATGGTAGTTCCGTCAGCACCTGGTCGGCTCGGACTCCACTGAAGTAAGCCGCTAGATGCCGCGCCATGCGAGACGCGCGCTCCCGTTCGTGGCGACCCACCCACGTGTCGAGCGTGCCAATCTGGTGCCAGCGTTCGTCCAATGCCTGTTCGAGATCCTCGGCCGAGCCTGTCGGGTGGGCGGCGGCGACCTCGTGAACCACGTTTCCGAGCACCTGCGCGCTGCCAGATTCCGCAGATCCGCCGACAGACTCAAGCGACCACCGCAACGGGCACTGCTCAACGGCATCCACGCGGGAGGGAGAAACGCGTACGCGCTGATTGGCCCCCCAGAGAACACCATCCGTCGACCACGGGTGAGCGCCGTGCCACCAGCGCGGGTCCGCACCAGGCGCACCGGCGAGCGCCAGTCGAGCCAGCATATGCGCCTGGCCAGCCCGTTTCGCGGGAGTCAGCTCAGCCGCCGCCCGACGGAGCTCCACGACGGCGTCGCGCAAGTCGGCGACTCCGCGAATGTCGCTTGCCTGCTGGCGATCGGCACCGGTCGCCGCTTCAATCCACGAAATGTACCGAGACGGCCGCTCGTCCTCTCCATCGAGACACGAGACGATGAGTTGGACCCGCGCCCGCGTCAGAGCAACCAGGAGCGCTCGGGTTTCGTCAGCGAAAACCGCGGCCCTCGCGCCTGCCGCGAGTTCGGGCCGGGAAGCCTCCCCTGCGGGCGCGCGAGGAGCCCGACCGGCGACAACATCGGCAAACGCCTGCGCTCCGAGCACAGAATCGCGCAGGCGGAGGTTGGGCCACACGCCCTCCTCCAGTCCACACACCACAACCACATCCCACTCCTGTCCAGCGGCATGGACTGGAGTCACGAACGCGACTGCGTCGCCCCCGCGCGCACGTGCGGCTAGGGAATCAGCGGCGAATTCTTGCGCCGCCACGTAGTTGCCAAACTCCGCTGGCGAAGCCTCGGGCATCCGCTCTGAGTACTGCTGCGCTGCGCGCATGAGCGCTATGACGGCATCCATGTCCGCGTCGTCTCGCGCGGAACCCGCGAGCGCCCCTGCACGCCAAACCTCGGCAAGGCCAAACCGACTCCAGATGGCCCATAGGATCGCGCCGGGAGTCGCATTGACCGATGCTGCCGCGCGGGCGCCAGCCCATGCCGCTCGAGAAGCAAGCGCCGCCCGCGAGGCCTCGGCGCCTGCGACCGTCACGAGCCTGGCAGGGTCCTGCATCGCCTCGGCCAGCAGTTGGTCCGCGGCACGCGTTCCGCCGCCGTCGCGGTCTTCCCGGACGAGTGCACGCCGGAGCCGCCGCAGCGCAACGGCATCGAGCCCGACAAGCCTGGACGAGAGCACGGCGGCGGCGGCATCCGCAGTCCAGGAGGTGCCGACCGCAACGTTAAGCATGGTGAGCAAAGGCGCGACCGCCGGTTCGTCCCTCAGCGCCACGCCGTCGCCAGCGAACTCACATGGGATTTCTGCCGCCACCAAATCGCCGCGAAGCGCGCGCAGCTGCTCGCTGGTGCGCGCGATTACGGCCATGCGGGACCACGGAACCCGCGCACCATCAAACCCCAAGTTCAGCGCCCGGAGCCTGGCCGCAATTGCCCGCGATTGTGCTCGTCGCTGCGGTGCGACGATCACCTCTACAGCGGCGCCATTTGCGCCGTCAGACGGACGGCGCGCAGAACCTTCCTCGGACACGGGAATGCGCGACGCGACCGTTCTGGCGAGCGCCGCAAGCCCCGTGGGTTGACGGTGGGATTCTCCCAGACGCAGCAGCGAAGCACCGAAGCCTCCCGCAGGCTCGGGAGCGAGCGCCCGAGCCAGCCGGAATGGCACCGCTCCTCGATACCCCTGGACTGATTCGTCCGCGTTTCCGATCGCGACGAGCCGGGCACCTCCATCTACCAGGGCGGAGATCAACGCCCACGTAGCGGCCGTCGCATCTTGCGCGTCGTCGGCGACAACAAGCTTCCACGACGGCTTGCGCACGCCGCCTGCAGGCCAGTCCTCCAGCAAGTCGGCTGCCGCCGCGACCACGCCGGCCGGGTCATACCGTGAGCCCTGGTCACCCGGCAGGGATCGGAGTGCCATCACCTGCTCGTATTCGGCGTAAACAGCAGCCGCGCCCACCCATTCCGGTCGGCCAGCGGTGCGGCCGGCGTCGGCGAGCTGGCCGGGCCCCACTCCAGCCTCGACCGCACGCATGAGCAGGTCTCGCAGCTCGTGACGGAATCCTGGCAGCGCGGTCGCTTTCGCGGGGACCACGCCATCCCAATTGGGCTGCGCACCGAGGCCCCGCTGGTGCCCGTCCAGCAGCGCGCGCAGAATCGCGTCCTGGTCGGCTCCGGAGACCAGCACAGGCCGAGGCATCCCGTCTGTCTCGGCGCGCGCCAGCAAAATCGAGAACGCAGCAGACGCAGGGGTGCGTACGGACGGAACGCCCGTGGGAACGCCCATCGCAAACGACACGCGGTCGCGCAGCGACTCAGCGCCCTGGCGCGTGGGCGCGAGCACGAGGACGTCTTCAGGCTTGACCCGGCGTTCTTGCACCTCCGCCGCCGCGAGAGCGACCGCGACCGCCGTCTTGCCACTGCCTGCTTCGCCCACCACCACAACGTGGCCCGCGCGCGAATCCGCTACATGCGCCACCACAGCACGCTGCGCGGCGTCGAGATTGGGCGGCTCCGAGGGCGCGGGAGGCGCAATGAGGCGCGAGGTGGTCATGCCCTTATCCCACCACTGCACAGCGACATTCGCCCGAGGGCGCGGCGAACCCGCTACGGCTCTGATTCCTCCGGCGCGGGGTTTGGCCATCCGTTCGGCGTGCACGGCGCAACATCAACAGCGTGGTCCTGCATCACCGATGCTTGCTGAGACGCGCCAGGGCACTCACTGTCCTCCTCGCCAAGGATGTGGCCGACAAGATGATTGAGAATCCACGCCCGAGAACTGGCGCGGTCGTCGCCGAAGCCGTCGTATCCCGCCGCCCAGTAATAGACGTTCACGACGACTATCCCCTGCTCTGCGCAGTTGGGCGGAGCCTCTGGGCTCGGGCTGGGAGACGGGGTGATGGCGGTATCTGCGGGGCTTGGAGTCGCGCTCGGCGGGGTGAGCGCGATCTCGACCGCTTCGATTTCAATTGGTCGCGCCTCGTGCGGGCGTCCGCAAATCTGCCCCGCGGTCTGCGGAGATGCGAACAGAATCCTGATGTCAGCAGCGCCATCCGTACGCCCAAAGGACATGCGACCGTTCGCGCCCCAGCCCTGCGAGTCGTTCAACAGGTTCATCGCGTGACCGCTTACCGCGTTCGTGGACAGGGGAAGGTCTTCCTCGACTTCGATTCGCACCCACCGCTCAGACCCTTCGCCTCGAGGCTGATCGACACCGGGAACCACCAGGAAGTTGCCTGTGGTGACGATTGGAATGCTGAGAGACGTGAGCCCGGCAACCAGATCGGCAGAGTCAGAGTCCCTGTCAATATCCGGATATGGTTCCACGGGAATCACGGGGCCAGGCGACACAGATACCTGGGGTGTTGGGGAGGCCGTGGAGCTCGGCTCGGGCCGCACCGCCGAGATGAGCGCGGGTACATAACCAGTGAGCCAGCCCGCCCCAATCCCAATCCCAAAGGCCGCAAGCATGATCCCGCCGACGATGTACCACGCTGGGATCTTCCTTCCTCTCAGCGAGAAACCGCCGCGTTTGCCCATGTCCATCCCCCTACGATAGTTCGTAGCGACCGCAACCCCATCCAGGAGGACCCCGTGGAGATCAGGATCGGCATTCAGCACGTATCACGCGAGATAACCCTTGAGACGGACGACTCAGCCGACGCTGTGTCCAAGGCTGTCTCAGACGCGATGAACGGCGCGGTGCTGGAACTCACGGACACCAAGGGTCGCCACGTCCTCGTGCCGTCCGCTTCACTCGCTTACGTTGAGATCGGCGAGGAGTCCAAGCGGCGTGTTGGCTTCGGCGGCTAGTCAAGCTCAAGCGGTCGGGAGCGTTCCGGACGCCATTTTGTCGATGTTCGCCTGCGCGTGGAAGTCGTCGCCGTCGGCGAACGGGAGTTTGAACGCCGACGCGAGGCATGCAACCAACCTAGAACGCGGGCCCGGGACCTCCGCGCGGTACACTGGAGTCGACCCGAGGTTGCCCGGTCGTCATGTGTAGCGCGGTACCGCTGAAGATAGCGATGAGCCGCGAAGTGGATGATTCGCGATCGGCTACCCGCCGAATGGCGCATTCTTGCGCAACGAATCAAGGAACACACCACTCATGACCGAGACGCACGCAAGCGTTCAAGTAGCCGACAAGACCTTCGCAGACTTCGATATTCGCCGCGAGATAGTCGCCGCGCTCGAAGACAAGGGCATCACCCACCCGTTCGCCATCCAGGCGATGACACTCCCCGTCGCGCTCTCCGGCCACGACATCATCGGACAGGCAAAGACCGGAACGGGCAAAACGCTCGGGTTCGGCATTCCACTCCTGCACCGCGCAATCGCGCCGGGCGAAGAGGGCTGGGACGAATATGAGTCACAGGGAAAGCCCCAAGCGCTGGTTGTCGCACCCACGCGCGAACTGGCCGTGCAGGTCGCCGGCGACCTGGAGGACGCCTCCACCAAGCGCAGTATCCGCATCGCGCAGATCTACGGCGGCCGGGCCTACGAGCCCCAGATCGACAAACTCCAGAAGGGCGTCGAGGTGGTGGTCGGCACCCCCGGCCGCCTAATCGACCTCATGAACCAAGGTCACCTTGACCTGCGTTTCATCAAGACGGCAGTCCTCGACGAAGCCGACGAGATGCTCGACCTGGGGTTCCTGCCTGACGTTGAGCGCCTGCTGGGAGCGACGCCCGAAGCGCGCCACACCATGCTGTTCTCTGCCACCATGCCCGGCGCTATCGTCGCCCTCGCTCGCCGCTACATGACGCAGCCCACCCACATTCGCGCGGCGGATCCAGACGACGACGGCGCTACGGTCAAGGCCACCACGCAGTGGGTGTACCGCGCCCACGCGATGGACAAGATCGAGGTTCTCGCGCGCATCCTCCAATCCAAGGACCGCGGCCTCACGGTAGTGTTCGCGCGCACCAAACGCACAGCGGCCAAAGTTGCTGACGAGCTCGCCACCCGAGGCTTCGCCTCCGGCGCGATCCACGGCGATCTGGGCCAAGGCGCACGCGAACAAGCCCTGCGCGCTTTCCGCACCGGCAAGATTGACGTGCTGGTCGCCACGGACGTCGCCGCCCGTGGCATCGACGTTGACGACGTCACCCACGTCATCAACTACCAGTGCCCGGAGGACGAAAAGATCTACCTGCACCGCATCGGCCGCACGGGCCGCGCGGGCAAGACGGGCATCGCCATCACCTTCGTCGATTGGGACGACACTCCTCGATGGGGCCTCATCAACAAAGCCCTCGACCTCGGGTACCCCGAGCCCGAGGAGACCTATTCGAATTCGCCCCACCTCTACGCCGAGCTTGAGATCCCCGAAGGCACGACCGGGCGCCTCCCACGCGACAAGCGCACCCGCGAGGGGCTCGGAAGTGAAGTTGTCGAAGACCTCGGCGAGACCGGCAAGAAGCCGGCCGGTGGACGCGACGGAAATCGTGGCGGACGTGGAGACGGTGGCGGCGGTCGCAATCGCAGCGGGCGCGGCTCTGGTGGATCCGGTCGCTCGGGCGGTTCGGGTCGTTCCGGCGGGTCAGGAAGCTCGAGCGGCGAATCACGTCCTGGATCTAACAAGCCGCGGTCCGAGGGTGGCGGTCTGCGTCGTTCCCGCAACCGACGTCGCACCGGCGGCGGCTCCGCCACACCTGCATCGGAATAGTCGAGTCAAGTAGCGTCGTCGCGTCCAGCAAAGGCACGTAAGCGCGCAAAGTTCTCTAGAGTCGTCAGGTTCTCTCCCAAAACGTTCTGCTTTCCAGTCCCGTGATAGTCGCTCGCCCCGGTCCTGATCAATTCGAGCGAACCAGCTATTCGTTCCAGACGAGTGCGTTGAAACTCGGAGTGATCACGATGGTCTATCTCGATTCCGACCATGCCCGCTTTGGCCATTCCTTCGATCACAGACATCGGGACCACGCGGCCGCGGCCGTCGGCCCCGGGGTGAGCGAAGACTGGAACCCCTCCCGACGCGCGGAGCGCCCGCACCGCGTCCCGAACCTCGGGCGCGTAGTGCGGGACAAAATAGCGTGAATCGCTGCCGAGGATTTCAACAAAGGCGGCGTCACGGCTGGGCACGAGCCCGGCCGTAACCAGAGCGTCAGCAATGTGCGGCCGTCCCACAGTTTCTGAGCCCGCTGCTTGGGCAGCGACTTGCTCCCAACGGAGCGGGTAGTCAACGGCGACCTTGGCAACAATCTCCTTGGCGCGATCGACGCGGGCTTCCCGGGTGTTCGCCATCATCGCGGCAACGTCGTCATGCGCAGGGTCCGGCCAGTAACCAAGCAGGTGAATGCTGACTCCCCTGTGGCGACACGACACCTCGACTCCGGGTACAAACTCAATGCCCACCTCGGTCGCGGCCGCGGCGGCCTCGTCCCAGCCCGCAAGCGAATCGTGGTCGGTGAGTGCGAACACGTCCAACCCCGCCGCCGCCGCAGCGCGCGCCACATCCGCAGGTGACTCGGTTCCGTCCGAAACCGTCGAGTGGGTGTGGAGGTCGATGCGCACCACGCCAGCCTACGGGGCGGCGGCTGGCGGCTATTCTGAGCGGGTGACTCCGAGCCCCGTGCACCGACACTTCACATTTGTGCTCGCGAGTTCTCGTGCGGGAAGCAATTCGGAAGACATGGCTCGCGCGGCCGCGGCCGGCTTGCCTGCCGGAACCGCGCAGACCTGGCTGGATCTCGCGAGATTCGCTCTCGGGCCATTCATCGACACGCGGCACGAGGGCGACGGCATCTACCCGGCTCCGGAAGGCGCGGCCGCAACCCTGCTGGGTGCGACGCTCGCGGCCACAGACCTGGTGCTGGTGACGCCGCTGTACTGGTACACGGTGTCCGCTCCCGCCAAGCTCTACCTCGACCACTGGGCCGGCTGGCTGCGCGTTCCCGGCGCGAACTTCCGCGCCACGATGGCGGGACGCAGCATGTGGGCGGTATCGTCTGCGTCGACGGCGGAAGAGCGCGAGATCGCGCCGTTGCTGAGCACCGTCGAGATGAGCGCCGAGTACATGCGGATGCGCTGGCGCGGAGCGCTCGTCGGACACGCTTCGAAGCCTGGCGAAGCCATGCAGCAGCCCGGAATGGCGCAGCGCGCCGCCACATTTTTCAACTAAGCTCGCGGCGCGGTGGCGCCCTGCCCCCGCGTCGCGCCGTGAGACGATTGACCGATGAGCGACTCCGCAGGCACGCAGCGGGAAGACACCAACACGACGCGCGATACTCGCCCCAACTCAGACGAGTTCAAGGTGTTCATCGCCAGCAAGTGGGCGGATTCCGGGCGCCTCGCCTCGACCGTCAACGCCGCCGCGCCTTACGCCGCGATCCGCCGGCTGCGGCTGTCTGCACGCTTTCCTGACACCCGGATCGTCGCTCCCGCGGGCGCCCTCAAGCAGCGCTCGAACGACACGGACTATCGCTTCCGACCTCACAGCGACTTTGCGTACCTGACGGGGCTCGGCGCGGACCACGAACCCGGTGCCGTGCTTGTGATGACGCCGCGCGGCGGCGGTCACGACTCCGTGCTCTACGTGGTTCCGCCGTCGGGAAGGACAGACGAGGGCTTTTACTCTGACTCGCGAACCGGCGAGTTTTGGATAGGGCGACGGCCGGTTCCCGCAGATTTCGAGGCGATGACGGGCCTCCCGACCAAGCCGCTCAAGGAGCTGCCGGGTGGAATCCGGCTCGCAAGCCACCCGACCAAGGCCGTTGTCCGCGCCTTGTCCGAGATGCGCATGGTCAAGGATGAGTTCGAGATCAGCCAGATTCGCGAAGCCGTCGACGCCACCATTGCTGGCTTCGATCGGGTGGTACGCGAGCTGCCCCGGGCGATCGATCACAAGCGCGGTGAGCGGGTGGTGGAGGCCACCTTCGACGGCCACGCCCGCGAAGAGGGCAACGCCGTCGGATATGAGACCATCGCCGCTTCCGGCGACCACGCCACCACACTCCACTGGATCCGCAACGACGGCGAGATCCGCGTAGGCGACCTCCTCCTGTTAGATGCGGGCGTGGAAGTCGAGAGCCTCTACACGGCCGACATCACCCGGACAATTCCCGTATCTGGCGAGTTCACCGACGTTCAGCGCCGCGTCTACGACGTAGTTCTCGAAGCTGCTGACGCGGCCTTCGGCGCTGCGCGGCCGGGCGTCAAGTTCCGTGCGATCCATGACGCGGCGATGGAGGTGATCGAATCGCGCTTGACGGACTGGGGAATTGTCCCGGCATCGGACGACCCGGACTCCAAGCTCTACCGGCGCTGGATGGTGCACTCGACGTCACACCATCTCGGACTCGACGTCCACGACTGCGCCCAAGCCAAACGAGATATGTACCTCGATGGACTGCTCCAGCCAGGCATGGTCTTTACGATCGAGCCCGGCCTCTATTTCAAGGCCGACGACCTCGCTGTGCCCACGGAACTGCGCGGCATCGGCATCCGCATTGAGGATGACGTCCTGGTGACGGCAGACGGCGTGGAGAATCTGTCGGCAGCCCTCCCCCGTGTGCCCGAAGACGTGGAGTCATGGCTCCGCGGGTTTAGCTCCGCCCGCAGATAGGCTGAGCCCATGAGCACGGCAACCGAGCGCGTCTACATCGCGCGCCTGGCCGGAACTGCGGTCTTCGATCCCATTGGAGACCCTGTTGGCCGGGTGCGAGACGTTGTCATGCTCCTGCGCACCAAGGCGGCTCCGTCAGCGGTTGGACTCGTGGTGGAAGTGCCGGGCCGTCGGCGCGTCTTCATGCCGCTCACGCGCGTCACCTCGATTGCTGCGGGTCAGGTCATCTGTACGGGCGTGGTAAACCTGCGCCGGTTTCAAGCCCGCGCAACGGAGACTCTCGCTATCGCCGAGCTCTTTGAGCGCTCCGTCAATCTGAAGGATCGATCCGGCACCGCACTCATCGAGGACATCGCCATTGAGCAAACGCGCGCGCGCGCCTGGACTGTCACCAAGCTCTACGTGCGCCGTGACGAGCGACGCAAGGGTCCGTTGGGTATCCCGCGCCGCGGCGAAGGTCTCGTAGTAGGTATCGACGACGTCACGGGTCTCGCCAAGAAGGATGCCAGCCAGGGAGCCTCGCTCGTCATTCAATCGTTCGCCAACCACAAACCGGCCGACCTGGCCGCCGCCCTGATGGAGATGTCGCCAGAGCGGTCCGTCGAGATCGCCACGGCGCTCCACGACCACCTGCTCGCGGACGTCATAGAGGAACTCCCCGAGGACGAGCAGGTGAAGTTGGTTTCGAGCCTCGAGCCCAAGCGCGCCGCGGAGGTGCTCGCCGAGATGGAACCCGACGACGCAGCCGACCTCCTTGGCGATTTGCCAGAGCGGGAAGCTGCGGACCTGCTCGAGATGATGCAGCCCGAGGGCGCGCGGCCCGTCCGTCAGTTGCTCGACTATGACGACGACGTGGCTGGCGGCCTCATGACGACCTCGCCGGTCATCGTCGGCCCCGAGACCACCATGGCGCAGGCGCTCGCGTTGGTACGTCGCGAGGACATCACGCCCGCGCTGGCGTCGATGGTGTTCGTGGTGAGGCCTCCCACCGAGACCCCTACTGGGCGCTACCTCGGCCTCGTGCACCTGCAACGCCTCCTTCGCGAGGCCCCGCACGATCACGTGGGCGATGCGATCGATCCGAGCATCGAGCCACTGTTCGCGAATGATGACTTGTCTGCGGTCGCCCGGCGCATGGCGGCCTACGACATCATGGCAGCGCCAGTGGTCAACGAGGACGGCCGGTTGTTGGGTGTGATTTCCGCCGACGACGTCCTGGATCACCTGCTGCCAAACGACTGGCGGGAGCACTCCGAGGCGCCTGGGGCAAGGGGAGCCAATAATGGCTGACCGACTGGATCACCCGAAGACCGAAGGCCGCCGATTTGGCTTCGCCCGGCGCCGACGCACCGACCGTTTCGGCAAGGGCTCAGAGGCAATCGCTCGCTTCCTCGGCACGCCGCGCTTCCTCATCTACCTGACGATATTTGTGATCCTGTGGCTGGCGTGGAACTTCTTCGCGCCCGAAGAGTTGCGTTTTGACTCCGCCACATTCGGCTTCACCGCGCTGACGCTGATGCTGTCACTGCAGGCCTCCTACGCGGCGCCGCTCATTTTGCTCTCGCAGACGCGCCAGGACGACCGCGACAAGGTTGCAGCTGAGCAGGACCGGCAGCGCGCCGAACGGTCGCTGGCGGACACTGAGTACCTCGCGCGCGAGGTGGCCGCCCTGCGCCACGCTGTCGGCGAGACGGCCACCCGCGACTTCGTCCGCAGCGAACTGCGTACGCTACTGGAGGAACTGAATGCGACGTCCGCGGCCGATGCCGAGGAGCCCAAGCCTGCCCCCAACCCGAAGGCGCGCGCCAAGCCAAAGAAGAAATAGATACACCTCCGCCGGCACCCGGGACTCACGTCTGATTCTGACCGCGTCCGCACCGCCTACCATTGAGGCATGCCCACCGAAACAGCCGTCCGCGATGCACTCGCCGAGGTCATCGACCCAGAGATCCGCAGGCCCATTACGGACATCGGCATGG
This sequence comes from Demequinaceae bacterium, assembly GCA_965250005.1. Classification (GTDB taxonomy): domain Bacteria; phylum Actinomycetota; class Actinomycetes; order Actinomycetales; family Demequinaceae; genus WTKG01. The sequence goes on from OZ252279.1 coordinate 1,065,330, forward strand.
TCCGCTCCGTCGACGTGTCTGCCGAGGGCACTGCGGTGATCGGGATCGACTTGACCACCCAAGCCTGCCCCATGAAGGAACGCATTGCGGGTGATGTCGAGGCTGCGGCCAGGACTGTCACCGGAATCACCCACGTGCGGATCGAGCTAGGTGTCATGTCTGACGAACAACGTCTCGGACTGCGTTCGCAGTTGCGCGGAGGCAAACCAGACCCGGTCATCACCTTCACCCAGCCGGGCAACATGACCCGCGTGTACGCGATCGCATCCGGCAAGGGAGGCGTGGGCAAGTCAACCGTGGCAGCAAACGTCGCTGCGGCAATGGCGGCCGACGGGCTCAAGGTTGGTGTGCTCGACGCGGACATCTTTGGATTCTCGATCCCCGGCATGCTCGGCATCGAAGGACAGCCGACGCGCCTCGATGACATGCTGCTGCCGCCCATCGCCCACGAGGTGAAGGCCGTGTCGATCGGCATGTTCGTCCCCGAGGGCCAGCCCGTCGTGTGGCGCGGCCCCATGCTTCACCGCGCGGTCGAGCAGTTTCTCGCCGACGTCTTCTGGGGCGACCTGGACGTCCTGTTGCTGGACCTGCCCCCAGGCACCGGCGATGTTGCGATATCGGTTGCGCAGTTGCTGCCGCACGCAGAGATTGTGGTCGTTACTACGCCGCAGGCGGCCGCGGCCGAGGTCGCGGAACGCGCCGGTGCGGTTGCCGTGCAGACTCAACAGGGTGTCGTCGGCGTCATCGAGAACATGGCGTGGCTTGACCAGGCGGATGGAACTCGGCTGGAACTGTTTGGTTCTGGCGGTGGAGCACGGGTCGCCGCGAGCCTGAGCGAGACGCTCGGCACATCCGTTCCACTGCTCGGGCAGATTCCACTGGACATCGTCGCCCGTGAGTCGGGAGATGCGGGAACCCCGGTGGTTATCTCGGATCCGGGTAGTGCCGCCGCCAAAGCGATGCGCGAGATCGCTACCAAGCTCGCCAGTCGCGAGCGCGGACTCGCCGGCAAGTCCCTAGGCGTAACGCCGGTCTAGCCAGCGCGGCCGCCAGCGAGTTCAGCGGGGACGCAAACGGGGCGCCCGGTTTCCCGGACGCCCCGCGAACGTACCAGTTTCTACTTGTTCTACTTGCCCCAACGCAGCACGATTAGTGCGATTGCAGCAAGGAAGAGCGCGAACACCGAGACGACCGCATATTCGGGGCTCAACGACGCCACGAATGCGTCGCCGAATGGCTGCGCGCCGTCGTACCCAACTCGGGGGGCAAGGGCGGCAAGGAAGGTCCCACCCGCTCCAGCGTGCAGCGCCGCAGACCACGAAGCTGCATTTCCGCCATCGGAGAACATTCGAACGACAACTCCCACGACCGCCGCGAAAATGACAAGAATCAACACCTGAGTAAATGCGTTCGACTCAGAGTCTAGGAGTTGCGCGAAGATGATCGCGACGAGCAGAGTGATGGCCAGCGTAACCAGAAGTTGCATGGATTGGCTGGACTTGATCTGATCGACAACCGAGGTGTTCGACGACTTCTTGGCTTCCGCCATGGGGATCTCCTTTGATCACAGGGACCCCCGTTCAGGGGTCTTCCGCCATCATGACACAAGGTAACGAGAAGGTCACGGTAGCCGTCAGCGGGTCCCCCTGACACAATGAGGGAGTGAGCACTGAGGGCGACGCGGCACCACCGCTGTGGAATGAACCGTGGTCACGCGAGGACGGAGAGTCCCACGCCGCGCTCCTCTATGAGTCTGCGTTTGGGCATGCCCCATCTGGCACATGGTCCGCGCCGGGCCGCGTCAACCTCATTGGCGAACACACTGACTACAACGCCGGGCTCTGTCTGCCTACGATCATTCATCACCGGGCCTACGTATCGGCAGCGCTGCGATATGACAAGGAACTGCATCTAGTCACCGGGCAGGCAGATGGCGACGGCGGCGAGACGTGGCATGGCCTCATGGACGACATCTCCCACAAGAGCGCGCCTGGCTGGGCAGGATACGCCGCAGGCGTGGTGTGGGCACTCCGTGAGCGCGGCTTCGAGGGCGCAGGCCTCAACATCGCAATTGAGTCATGCGTTCCTGTTGACGCTGGCCTGGCCTCGTCCGCCTCCTTGGAGGTCGCGGTGGCTAGAGCGGCCAACGAGTTGTGGCGTCTCGCCCTCGACAGCCATCGCGGCCGAGTCGAACTCGCTGAGTCATGCGTGGACGCCGAGAACCTGATAGTCGGCTCCCCCACGGGGGGACTCGATCAGTACACTGCGCTGTTCTGCAACGACGGCGAGGCGCTCGAGATGGATTTTGCGACCACGCCTCCGACTCTCCGCGACACTCCACTCTACTTCCCCGAATACGGGATGGAGCTACTGATTATCGATACCCGCGTCGGGCACAACCATGCCGACGGCAGGTATTCCGACCGATTCACGGAATGCATGGAAGCGGCTCATCAGTTAGGAGCGGCGAACCTCCGCGAGGTCGCGGATCAAGGTGACGCCTTGCGGCACGTGAACGGTTTGACTGACGAGACCTTGCGCAAGCGGGCGCGGCACGTGATCAACGAGATCGACCGCGTTCGCAAAGTCACTGGCGAGCTCTCCGGCACTGGGCCGGCACACGAGCGCCTCGTTGAGGTGGGTGCTCTTCTCACCCGCGGGCACACGTCGCTCGCCGTCGACTTTGATGCGAGTTGTCCCGAGCTTGACCTTGCCGTCCGTGCGGCGTCTTCTGGGGGCGCGCTCGGGGCGCGAATGGTGGGCGGTGGTTTCGGCGGCTCAGCGATCGCGCTTGTTCGCAGGGCGCACATGGACGCAACGGCACGCGGGATAGACGCCGCCTTTATTGAAGCGGGCTACGACCGCCCGCAGTTTCTGCATATGTAGTGTGCGAGTCCAGCGCGTACTCGACCGTCAGTGGCGCGTGATCGCTCCAGCGTTGGTCCCACGCCGCCGCGCGCTCTACCGTGACCGCCGTTGCTGTGGCCGCCAAGTTCCGCGTCGCAAGTTGGTAGTCGATCCGCCAGCCTGCGTCATTGTCGAAAGCTCTGCCGCGCATCGACCACCACGTGTACGGGCCCTCCTGCTCGCCCACCAGGGCTCGGTGGATGTCCACCCAACCGGCGTCGAACCACCGGTCAAGGTAGGCGCGCTCTGCGGGCAGGAACCCCGCCTTCTTGAGATTGCCCTTCCAATTCTTGATGTCATTGTTGGCGTGGGCGATGTTGACGTCGCCCATCACCACCACGCGGTCGTACTGCAAATTGAGCTCCGCCATGCGCGCCGTCATCATGCCCAGGAACGCGAATTTGTCGTCCATCTTGGGCGTGCCTACCTCTCCTGAGTGAACGTAGACGCTGACGACCCGCACGGGACCTGCGGGCGAATCGACGGTCGCCTCAATCCAGCGGCCGGTGTACGTCGCCGTCGTCACGATCTCGCCCCCAACGCCGATTCCCTCGACGACGTCCGTGAGGGGTGTGCGCGATAAGACAGCAACGCCAGAGCGCCCCTTCTGCTCGCTCGCCTGCCTCGCGACCGCCCAGTCCGCACTGAAGGCTTCGTCCACGATCTCGTCCGGAGCACGCACTTCCTGCAGACACACGACGTCCGCTGCTGAATGTGCGAGCCACGGCTCCATGCCCTTCTTCAGGGCAGCTCGCACACCATTGACGTTAATCGTTGCGACGCGCACTCAGATCCTCACTCCAGTTTCGTGGTTTCAGAAGCTTGTAGTTCACGACGATCGGCGTCACGACGACCAGCGCCAACATCACCAACACAGCGGATACAGTGGCCATTCCGCCTGGCGTCCATTCCGCCCACCTACCGATCGCCTGCCCGAGCGTTTCGTTCAACGGGTTGTAGAATCCCATGAACGCGGTGAGGAGCCCGAAGAGCCCCACTCCAAGGGACCCCGTTGGTAACCACATTGGGAAGCTGTCCTCGACGTGCCCCGCCGCGTACGCCTTGGCGATCCCGAGCGCGAACACAGCCGCGGCTGACCCAAGGATAATGAAAAGGAACCTCCCCGCGAGCGCGCCGTCGCGTATGCCATCTTGGTACCTTGCATACTCCACAATTGACAACGCAAGGGCAACGTAGACACAGAAGCCCGCCAGCACGATCGAATCGATCCGGAACACGCGAGCATAGATCACGCCAATGGCGATGCCCGCGAGGAAGATGAGAGAAAGCGCGAACGCAAAGACTGGAACGAAAGATACCTCGAAGTAACTGAACGACCCCCAGAAAGAGACCATCGTGTCACTCGCGGTCGCTGCAATGAACTCCCAGAAGGATACGCTCTCGCCTGTCAGCCCACCTAGGCGCGACTCCTCCAGAAACGGGCTCGCCCGCTCAGTGCCGCTAACCACCTGGCCGAAGGATGCACCCGAAACCCACCAGATGCCGCCCACGAAGAACGCGATGCCAATTGCCGCGCCCGCGCGCGCGAGATCACTGCGCCACTTCGAAGCAGGGCGCGCCAGCACAAAACCGGCGAGAATGAGCGGCAGCATGAAGACGATGACAGCGTGCATGAGCATGCCGAGCCCATAGACCACGCCGACGAGCGCGGTGCGCCTCCAACTGGGCCCGTGATGCATGACGAGGGTGACAGCCGCAGTCAAACTGAGGGCGGCGACTACGAATCCGACGGTACTGCCGACCACGGTAGTTATGTGGGCGAGTTCAGGAATCGAGAGCGGGATGAATGCGGCAGTCGCTGCAGCCCATTTCTTGGTCGAGATGTGCTTGGCCGCAGCCGCAACAAGCGCGGGAATCCACATCGCCATAAGCACGTTGATGAATCGCGCGAACTGCAATTGCGTGTGCCAACTCGTTCCCTCAAGATCCGCCGTTGTTGCGGCGGTCGCCTGAATCCAATAGTAAAGCGGTGGGTCCACTCCCGAATTGTCGGGAATGGCGACAGCCTCGGCTGGCCGGATCGCGTTCTCGGCGTCAATCGCTGTGTACTCCGCGGGCGGTGTGAGCGACGCAAACTTCTCGACGCCCCACTGCGCGTCCGAGCGCGGTAGCGAGGCTGCAAATCCCGCTTCCTGCATCGCGTCCCACACGCCCTGCGAGATGACCGCGTCACCGGGGCTAGCCCACGTGTCCGCGTACTCGAGCTGAAGCACTGCATTGAAGGCCTCATGCTCGTGCAGGCCTCGAAATGGGGGAGTTATGAGCATCCACACGAGCAGCACCGCCGTGAAGGCCAGAGTCGCTGCCAGCACCGCATACTGGTAGGCGCGATCAGAGATGTCACCGTCGTGGACGTGGGAATGCCTTGCTGAAGGTCCCATATGCTTCAACCTTCACACGGCCAGGCGCCGCCGTCCAGTCGAACGCCGTGTGCCGCGGCGGCTCCAGAGGCAGCGCGAGGACGTGCTACGCGGAGTTTCGTTCCGCCATTTCGATCACGTTCTGGAGGAGTAGCGCTCGCGTCATCGGGCCGACGCCACCTGGGTTCGGCGAATACCAGGAGGCCTTGGCGCGTGCGCCTTCGGCAATATCTCCTGCGACTCGCGCTATGCCAGTCTTGGGGTCTGTCACGCGGCTCACTCCCACATCAATGAGGATTACGCCGTCCTTGACCATCTCACCCGAAATGATATCCGGAACGCCAACTGCCGCCACCACGACGTCGGCGTGACGAGTATGGGTCGCCAGGTCTTGGGTTCCCGTGTGGCACAACGTGACCGTAGCGTTCACGGCCTTGCGCGTCAGCAGCAGCCCGATGCTGCGACCTACGGTCGTGCCACGGCCCACCACCACGATCTCCTTGCCACGTAGGGAAATCCCGTGGCGCTCGATGAGCTCGATAATCCCGTGGGGAGTGCACGGCAGCGGCGTATGGATGTCCTCGCCCACGCGCAGCACGAGACGGCCAAGGTTGGTCGGGTGAAGCCCATCCGCGTCTTTCTTGGGGTCCACCTGCTCGAGCACAGCGTTCGTATCGACGCCGTCCGGCAGGGGAAGCTGCACGATGAAGCCCGTACAGTCCGGATCCGCATTGAGGCGCGCGACGGCGGCTTCAATTTCCTGCTGCGTTGCCGTTGCAGGCAGGTCTTCGCGAATCGACGAAATACCCACTTCGGCGCAATCCTTGTGCTTACCCGCCACGTACCAGGTCGAGCCCGGATCGTCTCCCACGAGTAACGTACCGAGCCCGGGAGTGACTCCGCGCTCAACGAGCGCAGTCACCCTCGTGGCCAGTTCGGCTTTGATGGTGACGGCAGTTGCCTTGCCGTCGAGTCGCTGAGGCGGGCTGTCGGTTGCAGTCATAGCGTTCCGCCCGCTACTGCTGGAGACCGGCATAGAGGGGAAACTCGCCCGTTAACTTGTCCACACGCTTGCGCAGCGCCGCAGTATCCGCACCACCCTTGAGGGCGGTAGCGATCACGTCGGCCACCTCGGTGAATTCGTCTGCGCCAAAGCCTCGCGACGCGAGAGCCGCGGTGCCGATTCGGACGCCAGACGTCACCATCGGCGGGCGCGGATCAAACGGCACCGCGTTGCGGTTGACGGTGATGCCACACTCGTCCAGTAGATCTTCCGCTTGCTGGCCGTCGAGTTCGCTGTCGCGCAGGTCAACTAGCACCAGGTGGACATCTGTGCCGCCCGTGACGACATTGACGCCACCCTCGACCGCATCAGGCGCAGTGAGGCGCTCCGCGAGGATTTGCGCGCCCTCGAGCACGCGGGCCGCCCGCGCCCTAAATTCGTCACCTGCGGCCGCCTTGAGTGCCACAGCCTTGGCCGCGATGACGTGCATCAGCGGCCCGCCCTGCTGGCCCGGGAACACTGCGGAGTTGAGTTTCTTAGCGAGCTCAAGGTCGCGGGACACGATGAGCCCTGAACGCGGGCCGCCGAGCGTCTTGTGGATGGTGGACGACACCACGTCGGAGTGAGGTACGGGTGACGGGTGAAGGTCGGCTGCAACGAGGCCAGCGAAGTGGGCCATGTCTGTCCAAAGCTTGGCGCCTATCTCGTCTGCGATCTCACGGAACGCCGCGAAGTCGAGGTGACGGGGGTACGCGGACCATCCAGCGATGATGACGTCCGGGCGCTCGGCAAGCGCTTGTTCGCGGACTTGCTCCATCTGCACGCGGTGCGTCTGCTCGTCGACGCCATACGCGGCGACCTGGTAGAGCTTGCCAGAGAAGTTCAGTTTCATTCCGTGGGTGAGGTGGCCGCCATGCGGGAGCGCGAGGCCCATGATCTTGTCCCCAGGGTTAATCAGGGCGTGGAGCACCGCGGCGTTGGCTGTGGCGCCCGAATGTGGCTGGACGTTGGCGTACTCAGCACCAAACAGGCTCTTGGCGCGCTCGATGGCGAGAACCTCAGCCTTGTCCACCTCTTCGCAGCCGCCGTAGTAGCGGCGGCCGGGGTAGCCCTCGGCGTACTTGTTGGTGAGCACACTGCCTTGTGCTTGGAGCACGCTGCGTGGCACAAAGTTTTCGGATGCGATCATCTCGAGCGTGCCCTGTTGGCGAGCGAGCTCGCCGTCAAGAATCGCCGCGATCGCGGGATCGTAGTCCTGCAGCGTCGCGTTCATCACGGCTGCGGTTGCGGCGGCATCGGTAGTCATGGCAATCCTCCTGGGCCCTGGGGGACACGGGTCAAGGCGGGCAGGCCGCCGGTTGGGTAGTGCTCCGGTGACGGTGACCCAGGCGTGCGACCAACAGTCGGTAATGCGGCGTCGCTTCCCTGTGGTGTCCCACTGCGCCAGTCACGACTCCACCAGTCTAGCCGATGCAGACCAGTACGCGGGAGCTTGCGCTACGGGCGCGGAGAATGCCGTGCATCAGGCCCGCGGTCGGGCGGACTGGTTCCACCTTCGGACCGCGAGGCGAGTTCGAGACTCAACTCGACGGCGGCCTCGACTTGCGGTGACACGCGAACGTGGGCGCCCCCGATCCAGTCGCGGAAGCGATCCCAACGCGCGTGGTATTCCTCCGAGAAGCGGCGGACTGCGCGCGCTCGCCTGGCGTCGCCGTAGTACCGTCGCGCCCAGAACGACGTCGGCTTCGCCAGCCTCGCCGCGCACAGGATTGCGATGCCCGGGACCACTACACCGATGATCCCCAGGTGGCGCTTGCCCTTGAGGAAGGCGACCACCACAAGCGCGAAGTGAAGAACGAGCACGACCGTCGTCGCCCACCGCCCACCGGACGACGCGTCAGTGATGCCAACGGGCGACACTTGCACGAGCATCGCCACGGCAACCGCCACAGCCACGAGAATCGCGTCAATGGATTTTCGCCCCTCCGCGGTCCAGTAGACGTCGTCCAAGTGCACCCACAGGGCGAACTCATCGAGGGCGAGGGCCGCACCTGCTCCGAATGCGAATGCGAGGACCTCGACCCATGGGCGATCGGGCGCAAAGCGAAACTCCAGCAGTCCGGCAGTCAGCGCGAGCAGTATCCCCCACACCTGATGGTGCACGTGGACCCCGCCAATGTGAATGTTCGCGAGTACGCCGCCTAGAGCGTCGCGCCCCTGCGCGGTGGCCACCGCCTGGGCAGCACGAATTCGGCGAGTGATCGCACGCGTGACCACGAACGTGAGAACAAAGCCGACGAAGAGCCATAGCGCGGGCGATCGTCCCGTCGCAACAACGTACTGCTCGTACCAGGAGGTCACTACTTGCACGGACTCCTTCGCGTCTGGCACCGGGCCCGACGCTAGTTGTCGCCGCGCACTACGGTGTCATCATCCAGGTCCTCGTCAACGAGCACGCCTGCCTCGAGCACCTTCTTAAGGTACGCATAGGTGAGGTCGCCAGCGACTTGATCGAACTGGTGGTCGTACCCGGCCTTGTTGTACAACGCGAGGTTGTGCTTAGAGTTCTGGCCGGTGAAGACCCACACCTCGGTGGTGTTCTCAGGCAGATACGTAAGAACGGCAAACAGCAGCTGCGTTCCTATTCCTTGGCCCTGCACGTCAGGCGCAACAGCCAGGCGGCCAATCGTGGCCTTGTCGTCCTCGATTCCCACGCGAACCGAACCAACGAGCCGGTGCCCCGCCCACGCGCCGAGCGTGACGACATCCTCGGACCCCAGGTCGATGAGGAGCTCGTCGAACGTCTGAGTGAGCGCGGGAATGTTCGGGTCATTGAAGATCTGGGCTTCGGATACGAAGGCTGCTCGCCTAAGCGTCAACAACTCGCCCGCGTGTTCCTGGGTCACCACATCGATACGTGCTTGGTCTTCATCACCCATGAATACATCGTGTCATGCCGCCGTACAGGCGAACAGCGCCGCGCCCCAACATTTGCCAAATGGTCACCGAACTGTGACCGAACGCGTCCGCGCGCCACCATACCTGCTAGCCGCGCGATGCCGATACCCTGGGCAGATGAACGCCACAACGTCCGAAGATGCTGGCACCGCGTGGGTGCTGAGCCTGTCGTGCCCCGACGGCCCTGGGATCGTGCACGCTGTCTCGGGAGAGCTCGCCGAGCACGGCGGCAACATCACGGAATCCCAGCAGTTCGGGGATGCGGACACCGGCCTCTTCTTCATGCGAGTCGAGGTCACCTCTCCCGCGCCCCGAGCGGACATCGAGGGGGCCATCGAGGCGCTAGCAACACGATTCTCGATGACGTGGAGGCTCGACCAAGCGGGACGCCGCATGCGCACAGTAGTGCTGGTCTCGAAGGCCGCACATTGCATCAACGACCTGCTATTCCGCGAGCGCGAGGGAACCCTTCCCATCGACGTGGTCGCCGTTGTCGGAAATCATGCCAACCTCAAGTCGCTCGCGGACTTCTACGGCAAGCCGTTCCACCACATCGGCGTCACCCCTGACACTAAGCCCGCCGCCGAGGCGTCGCTCCTCGAATTGATCGCCGACCTAGACGCAGAGCTGGTGGTGCTGGCGCGCTATATGCAGATCCTTTCGCCCACATTGTGCGAGGCGCTCGCGGGGCGCGCCATCAACATCCATCACTCGTTCTTGCCGTCCTTCAAGGGCGCGCGCCCCTACTTCCAGGCGCACGACCGCGGCGTCAAGCTCATCGGAGCCACGGCGCACTACGTGACGAGTGACCTAGACGAGGGCCCAATCATCGAGCAGGACGTGGAGCGCGTGGATCACTCGTTTACTCCAGCGACGCTGACCGCGACAGGCGCCGACGTCGAACGCCGGGCCCTGTCCAAGGCCGTGAAATGGCATGCGGAGCACCGGGTGTTGCTTGACGGGCATCGGACCGTCGTCTTCAAGTAGGCGACGAAGACAATTCGAACCCGCGACAGCGGCACGGAGTGCGCCACGATCGAAAGCCGCAGCCGCCCACTGCTGGGGGCAACCAACTCATCAATCCTGATCGTTGGGGCGGATTGCCCGGACGGTCTAGCCGCCCGCAAGAACGCGGGCAGGCGTCTCTGTGGCGGCGCGCTCAGCGACGGCACGCGGGACTCCCGCAGCAACCACCGCCTCCACCGCGCGGTCCATCGTCAGCGTTGACCCCGCCAGCGTGTTCGTTCCCGCGACGCGGGCCACGCCGTCGGTCACCTCAACCTCAAGTGAGCCGAGGTCGAAGTGCCCGTCCTGTGACGCCGCGGCCGCCATCGCGTCGGTGACGAGCACCACCCGGTCAGGCGTGGCCGCGAACAGCCATCGCAAGTTGACGGGCGAGACGTGTACGCCGTCTGCGATCACCTCGATGAATACTCGGTCGTCGGCCAGAGCCGCGCCGAGCGGCCCCGGCTCTCGGCCCGCCACGGGCGGCATCGCGTTGAAAGCGTGCGTGACAAGAGTGGCTCCCGCGTCGAAGGCCGCGAGCGCTTGCTCGGCGCGGGCGTCGGTGTGGCCCACCGCGACCACGACGCCAGCTTCCCGGAACGCGCGCACGGCATCTATCGCACCGGGCAACTCCGGAGCAATGGTGACTTGACGAAGTATCCCCGCCGACGCGGCGATTAGGGCGGCGAGGTCTTCGGCCGCGGGGTTCAGCAGCGCAGAGACGTCGTGAGCGCCCTTACGCGAAGCCGCGAGGAACGGCCCTTCAAGGTGGGCGCCCAATATCCCAGCGTCCCGCGCCATGGCCGCACGCACTACCTCGAGTTGCCTGGTTGTCTCGGCAAGGGGGCTCGATACGAGCGAGGCCACGACGCCTGCCGTGCCGTGCGAGCGGTGCGCTGCGGCCGCGGCGAGCGTGCCGTCGACGGTGCCCCCAAACGCGTGACCGCCTCCGCCGTGGCAGTGGATGTCAACGTAGGCCGCCATGACGCTATAGCCCCTGCCAATCTGGCTTGTTGGCTTGCGCCATACGGTAGTAGTCCAGGTGGACCAGCGCCGCGGAAGCGGGTTCATCAACTACGACGGTCACGTGCGGGTGAAGTTGGATTGCGGAGGCCGGCATGGACGCGGACAGCGGGCCTTCGAGGGCCGCCGCCACAGCATCCGCCTTGACCGCACCGAACGCGAGCATCACCAGGTGCCGCGCCCGCAGGATCGTGCCTAGGCCCTGAGTCACCGAGTGGAGCGGCACGTCCTCAGGTGAGTCGAAGAACCGCGCGTTGTCGCGGCGCGTTTGTTCGGTGAGCGTCTTCACGCGAGTCAGGGAGGCGAAACTCGACCCGGGCTCGTTGAACGCGATGTGCCCATCGGTGCCGACACCGAGTAGCTGCACGTCCACCCCGCCTGATGCGATGAGGAGCTGCTCGTATCGCTCCCCCGCGGTTTCAATCGTGGCTCGCGATCCATCCGGCACGTTTACGCGGCTCGGGTCGAGGCCAAGCGGCTTGGTCACTTCGCGATCGACGACGGCGCGGTAACTCTCGGGGTGGTCCGGGGAAAGGCCCACATACTCGTCTAGCGCGAAAGCGCTGGACTGGGAGAAGTCGATCCCGTCGTCGGATTGATCTGCGAGTGCGCGATACACGGGGATTGGTGTCGATCCCGTCGCTACCCCGAGACACAACGTTGGTTCGTCGGCAACCCTGCGCGCGATGTAGTCGCCCACCAGGGCCCCTGCGTCCGCGGGGGTGTCAACAACCAATACCTCAGCCACGTCCTGCCCCTCGCATCGCGGCACCAATAGCCGCGATGGGCAGTTTCGCGTCAAGCAGACGCATGCGCTCGCCAAGCGCCACCGACGTGAGAAACGCGGAGCGCGCCTCCCACGCGGCTATCTTCCGTCGGGCGCCCTCCAGCAGCGGTTCGCCGATGCCCACGAGGCCGCCGCCTATGACGACCTCCTCGACGTCGAGAGTCAGTACAAGTAGTCGCACCGCGGACGCCACGCCAAAGTAGAGGCGGTCGCGAATCCGTCCCGCGAGTTCGTCGGTTTCTGCCGTCGCAAGTACCTCTGTCGCGGTGGTGCCGCCGCCGGCCTGGCGGACGATTCCGCTCCCTGCTGCGTAGGTCTCGAGGCATCCGTGGAGCCCATCGGCGTCGACCGGACCGGCGGGGTCAACCGCCACGTAGCCAATCTCACCGGCGGCACCGTTCGCGCCGCGCCAAATCTTCCCGTCGAGCACGATTCCGGCGGCGAGCCCCGTCCCGATGTTCAAGTACGCAACGGAGCGGCTACCGTTGCGCGCCAAGATCCAAGCGCCCACGGCGGCGGCGTTCACGTCGTTGTCAACCACTGGCCGCATGCCCCAGGTCGCAGCGAGCGCGCTTCCCAGGTCAAGCCGCTCAATGCCCAGGTTGAGCGCGTGGGTGACGACGCCGTCGTCAACCCCGCCAGGTATGCCCACGCCAATGGACGCGGCTTGGGACGGGTTGATCCCAGCGGCGTCGCATACATTCGCCATCGCTTCAGCTGCTGTCGCGAGCACAACGTCGGGACCGTGGCCGGTGTCGAGGCGGTGCCGGTGAAGGACCGCTCCCTCCCCGTCGGTGATGACGGCGTCCGTCTTGGTGCCGCCGATGTCGAGCCCGATGTGCACGGTCAGTTTCCGATCGTGGTGAGGAGGGCGGTTCCCACAAGGCGGGAGGAGCCAAAAGTGGCGATGTCCGCATATGCGAGGGTCGGCTCTGGCCAGCCCATGTCGACCACGATCACGTCGCCGCGCTCGCGGAGGGCATCGATCGCTCCACGCGCGAAGGCGTGGCGGTGATTGTCCTTGCCGACAATCACCGGCAGGTGGCCTTCCGGCACTGCGGCCACGAGCTTGCTTGTGTCACCGTCCTCACCAAGGCTCGCCAGCGGTACCAGTTCTTCACCGAATGGGCCCCAAGGCGAGGCGCCGACGGCGATGTTCGCTGCCGGCTCGAGCCGCAGCCAGGCGACGGGTCGACCCTCGGCCAGCGCAGCACGCACGTGCGGAGCAACGGTGAAGGCGGCGGCGACCTGCTCCGCACCCAGGCCGTTCACCGCACCTAGGATCAGGGACGCGGGCACGGGGGTGTCGGCACGCCCGTTCGCCAAGCGGGACCCGAGTTCGCGGACGCGCGCACCCGCATCCTGCAGGCGGCCGGCGTCTAGCTCACCAGCAGCAATCGCCACGTCGAGCGCTGCGGCGATCTCGCCCACTTGTTCGTCCGTGTTCTCAGTTCCGATGCACAGCAGGTCGCAGCCGCCCGCGACGGCGAGTACGGCGGCGGCTGGGATGCCGCGCCCGGCGCTCGCGCCCGCCATGTCCAGCGCGTCGGAGACGATAACGCCCTCGAAACCGAACTCCTCGCGAAGCAGCCCCTGGAGTATGGGTGACGAGAACGTTGCGGGCAGTTCTGGATCGAGCGCGGGAACCATGATGTGCGACGTCATAATCGTGTCTGTGCCAGCCTCGATCACCGCGCGAAACGGTGCGAGCTCGCGCTCGCGCACGTGCGCCTCCGTGCCCGTCACGGTCGGTAGGTCCACGTGGGAGTCCTGCGCTGTGTCGCCGTGTCCAGGGAAGTGCTTGGCGCTCGCGGCGACGCCGGTCGACTGGACACCCTTGACCCACGCGGCGCCCTGCTCCCCCACGACGGCGGCGTCGTCGCCAAAACTACGTACGCCGATCACGGGGTTGAGGGGATTCGAGTTGACGTCAACGTCAGGCGCAAGGCACAACGACACGCCCACATCGCGCAACTCCCACCCCACCTGTTCGCCGACACTCTCCGTAAGGGAGGCGTCCGCGAGCCTGCCGAGCACCGCGTTTCCCGGGAACGGCGATCCACTGTGCTGATAAAGGCGAGAGACGTCGCCCCCTTCTTCATCAACAGCAATGATTGCGTGCGGGTTGGCAGCGTAGATGGAATCCGTAAGTTCTCGCAATTGCTGCGGCGAACTAACATTTGTGCCGAAGAGGCACACTCCACCCAGTCCGCTGCGTAGTCGGCGCGCGAGCCAGTCAGGAAGCTCAAGTCCGACAAAGCCGGGCATAAGCACAGTCAAATGGCTCATCCCTTAACTGCACCACCCACGAGCCCGGCAGTCATGCGGCCCTGGACGAACATGAAGAAGATGATAACGGGCACGGCGACAAGCGCCGACGCCGCCATCACTTCTCCCCAGTTGGTCGTATTGATGGCCGATTCTGAGATGTACGAGCGCAGCCACAAGGGCAGCGTCTGAGCGTCACCCGCGGGAAGCAGGATCAGCGCGATCGCAAATTCGTTCCACGCCTGCAGGAACGCGTACACGCCCGACGCTACGAGCCCGGGAGCGAGCAGCGGGAACGTGATGCGCATAAAGGCTTGGTTGCGGGTGAGCCCGTCGACCATGCCTGCTTCCTCAAGCTCAGCGGGGACACTGAGCACGAATCCGCGCAGCATCCACACCGTGAACGGCAGCACCGCAGCGGTGTAGATGATCGTGACGCCGATGACCGTGTTGAGCATGCCAAGTGACGCGATCATCTTGTATTGGGCGATGAACAGTGCCTCGGCGGGCAGCATCTGCACAATGAGGACGACGAGCAAGAATGACCGCCGGCCACGGAAGCGGAACCGAGAGATGGCGAGCGCGGCGAAAAACGCGAATACAATCGCGACCAAAACGGTGATCCCCGTAATCGCCGCAGAATTTCCGAGCGCGTTGAGGAAGCCGGAACTGAAGATGACGGTTCGGAAGTTGTCGAAGTCTCCCCCGAACGGCACGAAGGTGGGTTCGAGGCGAGTAAGCGTGCCCTGTGACAGGAAAGACGAATTGATCATCCAATAGACGGGGAACGCCCAGCCGAGGGCAACGGCGATCGCGAAGCCTCCAACAATGAGGCGGGTCTTGGGTCGACGAATCATGCTTGCTCGTCCTCCTTAAGTAGCTGACGGACGTAAGCCCAACTGAGCCCGATCGTAATAAACATGACGATGATGGCTGCGGCCGACGCGAGCCCGAAATCTTGGGCTCCGGTTCCGAGTTTGTAGATGTAGGTGCCAAGGAGGTCATACCGCGAGCCGAACGACCCGGCATCTTGCAGAAGTGTGATCTGCGCAAAGACGCGAAGGTCCCAAATGAGTTGCAGCAGAAACACGATCGCGAGCACGGGGCGAATGATGGGCAGCATGATCAGCCGGAGCATCTTCCAGCCGTTTGCGCCGTCGATCTGCGCAGCCTCCAAGATCTCTTCGTTCACCGTTGTAAATCCGGCGTAGACGGAGAACGCGACAAAGGGCACGGACGCCCAGACAATGATCATCGAGGCGACCATGAAGAAACTCCACGGTTCCACGAGCCAGTCATGACCAATCATGTCTACACCCGGGATGAGGCTAAGCAGGTGGTTGAATACGCCGTTACGTTTGTCTACCAACCATGTCCACACGGTCAGTTGAGCGACGATGGGCATGGCCCAAGCCAGCAGCATGGCGATCTGAAGAGTGATGCGGGGCACGCGCGAGACGGCGCGCATGAGAACTGCGAGGCCGATCCCGAGGGCCATGGTCACGGTGGCTGTTGCCAGTGTGAAGGCAACGGATTTGGCGGTGATAAACCAGAATTCTCCGCCCGTAATGAGTTCTACGTAGTTCTGGAAGCCGACCCACGGCGCGGGCTGGCCAAACTGTTGCGAGAGACCGAACTCTTTGAAGGAGGTCACGATCTGCCAGATGAGTGGGTAGCCGGTGCCGACCAGCAGGATAATCGAGGCGCCGATGAGCAGCAGGTACGGGGTCTTCACGCGGCGCTTTTCGTTCTTGCGGCGGTTGTTTAGATTTTCCTCGGCGGCGACATCCTTTGTGCGGGACGGGCTGGCGGTGGGAGTGCCCATATTCCTACTCCTCCTTCCTTGATGATGAGAGGGGAAAGTTTGGTGTATTACACCCAGGTCGGGCCGCGGTTTTTGGCCGCGGCCCGACCCGAGATAGTTCCTCTTGGCTACTAGCCGTTGAGGAGCGGGTTGATCTTTTCGTCGTACTCGCTAGCGAGGTCGGCGATGTTTCCACCGTCGGCAACCGCCTGGAAGAACTCTTCCAGGAATCCGGAGCCTTCGACGGCAGCCCATCCGGGCGCTGCCGGGGTGAGCTTCGACACGAGTGCCGTGTCCCAAGCGATCTGACGGAAGTCGTCAGTCACGAAGGACGCTTCAGCGGACGAGTTGGCCGGGCCAAGCCCGTTCTCGCCAAGCATCGCCTGGAAGTCGTCAGAGAAGATGATGCGCAGTAGTTCGCGCGCACCCTCCTGGTTCTGCGACGCAGCGGAGATACCAATGTTGGATCCACCAGCGAACACCGGCGCAAGGCCGCCGTCCACACCAGGCAGGCCATAGGCGCCATTCACAGCGTCATCCCAAGCAACCTGACCATCTTCGCCACCCTCAACGGGGACTCCGATGCAGCACTTGGCCCATGTCGGGCCCATTGCAGCAGCAGCCGGCGTACCGGTCAGCGAGCCATCGTTGATAACGAAGTAGTTGTTGGCATCAGTGTCGTTCGCAGCTGCGACCGACGCGTCAGCGAACAGAGTCTGCCATGCAGCAAGACCGTCCTGTGTGGCCGAGCTAGACAGTGCCGACGTCCAAGTGGAGCCGTCCGTCGTTGCCAGGTCTCCACCGTGGGCGAAGATCCAGGAAATGGCGTTACGCCAGTCCTGACCACCCTGGTAGATGCCACCGAGGCCCTGATCCTTAAGCGACGCGTGGACCGTAGTGACCTCGTCGAGTGTGGTCGGCACTGAAACGCCGCCAGCCTCGTAGATGTCCTTGCGGTACCACATGTTGCGCGAGCCGAAGTAGTACGGCAGCGCGTAAAGGGTGCCGTCGATCGAACCAACGTCGACGAAGGACTGTAGGAGGTCGGAGCCTCCGAGCTCTTCGTACATGTCGCTCACATCGGCGAACGCGCCGACCGTGGTGAACGTAGGTGCCCAGGTGTTGCCAATTTCGACAACGTCAGGCGTGTTGGCCGAGTCAGGCATTGCGGTGGTCAGACGCGCCAATGCGTCTCCCCATCCGACAGCCTCAACCGTCAGCGTCGCGCCAGTGCGGTCCGCGTATTCGGTCTCAAGGTAGGACACGAGGTCCGCAGGAGTGTCAGGTCCACCCATGAGCCACAAGGTGATGTCTTGTGCTGGGACGGGTTCGGGCGTCTCACTAGGAGTCACCTCGTCGCCGCTACCGGATGAACATCCGGCAAGGATGATTGCCCCGGCGGCCGCAGTCGCGGCCACTTTCAGCTTCATCTGCTTCATTGCGATTTCCTTTGCATTTGTATTCAATCCATGACCCTGGTGGGTCACGTCATCCTACTGTTTTCAGGAGTCAAGAGACTCCCAGTTTGTCCGTCAGGACCATAACTACAACTCCGAGAAGAACGATGTCTCCCCCAAGCGCAGTCATCCGCACCGTCAGATCGCCATGAAAATCGGCCATCGTTCAGTCGCGGAGCGTGTCGGCGGTCCCCGTGGAAAACGGACCGTCGACAAGCTCGAGGGGGCCGCTCAATACGACTTCCCCCAAGTTTAAGGCGCCTACTACTGGCGCGAGTGCAATGCCTAGCCGTTCGCCTGCTGCGTGGAGCAGGTTCGCTCTGGCGTCGGCGTCCGGCGCGGCAGCGAGCTTGGCTTCGAGACGCGGGATCGCGACCAAGGTCTCGATGCAACCCTTCTTGCCGCAGGCGCAATCGTCGCCACCGTCGGTGCCAACTACGACGTGGCCAATCTCACCGGCGGCGAAAGAAGCACCGAACACCGGGGAGCCGTCGGTGACGATTCCCGAACCGAGACCGCGGCCTATACGCACAAGCATCATGTCCGCGTTGCCGCCGCCAAAGGTCCGCTCGCCGAGCGCGGCGGTGTTGGCGTCGTTGGCGACTCGTACTGCGAAACCCGTACGTTCAGCGAGCAGGCGCTGCAGCGGCACGTCGAACCAGCCTAGGTTCGGGGCAGACAACACTGTTCCAGACAGGTCGACCACACCCGGAGAGCCGACGCCCACGCCGAGCACCGGTTTGGTGGTCGAGGCGACGAGGCGGTCGAGCAGTTCGGCAACTGCGTCGATGGCGCGGTCCCCGGTGGTGCCATCCACCTCGACGCTGTCGTGGTGGGAGATGCGGCCGTCTAGGTCTATGACCGCGCCGCTGAACTGGGTTGAGGAAGACAAGTCGAGGCCGATGATCGCAAAACCACGGCGGTTGATGTCGAGCATTGTCGCTGGCTTGCCGGGGCGAGAGTCGGCGCGGCGGCCGAACTCAATCACGAGATCTTCATTGATCAACTGCGCAACGAGATCGGAGATAGTGACGCGCGTGAGACCCACTTCGCGTGCGAGGTCTGCGCGGCTGAGGCCCTTAGAGCGGTAGAGGGCCTGAAGTACGAGGACGCGATTGTGGCTGCGTGCGTTCTCGGGAAGAACGCGGCTACCGGCCTTCACGCTTGACGCGAATACCTTGGATCGCACCGGCGTCGCGGAGCCTGCAATTAACTGTTGGACGCCGCCAAGGGCAGGACGCCCTTGCGCTTCCCCGTTGATCATGTTTGTTAGTGAAACTTACCAACTAACCGTCGTCAAGCCCGATCTACCCCAATGCCTATAAAGTTACGCGGTTGTGACCTTGCGAGGCGTAACTCGGAATATGCCCAACGCACGTCCGATCTAAAGGAGCCCAAGCTCCTTGACGGCATCGCGCTCCTCGGCGAGTTCCGCGACCGAGGCGTCGATCTTGCCACGCGCGTAGTCGTCGATCTCGAGTCCCTGAACGATTTCCCAGGCTCCACCCTTAGAGACTGCGGGGAACGACGAGATAAGTCCATCGGGTACGCCGTAGGAGCCGTCCGAGGGCAGCGCCACCGAGGTCCACTCGCCGTTCGGGGTGCCGTTAGTCCAGTTGTTGACGTGTTCCATCGCCGCGTTCGCTGCCGAGGCGGCGGAGGAAGCGCCGCGAGCCTCAATTATCGCCGCGCCGCGCTTGGCAACGACGGGAACGAACTCGTCCCTAACCCAGTCCTGGTCGTTGATGACTCCCGGCGCAGGCTTGCCGCCGATGGTCGCGTGGGCAATGTCCGGGTACTGCTTGGCAGAGTGGTTGCCCCAGATGATCACGTTCTTCACGCCAACCACCGGTGACCCTGACTTGGCCGCGAGCTGCCCCAATGCGCGGTTGTGGTCAAGGCGCGTCATCGCATTGAACCGTTCGGACGGCACATCGGGCGCGTTTGACGCGGCGATGAGGGCATTGGTGTTCGCTGGGTTCCCAACCACCAGTATCCGTACGTCGTCCGCCGCCCCTGCGTTGATCGCGGCTCCCTGCGGTCCGAAGATGCCGCCGTTGGCCTCGAGCAGGTCAGCACGCTCCATTCCGGGGCCGCGTGGCCGCGCCCCCACGAGCAGGCCAACATTCGCTCCATCGAAAGCTGCGGTGGCGTCATCGTAGATGTCCACGCAAGACAACAGCGGGAATGCGCAATCCTCAAGCTCCATCGCAGTGCCCTCGGCCGCTTTGATAGCCGGCGTGATCTCGAGCAGGCGCAGGTTGACAGGGACCTCGGGCCCCAGCAGTTGACCTGACGCGACGCGAAACAATAGCGCATAGCCGATCTGACCGGCGGCGCCGGTCACCGTGACGTTTACGGGTGCTGTCATGATGCTGCCTCCAGAGGTAGGGCGGGTTACGCGAGCCGTGCGGACAAGTTGGTGTCGAGCGCGCCCAGGAACTCCTGGGTGGTGAGCCACTCTTGGTCGCGCCCAACGAGCAGTGCGAGGTCCTTTGTCATCTGCCCGCACTCGACGGTTTTGATGATGACATCCTCGAGGGTCTCAGCGAAGCCGGTGACTTCAGGCTGAGAGTCCAACTTGCCTCGGTGCTTGAGCCCGCCAGTCCACGCAAAAATGGATGCGATGGGGTTGGTCGAGGTTGGGTTGCCCTGCTGGTGCTCACGATAGTGGCGGGTCACTGTGCCGTGCGCTGCCTCGGCCTCGACCGTCTTGCCGTCTGGCGTCATCAGCACAGACGTCATGAGGCCAAGCGAGCCGAAGCCCTGCGCGACCGTGTCGGATTGGACGTCGCCGTCGTAGTTCTTGCAGGCCCAGACGTAGCCGCCCTCCCACTTCATTGCGGCAGCGACCATGTCATCGATCAGGCGGTGCTCGTACGTGATTCCCGCTTTGTTGAACTGGTCCTTGAACTCCGTGTCAAATATGTGTTGAAAGATGTCCTTGAACGCGCCATCGTATGCCTTGAGGATGGTGTTCTTGGTGGACATGTAGACGGGGTAGCCCCGCTGCAGGCCGTACGCGAGCGAGGCGCGAGCGAAGTCAGCGATCGACTCGTTGAAATTGTACATGCCCATGATGACGCCGCCGTCCTCTGGCATCTGCACAATCTCCATCTCGACTGGAGCGGAGCCGTCCTTGGGCGTGTAGGTCATGGTCACTGTGCCAGCGCCGGGTACCTTGTAGTCCGTCGCGCGGTACTGGTCGCCGTGAGCGTGACGACCGATGATGATCGGCTTGGTCCACCCCGGTACCAGGCGGGGAATGTTCGAGATGATGATCGGCTCGCGGAACACCACGCCACCCAGAATGTTGCGGATGGTTCCGTTGGGCGACCTCCACATCTTCTTCAGGCCGAACTCCTCGACGCGCGCTTCGTCGGGCGTGATGGTGGCGCACTTGACGCCCACCCCGTGCTCCCTAATTGCATTAGCAGCGTCGACGGTGATCTGGTCATCAGACTGATCGCGCGAGACCATGCCCAGGTCGTAGTAGCGCAGGTCCACGTCAAGATACGGGCTGATCAGGCGGTCCTTGATGAACTGCCAAATAATCCGGGTCATCTCGTCCCCGTCGAGCTCAACTACCGGACCATCAACCTTGATCTTCGCCATGAATCTGTCTCCTTTAGGGCGCGCGCCAGTGATAGACCTACGTTAGTCCACCCGGAAGGGGGCGGATGCGCGGCCAGATTGTTCACCCTTGCGACTGGTTGACGTGGCAGGATATGCCGAGAGGCGAACTGATCGCCGCAAACAGAACGGAATTCCATGGCAACGAAGCCCACACCCGCGGCTGGCGCGAAGAAGAAGCCCGCAGCAAAATCCAAGGCAACCGCCAAGTTCGAAGAGGACATGGCCAAGTCGTCCTTCTCTGCCGCCGACGCAGCCGGCTCGACCATCGCCGGCCGCCTGATCGCCGAGTTCATCGGAACGTTCATCCTCATGATTATGGGGCTGGGCACCGCGATGCTTGCGGCGCTGGTCATTCCGTCCGTCGCGCCACTCGCGGTCGCGGCAGCGTTTGCCGTTACGCTCGTCGCTCTCATCGTGGCGGCCGGCCACGTGTCCGGAGCCCACTTCAACCCGGGCGTGACAATTGGCGCGTGGATCGCGGGTCGATTTGCGGGTCGCGACGTGCTCCTCTATATCGCGGTTCAGGTCCTAGGCGCCGTCACGGCAGTGACCACACTCAAGACGATCATGAGTAGCCACCCGAATATCGACGCGGGGGCGGGATCAACTCAAAGCGTAGATCTTGTGCAAGCCATCGCAATCACGCACGGTGATAGTTCGCCCCTCGGGTTCGGCTTGGGTGCAGCTCTGGCTGTCGAGTTCCTGGTTGCCGGCCTCTTGGTGGCCGCAGTGCTGAGCGCAACGTCCAAGCGCGCTCCGAAAGGGCAGGCTCCCTTCACTATCGGCATGACGCTCGGAATCCTCGTGCTCTTCGCGATTCCCGTGACCAACGGTTCGGTGAATCCCGCCCGCGCCACGGCAACGTGGCTGCTCGGTGACGACCGGAGCTGGGAGCAGTTCTGGCCGTGGTGGGTTGCGGCTCTTGCTGCCGGCGCCTTCGTGGGACTCATGTACCGGGCGTTCGGGCCGGAAGAGGACCTAGTCGAAGTCACTGACTCCGACAATTAAGACGCGCATGATCGAGACCGGTCGACGGCGTCGGCCGGTCTCGCTTGCGCCTCGGGCCACGCGACCGATCTAACCGAGCGCGGCGGTCGCCGCAAGAAACCCGAGCCCCGCGCCAAGAACCAGCAGAATCGTGACGTCCACGAATCGGCGACGGACAGCAAGCGGAGAGTTCTCGGGAATCCAGACTCGCGCGGCTGCTGCCGCCACACACAGACCCGCGAGCGTCCACACCCCTGCGGCCGGGCTGCCCCAGACCGCGACGAGGACTCCTGCTGCGACCACCCCGAGCGCAGCCCAACTGAGCCGCGACGGAGGCGACTGATACGGGGTGCGGTCCGCGGGCTCGGCGGGCGTGTTGGTTGACATGCGGCTAGTGGAAGAAGTGACGGGTGCCGGTGAGGTACAGCGTGATGCCGGCAGACTGGGCTGCGGCAGTCACCTCGTCATCACGAACCGACCCGCCTGGTTGGACGATCGCAGCGACGCCCGCGTTCGCGAGCACTTCGAGCCCGTCGGCGAACGGGAAGAAGGCGTCTGACGCTGCCACGGCACCGCGAGCGCGTTCCTCTCCCGCGCGCTCGACGGCGAGCTTGCACGAGTCCACGCGGTTGACTTGTCCCATCCCTACCCCGACGGACGCGCCGTTTTTGGCAAGGAGGATCGCATTCGACTTGACCGCGCGGCACGCGCGCCACGCGAATACCAGGTCCGCTAGTGCGGCTTCGTTTGCCGCCACGCCCGTCGCGAGCGTCCACGTGAACGGGTCGTCGCCGTCTGCGTGGAGACGGTCAGCGTACTGAAGTAGCAGTCCGCCCGTAACCGGGCGCATCTCGACCCCACCGCGGCTGCCCTCGACTACGAGGAGTCGCACGTTTTTCTTGGCCTGCAGGATCGCGAGAGCCTCGGGTTCGAACGACGGCGCGACCACGACCTCGGTGAACACCTTGGCGATCTGCTCGGCTGCTGCGGCCGTGAGTTCGCGGTTGGTGGCAATGACGCCGCCAAACGCGGACACCGGATCGCACGCGTGTGCGCGTTCGTGCGCCTGCGCGACGCTGTCCCCGACGGCGATGCCGCAGGGGTTTGCGTGCTTGATGATGGCGACGGCGGTCTGCTCGTGGTCGTGCGCCGCGCGCCAGGCGGCATCGGCGTCCACATAATTGTTGTACGACATTTCCTTGCCGTGAAGCTGAGTGGCGTTGGCGACGCCCTCTCCCCCATACTCGTTCACGAACAACGCCGCTGGCTGGTGAGGGTTCTCCCCGTACCGCAGCGACGCGCGGCGAGTGGCGCTCCACGCGACCCACGCGGGGAAGCCGGTTCCCTCGTCATCCTTAGCAACCACGTTGCCCATCCACGACGCGACCTGGATGTCATAGCTCGCGGTGTGGCGGAACGCCTCGACTGCGAGCGCTTGGCGCTCCGCGAGCGTGAAGCCGCCGGCTGCGATTGCGGCGAGTACCGCGCCGTACTCGTCAGGGTTCACGACGATCGCGACGCTCGGGTGGTTCTTCGCCGCGCCACGAACCATTGACGGTCCGCCGATGTCAATCTGCTCGATCACGTCGTCTGAGGATGCGCCCGAGGCAACCGTCTGGGCAAAGGGGTAGAGGTTGGAAACCACCAGGTCGAACGGCTCGATCTCAAGACTCGCGAGCTGCGACACGTGGGACTCGAGGCGGCGGTCCGCGAGGATACCCGCATGGACCTTGGGGTGGAGAGTCTTGACCCGCCCATCGAGGCACTCGGGGAATCCGGTGAGGTCTTCAACTTTGAGCACGTCGATCCCGGCATCGGAGATACGCTGCGCCGTCGAGCCGGTTGACACCAGGGCGACGCCCGCGGCGGCCAAGCCAGCCGCAAACTCCTCGATCCCCGTCTTGTCGTACACAGATATTAGGGCCCGGCGCACGGGCTGCCGCTCACTCATTGCTTGCCTTTCTCGTTCGCGCCGATGCGCACGACGCGACCATCGACCTTCCAGCCTTGGCGCACCATCTGCCCGATGGTATCTACCACGAGTTCACGTTCAACACTCTTTATACGCTCGTGCAGCGACTCCTCGGTGTCATCGTCTTGCACGTCGACGGAGGCTTGCGCGAGAATCGGCCCGGTGTCGACTCCTGCATCCACGATCATTACAGTGCAGCCGGTCACCCTCGCGCCCCCCGCGAGCGCGTCGCGGACGCCGTGCGCCCCAGGGTACGCGGGTAGGAGCGCAGGGTGAGTGTTGACGATGCGGCCCTCATAGCTGGCCAGCATGGGCGCGCCGAGGATCTTCATAAACCCGGCACAGCAGACAAGGTCGGGCGCGAAGGCGGCCACGGTCTTCGCGATGGCCCGGTCCCACGCCTCACGATTGGGAAAGTCCGCTAACGCGACTACCGCGGTCGGGACTCCTGCTGCCTTGGCGATGTCGAGGCCGGCGGCATCGACGCGATCGGAAACTACTGCGGAGATCCGGGCGCCGTACGCAGGATCGTGGGTCGCGGCGAGCAAGGCGGCCATCGTGGAGCCTTGGCCGGATAGGAGGACGACGAGCGACTGAGGGCTGGGTGCGCTTGTCACAACGCGAGCCTATCGGCATGCTTGGAACCTCACCTACGCAAGGACTCTCGTGACCCCCGTAAAGGAGCCGCCTCGGCTTAGCCCGAAAGCCGCGCGCCGCGCCATGCTGTTCGTACTGCTGATGGGTGCGAGCGTGCTTCTTGGGTTTCTGCCGGTCCCGTGGATGGTGGTGAGCGCGCTCACCGCCGTCGCGGCGATGGTGGTAGGCGTCATGACAATGGTGGCGATGCGCCGCAGCGCGACCATGGGCCTATGGATTCTCATGGTTTTGGGGTTGGGCCTGGCGGCCTCGATGACGCTGGTGGCCGCGAGCTCTGCAGTGCTGCAGGAAGAGCTTTCCGAATATCAGGAGTGTCAGCGCTACGCTCTTACGATCAAGGCCCAGCGCGCGTGCGAGAGCACATTAGAAGAGGCTAGCGAGGCCCGGAGGCTCGAGTTCGAGAAGGAGGTCTACGAGCGGTTGGGGTTGGACCCACCCGCCGCTCCCTCGCAGACGCCCTCGCCATCACCGAAGTAGCCCGCCACCAGAGCGCGAACGCCGCCACGAGATGACCAGCAAATAACAGCAGCGCCGCCACGATCCCGACGCTCCACGGCTCGGCTCCATTGATCGCGAGCCGGCCCGGACCGATGGACCCCGTGGTCATCGCGGCGGCCACGCCCACCGCAATCGCGGTCGCGGGTAACGCCATCAGCGCCGCGAAGAGGCCCTGCCTGCCTTCCGCGACGACCGGCGCCCTCCATAGGCGAGCCACGATACCCACGGCGACCAGGACGATCGGCACCCACACCAGGGCGCCGCCAGCAGCATGCGGCAGGGCACCGAACGCCGGCACCAGTGGAAGTGGCTCGGCGACAACTTCGCTGGGCGCGTAGAGCGAGCCCTCACCAACGGAGAAGCCCAGGCCGGTGAGCCACGAGCCCATCCACACCGCCAGAGTTGGCAGGTAGGCGAGTTGGGCGACGGCGAACGCGGCAACGCCTACGGGCCCCGCTCCAAGCTCGTCACCTATCTGCGCGGCGTCATGCCAGCCCACGAGGGCCCACACAAGCAGCGTGATCGTCGCCGCCCCGAGCGCAAGCCCAAGGCTGGCGCGCGCGAGCCGAAGCCCCTGCAAGAAAATGGGCGGCATGTTCCGAATGGCGATCGCCGCGTAGCCATGCCCGCGGTGAAGCCCCCACGCGACCCCGATTGCCGCGACAATTCCCGCGGTCAGCCCTCCGCGCGCAGCAGCGCCGGAACCCTCCGGCGAGACCGTGCTCACGCTCGCCGCGAGCGACACGAGCAATCCATACGTGACGGACGCGGCGATCCAGCTGCCGCGCGACGGCGCCGCGAATCTGCGTGCGACGGCGCCGGCGATGGCCGCGCTCAGGATGGTGATGCCAAGTGGGGCGAGTGTCACGGTGGCGCCACCGGCGACCGAAGGAACGCCGAACGCGAGCAACCAGAACGCGAGCCCGACCCGCGACGCTCCCTCCCAGTCGACGGCGGTCGAACCGTCCGCCGAGGGAGCCGCGGCTACCGAGAGGAGCGCCAACGCGAGCACGATCGCGAGCGACATGGCGGCTGCCTGAGCGCCCGTGACGGCGCCAGCAACCCAGCCTGGTGCGCCGCTCCAGACCCTTGCCGCGCGCGCGCCGATTGCACCTACGTCCGCGCGAAGTGTCCTGGCCATGGACTCATGGTCGCGCGTGAGAGCGCTGTGGGCAGGGACCGAATCGCGGCGATGGCCAACGCTGCCACCAAAACCTAAACCTTGAGCGCATCTCTCATGAGTTCAGCGGTCTGCGACGGCGTCTTCCCGACCTTGACACCTACTGCTTCGAGCGCTTCCTTCTTCGCTTGCGCGGTTCCCGCTGAGCCGCTGACGATTGCGCCAGCGTGGCCCATGGTCTTGCCCTCGGGGGCCTCGAAACCCGCGACGTATGCAACGACAGGTTTGGTGACGTGATCTTTGATGTAGGCGGCGGCGCGCTCCTCGGCATCGCCTCCGATCTCACCAATCATCACGATCACATCTGTATCCTGATCGTTTTCGAATGCTTCGAGGCAGTCGATGTGGGTGGTGCCGACAATCGGGTCGCCGCCAATGCCCACGGCGGTGCTCATGCCGATGTCGCGCAGTTCGAACATCATTTGATAGGTCAACGTGCCTGATTTCGAGACGAGCCCGATGCGGCCCGGCCCCGTAATATCCGCGGGTGTGATTCCCACGTTCGATTCCCCCGGCGTGATGACCCCAGGGCAGTTCGGGCCGACAAGGCGCGTGCCGTTGGCTTGGGCGTGCGCGAAGAACTCAGCGGTGTCCTTGACGGGAACGCCTTCGGTGATGATGACGGCGAGCGGCATGCCTGCGTCGATGGCCTCGATGACCGCGGCCTTGGTGAACGCGGGCGGGACAAAGAGCACGGAGACGTCCGCACCAGTCTGGGCCATCGCCTCAGTTACGGTGCCGAACACGGGTATCGAAACCTTGGCGCCCTTAACGTCAAAATCGACGGCGGTGCCCGCCTTGCGCGGATTCACGCCGCCCACGATCGTCGTGCCCGATGCGAGCATGCGCGCGGTGTGCTTCTGACCCTCCGAGCCAGTCATGCCCTGCACGATGACCTTTGACGCCTCGTTGATGAATATCGACATTCTGAGCCCCTTAGACGTTGGCCAGCGCGGCGGCCTCAGCCGCGGCGCCATCCATAGTTTCGACGATGGTCACGAGTGGGTGGTTCGCGGCGGCAAGAATCTTACGTCCCTCGATCACGGAGTTTCCGTCGAGCCGCACCACGAGCGGCTTGGACGCTGCGTCGCCGAGTGTCTCGAGCGCGCCCACGATTCCTTCAGCGACAGCCACACAGCTGGTGATGCCGCCGAACACGTTGACGAACACCGACTTCACCTGCGGGTCGTTGAGGATCACGTCGAGGCCGTTGGCCATGACCTCTGCCGATGCGCCTCCGCCAATGTCCAGGAAGTTAGCGGGCTTCACGCCGCCGTGTTTCTCGCCTGCGTACGCGACTACGTCGAGAGTAGACATCACGAGTCCCGCCCCGTTGCCAATGATCCCGACAGCGCCATCGAGCTTCACGTAGTTCAGGTCGAGCGCCTTGGCCTTTGCCTCGAGCGGATCAGCGGCGTCCTTGTCCTCGAGCGCCTCGTGGTCTTCGTGGCGGAAGCCGGCGTTCTCGTCGAGCGTCACCTTGCCGTCGAGGGCGACGATCGAGCCGTCGGCCGTCTTGACTAGGGGGTTGACCTCCACCAGCGTCGCGTCCTCTTCCTTGTATACAGTCCAGAGCTTCCGGATGGCGTCGGCAACGGGGCCGGCGAGGTCTGCTGGGAAGTTAGCCTCGGCAACGATTTCGGCTGCCTTCGCCGCGTCAATCCCCACTAGCGGGTCCACGGCCACGCGCGCGAGCGCCTCGGGCCGCTCCACCGCGAGCACCTCGATCTCGACGCCGCCCTCGACGGAGCACATCGCGAGGTAGCGTCGCTCGGAGCGGTCGAGCAGTACGGAGAAGTAGAACTCCTGCTCGATCGCAGCGCCTGCGGCGATCATCACCTTGTGGACGGTGTGGCCTTTGATGTCCATTCCCAGGATCGCCGTGGCTGCCGCCTCGGCCTCGTCCGGGTTGTGAACGACTTTGACGCCACCGGCCTTGCCGCGACCTCCCACCTTGACCTGTGCTTTAACAACAACCGTGCCGCCCAGTTTTTGGGCTGCCGCGCGTGCTTCAGAAGGGGTAGTGGCGACTATGCCGCCGAGCACCGGCACGCCGTGCTTTTCGAATATGTCGCGCGCTTGGTATTCATAGAGGTCCATGGGAGTCCTTGCCGCAGAAAGCGCGCCTCGTGGGCGCGCGGGAGTAATGAAGAAAGACTAGTCGCCGCTGCGCCCTCACGATAACGCAGCTACGAGCGGTTTGCCGGGAAATCCCCAAAACGCGTCAGGGACGCCGGGACTCATCGACTCCCGCCCCAAACTGAATACCCGTGATCCAGCGATAAACAAGCAACACCCTTGTGGTTCCCATTCAGCCGATGCGCTTAGTAGCGCTCCGGGCTACATGCGCCCGTTTGGGAGCTGACAAGCCGACGAGGACGACGCCATCAATGGTGAACTTTACGGCCCGATCGGCCCAGAAATGAACTGAGCCAGACGGACCGATCCCCGCTCAGAAGACGAAGGCACGCCTCCCCCTCGAGTGGCGCGCCTTTCTCGTTCGGAGGCCTAGACGGCGCCGGGGGTGATGAATCCCGACTCGTAGGCGACGATCACGGCCTGAGTGCGATCGCGGACGCCGAGTTTCATCAGCACAGAAGCGACGTGAGATTTCACTGTCTCCACCGTCACCACCAGGTCGTCTGCAATCTCCTGATTTGAGAGCCCGCGCGCCAGCAGGCGCAGCACGTCTTGTTCGCGGTCGGTGAGCTCGGGAAGTTCCACGCCGGTCGCCTCGACAAACCTCTCGATCACGGTCCGCGTGCTGGCCGGGAAAAGCAGGGACTCCCCCGCGGCGACCACGCGCACGGCCTCGATCAGCTCGGCAGGCGGAACGCGCTTGAGCACAAAGCCTGACGCCCCGGAGCGCATGGCCTCGAACACATACTCGTCCACCTCAAAGGTGGTGAGCACGAGCACGTGTGGCGGATTGTCGCCTGCGACGATCCGCCGGGTGGCCTCGAGCCCGTCCACGCCGGGCATTCGGATGTCCATGAGGACGAGGTCGGGCTCTGCGTCGGCGACCATTTGCTGCGCCTCGGCGCCGTCACCTGCCTCGGCAACAACGTCCCAGCCGTCCTCGCTCGCGAGGATCGCCCGCAGGCCCATCCTGACCAAGGGGTCGTCGTCGACTATTGCTATCTTCACGCGAGAACCTTACGCCGAATAGTGCACCCGAGGCAGCGGCAAGCGGAGCCCAGCGTGCACGTGGTCTTGGCGCCGTCGGGAAGCATTGCTTCCAACGGCAGCACAGCGCGCACGGCAAACTCGCCCTTCTTCGTCTCGCCGATGGTGGCCTCGCCACCCATGAGCGTGACTCGGTCACGGATAGATGCGAGACCGTTGCCGCCAGCCGTCACCGTGCCGGCTGCTCCGTTGAGGTCGTTCGCGACGGATACCGCCACCACCTCGTCGGCCGAAGCCACATCGACGCGGACAGTGCCACCCGGCGCGTGCTTCGAGGCATTCGTGAGCGCTTCTTGGACGACGCGGTAGACGCCGCGCCCTAGGGCTGGCGGTACATCGCCAATGTCAATGCGTGACTCTACGGTCATGCCCGCATCTCGCGCCCCCGCCACAAGGCTCGGGAGATCCTGTGCGCCGGGCAGCGGCGCGTGCGTCTCGACGTGGTCGCCGCGGATGCGGGCGATGATGCGGTCGAGCTCGCCGAGCGCGGCGCGGCCACGCTCCTCGATATTGCTGAGGGCCTTGCGGGCGAAATCCGGGTCCTTGTCGAACACGTGGGCTCCCGCCCCGGCTTGGACCACAATCATCGAGACCATATGGCCGATGCTGTCGTGAAGTTCTTGATCGATTCGTACCTGCTCCTCCGCGACAGAAGCGCGGGCTGCGGCGATCTCAAGTTCCTCGTCGCAGGGGCCGAGCGCCCACGTCGCGAGCGACCTGTGAAGATTGGCGAAGCCACGGATAGCCCATCCGAGCGCGGGGGCGACGATGAGGAAAACAACCGGCCCCAGCAGGAACCACCTCTCCCAGTCGTAGATCTCGGTGACGCCGTCAGGACTCCAATCCCAGATAAGCGAGAACGGCGCTGCGAGCAGCGAAAGCGGTACGACGATGTAGAGGATGACAAGGACGAACCCCAGGATCCCGGTGATGAACCGAATGAAGACCCACAGCAGCACCCGCCATGAATGCCCGTCGTGAACCAACTCGTGCGTCCATCGCCAGAAGCGCGCCCATTCCGGGTGCTTCAGCCCGGGTACGTCGTCGACGACGATCGGCGCGGGCCTGCGGATGTCGTGGCGTAGCAACAGTTTCACCTGCAAACGTTCGAACCACCCAATCGGCCGCAAGGCCGCCTGGGCCGCCACGAGCACGAGCAGTCCGACCCAAACCACCACCGTTGAGATACCCACCGCGTAGAGCGAGAGCATCACAACGAACGTCGTGATTCCGAACACGAATCCCAACAGGAGGTAGGCGGCGTCCAGCGCCGTCTGAAGCCGAAGCATCGGCCGGTAAATCAATTCGAGAGCTTTCATGGGTCCTATCGTGCCCGAGCCGGGCGCATACGTCGTCACTCGCGAGCGTGGACTTCAGGGTCCCTCCCCAGGGTGATCCCCCACGTGTGCCCCCCAGGCGAGTGAGGGCAAAGTCCCCTCGTACGGCGCGGCAAGTTCGCTCCTATGCGGGCTGCGGGCTGCATCCGCAGTTTCTAGCGTGTAACTAGACCTCGCCAGCAGCCGATCGCCCCCTGAGAAGGGGCCGAAAGACCAGGGTGCCGGTGGGGGTGCTACCCCATAGTCGCGAACCGTTCGCGGCGAGAGTGTGGTGGCAGTGCCGGCAAGACAAATAGGGGTCGGTGCGGCCAACACCAAGAAGAATTTGAACATCTACCAAGGAGAAATCATGAATGTCGGATTCACCGGGCGCATCGCCCGCAGCTCCGCACGACGACCATGGGTCACGCTTAGCGTGTGGGCCGTGGCGCTTGCGGCAGCCGTCTATTTCGCGGGAGGTCTGGGCGACGTTGTCACTCAGAGCGACCGCAACCTGATCACCACCGAGTCGGACCACGCGAACGACCTACGCGAGCTCAACGCTCCCGTGGTCGACACCACCGGTCCTGAGACGGCAGGCGAATCAGTCATCGTCACTTCCACCGACTCGCGTTTCGGTGAGCCCGCTTTCGACACCGCAATCGAGGACGTCGTGGCTAAACTCGCGACGCTCGAAGGCGTCTACGACGTCGAGGCGCCCACTCAAGCCGCTCCGTATCCAGTCTCTGAGTCCGGGTACTCCGCTCTCATTCAGTTCGAGCTCTCGACTGATGGCGAGGCCATCGAAGCCTTTGTCGAGGCAGTCCACGAACTGAGCGCCGACGGCTTCACGTTCCTGCCATACGGACAGGGATCCGCCGAGCTGTCATTTGACAGTCTCGCTGAGGACACCCTTGTCAAAGGCGAAATGATCGGCATCGGCGTCGCGATCGTGATCCTCGTGATCGTGTTCGGCGCATTCGCCGCTGCAGGCATTCCGCTGGGCGTTGCGCTTGTATCGATCATCACTGCCGTGGGTCTGGCCGCAATCGTTGGCCAAGCATTCGAACTGTCGTTTTTCGTGCTCAACATGATCACGATGATGGGGCTCGCGCTCGGAATCGACTACACGCTCGTAATGGTGCAGCGTTTCCGTGAGGAGCTTGCCAAGGGCCACACCGTCACCAATTCCGTCACAATCGCGGGCAATACCGCAAATCGCGCGGTCTTCTTCTCGGGAATCACGGTAATCATCTCGCTGATTGGAATGCTCGTCATCCCGTCGACCATCATGATCAGTCTGGGTGCGGGCGCGATGCTCGTGGCGATCACCTCCGTTGCAGGGGCCCTGACGCTACTTCCCGCCGTCCTCAAGCTACTCGGCGCACGCGTCAATAGGGGTCGCATTCCCACCGCTCATCCGGGGGAGGAGCCGAAGACGTGGAAGGCCATTGCCAACGCTGTCACGGCCCGTCCCGCGATTGCGGCAATCGCCGGTATCGCCATCCTCGGCGCTCTCGCAGCCCCGATCGTGTCGATGCGTCTGGCATTCCCAGGCACAGACTCACTGCCGGAAGACTTCGAATTCCGTCAGGCAAGTGAGATCCTCGTGGAGGACTTTGGCTATGGCCAGTCGACCACGTACGTGACGATCAAGAATCCCGAGGGCAACGATGCGGCAATCGCCGCGCTCGCCGACGCGATCGAGGCGGAGGTCGCTTTCGCCGAGACAGATGTGAAAATCGAGGGCGATGTCGTCGTCATCTACACAGAGGATGTCTTCGATTCGGCAGATATTCGGTCCGAGAACGCAATCAATACACTGCGTGACGAACTCATCCCCGCGGCACTCGGCGCCACCAACGCCGTCGCCTCGGTTGGTGGCGGCCAGGCAGGATCAATGGACTTCACTTCACTGATCACTGACCGAGTGTGGCTCGTCCTGACGATCGTGTTGGGCTCGAGCTTCCTCTTCCTGCTCGTCGCTTTCCGGTCTATCGTCATTCCGTTGACTTCCATCCTGCTCAACGTGTTGTCGGCGGCAGCAGCCTTCGGGCTGCTCGTCGCAGTATTCCAGTACGGCTGGTTCTCCGACATCTTCGGGATGCCTCAAGTCGATGGGATAGCGCCGTGGCTGCCAATATTCCTCTTCGCTGTCCTGTTTGGCCTGTCGATGGACTACCACGTATTCCTACTCAGCCGCATCAAGGAGGCTCACGACAACGGTGAGGACACGCGCGAAGCCATCGCGCACGGTCTTGGCCGAACCGGTTCACTCATCACGGGCGCCGCGCTCATCATGGTCGCGGTCTTCGGTGGATTCGCCTTGGGCGACATGGCCGAGTTTTCTCAGATGGGCTTCGGCCTTGCGGCCGCGGTCATCATCGACGCCACGCTTGTCCGCTCGATTATCGTGCCCGCGGTCATGTCCCTGCTCGGCAAGGCCAACTGGTACCTGCCGTCATGGCTCGAGTGGCTCCCAAACATGACCATCGAGAGCGCGGAGACCCCCGCGCCCGAGGTCATCGAGGAGGAACTCGAGCCGGCACTCGTGTAACTCCTCAAGAGCGGGGGTGTCGGCCAGGTGCCGTCACCCCCGTTTTTCTTGTCCCTAGACTGACCCAATGACCTCGACACGGACGCCCGCACTAGCCGAACTCCGTGCGACGGTGCACAAGTATCTCCCGGGAATCATCGTTGCCGCCGTCGCGGTCTACTATCTCGCAATCGCCTCACGCTCTCTCGGCCCCGCCTTCCTGGTCGACGAGGTCGGATATCTTGCGAACGCCCACATCCTCGCCAATCCCGGATCTGTTTGGGAGCTCTGCGGGGACGGGTACGCCGCCGGTCTTTCGCTCCTCCTTGTCCCCTTGTGGTGGATCTTTGAGGACCCAGGACAGGTTTATGTCGCTGCCATCGCCCTCCTCGCCGCTATTGGCATCGCCGTCATCTGGCCAGCGTCGCGCCTTGCCGAGCGCATGGGCGCAACCCGCCTGCAAGCCGTGGCAGCGGGCGCGCTAGTGACCCTGCCTGCCACACGGTCCCTTATGGCCAACTACGTGCTGACAGAGAGCGTGCTCGCGTTTCTAGCAGTAACCGCTGCGGCCGCCGCTGTCTCCTACGCTCACACTGGCCGCCTAAGGATGTTGATCGGCCTCGCCGCCGCCGTCGGCGGCCTCGTGATAGTTCACGGGCGCGCGCTGCCGCTAGCTGCGGTAACCATCGCATGGGTGGTGCTCGTGGCGCGCAGACACCTCGCTCACATCGCGATCGGCATTGGTACTGTCGCCATAATGTCCGCGGCAGGGCTGGCACTTCAGTCCTGGGTTACGGCACGGACCTCGATCGACGCCGGACGCTTCGAGGACGCGGCAGGGCTCCTCGGTCGCCTCGAACCTGAGCGGCTGTGGCAGGTGCTGGTGGGGCAACTTTGGTACCAAGGCATCGCGTGGACCCTTCTCACATTCCTTGGAGGTTTGGTCCTCGTGCGGTGGTGGTGGGCGCGTCGCGACGACCCCTCCCGCGCGGGGTGGGCGTGGTTGATCGCCGCAACAGGGGCGCAAGCGCTGTTCTTTGTAGTCTTCCTTGCAGGCTCGGCCGACAGCTGGAACCGGCTCGACATTCCGATCTATGGGCGCTACGTCGATCCGTTCGTCGTGCCACTAGCGGTGGTTGGATCGGTCGTGCTCCTGCGCGCAATCCATCGGCGCCTCACGCTTGCCGCGCTGGGCGCGGTTGCCGTTTCCAGCATTCTCGTCATTCTGGTTGTCGAACCCACACTGCCTGACAAACCCGTTTGGCTGCATTTCGCGATTCCGGGCGTCGTTCCCTACCTCGATGTCGACCAGATCGGCGTGACAAGTGGCGGGCCATGGGTCGTGGCATCGGGCGTCACTGTGGCCATTTGTCTCGTTGTGGTTGCCATGCGCCGACGCCCGGCTGTGGCTGTCAGTCTCCTTGCGCTGTTCTTCGTCACTACCTCCCTCATCGCGGATACCAAGGAAATCGACCCGTTCGAGGCCGAGACCCGGAACCCTCCGCCGTACCCGAACACTCTGGACGCGCTCGGAACAACGGAAGTCGCTCTCACCGAAGCGAATCTGACGTGCTACGTCAGAAACAAGTCCCTCTTCTGGCTGGCTGATCTCGACGTCACGCTATTGGATCAAAGCAGTGAACGTGTGCGCGGTGGCGCCGTTATCGCGCCCGGCATGTGGACGGCCGCTGAGGAATCTGGCGCCGTCCTTATACCTCTGTCCGTTTGGCAAGACTGGGGCGTATGGGTGTTTGACGACGATGGGCTAGACGCAACACAGTAGAGGCCTCTCAGTCAAATTGCGGGAGTTACGGACTGCGACTTTTCGACTAGTCTGGGAAACACTATGACCACACCGCCAGCAGCGTCTCCACCTGCCAACTGGTACCCGGATCCCCAGACTCCAGGGCAGTTGCGGTACTGGGACGGGCAGCAATGGACACAGCATGTCCATCCGGCTCAGCAGCCCGCGCCGCCTGCCGCGACCCAGCCTGCGACAGGCGGCACGCTGACGCCCGGCGGACCGGGCGCAGTCCAGCCGGGCGCAGTCCAGCCGGGCGCAGTCCAGCCGGGCGCAGTCCAGCCGGGCGCAGTCCAGCCGGGCGCAGTCCAGCCGGGCGCAGTCCAGCCGGGCGCAGTCCAGCCGGGCGCAGTCCAGCCGGGCGCAGTCCAGCCGGGCGCAGTCCAGCCGGGCGCAGTCCAGCCGGGCGCAGTCCAGCCGGGCGCAGTCCAGCCGGGCGCAGTCCAGCCGGGCGCAGTCCAGCCGGGCGCAGTCCAGCCGGGCGCAGTCCAGCCGGGCGCAGTCCAGCCGGGCGCAGTCCAGCCGGGCGTCCGGCCGCGAGCCCACGCAGATCCCACGCCGCCCACCCCGAAGGACATCGATCAGGACACCGGGCGCGGGCCTATCGGGGACAGCCCATCTTCCGCGGTTCATTGGCTCGTCCCCACCGGCCGATCCCCGCAGGCAAGGCTCGCAGGAGGAATCGGATTCCTTAGTCTGCTATTGGCCGGAGTAGCCGTGTCTGGGGTTCTGGAAGTGTATGGCGCTTACCTCGCCGCTGGCATCGCCATGATGGCGGTCGTTTTTGGAGTGATCGGAGTTCAAAAGGCGAGCCAGGGCTTCCACGGAGGGGGCCGATCGTGGTTCGGCGTTGCCGCGGGATTCATCGCAATAGGCGTTGCAACCTATGAATATCTGTACCCAGAGGCCCTGCTCAACCTCGTCGTCTAGCGCAAACCTTGACGCGTGCGGCTAGATCGCGCCGAACCGCTTGGCGACCTCGCGGATGGATGTGGCCGAATCCTTCAGTGCAACCGCCTCGCGCTTGTCCAGCGGCACGTCCACCCGTGTGGAGACGCCCTGCCGGCCCACCACCGCAGGCAGCGACATGCACACCTCGCCCACGCCCGGATAGTCGATCAGCGTTGAGACCGGGAGTACCCGGTTCTGGTCGCGGAGCACTGCTTCCACGATGCGCGCGCCCGCGGCACCGATCGCGAAGTTGGTCGCGCCCTTGCCCGCGATGATCGTGTACGCGGACTCCTTGACCTCGTTGCGAATCTGCTCGCACCTTTGGGCAGTCATGACGGGCTTGCCGTCGGGGCCGAGCCAGTCAGTCAGAGGCAGCCCGCCGATGGTCGCCGACGACCAAAGTGCGACCTCAGAGTCACCGTGCTCGCCTGCGATGTAGGCGTGCACATTACCCACCGCGACACCGCACTCCTGCGCCACGCGATACCTGAGCCGCGAGGAGTCCAGCACCGTACCTGAGCCAAACATTTGCCGCGGCGACATGCCTGACTTCTTGATCGCCGCGTAGGTCACAACATCGACTGGGTTGGTAACGAGGATGAAGATCGCGTCAGGGGTCACGTCGATGAGTGGCGGCAGGATCTTGTCCATCAAACTGATCGTGGCCCCAGCGAGATCGAGGCGGCTCTGCCCAGGCTGTTGCTTGGCGCCAGCTGTGATCACCACAACGTCGGATTCGGCGCAGACCTCAATGTCGTCTGACCCAACAACGCTCGCTTGCGGCATAAACTCCATGCCCTGAGCGAGGTCGAGCGCCTCGGCTTCGACCTTGGCCTTGTCAATGTCGTACAACGCGACGGTGCGGGCGAACCCACGCATCAGTCCCGCGTACGCGAGCGTAGCGCCCACGGCGCCAGCGCCAACGATGGAGACTTTGCTGCTCGCGTCCATGATCCGCCTCGATGCCAGACGCCCGGCCTTCTGCCGGGCGCCTTCAGCCTATCCGGCGTTTCGGCGTGAGGACTGCGAGCGACGTGCGCCTCCGGAGTAGCCGCCGGACCGACCAGCGGACTGGCCCCCTGACCGACGCTGCGACGAACCCCCGGAGCGCGTAGAGCCCTCTCCTGCGGACCTAGAGGAGCCGGCGCCACCGGAGCGACCCGAGCCGTGACGTGAGCTGCCTCCACGGCTACGACCGTCACGCTGGGGGCGTCCACCCGAGCCTTTGGAGCGCCCGCCAGATCCCTGTGAAGGGCGGCCTCCGTTGCGCTTGGCGTCCCGTGCCGCGGATACTGCTGGGTCGACGTGTGCTGCGACCTCTCCCACGAGCCGCGTGAGGGCGGGGTGATGCATGGTGACCTGCTGCGGTTGGGCGTCGATCGATGCACGGCGCAGTAGCTGACGCGTATCGCGGCGCTGGCTAGGCAGAACCAGTGTTACTACGTCTCCTGCGCTTCCCGCGCGTGCGGTGCGGCCCGAGCGGTGAAGGTATGCCTTGTGCTCGGCAGGAGGGTCGACGTGGACCACGAGTTCGACGCCGTCGACGTGGACGCCGCGGGCGGCCACGTCCGTTGCGACGAGCACGCGGACGCCCTCGCCACCGAAAGCGGCAAGGTTGCGGTCGCGCTGACGCTGGTTCAGATTGCCGTGCAGGTCAACGGCCGGGATACCGGACTCGGTGAGGTGCGCGGCAAGCTTCTTGGCTTGGTGCTTGGTCCGCGTGAAGAGAATGCGACGTCCCGTACCGGACGCCAGCGAGCGAAGAACTTCCTTCTTGGCTTCAGGATTGGGGATTTCGTAGACGTGGTGAGTCATCGCCTCGACGTGCGAATCCGTGTTGTCCACCGAGTGGCGCACTTCGTTCTTGAGGAACTGCCGAACGATCTTGTCCACGCCATTGTCGAGCGTGGCGCTAAAAAGCAGGCGCTGCCCACCCTGGGGCGTGGCCTGCAGGATTCGCGTGACGCCGGGCAGGAAGCCAAGGTCTGCCATGTGGTCGGCCTCGTCGATGACGGTGACCTCAACCTGGCTGAGGTCG
Organism: Demequinaceae bacterium; assembly: GCA_965250005.1. Classification (GTDB taxonomy): domain Bacteria; phylum Actinomycetota; class Actinomycetes; order Actinomycetales; family Demequinaceae; genus WTKG01. Next base: position 1,103,681 of record OZ252279.1, read on the forward strand.
ATTACGCGCTGGCGCATGAGGTCCTCAAGCCGGCCGGGGCAGGCGACGACAATGTCGGCGCCGCGGTCAAGCGCGATTTCTTGACGACGCTGCGGGACACCTCCGAAAATCGTGGTGGTGTTCATGCCGTACGCGCGGGCAAGCGGCTCGAGCACCGCATTAATCTGGGTGGCGAGCTCACGAGTAGGTGCAAGCACCAGGCCTCGAGGCTTGCGGCTGCAGCCACCAGCGTTCGAGCCAGCTCCGAGCCGGGCGACCATCGGGATCGAGAACGCAAGCGTCTTGCCCGATCCGGTCTTGCCGCGGCCAAGCACGTCGCGCCCAGCAAGAGTGTCAGGGAGCGTGTCCACTTGGATAGGGAACGCCGTGGTCTTGTCCTCGCGCGCGAGAAGTTTGACGATGGGCTGTGGCACGCCAAGCGCGCCAAAGGTTGTTTCAGACAAAGTAAATGGTGCCTTTCAGGCATCAGCGGGCGGCCTCGCGTTTACGCACGCGCTACTGCCCTGATTGTGGCGAAGGTGGCGGTGGCCACATCCGTTCGCCGAAGAAAGTGTCTACGAGCCCGGCGCACCACAATGAAGGTGAACGGGGCGAGAAGAGGAAGCGTTCTGCGACGCAGCAGGCCCGACTGTGGGCTTGCCAGTGACTCCAGAGTACACGATGCGGGCACCACCGGGACCTCCGCCGCTACTAGAGTTTGGCGACCGGGGCGAACCGGAGCAGCAAACGCTTCACGCCAACACCACCAAAATCGACCTTGGCCACCGCGTTCTTGCCCTGGCCCTCGAGGGTCACAACCTTGCCCATACCGTACTGGTCGTGAGTCACGCGGTCGCCTATCTCGAGGCCGAGGTCGGCCCCGGCCTTCGCCCCCGGCGGGCTGGGCGGCATGCTCCGGGACGACGCGCCCGCGTTCGCGTAGGTGAAGCCGTCCTCGCGGTCTTGATTGCCGCCATACGTGCTCGACCAGCCACCAGCACCCTTCTCCGAGCGCGCGCGCAGCGACGCCATTGACGACTCCGATCGCGTCCACTCGACGAGCTCGCCGGGAATCTCGTCCACGAATCGCGAGGCGGGGAAGTACTGCGGCGCCCCCCACGAGGCTCGGACCTCCGACCGCGTCAAGTACAGCCGCTCGCGAGCGCGCGTGAGCCCCACGTAGGCGAGCCGGCGCTCCTCCTCCATGTCGTGCGTGGACTCCATGGACCGCGCGTGCGGGAACGTGCCGTCCTCCATCCCGGTGAGGAACACCACGGGAAACTCGAGCCCTTTGGCGGTGTGGAGGGTCATCATGGTGACAACACCTCCCGAGCCGTCCGCGTCCGGGACCTGATCCGCGTCGGCAACCAACGCTACTTTTTCCAGAAAGTCCGCGAGTGTCCCCTCGGGGTTTTGCTCGGTGAATTCCCGGCCCACCGCTACGAGCTCCATCACGTTCTCGATCCGGCTCGCGTCCTGTGGATCATCCGAGGAGCGGAGCGTGTCGAGATAGCCACTGCGGTCCGCGATTGCGTCCAGCACGCCCGCAGGTCCGTTGTCGCGCGCGAGCGAGCGCAGGTCGTCCATGAGAGCCGTGAACGCGTCAATGGCCGCTCTAGACCGCGGCGCCAGGCCCTGCACCTCGTCCAGACGGCGAAGGATGGTTCCGAAGCTCAAAGGCGTGCCAGCGTCGGCTTGCGACTTCCGTAACCGCTCGACGGCCTGCACCGCCGCATCGCCGATACCACGCTTGGGCGTGTTAATCACGCGCCTGGTTGCGATGTCGTCATCCTCGTTCACGATCGCCGCAAGGTAGGCAAGCATGTCCTTCACCTCGCGCCTCTCGTAGAAGCGCGTGCCACCCACGAGCTTGTAGGGAATCTCAGAACGGATGAATCGCTCTTCGATCGCGCGTGACTGCGCGTTCGCGCGGTACATGACCGCGACGGCCGCATACGCACTGCCTTGGTCTGCGATCAACCGGCCAATCTCGTCGGCAACGTACTGCGCTTCTTCTTGCTCGTTGTCCGCCGCGTAGCCGACAACTTTTTCCCCCGCGCCCGCGTCCGTCCAGAGATTCTTGGCCTTACGCGACCCATTGTTCGCAATCACTGCGTTCGCAGCGTTCAGGATGTTTTGGGTCGAGCGGTAGTTCTGCTCGAGGTGGATGATATGCGCGTTCGGGAAGTCCTGCTCAAACTCGAGGATGTTGCGGATGGTCGCGCCTCGGAACGCGTAAATGCTCTGATCCGCGTCTCCCACCACGGTCAGGCTTGCCGGGCTGTCCGTTCCAGCGCCTGCGAGTTCGCGCACCAACACGTACTGCGCGTGGTTGGTGTCCTGATACTCGTCCACGAGGACGTGGCGGAACCGCTCGTGATAGCGAGCCGCGACATCGGGGTTCTCTTGCAACAGCCGCACGGCCTTGACAATGATGTCGTCGAAGTCCACGGCGTTGGCCGCCTCCAGTCGCGACTGATAGATGCCGTACGCCTGGGCGGCGCTTCGCTCAATCGCAAACTTGGACGCGCTCTCCGCGGTTGCGAGCGCCGCCTCCGACGTCACCAGTTCGTCCTTGTATTTGCTGATTCGGTTGAGGAGCACCTTGGCCGTGAACCGTTTGGGGTCGAGCTCCAGCTCTTTCATCACGAGCTTCATGAGGTTCTGGGAATCAGCAGTGTCGTAAATTGAGAACGAAGATTTGAGGCTGGCGAGTTCGTGGTCGGCGCGCAGGATGCGCACGCACGCGCTGTGAAACGTGGACACCCACATGCCCCGGGACTCTGGGCCTACCAGGTGTGCGACGCGTTCGCGCATCTCTTCTGCTGCCTTGTTGGTGAAGGTGATCGCGAGGATCTCGTGGGGTCGCGCCCGGCCCGTCTCGAGCAGGTGTGCGATGCGCTGCGTGAGGACGCGCGTCTTGCCAGAGCCCGCCCCAGCGATGATCAAGAGAGCGGGGCCGGCATGTTCTACTGCCTCCGCTTGCTGTGCGTTGAGGTGCTCGCCGATGGGCGAGTCGGAGGGCATCGTAGCGTCGAAAAGGGCATCCATTTGGCTACGAGTCTAGGCCGTCAAACGGACTCCGTTTGAAACAGGACCACTTGGTTGCGGCCACGTTCCTTCACCTTGTACAGCGCCGAGTCTGCGCGGTTGATGCGCTCATCGAGCGCGACGCTCCCGTCGCCGCTTACAACGCTAACCGAAATGGTCACGTCGTGACGGTGATCGGTGCACGCACTCGCGTCCCAAGAGAAGAAGAGCAAAGCATAGGACACATGGGCTGCAACGCTAACGGAGAGAAACGCCCGCAAAAATCGGCGTCGCGCGATTCGCTCGAGTTCGCGTTAGCGTTCAATCTGCGCGCGCGATATTGGGCGGCCGCGCATGAACCCCACGGCGTATGTACAATAATATTGATAAGGGTATCGTCGGTGCTGGGAAGAGTGGCGTGGCTCTGTCCAAGGAGTATTCGCCGTGTGACACTTGTGAGATTAAGCGACTAGCGCGCGGGAGGCTCGTCGGTGACAGGAAAGCCAATACCGGTACCAGACCATGAGCAGCGACGCCTCGACGCACTCGCGGCGTACCAGATCATGGACACGCTGCCCGAGCGCGCGTACGACGGCTTCACCAAGTTAGCTTCGATCATTTGCGGCACGCCCATTGCCCTCATCTCGCTTGTCGACGAGAACCGGCAGTGGTTCAAGTCCAAGTTGGGGCTCGGCACCGAAGAAACTCCGCGCGACCAGGCATTCTGTGCACACGCGATCGTCACTCCTGGCGAAGTGCTGACAGTCGAAGATGCGGCGCTCGACGCGAGGTTTGTGGACAACCCGTTGGTGACGGGAGACCCGAACATCCGCTTCTACGCGGGCGCGCCGCTCGTGACGCCCGCGGGCGACGCGCTCGGAACCCTGTGCGTCATCGATCGGGAGCCACGGACCCTCACGGCCGAGCAACGGGAGGCCCTACGCATACTGTCCCAGGGAATCGTGGTTCTGTTGGAGCTGCGCCGGACCATTGACGGTCTCGAAGGCTCCCTGCTCGAGCAGGACACGTACGTTGCGAAGCTCGACGAATACCAACGGGAGCTCGAGTCTGTCGAGGCCGAATTGCGCGTTCAGTCCATGACGGACCCGGTGACTCAAATGGGCAATCGCCGCGCACTCGATGGTCGGATGGAAGACGAGCACTCGCGGGCGCAACGCTACGGCATCGGGTATTCGATCCTGGCGATTGACATTGACAACTTCAAGGAACTCAACGACACCGCGGGTCACCTCGCGGGCGACGAGGCACTCAAAGACGTCGCCGAAATTCTGCGCCACGCGGTACGCGACAGCGACTTCCTCGCCCGCTACGGAGGCGACGAGTTCGTGGCCGTGCTGCCGAACACGGATGCCGACGCCGGAATTGTGATGGCCGAGCGGATTCGACGCGAGGTGAACGCGGCCCAGTGGGACACGTCGGCCGTAACGGTCTGTATCGGCGTCGCGGTGTGCACGGAGGTGGTGATTTCGGCCGCCGCGGTACTTGAGGAGGCAGATCAAGCGCTATACCGGGCGAAGCGAGCCGGTCGCAACCGCGTGGCAGGCCCTGAGCCCGCAAACACTTCCGAGTCGCTGCAGGCGAACGGCCTGTAGCCACACTCGAGGGCTGGATCCTGGCCAGCCCTCGCCAGGCTCACGCAGTCACGTTGTAGCGCGACTGAAACCGCCGAACTGGATGTGCGAGGAATCTAGACGATGCGCCGCTGAGCAGCCCAGTGCGCGAGTTCGTGACGGTTGGACAACTGTAGTTTCCGGAGCACAGCGCTCACATGAGTTTCCACTGTCTTGACTGAAATGAAGAGGTTCTCGCCGACTTCTCGGTACGTGTACCCACGGGCAATGAGCCGCATGACTTCTTGCTCGCGCGCAGTCAGTTTGTCTAGATCCTCGTCTACCATGGCGACGTCGCCAGCGGCCGCGCCGAACGCATCGAGCACGAATCCTGCGAGCCGCGGCGAAAACACGGCGTCTCCCGTCGCGACCCGCTTGACGGAGTCCGTGAGCTCCGGCCCGGAAATCGACTTGGTGACGTAGCCACGGGCACCGGCGCGCACCACGGCCACAACATCTTCCGCCGCATCAGATACGGACAGGGCCAGGAAGACGGGGGCTTCGGGACGCTTGAGGCACGCGTCGAGCACATCCAGGGCACCGCCGCCAGTGCCCCCGGGCATGTGCACATCGAGGATCACCACGTCCGGCTTGTGCTCGGCAACGGCAGCGATGGCGCTCTCCACGTCGCGTGCCTCGCCGAGCACCTCGATATCGTCTCCGAGGGACTCGCGGACGCCAACCCGAATCACGTCGTGGTCGTCCACAATCACTACGCGCACATTGTTGCTCATCGTTCGGCCTCCTCGCGGTCCACGTCCCGTGGAGTGGTGGCAAGCGGCATCGAGATATGGATCTCCGTGCGCTTGCCCTTCCTTGACGTTACCGTGGCGAGCCCCCCGTGGCGCTCCACCCTCCCGAGAATCGATTGACGGATTCCCATCCGGTCCGCTGGGACTCTCTTGGGGTTGAAACCTGGACCCGAGTCGCGGATATAGACCTCGAGGCGACCGCCCGTGACCTCGGCGTAGACCGAGATGGGTGACTCGCCGTGGCGAGCGGCATTTGACGCAGCCTCGCGGGCAGCCTTGACCGCGGCGCGCAAGTGGTGGTCCGTCGGCGCGTCACCCACGGTGACCGCGTCGATCGCGATTCCGTGCGCATCCTCGACCTCACTGATGGCTTTCGCAAGCGCCGTGGCAACCGACTCCTCAGCAGAGAGAGCGTCCTGGTACAGGTAGCTGCGCAAGTCCCGCTCCTGCGAGCGCGCCAGCTTGGCAACCATCGCTGGATCCTCCGCGTGTTTGCGGATGAGCGTCAGCGTTTGCAAAACCGAATCGTGCAGGTGGGCGGCAATTTCCGCGCGCTCAAACTCGCGCACTCGCTGGCGCCTCTCGAAGCTGACCTGTCGGATGAGCCGCACCCACCAGGGAGCGAACAGCAGCAGCAGGGCCGCGATTATCGCCGACGGCATCATGATCCCGCGCACCACCGGCTGCCCCGTAAACTCCCAGCGGGAAAACCACCACATCCCGAAGATCGCGAGCCCAAATCCGACCAGCACGCGCGGCCAGTGCTCGCGCGAGAAGAGGTTGACCACGACCTCCGGCCGGCGGGCGTCGCCGCCGGAAGCCTCATCGAGAGGGCTCCACACCAACGCGATGCCGGTACCGAAGGCGACGAGCGGGACGACCCACGGGCCAATCCACTCAAGGGCGAACCGCTCGGAGGCGAGCGCCAGCGCAATGCTCAGCAAGCCTGCGCCCATCACCAGGCGCGGCCACTCCGAAGGCTCGCTCCTGCGCTCCAGGCGCCCAACCACTCGCGTTCGCTGCTGTTCGGTCACAACCCAATCGTCACACAAAGGGGATCGCCATTCATCCCTCCGGACCACATCTCAGAGCCATTCTCGGACAGTTCAGGGTCAATCTCAGGGGTTTACCTAATAGTCAGGCGCGGGTATAGACGGAATTCTGGAAGCATCAGTCAACTAGGAGGAATCGTGAGCACATCATCCGAGGAGCCCCGCCAGGAGGCGGCGTTCTTCAGCACCATTCGCAATTGGGGCGTGACGCGAGGACCCAATGGGGTCATCGGCGGCGTCATCGAGGGCGTCGGCGACAGAATCGGCATGGACAAACTTCCCGCACGCATCATCGCGGTGGCCGGCGCCATCATCCTGAGCGGCCTCGTCCTGCCGGCCTACGCCGCCGCCTGGGGCTTACTGCCAGACCGCGACGGAAACATCATCATCCAGAACTTCGGGCGAGGCCGCCCCAACGTGGGCGCACTCATCGGAATCGTCATCATCTTGCTCATCGCGCCAGGCATGTCTGACGGCTGGGGCGGGCCGTGGGGCAACAACCACGGCTTCTGGGGCGGCGGCTTCATCAGCGCGCTGTTACTCGCGGGCATCGCTGGCCTGATCGTCTGGCTCGTGCTGCGCGGTCGCGACAAGCCCAACACAGACGGGTCCGGCCCGGTTTACGCCGTTCCGCCCGCAGCGTCCGGCGCCAAGGCCACATCTGGCGCGACCGCTGGCAAGGCCTCCTCGACCTCGGGGAAAGCCACCAAGGGCGCGCCAAAGGGCTCCGCAGCGGCGTCCCAGCCGGCCTCCGCTCGCGCGGCGGGAACAGCGCCGCCTACTCCGCCGGCTCCCCCCACCACCTTCCATCGGCGCCGGACGCCGGGCCCCGGCCGAGCCCTCTACTTGTTCACTCTTGCCGCAGCCGTCTTTGCTGGCGCTGTGATCTGGTGGCTCGACCGCGAGGGTCAACTCGAGGTGGTTGCGCAGGCGGCGTGGCTCGCTGTCCTGGTCCCGATCGTGGGTGTCGCCATCATGATTTCCGGCGCCGCCGGTCGTCGGGTCGGGTTTCTCGGGTTCCTCGCGACCGTTCTGGTCATTGGTTGGGCCATTGGCCTCCTCGTGGTCCCGCAAGCGCGCGACTGGGTGGACAACCACGTAGACATCAGGGTCAACGGAGAATCAGTCTCGATTGACGACTTCAACGATAACGACCTTTGGAACCAGTTGTTCGTGTGCCATGAGTTCAGCGAGTCCGGTGCGTCCGCAATTGCGGACGGTGCCGCGCAGGTAGTCGCCACAGACTCGACGACCAGGATCGAGGTGACTGCGGCAAATACCATCATCTCGGTTCCGCGGGACACCCACCTCACCGTCACGTCGGAATCGGCCTCGATCGATGGGGTCATCTACTGGGAGGAGTTCAACCTCCGCTGCGACCTAGAGGGCACCGGAGAGGTCATCACTTTGGGGGGCGATGGCCGCAGCATTGAGCTCGTCGTCTCCAACTCAGACGCACGCATCGTCATTGAGGAGAACTGACATGAGCATCGTCGACATTGAAACCAAGTACCGCAACGTGGCTCAGCGAGTCACCACCATGCTGTGGGGGCTGCTGATCGTTGGCTTCGGCGGAGTCGTGATCGCAGACCTATCGGGATACAACTTCGACGTGGAGCTAGCGGGCATCATTGCACTAGCTCTGCTGGGCGGCTGGATTCTTGCCTCGGCGCTAGTCGCGATGATCCCAGGCAAGAGTTTGAGCAAGACCAAGTAGAGAGAGACGCGCACTCGCGAGGTGGCTAGCCTGCCGCCGCGCGGGTGCGCACTTTGTTGCGCCCCGCCTCTTTCGCTTCGTAAAGCGCTGCGTCGGCGCGGCGGATCGCATCCGTGCCCTCGGTAGATCCGGCCCCGACGCCAATCGACACGGTCACGTGATGCATATGGTCTGGGCAGTACACCGCTACGTGGTCGACAGAATGGCGGACGCGCTCCATGAGTTCCGCTGCGTCGTCAATGTTCGTGTTGGGAAGCAGGATGAGGAACTCTTCGCCGCCCCACCGCGCGATCAGATCCGAGTGCCGCACGTTTCTGCTGAGTTCGTGACCGATCGTCGTGAGAACTCGATCGCCGCACATGTGTCCGTATTCGTCGTTGAGGACCTTGAAGTGGTCGAAGTCCACTATCGCGAGCGAAAACTGCTCGATCCCTGGCTGCGATAGCTCCCCGAGCCTCTCGATGGCCGGGCGCCGGTTGGCGAGACCCGTGAGTGCATCCGTCCGTGCTAGTTCGCGCGCGTGGTTGGCCGCCAGATCCGCGAGTTGGTAGGCACGCGCCTCGCGCTGGTGCACAACCGCAGACATCACATACAGGAGGGCGACCACACTGATCGCGTTCAACGTAAATAGGGTTTGGTCAATCGACCCGGGCAGCGGATACCATGCTGTGGCTGGCACCATGAAAACCTGCACCCCCGCGAAAATCGCGACGGTTGCTGAGACGAGCACAACGCGCACGACCCTGCGCTCCTTTTGCAAGATCACGAACGTTGAGGAGGCTCCAACTAACAGCAGCAAGTGCACGCCTGCGATCCACGAGAACGCCGACGAGTACACGACCACGATCACCATGGGCGCCACCTGGGACACCAGACCAGCTGCGTGCCCGCGTCCCGCACGGTTCAAGGCGACTCCACCCGCGAACGCGAGCATGCCCGCCCCGGCGGTAGCCGCTAGCCAACGCATACCGTACGCGTCGTACCAAAGAAAAAAGACAAGATAGGTCGCCATGGCGAGGGCGCCCTGCGCCAAGTAGCCGTCGAGCACATTCAACGTTGAGCGTTCATACCACCTTCGAATACGAGCAACTACTCCGAGCTCCACGGTGCCCGGGCGCACGCGATGCTCCCCAGAGTGGTCCACGGGTCACCTCCCCGTCCGCCTTGCCAGGACACTTGCGCACTATGCCGTGCACAAAAATGTGGGTCGATGACCCTGCACCGCGCCCCGATCAGTCACTTCAGCGTAAGTCGGAATGAGGATATTCGCAGGACGATGGCGCCGATAAGGGCGCTATGGGCGAATTGTGCCGCTATTCCCACTCGATCGTGCCAGGCGGCTTGCTCGTCACATCGAGCGCGACTCGGTTGATCTCCGGTACTTCATTGGTGATTCGGTTGGAGATCCGTGCGAGCACGTCGTACGGCACGCGAGACCAATCGGCGGTCATCGCATCTTCACTCGAGACGGGTCGCAGCACCACTGGGTGGCCGTACGTCCTGCCGTCTCCTTGAACGCCAACCGAGCGGACGTCGGCTAGCAGGACCACCGGGCACTGCCAGATTTCGCGGTCGAGACCCGCGACCGTGAGCTCTTCACGCGCAATCGCGTCTGCCGCGCGCAGCACATCTAGGCGCTCTCGGTCCACGGCCCCGATGATGCGAATACCTAGCCCCGGTCCCGGGAACGGCTGGCGCCAGACGATCGCCTCGGGCAGCCCCAGCTCAAGGCCAACTGCGCGCACCTCGTCCTTGAACAGCGCGCGCAGCGGTTCAACCAGCTCGAACTGGAGATCGTCCGGCAGCCCGCCCACGTTGTGGTGGCTCTTGATGTTCGCGGCACCGTCGCCGCCTCCGGACTCGACAACGTCGGGGTACAGCGTGCCCTGCACCAGAAACTTGACTTCGCCGGACTCCCCCGCTTCGTCCACGAGCGCGCGCGCCTCCGCTTCGAACACGCGGATGAACTCCCGGCCGATGATCTTGCGCTTATCCTCGGGGTCCGTCACCCCCGCAAGGGCGGCAAGAAACCGCGCCTTGGCGTCCGAGACCACTAGGCGCACGCCGGTGGCCGCAACGAAGTCTTGCTCGACCTGCTCGGCCTCGCCCGCGCGCAGCAGGCCGTGGTCCACGAACACGCACGTAAGTTGTTCCCCGACAGCGCGCTGCACGAGCGCAGCGGCAACGGACGAGTCGACGCCGCCGCTTAGTCCACAAATCACGCGCGCGTCGCCCACCTGGGCGCGGATGGCTTCCACCTGCTCGTCTATTACGCTCGCACTGGTCCACGCTGGTTTGAGCCCAGCGATGTTGTACAGGAAGTTCTCGAGCGCCGACTGGCCGTGCTCCGTGTGCTTGACCTCGGGATGCCACTGCATGCCACACATTCGGCGTTCCAAACTTTCGAATGCCGCGACCGGGGCGCCCGCCGTCTGCGCAAGAACGTCGAAGCCTGCCGGAGCGTCGTGCACCGAGTCGCCGTGGCTCATCCAGACCGACTGGCGGTCGGGGCTGTTCTCCAGGAGGGTTCCGGCCCGATTGACCGCGGCGTCAGTGCGCCCAAACTCGCGTATGCCCGTCTTGGCTACGGTGCCGCCCAGCACCTGAGCCATGAGCTGAAAGCCGTAGCAGATCCCCATGACCGGAACCCCTGCTTCAAAGAGCGCCACGTCAATGGAGGGCGCGCCAGCGTCGTACACCGACGACGGCCCGCCGGAAAGAATGATCGCTGCGGGATTCTTGGCGAGCATGTCGGCCGCGCTCATGGAGTGCGGGACTACTTCGGAATAGACATGCGCTTCGCGGACGCGGCGTGCGATGAGTTGAGCGTACTGGGCGCCGCAGTCGACTACGAGGACCGGGCTGTGGTTCACGGGTTAAGAGTACCGGCGATGTCTCTGGTCACGCGCCGCTCCGCCCAAAACGTGAGAAGCGGGATAACGCCCCCGAGAACCAATATCGCAAGGCGTCCCCAGCCCCATTTCACGCGGGTCCACAGATCGATGGACATCCAAAGATAGACGATGTAAATGAACCCGTGGATAAACTGCACGTTGTCGACAAGCGCCAGCAGGGACTCGGACTCGGGCTCAATCACGTACTCGATGTACACGCCCACGAACACGAGGATCAGGAAGACTCCGGTAACGATCGCCATCACCTGATACCGCTTGAGTGCCGTCCGGATTCCTCGTTGAGCCGCGCTGTTTTTCTCAGCCATGACCCGCCTCCTCAGCTTGTTCACTCTGTGCCCGACTATTGTCGCGCATCCAGCGCGCAGATACGACCAGCGCGAACGCACCGAAGAGCCACCACTCAATTGCGTAGACGGCGGACTGCCAATTCAGTCGCGACTCGGGTTCCCGCGGGGGCATTGGCATCCACCGGGTCGAGCCATCATGGGCGACCAGGACCGCGGAATACATTGGAGGTTCCCAACGCTGAGCGAGTTCGGCTGTGGACACCGCCGTGGTGAGGAAAGCGCCGTCAGGGCGCGGCTCCTGGACAGCCACGCTACTTGCCATAGGCGCCTCGGACACCCTCAAGTAGCCCTCTATCGTGACCTGGAGGCTTGCACCGCTGGGGCCAGCATGATCGGCCGCGGTTGGCTGCCACCCCACGAGGACCGCAAGCGTGGCGGGCTCGCCAGTGCCGGTCGAGTTCGAATCAACCATGAACTCGCGGACGAACAGCACTGCATCCTGCCCCTCAACATTTCGCTCAGTGACCACCGCAAGCCCGTCGCCAAAGCGGCCAGTGACGGAAACGTTGCGGCCGAGCGCACCGGAGGTGGACGATGCGGGAGCAAGGACCTCCGCAATAGGCATAGGCGCCGCCTCAAATACCACCTCGGCCTTCGCGTAGGCGCGACTCCACTGCCACAGCCCGAGCCATGCACCTAGCGACACGGCGGCAAGAGTCACGGCCCCCACAGCCACAAGAGAGCCGCTCATGCGCGGGGCGCTGGACATCACGCGCACTAGCTGTTCGCATCTCGTTGCTGCCGGCGGAAGCGCGGCAACTCGAGCGTCGGCAGCGAGTGCGGAGCGTCGGCTGAAGACCGCACCTGAACATTGTTCCGGCCCGCGTCCTTTGCGTCGTACATGGCGTCGTCGGCACGGTTGATAACGCGGTGCGCCATAGAGTCGCCGTGCGCATCAGCCACTCCGAACGATGCGGTCACGCGGTGCGTGTGCCTCCCGCACTCGATGTCGAAGCCAGCAATGGCCTCCCGCATGCGGTCCATCATCGCGCGCGCGTCATCCAAATCTGTGGCTGGCAGCACAAAGATAAACTCCTCTCCTCCCCACCTGCCGATAGTGTCGGACTCGCGCAACTGCTCACCCAGCGAGTGGCCCAGCGCCGCGAGCACGTTGTCGCCGCACGTGTGCCCGAACGCGTCATTGAGCGCTTTGAAGTTATCGAGGTCAGCAATTGCGACGCTGTAACGTCCACCACCCGCCCTGCTGAGCCGCGCCAACTCTTCGACCACGGGCCTCCGATTGGCCAAGCCCGTCAGCAGGTCAGTGTTGGCGAGGAGCTCAGCGTGCGAAGCCGAGGCCCGAGCCTGGGCTTGCGCGACGCCGGAGCGCACGTGCGCCAGCGCGGCCAACATGACCATCATGAGGCCCAATGCGGCGGCGTTGACAGAGAACAGGACCGACTCAACATCCGCCGGGAACTTGTACGGCGTGAGCGCGGGATCAAACACAAACTGGCACACGGCAAAGCCTGCGCTGGCAATCACGATGAACAGCCACCGAGCCGCGACCTGCCGGTCCGTAAAGATCATGAACACCAGTTGCGCGGCGGCGATGAGAAACAGTTGGAGCCCCACGTGCCACCCGATGAAGCTGGTCACGTAGACAATCTGGGCAGTAGCAACTGTCAGCGCGAGCACGCCAGCCTGAAGTTGCTTGCCCAGGCGCAAGATCACGATGCCACCAACATAGAGAACTGTCGCGATCCCGTTGGCGACAATGACGGCAGTGAGCCCCAGGAAGTCCGAGATCGCGTAGAACACGATGTAGGTCAGCGTGAGGCCAATCGCAAAGACGAGCAACGCCAGAACGGCACCCGCTGCGCGACCTTTGGGGCCGTCGAGTGGGCTGATGCGGCGCTCAAATAGCCGCGCCACGACGGCACGCAACCCGTCGGCAGGCGCATGCCCGTTGCTCGCCGATTGTTCGCTCAACGTGCCCCTCACGTTCGGGATAGTCGCGGCCGTCGCCCGCTCGGCTTTGATGCCGAAGAGCCTGACTTGCCGCGCGTCCTTCAGACTCTACGCGTGGGGCGAGGAGCGCGCTATTCGTGGCCTCCCGACGCGAGTTGGGCGCTTATGACCACATTGCGCCCGGACGACTTCGCCTCGTACAAGTTGGCGTCGGCGAGCCTGAGGACCTCCTCTTTACCTGCGTACCGAGGTGCGTGCGCAAGCCCTATCGAAATGGTGACGCGCGCCAACGACTCGGGTGCACCGTATTCCGCCTCCATGTCCACTCGCGCACGCTCCATGATCTTGTGAGCATCCGCAAGCGACAATCCCGCTAGCACGACGAGGAACTCCTCGCCACCCCAGCGGGCGACAGTGCCATCGTCGCCCACGCTTCGGACCAACGTGCGGGCAGCATTCGCGAGAACGACATCACCGGCGCCGTGGCCAAGTCGGTCATTGATCAGTTTGAACCGATCGAGGTCGACGAGTGCGAGCGAGTAGTCGCCGCGTCGGGCGACGCTGCTCAGGATTGGGGCAACACCGCGCCGGTTATAGACCTCGGTGAGCGCGTCCGTTTGAGCGGCTAGCTGAGCGGATTCCAGCAGCACCTCGTTGCGCCCGCGCTCTCGCACGTAGTAGCGGTGGTTGAAGCGTGCGATCACATAGAAGAGCACGATCACCAGGACGGCGTTGAGCGCGAACGCGGAGGGGACGAAGAAGTCCGGCAGATCGACGTGAGCGCCGCCGTCGGCCCACAGAGCAGAAGCAACTAGAACACCCCCCGCGCTCATCGCGATGACGCTTGTGCGCACGATCCGCTCACCGGTACGGAGCACGGCGAAAGCAAGTGCGCCGCCGCCGAGAAGGTAGAGGTGAAACCCGGCGTCGCTTGTGAAGAAATAGGACAAGTAGGTGAACTGGGCGACGGGCGCGACGAGCGACAGCATCGACGCCACCAGATTTAGGCCGCGCGAGTTGAGGAAGAGCACCAGTGCCCACGAGCCGATCAGGAGTGCCTGACCCAAAGCAGGCCCCCACAGTAGCGGCGCTTCGAATATCAAGAACAGCACGAGGTAGGGAACGCTGAACAGCGCGGCGAGTATTGAAAACTGGTTGGCGGAAACGATAGGGCGGTTCTTGCTCCCGCCCAACGGATTCACGCCACGGTTGCTGAGACCGCCCCAGACGCGGGCGACGCGCTCACCTACACTCACGTTCGCCATGCGCCAACCCCCGTTCTAAGGACAACAACGTGTGCTCTCCACCGTCGGCTCGTAGTCGGCCTTCGTCCATCCCCGTTTCGATTTTAGGCGACCGGGACCCATTCGCGCACCACGGCCTGCGAGAGGTGGAATGCTAGGGGGTGTGAGTCGGAGCATATTCATCACCTCGGCCGAGGGCAACAGTGGCAAGTCCACAGTAGCCCTCGGCATTGTCGACCTCTTGGCCCGAAACGTCGGCAAGGTCGGCGTGTTCAGGCCGGTCGCACGCGTGGGCGACGGCTCGGACTACGTCCTGCAACTTCTTTTGGGGCACGACGGCGTTGACCTCAACTACAACGAGTGCGTGGGCGCCACTTACGACGACGTCCACAACGACCCCGACGGCACGCTCGCCACCATCGTCGCGCGCTATCACGAGGTCGCCAAGAAGTGTGACGCCGTCGTGGTGATCGGGACCGACTACACCGACATCGCCGGGCCCGCGGAGTTCGAGTACAACGCACGGATAGCGGCCAATCTCGGGATGCCCGTGGCCCTCGTCGTGAGCGGTGCGCACCGCACTCCGAAGGAGGTCGCACGCGTCGTCGAAGCCGCGAGCGTCGAACTCAAAGACTCGCACGCGCACCTGGCCGCGGTATTCGCGAATCGCTGCGAACCCTCTCAGGTGGACAGCGTCCGTGCCGCTCTACCCGCTGCTACCGCCATGGGCGCCCTCCCTGAAGACCCCGTGTTAACTGCGCCAATACTGTCGGCCCTCGTGTCTTCGGTGGACGGAGAACTGATCAGCGGAGACCCCGACCTCTTGGGCCGAGAAGTGTTTGGCGTCACCATCGGCGCGATGACGGTCGACCATTTGCTTGACCGGCTCGAAGAAGGCCACGTGGTCATCACCCCAGGCGACCGCGCCGACGTCGTCATCGGATTGCTCGCGGCGCACGCGGCGGACGGCTACCCAAGCCTGGCCGGCATCATACTTAACGGCGGATTCTTGCCGTCCACCCCGGTGATGCGCCTGCTCGACGGTATGAAAACTCCCGTGCCAATCATCAGGACCAAACTGGGCACATTCAAGGCGGCCAAAAGGTGCGGAAACACTCGCGGCCGCCTCTCTCGGGAATCGTCGCTCAAAGTCGACACCGCGCTCGGCCTCTTCGAACGCCACGTGGACGCGGCGGCCCTGCTCACGCTCCTAGACGTCGCGCGCACCGACGTCGTGACGCCCCTGATGTTCGAATGGGACTTACTTGACCGTGCCCGGCAGACGCGCCAGCACATCGTCCTGCCGGAGGGCGACGACGACCGCATCCTCCGTGCGGCCTCCACGCTGCTGAGCCGCGACGTGGTTGACCTCACCATCCTCGGACGGGAGTCAACGGTTCGCTCCCGCGCATCGGAGTTGGGAGTGAACATCGCCCAAGCCGCTGTGCTGAATCCAGAAGACCCCGAGCTGGTCGAGCGCTTCGCCGCCCAGTACGCCCAACTGCGCTCCCACAAAGGAGTCTCCCTCGAGAACGCGCGCGGCACCGTGAAGGACGTCAGCTATTTCGGCACAATGATGGTGCTCGAGGGCTTGGCCGACGGCATGGTTTCCGGCGCTGCGCACACCACGGCGCACACGATCACGCCTGCGTTCCAGGTGATCAAGACTCCCCCTGGCGTGAGCATCGTGTCGTCCGTGTTCTTGATGTGCCTCGAGGACCGCGTACTCGTATATGGCGACTGCGCGATCAATCCCGATCCCACCGCCGAGCAGCTCGCCGACATCGCGATCTCATCCGCCGAGACTGCAGCCCAGTTCCACATCGAGCCACGCGTTGCCATGCTCAGTTACTCGACGGGAGAATCCGGAACCGGCGACGACGTGGACAAAGTGCGCGCCGCAACTGAACTGGTCCGCGCACGTCGACCGGACCTCTTGGTAGACGGCCCCATGCAATACGACGCTGCCATCGAGCCAAGTGTGGCAAGGAAGAAGATACCCGGCTCGGACGTCGCCGGCCGCGCTACTGTATTCGTTTTCCCTGATTTGAACACCGGCAACAACACGTACAAAGCCGTTCAGCGCTCCGCAGGCGCCGTCGCGATTGGGCCCGTGCTTCAAGGCTTGAAGAAGCCGGTAAACGACCTGTCTCGCGGTGCCCTCGTGCAGGACATCGTCAACACAGTGGCGATTACGGCCATTCAGGCGCAACAGATCGAAGCAACGGAGCCCGCGTGAGGAAATCGCCGACGGGCGTCGCACTCGTCCTTAACTGTGGGTCGAGCTCGGTCAAATTTCAGGTGGTTGACGTCGCCAAGCCCGAGCCGCTCGCGGAGGGACTGATCGAGCGCGTCGACAACCACTCCGAGGCGATCGAGAGAATCATCGCGTCGCTCGCCGCGCCCGACAGCGGCGTGAGCCTCCAAGACATCAGCGTTGTAGGTCACCGCGTTGTCCAAGGCGGCGCCGAGTTCTCCGCTCCGACCGTTATCGACGACGAAGTCGAGCACCAAGTAACCCTGCTTTCCACGCTCGCGCCGTTACACAACCCGCCCAACCTCGCTGGCATAGCGGCCGCGCGCGTCGCGTTTCCGCTGCTATCTCATGTCGCAGTTTTCGACACCGCCTTTCACCACTCATTGCCCGAGGCTGCCTACACGTACGCGATCGACCGACTCGTGGCCGAGGCCCACGGCGTGCGGCGATACGGGTTTCACGGGACGTCCTACGCGTACGTTTCGCGCGAAACAGCCTCCGCAATGCGACGGGACATAAAGGATCTGTCGATGGTGGTGCTACACCTTGGCAACGGCGCGTCGGCGTGCGCCATACAGGGCGGCCGAAGTGTCGACACGTCAATGGGCCTGACACCCCTCGAGGGCCTAGTCATGGGCACTCGCTCGGGCGACCTCGACCCTGCCGTCGTTTTCCACCTGTCGCGCGCCGCTGGCATGGACACTGGGGAGATAGATCACCTGCTGAATCGGCGAAGCGGAATGCTCGGCATGGCCGGCCATTCAGATATGCGTGACATTGAAGGCGCCATGTTGGCGGGAGACCCAGGCGCCCTCCTGGCGCACGAGGTGTACTGCAGGCGAATCAAGGGCTATGTTGGCCGCTACTACGCTCAGATGGGTGCGCTTGACGCTGTGGTTTTCACGGCTGGCGTGGGCGAGAACTCGGACGTCGTACGCGCGGACTCGCTCGGCGGGCTCGAGGCGCTCGGGATCGAGATTGATCCCAAACTCAATGCCGGGCGCAAGAACAAGCCGACCCGAGTATCGTCCAAGAACTCTCGCGTCGAGGTATGGGTGGTGCCCACTAACGAGGAGCGAGAGATCGCGCTTCAAGCCGTTGCGACTGTGGCGACCTCGAGCTAAAGAGACTGCTCGCTCCGCGCGACACCCCCAGCGCTTCAGAGCGCTGGGCCCGCGACCGGGACTAAGGACCCAGGGCGCCGCAACTGGCCAGTGCCAGACTCTGAAGTGCGGGTCTGACCGTGTGCCACGGCTTCGAGCCCGTCGGAGTTTCACTCCGCCAACTGAATAGACATTCCTGATTCCTTCGATCGGGAACCGTGCCGGAGTGCTCAGCAGGGTCACGTTTCGCGTGCCTCTGTGATGACAGTTCTCTACTCGGGGTGACTTACCCTCCCATATTGCCCCGGCGAACGCTTCGGCCAACGTCACGAGAGTGGCGAGCGGGACTACGCCCTGTTTGACGCCTGCTGCACTATTGCCGTTCCATGCGACGCGAGGGTTGCATGTGGACCGGCGGCGCGGCGCGACGGGCTCGCTCGTTGCTCTCGCGGCATGTCCGCTTCTTCTCGCCCGCACGGCGACCACTGCCAGCACGACTACCCTGAACCCGTGGCCCACCTCTTAAGCGCAGACGCGCTGCACCTAGACTTTGGCTCGGGAACCGTCCTCGACTCCGTCTCCCTTGGCCTTGACGATGGCGATCGGATCGGAATCGTTGGCGACAACGGCGCCGGAAAATCGTCACTCGTCAAGCTCCTAGACGGCAGGCTAGAACCGCACGAGGGTCGCGTGACGCGCGCCCGCGGCGTCACGGTCGGCGTGCTCGACCAAGACGACGGAATCGACCTTGCGCACACGGTGATCGAGGCGATCGTGGGCGATGCCGACGACCACGAGTGGTCCTCGGACCCGCGCGTGCGAGACATCATGACCGGACTCGTTCCCGACATCGCGGGCGACGCATTGGTGGGCTCGCTCTCGGGTGGCCAGCAACGTCGCGTTGCACTTGCCAGGGTGCTCGTGGGTGATCACGACGTCCTATTCCTTGACGAGCCCACAAATCACCTCGATGTCGACGGCGTGACGTGGCTCGCCGAGCACGTGAAGCGGCGCTGGGGAGCGGGCAAGGGCGCCCTAGCTGTCATCACTCACGATCGCTGGTTCCTCGATGAGGTGTCCACTGATACCTGGGAAGTACACCACGGCCGCGTGGACCAGTACGAAGGCGGCTACGCGTCATACGTATTGCAGCGGGTCGAGCGCGACCGGGTTTCCAACGTCACGGAACAGCGGCGCCAGAACCTCATGCGCAAGGAGCTCGCGTGGTTGCGGCGCGGCGCACCCGCGCGGACCAGCAAGCCCAAGTTCCGGATCGAAGCCGCCAATGCCTTGATCGAGGACGTGCCGCCCGTGCGCGACACCGCTGGACTAGTCCGCCTCGCGGCGGCGAGGCTCGGCAAAGAAGTCGTCAACGTCCTTAACTGCTCCGTCACCTACGGAACCGGAGACGACGCGGTCGAGGTTCTCAAGGATGTCGAATGGCGCATCGGCCCCGGGGAACGGACCGGAATTCTTGGCGAAAACGGCGCGGGAAAGTCCACTCTGCTCAAGCTGATTTCGGGTGAACTCCAGCCCACGTCCGGGCGTGTGAAGCGCGGGCTAACTGTCAAGGTCTCCCAACTGAGCCAGCATCTTCACGAGCTAGACGAGTACGAGAACGAGCGATTGCGTGCCGTCGTCAAGCGTTACCACTCGACCACGCTCGCCGACGGCACGGAGATGTCCCCCGGCCAGCTCCTCGAGAGGTTGGGCTTTACCTCCGCCCAACTGTCGATCCAGGTTGGCAAGTTGAGTGGCGGTCAACGGCGCCGCCTCCAGCTGTTGCTTGTTCTTCTGTCGGAGCCAAACGTCCTTGTACTCGACGAGCCGACGAACGACCTGGACACGGATATGCTCGCCGCCATCGAGGACCTGCTTGACGCCTGGCCAGGCGCCCTGATCGTCGTGAGCCACGACCGGTACCTGCTCGAGCGCGTAACCGACCAGCAATACGCCGTGACTGGCGGTGCACTGCGCCATCTTCCGGGCGGAATCGACCAGTACATTGAACTGTCACGCGAACGACGAGCCAAACAGGGCGGCGTGGGCGCGTTCGGCGGCCGGCATGCTTTCGGCAAAGCCAAGAAATCCAAAGCGCAGTCGGCCAATGCACGGGCAGCTGTCCCCACTGGGAACCCTCGCGAGAGGAAGCGGTCGAGGACGTCAAGTGCGCCTACAGCAGCGCCCGAACTCGCCGGAGCTGAGCGCCGCGTAATCGAGAAGGAGGTCGCAGCAGCCGAGCGACGCCTCCAGAAGCTCACACAGTTGAGCAAGAAAGTTCACGCCGAAATGGCTGGACACAATCAGTCCGACTTTGAGGGTCTCAAGGCGCTAAATAACAGACTTCGTGCCTACGCAGCCGAGACCGCGACGCTCGAAGGCTCCTGGCTGGAGATGACCGACCAGCTGGGCTAACTCTGCGAGGGACTACCCGACCCGCCCCGGTTGATACGGAGCGACCACCACATCGACGCGCTGGAACTCCTTGAGGTCTGAATACCCCGTCGTGGCCATTGACCGTCGCAGCGCACCCATGAGATTTGTGGTGCCGTCCGCGCGCTTGCCCGGGCCCAGCACGATTTCTTCGAGGGTCCCCACCTCGCCCACCTGAACTCGTTCGCCACGTGGAAGCTCGGCGTGGTGAGCTTCGTGGCCCCAATGGTATCCGCCACCGGGCGCCTCCGCGGCTCGTGCCAAAGCCGCGCCAACCATCATGGCGTCTGCGCCACACGCAATCGCTTTGACCATGTCCCCCGACCGGCCGAGGCCGCCGTCCGCGATTACGTGTACATACCGTCCACCGGACTCGTCCAGGTAGTCCCGGCGAGCCGCCGCTACATCGGCGACTGCGGTCGCCATGGGCGTGTGAATCCCCACCGTAGTGCGCGTGGTGTGGGCTGCGCCGCCCCCGAACCCCACGAGCACGCCAGCGGCACCGGTGCGCATCAGGTGCAGGGCCGCCTGGTACGTCGACGCACCGCCCACGATGACCGGAACGTCAAGGTCGTAGATGAACTTCTTGAGGTTGAGCGGCTCGCTTTCCTCCGACACGTGCTCGGCAGACACCGTGGTGCCGCGGATCACGAAGATGTCGACACCGGCCTCCAACACAGTCTTGTATAGCTCTTGCGTCCGGTGGGGCGTGAGTGCGCCAGCAACCGTGACTCCGGCGTCCCTCATGGCGCGCAGGTGTTTCTTGACCAACTCAGGGTCAATGGAAGCACTGTAGATCTCCTGCATGCGCGCCGTCGCGTCTGCAGCATCCAACTGCGCGATTTCGGCGAGGTGCGGCTCCGGATGTTCGTATCGCGTCCAGAGCCCTTCGAGGTCGAGCACCCCAAGCCCGCCCATCTTGCCCAGCGCGATAGCGGTGGCGGGAGACATCACTGAGTCCATGGGCGCGGCTATGAGCGGCAGGTCGAATTGGAAAGCGTCGATCTGCCACTTGAGGCTGACCTGGTTGGGGTCGCGCGTGCGGCGCGAGGGCACCACGGCAACGTCGTCAAACGCGTACGCGCGGCGGCCGCGCTTGCCCACACCAATTTCAATCTCGTTGTTCACCCGTCTAGCGTAGCGGCACGCCTAGGGTCCACTGTCAGGGGGCAATGACAGAATGGTTCCATGACCTGGCTAGAACGGACCATGGTGGGCTTCGACACGGAGACCACGGGCGTCAACACCTCGACAGACCGCATCGTCACCGCCGCGATCATCACACGCGACAACGCCGATGGCCCGCCCAACCAGCGCACGTGGCTCATCAACCCCGGCGTAGACATCCCCGCCGCCGCGACCGCTGTACATGGCATCACCACGGAACAGGCTCGCGACGCCGGGGTTTCACCGCAAGACGCGCTGGGAGAAATCGCCACGCTGCTGGCAAGCGCGCTGCGCGGCGGGTCGCCGGTTGTGGCGTTCAACGCCACCTTCGACATCTCGATACTCGAGGCGGAACTAGCAAGGTACCGCCTGCCGACGCTCACCCAGCGCCTCAGCGATGCAGCAGGCATCAGGCCCCTCGTTGATCCGCTCGTGCTCGACAGGCATCTCGATCGCTACCGGCGCGGTAAGCGCACGTTGCTAGACCTGTGCGGCCACTACAACCTTGAGATCAACGCTGATGATCTACATGCAGCAGATGCAGACGTGCTCGCAACCATGGACCTGGTCCACGCGATGTCGCGGGTGTACCCCACGCTCGGTCAGGTAGAACTTACCGACCTGCACGACCAGCAAGTAGTAGCGCACCGCGCGTGGGCGGAAAATTTCCGTGCCTGGCTTACGTCAAAGGGCAAAACGGACGATTTGCCAAGCGTCGACTGGCCCCTGCCAGTTCAGTAGCGACGTGCACTACTTGCCGGAGTAGTTGGGCGCCTCGACCACGATTTGAACGTCGTGCGGGTGTGATTCCTTGAGACCCGCGGGAGTTATACGCACAAACTTTCCTTTGGCGCGCAGGCTCTCGATTGTCCGGGCCCCCACATAGAACATGCTCTGGCCCAGGCCGCCAACTAACTGGTGCGCGACATTCGCTAGCGGTCCCTTATATGGCACCTGACCCTCGATGCCTTCGGGTATCAGGTGAGCGTCGCTCGGTACGTCTGCCTGAAAGTAGCGGTCCTTGGAGAATGACATGCGGCCACGGGACGCCATGGCGCCTAGGGAACCCATCCCGCGATACGACTTAAACTGTTTGCCGTTGACCAACACCAAGTCGCCAGGGCTCTCGGAGCAACCAGCCAGCAGCGAACCCAACATGACTGTCTCGGCTCCTGCGACCAGCGCTTTGGCGATGTCGCCCGAGTGCTGGAGTCCGCCGTCGGCGACGATCGGCACACCGGCGGGCCTTGCCGCTTTCGACGCCTCGTAGACCGCGCTCACCTGGGGAACGCCCACGCCCGCGACCACTCGCGTGGTGCAGATGGAGCCAGGACCCACCCCAACCTTGACCGCATCCACGCCTGCGTCAACCAGCGCCTGCGCACCCTCCTGAGTCGCGACGTTTCCGCCAATCACCTCAACGCCCTTGGTCGCCTTGTCTCTCTTCAACTTTTCGATTATGTCGATCATCGCGCGCGCATGGCCGTGCGCGGTATCAACGACTATTACGTCGACTCCGGCATCCACGAGCGCGGTAGCCCGCTCCCACGCATCTCCGAAGAATCCGACGGCCGCAGCGACCCGCAACCGGCCCTCACCGTCCTTGGTGGCCTGCGGGTACTGCTCAGTCTTCACGAAGTCCTTGACCGTGATGAGTCCCTGAAGCCTGCCCTCGGCGTCGACCAGCGGGAGCTTCTCGATCTTGTGTTCACCGAGAAGTGCCGCAGCCTGGTCATTCGTGATGCCCACGTTGCCGGTCACAAGAGGCATGGGCGTCATCGTTTCGCGAACCCTGCGTGTCGTGAAATCGGACGGGTTGACGAACCGCAGGTCGCGGTTAGTGATAATTCCAAGGAGGACGCGGTCGTCGTTAACGACGGGAAGGCCGGACACCCGGTACTGACCACACAACGCGTCCAGTTCGAGCAGTGTAGCGTCCGGACCGACCGTTACGGGGTCCGAGATCATGCCCGACTCTGAGCGTTTCACCAGGTCAACCTGGTGGGCCTGATCGTCGATCGACAGGTTGCGGTGCAACACCCCGATGCCGCCGTGCCGCGCCATCGCAATCGCCATGCGCGACTCCGTAACGGTGTCCATCGCCGCACTCAGCAGGGGGATGGCGATCGAGATATTCCGCGTCAGGCGCGTCGAAGTGTCGACTTCGCTGGGGATGACATCGCTCTGTCCAGGCAGGAGCAACACATCGTCGTACGTCAGTCCTGTGTAACTAAACGGATCGAATTCTTCCTCATGCGACATTGTGCAATCCTACGGGAAGCAGACTGTCCCATTTCGCCCCGGTTTGAATACCCCCTACCCCCATAAGTGGGGGCTGTTGACGGCGCGGTCCCGCCGCCAGACTGTCATCAAGCGAACGCCGCGATGCAGGATCGAGATACCGACGTTTCGATTTGTGGCGCTGAGGTAGAGGGCGACTTCCCATCAGGCAGCCGTCTCACGGGAGCTACGCCCATGGAAATCGCCACCAATGTGCTGTCACCTACTCAGGACGAGTGGGAGTGGCAATATGAAGGGTCCTGCCGACAAGCCGACCCCAACATCTTTTTTCACCCTGAAGGGGAGCGCGGTTCCGCAAGGCGCCGTCGCGCCGAGAAAGCAAAACGCTTCTGTGGTGACTGCCCGGTACTAGCCATGTGCCGAGAGCGTTCCCTCAACGCGCGCGAACCGTTTGGCGTCTGGGGTGGCCTGAGCGAAGATGAGCGCCACGCATTGCTCCGTGACCAGGTGAAGCAGGCCAGCTAGACGCGAGTGACGCTTTCACTGCCAGATCGACCCCATACAGATCGAGGGCCCCAGGATCAAGCCGGGGCCCTCGACTGCTGTGTGCGACCCAACCGGGCCGCGATCAAAACCTAACTGATCACCGCAAGCAGATCACGTGCGGAAAGGATGAGATAGTCCTCGCCGTCGTATTTGACTTCGGTGCCGCCGTACTTACTGTAGATAACCTTGTCGCCGACGTTGACGTCCACAGGAATGCGGTTGCCATTATCGTCAATGCGACCAGGTCCAACCGCCACGACTTCGCCCTCTTGGGGCTTCTCCTTGGCGGTGTCAGGGATGACGAGTCCAGAGGCAGTAGTCTGCTCGGCATCTGCCGACTTGACCGCGACCTTGTCCTCGAGGGGCTTGATAGAGACCGACACTGCGGACCTCACCTTCCACGTTCGTGCTGAAACGATTAGCGGCAGCGCCCGGGGTGAAGGTGACCTTCTGAGTGTCCTACCCGCCCACAAGTGCCGCTCGCGCTCCTTGCTGAAGCACTAACAACTTAGCACTCGCATGGGGAGAGTGCTAACTCTTGTCAACGCTTTCGCTTTCGGTGAAGTGGGAGCGTGCAATTATCGAGTCATGGACCTGGCGCAGGCGCGGCTCGTGACGAGCCCCCACGGGCTTGCACTCCTCAATTCGCTCCCACCGTACGACGAATCGGAAGTCCTGCGACTGGGCCAGGGATTGCGCGATTCAGGCGAGTCCCCGGCCCTAGTCGCGTCAGTCATGTCGCAATCGCTGTTGCGGAAGAAGGCTCAAGAAAAGTTCGGCGAGTTCGCTGACGGCATGCTGTTTACAACCGCAGGGCTTGAGCAGGCCACGCGACTGACCGTCGCAGCGCGCCACGCGGCGCGCTTTCGCGATGCTGGCGTACACGCGGTCGCGGACATTACTTGCGGGATTGGCGCCGATGCCATGGCGATGTCCGCGATCGGCGTTGCGGTGATGGCCTTCGAGCAGGACGAACCGACCGCCCTTTTGGCCGACCACAACTTGCGGCACTGGGAGTCAACGGTCGTGGTGCATGCAGATTCAATGGCGACGGTCCGTGGCGCGCGCGTCGATGGAGTTTTTGCCGACCCAGCCCGCCGTACCGCGGCTGGCCGACGGCACCGCCCGAGCGACTATTCCCCGCCACTCGGGGCCGTGCTAGAGCTGCGCGACCAGTACCCGGCCCTCGGCGTCAAGGTGGGACCCGGGGTGCCGCACGACGCACTCCCGCCGGACGCCGAGGCACAGTGGGTCTCCGTTGCAGGAGACGTCGTTGAGGTGACGCTCTGGTGCGGCCAGCTGGCCAAGGAGCACGGGCGCGGCGCCCTGGTGATCGACAGTGATGGCGCTCACGCCATTCATGATTCAGGTGTGACCGTTTCCGCAGGCCCGCTGCGCGACTACGTGCTCGAGCCCGACGGCGCAGTGATTCGGGCCGGACTCGTCGCCGATGCGGCCAATGCAATCGGCGGTAACCTCTTGGACTCCTCCATTGCCTACATCACATCGGACACGCGGCCGGTCACGCCCTTTGGTCGCGCCTTCCGAGTCCTCGACCACATGCCGTACGGGGTCAAGCGGCTCAACGCCTATCTGCGCGAGCGAAACGTGGGATCCCTCACCATCAAGAAGCGGGGGACAGCCGTCACGCCCGAGCGTCTACGCGGCGAGTTGAGCCTCAAAGGAGATGGGGGGGCTACTGTCATTCTCACCCGTCTGGCGGGAAAGAAGGTCGTCCTGGTAGTCGAACCGATCTAGCGAGGCGACGGACACGCGTCATATGGCATGTGGGATATCGGAACTGGCCATTGGCCTGCAGCCGTCGACTGTCCTACAAGGACATCTGCGAGGCCCGCGAGCGACGAGTCTCCGCGACCATAGAGACCCACATAGGCTGTCGCATTCGAATCCGACAAGCCCCACGGGCCATCCATCGCTACGACAATGTCCGCCGTCGCGTTCCCATCCGGGCTACCCAGAATGCGAATGGTGGTCCCCCCCGAGCCCTGGGTGACTCCGTAAGCCGCAAGCGCGTCGGCAAGCGCGTTTCGCTCCGAGGACCACCCGCCCGAGATGCTGACCTTGCTTCCGACCAGACTTCGGCCGCACAATGGTGCCACGACCGTGGTAGCGGCGTGCGCGAGCGTCCGCACGTAGTCGCCCTCGGTCTCTACTGCTGGATCAATTCCGGCCTGCCAACGCATCAGTGCGATTGAGCGAGCCGCAGCCTCGTTTAGTCGTTCCCGCGAGAGTGCTCCGCTACCCACCGCATCGACGATGCCACGGTGAGCGGCGCCTGTGTCCGCCGGCATGAGCAGAAGGTCTGCGCCTGCATTCAGCGCGTTGACTGCAGCTTGCGCGGGGCCGTTCGTGCCGACAACCGCCTGCATGTTCAGTGCGTCTGTAATCACGACGCCCTCGAAACCCATCTCATCGCGAAGCTGACTGTACGCCGCCGGAGTCAAGGTAGACGGGCCTGTGCCCCACGCCGTGACGCGAACGTGAGACATCATGATTACCGGTGCGCCTGAATCAATTGCCATCTGGAATGGGATGAAGTCGCGATCGGTGAGTTGGGCGACAGTCGCTTGCTGGACTGGCAGTGCCACGTGCGAGTCCGTCGTGACGCTCCCGTGGCCAGGGAAGTGCTTGATCGACGGCACGAGGCCAGCATCGAGGAACCCGTCCATGGCGGCCACTACCGTCTTGGCGACGTTTTCGGGGTCTCCGCCTGCAGACCTGGTGCGAATAACCGGGTCGGCGAGCCCAATGGTGACGTCGGCAACCGGGGCGTAGTTGACGTTGAAACCAAGAGCGGCGATGTCCCGGCCGAACCCAGCGTAAACCGTTTGAACCGTGGGCTTGTAGCGAACGGCTCCAGCACTGAGGAATGATGGCATGTCTGGCACGAGCGGGCCGAGCCTCGCGACCGTCCCGCCCTCTTGGTCGACGCTCACGATGACGGGCCACTCGCGCGCCCCAGCCTGGCCCGCGCTCTGGGCCGCAGCGGTTAGATCCATGGTCTGGCTCTGCGTACCAATGTTGCCGCCCATGAAGATGACGCCGCCAAGGTTGTACTGCCCGATGAGCGCAGCCAAGTCCGCAGAATTCTTACCGCTGAAACTCGCAACGATCACCTGGCCCGCGGCCTGATCGACCGTCATCGCCGCGGCTGCATCCTGGGCGAATTGCCAGTCGGCGAGGCTCGGCCCCCACGACAGGAAGATCTCATCGGGACCAAGCTGTACCTCGGGGCTGTGGCTTGGCTCCGGAGATGGGCTCGGCTCAGCCGCCACATCCGCCACGGGCGTCCCATCGAGCGCCACCTTGTCTAGGCCGTACGTCGCTCCACCCGCGAGAACGAGCACCGCAGCGAACGCCACGAAGGCTCGTCCCAGCGAACCCGAGGCGAGACTCGCCGAATGGTTGCCGACGCGGCCCTTTGCGAATTGTGGGACGAAGCGCTCGTCTTCAGCCATCACGCGACCACCTTATCCAGTGTCATGGCGGAGGTCACGCCAACGCCCATGTCCGAGGGGTCAGCCCCTGACCGAATGGCGGCGCTGCCTAGCGCGGCGATCATCGCCCCGTTGTCGGTGCAGAGACTGATGGGCGGGATCCTCACCAGGATTCCCGCGTCGGCGCAACGCGCTTCAGCCGCTTCTCGAAGTTGGGAATTGGCGCTGAATCCACCGCCAATCACCAACGTGTCGACATCATTCTCTCGACAGGCGTTGATGGTCTTGTCAACGAGTACGTCGGCCACCGCGTCGGCGAAGCTCGCCGCCACATCTGCCGCGGGAACCGGCTTGCCCTCGTCTTCGCACTGCTCAACCCAACGCGCGACGGCGGTCTTTAATCCAGAGAACGAGAAGTCGTAGGCATGGTTGGCCATGTCCTTGGGCTTGGTCAATCCGCGCGGGAACGCGATAGCCGCTGGATCGCCACCTCGCGCGAGTTTGTCCACATGAGGGCCGCCAGGATATGGCAGGCCGAGCAGTCGTCCAACCTTGTCGAAGGCTTCGCCGGCGGCGTCGTCCAACGTGTGGCCGAGCTCGCGGATCGATATCGCGATGTCGTCCACGAGCAACAGCGAGGAATGCCCGCCAGACACCACCAAGGCCATGAAGCGTTCTGGGAACGGACCGTGCACAAGTTCGTCTACTGCCGCGTGCGCGATCACGTGATTTACGGCGTAGAGCGGCTTGTCGAGCGCAAGCGAAAGCGCCTTCGCTGCAGCGATGCCGACGGTCAGGCAGCCCACCAGTCCAGGGCCGCTCGCGACGGCGATGGCGTCGACATCCTCAAGACCCAGGCCGCCACCAGCCAGCGCGGCCTTGACTGTGGGGACCATCGATTCCAGGTGCGCGCGCGACGCCACCTCGGGGACGATTCCCCCAAACCTGGAGTGCTCATCCATGGAGCTGGCTACAGCGTCGAAAATGAGGTCGCGGCCGCGCACGAGCGCAACGCCCGTTTCGTCGCACGTGCTTTCCAGTCCCATTACCAGAGGTTCCACGCGTCCACTCTAGGCCGACCGCCCCGTCGGATGAAATGCGAGCGGGCTGAGACAAGGAATAACGCAAGCCGTTGGTGCGTATTATCACTGTGACTATGACATCAAATCCGCCGCTGACATCCTTCGGATCTTTGGACGACCAGGCGAGGCGCCTGCTCTTCGAGGACGCGCGCTCAGCCACCAAGTTCGCCAACGAGCCCGTGCCTATCGACGTGATCCGGGACGTCTACGACGTCGTAAAATTCGGGCCGACGGGGAACAACTCCGGCCCGATGCGCCTGGCTGTGGCACACTCGCCGGAGGCTCGGGCCACTGTCATCGCCCACGCTGCCGAGGGCAACAGGGCCAAGCTTGAGAAGGCGCCGCTGTTGCTGGTGGTCGCCCGCGACGATCGCTTCCACGATCACTTCGACGTGACGGCGCCATCCGCAATTGGCTCTCAGGCCAAACTCGAGGCCATGCCCGAGGCACGCTCGATCAAGGCACACGACGGTACGTGGCTTCAGGCCGGGTACCTGATCGTCGGGCTCCGCGGCGTCGGCCTCGCGCTGCGCCCATACGGTGGCTTCGACAAAGCTGCGCTGAGCGCGTCACTGCTGAGAGACACAAGTTGGTCTGCCGAGATTCTCCTTGGAGTGGGATACCCGGCTTTGGGTGACCACGGAGCTGGGCCGCGTCGCGGACGCCTCGAGTGGGACCAGGCCGCGCGGGTCTTCTAACCGCCGTGCGTCACAGCGAGACCCGCATCACCAGAGCGTCGACGTCGCCTGGCTGGTAATAGCGAGGTCGAACCCTCACGTCCTCAAAACCAAACTTGCGGTACAACGCGATGGCCGCAGCATTCGTGGCCGCTACCTCCAGCCACCCCTCCGCCACGCCCACATTCCGAGCGTCGTGCAGAAAATCCTCGACGAGCGCGCGCGCGGCTCCCCGCCTCCGGTCCCCGGCAATCACCGCAAGATTCAGCAGACTAAACGCGTCGCCGTCGAACCCAAAGACGGCATACCCGACAAGCCGGCCGGAGTCGCGAATGCCGCGGTAGCGCCTTCCGCCGTTCGCGAAATCGGCCACAATGAGGTCTTCGGACCACGCGGCGGTGCCGAAGATATCCTTCTCGCGAGCGGCGACCCACGGCAAGTCCTCTGGGCCGAGGTCGCTAATCTGGAATCGAGGCGGTGTGCCCGGTCGGTCCTCATGCTCACTGCGCAGACTAGCATTCATGCGCGGTGCACGTCCGGGCGTCGAAGATACATTGGCTCAGTCGGGAAGTGAGTTTGACCGGCAGCGACTGAGCGATCGATCACGCGTGCGAGCCACGCTGGGTCCGGGTCCTCCAGGCCGACTGCTGGGCCGTCAAAGATCTCGGGATAGAGACCCGCGCCGCGGCCGGCAGTGAATCCAGATTTCGGCACCTCGCCGGGAGGCGCGACGTGCGGTCCGCCTGTGCGCTGGCCCCCCTCGTACGTGGCCCAATAGACCTCTTTGCGACGGGCGTCGGCAACGACAACGACATCGCCGCCGTAAGCAGCGCCGATCGCGTCGAGCGAGCATTGGCCGTGCACGGGGACGGCCCAGGCGAAGGCCAGTGTGCGTGCGGTGACCAGCCCGACGCGAAGTCCGGTAAACGGAGCGGGCCCGGTGCCGACCACGACCCGTTCAACCTCGCCGCCCGTCACCCCCGCCGCGTTCAGCTGCGTACGGACCATTTGGGCGAGCAACTCAGCGTGACTGCGCGGAGCGTAGACGGCGTCCTGCGCTAGCACGCGGTCGCCGTTCACCACCGCGACCGCAATCGCGGAGGACGTGTCGATGGCAAGGGTGAGCATGAGTCAAAGTTAGGCGAGCGCGGCCGTGAGTTTGGCAAGGTCAACGGCCGCCCATCGTTCGCCGTGCGACTCTAGTCGTGCGGTCCGCACCCCGGCCTCAGGGTCACCGGACACATCACCGCCGCGCGGGCGCGCCAACGTCACATGGAGCCAACTGTCCGCGAGCGCCTCGGCCAGTCCATCGCCCCACTCGACCACCGTGACCGCCGCCTCAAGCGACTCGTCGAGGTCCAGTTGATCCAGCTCGGCAAGAGACGTGAGCCGGTACGCGTCGACATGAATGAGTGGGAGCTCACGCGCGCCCGCTCCGTGGGCACGGGCGATGATGAACGTTGGACTGACCACGTCGCCGACCACGCCCAGAACAGCGCCGATCCCCTGCGTTAGCGTCGTTTTGCCCGCGCCAAGGCCACCGGTCAAGATGACTAGATCGCCGGCGCTCACCACATCCCCGATGGCGGCGCCAAGCGCGCGAGTATGCGCTGCATCCGCGAGCTTAAGCGTGTGGATGGCGGCAGTCACAAGTCCGACTTGGGGCGGAGTGCGCCGAACCGCGTGACCACGTCATAGTGGATGGTGTCAGCCGCGTCCGCCCAGTCCTGCGCGGTGGGGCCATCGGCCCCGATGAGCGCGACGGTGTCGCCAGCAAGGGCCGTGTTTGCGGGCCCCAGATCCACCACAAACTGGTCCATACAAACGCGCCCGACGATTGGCACCAAATCGCCGCCCACACGCACCTTGGCGCGATTCCCCGCCGCTCGAAACACGCCGTCTGCGTATCCGGCCGGCACGAGCCCAAGGACCGTGTCGCGGCTCGTCACGAATTCGTGTCCGTAGCTCACTCCCTCGCCGGCGCGCACGGCCTTGACAAGCGACAGCGTGCTCGTCACGGTCATGGCGGGCCGAAGGCCGAAATTCTTGCCGTCAGGGTCGGCAACGGGCGCGAGCCCGTAGCAGGCGAGCCCCGGCCGGACCAGGTCGTAGTGCAGATCCGCGCGCGTAAGCGTGCAGGCCGAGTTGGCTAGATGCCGAAACTGCAAATCGAGCCGACGTTCGCTCGCCATCTTCAGGGCGGTCTCGAACACTTGATGCTGACGTTCGATGGTCGCGTGCCCCGGTGAGTCCGCCCACGCTAGGTGCGACCACATTCCGACGGCCTCGACCAGTCCGTCAGCTTGCGCGCGATCGACCGCGTCAAGAAGCGCCGGCAGCTCGTCGAGCGTCGCCCCCTCGCGGCTCAACCCGGTATCGACGATCACGTGGACGCGCGCCGCTCGGCCGGCCGTCTTCGCGCCAGCAAGAATGGCGTCCAGGACCACCAGCGAACCAACGGAGACATCCACATTTGCCTCAATCAGCGCCGCGGCAGGGACTTCGGGACCATAGAGCCACGTGAGGATGCGACCGACGTCATCCGTTGCGCGCAGCGCGAGAGCCTCTCCGGGTTGTGCCACCCCGAGCCACTGGGCGCCCCCCGTGCGGGCCGCCCGCGAGGACTCAATCAGGCCGTGACCGTACCCGTCGGCCTTGACAACCGCCATGACCTGCGCGCTGGTCACGGCGCCCAATGTGCGAACGTTATCTGCGATCGCACCGTAGTCGACGTTGACGCTTATCGCGCTCACTCGGCAGCCTCCACAACCACCACTGCTGAAGCGATCCCGGCGTCGTGCGACATCGACAAGTGGATGTGCGAGATCTGGAGGTGCTCGGCTCTCGCGGCTACCGTGCCCTTGATGGCGAACTCCGGATCACCGTCGTCGGCCTTGACTATTTCAGCGTCCTGCCAAGACATGCCCGCCGGGGCGCCCAGGGCCTTGGCGAGCGCTTCCTTTGCCGCCCACCGCGCGGCAAGGCTCGCGTGGCCGAGGCCGCGCTCGGACGGTGTGAAAACTCTGTCAAGAAAGCCAGGCGAGCGAGCGAGGGCCTCTTCGAATCGCTCGATCGCGACTACATCAATACCGAGTCCAACAATCATGGCTACTCCACTGTCACGGACTTCGCGAGGTTGCGTGGCTGGTCCACGTCGTAGCCTTTGGCAGCGGCCATCTCGGCCGCGAAGATCTGCAAGGGAACTACACTCACGAGCGGCGTCATCAGAATTGGAGCCGCCGGGACGTAGAACACCTCATCCGCGAGTGCGACGGCGGCGGTGTCACCCTCTTCGGCGATCACGTAGGTGCGAGCCCCGCGCGCCCTAACCTCCTGGATATTGGAAATCACTTTCGCGTGGAGAGAATTAGGGGACTTGGGGCTGGGCAGGATCACGATCACTGGCAGCCCCGCCTCGACCAGTGCGATCGGACCGTGTTTGAGCTCGCCCGCGGCGAAACCTTCGGCGTGAATGTACGCAAGTTCCTTGAGCTTGAGCGCCCACTCTAGAGCAACGGGGTACCCTACGTGACGGCCAAGAAACAGCACGGTATTCCCTCCCGCCAGCTGTCGGACGGCCTCGCGAACGGGCTCCGCAGTGTCGAGCACTCTCTGAATCTTCGCGGGCATCTGGTCAAGGTCAGCCAACAGCGAGGCAATCTCATCCGGGAACTTGTTGCCGCGCAACTGGGCGAGGTATATGCCAAGGAGGAATGCTGCCGTGATTTGTGCAAGGAACGCCTTGGTTGACGCAACCGCTATTTCAGGGCCCGCGCGCGTGTAGAGGACGGCATCTGCCTCGCGGGCGATGGTGCTTCCCTGCGTGTTGACGATCGCGACCACACTGGCGCCCTGCTGCTGCGCGTGCCGGACCGCCATAATCGTGTCCATTGTCTCGCCAGATTGTGAAACGGCAACCACGAGCGTCTTAACGTTCACCACCGGGTCACGGTAGCGAAATTCGTGAGCGAGCTCTACCTCTACCGGAATCCGGCACCAATGCTCGATTGCGTTTCGCGCGACCAGGCCCGCATAGGCCGCGGTGCCGCAAGCGACGACGATCTTATCGATGCTGTTGAGCACCGACTCATCAATGATTCCACCGTCGAGTTGCAGCTTGCCAAACTCGTCGATACGGCCCCGCAGGGTATCCGCAACGGCGGACGGTTGGTCGTGGATTTCCTTGACCATAAAGCTGTCGAACCCGCCCTTCTCTGCGGCGTTCGCGTCCCAGTCGACGTGGTACTCATCGCGCGCGACTGTGTTGCCGCCCGCGTCGGTGATAGTTACGGCGCCAGGCGAAATCTCGACCACCTCATCTTGGCCAAGTTCGAGTGCTGTGCGCGTGTGATCGATGAAAGCCACAACATCAGAGCCCAGAAAGTTCTCGCCGTCGCCCAAGCCGATGACTAAAGGCGAATTGCGGCGCGCTCCCACAACCGTTTGCGGCTCCGCCGCGTCCACCGCGAGCAAGGTAAATGAACCATCGAGCAGAGACGTGATGGATCGCATCGCCGCCGCCAGAGATTTGCCGGTGTCCACTTCGCGGGCGAGCAAGTGCCCGGCAACTTCGGTGTCGGTATCCGATGCGAACTCCACACCCTCCGCCGCGAGCCCTGCTCTCAGCGCGCCATAGTTCTCGATGATTCCGTTGTGTATCACCGCGATACGGCCGCCGGCAGCCTGATGTGGGTGAGCATTGTTGTCGGTCGGTGGCCCGTGCGTTGCCCACCGAGTGTGACCGATCGCGACCGTGCCCGCCGGAGGTGGCGTCGCCGCGAGCGCGGACAACAACTCCTGCAACTTGCCAGCCCTCTTGATCACGCTAACTTTGGTTCGATCTGCACTTACGATGGCGATGCCCGCGGAGTCATACCCGCGATATTCGAGCCGAGCCAATCCGCCCATCACGACTTCTTGAGGACGATGGTTGGCGGCCGCAGGGCCTGCGTACCCAACAATTCCACACATACACGAGATTCTACTGCCTTGCACCGGCTGGCCGACTCGGGTGCGCTCCGCATGCGACACATAGGGAAGAATGGGCGAGTGAGTGAGACGGAGAACGAGACGCCATCGCCATCGCCATCGCCATCGCCATACGTCACGCTTTCGCGTAGCGCCTGGGCAGCCCTAGCCGGCCGCACCCCGTTGCCACTGACCGAGGCGGACATCTCCCGTGTACGCGGCCTTGACGATCCGGTCGACCTGACTGAAGTTGACCAGATCTACCGCCCACTGTCGCGGCTACTTGACCTCTACCAACGCGCTGTGGGCAACCTCCACGGCGCAACGTCGGAGTTTCTCGGCGAGCACGCCGCGCGGACGCCCTTCGTGATCGGGGTAGCCGGTTCGGTCGCCGTAGGAAAATCAACAACTGCCCGGCTGCTGCGCGAGCTCATGGCGCGTTGGCCTGCGAGTCCACGGGTTGAGCTCATCACGACTGACGGGTTCCTCCACCCGAACGACGAGCTCGAGCGGCGCGGTTTGCTGTCGCGAAAGGGGTTCCCCGAGTCATACGACCGACGCGCACTCCGCCGATTCCTCGCGGAAGTCAAGTCGGGCGTCCCGAAGGTATCAGCGCCGGTCTACTCTCACCTCATCTACGACATCGTTCCTGGGAAACTGGTGACCGTCACAAACCCCGACATCCTCATAGTCGAGGGACTAACCGTGCTACAGCGCGCTGCGAAGCCCGAACAGGGCCGCAGTGCCATGGCGGTGAGCGACTACTTCGACCTATCGATCTACGTTGACGCCGACACGGCAGACGTCCGCCGGTGGTACATCGAGCGATTCCTGTCATTGCGCCGGACTGCGTTTTCAGACCCTGGGTCTTACTTCCACAACTACGCCGCACTTACCGACGCTGATGCGGTGACCCGCGCCGGAGAAATATGGGATGCCATCAACGCTCCCAACTTGATGCAGAACATCGCGCCGACCAAGTCGCGCGCGACGATAATCCTCAAGAAGGGTGC
Organism: Demequinaceae bacterium; assembly: GCA_965250005.1. GTDB lineage: Bacteria > Actinomycetota > Actinomycetes > Actinomycetales > Demequinaceae > WTKG01. The sequence continues at coordinate 1,139,204 of OZ252279.1, forward strand.
GGACCACGCCGTGGAGACGGTCCACCTTCGCAAGCTCTAGTCGCGGCTCGCCTTTGTCGGGTTGGAGGTGGTGGCCTTCTTCGACTCCCGCTTTGCCTTCGCGATCCCACTCTTGACTGGCTTCTTTCGCTTGCCGCGTACCGGGATGTCATCAAGGTCCGGAAGCTCCGGCGGTTCGAGACCGACCTTTGCTAGGGCCTTGTCCACGATTACGCCAAGGATGACGCCACCGACCACTCCAACAACAACCGAGAAGAGCAGGCGACCCTCGAAAAGGCTTCCGGCGAACAACCCAAGCGCCACACCGTACGTGGCCCAGATGACCGCCGCGACGGCGTCAATCCCCATGAACCGGCGGCGGGGATATCGCAAGGCGCCTGCGGTCAAGTTCATCGCGATGCGGCCACCCGGAACGAACCGCGCCGCAATGATGAAGGAAACGCCGCGGTTTTCGAGCGCGTGCTCGGCCCAGTCGGCCAACGCATGCCCGCGTGCAGACGACATCCCCGGGATGCGCCGAACATTGATGAATGTCCCGATCGTGTACGCGATTTGATCGCCACACCACGCGCCGAGCATCGCGGCGAGCCAGACGAGCCAAATCACCGGGGTCCCTGTCTGCGCCCATGCGGTCGAGGTCGCGATGACCACTGACTCGGAGGGCACCACGGGAACTATCGCGTCCGTAAGCGACAACCCAAAGACGCTCGGGTATATCCACGCGGACTCGGTGAGCGTGAGAATGTGCTCCTCAGTCGCGGCCTCGAACCCGGATATCCAGGCCCAAGTATCTGCCCACCATCCGCCAGGCTCGCTCACTCGAGATCTAACTGCTTCGCGACGACGTCAGCAAGTTGCTGTGCGGTGGCGCGAGCTTCATCTTGAGTTTCAGCCTCGACCATAACCCGCACCAACGGCTCGGTCCCTGACGGACGGAGCAGCACTCGGCCGGCGTCGCCGAGCTTGGCTCGTGTTGCGGCGACGGCCGCCTGGAGTGTCTCGTCCGTGTCCACGCGCGCCCGATCAACATTTGCTACGTTGATGAGTTCCTGGGGCAATGGCGCGATCACAGCGCAAAGGGTCTTCAGGGGCTGCTGCACACGAGCGACCTCTGCGGCCAGCAAGAGAGCGGTGAGCACGCCGTCGCCGGTAGTCGCAAATTCAGAGACGATCACATGGCCCGACTGCTCCGCGCCGAGCGAGTAGCCTCCCGCACGCATGGCTTCGAGCACGTAGCGGTCGCCAACCGGAGCCGTAATCACTTCAATTCCGGCGTTGCGCATCGCGCGGTGAAGCGCGAGATTGCTCATCACTGTTGCCACGAGCGTGTCCGCGTAGAGAGTGCCCGAACGCTTCATTGAACTGGCGAGCACACCCATAATCTGGTCACCGTCAACGCTATTGCCTTCGTGATCAACCGCGAGACACCTGTCAGCGTCCCCGTCAAAGGCGACACCGAGGTCGGCTCCGGCCGCAATCACGGCCGTCTGGAGCCCCTCCAAGTGGGTTGAGCCGACGCCGTCGTTGATGTTGCGGCCGTCCGGCGCAGCATTGGTGACCGTGACGTTTGCGCCGGCTGCCTTGAGCGCCGCAGGCCCCACTTTGCTGGCAGCGCCATTTGCTGCGTCGACAACAACCGATACCCCACGCAAAGGTTGGTCCTTGCCAGCAAATTTTTGCGCGGCTGCAACGACGTGCCTGACGTATTCCTGCTCGAGGTCACTCGCGCTATCGATGTTTCCGACATCTTCGCCAATGGGGCGCTCCCAATCTTGGCCGATGCGTTCCTCAATCGCCGCCTCGATCGCGTCGTCAAGCTTGTGCCCGCCGCGGGAGAAGAATTTTATGCCATTGTCGGGCATAGCGTTGTGTGACGCGGAGATAGCGACGCCGAGGTCTGCCCCCGTCGACGCGACCAAGTAGGCGATTCCTGGCGTTGGCAAGACGCCAACGTCTATGACGTCGACGCCCGCACTCGCGAGCCCCGCGCTCACGGCACCGCTCAGCATTGGCCCGGACAGACGCGTGTCGCGCCCGACAATCGCGCGCGGCCGATGGCCAGAGAACTCGCCGCGCGCGTTGAGCTCGTGGGCAGCGCATACCGCAAGACTTAGCGCGAGTTCTGCAGTGACCTCGCGATTCGCGAGGCCACGAACTCCGTCCGTCCCAAACAGTCGCGCCATGCGCGCAATGCTATCGCTTGGAGTACTGCGGAGCGCGACGGGCCTTTTTGAGACCTGCCTTCTTCCGTTCGACTGCACGCGCGTCGCGCGTAAGGAAGCCAGCGCTCTTAAGTTCGGCTCGGTTGGCTTCGCCGTCGATCTCGTTGAGGGCACGTGCCACGCCGAGGCGCAGGGCACCGGCCTGGCCTGAGGGCCCACCGCCCGTAATGCGAGCATGCACGTCGAACTTGTCCTCGATGTCGAGAAGCGCAAACGGGCTGTTGACGAGCTGCTGGTGAACTTTGTTCGGGAAGTAGGTGTCGAGATCGCGGCCGTTGAGGAGCCACTGCCCGCTTCCAGGAACTAGGCGCACGCGCGCGACGGCTTCCTTGCGGCGGCCAAGGCCCGCACCGGGCTCGATGGCGGACTGTCCGAGACCGCGCTCGCGCACCGTCTCCGTTGAATACTCGGGCGCGCCTTCACCCTCAACGGGTGCGCTTGACACGGGTGCGCCCTCTTCTGGAGTTGCCGCTGCTTCCGGAGCTGCGGCTGCGGTGGTCTGGACCTCAGTGGCTTTGACCTCAGCGGCCTCGACCTCAGTGGTCTCGGGCATGGTCTCGTTCGTTGCTTCAGGCACTGTCATTTTCCTTTTCGCCCGCGCTTACTGCGCGACCTGCGTGATTTCGAAGGGCTGCGGCTGCTGCGCGGCGTGGGGATGCTCCGCGCCTGCATAGACCTTGAGCTTACTGAGCTGCGAACGGCCGAGCTTGGTCTTGGGGAGCATGCCCTTGACCGCGTTCTCGATGACGCGGGTGGGGTGCCTCTCTAGAACCTTGCCGATCGGGACACTGGAGAGGCCACCCGGGAAGCCCGAGTGACGGTGAACCAGCTTCTTGTCTGCCTTGTCGCCGGTCAGGGCGACTTTCTCTGCGTTGACGACGATGACGAAGTCGCCGCCGTCCACGTGGGGCGCGAAGGTGGGCTTGTGCTTGCCGCGGATCAGCGTGGCTGCCTGAGACGCGAGGCGCCCGAGCACGACGTCGTTGGCGTCGATAATGTGCCACGACGAGGTGACGTCGCCCGGCTTGGGGGAATAGGTGCGCACTTCAGGCCTTCTTCGTTGTTCGGTGGATGCTACTGCTCGAATTCGCTGAAGACTCAGCAGAAACTGTTGGCTGGCGTACCCCGTGGCGGCGTAAGAACTCACCGAGCGCGGTTGAACGCACAACGACCCACGAGCATACCGGTCGAGAGGCTGAAACTCAATCCAGAGTCCGCTTCGCCCGCGTCTGTTCCGCGCGTTCGCCGAGTTTGCCGTCCTGCGGGTAGGCAACGTCGTCCAAGGTAAGGGCGTGGGGCGGAGCTACCGTAACGGCCGATGTCCTCGCCGAGGACCCCGCGACGTGTGCAAGCCACGCGAGGTCACGCCGCCCCTCCCCCACCGCCAGAACGGCGCCTACGAGCGAGCGCACCATCGAATGGCAGAACGCGTCGGCCTTGAGCGTAGCGACCGCCAGATGGGCATCTGCGCCTTCCTGCGGCCGTTCCCAGGAGAACTCCGCGAGACTGCGGATGGTCGTCGATCCCTCGCGGGCCCGGCAGAAGGGAGCAAAATCGCGCAAACCCGTGAGCGTCGCCGACGCGGCGTTCAACACGACGATGTCGAGTTCGCGTGGATGCCAGAGCACCTCGCGCCGGCGCAAGGGCTCCTCGGTGGCCTTCTGGTCACTCACCCTGTACGTGTAACGCCGCTCCGTCGCACTAAAGCGCGCGTCAAACCCCGCCGGTGCTAGATCCACCGCCCACACAACAATGTCCCTCGGTAACACTCCCGCTAGTCTGTTCCGCATCCCTTCTGCCTCGGAGCGCTGCATTCTGCCCGGCATCGCGCCCCAAGCATCTGCGGGAAAATCAACGTGCGCAACCTGCCCGCGCGCGTGCACGCCGGCATCGGTGCGCCCCGCGACCGTCACGCGCAGCGGTTCGTCCCGTCTCGCCAAACGCGTGAGTCCGTGCGCGAGCACGCCCTCAACCGTTCGCAATCCGGGCTGGGCCGCCCAGCCCGAGAAGTCCGTGCCGTCATAGGAAAGGCGAAGGCGGACCCGCACGACCTGATCTGATTCGGTCATGGGATCCGCCTTCAATGTGTGCGCGACGCGCGTGACTACTTGTCGTCCTTCTTTGCCGCAGGCTTCTTAGTTGCAGTTTTCTTGGCAGCGGGCTTCTTGCCTTCGGCCTTGGCCTCAGTACTCGCCGCCCTGGTAGCGGCGGCGGTCGCCTCGGCAACCACCTGTTGCTTGGCACTTCCGGAACCTTCGACCAGCTCGATCACCGCCATGGGGGCGTTGTCTCCCTTACGGGGCCCAACCTTGGTGATGCGGGTGTAGCCACCGTTGCGGTCGGCAAACGCCGGGCCGATTTCCATGAAGAGGTGGTGAACGACGGACTTGTCGTTGATGATGCCGAGAACTCGACGGCGCGACGCGAGGTCGCCCCGCTTCGCGAACGTCACGATGCGCTCGGCGTAGGGGCGCAGGCGCTTGGCCTTCGCTGTGGTCGTGGTGATACGGCCGTATTCGAACAGGTTCTGCGCCAGGTTCGCGAGCATGAGCCGCTCGTGGGCCGGTCCGCCGCCTAGGCGGGCACCCTTGGTGGGGGTAGGCATATCGTGTTCTCCTCTTAACTTTCTTCGTTGCCCGAGAAGTACACGCCGCCAGCTGCGGCCGCGTCGTACTCAGTGCCACTGTCCTTGAGGGAGAAGCCCAGCTCGACGAGCTTCTCCTTCACCTCAGTAATGGACTTCTGGCCAAAGTTGCGGATATCCATGAGATCGGCTTCGCTGCGTGCAGTGAGCTCTCCCACGGTGTGGATGCCTTCGCGCTTGAGGCAGTTATACGAACGCTGCGTCAGGTTGAGGTCCTCAACTGGCAGATTGTAGTCCTCCTCAAGCGCTTCGTCGGAGTCCGACGGACCGATCTCGATGCCCTCAGCCTCCTCGTTGAGCGCCCGTGCCAGCGAGAAGAGCTCAACCAGCGTCGAGCCGGCCGATGCGACGGCATCACGGGCCGTAATCGAGGACTTAGTCTCGACATCGATGATCAGTTCGTCAAAGTCCGTGCGCTGGGCGACGCGGGTGGCGTCGACCTTGTACGTGACCTTGAGAACCGGCGAGTAGATCGAGTCCACCGGAATTTGGCCGATCTCGGCGTCGTACGACTTGTTGAGCGTCGCGGGGACGTAGCCCCGGCCGCGCTCCACCGTCAGTTCGACCTCGAACTTGGCCTTGGCGTTCAGCGTCGCGATGTGGAGATCCGAGTTGTGAATCTCGACACCGGCAGGAGGCGCGATGTCGGCGGCGGTAACCGCGCCAGCACCCCTCTTGCGCAAGTACATGATGACGGGCTCGTCGTTCTCTGAGGAGACCACCAGGTTCTTGAGGTTGAGGAGGATCTCGGTGACGTCCTCCTTCACCCCCTCGATGGTGGTGAACTCGTGAAGCACGCCTTCGAAGCGAACCGAAGTAATGGCCGCTCCGGGAATCGACGACAGGAGCGTACGACGCAACGAGTTTCCGAGCGTGTAGCCAAAGCCCGGCTCGAGTGGCTTGAGCGAGAACTGTGACCTGTTATCCGAGATGACCTTCTCTGTGAGGGTGGGACGCTGTGCAATCAGCACGATGGTTTCCTTTCCGAGCACCCGCTATTTGATGCTCGAGGGTCCCTGGGGCTCCAGCCGCCCTAGGGGTAGTGCCTGTTCAATTTGGTGCTGGCACGGGAAGGCCCGAGCCAGCGGCTTGCGCCTTTCAGCGCTGACGGTTAGTTGCGGCGACGCTTGGGAAGGCGACAGCCGTTGTGCGCCTGCGGCGTAACGTCCTTGATGGACGTGACCTCGAGGCCGGCTGCGGTGAGCGAGCGGATCGCGGTGTCGCGACCTGAGCCCGGTCCCTTGACGAAGACGTCAACCTTGGACATTCCGGCGTCCTTCGCTTTGCGAGCTGCTGCCTCTGCGGCGAGCTGCGCGGCGAACGGTGTGGACTTGCGAGAGCCCTTGTAGCCGACTTGTCCAGACGACGACCACGAAACAACCGCACCCGAGGGATCGGTGATCGAGATGATCGTGTTGTTGAACGTGGACCGAATGTGAGCTTGTCCGTGATCGACGGTCTTCTTGGCCTTCTTGCGAGGCTTGCGTACGGGAGCGGCCATGGCTATACCTTCTTCCTTCCAGCAACAGTCTTCTTGGGGCCCTTACGGGTGCGCGCGTTGGTCTTGGTGCGCTGGCCGCGAACTGGCATGCCGCGACGGTGGCGAATGCCTTGGTAAGTGCCAATCTCGACCTTGCGGCGAATGTCGGCCTGAACCTCGCGGCGCAGGTCACCTTCCACCTGGAAGTTGGCTTCAATATAGTCGCGGATCGCAACCAGCTCGGTGTCTCCCGCATCCTTCACGCGCATGTCGGGGCTTATTTTTGTAGCCGCCAGAATCTGCTGTGCCCGGGTGCGGCCGATACCGTAAACATATGTAAGTGCAACCTCGAAGCGCTTGTCGCGCGGGAGATCGACTCCAACTATTCGTGCCATGGGCTTCTACTCCATTGCTATTCGGAGGTCTAATTCCCTGCCATCCCCCAGTTTTGACTGCGGGCCCCGGCCTCCGAGCCGGGGGTTCCGGCGCGTGCGCGACGGTGGCTGAGCTATTCGATATCTAGTTGTGTGTTGAGATCTGTTAGCCCTGTCGCTGCTTATGGCGCAGGTTCTCGCAAATCACCATCACGCGACCGTTGCGACGAATAACCTTGCACTTGTCGCAAATCGGCTTGACGCTGGGCTTGACCTTCATGAGTTCTTCCTTTGAGGCAGGCGCTGACACGCGGATGCGCGCTCAACTACTGCGACGGGTTACTTGTAGCGGTAGACAATCCGGCCGCGGGACAGGTCGTATGGCGTGAGCTCCACCACTACACGATCCTCGGGGAGGATCCGGATGTAGTGCTGGCGCATCTTGCCTGAGATGTGTGCGAGGACGAGGTGCCCGTTGGCCAACTCAACGCGAAAAGACGCGTTCGGCAACGCCTCAACAACGATGCCCTCCATCTCGATGACGCCGTCTTTCTTAGCCATTTACTCCACTAACGTAGGCGAAACTTGTTACGGGCGCACGAAAATTGCCCGACCGACAACTATACGGATCTAGCGCCTCAAACACAACTGCGCGCCGTACCTCGGGTGAGGTCGGCGCGCAGTCTATTGGGAACTTCTGTCGCTACGGAAGGTTCCTCCTGAGACGCACGAGTGCTGCGTCACGGATTTCCGAGCGGCGGTGCTCGGCCAACTGACGGATCAATGTCTCTGGCGCACGCCCGTTGCGCACAAGCGCTCCGAGCACGTCCGGATTGCGGTCATGCCCCAAGGCGAGCAGAGCGCCCATGGGACAATCAGGTCGCGAGGCGACTGCCGCGCGGACTTCGGGGTTGCGGTGAACAGCAAGCGGGAGCAGGTCCACGCCGGTGATGTTCGGATCAAGCGCGCGTGCTATGTCGTCTGTCACGCGCTTTGCTGGGGACATTCCGAGTGCCATCGGTCAGCCACCTTTCTGAGGGTTCCGTCTGCCTTTATCGTATGCACGGGAGCAAGAATTACTAGCCCCTTGTGACGAAGTAGACAGGCCCCTCAGGCCTGTCCAACCTTCCGCGTAGCGCCATTCAAACACGAACGCGAAACATTACTTCCTTCATGGTTGTTCATCCGAGAAACGCGTAGCACTTGAGATTTGTTCCCCTCGGCCACAAATTCGCCATAATTGGGGGCACAGCATGTGGGGGCAGCAAGAGGCCTGACCGGACCTCAATCCTCTGCTTGCCCAACGCGGATCTGTACTCTCGGGCCCGGCGGGACGGCGAATCCGTGAACATCTGCGCGCGGTGGCGCTTGCTCGGTACCATTCCGGCATAACCGATACCGGTCCGGTTTGCTCGCATCAGCCGTCTTCGGAGGGCGCGCGGCGCCGACTTTCAGCCTCGTGGCTGGCGGCCTTCGATCGCGGCCAAGAGCCTCTCTGTGACCTCGTCGACGCTGCCTCGCCCGTCTACCTGGGTCAGGAGGCCCTTGCCTTCGTAGAAGGCCGCAACGGGCGCCGTCTCGTCGGTGTAGACCTCGAGGCGGGTGCGCACGACCGACTTCGTGTCGTCGGCGCGGCCCTCGATCTCCGCACGTTTCATCAGCCGAGCGGTGACCTCGTCAAAGTCCGCAGTGATCTCAACTGCGACGTCAATATCAACGCCCAGGTCCACAAGCATCAGATCAAGTTCGACGGCCTGATCCGGATTGCGCGGGTACCCATCTAGCAGGAACCCCTGTGTAACGTCGTCCTCAGCAAGCCTGGTCCGCACCATGTCGTTTGTCACCTCGTCGGGGACCAACTCGCCTGCGTCCATGAAACTCTTGGCCTTCAGCCCAAGCTCAGTATTGCCGCCCACGTTGGCGCGGAAGATGTCACCAGTCGAGATTGCGGGGACGCCGTAGTGGACCGCCAGTCTGGCCGCCTGCGTACCCTTTCCCGCGCCGGGCGGGCCTAAAAAGACTGCGCGCATCTACTTCAAGAATCCTTCGTAGTGGCGCTGCTCAAGCTGGGACTGGATGCGCTTGACCGTGTCTAGCCCGACGCCCACCACGATGAGGATCGAGGCGCCGCCGAACGGAATATTGGTGCTGAGCCCGAGCGCGACGAACACGACAGTCGGCACAAGCGCAACGATGGCTAGGTAAATCGAGCCCGCCGCAGTGATGCGGGACAACACATAGTCGAGGAATTCCGCCGTCGGCTTGCCAGGGCGAATTCCAGGGATGAAGCCACCGTACTTCTTCATGTTGTCCGCGACTTCGTCCGGGTTGAACGTGATGGCGGTATAGAAGTAGGCGAAAAAGACGATCAAAAGCACGTAGAGCAGGATATTTAGCGGCTCGCCCTGTTGCGCGATATTGTCCTGGACCCAGCGAATCCACGGAGCGGCGTCGGCACCCGCGAATTGCACGATCACCTGCGGAAGCGTGAGCAGCGACGACGCGAAGATCACCGGGATGATTCCCGCCATGTTGATCTTGATCGGGATGTACGTCGAAGAACCGCCGAGCATCTTGCGCCCGACCATCCGCTTCGCATACTGAACCGGGATGCGACGCTGCGACTGCTCAACGAACACCACGGCGACGATCACGATGACTACGACGAGCGCGACGAGCGCGGACTTGCTCGGGCCCCCGCTGGAGTTCCAGATGGTCTGAGCGGAGCCGGGGAAGCTCGATGCGATGGAGGTGAAGATCAGTAGCGACATGCCATTGCCGATGCCGCGCTCCGTGATGCGCTCACCGAGCCACATGATGAGTACGGTCCCGGCGGTCATGGTGAGAACCATCATCGAAATGATGTACCAGGACTGGTCCGGGATCATGCCTTCGCAGTTGGGCAGGAGCAGGCCGTTGCGGGCAAGGGTGATGTATGAGGCCGACTGCATAGCTGCGAACGCGACGGTGATGTACCGCGTGTACTGCGTGAGCTTGGCCTGGCCATCTTGGCCCTCGGAGTGAAGGGTCTGGAAGCGCGGAATCAGCACGCGGAGCAACTGCACCATGATGCTCGCCGTAATGTACGGCATGATGCCTAGCGCGAAGACCGACAGGGTCAGGAGCCCGCCGCCGCTGAATACGTTGATGAGGTTGGCGAAGCTGTTGGCCTCGGTGCCCGAGTTGAGGCAATCCTGGATGTTGCCGTAACTGACGCCCGGCGTGGGGATCGCAATACCCAGGCGGTAGACCATCAAGATTCCGAGCGTGAAGAGGATCTTGCGCCGCAAGTCCGGAGTGCGGAACGCACTCACAAATCCACCGAGCATGTCTTCTCCTTGATTACGTTGGTCACAACCGTCACGAGGGCATCGAACCGGGCTCGTGTGGAACGAGCCCGGTTCGACTCTAGCCTTCGTTTACGGTTCCGCCTGCGGCTTCGATCTTGGTCTTCGCTGACTGCGAAACTTTGTCAGCGTCGACAATAGTGAGCTTGACTTTGATGTCGCCGTCTCCGAGGACTTTGACCAGCTCGTTCTTGCGGACGGCACCCTTGGCTACAAGATCTTCCTTGGTGACGTTTCCGCCCTTCGGGTAGAGCTCGGCGAGCGCCGCTACGTTAACAACTTGGTACTCGACTCGGAATGGGTTCCTGAACCCGCGCAGCTTGGGGATACGCATGTGGATAGGCGTCTGCCCACCCTCGAAGCGCTCGGGCACTTGATAACGGGCACCCGTACCCTTGGTACCGCGACCAGCGGTCTTGCCTCGCTTGCCACCCTCGCCTCGACCCACACGGATCTTGGTTTGGTGCGCACCATCTGCTGGACGCAGGTGGTGCATCCTCAGCGTGCTGACCTTGGGACCTTCGGCGACGTTGCTGCCCGATGGCTTCTTGGCGGCCGGCTTCTTCTTTGCCGGTGCCTTGGTAGCGGCCGCTTTTGCTGGCGACTTGGAGGCAGCGGTCTCGGCAGCAGGCTTCTTCGCAGCAGCAGGCTTCGCGGCAGGTGTCTTAGCGGCAGGCTTCTTCGCAGCAGCAGGCTTCGCGGCAGGCTTCTTTGCGGCGGGCTTCTTCGCAGCAGGAGCCTTGGCAGCGGGCTTCTTTGCAGCGGCAGGCTTCGCCGCCGGCTTCTTGGCTTCAACCATTACTCGACCTCCTCAACGGTCACAAGGTGCCGGACTGTGTTCACCATGCCGCGAATCTCGGGGCGATCCTCCTTGACGACAATGTCGCCAACGCGCTTGAGACCAAGCGAACGGAGAGTCTCCCGGTGATTCGGCTTGGTGCCGATTCCGGATTTCTTCTGGGAAACTTTCAGGCGCGCCATTACTTAGCTCCCGCGGCCTGAGCGCGCAGCATTGCCTGCGGCGCGACGTCTTCGACGGACTTTCCACGACGGGCAGCTACAGCCTCGGGCAATTCAAGCATCTTGAGACCAGCGATAGTCGCGTGAACGATGTTGATCGCGTTAGAGGATCCGAGGGATTTGGTGAGAACGTCGTGAATGCCAGCGCACTCGAGCACGGCGCGCACGGGTCCACCCGCGATCACGCCGGTACCCGGGGATGCCGGACGCATGAATACCACGCCAGCAGCGGCCTCACCCTGCACGATGTGCGGGATGGTGCCCTGGATGCGCGGCACACGGAAGAAGTTCCGCTTGGCCTCTTCAACGCCCTTGGAGATAGCCACGGGCACCTCTTTTGCCTTGCCGTAGCCAACGCCGACGTTGCCGTCACCGTCGCCTACGACTACCAACGCGGTGAAGGAGAACCTACGGCCACCCTTCACCACCTTGGAGACGCGGTTGATCGTTACAACGCGCTCGATAAACTTGTCTTCTGCACCGCGGCGTCCGCGGTCGTTGCTCTGCTGAGCCATCAGATGATTCCCTGTTCGTTGTTACGGGTCTGCTCGGTCATAGCGACAGCCCGCCTTCCCGTGCTCCGTCAGCAACCGCGGCCACTCGGCCGTGGTACTTGTTGCCTCCGCGGTCAAAGACGACGTCAGAAACGCCTGCCTTCTTGGCGCGCTCAGCAATGAGTTGACCCACCTTGGAGGCGCGCTCGGTCTTGTCGCCCTTGACGGCGCGGATGTCGGCCTCTTGCGAAGATGCATACGCGAGCGTCTTGCCGACCGTGTCGTCCACAACCTGCGCGACCATGTGGCGCGACGAGCGGGTGACGACCAGCCTCGGGCGGGCGGGAGTGCCGGTGATCTTTTTGCGCAGGCGGAAGTGACGGCGCTTGCGCTGAACCGCCTTGCCCTTGCCCTTGATCGCGATACCCATTACTTGCCTGCCTTTCCGGCCTTGCGGCGAACGTGCTCGCCCACATAGCGGACGCCCTTGCCCTTGTAGGGCTCAGGGGGCCGCACTTTGCGAATGTTCGCGGCGACTTCACCCACCTGCTGTTTGCTGATGCCAGCAACAGTGAACTTGGTAGTTCCGTCGACCGAGAAGTTGATGCCCTCGGGCGCCTCGATGACCACCGAGTGCGAGAAGCCGAGTGCGAACTCGAGCTTCTTGCCAGACTGGGCAACGCGGTAACCGGTGCCCACGATTTCGAGCTCCTTGACGTAGCCCTCGGTGACGCCGATCACCATGTTGGCGACAAGGGTTCGCGTGAGGCCGTGAAGGGACTTCGACAGGCGCTCGTCGTTGGGACGGGCCACCTCGATGCCCTCGTCGGTCTTCTTAACCGTGAGCGGCGATTTGACGGTGAGCGACAGGGTGCCCTTGGGCCCCTTGACGGTCACGTCGAGACCGCTAACAGTGACGTCCACTCCGGCCGGAACCGGGACTGGTACTTTGCCAATGCGCGACATATGTGTTCCTCCCCTACCAGACGAAAGCGACGACTTCTCCGCCGACGCCCTTCTTGTCGGCCTCGCGGTCGGTAAGCAGACCGGAGGAGGTGGACAGGATGGCAACACCAAGCCCGCCGAGCACGCGCGGGAGGTGAGTGGACTTCGCGTAGACGCGGAGTCCGGGCTTAGAGACGCGCTTAACGCCGGCGAGCGAACGCTCGCGGCTAGGCCCGTACTTGAGCTTGAGCGTGAGCGTCTTGCCCACCTGAGCGTCAACGATATCCGAGCTCGCGATGTAGCCCTCGCTCTCGAGGATCTTAGCGATGTTCGCCTTGAGCTTCGAGTGAGGCATCGACACGGTCTCGTGGTACGCCGAATTTGCGTTACGCAGACGGGTGAGCATGTCTGCAATTGGGTCTGTCATTGTCATAGGTCTTGAGTCTCTTCCTCGCCGCGGTTTCCGTTAGGACCTGTGGCGTAGTTGATTACCAGCTGCTCTTGGTGATTCCGGGAAGCTGCCCAGCGTGCGCCATCTCACGAAAGCACACACGGCACAGGCCGAACTTGCGGTAGACAGCGTGCGGGCGACCGCACTTCTGACACCGGGTGTAGGCGCGCACCGCAAACTTGGGCTTGCGGGCCGCCTTGTTCTTTAGCGCAGTCTTGGCCATTGCTACTTCTCCTTGAACGGGAAGCCGAGCCGCTTAAGCAGCGAGTATGCCTCTTCGTCGGTGGTTGCGGTGGTGACAACAGTGATGTCCATGCCACGCACGCGGTCGATCTTGTCCTGGTTGATCTCGTGAAACATGGACTGCTCCGTGAGACCAAAGGTGTAGTTTCCGCCGCCATCAAACTGCTTGGGGCTGAGCCCACGGAAGTCACGGATGCGCGGAAGTGCGGTCGACAGCAAACGGTCAAGGAACTCCCACATGCGGTCGCCGCGAAGCGTCACGTGGGCGCCGATCGGCTGACCCTCGCGAAGTTTGAACTGGGCGATCGACTTGCGAGCCTTAGTTACCTGCGGCTTCTGACCAGTGATTGCCCTCAGGTCGTTGATAGCGCCGGTGATGAGCTTGGAGTCCTTTGCGGCATCTCCGACACCCATGTTGACAACAATCTTGGTAAGACCGGCAACCATGTTGATGTTCTCGTGGGAAAACTCCTCGCTAAGGCCGGCAATGACCTCGGCGCGGTAGCGCTTCTTGAGACGCGGTGAGGTAGTGGCAGCCATCAGACGTCCTTACCTGAGCGCTTGGCGACGCGCACGCGCATGTTGCGCTTGCGGCCGTCACGCTCGACTTTTTCCGTGCGGTAGCCCACGCGGGTGCCCTTCTTGGTCTCCGGGTCGACCAGCATGACGTTGGACGCGTGAATTGGCGCCTCGACGTTCACGATGCCGCCCTCGGCGTTGTCGCGGCGCGTGCCAGGACGAACGTGCTTGGTGACGCGCTGGATGCCTTCGACGATGAGCTTCTCGCTCTGCGTGATGACTTCGAGCACGCGACCTTGCTGTCCGCGGTCACGTCCGGTGATGACGACCACGAGGTCGCCCTTCTTGATCTTCGCCATTAGATGACCTCCGGGGCGAGCGAGATGATCTTCATAAACTTCCTGTCGCGCAATTCCCGGCCTACGGGGCCGAAGATGCGCGTGCCACGAGGCTCCGTGTCATCACCCTTGAGGATGACAGCGGCGTTCTCGTCGAACTTGATGTATGAACCGTCAGGTCGGCGTGCCTCTTTGGTCGTGCGAACGATGACGGCCTTGACGACCTCACCCTTCTTCACGTTTCCGCCGGGGATAGCGTCCTTGACAGTGGCGACGATGGTGTCGCCAATGCCGGCGTAGCGGCGCTTCGAACCACCGAGAACACGGATGCAAAGGATCTCCTTTGCGCCGGTGTTGTCGGCGATGCGCAAGCGCGACTCCTGCTGAATCATGTCTGTGTCTCCTGTCGTCTGGTTCTCGCTTGCGCGAGCCTGGTCGAACTTCCCTTACTTGGCCTTCTCGATGACTTCGACGAGACGCCAGCGCTTCGATGCTGACAGCGGGCGCGTCTCCATAATGAGGACGAGGTCCCCAATACCGGCCGTGTTGGCCTCGTCGTGAGCCTTGATCTTTGATGTGCGGCGGATGACCTTGCCGTAGAGGGGGTGCTTAACGCGGTCCTCAACCTCGACGGTGATGGTCTTCTGCATTTTGTCGGAAGTCACGTACCCGCGGCGCGTTTTGCGCTTGGCGCGGTGGTCTTCCGTCGCTGTCGAATGCTTGGTAGCCATAGTCCTGTTCCTTACTCGCCGTCCGCGCTAGGTGCGGTGCGGATGCCGAGCTCGCGCTCGCGCAGAATCGTGTAGATGCGGGCGATGTCCCGCTTGACTGCCTTGAGGCGACCGTGGCTCTCGAGCTGGCCGGTGGCCGACTGGAAGCGCAGGTTGAACAACTCTTCCTTGGCTTTCTTAAGCTCTTCTGCCAGCGTCTCGTCTTCCATTGCGTCGAGCTCGGCAGGTGCCAGGTTCTTGCTTCCGATAGCCATCAGATTTCACCACCCTCACGAGCAACGAAGCGGGTCTTCATGGGCAGTTTGTGCTGCGCGCGACTCAGTGCTTCGCGCGCGAGATCAACGTCAACACCAGCGACCTCAAAGAGAACTCGGCCGGGCTTAACGTTGGCGATCCACCACTCGGGCGAACCCTTACCGGAACCCATGCGGACTTCCGCAGGCTTCTTGGTCAGCGGACGATCCGGGTAGATGTTGATCCAGACTTTTCCGCCACGCTTGATGTGGCGGGTCATCGCGATACGTGCAGCCTCAATCTGGCGGTTGGTCACGTACGCGGGCTCGGTGGCCATGATGCCGTAGTCACCGAACGAAACCTTGGTGCCACCAGACGCCGGCCCGGAGCGACCAGGGTGGTGCTGCTTGCGGTGCTTCACGCGCTTGGGAATAAGCATGTCCTAACTCTCCCTTCCTGCGGTCTTGGGTGCCTCAACTGCGGGTGCTTCAGCTGCGGGCGTCACGGTAGCGGGCGCCGCAGGAGCGGAGTCTCTCGGACCTGAGTCACGCGGACTTGAGTCACGACGCGGGCCTCCACGGCCACCGCGATCGCCACGTCCGCGCTGGGGGCGGGGTGCCTTTGCTTGCTCGGCGGCCCACTCTTTCTCGGTCATGTCGCCCTTGTAGATCCAGACCTTCACGCCGATCTGGCCAAACGTGGTCTTGGACTCGTAGAAGCCGTAGTCGATGTTCGCGCGAAGAGTGTGCAGTGGCACGCGACCCTCGCGGTAGAACTCCGAGCGCGACATTTCAGCGCCACCGAGGCGGCCCGAGCACTGAACGCGGATTCCCTTGGCGCCGGCGCGCAGGGCGGACTGCATGCCCTTGCGCATTGCACGGCGGAAGGACACCCGCGAAGCGAGCTGCTCGGCAATTCCCTGAGCAACCAACTGCGAGTCGATCTCGGCGTTCTTGACTTCGAGGATGTTGAGCTGAACCTGCTTGCCGGTCAGTTTCTCGAGACTCGCGCGAAGTTTGTCAGCCTCGGCACCACGACGGCCAATGACGATTCCTGGGCGGGCGGTGTGGAGGTCGACACGGACGCGTTCGCGCGTGCGCTCGATCTCTACCTTCGACACGCCTGCGCGGTCGAGGCCCTCGGACATGAGCTTGCGGATCTTGACGTCCTCGCCCACATAGTCGCTGTAGCGCTCGCCCTTTTTGGTCGAGTCGCTGAACCAGCGCGCGCGGTGGTCGGTCGTGATCCCTAGGCGATAGCCGTGCGGATTGACTTTTTGTCCCATTAGCGTGCCCCTTCCTTGACTGCGTCAGCGGGGGCCGCGACGGTGACAGTGATGTGACTAGAACGCTTGAGGATCTGGTTCGCACGGCCTTGAGCGCGCGGACGGATCCGCTTCATCGTGGGACCTTCGTCCACGTATGCGTCGGTGATGATGAGCTCCGATTCGTCGAAACGCTCACCAACCGCATCGGCCTTGACTCGCGCGTTTGCGACTGCAGACTCGATCAGCTTTCGGACGTTCTCTGCGACCGCCTGCGGCTGGAACCGCAGGGACGCGATGGTGTCCACCGCGTTCTGGCCGCGAACAAGGTTCACGACACGGCGTGCCTTCTGGGCAGTTACGCGGACGTACCGCGCTTGCGCCTTGGCTTCCATTGTTGTCTTACCTTCCTTGGTCTCGCCCGGCGCCGTTAACGGCGCGCCTTGCGGTCGTCCCTGACGTGGCCTCGGAATGTGCGCGTGGGCGCAAACTCGCCGAGCTTGTGGCCGACCATCGCCTCGGTCACAAACACGGGGACGTGCTTGCGGCCGTCGTGCACGGCGAACGTGTGACCCAGGAAATCCGGGGTGACAACGCTGCGGCGTGACCAGGTCTTGATGACGTTCTTGGTTCCAGCTGCATTTTGAGCGTCAACCTTCTTCTGAAGGTGGCCATCAATGAAGGGACCCTTCTTCAAACTGCGTGGCATGTCAGAGTCTCCTTAGCGCTTGTTCTTGCCGGTACGGCGGCGGCGGACGATGAGTTTGTCGCTTTCCTGGCCCTTGCGACGGGTGCGGCCTTCACGCTTACCCCAGGGGCTGACAGGGTGACGTCCACCGGACGTCTTTCCCTCACCACCGCCGTGCGGGTGGTCAACCGGGTTCATGACAACACCACGGACGGACGGGCGCTTGCCCTTCCAGCGCATGCGGCCGGCCTTTCCCCAGTTGATGCGAGCTTGTTCGGCGTTTCCGACCTCGCCGACGGTGGCGCGGCAGCGCGCGTCGACGTTGCGGATTTCACCGGACGGCATGCGCAGTTGAGCGAACCCGCTCTCCTTGGCAACGAGTTGCACCGAGGCGCCCGCCGAGCGCGCGATTTTGGCGCCTCCACCGGGCTTGATCTCGATGGCGTGAATCACGGTACCTACCGGGATGTTGCGCAACGGAAGGCTGTTACCGGGCTTGATGTCCGCGGCGGGGCCTGCCTCAATGGAGTCGCCCTGCTGCAGCTTGGTCGGGGCGATGATGTAGCGCTTGTCACCGTCCGCGTAGTGAAGCAGCGCGATGCGAGCAGTGCGGTTGGGGTCGTACTCGATGTGAGCGACCTTGGCCGGGACGCCGTCCTTGTCGTGACGACGGAAGTCAATGAGGCGGTAGGCACGCTTGTGGCCACCACCCTGGTGACGAGTAGTGATACGACCCTGGTTGTTGCGGCCGCCCTTCTTGGAGAGGGGACGGACCAGCGCCTTCTCGGGGGTATCGCGGGTGATCTCGACGAAGTCAGCTACAGACGAGCCACGACGGCCCGGGGTAGTCGGCTTGTACTTACGAAGTGCCATGAGTGATGTCCTGTTCCCTCTAGCCGGCCGGCCCGCCGAAGACGTCAATCGCTTCGCCCGCAACCAAAGTCACGATTGCGCGCTTGACGTCTTTGCGCTTGCCCAGGCCGTAGCGCGTGCGACGCGACTTGCCTTTGCGGTTTAGTGTGTTCACCGACGCGACCTTCACACTGAAGACCTGCTCGACGGCAATCTTGATCTCGGTTTTGTTCGAGCGCGGGTCCACCTCAAAGGTGTACTTACCCTCGTCCATGAGCGAGTAGCTCTTTTCCGAGACGATCGGCTTGATCAGGATGTCCCGGGGGTTCTTCTGGATGGTGGTCACTTGGTTTCCTCCGCCTTGGTCGCGGCCTTGGCAGGCGCGGATTTCTCAGCCGCGACGGCCTCAGACTCGGTCGCCACTGCTTTGGCGGACCTACCCTTAGGGGGTCCGGCAAGGAACGTGTCGAGAGCGGCCTTGGTGAAGATGACGTCATCATTGACGAGAACGTCGTAGGTGTTGAGTTGGCCAACGTCGAGCACGTGCGCGGTCTTCACATTTCGCAACGACAACACCGCAACGGTGTCCGCGCTGTCGAGCACGACGAGTGCCCGGCGCCCAGAGCTGATGGCCTCAAGCGCAGCAATCGCGCTCTTGGTCGATGGGGCCTTGCCGTTGATCAGGCTGTCCACCACGTGAACTCGCCCGGCGCGTGCCCGGTCAGAAAGTGCCCCGCGCAATGCGGCGGCCTTCATTTTCTTGGGCGTGCGCTGCGCGTAGTCGCGGGGCTGCGGTCCGTGGACGATTCCACCACCGGCGTACTGGGGCGCACGGATGGAGCCCTGCCGGGCATTACCTGTGCCCTTCTGCGGGTGCGGCTTGCGGCCACCGCCCGATACCTCGGCGCGGGTCTTCGTCTTGTGCGTACCCTGGCGAGCCGCAGCGCGCTGAGCGACAACGACTTGGTGGATAAGCGGGATGTTCGTGTCTACGTCGAACACCTCGGCTGGGAGGTCGGCAGTGCCGGCCTTCTTGCCTGCTGCGTCAACGACGTCGATGGTGATGGCAGCCATGTCACATGCCCTTCACTGCGGAGCGGATGAGGACAACGCCAGCCTTGTTTCCCGGAACGGCGCCCTTGATCAAGAGCAGGCCCTTCTCAAGATCGACAGCGTGGACCTCTAGGTTCTGGATCGTCTTGCGGTCGTTACCCATCCGGCCTGCCATCTTCATGCCACGGAACACGCGCGACGGCGTCGAAGCGCCACCAATCGAGCCGGGCTTGCGGTGGTTCTTGTGGGCACCGTGAGACGCATTGTCGCCGTGGAACCCGTGGCGCTTCATTACACCGGCGAATCCCTTGCCCTTGGTGGTGCCCGTCACGTCGACCAACTGTCCAGCCTCGAATGCATCGGCAGCAATCTCCTGGCCGAGTCCGAAGGTTCCGGCATTCGCGGTGCGAACCTCGGCGACGTGGCGACGCGGCGTAACGCCGGCCTTGGCAAAGTGACCCTTGAGGGGCTGCGAAACGCGGCGCGGGTCAACAGCACCGAAAGCGAGTTGAACGGCGGAGTAGCCGTCAATCTCTTCCGTGCGGACCTGAGTGACCACGTTGGTGTCAACCTGGACGACGGTCACGGGCACAACATTGCCCGCGTCGTCCCACACCTGGGTCATACCGAGCTTCGTGCCGAGCAACGCGGTTACGTCGCGCTGGGCGGTGGAAGTAGTCATTATGAATTCAGTCCTTCAACAGCCCGTTAGAGCTTGATCTCGATGTTGACGTCCGCGGGCAGATCGAGACGCATGAGCGAATCGACGGCCTTGGGCGTCGGGTCAACAATGTCAATGAGGCGCTTGTGCGTACGCATCTCGAAGTGCTCGCGGCTGTCCTTGTACTTGTGCGGCGAACGAATGACGCAAAAAACGTTCTTCTCGGTCGGCAGCGGCACGGGGCCAACTACGGAGGCTCCAGCGCGCGTGACCGTCTCTACGATCTTGCGGGCCGAGGAGTCGATGACCTCGTGGTCATAACTCTTCAACCGAATGCGGATCTTCTGTCCCGCCATGGCGTGTTCTGCCTTTTCTCTCGACTAATTCTGATGTACCTACATCCGACCCCCGCGCTCGGGCGTGTCGCTCGTTGTGACACAAGCGCACCCGAATGATTTCCCATTGGGAGGTTGGACTTAGGTCTTCGGCCGCCAAAAAGGCAGCCTGGATAGTTTGCCAGATTCTTGAGCAATGCGCCAATTCGCCTGGAGGCGATCAGCGCATCCCTGTTGGGGTCGGCCCGAAGACCGGCCCCAACAGGTGCGTACTACTTGACGATCTTGGTCACCGTACCGGAGCCGACAGTGCGGCCACCTTCACGGATCGCGAAACCCTGTCCCTCTTCAAGGGCAATGGGGTGAATCAGTTCGATCGACATCTCGGTGGTGTCGCCGGGCATGACCATCTCGGTGCCTTCTGGCAGCGAGATGACGCCTGTGACGTCCGTGGTGCGGATGTAGAACTGCGGACGGTAGTTGGTGTAGAAGGGGTTGTGGCGTCCGCCCTCGTCCTTGTTGAGGATGTAGACCTTGCCTTCGAAATTGGTGTGGGGCGTGGTGCTGCCGGGGGCAACAACAACCTGTCCACGCTCAACATCTTCACGAGCCGTTCCACGAAGCAGCAGGCCGGTGTTGTCGCCAGCCTCAGCCTCGTCCATCGACTTGTGGAAGGTCTCGATGCCGGTGACCGTGGTCTTCTGCGTGTCACGGATACCAAGAACTTCGACCTCGGAGTTGATCTTGAGCTTGCCGCGCTCAACCTTGCCGGTCACAACAGTTCCGCGACCGGTGATGGTGAAGACGTCCTCGATGGGCATGAGGAACGGCTTGTCGAGCTCGCGAACGGGCTCGGGGATGCTCTCGTCGACCGCATCCATGAGCGCCTCAACGGTGGCAACCCACTTCGCGTCGCCCTCGAGCGCCTTAAGCGCCGAAACCTGAATCACGGGAGCGTTGTCGCCATCGAAACCCTGGCTCGAGAGAAGCTCGCGAACCTCGACCTCGACGAGTTCGAGGATTTCCTCGTCGTCGACCATGTCGGACTTGTTGAGTGCCACGAGCAGGTACGGAACACCAACCTGCTTGGCGAGGAGAACGTGCTCACGCGTCTGGGCCATGGGACCGTCGGTCGCGGCAACCACCAGGATCGCGCCGTCCATCTGCGCGGCACCGGTGATCATGTTCTTGATGTAGTCGGCGTGACCAGGGGCGTCAACGTGTGCGTAGTGACGCTTTTCGGTCTGGTACTCGACGTGCGCGATATTGATGGTGATACCGCGCTCTTTCTCTTCGGGCGCCTTGTCGATCTCGTCGAAAGGCGTGAAGGGGTTCAGGTCCGGGAACTTGTCGTGCAGGACCTTTGAGATTGCAGCGGTGAGCGTGGTCTTACCGTGGTCAACGTGACCGATGGTTCCGACATTGACGTGCGGCTTGGTCCGCTCGAACTTGGCCTTAGCCATTACTTCCTCCTGAGACTCGGGTAGTGAATGTGAAACTGTCTATGGCCGGGAGGCCATCGATGGGGCGTCGTATCCCTACTGGTCGTTGTTTGTTTCTGGTGTTATCTCAACCGGTGGGACTATTCGCCCCGGGTCTTTGCGATGATCTCCTCGGCAACTGCCCGAGGAACCTCGGCGTAGCTATCGAACTGCATGGAGTAGACGGCACGACCCTGGGTCTTCGACCGCAGGTCGCCCACGTACCCAAACATTTCCGAAAGTGGAACGAGGGCACTGACAACCTTCACGCCGTGGGCTTCCTCCATCGAGGAGATATGTCCGCGTCGTGAATTGAGGTCGCCGATGACGTCGCCCATGTACTCCTCGGGCGTACGCACTTCGACGGCCATGACCGGCTCGAGGATCACAGGGTTGGCGCTTCTCGCGCCTTCCTTGAAGACCATCGATCCGGCAATCTTGAACGCCATCTCAGACGAGTCCACATCGTGGTACGCGCCGTCGGTAAGCGTGGCCTTGACGCCGACCATGGGGTAGCCGGCGAGAATTCCCAGTTCCATGGCGGACTGAATGCCCTGATCCACGGAAGGAATGTACTCGCGCGGGATGCGCCCACCGGTAACGGCGTTGTCAAATTCGTAGAGCTCGTCACCCTCGGTGTTGAGCGGCTCGAACGTGACCTGAACCTTGGCGAACTGGCCGGATCCACCCGTTTGCTTCTTGTGGGTGTAGCCGACCTTCTCAACCTTGGACTTGATGGTCTCGCGGTAGGCCACCTGGGGCTTGCCCACGTTGGCCTCGACCTTGAATTCGCGCTTCATGCGATCCACGAGGATGTCGAGGTGCAACTCGCCCATGCCTGCGATGATGGTCTGACCAGTGTCGTCGTCGAGGCTGACGCGGAACGTCGGGTCCTCTTCAGCGAGCTTCTGAATAGCCAGCGACAGTTTCTCTTGGTCTGCCTTGGTCTTGGGCTCGATGGCCACCGAGATCACGGGCTCGGGGAACGTCATGGATTCCAGAACGACCGGGCTCGACGGGTCGCACAGGGTATCGCCCGTCGTGGTGTTCTTAAGGCCAATCACGGCGTAGATGTGTCCCGCAGAGATGGACTCGACAGGGTTCTCTTTGTTGGAGTGCATCTGGAACAACTTGCCGATGCGCTCCTTCTTGTCCTTGGTGGCGTTCAGGACGGCGGAGCCCGAGTCGAGCGCCCCCGAGTACACGCGGACGTACGTTAGTTTGCCGAAGAACTCGTGCGTGACAACCTTGAACGCGAGCGCGGCGAAGGGCTCTGCCGCGTCGGCGTGACGCTCGATGATCTGCTCTTCATCGCGCACGTCGTGTCCCTCGATCGCGCCAACGTCGAGCGGGTTGGGAAGGTAGTCAACAACGGCGTCGAGCATGGGCTGAACGCCCTTGTTCTTGTACGCCGAGCCACACAGGATGGGATACGCCTCGCCCGCAACCGTGAGCTTGCGAACCGCAGCCTTGATCTCGGGGACGGTGATCTCTTCGCCGGCAAAGAAGCGCTCCATGAGCGCGTCGTCGGTCTCGGCGACAGTCTCGAGGAGCTTGTTGCGGTACTCCGCAGCCTTCTCCTTGAGGTCCTCGGGAATCTCTTCGACCTCGTAAGCGGCACCTAGGTCAGTCTCGCCGTGCCATACAAGCGCGCGCATTTCGACCAGGTCGACTACGCCGATGAAGTCGTTCTCCGAACCGATGGGGATCTGGAGCGGAAGTGGGGTTGCCTTGAGGCGGTCGATGATGGTCTGAACCGTGAAGTAGAAGTCCGCGCCCAACTTGTCCATCTTGTTGACGAAGCAGATGCGGGGGACTTCGTACTTGTCGGCCTGACGCCACACGGTCTCCGACTGGGGCTCAACGCCCTCCTTGCCGTCGAACACTGCGACAGCGCCGTCAAGGACGCGGAGCGAACGCTCCACCTCAACGGTGAAGTCGACGTGACCGGGCGTGTCGATGATGTTGATCTGGTGGTCGTCCCAGAAGCACGTGGTCGCAGCGGACGTGATGGTGATGCCACGTTCCTGCTCTTGCGCCATGTGGTCCATGATCGCCGCGCCATCGTGGACTTCACCAATCTTGTGAGTGATACCCGTGTAGTACAGGATGCGCTCAGTAGTGGTGGTCTTGCCCGCATCGATGTGAGCCATGATGCCAATGTTGCGAACCTTGTTCAGGTCCGTCAGCACGTCCTGTGCCACGTCAGTTTCCCCTTATTCCGTATCTACCGCTATTACCAGCGGTAGTGAGCGAAGGCCTTGTTGGACTCCGCCATCTTGTGCATGTCTTCGCGACGCTTCACCGCGGCACCAAGGCCGTTCGATGCGTCGAGGATTTCGTTGGTCAGGCGCTCCGTCATGGTGTTCTCGCGACGCGCGTTGGCGAAGTCGACGAGCCAGCGAAGGGCAAGGGTGTTCTGGCGCACCGGACGGACGTCGACGGGCACCTGGTAGGTGGCCCCACCAACGCGACGGCTACGGACCTCAAGCGACGGGCGCACGTTGTCGAGCGCACGCTTGAGGACGGAGACGGGCTCCTGGCCAGCCTTTTCTTCGACACCTTCGAGGGCGCCGTAGACGATCGACTCGGCGATGGACTTCTTACCGTCCTTCAGCACCTTGTTGATCAGCTGAGTGACCACGGGGGCGCCGTGGACGGGGTCGTTGATAACGGGCCTCTTCGGCGCCGGTCCCTTGCGAGGCATCTACTTCTTCTCCTTCTTCGCGCCGTAGAGGCTGCGAGCCTGCTTGCGGTCCTTGACGGCCTGGGTATCGAGCGCACCGCGCACAATCTTGTAGCGAACACCGGGAAGGTCCTTCACACGTCCGCCGCGCACGAGCACGATCGAGTGCTCCTGCAAGTTGTGACCCTCGCCCGGAATGTACGCCGTGACCTCGATGCCCGTGGACAGGCGCACGCGGGCGACCTTCCGCAGAGCGGAGTTCGGCTTCTTGGGCGTAGTCGTGTAGACGCGCGTGCATACACCGCGGCGCTGGGGGCTCGCCTTGAGAGCGGGAGTCTTGGACTTCGACGCCTTGGGGTGTCGGCCCTTCCGCACAAGCTGCTGAATCGTAGGCACTGCTTCTCCGTTGCTAGAAAATGATGAAATCGCGTGTGTTCTGGTCCGACCCCCGCGCCCGGGCGTGTCGCACCTTCAAGATCTGCGCCCTCGGCGCACCAAAAGGAGCCCGACGGCGCGGGCACGGGAACTCACGGTACCCGAGAGCCGCTCCGCCGTCAATGTGGATTCGCCCCTGCGGGCGCCGCCACGATCACTCAGTCTTGACGAGGAACTTCAAACTCTTCAAGCGGAACGGACTTGCCGGTCCCCTCTGCGTAGTACGTCCCGTCCCACTCTTCATAACCGAAGGTTGGGAAGAGGTTCGCCTTGGCCTCTTCCGTGGGCTGAATCGACACGTTGCGGTACTTCGCAAGGCCCGTTCCAGCGGGGATGAGCTTACCGAGGATGACATTTTCCTTGAGGCCGAGCAGCGAGTCAGAGCGACCGCCCATCGCGGCCTCTGTAAGCACGCGCGTGGTCTCTTGGAACGATGCAGCTGACAGCCACGACTCGGTCGCTAGCGACGCCTTGGTGATTCCCATGAGCTCGGGACGAGCCGATGCTGGCTTGCCTCCGGCCGTCACGGTGTCACGGTTGGCGTTCTCGAAGCGCGAGCGCTCCACAAGCTCACCGGGCAGCAACTTGGCGTCGCCAGCTTCGAGAACCGTGACGCGGCGAAGCATCTGGCGCACGATGACCTCAATGTGCTTGTCGTGGATCTCAACACCCTGGGAGCGGTACACCTGCTGGACCTCGTCCACGAGGTGCTTCTGCGTGGCCCGGGGGCCAAGGATGCGAAGCACGTTCTTGGGGTCGACAGCGCCGAACACGAGCTGCTGGCCAACCTCGACCTGTTCGCCGTCCTGAACCAGCAGTCGCGCACGCTTGGTGACGGGGTATTCAATAACCTCGTCGCCGTTATCGGGCGTGACGACCAGGCGGCGCGTGGCCTCCGAGTCATCGACCTTGAGCTTGCCGGAGACCTCCGAGATAGGCGCCTCACCCTTGGGGGTGCGGGCTTCGAAGAGCTCCTGAACACGCGGCAGACCCTGGGTGATGTCGTCCGCGGACGCCACACCACCCGTGTGGAAGGTACGCATGGTCAACTGGGTGCCGGGCTCGCCGATCGACTGAGCAGCGACAATGCCTACTGCTTCACCGATGTCAACGAGCTCGCGGGTTGCGAGCGAGCGGCCGTAGCACTTGGCGCACGTACCGACGGCGGACTCGCAGGTGAGGACCGAGCGGACCTTGACCTCCGTGATACCAGCCGCGACGAATGCATCGAGCATGGCGTCGCCGATGTCGTCGCCTGCCTTGCCGAGCTTGGAGCCGCTACCGGAGACGTCAACCGCAAGGTTACGGGCGAAGACCGAGGTCTCCACGCGCTCGTGCAGCACCGTGTTGCCAGCCGCGTCGGTCTCGACGATCGGCATCGGAAGTCCGCGATCAGTGCCGCAGTCTTCCTCGCGCACGATGACGTCTTGTGACACGTCAACCAGACGACGGGTCAGGTAGCCCGAGTCCGCCGTACGCAGCGCCGTATCAGCGAGACCCTTGCGGGCACCGTGAGTGGCGATGAAGTACTCGAGGACCGACAGTCCCTCGCGGTAGTTCGACTTGATGGGCCGCGGGATGATCTCACCCTTCGGGTTGGCCACCAGGCCGCGCATACCGGCGATCTGGCGAACCTGCATCCAGTTACCACGAGCGCCCGAGCCCACCATCGTGTGAACAGTGTTGTGCTCCGGGAACGCGTCACGCATGGCGCGGTCGACCTCGTTCGTCGCCTGGGTCCAGATCTCGATGAGCTCCTGACGGCGCTCGTCGTCCGTAATGAGCCCGGTCTCGTACTGTTCCTGGACCTTCGCGGCGAGATCCTCATAGCGGTCGAGGATCTTCTGCTTTCCTTTCGGCGTCACGACGTCGCTGATCGCGATCGTCACGCCTGAGCGAGTTGCCCAGTGGAAGCCGGCGGCCTTGAGTGCGTCAAGCGAGGCCGCAACTTCGACTTTTTCGTAGCGCTCTGCCAGGTTGTTGACGATGTCCGCCAGCACCTTCTTGTCGACGTTCTGGTTCACGTACGGGTACGTGATCGGCAGTAGGTCGTTGAACAACGAGCGTCCCAGCGAAGTCGTGAGCGTGAAGCCCATTCCCTCGACGTGGCCGTCGGGAGCCGTCCAGCCGGCAGGCGGGACCGTTTCAGCGTCAAGGCGGAGCTTGATCTCTGCGTTCAGGTCGATGTCCCCGGCGTCGAAGGCCATGATGGCCTCGGCCTCGGAGCCGAACGCGCGGCCTTCTCCGGTCGCACCGTCCTTGTGGAGCGTCAGATGGTACAGGCCGATGATCATGTCCTGGGAGGGCATGGTCACCGGGCGGCCGTCCGACGGCTTGAGGATATTGTTGCTCGAGAGCATGAGGACGCGAGCCTCCGCCTGCGCTTCGGCGCTCAGCGGAAGGTGCACGGCCATCTGGTCGCCATCGAAGTCAGCGTTGAACGCACCACATACGAGTGGGTGCAAGTGGATCGCCTTGCCCTCGACCAACTGCGGTTCAAACGCCTGGATGCCCAGCCGGTGCAGCGTGGGTGCTCGGTTGAGCAGCACGGGGTGGTCAGTGATGACCTCCTCGAGCACGTCCCAGACCTCGGGGCGCGAACGCTCAACCATGCGCTTGGCGGACTTGATGTTCTGCGCGTGGTTGAGTTCGACCAGGCGCTTCATCACGAACGGCTTGAACAGCTCGAGTGCCATCTGCTTGGGCAGACCACACTGGTGCAGCTTGAGCGTCGGACCAACCACGATGACCGAACGGCCCGAGTAGTCGACGCGCTTGCCAAGCAGGTTCTGACGGAAACGTCCCTGTTTTCCCTTGAGCATGTCGGAGATCGACTTGAGCGGGCGGTTTCCCGGTCCAGTGACCGGGCGGCCCCGGCGGCCATTGTCGAACAGCGCGTCGACCGCTTCCTGCAGCATGCGCTTCTCGTTGTTGACGATGATCTCAGGAGCGCCAAGATCCAACAGCCGCTTGAGGCGGTTGTTGCGGTTGATGACGCGACGGTAGAGGTCATTGAGGTCGGAGGTCGCGAAGCGGCCACCATCAAGCTGGACCATCGGGCGCAGGTCCGGTGGAATCACCGGAACGGCGTCGAGGACCATGCCCTCGGGGGAGTTGGTCGTCGTGAGGAAGGCGCTGACTACCTTGAGGCGCTTGAGCGCGCGCGTCTTGCGCTGGCCCTTGCCGTTCTCGATGATGTCTCGGAGTAGCTCGGATTCGGCTTCAAGGTCGAAGTCCTGCAGGCGCTTCTGGATCGCCTCTGCTCCCATGGAGCCCTTGAAGTACGATCCGTAGCGACGCGAGAGTTCGCGGTAGAGCAACTCGTCGCCCTCGAGGTCTTGGACCTTGAGGTTCGAGAAACGCTCAAACACTGTGTCGAGGCGCTCGAGCTGTTGATCGGCCCGCTTACGCAGATTTGCCATCTCGCGCTCAGCGCCGTCCTTCACCTTGCGGCGAACGTCAGCCTTAGCGCCCTCAGCCTCAAGCTCAGCCAGGTCGGCCTCTTGCTTCTTAGCGCGCGCTTCGATGTCGTTGTCGCGCTCGTTAGAGATCGCCTTCTTCTCAACCTCGAGCTCGTTGCGGAGCTGCGGGAGGTCTTCGTGGCGACCGTCCTCGTCCACGGACGTCACCATGTAGGCAGCGAAGTAGATGACCTTTTCTAAGTCTTTGGGCGCGAGGTCGAGCAGGTAACCCAAGCGCGAGGGGACGCCCTTGAAGTACCAAATGTGGGTCACCGGAGCAGCGAGCTCGATGTGACCCATGCGCTCGCGGCGCACCTTAGAACGGGTCACCTCGACGCCGCAGCGCTCGCAGATGATGCCACGATAACGGACACGCTTGTACTTGCCGCAGCCGCATTCCCAGTCGCGGGTCGGGCCGAAGATCTTCTCGCAGAAGAGCCCGTCCTTTTCCGGTTTCAAGGTGCGGTAGTTGATGGTCTCGGGCTTCTTGACTTCGCCGTGTGACCAGTGGCGGATTTCGTCGGCGCTAGCGAGGCCGATGCGCAGATCGCTGAACTCTGTTACGTCTTGCACGTTGGTATCCCTTAGATTTCGTCGACGCTGGACGCGTCAGGGCGGCTGGACAGTGAAATACCGAGCGACTCGGCGGCCAGGTACGCGTCATCTTCTGTTTCGCGCATCTCGACAAGTTGGCCCTCAGAGTTGAGAACTTCGACGTTCAGGCACAGGGACTGCATTTCCTTCATAAGAACTCGGAAGGATTCGGGCAGTCCCGGCTCGGGGATGTTCTGGCCCTTGACGATGGCCTCGTACACCTTCACGCGGCCGAGCACGTCGTCCGACTTGATGGTCAAGAGTTCCTGGAGTGCGTACGCCGCACCGTATGCCTCGAGCGCCCACACCTCCATCTCTCCAAAGCGCTGTCCACCGAACTGGGCTTTCCCGCCCAACGGCTGCTGCGTGATCATTGAGTACGGACCCGTAGAGCGGGCGTGAATCTTGTCATCGACCAAATGGTGGAGCTTCAAGATGTACTTGTAGCCGACTGCGACGGGCTCAGGGAACGGCTCGCCTGAGCGACCGTCGAAGAGTTGCGTCTTGCCGTTCTCGTCAACCAGACGGTCGCCGTTTCGGTTTGGGGTGGCTACCGAGCGGAGGCCGTTGAGCGTCTCCTCCTGGATGCCATCGAACACTGGCGTCGCGACCGGGGACCCGGGCTGCGACTTGGTTGCGCCCGCGGGCAGGCTCTTGGTCCAATCGCCCTTGGCGTCCGTCGCGTCCCAACCCTGCTTGGCTACCCAGCCGAGCGCGGTCTCGAGAACCTGGCCGACGTTCATGCGTCCAGGAACACCGAGCGGGTTGAGGATGACGTCTACCGGGGTGCCGTCTGCAAGGAAAGGCATGTCTTCCACCGGAAGGATGGTGGAAATGACACCCTTGTTGCCGTGACGGCCAGCGAGTTTGTCGCCCTCCTGGATTTTGCGTCGCTGCGCGATGTACACGCGAACCAACTCGTTAACGCCAGCAGGCAGATCGTCGCCGTCTTCCTCAGTGAACACGCGGACACCAATCACGGTTCCGCTTTCGCCGTGGGGAACCTTGAGGGACGTGTCGCGCACCTCGCGGGCCTTCTCTCCGAAGATGGCGCGCAGGAGGCGCTCCTCGGGGGTCAGCTCGGTCTCGCCCTTGGGCGTGACCTTTCCAACCAGAATGTCACCGGCACGAACTTCTGCTCCGATGCGAACGATGCCACGCTCGTCGAGGTCGGCAAGGGCTTCTTCGGAGGCGTTGGGGATATCGCGAGTGATTTCTTCGGGGCCGAGCTTGGTGTCGCGAGCGTCAACCTCGTGCTCCTCGATGTGAATGGAGCTAAGAGTGTCGTCCTGCACTAGACGCTGGCTGAGGATGATCGCGTCTTCGTAGTTGTAGCCCTCCCAGCACATAAATGCGACGAGCAAGTTCTTGCCGAGCGCGAGATCGCCCTCGTCGGTCGCCGGGCCATCCGCGATGACGGAGCCCTCGACAACCGTGTCGCCTTCGTCCACCAGCACGCGCTGGTTGTAGGACGTGCCCTGGTTGGAGCGCATGAACTTCGCGATCCGGTAGGAGCCGGTGGTCTTGTCATTGTTGGCCACCGTCACGAGGTCAGAGGAGACCTCGGTGACGACGCCAGCGGTGTTCGCGATGACAACGTCTCCAGCATCAATCGCCGCACGACGCTCCATGCCGGTTCCCACCAACGGAGCTTCCGAGCGAACCAGTGGCACCGCCTGGCGCTGCATGTTGGCACCCATGAGGGCGCGGTTCGCATCATCGTGTTCGAGGAACGGGATGAGCGCCGTAGCAACCGACACCATCTGGCGCGGGCTGACGTCCATGTAATCCACTGCCTCAGCAGTGACGAACTCGACTTCACCTCCACGCGACCGGACCAGCACGCGCTCGTCAGCGAAGTTTCCGTCGTCCTTCAGTTTCGCGTTCGCCTGGGCGATCACGAAATGGTCTTCGTCGTCTGCGCTGAGGTAGTCAACCTTGCTCGAGACCTTGCCCTTGACCACCTTGCGATAGGGCGTCTCGACAAAGCCGAGCGGGTTGATGCGACCGAACGACGCGAGCGAACCGATGAGACCAATGTTGGGGCCTTCAGGGGTTTCGATCGGGCACATACGTCCGTAGTGCGACGAGTGAACGTCGCGGACGTCCATGCCTGCGCGGTCGCGCGACAGTCCACCGGGACCGAGCGCCGAGAGGCGACGCTTGTGGGTCAGACCCGCGAGCGGGTTGTTCTGGTCCATGAACTGCGACAGCTGCGATGTTCCGAAGAACTCGCGAATCGCGGCGACCACCGGACGCGTATTGATCAGGGTCTGCGGCGTGATGGCCTCGACGTCCTGAGTCGTCATGCGTTCGCGGACGACGCGCTCCATGCGCGACAGCCCGGTGCGGATTTGGTTCTGGATCAGTTCGCCAACTGCGCGAATCCGGCGGTTACCAAAGTGGTCAATGTCGTCGGTTTCGACGCGAAGTTCGCCACCGAGCGACTTGAAGCTCTTGTTGCCCGCGTGGGCGGCGGCGATGTACTTGACCGTCGCGACGATGTCGTTGAGGCCTAGCACTGAGTCACCGAGCGGCGCGCCAACGCCGAGCTTCTTGTTCAGCTTGAAGCGGCCCACCTTCGCGAGGTCGTAGCGCTTGGAGTTGAAGTAGAAGTTGTCGAGCAGGTTGCGGCCAGCGTCAACCGTGGGCGGTTCGCCCGGACGCAACTTGCGGTAGAGGTCGACGAGTGCGTCGTCCTGCGACTCCACAGTGTCCTTGGCGAGCGTTTCTAGGACGGTCGGGTAGTCCTTGAACTCTTTCGCGATCTCTTCGGTGGTCATGCCGAGAGCCTTGAGGAACAGCGTGACCGGCTGCTTGCGCTTACGGTCGACGCGGACGCCCACAGCGTCGCGCTTGTCGATCTCAAATTCGAGCCAAGCGCCGCGGGACGGAATGATCTTCGCGGTGAGGATATCTTTGTCCGTGGTCTTGTCAGGCGTGCGCTCAAAGTAGACGCCCGGCGAGCGAACCAGCTGCGAAACGACGACGCGCTCGGTTCCGTTCACGATGAATGTGCCGCGGTCCGACATCAGTGGGAAGTCGCCCATGAATACGGTCTGCGACTTAATCTCACCGGTGGTGTGGTTCATGAACTCGGCTGTCACAAAGAGCTGAGCGGCGAAGGTGAAGTCCTTCTCCTTGCACTCCTCGGGCGTATGGCGCGGCTCTTCGAAGTACGGGTCCGCGAAGGACAGCGACATGGTCTGGCCGAAGTCCTCGATCGGAGAGATCTCCTCGAAGATCTCCTTGAGGCCTGCTACCTCGGGGACGTCGTTTCTCTTCGCTTTCTGGGCAGCGGCTACGCGACCCTTCCATTTCTCATTGCCGAGCAACCAGTCAAACGACTCGGTCTGCAGGCCAATGAGGTTCGGAACCTCAATGGGTTCCGCGATCTGGGCGAACGAAACGCGGCGCGAGGCGCTGCGGTTCTTAATGGCAGAAGCTGAGGTGCGCGAGGCAGCCAAGGGTGGGTCCTTCCCAACGGTCCGTGCGTGGCGACGCAACCTGAATCAGGACTCCACCGGACCCCGGGGCTAGGCCGCTAGAAGCGGTTGCACGCCGGGAAGGCATATGAGGGCAGGACGATAGGAAGCGCAACTCGTGATTCTACACACGATGCGCGCACCTGTCTAGACGGTCCGCGCCCTGAGGACATCGGATCTCCCAGCCGCCTTGGCTGGTCGTCGCCGCCTACCATACAGAAGGCCGCCGACACTGCCTAGGGTCGTGACCAATTCGAAACCTTTGGGGTTTCCCCGGATTGCACCATCAGCGCAAAAAGAAAAGGTCGGGACGACGCCGAGGCATCGTCCCGACCTGATCGGTCGAGCAGGTACTACTTGAGGGTCACCGTGGCGCCGGCTGCCTCGAGGGCCTCCTTGGCCTTGTTGGCGTCCTCCGTCTTTGCGCCTTCAAGAACGGTCTTAGGGGCTTCGTCCACGAGCGCCTTGGCCTCACCGAGGCCGAGGTTGGTCAGTGCACGGACTTCCTTGATGACCTGGATTTTCTTGTCGCCAACCGACTCGAGGACCACATCGAACTCGTCCTTCACTTCGGCCGCGCCACCGGCGTCGCCGGCAGCAGGTGCAGCAACTGCAGCAACAGGTGCGGCAGCGGTGACCTCAAAGGTCTCTTCGAACGCCTTCACGAACTCAGAGAGTTCGACGAGGGTCAGTTCCTTGAACGCATCGATCAACTGATCGGTGGTGAGCTTTGCCATGGTGGCTTTCCTTCCTTAACCTGCGTGAGCAGAGAGTGACGGGTTGTTGCGGCTAGGCCGCGTTTTCCTGCTTCTCGCGCAGGGCGTCGACGGTGCGTGCTGTCTGAGACAGCGGCGCCTGGAATAGATATGCCGCACCGAACAGAGACGCCTTGAATGCGCCTGCTGCCTTGGCGAGCAGTACTTCGCGGGACTCGAGGCTTGCGAGTTTGATGAACTCATCAGCAGAGACGACGGCGCCCTCAAGGAGCCCGCCCTTGATGACGAGCGCTTCGTTGTCTTTGCTGAAATCACGCAATCCTTTTGCGGCCGCCACCGGATCACCGGAAACGAACGCAATGGCCGTGGGGCCGGAGAAGAGGTCATCGAGACCCTCTACGCCGGCTTCCTTGGCCGCGAGCGCCGTAAGAGTGTTCTTTGCAACCGTGTAGGTTGCGGCGTCGCGGATACCGTCGCGCAGCTCTGCGAGCTGAGGGACGCTAAGGCCGCGGTACTCGGTGACGATCACAGCGTCGGCCTGGCGGAACTGATCCGCTAGAGCCTTGACTGCGGCCACCTTGTCTGGCGTCGCCATGGTTGTCCTTCCGTTAATGAGACCGCCCGTCCCCAACAGAAGAGCCCCGCACAGGGCGGGGCTGAAATGACAAAGGCGGCCAAGGCCGCCCAAGTTCTGCGCGACCTAGGGCCACACATTCAACTCGTTCCTGCGCTGGTCTCCACCGATGTGGAACTTCAGACTTGCCGGTCACCTTGCGGATCCCGACGCGTCAACCTGCGGTCTTGGGCGTTGGCAATGGTACGTGCACACTGGTTCCCGCGCAAATCCGTGGTGTGGTGCCAGGAAGTGAGAAAGGGCCGCCTCCCCTGTGGGAAGCGGCCCTCGTCTCAGACTATGCGGCTACGCGGCGTCGGCTTCAGTCGAAGCGGACGTGTCCACGAGAATGCCGGGGCCCGTCGTCGACGAGATCACGCACTTGATGATGTAGCGGCCCTTCGAGGAGGCGGGCTTGGAACGCTGCACCTCGTCAAGAATGGTCGTGAAGTTCTCGATCAGCTTCTCGTCTCCGAACGACGCCTTGCCAATCACGGAGTGGAGGTTCGCGTGCTTGTCGACACGGAACTCGATCTTTCCCCCCTTGATATCGGAAACGGCTTTCGCCACGTCCATGGTGACGGTGCCGGTCTTGGGGTTCGGCATGAGGCCGCGCGGACCAAGCACCTTTCCGAGACGGCCAACTTTGCCCATCAGATCGGGGGTGGCAACGACCGCATCGAATGCGACCTTTCCAGCCATGACTTCTGCAATAAGTTCGTCGCCACCGACGATGTCAGCGCCGGCCACCTTCGCCGCGTCTGCCTTCTCAGCGTTGGCGAACACGAGCACCTTGGGGTTCCTACCTGTGCCGTTCGGAAGGATGACGGTCGAGCGGACCGCCTGGTCTGCCTGCCGTGGGTCGACGCCCAGACGGAAGACGATCTCGATCGTCGCATCCGCCTTCTTGGACGATGTCTTTTGTGCGAGGCGGATCGCCTCTAGCGGTGTGTAGGCCGTCTCCGGATCGACGAGCTGTGTCGCGTCCCGGTAGGCCCTGCTGCGCTTGGTCATCTGCAATTCTCCTTAGCAGTCGTGGTGACGGGCCAGCGCGGCCCTCCCACTTGGTGAACCGTCAATTAACGGTGATGCCCATGGAACGGGCGGTGCCTGCGATGATCTTCGCCGCGGCGTCGATGTCGTTTGCGTTGAGGTCTGCCATCTTGGCCGTTGCGATCTCGCGCACCTGAGCGTCGGTGATTGAACCGACCTTTTCGGTGTGCGGGACACCAGAACCCTTAGCGACGCCAGCAGCCTTTTTGATGAGCTCCGATGCGGGCGGGGTCTTGGTGATGAACGTGAACGAGCGGTCTTCGTAGACCGTGATCTCGACCGGAACGATGTTGCCACGCTGCGACTCAGTAGCCGCGTTGTAGGCCTTGCAGAACTCCATGATGTTGACGCCGTGCTGGCCGAGGGCAGGACCGACGGGCGGTGCGGGGTTCGCAGCGCCTGCCTGAATCTGCAACTTGATCAGTCCGGCGACCTTCTTGGGGGGTGCCATGGCTTGTTCCTTTTCCTATCTAGTGGCGACTGACGCCGCCGATTAATTCGAACAGGCCCTAGAGCTTCTGGACCTGATCGAACGAGAGCTCGACCGGGGTTTCGCGGCCGAAGATTGAGACGAGGACGTGGAGCTTCTGGCCCTCCGCGTTGATCTCGGAAATGGTGCCGGGGAGGGTCGCGAACGGGCCGTCGATAACGGTGATTGATTCGTCCACCACAAAGTCCACCTCGATCGAAGACTTGGCCTGGCCGTCAGGAGTCGCCTCGTCAAGCTCGGGCGCTCTTTCCGGCGGCGCGAGCATCGAGTAGACCTCGTCGATGGTGAGCGGAACCGGCTGGTGGGCGTGGCCCACGAACCCGGTGACGCCGGGGGTGTTCCTCACGGTGCCCCACGACTCGTCGGTCAAGTGCATGCGTACGAGCACATAGCCCGGAATGCGGACGCGAACCACGGTGCGCTTCTGTGCATTTCGGATCTCCGTCACCTCTTCCATCGGAACCTCAACCTGGAAGATGTACTCCTCCATGTGGAGGCTCTCAATGCGGTGCTCTATCGCTTGTTTGACGCGCTTCTCGTGGCCCGAATACGAGTGCACCACGAACCATTCGCCGTCGCGCATCTTCAGTTCGGCCTTGAATTCGGCCGACGGGTCAACGGGCGGCTCGGCGTCATCCGCGGGCGCTGCCTCGGCGTCACCCGAGGGAGCTTCCTCGGTGACGGCTGCGTCCTCGGCTGGAGCTGCGTCCTCAATTGCGGCGACTTCCTCTGCCGCGGGCGCTTCTTCAGCGGCGGCGGGCTCCACGGCAACCGGGGTTGCCTCGGCGGGCTCGATCACGATTGCGGATTCGATAGAGTCGGTCGCTTCGTCCGAGCTCGCAGTCATCTCTTCCACGGCAGTCGCGGCATCGGCAGCAAGGGCCTCTGCGGCGTCGGTCACCGTGTCGGCTGCATCGGCGACGGCGCCAGCCGCGTCGTCCACCGTCGGAACCTCAGCCGCTTGCTCGTTGGTCACTGCTTCTCCTACGTTCTCGTTGTTCTCAGTCATGGGGCTATCCACCGAACACAATCTCGGCGAGCTTGGTGAAGCTCAGGTCGAACGCAAAAACGATGGCCATCATCACGGCGACGAAGATGAGCACAACGATGGTGTAGCGGCGCAACTCTTCAAGCGTGGGCGTGACGACGCGGCGGAGTTCGGACGCCACCTGGCGCACGAACAGAGCGACGCGTCCAAAGAGGCCTCGCCCGTCGCGGGACTCGTGGCGCGGGTCGTTCTCGCCGGAGTCCGTGATGGCAGATTCGCTCACCGTATGTCCTTTGTTTGAAATGATTCGCGGAAGTCCCGCGATACGCAGGGCAGGAGGGACTCGAACCCCCAACCGTCGGTTTTGGAGACCGATGCGCTACCAATTGCGCCACTGCCCTTCGGGAGTGATGGGACCCCCGCCAGCTACCTTCACCATCACGATCCGCACGCGGGCGCGCGTCATCATGACGAATGTCAATCGCCGACGAGCAAGCATACGCCCTCCGGCGGCGTGAGGCGAACCCTCGCCGCCTCATCGGGCCGTGTGACCCGGCGCTCCGGAACGTGCGTCCGGGCGCCCCGACCAGTGCCAGAATAGATGCTGTGAACGCAAAGCCCTCCCGCCCCCGCCTGTCCAAGCGCCTTGGCGCCATCGCCCCATCTGCCACGCTCGCGGTCGACGCTAAAGCCAAGGCGCTCAAAGCTGCGGGCAGGCCGGTTATCGGCTTCGGCGCCGGCGAGCCCGACTTTGCGACGCCGCAGTTCATTGTGGACGCCGCGGTCGCTGCGGCGAAGGACCCCGCTAATCACCGCTACTCGCCGGCCGCAGGGCTCCCCGAGCTGCGAGAAGCCATTGCCGCCAAGACTCAACGCGACTCGGGATATGCCATTGAGCCCGCATCGACGCTCGTGACCAACGGGGGCAAGCAGGCGGTCTTCCAGGCCTTCGCGGCGATCCTT
This sequence comes from Demequinaceae bacterium, assembly GCA_965250005.1. GTDB lineage: Bacteria > Actinomycetota > Actinomycetes > Actinomycetales > Demequinaceae > WTKG01. The sequence goes on from OZ252279.1 coordinate 1,176,064, forward strand.
GACCCTGGCGACGAGGTGCTGCTGCCCGCGCCGTACTGGACCACCTACCCGGAGGCAATCTCCCTCACCGGCGCGCGCACGGTCGAGGTCTTCGCCGGAGCAGACCAAGGCTACAAGGTCACGCTCGAGCAGCTCGAGGCCGCGCGCACGGACAAGACCAAGGCCCTTCTTTTTTGCTCCCCGTCGAACCCCACGGGCGCCGTCTACTCTCCCGCGGCCACCAAGGCGATCGGCGAGTGGGCACTTGAGCACAGCATCTGGGTCGTCACCGACGAGATCTACGAACACCTCACCTACGACCAAGCCGCCTTTACGCCGATTCTCTCCGCGGTGCCCGATTTGACCGAAACCTGCATCGTGGTGAACGGCGTTGCCAAGACGTACGCCATGACCGGCTGGCGGGTCGGATGGATGGTCGGCCCCAAGGACGTCATCAAGGCGGCCACCAACTTCCAGACGCACCTCACGAGCAATGTCGCGAATGTGTCCCAGCGAGCCGCGATCGCCGCGCTTGAGGGCGGGCTTGAAGAGGTCGCGCTCATGCGCGACGCCTTCGACCGGCGCCGCAAGACGATGGTGAAGATGCTTTCCCAGATCGACGGAATCGATTGCCCCGTTCCCGACGGCGCCTTCTACGCCTACCCGTCTGTCGAGGGCGTGCTCGGACGTGAAATCCGAGGCAAGATTCCCACCACCTCGGCTGAACTCGCGGCGATCATCCTCGAGGAGGTTGAAGTGGCTGTGGTCCCAGGCGAGGCGTTCGGTCCATCCGGGTACATGCGCCTCAGCTACGCCCTCGGCGACGAGGATCTTGCTGTGGGAGTCAGCCGTATCCAGGCGCTGCTCTCCGAGGGGTAGTTAGCTTCACGGAATTTCATCCGCTGGGACGATGCGCGTCAGGGTGGTTCGCGCGCTACTGTCGCACTCATGAGCAATATAGCCATCAGTATCCGTGGGCTCGAGAAGCACTACGGGGAAAAACGGGCGGTCGACGGCGTCGACCTCGACATCAAGTCTGGCGAGGTCTTTGCCCTGCTGGGCCCCAACGGCGCAGGCAAGTCGACCACCGTCGAGATCCTCGAGGGCTACCGCAAGCGCAACAGCGGTGAGGTGCGCGTTCTGGGCGTCGACCCGGCCAAGCCCACGCGCGAGTGGCGCGAGCGTCTGGGGATTATGCTGCAGAGCACATCGTCGGTCACGCTCCTCACTCCACGCGAAGCGATCGCGCACAGCGCGAGCCTCTATCCAGACTCCCTCGATGTGGAGCACGTCATCGACGTGGTTGGCCTAGCCGACAAGGCAGACGCCCGCGCGAACACCCTGTCCGGCGGTCAACGCAGGCGCCTCGACGTCGGGCTCGCAATCGTGGGCCAACCCGAACTGATCTTCATGGACGAGCCGACCACAGGCTTCGACCCCGAGGCCCGGCGTCGGTTTTGGAAGCTCATCGAGTCACTGCGAGACGGCGGCACCACGGTGCTGCTGACCACTCACTACCTCGACGAGGCCGAGTTCCTGGCCGACCGTCTCGCGGTGATTGCAAACGGCAAAATCGTGGCCGAAGACACGCCCAAGGGCCTACGCGCCCGAGCGGCCCAGGCAACAGTCTCGTGGACGGAATCGGCCGGCAACCGCAGCGAAGTCACCGCGACTCCAACTGCCGTGGTGCGCGAATTGCTCGCGAAGACCAAGGGAGAAATTCTTGATCTCGAGGTCCGCCACCCGTCCCTCGAAGACGTGTACCTCGAACTCATCCGAGAGAACGACGCTACGGAAGCGGAGGCTGCGGCATGAGTCGCCCGTCGCTCGCAGCGCTGTCGTGGGAACGCGCACTCCTGGAGACCAAGGAGTTCATCCGCAGCAAAGACCAAATGATCTTCATTTTCCTTTTCCCCATCATGTTCATGGTCTTGTTCGGGGCGATATTCCAGGCCCAAGAACTCGAGTTTGGCGTGTCCTTCACGCACTACCTGATGGCCGGGCTCATCGCCTCGGGAATCCTCAACACTGGCTTCCAGTCCCTGGCAATCGGTATCGCCATCGACCGCGACAACGACGTTCTCAAGAGACTGCGGGGAACGCCCCTCCCTGTCCCCGCGTTCTTCGCCGGAAAAGTCCTCCACGTGCTCATGGTGTCTGTAGTGCAAATTGCGTTCGTGATCGCCGTGGGCGTGGTCGGGTATGGCGTTCCACTGCCCACGGAGGCATCGACCTGGCTCACGTTCACCTGGGTGTTCCTGCTGGGAACCGCAGCCTCGACCTTGCTGGGCATTGGTGCCTCGTCACTGCCACGAACCGGGCGCGCGGCGTCGGCCGTGGTCACGCCCATAGTCCTTGTCCTGCAATTCACGTCGGGCGTCTTCTTTGTATTCACGATGCTGCCGACGTGGCTCCAAACGTTCGCCGAGGTGTTCCCGCTCAAGTGGCTCGCGCAAGGCATGCGGGCCGTGTTCCTACCTGACGAGTTCGCCGCCGCCGAGGCGCGAATGAGCTGGGAGTTACCGACAGGCGCGCTTGTGCTCGCTGGTTGGGTGGTGGTTGGGCTTGTGCTCGCGCTCAAGACATTCCGCTGGCAGCGGCCTGGCGACAACTAGGCCGGTGGGCGCGCGCCCCTGGCGGCGAATCTGAGAGGCCTCTCAGGAACCGAGGCGCACGGTAGAGACATGAACACCAACACGCGATACATCCTGACCGCTACGGCAGCTGCAGGAGGACTGTTCTTCGTCGGCGCTACTGCGAACGCGATCGTGGGAGACAACAAGCCCGCCTCCGCCACCATTGGCGAAGCCGTTGAGGTCCCCGCGGCCGAGGTCACCCCCGACGTCACGGTGGGCACCGCGCCCGAGGTCGTCGAAGCACCTGAGGTCCTCGACCTAGATGACGGGCTGGACACAGGTGGATGGGGCTTCGACACTTCCCCCACCGCCCACGACGATGATGACGACGAGCACGACGACGAGCACGACGACGACGAGCACGACGACGAGCACGACGACGACGAGCACGACGACAACGAGCACGACGACTAGCCCCGATCGGCCGCTCGGCGCACTAGCGTGGAACGGTAGACGGAAGGAACACTCATCGGTTTCATCGCTCGTCTTGTCAGACCAGTACGAGGGCTCTCCGTCCGCGCGCGGGTCCTGGCATACTTGGTAACCCTCACCGGCCTCGCGATCGCGCTCACTGGCCTGGTCGCGTACCTCCTGCAGGTAGCCAGCATCGATCGCGCTGTCAACGAAGACCTCCGGCTGCGGACCACATCGTTCCAGGACCTCGCGTCCAAACCGGACCCGGCCACTGGCGAGCCCTACGCGAGCGCAGCGGATCTCATCAGAACCGGGATCCAGGGGGTGATCGCGAGCGAGACGGAGAGCGCGGTGGGCCACGTCAACGGCGTCGCCCGATTCGTCCCAGGTGGCGAGGATCGACTAGAACTCTACGAGGACACAGCGTTCCTTTCGTACGTCAGCGATAACGCATCCACCACTGTCACGGTTCAGTCCCTGAGGACCGATGAGTCCGACTACCGATTCGTGGCAGTTCCGCTCGTCGACCCAAGCGGCCAGGTGGTCGGTACCTTCACCGTCGCGACGGATCGCGGAGCCCTCGTGGGCGACCTCAATCGGACGTACGGAGTGTTTGCTCTCGCGGGGCTGGTCTCGCTAGCCCTGGTGGGTGCTGTCGCCTGGGTGACCGTCGGCCGGCTCTTGCAGCCCATTCGCCTCCTCGACGAGGCGGCGCGAGACATCGGCGAGACGGACCTTGCACGCCGCATTCCCATCGTTGGAAACGACGACCTCGCGCGACTGTCCGAGACCGTCAACGCGATGCTCGACCGGCTCGAGGGCGCGTTCTCTGCGCAACGCCAACTTCTCGATGACGCGGGCCACGAACTGCGCACGCCGCTGTCAATCATGCGCACCAACCTCGAACTGCTCGAGCCCCGCGACGCCGACCAAGTGGTAGAGACGCAGGCGCTGCTCCTGGACGAAATTGCGATGATGTCGCGGCTCGTTGACGACCTCGTGATCCTCGCGAAGGCCGACCGGCCCGAGTTTGTGAACATGGAGCGTACCGACCTTGCAGACCTAACCGATGCAACGTTCGCGCGCGCTCAGACATTTGGCGAGCGCACCTGGACGCTCGAGACGCGCGGCGAAGGCGTGTTCGCGGGCGATCAGCAACGGCTCATCCAGGCGTGGATGCAACTAGTCGCCAACGCGGTCAAGTTCTCCGATCAGGACACCGTTGTGGCGCTCGGTAGCGCGAGGGAAGGCCGCGACGTGCGTCTGTGGGTACGCGACAAAGGCCGCGGCATACCGGCCGGCCAGCAGCGGCACGTACTCGAACGCTTCCACCGCGTGGATAACGCCATCGAGGGCGCCGGACTGGGGCTTCCTATTGTGGCCGCGATCGCCGCAGCTCACGGGGGTTCCGTCGAACTCAAGAGCGTGGTCAACAAGGGGTCCCTTTTCACGATTGTGATCCCCGCAGGGAAGGCGGCAGCATGACTCGGCTCTTGCTAGTGGAGGACGAGGAGCGCCTGGTCGCGTCGCTCTCGGACGGGTTACGCACCGCTCAAATCGACGTAGTTGCAGCTCGGACGGGCCGCGAGGGTCTTGAGCTCGCTACCACCGGCGACTTTGACGTCATGGTGCTCGACATCGGGCTTCCCGATCAGGAGGGCTTCACGGTGCTCCGCAAACTGCGCGCGACTGGCTCGGACCTCCCGGTGATCATCCTCACGGCGCGAACATCTGCGGAGGACACGGTGCGCGGCTTGGAGCGCGGCGCCGACGACTACATGACGAAGCCGTTCTCGTTCGACGAACTGCTCGCGCGCATCCGACTGCGCGAGCGCCGTGGCGACGCACCCCATCCCGCGATCGCCGTACTGACGGCTGGCCGCTGCACCCTTGATCCGCTGGCGCGCACGCTCGACCTCGACGGCGACCCTGTCGCCCTATCCAACCGGGAGTTTCAGCTCGCGCACCTGCTCATGTCGAAGGGCGGTGAGATCGTGACCCGTGCCGAGGCGATGGAGCATGTCTGGGGTTCTGCGGCGCGCGAAAACGTCCTCGATGTATACATCCGCTACCTCCGTTCACGCCTCGGCCAGGAGGCAATCGAGACCGTCCGCGGCAAAGGATACCGGTTCGTGGGCTGAAGTCCACCCCCGGTTAGTCGTCCTCCAGGCCGATACCGCCGAGCGGTGCGTGCCTCTAGCATCGAGGCATGGAACTCTCCACGCGGATCAAGGAAGCGACAGGCATTCGCCTGGTCGACATAGCGGTGGCTCTTGGCCTGCTCGCCGCAGCCTTCCTCACCGTGGGCGGCTTCGCCGACCCCGTTGACATCGTTTTTCGCGAGCGCGACGTCCTCGGCTTCGCGCTACTTGTGGGCCAGACCGTCCCGTTGATTTGGAGGCAGGTCGCCCCGCGCCTGATGTTCGTCATCATCCTGATCGCTTGGGTAACCGACGTGGGGCTCGCGTACGAGGCGTCCATCGCGGGCGTCGGCATTGTGGTGGCGATGCACGCCATCGGCGCGTTCCTGCCACGCAAGCAGGCGCTGATCACCGCCGGGGTCGCTCTGGTGGTGGGCATCGGCTGGACGCTGGTGGGGACGTTTCAGAATCCCGCCGTCGGCCCGATTCAAGTCTTCAGTGTCGTGCTTGGCGTGACCGTGCCGTTCGCCATGGGTCGCGCGGATGCGAGCAAGCGCGATCGACTTACCGAACTCGAGATCACCCACCTGAGCGCCCACCAGGCCCAACAGGAAGCCTCCGACGCCGCCGTGCGCACCGAGCGCGCCCGGATCGCGCGCGAACTCCACGACGTTGTCGCTCACGAGATCACCGTGATGACGCTTCAAGCCGAGGGCGCGCGGCGGCAGTCGGGCGATGCCAATCCACAAGTGTCTGAGGCCCTCGCGGTCATCAGTGCCTCGGGACGCAAGGGGCTCGATGAGATGCAGCGCATGATCGGCGTGCTGCGCGATACATCGGAGTACGACTCCGGGGACGAGCCTGCCATCGGGACTCCGCATGTGTCGTCACGGGCCTCGGACTTGTCCCCGGTCCCAGCCCTGAGTTCGCTGCCCGCGCTCGCCAAGCAGGTAGAGGGGTCGGGCCTGCCTGTCGAGCTCCACATCTCCGGCAACGCCCACGTCCCCGCAGGGGTCGAGCTCAGCGCCTACCGAATCGTGCAGGAGTCCCTCACCAATGCGCTCAAACACGCTGGCCCGGGCGCGACGGCGACGGTCTCCGTGAAGCGCGCCAAGAACGCCGTCACCGTGACTGTGGAGGACGACGGCCGAGGAGTCATATTGGAAGCCACGAACACGAGCGGCGGCCACGGCCTGGCGGGCATGCGCGAGCGCGTGCTGACCCTGGGCGGCAGCATAGAATTCGGCCCGCGCCCAGGTGGTGGATTCCGCGTTCGCGCCACTCTGCCGTCCCACGACGACACGGTGACGCCCGCGAGAAGGACGCGCTAGCGCAGTTGTTTGGCTAGTGTCGGACCGTGGGCAAGGAGATTCGGTGATCAAGGTCATGCTGGTGGACGACCAGGCCATGGTGCGCGCCGGGCTGCGCATGATCCTCGACGCAGAACCGGATGTCGACGTCTGCTGCGAGGTGGACGACGGGGCCAAGGCTGCCGCAGCGGTCACCGAACACTCACCTGACGTGATCTTCATGGACATCCGCATGCCCGGCATGGACGGCCTCACCGCTACCCGCGAGATTCTCGCCGCGCACCCTGCGGCCCGCGTCGTGGTCCTGACCACCTTCGACCTCGACGAATACGTCTACGAGGCTCTCCGCGCTGGCGCGTCCGGCTTCCTGCTCAAGAGCGCCAGCGGCGACGCACTGGTGAACGCCGTGAATGTAGTAGCCGCCGGCGAGGCGCTGCTTGCCCCGGAGGTGACCCGCCGCGTGATCGAACAGTTCACAAGCGGCAATGGCGCGAGTTCCGATGGATCCCCGCACGTTCCGAGCGCCGAGGCCATCGGTGACCTGAGCGAACGCGAGGTCGAAGTCCTCCAGTTGATTTCCCGCGGACTCTCGAACCAGGAGATTGCTGACGAGCTCTTCCTGAGCCCCACCACTATCAAGACTCACGTCTCACACATCCTCACCAAACTGGGTGTGCGCGACCGCGTTCAGGCCGTGGTTGAGGCGTACGACTCGGGCATCGTCGCACCACGGGGGTAACGCCGCGAGGCCCCGCGACGGGGCTTCACGAGTGCGCAAGCTTGAGGCGCACCAACTTACTGCGCCCTCCACGAAGGGGTCGGGGTCATCCCCGAGACGGATGGAACAGAACCGTCCTCCCGGCCGATACCGCTCACGAGCATCGCGCATCACACTTGTCGAGTAGACGTAACCCCTTCTGCAATCACCATCGAGAGGTTCAACATGTCCACCCCCACCACTAAGGCGCCGTCCAAGTACGCCGCATCCATGAAAAATGGCTACAAGGACTACGGAACAGGCGAGATGGCCGTACGCGCGCTCGACGGCATCAGCGTCGACCTCAAGCGCGGCGAGTTCACCGCCATCATGGGCCCGTCCGGCTCCGGCAAGTCGACCCTGCTTCACACGCTCGCAGGGCTCGACTTCCTCACCGCAGGCGAGTCGTTCATTGGCGACATCAATCTCACCCACCTCAACGAGGCTCAAGTTACCGAAGTCCGGCGCGACCACATCGGTTTCGTCTTCCAGGCCTACAACCTGATCCCCGCGCTCGATGCGTCAGAGAACATTCGGCTGCCGCTCGACATCGCTCGCAAACAGGTTGACGAGGAATGGTTTGATCAAATCGTTGAGGTCCTCGGCCTGGGCGACCGTCTCGATCACCTTCCGTCGGAACTCTCCGGTGGCCAGCAGCAGCGCGTGGCAGTAGCCCGCGCACTCATCTCGAAGCCCGAGATCATTTTTGGTGACGAACCCTCTGGAAACCTCGACTCGAAGTCGGGCGCCGAATTGCTCAACTTCCTTCGTCGTGCTGTTCGAGAATTCGGCCAGACCATCGTGATGGTCACGCACGACCCGAGCGCCGCATCGTACGCTGACCGGATTCTCTTCATCGAAGACGGCAAAGTCGTCGACGAGATGGCCAACCCCACCTCCGCCAAGGTCCTGGACCGCATGAAGAAGATGGGGGCGTAGGGCCGCATGCTTCGTCTCGCACTCAAATCGGTCAAGCACAAGCCAGCCAGGCTAACGCTGACCGTCGCAGCAATCGCCCTAGGAGTCTCGTTCATCGCGGGATCCTACATCTTCACCAACTCGATCAAGTCAGCCTTTGATGGCCTGCTCGGCGAGATTTATGCGGGTACCGACGTCACTGTGATTCCGACCGACACGGTCAATAGCCAGACCGCACCGAGCGATGAGGTCGAGGGTTTCCCTCGCTCTGTGCTCGATGACGTTCAGGCGGTGGAAGGCGTCGCCGTCGCCGAGGGTGGCGTCAACGGTTTGACACAACTCTTCACCGAAGAAGGCGAGCCTGTCGGCACCCAAGGCCCGCCCACCATTGTCACTCACGCTGCAGTGAACCCAGAGTTCAACGTCATCGAGATTGTCGAGGGTGAATTCGCATCGACGAGCAGTCAAATCGCCATTGACATCGGCACGGCTGACCGCGTTGGACTCGCAATCGGTGACTCAGTCTACATCCAACAAGACGATGGTCGCGATGGGTACCGAATTACCGGCCTGGTGTCGTTCGGAGAGCAGAACACTTTGCTCGGCGCGACGCTCGCGCTCTTTACGATCGACGAAGCAACAGCGATTCTCGAACTTGACGGTGAGTTCACGGGGCTGACGATCTCAGCCGAGACTGGCGTTGAACCTGAAGAGCTAAGGGATCGCATCCAGGAAGTGCTGCCTGAAGGTGTCTCGGCGCTGACCGCAAGCGAGCAGCAGGCGAATGAAGCAGCCGAAGTTGGCGAAGGTCTGGACTTCATTAACACCTTCCTCCTGGTCTTCGCCTACATTTCAGTATTCGTGGGCGCGTTCATCATCTACAACACGTTCCGAATCATCGTTGCCCAGCGCAACAAAGAACTCGGACTTCTTCGCGCAATCGGTGCACGCCCCTCGCAGGTCGTGCGCAGCATTCTCGTGGAAGCGCTCATCCTCGCGATCGTCGCATCGATCGTCGGTATGGGGCTCGGGTTTGGCGTGGCAGCGCTCATCGAGACCCTGTTCGAAGCCGGTGGTGGCGACATCCCGGTTGGTGACAAGTCACTCACATTTGAGGCAGTGGCATCTTCGCTACTGACAGGTATCATCATCACGATTCTGTCGGCGCTGCTCCCCGCCATCCACGCGTCGCGCGTCAGCCCGATGGAGGCACTGCGCGAGAGCGCTGGTTCAGCAAGGAAACCTCTCCGCGGGCTCACCATTGCCGGTGTAATCGTCTTCAGCCTCGGTGCCATGATGATCGCTGGGGGGCTACTCGCCCCGCTGCCGTCACCTGCGTCATTCGTGGGCTTCGGGGCGCTGTTCGTCTTCGTGGGCGTCTTCCTTATGTCTGCGCAACTTGCCGTTCCGGTGTCCCGCTGGCTCACCAAGCCGCTCACGGCAATTGGCGGCGCGTCAGGCAAACTCGCTGCAAGCAATCTCCGACGGGAGGCTCGCAGGACCGCCTCTACGTCAGCGGCCCTGATGGTCGGTGTGAGCATCGTGACGCTAGTAGCGACGTTCGCAGCGTCAGTAAATGACACGCTCGACGATTTCCTGAGGGATTCCTTCCCGGCGGACTTCATCGTGCAGCCCAAGGGGGCGGGCTTCGACCCATTTGCCACAATTCCGAATGGTGTTGCACCGGCGCTTGCTGACCTTGACGTGGTCGCGTTAGCGTCGCCCTACGCCGTACTCCTCGTGGACGTCGAAGGTGCAGAGGATTTCGTCGGCATCATGGACGCTGAGACGGTCGAGCAAGCCATCGACCTGCACGCGACACCCGAATTCTCGACTGTCGGCGACGGAGTGTTCGTTCTCGAGGCATACATCGGTGACAAGTACGAACTCGGCGATTTCATCACCATCGACGGGCCCAGCGGGCTTCAAGATGTGGAAATCGTTGGCACCGTCGCAGACGGCGCCAACGGAAACTACCTCGTGAGCTATGACGTCGGTCAGTTGCTTGATGACGACTTGTCCGACTCGGGAGTGATGTTGCGACTCGAGCTCGACACCACCGTCGAAGACGCCCGCATTCTCATCGACGAGGCTCTCGTCGACTACCCGACTGCCGAGGCGCTCAGTCTCGGCGACCTGGCGGATGTATTCCGGGGCTTCCTCAACACCTTCGTCAATCTGTTGACGGGTCTACTCGGACTTGCATTGTTCATCGCGGTGGTTGGTATCGCCAACACACTCTTGCTGTCGGTGACCGAGCGCACACACGAAATTGGGCTGCTCAGGGCGGTCGGGCTAGATCGCCGATCCACCGGACTCATGATCGGCTGGGAATCGATAGTGACGGCACTCTTTGGCGCCGTCATAGGCATGGTGCTCGGTGTAGTGCTGGCGTGGGCGATCATCTCTTCGCTCCGCGACAGTGGGTTCACCGGGTTCGCCATCCCGTGGGTGAACATCGGGCTCTACACAGGATTCGCGGTGTTTGCTGGAATCGCAGCGGCCATTTGGCCCGCGATGAAGGCGGCACGCCTCAACATCCTCGAGGCAATCGCCACAGAATAGAAGGTGCTCGCAGGCCGCAACGCCTGATCGAGGGGTCCGGACCGCAAGGTTCGGGCCCCTCGTTGCGTCGGTGGCTAGAGTTCGACGCCCAGCAGCACGGGCTCTGCGGCGAGCACGACGCCGAACTTCTCGCGGACGCCGTCGCGTACGTGACGTGCAAGCACCGCAATATCCGTTGCGGTCGCCCCACCGCGGTTGGTGATCGCGAGCGTGTGCTTGCTCGACAGCGCCGCCGAGGACCCCTCGAGCGCGAACCCCTTGCCGAACCCCGCCTGCTCGATCAACCAGGCGGCGGACGTCTTTACCGCCCCGTCAGGCGCGTCTACCCCCGCCTGATGACGAGGCGCGCTAGCGGGGAGACGCGCGGCATCGTCCGCACTCAAAACGGGGTTGGTAAAGAACGAGCCAGCGCTAGAGGTATCCGGGTCATCAGCGTCGAGCACCATCCCCTTAGAGCGGCGAAGTTCAAGTACCGCGGCGCGAACGTCCGTGAGGAGCGCCCGCTCGCCCACGTCGATGCCGAGCGCGGCCGCCAGTCCTGCGTACTCGATTGGCCGTGACAACGTGGCGAACCGCAGTTGGAAGGTTACGTCCAGAACGACGTACCGGGGGGTCGGGTGCCACACCCGCCCCTCGCCAGCCTCTCCCCGCATAGAGCGCTTGAGCAAGGAATCGCGGTAGGCGAACGCGCAGTCGATGCGAGCGAGCGTGCGGATACGGGACTCAGTGCGGTCCCAGGTGCGGACGATCGCGATGGTCTGCGACACTTCTTGGCCGTAGGCGCCAACGTTCTGAACCGGGGTCGCGCCGGTGGAGCCGGGGATGCCCGAGAGCGCCTCAATGCCCAGCCAGCCCTCGGCTACGGCGCGTTCGACGAGCCCGTCCCATGGAACTCCAGCGGCGACCGTGACGCCCGCACCTCCGCAGGACGGATCGTCGGACACCTTGACGTCCGTGCGTCGGTCCCGCACCACGACCCCGTCGAAGCCGTCGTCGCTCCCAAAGAGGTTCGAGCCGCCGCCCAACACCAGCAAGGGGGTGTCGGCGTCGTCCGCCGCGCGAATAGCGTCGATGAACTCTCGCTCGGCGTGAACGTCCACCAACGTGCCGACGGGGCCCCCCACGCCTAACGTCGTAAGCGCGGCGAGCGTGGAGTCCGTCATGCCCCAACAGTATCCGGCAAAGCCTGGCAAGAAGAGTCGCGACCGAGCAGTAGTCCTTGCGCAGGAACCAATCGGTTCGTGTGCGGCCCACGCCCTACTTGGCCATGAAGGTTTGCGGAGATTCCCCGGCAGGCATCTCGGTTGCTTCCACACCGTCCTCTGAGAAGAACCGCCTGTTCGCGGCGGGAGCCACGAATAAGGCGAGTACGGCAGGAATACAAATCAGCAGAAGCGCGTGCTGCGTGGTCCACAGGTGCGCGAACTGGCCGAGCACTTGAGGCCCCGCGACTCCTGCCAAAGTGGCAACGGATGAAACAGCCGCAACGCCAGCCGCCGCACGCTTGGGGTTGTCCGCGGCGGCCGAGAACCCGATCGGAATTGACAGCGCCGCGCCCATGCCCCAAAAGATCAGGCCCACCGGAGCGAGCCACAGGACGGGTGTGGTGCCATAGATGAGGACGCCTACGAGCACGGACGAAGCCGAGAATCGGAGCGCGGCCACTCGGCCCAGCCGGTCGATCAAGCGCGTCCCCCACCATCGAACGGTGACCATGGAAACTACGAAGATGCCGTAGAACATCGCGCCAGTCGACTCGTGAACGCCGAACCCATCCACGACGGCGAGCGAGGCCCACTGCGCCGCTGCGCCCTCGGACAGGGAGGCCGCTAACACCACCAACCCAATCAACAGGATTCTCTTGTCGGTGTACTCGCGCCGGGCCATCGCGAACGGCCCGCTCGGGCGCTCAGCCCCGGACTTGACCGGCATGCCGTTGATTACCGCGGCGGGAATGACCATGAGTCGCAGGACGAGCATCGCCACGCCGACGCCGATGAATTGCCACATCGGCTCGACGTCGAGCCAGGCGAGGCCCGCTCCCACTCCCGTTCCCAGAATTGCTCCTATGGAAAACGCCGCGTGGAACTGCGGCATGATCGTCCGCCCCATGCGCCGCTCGATGGCGGCGCCCTCGGCGTTCATGGTCACGTTGGTGAAGGCGAAAGAGAATCCGCCCATGAAGTTTCCGAACCCAAACAGCAGCGCGAGACCAAGGTGCGCGCCAATTCCCAGGAGCGCGTAGGCGATCGTGAACGCGAAGGCCGAAACCACGAGGACCCGCTTGGACCCCCATTTGGCCACGGACCAGCCCGTGAGTGACAGTGCGGCGAACGCGCCCACTGCGCTGAAGATCAAGACGTTTGCGAGTTCGTCCTCGCGGACACCCAACTGATCGCGAATCGATGGGATGCGCGAAAGCCAGCTAGTGAAGAGGACGCCTCCCATCGCGAAGATCGCTAGGACGGCACGGCGGGCCTGCTTGAGGCGCGCTTCTGGCAAGGTGCCAGTACTCGATTCGCTTGGAGACGCGGTCATGATTTCATTTGGACGGGCGTAGCGCTAGGAGCAGGCGACCAATGCCCGGGCCTTGCCGAGCACCGTCTGTCCGTCGAACTCGACCGTCAAGTCGATGCGCGCCGTGAGCGCTTCAACGTCGACCGCCCCCACCTTCGCGGTGATTAACACCTGCGCCTCGCCTACGGCGGGCACGGGGATCGGGCGCGTGAAGCGGCACTGATAGTCGACGACGTTTCCGGCACCGGCCCATTCTTCTACTACTGCCGCCGCCGATCCCATGGTGAACATGCCGTGCGCGATAACTCCGGGCAGACCGACGGACTCGGCGACCGCGTCGTTGTAGTGGATCGGGTTGAAGTCACCCGACGCGCCTGCGTAGCGAACGAGCGAATCACGCGTGACAGCGATTGTGCGGGTGGCGACTGTCTCTCCGATTTCAACGGACGAGAGCGCGGGACCGGATGACATCAGGCTTCCTCCCTCACGGCAAGCGTGGACCGAACCGTGGCGACCGCGGCTCCGGAGGAGTCAGCAAGCTCCGCGCGCGTCGTCACCATTGAGATGCCCGCTCGTTGAACGATGTTATCGATGTGGATGACCGTTTCGATCACGTCTCCGGCGACGATGGGCCGATGGTACGTGAAACGCTCGTCCGCGTGCACCACCTTAGAGAAATCGACGCCGACCTCGGGATCGACGATCACCGCGAACTCCGCCCGCTGAGCGATCGCAACGGCGAAGGTAGCGGGGGCCACGACGTCAGCGTGACCGAGCGACTGCGCCACTTCAGGGTCCCGGTGCGACCGGGCGCGCGCGTCAACGGCGTCCGCAAACTCGCGGATCTTGATTCGGGTGACCTCGTACTTTTCAGATGGTCCGTAGGACCGCCCGATCGCGTCGACGTTGACCGGCATGCGAGAGAACTTAGCGGGTCTCGCGGTGCGCCGTCTGCTTGCCGCAGCTGGAGCAGAATTTAGGGAGCTCCAAGCGGTCGGGAGTGTTCCGGCGGTTCTTCTTGGTGATGTAGTTACGGCTCTTGCAGTCCACGCATGCAAGCGTGATCTTGGGCCGAACGTCTGACTTAGCCACGATGTATCTCCTCGCGCCTTGCGGCGCTATCGGTGTTCAATTTCTGTAGCGAGGGCGGGGATCGAACCCGCGACCTCACGATTATGAGTCGTGCGCTCTAACCATCTGAGCTACCCCGCCTGGCGGTGGACGGCTTCCTAAGAAACCGGCCACTTCCGAGCCCCGACAGGGATTCGAACCCTGGACCTTTTCCTTACCATGGAAACGCTCTACCGACTGAGCTATCGGGGCAAGCCGGTCAAGAATACACGGCAATGGCCCCTAGGGATAAATCGTGTCGTGCGGCAGCGCTAGTGTGACGGAATGACCGCCGCGATGCCCGCCGCTCAGTCGCGGCGCATCTTCCTCCATGCGCAGGGATTGGACCGTCGCCGACGCCCCGGCCGCGCCGGCCCAGCGAGGTTCCGCGAGTACCTGGGCCGACAGGGCGTACTGCAACTCGACTCCGTCAATGTGCTGGCCCGCGCCCACTACATGCCGCTTTTCTCCCGCTACGGGAACTACGACCGCGCCAAGCTCGACAACTATCTGTGGTCCAGCGGCGAAGCTTTCGAGCACTGGGGCCACCAGGCGTCAGTAATGCCGCGTGCCCTGCTGCCCGCCCTGCACCATCGGATGTCCTACCGCGACGCGTGGCGATCGGGCCAGCTTCAGAATCTTGAGCGCGAGCGCCCCGGGTTGCTAGAACAGGTCAGGGACGCCGTCGAGGCACACGGACCCGTCACCGCAGCGGACCTCGACCACCTCTCCCCCACTGGGCCGCGAAGCACATCGTGGTGGGACCACGACCACGTCAAGCTCGCGCTCGAGTATCTATTCTTTACCGGCGGGGCCGCCGTGTCCGGGCGGCCACAGTTCCGGCGAATGTACGACTCGCCCTCCCGCGTGTGGGGACGCGAGGCGGCCCAAGGCGCGCTCGCGCGCGACGAGGCGCGCCAGCAGTTATTCGATCGCGCGATCGGTGCCGTGGGAGTCGGGACGGCAAGGGACGTGGCGGACCATTTTCGGCTGGGAACCAAGGGGGCTTCGGCCCTCGCAGACTCGGCAGTTGACCGAGGGCTAGCCGAATGGGTCGAGGTCGAAGCCTGGGGTACGCCTGCGCTCCTGGCGGTCGGCGCGCCAGACCCGGGTCGTGCGACGGGTGCCGCCCTCCTCAGCCCGTTCGATCCCGTGTGCTGGTACCGGCCACGTCTCGAGAGGATGTTCGGGATGGACTACAAGATTGAGGTTTACACGCCCGCTCCCAAGCGCACGTTTGGCTACTACACGCTGCCATTCCTGATGGGCGACCAAATGGTGGGGCGCTTCGACCTCAAGGCAGACCGGAAGGCCGGGGTGCTACGAGTGCAGTCGTCATGGCGAGAGAAGGGAGAGCCCCCGGGCGCGCGCCAGCGCGCCGACAGTGAGATCGCAGCAGCGCTCGCAGACGAGCTGCGCGTCATGGCTACGTGGCTCGACCTGGACTATGTGGCGGTTGAGCCGCGCGGGAACTTCGCCGCAGCGCTGGCGTCCGTCGCAAACTCATAGCAAGCACTGCGCACCTTCGAAAACCACGAAGGCCCGGCGCTTCCGCGTCGGGCCTTGTGTGGCAGGTGAGGGATTCGAACCCCCGTAGTCTAAGACGGCTGATTTACAGTCAGCTCCCTTTGGCCGCTCGGGTAACCTGCCTTGCGCCTAATAGTGGTGCGCATGGAAGGATAGCAACAAACGTACGCGCGGGGCTAAACGGCCCCGCCCAATTCCGGGGAGGCGCCGTGGCCAAGGACTCGACTTTCGACGTAGTCAGCAAGGTGGACCGTCAAGAGGTAGATAACGCCCTCAACCAAACGTACAAAGAAATTTCGCAGCGCTATGACTTTCGCGGCGTAGGGGCATCGATCGAATGGGCTGGCGAAAACGTGCTGATGAAAGCCAACTCCGAGGAGCGAGTCAAAGCGATCCTCGATGTTTTCATCGGCAAGCTAGCCAAGCGCGAGATCTCCCTCAAGACGCTCGATCACGGCGACGCCACACCATCGGGCAAGGAGTTTCACCTGGCAGCGAGCATCAAAGAGGGTATCCCGCAGGACGTCGCCAAAGAGCTCACCAAGCTCATCCGTGATCAGGGGCCCAAGACCGTCAAGGCGCTCATCCAAGGCGACGAACTGCGGGTGTCGAGCAAGTCGCGCGACGATCTGCAAGCAACCATGGCTCTTATGCGCGGCGCCGACGTGGACGCCGCGCTGCAGTTCGTAAACTACCGCTAGCGCGCCTCGCCGCTGCTACCGAGCGGCCGTCTACGCGATGAAGCCGCGCTGATTGGCCATCGCTTCTAGCCGCTCGATCCGATTCTCCATGGGCGGGTGGCTCTGGTACAGCCGCGCAAGGCCCGCTCCCTTGAAGGGGTTGGCGATCATCAGATGAGAAACGTTTTCGACGGCGCCCTTCTGGGCGAGCGGCCGCGCAGCCGTGCCTTCGTGGATCTTGGCGAGCGCCGATGCGAGCGCAAGCGGGTCACCCGTGAGCTTCGCGCCGTCCTCGTCGGCGTCGTACTCGCGCGTTCGGGAGACTGCGAGCCGGATGAGCGTTGCGGCAATTGGCGCCAGTATTAGCATCCCGATCAGCACCAGTGGGTTGCTGTCGCGACGCCCGCCAAACAGGAATCCCGCGTAATACAACCACTGTGCAGCGATGGTGACGATGCCCGCGAATGCCGCAGCCATCGACCCAATAAGGATGTCGCGGTTGTATACGTGCATGAGCTCATGCCCCAGCACCCCACGGAGTTCGCGCTCACTCAACAGATCAAGGATTCCGGCGGTGCAGCAAACTGCGGCGTTGCGCGGATTGCGCCCCGTAGCGAAGGCATTGGGTGCCGCCGTAGGTGACACGTAGAGGCGGGGCATGGGTTGATTAGCCTCGCGGGAGAGTTCGCTCACGATACGGAACATTGCCGGCTGCTCGACCTCGGTTACGAGGCGCGCCTGCATGGTCCGGATGGCGATCTTGTCGGCATTCCAGACCGTCACGATCGAGATCACGATTCCTGCTGCGATGAACATCCAGACGTGCGCGCGGTCGCTAATCACGTATGCGAGCACGGCAAGCAACGCCCACATCGCTCCAAACAGCATCAGCGTCTTTACGCCGTTGAAGTTTTTTCGACCCACGATTCCTCCTGCCAAGAAAACGGGCGGCGCGGCAGCCGTGTTCCAGTATCGCCGATGCTTCGCCCAAGGGCCAACAGCGGGCCACCGCCAGTGCCGCGAGCGCGGGCCACCTTGCGTGATTGCCCGCTAGTCGCGCCCGAGCGCGATATTTGTCATCTCTTCACGAGGCACAACCTTGACGCGTTGACGGCCCTGGGCGTCGCCGAGCGCGCGCTCGTGCGCGTCAAGCACCTGCCAGTGCTCCCACTCCACCACCGGTACGGCCCGGTCCTTGAGCAATCGCAGGACGTTGTCGGGGCTGAGCTGCTCTGCGCCTGCCTCAGAATCGGCGTAGAGCGCATCCACGTCCTCCACAAGGTGCGCAATGGTCTCGGACGCATCCGACTTGGTGTGCCCGATCAGCCCGACGGGCCCGCGCTTGATCCAGCCGGTGGTGTACATGCCGGGGACCCGAGAGCCGGCAGAGTCGACCACCCGTCCCTCTTGGTTCGCAATCACGCCGTTCGATCCGTCGAAAGGGACGCCATCGATCTCCGTTCCGTAATACCCGACGGCGCGATATACCGCCTGCACCGGGTAGTCGATGAACTCGCCCGTGCCCTTGATGGTCGCGTCGCCCTGCAGCGCGGTGCGCTCGAAGCGCACACCCGCCACGTTTCCGTCACCGTCGTCCAGGACCTCCACTGGGGACTGCAAAAAGTGCAGGTGAATCCGACGCGAAGCGCCCGTGGGCTCCCGCAATGTCCAGTCGTTGAGCGTCTTGACCACCTGTTTGGTCTGGTGGTGAGCCTCGACGGCCTGCATCGATCCCTCGTCGTAATCATAGTCCTCGGGGTAGACGATGACGTCGACGTCAGGCACCTGGCCGAGTTCGCGGAGCTCAAGGGGAGTGAATTTCACTTGCGCCGGACCGCGGCGACCAAAGAGGTGGACATCGGTGACGGGCGAAGCCTTGAGGCCCTCCATGACGTTTGCGGGTATCTCCGTTGGAGCGAGGTCGGACGGGTGCTTTGCCAAAATGCGGGCCACGTCGAGCGCGACGTTTCCCACGCCCAAGACTGCAACTTCCTTGGCCTCGAGCGGCCACTCGCGCGGCACGTCCGGGTGCCCGTCAAACCAACTGACAAAATCGGCCGCACCGAACGAACCATTGAGGCCGATACCAGGGAGGTTGAGGTCCACGTCCTTGAACGCGCCGGTCGCAAAGATGACCGCGTCGTAGTGCTCGCGGAGCTCCGCGAGCGACAAGTCCGTGCCGATGTTCACATTGGCGAGCAGGCGGATGTCTCCGCGACCAAGCACATTTGCGAGCGCGACGATGATCTGCTTGATGCGCGGGTGATCTGGCGCGACGCCGTAGCGGACCAGCCCGAAAGGCGCCGGCAGGCGCTCGATAATGTCGATTGACGCGTCGACATCGGATTTACTCAGTATGTCTGCAGCATAGGTGCCAGCGGGGCCGGCGCCGATAATGGCTACGCGCAGCGGGCGGTCGTGGGTCACGTGTTTCACAGTCCTAGATTGAAGGATGGTGACCGGGGGCGCTCGCGATCACCGTTGCCGCAGAGTATAGACACACTTGCCATGCGGCGTGTCAAGCCCCGTGTGTCGCACATTGCGCCGGACTGTGGCAGACTCTCGGCATGGCCATCAACCAGAACACGTGTGCGCGCGGCTGCTGCCGTGCGCCAATGTGCTGCGTGATGTGTGCCATGTGTCCCTCGGCCTAGCGCCCTCGGATGCAGAGAAACCCCCTGTAGCCCCTGGGCGCTCGGCCAACGAGCGCGATCAAGTTGCGCCCGGACGCCTAGTTCCCCCTGACTCCCACGAGGAGGCACGGTGAGTCCCACCGAGTCGACACCCGCCGTCGCTGACGCGCGCCCTGATTCGAACGCCGGCCCCAAGCCCGCGACCGACGCAGCCGAGCGCCAGCGCCACCGAGAAGAGGCGCGGATGATCCGCACCCGCGAGGCGAAGGCGCGCAAGGGCACCGCTGCCAAGGACGGCCAATGGGCGTCAGGCGACAAGACGCCCCTGAACCCGAACGAGGACTTTAAGGCCACGGCGGACCCGCTCGAGGTACGCGGCCGCATCGAATCGATGTACTCCAAGTGGGGTTTCTGGTCCATCCCGCCGCAGGACCTGCGCGGCCGTTTTCGCTGGTGGGGGCTCTACACGCAGCGTCGCCCCGGAATCGATGGCGGTAAGACCGCCGTGCTTGAACCTCACCAACTCGACGACGAGTACTTCATGCTGCGGATTCGATCGGACGGCGGCGCGCTATCCGTGGCGCAGGCGCGCGAAATCGGAGCAATCAGCACCGAACACGGCCGCGACACCGCCGATATCTCGGATCGGCAGAACATCCAGCTCCACTGGATCGAGATCGAGAAAGTCCCCGAGATCTTCGAGCGCATCGAGAACGTCGGACTGTTCACAACCGAGGCGTGCGGGGATGTTCCGCGCGTGATCCTCGGCTCACCAGTTGCGGGCGTGGCTGAAGACGAGCTAATCGACCCGACCCCGCTCATCAACGAAATCACCGACAAGTTCATTGGCGACCCGCGCTTCTCCAACCTGCCCCGCAAGTTCAAGTCGGCCATCACCGGCTTGCCTATCCCGGATATCGAGCACGAGGTACAGGACATCGCCTTCTGCGCCGTCGAACACGCTGAGCTGGGCATCGGCTTCGACCTGTGGGTCGGTGGCGGCCTCAGCATCAATCCGCACCTCGGCAAGCGGCTAGGCGTATTCGTGGAGCCCGCCAAGGTGGCCGAGGTGTGGGCCGGCGTCGTCGGAATCTTCCGCGACCACGGCTACCGCCGCCTGCGCACGCGCGCACGCCTCAAGTTCCTCGTTAAGGCCTGGGGGGCCGAGAAGTTTCTCCAGGTGCTGCAGGACGACTACCTCGGCTACGCGCTGCCCGCAGGTCCCGCCGCGAACGTTGGCGGACCGGCGGAACGGCGCGACCACGTTGGTGTGCACACGCAACGCGACGGAAAGTACTACGTTGGCGCCGCGCCCACCGCGGGGCGCATCGCGGGCACGATGCTCACTCGGGTCGCCAAGATCGCCGAGGCTGCAGGCTCGGACCGCATCCGCCTCACTCCTCACCAGAAAATCCTGATCCTGGATGTTCCCGGCCCCAAGGTCAACGACGTGGTCAACGGTCTTCGCGAACTCGAGCTCGAGGCCTCGCCCAGCGAGTGGCGCCGAAACACCATGGCCTGCACCGGCATCGAGTATTGCAAACTCGCGATTGTGGAGACCAAGGCCACCGCGCGCGAGCTGATCGCTCACCTCGAGACGGCGTTCCCCACCATTGACTCCCCCATCACGATCAACGTCAATGGCTGCCCCAACTCGTGCGTTCGCATTCAGGTGGCTGACATTGGGTTCAAAGGTCAGCTGGTACTGGACGACGAATCGGGCGAGCAGGTACCCGGATTCCAGGTTCACCTGGGCGGACGGCTGGGCCGAGGAGACGACAACGACTTCGGCCGCAAACTACGCGGGCACAAGGTCAAAGCCAATGGCATGCCCGAGTACGTCGAGCGCGTGACGAACAACTTCCTCGCGGAGCGCAGGGACGATGAGACCTTCGCGGACTGGGCCATGCGAGCCAAAGAGGACGTGCTCCGATGACCACCATCACGTGGGATGCGACGGCCGCTGCGGCTGCCAACGCGCGCCTCGAAGGCAAGAGCGCGGCAGAGATCGCTCGCTGGGCGGCGACGACGTTCGGCCAGCGGCTGACCGTGGCTGCGTCGATGCAAGACACCGTCCTGCCGCACCTGTTCGGCGAACACCTCGCCGGCGTGGACGTCCTCTTCCTGGACACCGGCTACCACTTCCCCGAGACCCTCGCCACGCGCGACGTCGCGGCCCAGCAACTGCCGATCACAGTCGTCAACGTGACTCCCCAGCAGACGGTCGGAGAGCAGGATGCGGCGCACGGCAAGGATCTGTTCGTTTCCGACCCCACCACGTGCTGCTTCTTGCGCAAGGTCGACCCGCTCGCCCGCGCACTCACCGGCTACGACGCGTGGGTCACAGGCGCACGCCGCGCGGACGCCGTCACCCGCACGGAACTACCCGTGGTGACGTGGGACCAGATGCACGACCTCGTGAAGATCAACCCGCTTGCTCTCTGGGACGACGCCGACGTCGAGGCGTACCAGGTGGAGCACGACCTCCCGCGAAACCCGCTGATCGCGCAAGGGTATCCGAGCATCGGCTGCGGACCGTGCACGCGCAAGGTGGCACCCGGCGAGGATCCTCGCGCGGGCCGCTGGGCTGGTACCGACAAGACTGAATGCGGGATCATGGAATGAACGCCACCACCACTCGGGCGCGCCTGAGCACCCTCGACTCTCTCGAGTCCGAGGGCATTCACATCATTCGGGAGTCCGTCGCCACGGCACGCAAGCCGGTGCTGCTGTTCAGCGGCGGCAAGGACTCGGTGGTCGTACTGCATTTGGCGACCAAGGCGTTCTGGCCTGGTCGCGTACCGTTCGAACTGATGCACGTCGACACCGGCCACAATTTTGACGAGGTGCTTGAATTCCGCGACCGGACGGTCGCGGCGCTGGGACTGCGGCTTCAGGTGGTCAGCGTCCAGGACTACATTGACGACGGGCGGCTCCGCGAGCGCCCTGACGGCACCCGCAACCCCCTCCAGACCGTCCCGCTTCTCGACGGCATCGCTCGGCACAAGTTTGACGTGGTATTCGGTGGCGCGCGCCGCGACGAAGAGAAGGCTCGCGCCAAGGAGCGCGTCGTTTCGCTGCGCGACGAATTCGGTCAGTGGGATCCGCGCAACCAGCGCCCAGAACTCTGGAATCTCTACAACACGCGCCACCTGCCGGGCGAGCACGTGCGCGTCTTCCCTCTCAGCAACTGGACCGAGCTAGACGTGTGGCGCTATATCGAGCGCGAGAAGATCGACCTGCCGTCGCTGTACTACGCACACCAACGCGACGTGTTCGCTCGCGACGGCATGTGGCTTACGCCGCACCCGAGTGTGCAACGGCGCGAAGGCGAGGCGCTCGAATCAAGGTCCGTCCGCTACCGGACGGTGGGTGACGCGTCGTGCACCGGAGCCGTGGAATCTACCGCCAGGGACATCGAGTCTGTGATCGCTGAAGTCGCCTCGACCCGGATCACCGAGCGCGGCGCTACGCGGGCCGACGACCGGCTGAGCGAGGCCGCGATGGAAGACCGCAAGCGAGAGGGCTACTTCTAATGACCGCTTTAGCGGACCCCACGACCGCCTCCCTGCTGCGCTTCGCCACGGCGGGGTCCGTTGATGACGGCAAATCCACCCTAGTTGGCCGGCTCCTGCATGACACCAAGTCGATCTTGTCCGACGCCTACGAGGCCGTCGAGCGTGTGTCAGCCGAGCGCGGCATGGAGCAGGTCGACCTCGCCCTTCTCACGGATGGACTACGCGCCGAGCGCGAACAGGGCATCACGATTGACGTCGCGTACAGGTACTTTTCCACGCCCAGCCGGACATTCATTCTCGCCGACTGCCCCGGGCACGTGCAGTACACACGCAACACCGTGACCGGTGCGTCTACCGCCGATGCGCTCGTGGTGCTCATCGACGCCCGCCACGGCGTGGTCGAACAAACGCTGCGCCACCTCGCGGTCGCGGCAATGCTGCGCGTGCCGCACGTCGTGATCGCTGTCAACAAGATGGACCTGGTGGAGTTTGCCGAGGCGACGTACCGTGTGATCGCCGACCAAGTTGCGGCCCACGCCACGGCCCTCGGTCTTACCGATGCCGTCCCCGTACCTGTGAGCGCGCTCGACGGCGACAATATCGCCGATCGCTCCACGCGGATGCCGTGGTACGACGGCCCAACCGTCCTGGACCTGCTCGAGACCCTTCCCAACCGAGACCAGATCGCTTCGTCCGCAGACGATTCCGGTTGGCGCTTGCCCGTCCAGACGGTTCTTCGCCCACAGGACGCTGCGGTCGAGGACCAGTACCGGGAGTACCGCGGCTACGGAGGCCAGGTGGTCGAAGGCACCGCCCGCGTGGGCGACGAGGTCATCGTTCAGCCATCGGGGCTCCGCACGACCGTCGCTGGTATCGACACCGCGACGGGGCCGCTCGAAGAAGCCCCAGCCGGACTGTCCGTGGCCATCCGTCTAACGGAGAACGTGGATGTCGCGCGGGGGGACCTGCTGACCTCTGTCGTGGGCGCTACCGCTGCAACTCGCGTTGTCCGGGCATACGTAGCGTGGCTCACTGACACTCCGCTGCGCGCGCGCGACCGGGTGGTCTTCCAGCATGGCTCATCGTCAACCGCGGCGGTGGTGACCGCCGTCTACGGCATCCTCGACATATCGTTGCCCGGTGGCGACCTCGAGTCGAGCATCGTGCCCGGCACCTCGCTGGGTCTCAATGACATCGGCCTCGTCGAGCTTCAACTCGCCTCGCCCGTTGCTGTCGAGGACTACGCTTCGCATCAGCGCACGGGTGCCTTCTGCTTAGTGGATGCGCATGACGGCAGAACGCTGGCGGCGGGCACCGCTCGAATCCACGACGGCGCAAAGTAGGCGTGCCCGTGTCTTCTCCGGCGCTGTCCCTTCACGGCGTCGCACGCAAGCACCCCGGAGCGACCACTGCCGCGATCGCGGGTGTCGACCTCGACGTCGCCGACGGCGAGTTCGTATGCGTCGTCGGTCCCTCCGGCTCGGGAAAGTCCACTCTGATCGATCTGCTCGCTGGGCATGCGGAGCCAACGGCGGGAAGAATCACTGCCGCCGGCGTGCAGCTCACGGGGCCCAGCCTCGACCGATCGGTGGTCTTTCAGGAGGCCGCGCTCTTCCCTTGGCTGAACGTCATGCAAAACGTAGCCTTCGGGCTCCAGTCCCGGGGAGTACCTCGCGCCGAGCGCGAGGCCGCAAGCCGGGAGTGGCTCGACCGAGTAGGGCTGGGACATGCCGCGCACGCGCAGCCGCATGAGCTGTCGGGCGGCATGCGACAGCGGGCAGCGCTCGCGCGCGCCTTTGTCGTCAACCCTCGCATCCTGCTCATGGACGAACCGTTCTCTGCCCTTGACGCACCCACCCGCGACCGCCTCCACGTGGAACTTCAGAAACTATGGGCCGCGACGGGCGTGACGATCGTGTTTGTCACGCACAACGTCCGTGAGGCGGTCGCGCTCGGCGATCGCGTGGTGGTGCTCGGTCACGGTCACGTGCTCGGCGAGGTGGCGGTCGACTTCCCCCGCCCGCGAGTGGTCGAGAGCCACGGCGTCATCAATACGTCCGGCAAGGTGCGCGACCTCCTTGACGAAGCCGATCGCATGGGAATCGCACGGGCTGGCGACCACGAAGGTGACGGCTATGTCCAGATCTAGCGGCACGCAGCCGGCGGCTCGAATGCGCGCGCCCAACCCTCGCCGCTGGCGCCTCGCCGTCACCGAAGTCTGGCCCGCGCTCGCCGTGGGCGTCGCGCTAATCGCGGCGTGGTCTTGGGGCTCGCAAGCCGCCGATTCACTTCCCTCTCCCTTGGAGACGCTTGAGGCGCTAGGAGACATGGCCGGATCCGGCCAGTTATTCTTGATCGCCGCGAAGGTCTTCGCGTTCATGGCTGTCACGAGCGCGCTGAGCGCGGCCGTCGGCGTGCCGTGGGGGATCGCGTCCGGCTCGTGGCGCTGGCTCGACCGCGCGACCTCGCCCTACTTGTCCGCCATGCGCGCACTGCCTTCTGGCATGTGGATACCTGTGGCAGCGGTCTTGGTTGGTGGAAGCATCGGCGCGATGGGAGCCGTCGTCATCCTCGGTGCGCTACCGGCGATGGTGCTGGCAACCAAACAGGCCGTCGGTACGATCCCTCCGCTACTTCTGCGCGCGGGCCGGACCTTCGGTGCCGGCAAACAAGACCTCATGCGCCGCGTGGTGCTGCCTGCTGCACTTCCTGGGATTGTCGATGGCGTCGAACTCGGCTGGGCGATGGGGTTCCGCGCGCTCGTCGCCGGAGAGATTTTCTTCGGAGCAATAGGCGGCACCGGCATCGGCGCTGTCATTGCCGGGAGCCGCGAATCTGGCGACCTCGCCCCCATGCTCGCCACCATCGCTGTGATCCTCGCGGTCGGTATCGCGATGGACAGGTTGGTTTTTGGGGCAGTCCACCACCGCATGCGAAGAAGCCGCGGGCTCGTCGATACCGTCTGATCTAGACCCCCGTGCGGCCCGCGCGACCTCAACGGTGTGGTTCGGACGGGTGCGGTG
This sequence comes from Demequinaceae bacterium, assembly GCA_965250005.1. Classification (GTDB taxonomy): domain Bacteria; phylum Actinomycetota; class Actinomycetes; order Actinomycetales; family Demequinaceae; genus WTKG01. Next base: position 1,201,792 of record OZ252279.1, read on the forward strand.
AGATGATGGAAGTGTGAATCAACGCCTCGACCCCAAGGGCCTGGCGTTCGCGTTCGCCGCGTACGGGATCTGGGGCTTCTTCCCTGTCCTGATGGCCGAGTTGCGGCCGGCGGGCCCCATCGAGATTGCCGCGCACCGAGCGCTGTGGTCCCTCGCCGTTGCCGCGATCATCCTGCTCGCCTGGCGACGCTGGGGCGCCCTCTGGGCGGTCCTACGCAACCGGCGCGCCATGCTCGTGCTCGCAGTCGCAGCCGTCCTCATCGCCATCAACTGGGCCGTGATGCTGCACGCGATTCTCACGGATCACGTGTCGTCGGCGGCATTAGGCTACTACATCAACCCGCTGATAACCGTGGGCCTGGGAGTGTTTTTCCTGCGCGAGAATCTCCATGGCGCTCAAAAGATTGCGATCGGGATCGGCGCCGTCGCCGTCGCCGTTATTGGCATCGGACTCGGAGGCATCCCGTGGGTCTCGCTCACGCTGGCGGTGAGTTTCGCTCTCTACTCGCTGGTCAAGACGCGCGTCGGTGCGAGCATCGACCCCGTGACAGGCTTCACCGTCGAGACCACTATTCTGGCGCCCTTCGCTCTGGGCGTGGTGTGGTTCATCGCGTCGAGCGGCCAGGCAACCTGGGGCGCTGAGGGAGTTGGCCACGACCTCTGGCTTGCAAGCACCGGAATCTGGACCGCGGGCGCGCTGATAATCTTTGCTGCGGGCGCCGCGCGGTTGCCGCTGAGCATCACGGGACTCATTCAGTACCTCGCACCCACGATCAACTTCATACTCGCCATCGTCTATTTCCACGAGCCAATGCCTCCCGAGCGGTGGGCTGGCTTCGCCCTGGTTTGGGTTGCGCTGGCGGTGATCTCAGTGGACAGCTGGAAGCGCTCCGCTGGTAGAGCCGACCGGCGCGCGCGGCGCGTCTCTGGCCCGCGGGCCTCCGAGCCGGCTCAAGTGGTCAAACCCACCGAACCGATCTAAGAGTAGGACGCCCGACAGAACGACGGCAACCACAAGACCGTCGTGCCTCCGGCGGCCAATGGCCTGAGCCACAGTCGCTTCAACCCGCAGGTCACGAGCCAGGTGCGCCGTAACGCACTGCGCTCGCCCCCTCCCGGGCCTAGGCGCCGCGCGCCACCATGGCATTCGCGAACGATTCAAACGCTACCTTGACGTCGCCGTCGGGCAGGCCGGCGACGGCTCCCGTGGCCCGGTCCGTCCACTCCCGGGCGCGCTCCGCCGTCTGGTCGAGCACCGGGTGCTCGGCAAGTTCTGCGACGACCGCCTCTAGGGCCGCGTCGGTGCTGAGATCCCCATCGATCTTCGCCAGCAGTGCGACATCCGCCGGGTCCGCTGTGTCAGCCACGCGCTCACGAAGCAGGAGGACGGGCATAGTCGCCACGCCTTCGCGAAGGTCCGTTCCCGGCGTCTTCCCCGTCGTTTTGGCGCTCGAACGAATATCGATCACGTCATCCGCGAGCTGGAAAGCAACGCCTGCGAACTCGCCGAAGCTCGAGACCTGCTTAACGATCGCGGGCGCGCAGCCAGCAAACATCGCACCGAAGCGCGCCGACGTCGCAATGAGCGATCCAGTCTTGTCAGCGAGCACTTGAATGTAGTGCGCGATCGCGTCCTCGCCCTCGGCGGGTCCCACTGTTTCGTGGAGCTGGCCAAGGCACAGGCGCTCGAACGTCTCAGCTTGGATGCGGACTGCCTCAGGCCCGAGGCCGGCAACGACGCGCGACGCGCGTGCGAAGAGCAGGTCGCCGGTGAGTATTGCTACCGAGTTGCCCCACACCTCATGGGCTGCGGGTGCCCCACGGCGCATCGGCGCCGAATCCATGACGTCGTCATGGTACAGCGTTGCGAGGTGAGTGAGCTCGCACACCACCGCGGCGTCCAAAACCTCGGGGCGCGCGCCATCGCCCAGTTGGGCGGCCAGCAGCGCGAGGACGGGACGAAGCCGCTTTCCCCCGGCGTTAACCAGGTGGCGACTGGTCGTGTCGGCAAGCGCGTCCGTCTGCGCTACCGCGTCGCGCAGGCGCTCCTCGACCAGCGCGAGGCGCGGCTCGAGCAGAGACTCGAGCGCGGCGTTAGCGAGGGGAAGCGTCACGGAACAAGGATGGCGGCATCGGCGAGAATTGTCAGCACCCCCGAGGGGATCACACCAAGAAGGACGGTTGCGGCTGCCGCGATCGCGATGACAACGCTCGGCCCGCGCGCCGTAGTGACGGTGATGTCGCCCTCCATGCCCTCGGGCACCGGAGTGAGGAACATCAGCACGATGACGCGAACGTAGAAGAATGCAGCCGCGGCCGACGCCAGCACGGCGACGAGCACAAGCGGCCACGCCCCGGCAGCCATCGCAGCCTGGAATACGACGAATTTGCCCACGAACCCGGCCGTGATCGGGATGCCCGCGAATGACAGCAGAAATAGCGCCATCGCAGCCCCGAGCAACGGAGACCGACGGCCCAGGCCAGCCCACTGGCCGAGCCTGGTCGCTTCCGCTCCCAGTGCGCCGTCTTTCTGGGTCTCGCGAACCTGGCTCACGACGGCAAACGCGCCCATCGTGGCAAGCCCGTACACGAGCATGTAGAACGGCAATGCCGACAGGGCCTCGTTCTCGAATGACGTGATAGCTATGAGCAGGAAGCCAGCGTGCGCGATCGACGAATATGCGAGCATGCGCTTCATGTCGGTCTGAACCATGGCGACGACGGTGCCAAGCACCATGGTCACGATGGCGACCGTCCAGAGCACCGGCGCAAGTTCAGCCTCGAGCGGGTACTCCGCGACGTAGAGGAAGCGGACCAGGGCTGCGACAGCGGCGGCCTTGGTCGCGGCCGCCATGAACGCCGTCACGGGAGTCGGCGCGCCCTGGTAGGCATCTGGCGTCCACGCGTGGAATGGGACCGCTCCCAGTTTGAAGAGAAGTCCGACGATCACCAGGATCGAGCCCGCGATCAGGAACGCCTCGCCGTCGCGGCCAAGCGTGAGCGCCCTGTAGATGCCATCGAACGCCGTGGTGCCTGCGAACCCGTAGAGCAGCGCGGCGCCAAATATGTAGATCGCCGAGGAGAACGCGCCCATCAAGAAGTACTTAAGCGCCGCTTCTTGCGAGAGCAACCGCCTGCGACGGGCGAGGCCAACCATGATGTACAGCGGCAGCGAGAATACCTCGAGGACAACGAACAACGCCACGGTGTCCGACACCATGGTGAAGAGCATCATGCCGCCGGTCGCAAACAGGGCAAGCGGGAACACCTCTGTTTGGATAAATCCGCGACGAGACGCGATCGCCTCTTCCTCAGACCCGGGTGCCGCTGCCGCGAGTGGCGTGAACGCGTCTTCGCCGTTCGTGCGGGACGCGAATAGCATCGCGGCGAGCGCGCCGAAGATCGCAATCATCACCTGCCAGGCGAGCGCCTGGCGGTCGCTGACGATCATGTTGCCGATCACGTGGACGCCCGCTCCGTCGAGCAGCGCCCACTGAACGATGGCCGTGCAGGCCGCGGCGATGGTCGCAATCTGCATGGAGGTGGCTTGAATAGTCCGGCGCAATTCGTGGGAGCGGACAAATGCCTCCACCAGGATGCCGAGCACGCCGGCGCCGAGCACAATCAGCACGGGGGCGAGAGCCACCCAGTCGATTTCCGGTGTCACAAAGATCACTTGGACACCTCCGCTACGTGGCTGAGCGAGTTCTCGGTGGGCACCTGCAAGACGTCAATCGCGAGTCCAGGCAGGAATCCGAGCACCAGCATGAGCGTGATGAGTGGCGCGATGACCCAGCGCTCGCGCGAGGATAGCTCCTTGAGCTTCTCGAGACCCTCACGGGTTGGGCCAGCAAACACGCGCTGGTAGGTCAAGAGTATGTAGACCGCAGCGAGCACCACGCCGAGCGTGGAGACAATGACCGCGGCTCGGGCTACCTCGAACGCGCCCACTAGCACCATGATCTCAGAGATGAATGGGGACAGGCCCGGAAGCGCGAGTGCCGAGAGGCCCACCACCAAGAACATTCCGGCGAATACGGGGGCGACTTTCTGCAGGCCGCCGTAATCACTCACGTTCGCGCTACCCGTGCGCGCTATCAGGAATCCGACCAGCAGGAAGAGCGCGCCGGTGGAGAGGCCGTGGTTAAACATGTAGAGCGACGCGCCTTCGACAGCGGTCTGCTGAAGCGCGAAGATGCCAAGCACCATGATCCCAAAGTGCGAGACCGACGTGTACGACACCAGGCGCAGCATGTCCTTCTGCCCGATCGCGAGCATCGCGCCGTAAATCACGGACAGCGCGGCAATCGGAATGATCACAGGAGCGGCCCACATGGACGCCGCAGGAAACAACGCGATACAGAGAGTTAACATGCCAAACGTGCCGACCTTGTCCAGCACCGCGACCAAGAGTGCCGTGGTTCCTGGCCGCGCGGTCTGGGCGACCGTGGGCAGCCAAGTATGGACCGGCACCATGGGAGCCTTGATGGCGAACGCAAGGAAGAAGCCCAGGAACATGAGGCGCTCGGCGGTGACGCCGAGTTCGAGTCCCGTAAGGTTGTCCGTGAGGAATGCCTGCTCACCGCCAGGGCCGGCAAAGTAGAGCGCCACGACCGCGACGAGCATGACGAGGCCGCCGAACAGTGAGAACAGCAAGAACTTGACCGCGGCGTAGCGGCGTTGTTCACCGCCGAAGAGCCCGATCATGAAATACAGAGGGATGAGCATCGCCTCGAAGAGCACGTAGAAGAGGAATACGTCGCGCGCGGCGAAGATGCCCACCATGAAGGTCAACGTCAGCAGGACTAGCGAGAAGTACTTGGCCTGCTGGTCGGGGTCGGTGTCTTCCTTCCATCCAGCCAACATCACGAGCGGCGTCAAGATTACGGCGAGCAGCAGGAGCATCAGTCCCAGCCCGTTGACTCCTAGCGCCCAACTAGCACCAATCTGCGGGATCCACCCGTAGATCTCAGCGAACTGGAACGCACCAGCATCGTCCCGTGCAAACTGCAGCGCCATGACAGCCGCAATCGCCAGCTCGAGGCCAGCCACGCCGAGCGCAATACGGCGCGCGCGCCCACGTGCTCCGGCTGGAAGCAAGCGCAGAGCGAGGGCGCCGGTGGCGGGCAGCGCCACCAGCACGGTCAGGTACGGGAACATCTAGAGCGCTCCGATCAGTGCGATGGCAAGTATCACGACGACTCCGACCAGTACCGACGCCGCGTACGAGCGAACCTTGCCGGTCTGGAGCCGGCGCAGCGACTCTCCCAGGCGGGTGACGCCCGCCGCGGTCGCATTGACGCCGCCATCCACAACCGTGGCATCCGCGTAGACAAGCGTGCGGACGGCGTACTGACCAGGGCGCTGGTAGAGGCCCTCGTTGATGGCGTCCTGGAAGAGATCGTTGCGGGCAACGACCGTCAGGAGCGAGCCGCGCGGCGCCTCGGTCGGCACCAAGCGACGCACATATTGGAGCCACGCGAGCGCGACGCCGAGGAGCACAAGGGTGAGCGTGAGTCCAATGATCACAGAGACCGCTAGAACAGGTTCGTGATGCTCGGCGTGCCCGGTCACGGGTTCGAGCCACGTAGCGAACGAGTCCCCAACGGCGAGCAACAATCCGAGGACCGCTGAGCCGACCGCGAGCACGATCATCGGCACAGTCATGAGCCGGGGCGATTCGTGCGGGTGCTGATCGTCCGTCCATCGCTGTTTGCCGTAGAACGTCATGAAGAACAGGCGGGACATGTAGTACGCCGTAATTCCAGCGCCCAAGAGAGCGGCGCCACCCAGGAGCCACGGCTGCGCGCCATCGCCAACGAACGCCGCCTCGATGATCTTGTCCTTGGACCAGAAGCCCGAGAACGGCGGGATGCCAAGGATGGCGAGCCAGCCCAACCCGAAGGTCACCCAGGTGACCTTCATGAGTCCGGAGAGGCCACCGAACCGGCGCATATTGACCTGGTTGTCCATGCCGTGCATGACGGAGCCGGCGCCGAGGAACATCCCGGCCTTGAAGAAGCCGTGGGTCACGAGGTGGAAGATGGCGAACGCGTATCCGGCCGGGCCGAGGCCTGCGGCGAGCATCATGTAGCCGATCTGGGACATCGTGGACGCGGCCAGCGTCTTCTTGATGTCGTCTTTCGCTGTACCAATGATCGCCCCCATGAGGAGCGTGATCGCGCCAACGATGGCGACGACCAGAAGGGCAGTTGGCGCACCGTTGAAGATCGGGGCCGAGCGGACGATGAGGTACACGCCCGCAGTCACCATGGTCGCGGCGTGAATGAGCGCGGATACCGGCGTGGGTCCGGCCATCGCGTCACCCAACCAGGACTGCAGCGGGAACTGCGCGGACTTGCCAGTCGCGGCGAGCAGCAGCATCAGCCCGATGGCCGTAAGAGTTCCCTCGGACAGGCCGGGAGCCGCGTCGAAGACCGTCGAGAAGTCCACTGCGCCAATAGCTGCGAACATGAGGCCAAGCGCAACGATCAAACCAATGTCGCCAATGCGGTTCACGATGAACGCCTTCTTGGCGGCCACCGCATACTCCTGGTTGTGGTTCCAGAATCCGATCAGCAAGTACGAGGCCAGGCCAACACCCTCCCAGCCAACAAAAAGCAGCAGGAACGAGTCCGCAAGAACCAGCAGCAGCATAGCCGCCACAAACAGATTGAGGTACGCGAAGAAGCGGACCCGGCTGGGGTCGCCCTCCATGTAAGCCACGGAGTAGACGTGGATGAGCGTTCCCACGAAGCTGACGAGGAGCACGAACGTAAGTGAGAGCGGGTCCACGAGGAACGCGGCCTCGACCGAAAGCTCGCCGCCTGTGATCCAGTCAAAGAGGTGCACCGTTGCCGAACGGTCGTGCGAGTCGCGCGACAGCAGATCTATGAACGCGCCGAGGCCCACGACGAACGTCGAGCCCGACGCGGCGACTCCCAGCCAATGCCCCCACGCTTGGGCGCGGGAACCGGCGAGCATGAGCACCGTCGCACTCGTAAGCGGAACGGCGACCAGGAGCCAGGTCAGTGACAGCATTCTCAGCCCTTCAACTCTGCGGGCTCGTCTAGCGAGACAGTTTGACGCGCCCGGAAAACGGCGATGATGATAGCCAAGCCCACAACGACCTCAGCGGCGGCAACGACCATCACCAAGAAGGCCATGACCTGGCCGTGCGGATCGGGGCTGCCGCCGGGAAACGCCGCCGCGCGTGAGAACGTCACCAGCACCAAGTTCGCCGCGTTGAGCATGAGCTCGACACCCATGAAAGCGACGATGGCGTTGCGTCGGACGAGCACCGTCACGGCGCCGATGACGAAGAGGATTGTGGCGAGATAGATGTAGTTCATGGGGTTCATTCGCCATCCTCCTTTTCGCTCGCGAGCCACCGCTTGCCATCGCTGGACTGGTTGCGCGCCTTCAGCACGCGCGAGACAGATTCCTCGATCGGTTTACCCTCGGGGTCGAGCGCCGGGATGTCCAGCGCGTTGTGGCGCGCGTAGACGCCGGGCATCATCTTGTTGACGGGATTGGCCTTGGCAAGCAGGCGCTGCTCGGCGACTTCCAGCTGGGTGCGGCGCGCGCGCAGACGCGGCAAGTGCGTCAACACCAGGGCGCCGACGGCGGCGGTGATCAGCAAGATGCCGAGCACCTCCATGATCACCACGTAGCGGCCGAAGATGGAATTCGCGACTGCCTCCGGGTTAGTGACAGACGGATTCTGACGAAGATCGTTGAACTCAACGGCGACGCGGCTAAACGCGGTGATCAGCAGCGCGGCAAGGCCAAGCCCTCCAAGGAGGGCGATCCAGCGCTGCCCACGCAGCGTCTCCTTCATGTCCTCCCGCTGGTCCACGCCCACGAGCATCAGGACAAAGAGGAACAGCATCATCACGGCGCCGGTGTACACGACGATCTGCACCACGCCCAGGAACGGGGCGGCGAGCTGGATGTACAGGATAGCGAGGCTAACCATCACGAGCACGACGGCCATGGCTACGTGCACGGCCTTGCGTGCGAACAGCAGCCCGAGGGCAGCACCGACCATGGTCACAGCGAGGATCCAAAAGAGGACCTCACCGCCCATCACTGCTTGCTCTTCACCCATGGCTCACCTCCACGTTCTCGGGCAGAGTGCCGTCGGTAGGACGTTCCGCGCGGACCCACTCGATCTGGTCTTCGACCGCACCAGTGACATCGCCCCGATAGTAGTCACCGTCGGTGGTGCCAGGAACCATTGGGTGGGGAGCTGCGAGCATGCCGTCCTGCATCGGGGCCAGAAGGTCCTGTTTCTCGTAGATCATGTCTTCGCGCGTGGAACCGGCAAGTTCGTACTCGTTCGTCATGGTCAGCGCGCGCGTGGGGCACGCCTCAATGCACAGCCCGCAGAAGATGCAGCGCAGGTAGTTTATTTGGTAGACGCGGCCGTACCGCTCGCCGGGCGAGAACTGCGAGTCCTCGGTGTTCGAGTCGCCCTCGACGTAGATGGCGTCCGCCGGGCACGCCCAAGCGCACAACTCGCAGCCGATGCACTTCTCGAGCCCGTCGGGGTGGCGATTGAGTTGATGGCGGCCGTGATAGCGAGGCGCCGGTGGAACCTTCTCCCGCGGGTACTGCTCGGTCACCGACGGGCGAAAAAAGTTCCGCATGGTCACGCCGAATCCGGCCACAGGAGCGAGCATCTCGCCCACCGCTCCCTTGCGGGGCAGGTTCGATACGAATTCCTCGGGTGGAGCCGACTTGCGATTGGCGGCCCAGACATCGTCTTCCTTAGTCATGCTTCGCTCCCTTCCGCTTGGGCCGTGCAGATCCGTCGACGGTGTCGCCGGTGCGTGGTGAGGGGGGCAGCTTTTCTCCGGGGCGCGGAGGCACCGGGAATCCGCCCGCGAACGGGTCGATGACCTTGGCAGCCCCGCTCCGTTTGGGCGGCGCATCGTCTTCCTTGTCCCCGGCTCGGGTATACAACCACCACAAGATACCGATGACGGCCACTACCCAAGCCCAGCTTGCGAACGCGTCCGGGCTACGGCCCGGCATCACGTCGAGGACGACGACGCCAATCGCGTAGAACGCGATCCACACCAGCCCCGCAGGAATGAGGAACTTCCATCCAAATACCATGAACTGGTCGTAGCGGAACCGGAGCAAGGTGCCGCGCACCCAGACAAAGAAGCCCATGAACAGCCAGATCTTAAGGATGAGCCAGATGGGCGGGAAGATCCCCGAGCTGAGCATCTCGTAGCCCGCCCACGATTCACCCCACGGTGCCTTCCAGCCGCCGAGGAAGAGCGTCGACGCAATAGCAGACACGTTGATCATGTTGATGTACTCGGCAAGGAAGAACCACGCAAACTTCATCGACGAGTATTCGGTCATGAATCCGGCGACTAGCTCGCCCTCGGCTTCTGGGATATCGAAGGGTAGCCGGTTAGTCTCGCCGATCATCGATACGACGTACAACAGGAAGGCAGGGAGCAAGGTGATGACCCACCACTTGCTGTCCTGCGATTCGACGATTTCGCTCATGGACATAGAACCGGCGACCATGAACACCGTCACGAGCGACAATCCCATGGCGAGCTCGTACGAGATGACCTGTGCGGTGGACCGGATGGAACCCATGAGCGGGTACGTCGATCCCGATGACCAGCCGCCCAACACGATTCCGTACACGCCGAGCGCCGCGCACGCGAGAATGTATAGCACCGCCACGGGCGAATCGGTGAGTTGGAGCGGCGTAATCTCGTCGGTTCCGATGATCCGCGTGGACGGCCCAAATGGGATGACCGCGAAAATGAGCAACGAGCAGAAGACCGCAATCATCGGGGCGGCAATGTACATGAGTTTGTCGGCGGCGCGAACCGAAATGTCTTCCTTAAACAGGAGCTTCATCGCGTCCATGATGGGCTGCATCAGGCCGAACTTGCCGTGCACGTTCGGGCCGGGGCGCTCCTGAAACCGTGCAATGACGCGGCGTTCGAACCAGATAGCAAAGAGCACGCTCAGCAGCAGGAATACCAACACGAAGACGGCTTTGACCACCGAGACCCAGATGGAGTCGCCCTGGAGCGAGTTGAGACACTGGGTCTCGATCTGGCTGAGCGCCTCGGGCGAAATCACCTGGCAGTGGGCGCGTTCCTGGTCGTCGACAATCTGTGAAAGTGCCTGTGCAAGAATCACGCTCCAACCCCCTTCACTGCAACCGCTTCTCCTGCGTCGACGCCAAGCGTACGGGCGACGGCCGATCCGGGTGAGTTGGTGGGCACCCAGACCACGCCGTCGACCATGTCCTCGGTCACGGCAAGCGGGAGCGTGATCGATCCGCGCACAGATCCGGTGATGCGGACAGAACCGGAGACGCCGAGTGTATGGGCAGTCACAGGGCTCATGCGTGCCACCGGAACTTTGCCTGTCCCGGCCAGATACGGCTCACCATCTTGGAGTACCCCGGAGTCCACGAGTTGGTGCCACGACGCGAGCACCGTGCGTTTGGACGCGCGGCTCGAAGCAGACGGCGCCGCGACCTTGGGGTCCGCGGTGCGCTCCGCGTCGTCGATGGGAAGGCCCAGCATCTCGCCGTTGATGGCCTCGACCGTGGGAGTGCCCAAGTTCACGCCCATCTGCCGCGCGAGCATGTCGAGAACGCGGTGGTCGCTCATCGCGTCAGTGGAGATGGCGGTAGCGAACGAGCGCAGGCGCCCTTCCCAGTTCACGTATGTGCCCGACTTCTCGGAAGGCGGCGCCACGGGAAGCACCACGTCGGCGAGTTCGGCAACGTCCGTGCGCCTTACCTCAAGGCTCACAAGGAACGGCTTCTTGAACGACTTCTTGGCCGCGACCGGCAGGTCCGAGAGCGTGACGCCTCCGACAACCAGCGCGCCGATGCTTCCCGAGGCGGCCGCCTCGAGAATGTCGTGGGCACTGCGGCCCGGGGCGAGCGGCAGTGAGTCGAGCCCCCAGGCGTCGGCGAGCGAGCGTCGGGCGGTCGCCGATGTTGCGGCCGCGCCGCCGGGCAGAATGCCGGGAAGCGCGCCCATGTCCGCTGCACCGCGCTCACCTGCGCGTCGAGGAATCCAGGCGAGCTTGGCGCCAGTCTTGTCGGCTAGTACGACAGCCTCGCTGAACCCGCCGCGCGCCGAGGCGAGGCGTTCGCCCAGCACGATGACGGCGCCGGCTAACTTGAGCGCGGAAAACGTCGCACCCGTGATGCCCGCGAGGGCGTCGGCCTCAGCGCCCGGAACGCACGGCACGAGCGTCGCGTCGAGTTTGGCGGCTCCCCTGGATAGGAATGGCGCCACGGTGAACACCCGCTGCTTGCCCTTGGATTTGTTCATGCGCAGAAACACCACGCCGCCCTCGTCCTCCGGCTCGAAATCCACCATCAACACCACGGGTGCATTCTCGAGGTCCGCAAACGTCACGCCCATGCCGACGCCAGCGACGCGGGCCCCGAGGAAGTCTTGCTCCTCTGCGCTCGCCGGCCGGTTGCGCGAGTCAACGTCGTTGGTCCCCAGGACAGCGCGGGCAAACTTCCCGTACGCGTATGCGTCTTCCATGGTGACGCGGCCGCCCGGAAGCACCGCGGCTCCCTTGCCCTTCTTGGGTGCGATCGCCTTGGCAAGGCCGGCAGCAGCGGCCTCAAGCGCCTCGGGCCAGGAGGCCTCGACCAACTCGCCGTCGGCGTTGCGAACCAGCGGCCGCTCCAGGCGGTCTGCCTGGTTCTGCCACGCGAAAGCGAAGCGGTCCTTGTCCGTAATCCAGTCCTCGTTCACCGTCGGGTCGTTGTCTGCGAGGCGGCGCACAATCTTGCCGCGGCGGTGGTCCGTGCGGATCGCACTGCCCGAGGAATCGTGCTCCGCGATGCCAGGCGATGAGACCAGGTCGAACGGACGCGACCGGAACCGGTACGCGGCGCTGGTGAGCGCGCCAACAGGGCAAATCTGCACCGTATTTCCAGAGTAGTAGCTCGAGAACGGCTTACCCGACTCGTCCTCCGCCGCGAGGCCTGCTGGTGCGTAGCCGTCGTAGTTGAGTACGTCCGTGTCGAACGTGCCAATCTGCGAGCGCGCTCCGCGCTCCTGAAGGTCAATGAACGGGTCGCCCGAAATCTCATCGCTGAATCGCGTGCAACGCTGACACAGGACGCAACGTTCACGGTCGAGCAGCACCTCGGTGCTGAGCGCGAGCGGCTTCTCGAAGACGCGCTTGACGTCCACAAAGCGGGAGTCGCTGTGCCCGTGGCTCATAGCCTGGTTTTGCAGTGGGCACTCGCCGCCCTTGTCGCACACCGGGCAGTCGAGCGGGTGGTTGATGAGCAGCAACTCCAACACGCTCTTTTGTGCGCGGTCCGCCTCTTCTGAGGTGTTCTGCGTGTTGACGACCATGCCGGGCGTGACCGTCATGGTGCACGACGCCTGGGGTTTGGGAAAGGCGCGCAGGTTGCCCTCGCGGTCCGGCGAGGCAACACCGACAAGGCACTGGCGGCACGCTCCCGCGGGCTTGAGTGCAGGGTGGTCGCAAAAGCGCGGGATCTCAATGCCGACCTGCTCGGCGGCGCGGATAATCAGCGTGCCCTCGGGGACGGACGCTTCAATGCCGTCGATCGTCACGTCGACGGTCTTGGGTGCCGTCAGCTCCGTAGCCTTGTCTGCTGTGGCGGTCATGCGTGCGCTGCCTCCGCTGCGGACTGAGCCGCGTAGTCGAAGAGCGCTGAGGCGGCCGGGTCGAAAGAACAGCCGCGCGCGTTCACGTGAGCTTCGAACTCCTCACGGAAGAGCTCGACAGAAGACAAGATGGATGACGTCGCTCCGTCGCCCAGAGCACAGAACGACCGGCCAGCGATCGAGTCGCACGTGTCGAGCAACTGCTGAATGTCGGCGTGCGTGCCCTCACCGCCCTCGATGCGCTTGAGAATCTGCGTCAGCCAGAACGTGCCCTCACGGCACGGCGTGCACTTGCCGCACGACTCGTGCTTGTAAAACTCCGTCCAGCGCGTCACGGCGCGAACAACACACGTAGTGTCGTCGAAGATCTGGAGGGCGCGCGTGCCGAGCATCGAGCCCGCGGCATCTACCGCCTCGTAATCAAGAGGAATGTCCAGATGCTTGTCAGTGAACATGGGCGTCGAAGACCCGCCTGGCGTCCAAAACTTGAGCTTTTTGCCACCGCGCATTCCGCCGGCCATCGCGAGCAGCTCGCGCAGGGTGATTCCGAGCGGGGCCTCGTACTGACCGGGGTTGGTGACGTGCCCGGACAGCGAGAAAAGCCCGTAGCCCTTGGAGCGTTCCGTGCCCATGCCAGCGAACCAATCTGCACCATTCGCGACAATGGACGGCACCGACGCGATGGTCTCAACGTTGTTGACCACGGTCGGGCGGGCGTAAAGGCCCTCAACGGCGGGGAACGGCGGCTTGAGGCGAGGCTGGCCGCGTCGGCCCTCGAGCGAATCGAGCAGCGCTGTCTCTTCGCCGCAGATATAGGCACCCGCGCCCGCGTGGACCGTAACGTCCAGGTCGAAGCCTGCGCCATGGATGTTCTTGCCTAGGTGCCCTGCCGCATAGGCTTCCGCAACGGCGTTCAGCAGGCGACGGTAGACATGCACCACCTCGCCGCGCAGGTAAATAAACGCGTGCTTAGACCCAATGGCGAACGAGGTGATCGCCACGCCTTCGATCAACAGGTGTGGCGAGGCCATCATCAGCGGGATGTCCTTGCACGTCCCCGGCTCGGACTCGTCGGCATTTACCACCAGGTAGCGTGGCAGGCCGTCGTCGGGGGGCAGAAATCCCCACTTCATACCCGCCGGGAAGCCGGCACCCCCGCGTCCGCGCAGTCCCGAGTCCTTCACCGCCTGGACTAGGTCTTCCGGTTGCTTCTTGAGTGCTTTCTTGAGTGCGTCGTAGCCTCCGCCGCCAGCGTAGTTGGCGAGCGTCCATGACTCGTCGTCACCCCACTGCTTGCTGAGAACCGGGGTCAGTTGCGTCACTTGGCGCCGCCCCTCGGTGCTGTCCAGCCCTTGGACTTTGCGACGTCGAGACCCGCGAGCGTCGCCTTGCCTGCTCCGGGACCCTCGCCCGCCTTTCCGTCATCGAATCCAGCGAGTACGCGAGACACCTTGGTGAACGGTTCGACCTTGTTCGCGCCGCGCGTGGGACGCACGTCCCTGCCAGCGCGGATGTCGTCAACCAGCTGGCGGGCCGTCGCGGGTGTCATGTTGTCGAAGAATTCCCAGTTGACCATCATTACGGGGGCGTAGTCGCACGCGGCATTGCACTCGAGACGCTCGAGAGTAACTTTGCCGTCTTCCGTGGTCTCATCGTGGCCCACGCCCAGGTGCTCGCTGACGTCGTCCCAGATTCTGTCGCCGCCCATGACAGCGCAGAGTGTGTTGATGCAGACGCCCACCTGGTACTCGCCGTTGGGGCGGCGCTTGTACTGCGTGTAGAACGTGGCGACCGCGCTGACCTCAGCGTGGGTAAGCCCGAGCCGGTCCGCGCAGAACGCGATGCCATCAGGAGAAACGTAGCCTTCCTCCGATTGCACCAGGTGAAGAAGCGGCAACAACGCCGAACGAGGCTCAGGATAGCGCGAGATCGCGTCCTTGGCGTCCTTAGCGAGACGTTTCTGAACGTCGTCAGCGTAGGTCATCGGTCGACGCCTCCCAACACAAAGTCGATGGACGCGATGGCAACCACCACGTCTGCCATTTGGCCGCCCTCGCAGAGCATAGACAGCGCCTGCAGGTTGTTGAATCCCGGGTCGCGTACGTGTGCGCGATACGGCTTGGTTCCACCGTCACTCACGAGGTGCACGCCCAACGTGCCCTTGGGGTTTTCGATCGCCTGGTAAACCTGCCCCGGCGGAACCTTAAAGCCTTCGGTGACCAGTTTGAAGTGGTGGATCAGGGCCTCCATTGAGCTGCCCATGATTTCTCGAATGTGGTCAAGCGAGTTGCCCTGGCCGTCCGCGCCGAGGGAAAGCTGCGCGGGCCACGCGATCTTCTTGTCCGCCACCATTACCGGATCGCCCTCAGACGCCTCGATCCGGTCGGCGCACTGCGCGATGATTGTCAGGGACTCGTAGCACTCCTCGAGCCGCAGCACCACGCGCGCATATGCATCGGCATCCGTGGACGTGGGCACCTGGAAGTCGTACGTCTCGTAACCGCAGTACGGCTGGTCCTTGCGGAGGTCGTGTGGGTGGCCCGTTGCGCGCAGCATGGGACCGGTGACTCCCAGCGCCATACACGCGCTCAAATTGAGGTTGGCCACGCCCTTGAGTCGGCCCATGAATATCGGGTTGGCGAGCTGAAGATTGGCGAGCTCGTCCAGGCGCTGCTTGACCAGCGGAATCATCCTGCGGATGTCGTCGACCGCTCCTTTGGGCACGTCCTGCGCAACGCCACCGGGCCGAATATAGGCGTTGTTAGTGCGCAGGCCGGTGATCGACTCGATCACCCGGAACGTGTCCTCGCGGGCAATGAACGACGTGGTCATCACGGTTGTGGCGCCCATTTCATTTCCGCCCGTGCCGATGGCAACCAAGTGCGAACCGATGCGCGTCAGTTCCATCATCAAGACACGCAGCACGCTCGCTCGCGCCGGGATGTCGTCTGTGATGCCGAGTAACTTCTCGACGCCGAGGCAGTACACCGCCTCGTTAAACATCGCCGCCACGTAGTCCATGCGCGTAACGAACGTGACGCCCTGCGTCCACGTCCGGTACTCCATGTTCTTCTCAATCCCCGTGTGCAGGTAGCCGATCCCGGCGCGAGCCTCCGTCACCGTCTCGCCTTCGAGTTCGAGCATGACCCGCAGTACGCCGTGTGTGGACGGGTGCTGGGGGCCCATATTGACGACAATGCGCTGCTGACCAAGGCGTGCGGCCTCGTCGACGATATCTGACCAGTCGCTGCCGTACGCAGTGTACTCGGGCGCTTCAGCGTCCTCGACAAATGCGCCGGTGGCTTCGGCAGTGGACTCAGTGCCGTTCATCGGTACTGCCTCCGCTCGTCGGGCGACGGGACTGTCGCTCCCTTGTACTCCACGGGAATGCCACCCAGCGGATAATCCTTGCGCTGCGGGTGGCCCACCCAGTCGTCCGGCATCTCGATGCGTGCGAGGCCCGGGTGACCGTCAAAGATGATGCCGAAGAAGTCCCACGTTTCGCGCTCGTGCCAGTTGTTGGCGGGGTACACAGAGGTCACCGACGGCATGTGCGGGTCCTTCTCACTTGCCGCCACCTCGAGCCGCAACGACCGGCCGTGAGTAACGGAGACCAAAGGGAAGACGGCATGAAGCTCGCGGCCTGCATCTGCGGGGTAGTGAACGCCGCTTACGCCCAGGCAGAGCTCGAAACGAAGGTCCTGGTCATCACGCAAGTGACGGGCCACGTCCACGAGGTGCTCTCGCGCAATGTAGAGCGTGAGTTCTCCGCGGTCCACAACGACCGACTCGATCGCTGACCTGGCGCTGTCGCCCAGAAGCTCCTCGAGGATGTCGACGGCTCCGTCGAACCACTCGCCGTACGGCCGATCAGCAGCGCCGGGCATCTCGACCGGCGAAACTAGGCCGCCGTAGCCGGACGTGTCGCCAGCGGCACCGAACATGCCCTCGCGCACCCTAATGAGCGTCATAGGACGGCGGCCCTCGGGGCTCACTGGCTCGGGAACCATGCTCGTGTTCTGGGTCACCGCAGCAGCCCCTTCATCTCTGACGTAGGGGTCGCCGCGAGCGCGGCTGCCTCTGCCGCCTTCGCGATCTCTCGACGGTTCTGGCCCAGCGGTTCCACCTGAATCTGCTTATGAAGTTCCAAGAGCGCGTTCAGCAGCATCTCGGGGCGCGGAGGGCAGCCCGGAAGATAGATGTCGACGGGAACCACGTGGTCGACGCCTTGGACTATCGAGTAGTTATTGAACATGCCGCCCGATGAGGCACAGACGCCCATCGCGAGCACCCACTTGGGCTCCGCCATCTGGTCGTACACCTGGCGAAGGATGGGCGCCATTTTGTTGGACAGCCGACCCGCGACAATCATGAGGTCGGCCTGTCGTGGGGAGCCGCGGAACACTTCCATGCCGATGCGGGAAATGTCGAAGCGAGGCGTTCCCGTCGCCATCATCTCGATTGAGCAACACGCGAGCCCAAACGTGACGGGCCACACCGAGCCCTGGCGCATGTAGCCCACGAAGTCCTCGACTGTGCCAAGCAGAAACGGCGGCGCGCTTTCTTCGATACCCATCCGCTATTCCCAGTCGAATCCGCCACGGCGCCATTCATAAATGAACGGAACGGTGATCAGGGCAATAAACGTCATGACGGCGACAAGCCCGAATAGGGCAAGCTGCTCGTACGCGATGGCCCATGGGTAGAGGAATACAACCTCGATGTCAAAGACGATGAACGTCATCGCCACCAGGTAGTACTTGATGGGGATCCGCCCGCCGCCCACGGCTCCCGGGGTGGGCTGGATTCCTGATTCGTAGCGGTCGAGTTTGGCGGCGTTGTAGCGCTTGGGTCCGAGCAGGGAGCTGGCGACCAGGCCGGCAACTGCCATGAATGCGGCAACGCCGATCATCACCAGAATCGGTACGAACGGATTCACGTGCCGCCTCCTCTCATCGTCCTCAGCGCCCGCACTTATGCTGCCGGGGCGATGCGGGCTAGCGTGGCGAGCACGCGGTCTGCCCAATCGCCGCCGCGCGGCTCATATACGTCTGACAGCAGTTTATGGGTAATCCACATGACCGTATGACTCGGGAGCCCGTACTTTGTGCAGATGCGCATCACGGCCGGCTTTTCGATGATCGCGGCGAATGCCCGGCCAAGACTGTAGTAGCCGCCAAGGTCCCGCTTCATCATCCGTGCGTAGCCTTCGAGCGCGTGTTCGCGAGCCACGGCGTCCGTGGCTTCGCGTGCCAGAACCATCGACTCCGTGACGCGGCGGGCCGCCTGCATCGCATAGGCAATCCCCTCGCCATTGAACGGGTTGACCATGCCCCCGCTGTCGCCCACAAGCATGAGTCCGTCGCGGTAGTGAGGCTGACGGTTGAAGGCCATCGGGATGGCGGCGCCCAACGTGTTTCCCACGTGCGTCTCGGGTGTGAGGCCCCAGCCCTGCGTCGAGTGTTCGACCCAATCGTCAAGTAGTGCACGGTGGTCAAGGCGCGTTGGCTTCCCGCGCCCGCTCAGCGTACCGAGCCCCACATTTGCGGTACCGTCTCCCAGCGGAAAAATCCACCCGTACCCCGGCAACAACTTGGACTTACCGCGCTCGCCAGCCCAAATCTCCAGGTGGCCCTCCATCCAGGGCTCGGCGTGGCGTTCGGTCTTGTAATACGTCCGCACCGCGACGCCCATCGGTCGATGCTTCTTGCGCTCGATGCCGAGACCTAGTGCGATGCGCGCCGCCACGCCATCGGCCGCGATGACCACGGGGGCACGAAACTCGATCTCGTCTCCGACGCGCTTGCCCTTGGAATCGGTTTCGCGGGCGTTGACTCCGACTACACGCCCGCTGCGCTCGTCGCGGATCGCGCCGGTTACCGCCATCCCCTCGCGCACGTCGGCGCCGGTGGTTCGCGCTCGATTCGCGAGGATGTGGTCAAACTTGGCGCGCGGCAGGGTCAGTCCGTAGTTGGGAAACGAAGGTGTGTCATGCCACGGGAACTCAAGCGTGTGCCCGCCACCGACCATGCGGAGGCCCTTGTTGCGGAGCCAGCCTTCGTCTTCCGGAGTCTCCACACCCATGCGCGAGAGTTCGCGGACCGCGCGCGGCGTCAGCCCGTCACCGCAAACCTTCTCTCGCGGGAAGCGCGCCTTCTCCAGCGCAATGACATCGAAGTCCTCCTTGGCGAGATAGTGCGCTGCGGCGCTGCCGCCAGGCCCCACTCCCACGACGATTGCGTCGGCCGATGTCTTCATGAGGCAAGCCTAAGCGCGCCCGCCTAGGACCTTTGTACACGGCACCCAGCGCCAGCAGACATAGAGTTGGAGCGTGAGCGTTCAGGCCGTCCCGTCGCATGACCCCTTGGTGGTCCGTACTGTCGCTGTCGAACACCCGGGAGACCTGATCGCCGCCTTGCCGGAGCCGGGGATCTCGTGGGTCCGCCGAGGCGAAGGAATGGTTGCTTGGGGCGCCGTCGCGAGATTCGACACCGCCGGCGAAGGTCGGTTCGCCGACGCCCGAAGTTGGTGGGAGGAACTCTCGCAGCACACTGTTGTTCGCGACGACGTCCAGGTCCGCGGATCGGGACTCGTGGCATTCGGATCGTTTGCGTTCTCCGCCGCCTCGAATGCTGGCGGGACCGTGATCGTGCCGCGCTATGTGCTCGGCACGCGCGAAGGCGTTTCTTGGCTGACGGTCATCTCAGGTTTCTCTTCTATCTCGAGTCCCTCTCTAGCCGAAGCGCAGCAAGATGGAACTGCGCCCGCACCGCTCGGCGAGGTCACTGTTGGCGCGGGAGACGAGCACAGTTGGCGCGCCGCAGTCGAAGCCGCGGTGGGTCGCATCGAGTCCGGTGACGCTGACAAGGTTGTGCTCGCTCGCGCCGTGGACGCGCAAGCGGGCGCGCCAGTGGACGTACGGGCAGTGCTTGCTCCGCTCGCTCGCGACTACCCCACGTGCTGGACCTTCCACGTCGACGGGATGGTTGGTGCGACACCCGAGCTCCTCGCGCGCGTGGACAAGGGATTGGTGACGTCTCGTGTGCTCGCCGGCACCATCAGGCCCACGGGCGACGAGCAAGCCGACCTCGCCCACGCCGCCGCTCTGGCCCGCTCCTCCAAGGACCGCGAGGAACACGAGTACGCCGTGGACTCCGTGACCGCCGTGCTCGAGGAGCACTGCACGTCAATCAACGTGCCTGAGGCGCCGTCCGTGATCCACTTACCGAACGTCATGCACCTGGCAACCGATGTCACTGGAGTACTCGCGGAGATGACCCCGAGTCTGGCCCTAGTTGAGGCGCTCCACCCCTCGGCAGCGGTCTGCGGTACGCCAACCGAACGCGCAGCCGCACTCATTTCGGAACTCGAAACGCTCGATCGCGGTCGGTACGCCGGCCCGGTCGGATGGATGGACGCCGACGGCGACGGCGAGTGGTGCATCGCCCTGCGCGCCGCTGAGCTGTCTCGCGACGACCCGTCCAAACTGCGCCTGTTCGCGGGCTGCGGAATCGTCGCGGCGTCGGATCCGGCAGACGAGTGGGCCGAGTCCGAGGCGAAGCTCGATCCGCTACGTAGCGCGCTTCTGAACTAACCCGCACGCGAAGATGCCCCGCGCGCTTGTCGCACGCGGGGCATCTCGAGAGAGGTAACTAGGCGGGCTGAGACTCCTCAGCGTCGACCCCGCGGAATCGCGGGCCGTCGCCGCCTCGGTCGCCGCCACGCTTCGGGCGGTCGGGCCGCTCGCCCGCATTGGGGTTCTCGGCCTGTGAGCCAAGAACGACCGACAACGTGATCGCCTCCCCGTCGCGCAGCACAGACAGGAACAGTGTGTCGCCGGGTGAAAGCTCACGGAGCCTGTCGAAAGCCTCGCGCGGAGTAGTGACGTCGACACCGTTGACCGACAGAATCACGTCACCCTCGGCAAGACCCGCCAGGTCGGCAGGCGAGCCATCGTTGACGTTGCCGATCTCGATTCCGTCCTGATCCTTGTCCTGAGGACGTTCGGGCTGTGCGCCAAGGTAGGGGCGGTCCTCCGGGTCGGGTCGGTCTTCGTGGGTTCCGGTGACAATCCGTACGGACTTCTCAACGTCGCCCTGAACTACAACGACGGTGATAGTGTCGCCCGGCTCGACCGAGCCCATTGCCTCACGCATGGCACCACGGTCATCGAGCGCGACGCCGTTGATGGACAGCACCTGGTCTCCCTGACCAACGCCCGCGACATCCGCGGGACCGTCGGGGAGGACATCGCGAACGTAGATGGAATCGCTCCGGTGGGCGAGGCGCCATCCGATGAACGGAAGCGTCTCCGGGTCCGGGCGCTCGACGCCCTGCTCGTTTGCCGCAGGACCGGTCTCCTCGGCCGAGGCCGCGGTTGAAGTCCCTACTACTCCGAAGAGTGAGATGGCAGCCGTGGCGGCCAGCGTTGCGGGCCAGGTCACCTTCTTGCTCATGTTGCTGATCATGAATGTCTCCTTGGGTTGGATCTGACACTCCTCATCAGACCAACTCTGCCTGGCGGGTTCCTGAAACGAACCTGGGAAACACCTGGGAATCGCACTCCTAGTCGGCGGGGATGATCGCGTGGAAGCCGGACGCGCCGTCGAACGCGTTGACGACGTACGACATCTCCCCATGCTCCGCGTGGTGCGCGCGGATCTGAGCCACTCCGTAGCCCGCGTCGGACGCGATCGCTGCATCGCCCGATAGCAGCACAAGCTCACCCGCCCAGGTCAGCTGGGTCGCCTGCTCCTCGTTAGTCGGCACCACCCACAGCGGCACCTCGAATACGTCGAACAGCACACGCGTAACGCCGATGCGGGTTCCGTCGGGGCTGAACTCGAATATTCCGTCGATACGCTCCCACTCGATCGTGCTTGCGAACACGTACGTGCTGGTCGAGAGGGCAAGAGTCCAGATCGCCGTCTGGTCGTCCTCCCGTAGACAACTCACGAGCAACTGGCGGTCGCTCGGCCAAACGGCTGGCTCGCAGACCAGTTCTCCAGGCGGAAGTAGATGCTCACTGCGCTCATAGGCGCCGGGCTCAGCGTCCTCGGCAGTTGACGGGGCATAGGTCGCGATGCTCCATTGAGTGACGTCGTCGATAACCGCCCGCTCGCCTGAGACGAAGAGACTGCCGTCGGGCGCTTCGATAAACGTGGCACCCTCGACGGGCTCGACCGGCGTGGCGGTCACGCTTCCCGTCGGGCTCAACAACGTGATCCCGTGGGCCCCGACGCCGTGCTCCACGATGATCGTCGTTCCGTCGTTGGAGTTGGACGCCGTAGGCGCAGCCCACAATCGATCTTCGCCCTCCCCTTGCGGTCCTTGGAACGCCGCGGAGATCTGGCCGGTGAGCAAGTCGATCGAGTGCAGAGTCACGAGCGGGCTGCTCGTGGCCGTCTGCTGAGCGAGAATCGCGGTGCGGCGATCCGGCCGCCACGCCAGCAATCGCCAGGGGGAGTCTTCTCCGAGATTCGCCGCTTCGTACAACGACCCGCTTGGATCGACAACATAAAGGTAGCGCGGCCCCGGCGTTCCCCACGTAGCGAAGCCGCTCGCCTCGATCGGCGCAGGTGCTGGTGCTGGTGCTGGTGCTGGTGCTGGTGCTGGTGCTGGCGATGCTGACGGCTCGAGAACCGTTGGCTCGTCGGGCGTGCCCTCGGCGAACTCGTGGCGAAAGAATCCCGAGCCGGACTCATATTCGACAAGCAACCAACCCGGTTTCACGGCGTCCAGCGTCTCTTGGGTCAAGGCGAGCGCGGGAAGGGGCGCGGGATGAATAACATCGTGCGCAGATGCCGATGGGCTCGGGGCGACGTCGCTCAGGTCAGGGGGTTTGACGAAGGGCTCGGCGGTACCGCCCTCCCAACCCCAGAACGTCAGGAAGTAGATCGCGACAACGAATGCGCCAGCGAAGACGCCAGCCAGCGACTTCCACCAGCGCGAACTGCGTATCTGCGCCACGGCTTCTCCCTATGTGTGCGATTCGTCCCGTCCCCAGGCTAACCGTCGGCGAGCACGGCCTCTACTACCTCAATGCCATTTGAGGGGCGTTGAAGCGCCCGAGAAAGATCCTCGGCAGTGGCGACCATGGCATGCGAGACTCCGAATCCTCGGCACAGCGAACCAATATCTGCGCCGTGTGGGGTCGTGAAAACTCGCTCAAAGTCACCCCCGTTTGCCCGCGCGTGCTCTAGCGTCCGAAAGATCGTCCCTCCACCGTCATTAACAACGACGATGCGCAGGTCGGGAGTTCGCTCACGAGGACCAACGAGCAATCCCCCCGCGTCGTGAAGGAATGTCAGGTCACCCATGACGGCCGCGACCGGTGATGCCGACGCGAGCGCGACTCCGACGGCAGTGGAAATCGTGCCGTCGATCCCGGCCAGACCGCGGTTCGCGAGCCGCCGAGTGGCTCCGACCGACGGATCCCGGGGTAGTGCGCGATCTGCCGCGCGGATCACGCCACTCGATCCGAGCACGAGCGTTCCGCCGTGCAACGAGGCATCCGTCGCGGCCACGATTGCTTCCGCCGCCCAGTCGCCGGGAACGGGGTCACGGGCCTTGAGTGCCCAGCTCTCCATCCACTCGGGATCCGCAGGCTCGGCACCGACTCGCCAGGAGTCGGGCACCACCATGAACACTTGTTCCGCATGGACCGGCGCCTCGCGCCATCGTCCACCGAACCCCGCTACCCATAGGCGCGGTGCGCCCTCGAGCAGTGCGCGTACAGCGCGGTTCAACGTGGGTCGCCCAATGACGAGCACGAACTCCACTCCCTTGGAATGAACCTGCCCCAACTCACTGGCGAGCAGGTCGGCGTACCCAGAAATGTACGCGGGCCCCGTGCGCGCGCCCGACGTCGGTTCCGCGAACACGGGCCATCCACGCGTCTGTCCAATGGTTGCGGCGACGTGCCCCGCCCCGTCCCCCGCGATCACGATGCCTTTGCGCACGGCCGGAAGCTGGGCTGCCTGCGGTAGCCGACCCGCCGGCGCCGTGGTCGCCGTTACGGCGGGCCACCCGCCTCCGTCGGGCTCGAGCGGCTCGCGAAACTGAATGTTCACGTGCACTGGCCCCACGCCTGCAGCCTGCGCGTCACCGCCGCCGCCGTCACTGTTACCATACGACGCTGAGACCGCCCACGCGGCGATGACGCCCGCTTCGGCGAGAAGGTCGCGGCCCCACGTGGGGGGCGCGACATCCCTCTCGCCGCCCACGAACGTGCCAAAGATCCCGCGCTGGCGTGTCGTCTGATTTGCGCCCGTCGCGCGCACCTCGAAGGGCCTGTCGGCTGTCACGAGCACGAGTGGCACTCCGGCGTGGCTGGCTTCCATTACGGCCGGGAGGAGGTTGCCCACCGCTGTCCCGGACGTTGTGACCACGGCCACCGGCGCGAGGGTTGCCCGCGCGATTCCCAGGGCAAGGAAGCCTGCCGCTCGCTCGTCGATCCGAACGTGCAGTTCGAGAGCCGGCGCCCCCACGCGCGGCTCGTCCGCCGTCGCCTCAGCAAGCGCGAGGGCGAGTGCGCCGCTGCGTGAGCCGGGGCAGAGGACAAAATGCTCAACCCCGTTGGCCACCAGGTGCGCGACCAGCGCTCGCGCGAAGGTCATATTGGGGTTAGTCACGCGGTCACCTCGGGGATGTACTTGCCTAGAATTCCATCCACGGGAACGAGCGAATTCGCCACAACATCTTGCGCCAACAGCGCGCCAGTACCCAGACCACAGGCGTATGGCAGTTCGGGGAGCGATCGAGCGAGCGCGAGCCCAGCAGAAAGGCCCACGGATGTCTCCATTGCACTCGACACAACCACGGGCAGTCCTGCTCGCTCGGCAAGTTCGAGGCAAGCGTGCACGCCGCCAAGCGGCGCGACCTTGAGTATCAACACATCCGCGGCTTCGGCCCCGACAACCGCCATCGGGTCGCTGGAAATGCGGATCGACTCATCCGCGGCAATGAGCACGTCGGTGCGCCTGCGCAGCGCTGCGAGATCCTCGATTGTCGCGCACGGTTGCTCCGCGTACTGCAGGCCATCCACTCCGCCGTCTCGAGCTGCGCTGGTCAACTCCAGCAGCGCGGCCTGCGCCATATCAAGATCCCATGCGCCGTTAGCGTCGACCCGGATCTTTCCGTCGGGGCCCAGCGCCGATGCCGCCGCCGCCACCCGCTCACAGTCCATCTGCAAATCCGAGCCTGGCCCGCCCACTTTGACCTTCGCGGTCCGGCACCCGCCCGCCACGGCGAGCGCACGCGCGTGGTCGGCAGTCACGGCGGGAACAATCGAGTTGACCTCGACGACGTCGCGCACGGGCGCCGGCCAATCGCCTGCCGCCGCCTCCATCGCGGCCATCCACCACCGGCCGGACCGCTCCGCGTCGTAGTCCAAGAATGGCGAGTATTCACCCCAAGCGTCGTCGCCTGCGGCGGAGCGCCCGCGCACCAGCACCCCGCGCCGCTCCGTCAGCCCTCGAAACGGGACCGTGAGCGCAACGTGAAACGGACGAAACTCCATGACTTCAGCCTAGGCCGCGTTGCAAAACTAGCGGTTACGGGTGAAGCAACGCCGTCGTCTCCGCGGCGCCAACCACGTAGAGCGGGAAGTCGTCGCCAGAGCCCGGCAGGAGTTCGACGGTGACACCGCTGTCCCAGTCAACCCACCACAGCGGGCCGTTGCCGCTCACGAGCGAGCCAGTTCCCACTGCCGCGTGACACTTCTGGTGCACGAACGGTGGCGTAAGCGTGTCGACCACATCGGCACCCGCATTCACGCCAAGGCGTTCCTCGAACCCCGACGTCTCGACCACCGTGAACGAGCTGTCCGAACAGTAACCCGTCACGCCTAGGTAGTCGCTCGCGTCGTACCCGAGCGAGGCCTTGAACGTCTCCAGTTGGCCCGAGGCGATAACGTGCACGGCGGGCGAGCCGTCCACAGGGAGTTCGTAAACGTCGGGCATGTCGCTCGCGCTGTAGCAGGCAATCGCGACCGTCTGGCCCCGGCCCTTGCCGATCGGATAGCAGTCGGCCCCCGCGGGGGGCGGCAACATTGCGGTCGTGCCATCGGCATATACCGCCTCGAACCGGTCTTCAGGCGACGTCTCGAAGCCGGTAATCACTTGCACCTGTCCCACATCCACCACAGAGTCGCCAAATTCGTCGCCAGTAATATTGCTGGCCAGCTTGGCTCCGGAGTCGTCGTAGAGGCCATCGATTCCGTCCCCCGAGCACGCGCCGCGGAGCACCCAGTTGTTGCCGGCAGCGAAGCCTCGGACAGAGCCGCCCTCGCCGCAGAACGTCCACGAACTAGAGACCGCGCCGGTGACCAGACTCACCACGTGCAGCTCGGAGCGGTCCTCCACGAGCAATGCCAGATCGCGCGGGCCTGACCACGCGACCAGATCAGGCGAATCCCAACCGAAAGAGTCGAGGTTCGCGACCTCGTACTGCGTTCCGTCTGGTTCGATGAGGTACAACACGGACTCGCCAGGGGTGAAGACGCCTCCATCTGTGTACGCGTCGTCGCTGTGAATGGCGAGCACCCAACCGGCGCCGACGCCGTCGAGCGCATTCTGTGTCAAAGCGTCCGCGGCGGGGAAGTAACCCCCACTTGTCACGGGGCGAGCGACGAAGTCCGGGCCGCTGCCTCCACTCGGTTCCGTGGCCGCGGGCGTTTCAGTCGCCGTAGGCGTCGGATCGCCATCGTCGGAACCCGTCCCTCCCCACCAGCCGAGCACAACTCCCAGCAACAGCAGGATGATCAGCAGAAGAATGATGATGAGCCATGTCCAAGGGCTCTTGTGCGCCTTCGCCATTGTTCGCGTCCTTCCAACTATCGGGTCCAACCTAACTGTGCGAGCTGCCGGGGACTAGTCTCGAACCGTGAGCAAACTGCCAAATCAAGTATCCGAAACTTTCGACCCCATGCGCTGGCGCGACATCGAGGGTTTCCCTACTGGCGACACTACCTACCACCGCGCCGTCGCGCGGGATGAGGAGGGCGAGCCGCGGGACCTTCCGGCCGTGCGCATCGCCTTCAATCGCCCTGACGTCCGCAACGCCTTTCGTCCGCAAACCGTCGACGAGCTCTACGCTGCTCTCGACCACGCGCGACAAACCGCGGACGTGGCCGCGGTCATCGTCACCGGCAACGGCCCCTCCTCCAAAGACGGCGGCTGGGCTTTCTGCTCGGGAGGCGACCAGCGGATCCGCGGAAAGGACGGGTACCTCTACGAGGAGGATGCTAAGTCCGCACCCGCGCACGGGGGACGCCTTCACATTCTCGAAGTTCAGCGCCTGATGCGCACCATGCCTAAGGTGACCATCGCAGCGATTCCTGGTTGGGCAGCAGGCGGCGGGCACAGCCTGC
The DNA here is from genome assembly GCA_965250005.1 of Demequinaceae bacterium. Classification (GTDB taxonomy): domain Bacteria; phylum Actinomycetota; class Actinomycetes; order Actinomycetales; family Demequinaceae; genus WTKG01. Next base: position 1,228,828 of record OZ252279.1, read on the forward strand.
ATGTGGTGGCGGACCTGTCGATCGCCAGCCGCGAACACGCGCGCTTCAAGCAGACGGACGCGAACGTCGGCTCGTTCGACGGCGGGTACGGCAGCGCGCTGCTCGCGCGACAGGTGGGCGACAAACGCGCACGAGAGATCTTCTTCCTGGCTCGGGAGTACTCTGCCGACGATGCGGAGCGTTGGGGGGCCGTCAACCAAGTGGTCGCACACGCGGATCTGGAGTCAACCGCACTCGAATACGCGGCGACCATCGCTGGGAAATCGCCGCAAGCAATCAGGATGTTGAAGTTTGCGTTCAATCTGGCAGACGATGGCCTGGCCGGTCAGCAGGTATTCGCGGGAGAGGCGACGCGCCTCGCTTACATGACAGACGAGGCGCAAGAGGGCCGGGACGCGTTCCTTGAGGGACGGGCGCCCGACTGGCGCGACTACCCGTACGCGTTCTAGTGCGCTACCTGAATTCGACCTTGGACTTGTAGGCCGTGCCACTCGACGGCACGAGTTCAACCCAGGTGTTGCCGGGCTTGAGATAGACGGGTTCACCAGACGAGAGCGTCAACACGAACGGCGAAAACCGGTCTTGCTTACTCCATTTGACTGCGAGAAACATGCCTTCGCTCGCCACCCAGCCAGTCCCCGATCGCCCCGCCACCAGGGTCTCCGGAACAGAAAGCCCACGGGAAATCTGTGTCGTGTACTTTACTTGAGCCCACAGGATTACAACGTTGTCCGTGTAAAGTTGCGTGCCGTCGTACGTCACGTGAGGGGTAGTGCGTTCGTAACGCAACCACAGCGCGCGCTCCGCGTCCCACTTCCACTCCGGTTGGGCGGAAGGCGACATGTAGATATCGATATGCGCCGTGGGCACACCGTAGATCGCCGCGCTGTTGAACTCGCCAGGGTACGCATAGTTGAAATGATCAGGCGGCGAGTGCACTGGCTCCGCTTGTGCGGCAAATTCCTCGAGAAGACCGTGGAGATTGTGAGGCGCGTAGTTGGTATTGACGCGGAAGAACCCTGCGTCGCGAAGGTCCTGCGCGATGAGGTCCTGCCCCGCTTCGTCTGCCGCGGAAATAAAGCGTCGCTGTGCCCCAGAGAAGATCAGCGGGCCGTTGTAAGAGCCCACAATGTTGTGGTCCATGGGCCGCACAGAACGGATGGGGCCGACGGTTTCCGGCCAGTTGGAGTGAAAGACGGCAATCAGGCGGGACACCCCGTAGTCGATGAAGGTTTCATAGACAGTGTCCGCGTACTGCAGATTGGTCTGCGGCTTAGCGGCGTACGAATTCTCAATTTTGACCGCCAGCGCAGACCGCGCTACGACGGCTGGGTCGACGTCAACAGCCGAGAGCCCGGTGAGCGGCCACACCACGGCGGGCTTGGGGTCAGGCGGCGCCGACGGGACAAGCGACCGCCCTTCCACTGGGACTTGCGTGTAAGTCACGTCAGGCTGCGTGACGACCGTCGGTGCACAAGCCGCTAGCGTCACAGACGACACGAGGGCAAGCGCGATAGCGGCAAACCGCGCAGCGGGGGTCATAGCGGACAGTCTAGGCGCGCATAGGCTGGTCGCGTGACTTATGCACGCCTCTCGGAAGGCCCTGAAGCAGCGGTCGCAGCCGCGCTATCAGGCGATGTCGACGGCATCGCAGTCGCGACATCGGGCAGCACCGGCACTCCACGCGAGGTTCACCTAAGCGGGCCTGCACTGAGAGCCTCAGCAGAGGCGACGTCCGCCCGGCTCACAGGACCCGGAGCCTGGCTGCTTGCCCTCCCGGCCGACCGCATTGCTGGCTCACAGGTGCTCGTCCGGTCAGCGTTGGCTAGAACAAGCCCCATACGCCTGCCCTCTGGCCCGTTCACTGCCGTGGGTTTCGCCGCAGCCGCCGACGAACTATTTCGCTCGACCCCCGCAAACATGCCGCGGTACACCTCGCTTGTGCCCACGCAACTACGTCGCGTGCTTGCCGACCCTCGGGCCTCGAGCGCACTCGCATCGTTCACCAGTGTTCTCGTGGGAGGGGCGTCGCTCGGCAACCTCAAGGGTCCCGGCAATGTGATCGAGACATACGGAATGACGGAAACCGCCGGCGGCTGCGTTTACGACGGCGTTCCCCTCGACGGCGTGGACGTCGCGATCGGGGACAACGGCGGCATCCTCATCTCCGGCGACGTGCTGGCCGACGGGTACGTGGACGGCGACGACTCCTCGTTCCCCACCATCGGCGGGACGCGCTGGTTTGCGACATCGGACGTCGGGCAGATCCGGTCGGCCAAGCTCAGTGTGCTGGGAAGGTCGGACTCGATGATCGTGACGGGGGCGTTCAAGGTCCACCCTGAGTCAGTCGAGCGGGCGCTCGATGCGCTACCGGACGTCGCGCAGTCTGTCGTCGTTGGGGTGCCCGATCCTGAGTGGGGCACGCGGATCGTCGCTCTCGCCATCGCCGCCGATTCCGCGAGCAATCTCACCACAGAGAGCGTTCGCGCTCGGCTCGAGTCAACGCTCCCGAACTACGCCCTTCCTCGTGACGTCCGCTTGATCGATTCGCTGCCGCTGCTCGACACTGGCAAGATTGACCGCGAGGCCGCCCGCACGTTCGCTCTTCAATAGTGGCACCGGGCCCGGTCAACTGGGAGGTTCTTCGTGGCAACCACGCCGCGTGATTGGGTCGCAGGCGCGCGACCGCGCACATTAACCACAGCAATCGCCCCCGTCGCCGTTGGCTCTGCCTCCGCTGGCGTCCTCGGCGAATTTCGGCCGCTCCTGGCCGCCCTGGCTCTTGGCGTCGCGCTCTCGCTCCAGGTGGCCGTCAACTACGCGAACGACTACTCAGATGGAGTGCGTGGCACCGACGCAAACCGCGTCGGGCCGATGCGGCTTACAGCGTCCGGCAAAGCGCGGCCGTCGGTCGTCAAACGAGCCGCGTACATCGCATTCGCTGTGGGCTCTGTTCTTGGCTTGGCCCTCACGGCGCTGAGCGGGCAGTGGTGGCTGATCGGCGTGGGCATGCTGTCCGTCGTCGCCGCTTGGACTTACACCGGCTCGCCGCGACCCTACGGCTACGCCGGCTGGGGCGAGGTGAGCGTCTTCGTCTTCTTCGGCCTATTCGCCACCCTTGGCACCATGTACGCGCAGGCCGCGACGGTAACATGGTGGGCCGTGGCAGCAGCCGCGGGCGTCGGGTTGTGGGCCGTCGCGATGCTGCTCGTCAACAATATTCGCGACCGCGAAACGGACCTCGCTACCGGAAAAAAGACGCTTGCCGTCGTGGCGGGCGACGCGGGCGCGCGGCGCTTGTTCTCCGCTAGCGTGCTGCTGCCGATGTTGCTTGGAGGGCTGGTCGCGCTCGAACGCCCGTGGGCACTCCTGACCATGCTCGTAGCGACCCCTGCCGTGATCTTAGCGATCGCGGTGCGGGCCGGCCTGCGGGGAATAGGTCTGCGCCCCGTCTTCGCGGGCGTCAGCGCGGCTGGGCTGGCCTACGGCCTGCTGCTCGCGCTCGGCATTGCTGTGGGCTAACGCGTCTCGCGATCTTCGGCTTCCTGGTCCTCGTTCATCCACTCGAACTTGGTGGACAGGGCCTTCTCCATCTGTCTCGCCGCGGAATCGTACAGCGGCCCGAACATCGCGTACGAAATAAGCCACGCGATGACAGCGGCAGCCACTACGGCGCTCCAATGCTCCCAGCCAAAGAACCACAGGGCGACCCAGACTCCAACCATCAGCGCGGTACGGGCAGCCCAATACAGGAGGATCTTCATGGCTCCATTCTAACTCGACCCGTAGACTGGACACGTGCGCGCACTCATACTCCTGGTCATTTACGTAGGCTCTACGGTGTACTGCCTCACGGACGTGTCGCAACAAGAAGACCGGCGGCCATTCGGCCTCCACAAGTATTGGTGGATCGCGGTCATCCTGCTACTGCCGTATATCGGTGCGGCCGCATGGATCCTCATGCGCATCGTGCGAGGCGGCAGTTCGATGCGGGCGCCGAGCCCCGTCGCGCCAGACGACGATCCCGAGTACCTCGGCTGGCTTCAGAACCAGCGCCGACGCAAGCGCGGCCGCTCCGACGAGTAGCCGTCCGCGCGGTTACCCCCGATAGAGGGCCTCAAGCCGGGCGCCAACGACGGCCACATCGAACTGTTTGACTCGCTCGGCTTGCTCTCGGCCCACCGACGCGCGCGCCGCATCGTCCTCAAGTAGCGCGATCAGCGCCGCCGCGAATGCCCGCGGGTCGCGCGCGTCAACACTGACCTCCGGCGCGTTGCCCAGCACGCTCAGGTACCCCGGGTTGTTGCCCCCGAGCACCGCGCCCGCTCCACTGGCCATGGCCTCGATCAGCACAATCCCGAATGACTCTCCCCCTGTCGCGGGGAAAACCGCCAGGTCCGCGTCGGCGTAGAACTGAGCCTTGGCCTCCTCGGAGACAAATCCGGCGAACACCACTTGATTGGACAAGTTGAGCTCGTGAACTCGCTTGTGCAGCGCTGGGCCTAGCGGTCCCTTGCCGCCTATGCGGACATTGAGGCGGTCGAGCAAATGCTTGGGCAGGAGCGCAAGCGCCTCGACCAACTCTTCTGCGCCCTTGCGCTCCACGAGCCTGCCCAGGAAGGACAAGACGAGCGGTCCGCCTGGCTTGCGGGCGGCACGCTTCTTGGCCACCGCGCGGGCGAATGACAGCACGTCGATCGCGCACGGGATCACCACGGGGCCGATCCCGAACGAGCGCCGCGAGAAGGCAACGGCGGGGGCGGACACCGCGCAAAAGCGGTCGAACTTGCGCAGGTTCCTGCGCAACAGCAGTCCAAGCGCGCGCGTTCCGGCACTGGAAAGCCAGCCGTCCGGGAGAATATGGAACGTGCCGACAACGGTGACTTCTGCGCCCTGAACGCGACGCGCAGCATCCACCACGCGCGCGGCGAACAGCGGCGAGTGTGGCGTTTGCACATGAATGACGTCGAAGGCTTGCTCGGCGACGAACGCACGCAGTTTGCGGCGCGAAGTCGGCAGCGGGACGCGGAGTTTGTTGCCGTTAAACGTGACGCCCAGGTTCCGTGCGAGGGAGTGGACGTTCGGGATGTCGACGCGAGCGGTCTCAGAGCAGACGTAGTGGACGTCGTGTCCCTCCGCCGTCAGGAAGCCGCCAATGGTCAGTACGTACTGCTGAACGCCGTCGGGGCGGTCCAAACTATCGTCCAGGACGAGGGCAATCTTCACGGTGCCGCCTATACGCCTGCGTACGAGTGGAGCCCCTGGAATACCAAGTTGACCAAAGTGAAGTTCATGATGAGCGCGACGAATCCGGCGATCGACAGGTACGCGGCCTTGCGACCCGTCCAGCCCTGCGTGGTGCGCGCATGCAGGTAAGCCGCGAAGATCAGCCAGATGACAAAACTCCAGACTTCCTTGGGGTCCCATCCCCAGAACCGACCCCATGCGTGCTCGGCCCAGATCGCGCCAGCGGTCACGGTGAAGGTCCACAATACAAAGCCGAAGGCGTTGAGTCGGAACGCGAGCGCTTCGAGCGCGACGGGCGTCGGCACGCCATCGAGCGGGCGGAAAGCCCTGCCGCGGAATGGAGACGATGCTCCAGCGGTGTTCGCGGTATCGCGGTAGTCGCGGCCGAGCTGAAGTGCGGTGGCCACGAAGGCGACGGAAAACACTCCCGTGGCCGTCACCGCGATGCTCACGTGAATCACGAGCCAGTAGCTCTGTAGCGCCGGCTGGAGCGACTCTGCCGCGCCGTAGAGCAGCGGCAGCGCCAGACCGAGCGCGAGTGTCGCAATGCCTGTCACGCCGGCACCGAGGAATGTGACTTCGCGGAAGCGCCCGACGACCAGGAACACGAGCACCGCCACAAACGAGCCTGAAATTGTGTACTCGTACATGGTCGACCACGGCACGTGCCCGGCCTCGACTCCCCGTGCGACGACGCCGACGGCGTGAAGGAGTGCGCCGACAACTGTGGTGGCCCGCGCGACACCCAGCGCCCTGCCCGCGGAAGGTGGTGACTTTTGGGCGCCTTTGGCCTCAGTCGCCCGTGCCAAGTGAATCGAGTAACTCACCAGCGCGATCGCATACAGGAGCGTGGCCCCCCAGAGGGCGGCGATGCTCAGAGCCTGCGCTGTCACTATTCCTCCGGGATGGTTACGGCCGCGATGGCCCTGTCAAGTGCCGCCTGTAGCCCCTCGTCGTGGAACGGTGCGTAGGCGGCGCCCTCCACTTTAGCGGGGCCAGTCGCCGGGGAGATCAGCCAGATACGGCGGCGCGAGCCGAACAGTGACAGCCCAACGCCAGCGAGCGCGAGGAGCGCGCTCGCGAGCAGCCACGGCAACGTCGGGTCGGCGCGCAGGTCGAACGCCACGAAGCGGGGCAATGAGTCCCACGTGACGGTGGCGAGCCCTCCGGGAAGTTCGACGGTCTCCCCCGGTGCGATGATAAAGGTGGCGACGTCGCCATCGTCGTTTCTGACCGGTGACAGGCGCAATTCGTCCAGGACGTAGACGTTCTGTGCCACGCCGTCGTCCAAGCCCAGGTTGCCGACAAATACCTCGAATACGATCACGGGATTCGCGGGCGCCGGGTGGAGAGAAAATGCAGACTCGCCACTAATTGCCGCGCTCGGCAACAGGGTCGCGCGGAGGCCGAATTGAATTCCGCTGGTGACGTCGGGGACCTTCACGACACCTGTGGAGGTGTAGACGTCATCCTGCGGTATGAACGGAACCGCACCGCTGAAGGCAATGTTGCCCGCGGCGTCGCGAATGGTGAAGGCCGGCGCGTACCCGTTGCCCTGAAGGTAGACCTTGGCGCCTCCGGCGTGGAGCGGCCGGTTAACCCAGACGCTCTCCGTGCGCGGTTGTTCGCCGGGGGCGGTGACCGTGACGTCCGCCCGGAAGTCGAGCGGACGCGCGCCCAGCGAAAACTCCGAGTGGAACGCGTCGAGCGTGACCGTGAAGGGCTCGAGGCGCTCCGGGTTGAAGGCGCGACCAGGTTCGAACGAGTCGTACGCGACTACCGCGTTGGTGAACGAGCGGCCCTCGATTACGATCGCCTGCCCGCGATACGACAAGAAGCTACCTAGCGCGGCTGTGATGATCACGCCGACGATCGCCAAGTGAAACGCGAGGTTGCCGAGCTCGCGCACGTGGCCCTTTTCCGCTGCAAGCGCCAGTTCCGTCCCCGCAGACGCGCTCTTCGCAGAGCCGTCACCACGCGCAGCACGCACCGGCTTCGCCGCGCGCTCGTCGATCCGCACACGGTAGCCGAGGCCGTGGGCCCGGAGCGCACTTGCCGCTCGCTCCAGCGCCTGCCTCGGATCGCTCACGGTTGCGGTCGCCTTCGCTTTCGCCTCGTAACGCGCGAGCGACGAGGGGGCGGCCGCTGGGGGTTCGCGGAACGCGCGCGCGTAGTGGAAAGTGCGCGGCACGATGCACCCCACAAGCGAGGCAAACAGCAGAACATAGATCGCCGTGAACCACGCGGAGTTGAAGACGTCGAACATGCCCAGCCGGTCGAGGAGTTCGCCCCAAGCCCCGTTTGCGGCGAGGAAGCCACGCACGTCTGCGGGGGTCTGCTGCCATTGCGGCAGGATCGACCCCGGGATCGAGGCCACGCCAAGCATCAGGAGCAGAATCAGCGCCACGCGCATTGACGTGACCTGTCGCCACATCCACCGCGCCCACCCGGACGGGCCCAGCCGCGGGGCGTCGGCCACAGCGTAATTGTCGAGCTTCACGCGTGCCGCCACTAGACGGCCACAGCGAAGTCCTGCACGAATGCCTGCAGCCAGCCGGTGAACTGCTGCCACACGCCAGTGACCAGCAACGCTCCCAGAAGGACGAGTACGGCGCCGCCGAACTGCATGAGCGCGCGGCGGTGGCGCTTGAGCCAGCCAAGCACGCGAAACGACTTCTGTGCCGAGAACGCGAGCGCGATGAACGGTGCGCCAAGCCCGATCGAGTACGCCACCGCCAGCAGCGCGCCTCGCGACACGGTCTGCTCGTTGAGGGCGAGAGCGAACACTGCGGAAAGCGTAGGGCCGATGCACGGGGTCCAACCGAGACCGAAAGTGGCACCCAGGAGCGGCGCGCCCCAGAGTCCAGCACGCGGGCTGAAGTGGAGCCGCCGCTCGCTCTGCAAAAAAGACACCGATCCCATGAACGCCATACCCATGACGACGACGATCACACCCAGAACGCGCAGGATCAGGTCGATGTGCGGGGTCACCAGCGACCCGATCGATCCCACCGCGACCCCGAGCGTCACGAAGACCGCAGTGAATCCGAGCACGAACAGCGACGCGCCCAGTACGAGCCGCGGCACGGGATGCGAATGGCCTTCTGCTCCCGCGCCCGCCATGCCCGATACGTACCCGAGGTAGCCAGGCACCAGTGGCACGACGCACGGCGATGCGAACGAGACCAGTCCCGCGAGGATTGCGACCGGGATGGCCGCAAGGAGTGAGCCCGCGAGCACGGTGTCCGCAAACCCCCCGTGCCCCAGCCCCGCGTGCATTAGCCCCGTCTCAAGGATCGCGGGGATCACGGCGCCTCCGCTGACGCGGCGTCCACCAGCGCGGCGAGAGTGGCGGCGTCGGCGCGGCCGATTACTCGCGCGGCGACCCTGCCCTCCGTGTCGAGGATGAGTGTGGTGGGAACCGCGTTGAGAGCCACCAAACCCTGGAGCGCGGCGATCGCCTGCCCGTCGGCATCGTCAATGCTCGGGAACTGAACGGCGAACGTGCGCTGAAACGCCTGTGCGGTCCCGGCGTCGTCCCGACTGTTGACGCCAAGCACCTGGACGTCGGCGCGAGCGTCGAGCGCGACGAGGTCGGGCGCCTCCGCCCGGCACGGCGGGCACGCAGCGTACCAGGTGGTGATAATCACGACCTGGCCGCGAAGGGCGCCCACGTCGACCGTGTCGCCACCAAAGCTTTCGCCGGTCAGTTCAAGCGGTTCGCCGCGATCGGCATACGCAAACTCGGTGACCGTACCGTCGCCGGATACGTATCCGGGGCTCGCGCCGCCGCCTGGCGCTGCGCAGCCGCCAAGCGCGATGGATGCGAGGATTGCGAGCGCCCCGGCTGTCCTTGCCGCGCTCACGACGGGATCTCGACATGGGCCGCGGGCTGGGCATAGGTGAACCCGGTGATGTCGCCATCGTCGATGGTGAGCGACGTCAGGGAAGCGAGCGCACAATCTCGACTGCGCGGGTCGTGAACAAATCGGCGTCCCTCGACGGCGAGGCGAGTGACCCAAATGGGCAGTTGGTGGCTGACGAGGACGGTCTCGCGCTCGGGCTCGGTGGTCGCCGCGTCCTTCACCGCGGCGAACATGCGGTCACGCTGCTCGGTATACGGCTCGCCCCACGACGGCGTGAAGGGGTTGCGTAGCCGCCACCAGTTGCGGGGGTGCAGGAAGTAGGCGGGGCCACCATCAACCGGTTCGCCCTCAAACACGTTTGCGGCTTCGATGAGCCGATCGTCAGTGTCCAGCGGCAGCCCGTACGCGTCGGCGATTGCCTGTGCCGTCTGTTGGGCGCGCAACAGCGGCGATGCCACCACACGGGCGATGTCGTTGCCGGAGGTCTTGAGGTGCGCCGCCGTAGCGCGCGCCATCTGGTGACCCGTCTCGGACAATCGGAACTCCGCCATTCGACCGTAGAGGACCTTGTCGGGATTGTGGACATGCCCGTGCCGCATGAGATGAACAAGAGCCATGTGCTTAGTCTTGCAAATCAGCGGAGCGCCAGGCGCAACCGGTCGGCATCAATGGTCCAAAAGCCCTGCTCGACGCCGTCGACGGTGACGACCGGAGCCATCTCGCCATACTTGACCGCGAGTCCAGGCACGGCGTCAATGTCCACTTCTTGCCACGGCGTGCGCTCCTCCGCGCAGGTTTGCGCGACGATCGGCCGGGCCTCATCGCACAGATGACAGCCTTGGCGGGTAAAGAAAATGACGCGCGCGCTCACCCGCTAAGGATACGTGCAGCGGAGTGTCCCGGCGTCTGTATTGTTGTCGCATGACTCGGACGGCTGCCGCCCGCCCTGGAGCCGGCGCTATCGCTGCGTTCTTCGACGTGGACAACACCATCATCCGCGGCGCGAGTTCGTTCTACATCGCCCGCGGCCTCCATCGGCGCGGATACTTCAACTCGCTCAACATCGTGAAATTCGCGTTTGAACAACTAAAGTACCGCGTCCTTGGCGAGAGCAAGGAACAGATGGACACGTTGCAGGAGAACGCGATGTCAATCATCGAGGGATGGTCGGTCGCCGACATGGCGTCGATCGGCGAGGAGATTTACGACGAGGTCCTCGCCCTGCGCATCTACCCCGGCACGAAGGCAATCCTTGACGGCCACCTCAAGCGCGGTCACGAAGTGTGGCTTGTTACTGCCTCGCCCGTTGAAGTCGGCAAAATCATCGCTCGCCGTTTGGGTGCGACCGGCGCACTCGGAACCGTCGCCGAGCGGAACCGCGGCTTCTACACCGGCAAGCTCATCGGCGGCCTGATGCACGGTGCCAACAAGGCCAAGGCGACCAAGGTTCTCGCGGCAGAGCGAGGCATCGACCTGTCGAAGTCGTACGCCTACGGCGACTCGATGAACGACGTCCACATTCTGGGCGAGGTGGGCAACCCATGCGCCATCAATCCCGAGGGAAGACTGCGTAGGTATGCCAAGAAGCAGGAGTGGCCGATCCAGGACTTCCGCGGCAAGAAGGGCACGGGGCGTCGCGGAATAGTCGCGACAACGAGTGCCGGAACCCTGTGGGTGATCCTCGCCGTCTTGCGAAAGATCAAGCGGAGCTTTGTCGCGGTATTCAGCCGCAAGAAACCCTAGCGCGGGCTATTTCTTGTTGCGGCGCTGGTGACGCGTCTTGCGGAGAAGCTTGCGGTGCTTCTTCTTCGACATGCGCTTGCGGCGCTTCTTGATGACGGAACCCACGGGACCTCTTCTGGTGGCCTAGGACAATCTGTCGCCTAGGACGGCTAGTTTGACGGTTGAGACCAGCCGCTTGGATTGCTCCACACGGGGCTGACGGAGGTCTAGCCTACCGCGCCTGCGGAGCGGCCGTCGTCCTCGATGGTCTCGAAGCCTCCGGTGAGCGCAGCGTTCTCCATAAACACCTCGACTGCCTGCTGCGGAATCCGGAAGGAACGCCCGAATCGGACTGCGGGCATCTCGCCTGCATGAACCCAGCGGTACACAGTCATGCGCGAGACGCGCAGCATGTCTGCGACCTCGGCGACCGTCAGAAAGGTCGTGCGGGGTGCGGCGTTGTCTGCCATCGGGTGATCCATCCTGTGGGCATCTGCCTCAGATATCGGCGTGATGTGTCCCCCACCTTAGAGGCTGGAGTGACAGTTGTGAAGGGGAATTGTCACGGTACGGGTGTGAAGTGCCGATACCTATGGGTGGCAAAGTAAGTATCGAGGGGCAGCGCGCCCGCACGAAGGAGCGACATGGAGACGGCTCGTCGGTTGCGCCACGCCTTTCGCGACTGGTTGGACGACACCGCCCTACGCTCTCCGGCCCGCCTCGCGCTCATCGTGTTTGCCAGCGTCATCATGGCCGTCACATTTCTCCTGCAACTGCCCATGGCTACCGCGACCGGAACGCGCGCACCGTTTGTTGACTCGCTCTTCACCGCGACGTCCGCCGTGTGCGTCACCGGCCTGACCGTCCACGACACCGCCCTGTACTGGTCCTCTTTCGGCCAGACGGTCATCCTGGTCGCCATCAAGGTCGGTGGGCTAGGGATCATGACCCTGGCCTCGCTGCTCGGCCTTGCCGTCTCGCGACGGCTCGGACTGACCCAGCGCATGCTCGCCGCCGAGGAGAGCCGCGCGAGTGGCCTAGGTGACGTGAAATCGCTCCTGCGCACCATCGTGCTCGTGTCTGCCGCGGTCGAGACTGCTATCGCGGCCGCCCTTTTCCCCCGGTTCCTGGCGCTCGGCCAGGACATGGCCGACGCCGGATACAACTCCGTTTTCTACGCGATTTCCGCGTTCAACAACGCGGGCTTCGTCCCCAACGCGGGCGGCCTCAGTCCGTACGTGGACGACTGGTGGATACGCGCGCCCATCGGGCTCGGCGTGCTGATCGGCTCGCTCGGGTTCCCCGTATTCCTCAACGTCATGCGCCGCTGGCGCCACCCACGCGAATGGTCACTCCACACCAAGCTCACACTCATCACAGGCGGCGTTCTGCTCGTGGTGTCGACCATCGCGTTCGGCGCCTTCGAATGGAACAACGAGGACACGCTCGGCGGCCAGTCCGTGAGTACGCGCTTTCTGAGTTCAACGTTCACTGCGATAAATATGCGCTCCGGAGGCTTCGCCGCAACGGACCACGGGCTTGCGGGCGAGGAGTCGTGGATCCTCAGCACGGTCATGATGTTCATCGGCGGCGGTAGCGGCTCAACCGCAGGGGGGCTCCGCCTCACCACGTTCGCTGTGCTGTTCCTCGCAATCGTTGCCGAGGCTCGTGGGCGCCGCGACATGGAGGCGTTCGGCCGCCGCGTCGGCACCGAGTCTCTTCGCGTGGCCGTTTCGCTACTGCTCGTGGGAACCACCGTGGTGATCGCCGGAGTCGCCACCATGCTCGCACTCACCGACTACCCTGTCGGTGAGGTCATTTTCGAGACAGTTTCCGCGTTCGCAACGTGCGGGCTGAGCACAGGAATTACCGAGTTCTTACCGGACTCGGCAAAGTACGTGTTGACGTTTTTGATGTTCGTCGGTCGTACTGGGACCATGACACTAGGCGCCGCGCTACTACTCAACCGCGAGCGCCGAGCGATCCGCTACCCCTCAGAAAGGCCGATCATTGGCTGACAACGGCAAGCACGTAGGCGTCCTCGTCATTGGCCTGGGCCGGTTTGGCGCCGCCCTGGCCGACCAACTCGACATTCTCGATGTCGAGGTCCTCGCGGTGGAGAAGGACGCGTCGCTCGTTGAGCGGTGGGCCAAGCGGCTGCCCGTTGTCGAGGCCGACGCTACCGACGCGCGCTCTCTCGACCAACTGGGCGCAAAGGACTTCAGCGCCGCGGTTGTTGGAGTGGGCACCTCCCTCGAGGCGTCCGTGCTCATCACCGGAAACCTGGTTGACATCGGGATTCCGGAGATCTGGGCCAAGGCTGTCAGCGTCGAGCACGAACGCATTCTCACCCGCATCGGCGCCCACCACGTGGTGCTCCCCGAGTCGGAGTCCGGCTCCCGCATCGCGCACATCGTTGGCGGCAAAATGCTCGACTACATCGAGGTGGAGGATGGCTTCACCATGGCCAAAATGACTCCGCCCAAGGAGACGCACGGCTTCACGCTAGGCGAGCTCGACCTTCAGGAAAAGTACGGGATTCGGGTTATTGGCGTGAAGGCGCCGGGCGAGCCATTTGAGTATGCGACGAACGAGACACGCGTCAGCGAACACGATCTCCTGCTGGTTGCCGGTGAGGGCGAGCTGCTCGATCGCTTCGCGCAGCGGCCGTAACTAGGACGTCCTGCGGGCGCCGGTGCAGGGTGCCCCATGCGCGATATTGGCGCTGCTGTTGAACACGAGAATCTCCATGCGGTACCCACCGAGCCTGTCCACGACACCAACACGCGGCCGTCGTTCCAGTTCGCGGCCGTGTAGCCAATGGCCACCAAGGTGAGCAGCTTCCAGGCCGTGCTCCAAATGAGCGCGAACTTGGGCACGCCCCCGTTGGTTGCTTCTCCACGGGCCGCAGACTTGATTCCGAACACGCCTACCGGGCCAAGCACCCAGAAAGCATCGCCTGCGGTCGCGCCCGCGATCTCCATCTGCTAGACATGGCAAGTTGACTACCGAGAAGGAATCATGGCCCACCACGAACCCAACGCCACGCCCGCCGTTCCCGAGTTCAAGTCGGCCGGGCTCCTTGGCAAGATTGCTCTAAGCCTCGCGGGAGCACTCACGGTTCTCTACGTGGTGTCGGCGACCCTCTACTTGTCCTTCGAGTACTTCAGCGAAACGGTCGCGCTCGTATACCTATTGGTCAACTTTGCTACCTGGCCGGTAGCCATTGGTCTCTACGTCGCTCTCTGCCTTTGGCAAGTAGCGGTTGCATCAAACCTGCCAAGACTTGGCTTCGAGCGCCCTCAGACCTGGCTCATTTGGGCGGGTTGGTTCATTCCCTTTGCTTCTCTTGCGCTCCCCGCCGGGGTCATGGTCAAGTTGAACGCGAGAAAACTCGCAAGTGGTTGGTGGATTGCGCTGTGGTGGGCGTCGGTGCTCGCGATCACGGTAACAAACCAAGTCGTTCTCAGGCTTCCTGAACAGTCTCTAGAGTTCTACGAGATGACCGAGATCTTGCTCGCGATCACCGCACTGAGCGCCATGGGCTCGCTCTATGTACTAATCACCAGAATCTCTGCAGGCAACGACGCTCCGTCGGTAGCGCCCGAGCCTCCCGGCTCCGCGGACGGCCTCAACGACCGCCTCAAACGCACTAGCGTCTAGTTTTTGTATTGCCTGCGCGCGACAATCGGTGGCGCCAAAGCTAACGTAAGTGGCGACAAAGGAGTCAACATGACGAAGATGCGAGTTACGGCAGCAATCGCGGTCATGAGCCTGGGCCTCGTGGCCTGCGTTCCCGAAGACGACGCGCCCGAAGAGACACCCCGGGCGAGCGCTGCCCCAACCGAAGATGAGCCCACTCCCGCAGAATCGACCCCCGAACCAGAACCAGAGCCAGAGCCCGGCCCCAACACCGTCCTCATGCATGACGGCGTTCTTCAAGCCGAGCTCCCCGAGGGCTACGTCTTTGACGCATCCGAGGGTCGCTGGACCAACGGCACGTGGATGTACGGATGCTGGGCGTGGATTGACGCGTCCATCCCGGTTGAAGGCACTTCCGCTGCCCAAATCACGTCCACCTGGATGAACCAGTGGAGCGATTGGGGCTACTACACGGCGGGCGACGTCTGGTCCTACGCAAACGTCAACGGGTACGAAGAGAACGACATCTGGTACTCGGTGTTTATCTACGAGACCGCGGGCGGCGACTACGATTTCGAAATCTGGGAGCCCCGGTCGTTCCTGATCGACGGCGACGTCTTCATCGAGTGCTCTGCGCGAGTGTACTCACCCACCGAGCACCCTGGTGTGGGCTGGGATGACGACTTCACACGGCTGGTTGAGACAGTGACGATCGTGGACCGCGACGCGCTCCTCACCAACACTTGGGGTCTGGAGCGCGGGGACTACTAACGGCTCAAGGCTCGCAGTCCGGCGCCGCGCGAACGCGGACTAGTCGACCACCAGCCGCACGTCAGGGTTGAACGCCGCCCAGGCGAACCAGAACGTGTCAATGATGGGAACCGGCTGCAAGCGCGTGCCCGCGAGCTCGCCCGCGATCGCCTCGCCACTGAGGTTCCACCTTGACCCCGTCTCCGCGTCCGTGAGCTCCACCGAGCCGTCGACCAGTTGGGCCGTGAACGTCAGCTCGCGGCCGGCGGCCTTGGCGTAGAAGGCCGTGGTCCACGACACGGCGCGTCCCTCCGCGATCCCGGCAGTGTCCAGCGCCGACGCGAGTCCCGCGCTCGCGACGATCACTACCTGCTCGCCGTCGACGGTGGTCTGAATCGCGCCCAGTTCCGCGACCGCGGCCGTGACGACGGCGACGGCCTCGCTGGCCGCTGGGAATGCGACGATGCGCTCCTTCGGTTCGAGCCGTCCATCCTCGGCGGTGAGAGGGAACCAGGCGCCAGACGAGACCTCGTCGTAGCCGACGTATGGGTTGCGCCCGTAGTCGCGAACCACGCCGGTGTCGCGGCTCAGCACCCATCCGTCAGGGTGCGATGCGGACCACTCGGCCCAGGGGCGCATGGTGACGGGAACGAACTCGAGGTAGTCGCCCGCCAGGAAGCCAGCGATCGAGCCGCCCTCGATCTGTGACCACAGCGACTCGGTTTGACGGTCGTACATGACCAGGTCCGAGTTGTAGAGCATGCCGCTCACGCCAAAGCTGAGCAGTCGGTCGCCATGCACGCGGTTGAACGCCAGCGCCGTGTTGCACAGCGGGCAGTACGTCACCACGATCGGCGTGCCGTCCACCGTGTCGTTCACAATTTCATGCCAGGTCATCACCTGCACCGGGTACGCCCGATGCTGGCCGTTGAGCTCGAGCGCGACCACCGGCTCACGGCCATCAAGCCAAGTGACGTTTGAGGCCACCTCGAAGGTGGGCTGATCGATTGCGGGGATGCCGTCGGGCGGAACTCCGCCGCTCAGCAGGGCTTTCAGGTCGATGGTCGCCGCCGGCAGCCCGTCCTGTACGGGCGAGTCGAGGGCAGACGGCACGTCCTCGCGCGGGCCCACTTCGACCGGCTCAAGCTGGACAGGATCGGACGCAGAAGCCTGGGTGGACGCGCCCACAGGGGCGACCGAGGGGGCGGCGGAACACGCTGCAAGCGCGATTGTGCCCGCAACCAGTGTTGCGACAAGTGCGGAAGTCGTCATGCCTTCTACAACGCTCCGCGCGAGCCAGAACTTCCGCCGCCTAGACTCTCGGCGCAACGGCCTTCGCTACGAGGGCGCGGACGGCGGCGACTCCCTCAGCTCCGCGGACCACCTGGGCGTCCGGGTGCTTCAGCGCGAGCGCGCGAGCCAGAGAGATCGATCGCGGCTCGCAATAGACAACGAGACTCGGCGCCGATGGCCACGCGCGCGCGATTCGCCGCATTGCCGCCTTACCGAGCGGCGCGCCCGACGCCCACTGATAGACCGCGCGCTCCATGAACTCGTGATAACGTCCGTGCCGCGCCTCCACGCCTGCACGCTGCCTTACGATCGCCCGAGCCGCCCACGCAGAGCCTTTGCCTGGCAGACCCGGTAGGCGCGACGCGAGCCACAGGGGGCCGAGCGCAAGCGCGAACAGCGCGGCCGGAATCGCGCGAAGAGCAAGGCCTTCGACCGCGCGAACCGGGCTCAACAACGCACGGCGACCGAGGTCGATTACCTCCACGCGCGGGTCCTGGAGGCGAGAATCGCGGGTGTCGTCCGTGACCAGTCGCACCGTCATACCGGCAGCCAGCGCGTCCCGGGTCACCGCATCTGCGATCCCCCGCGCCCTCGCCGACAGGCTGAGCACGGCGACCGCAGGCGCGCCCGCCGCGGACTCGGGCCACCAGCGGGCCGGAGCGCCATCAATTGAGGCCGCCCGTAGTCGCTCCCCGAAGCCCTCGCTTCCGAGCAGTGCCTCAAGCGACCGGCGACCGGCGACGGCGTCAGTTCCCGCCAGATCCACCTCGAGATGGCCCGCCGCGCCGGCGACAGCGTCGGCCGAAGCGCCAAGAGGCACGATGCGCGCCCTGCCGGCGGCGACGACCCCCGCCAGCGTCTCCTCTGGGCCACCGCACGCAGTGACAACCACGGGTAGGCCGGACAGCGCAGCCTCCACCACAGTGAGCCCGAACGTTTCGCGGGACGACAAGTGCACCAGCAGGTCCGCCGCCGCGTAAAGCGCGGGTACAGCGGCTGGTTCGACCGCGGACACGAACGTCACACGTTTCGCGACCCCGAGGGCAACCGCGCGGGCTTGGAGCGCGTCACGCTCGGGACCGTCCCCAACGAATGTCACGTGCGCCTTGGCGCGGCCAGGGTCGACGAACGCCGCAAAGGCCTCCAGCACGCGGGGAGCGCCTTTGGCGGCACGTAGCGCACCCACGTATAGCCAGCGGTCGAGCGAATCGGGCAACGCCTTTCGGAGCGGGTACGCGGACACGTCGACAGGATTGCCCGAGGCTATAACGTTCGACCGAATTCTGGGAATCGCTCCGCGAATCACGCGGGCCTCGCGCTCGCTCACAGCAAGTAGCATGTCCGCGCGCTCCGCGACCGCACGATACTGCTCGCGTGTGTGCGGCTCGCGGATAGCCTCGTGAGCGTAGCTCGCGTGCTCGATCACTACCAGGCGGGCACCAGGCGAGACGGCCGGAAGGACAGCGAATCCGGCCGGGATTGGCACGTGCGCGTGAACTACCGACGCTGCGGCGATTTCTTCGGTAACGGCGGCTGCAGCTTCCCGATACAGGCGCGCGGACCACGCGCGTGGAGTCCGATCCGGAACCACAACGGGGACGCGCACCACTGTCCCGTCTGCGCTCGCTACGCGGGACACGGCGGTCGAGTCGCCGGGTCGAACGCGGTCGAGGTGGATGATCGTCGTCCCGCTGGCGGGCGCCCCGTACGATCGCACCCATTCGCGCACGAAGATACCCGCATACGGGTTCGCTCCGTTCGGATACCACGGCGTGACGGCCACGAACCTGGATTCAGTGGTCATGAATCAGGGCCCTCAGTTCGCGCTCGAAGGGCTCAAGGAGGGCGCGCCTGTCGTACTTAGCCGCGTGCTTGAGGGCGTCGTCGTGCTGTGCCGCGGTCGTCGATCGCGCGGCCGTCGCCGCCTTGGTCATCGCTTCGGCGATGGCGCCAGGCTCCACAGACGAAACCGGAAACCACAACGGGTAGTCGCGAAGCGGCTCGGAGGCCGCCGTGTCAGGCTCGTGAATCGCGACAATCGGCTTTCCGCTAGCCATCGACTCATAGGATTTGCCCGCCGTCACAAACCGCGAGCTGGGGATCATCATCAGCAACACGTCAAGGCCGCGATAGACGCCGCCGACTTCCGTCTTGGATACCGCCCCCTCCCACGTCACGCGCGCGTCAGGGCGGTGAGGAAGGAGCGACATCACGTCCGCTCGGTCAGCCGCGAAGAACCCGAGGTGGCCATACAGGTGCGCCGTTGCGCCCGCGACTCCGAGACCGTCCTTGGCCCGCTCCCAAGCCACCCAGGTTGCCGCATGCGGCAGGTGCCGGGTGATAGTCCCAACGTAACCGAACCGCAGTGGTTGATCCGCATGTGGCTTGCGGAAGGGCATGTCGCCCAGGGTGTCAGCGTCGACACCGTTCTCGAGCACGATCATGCGCTCGGCCAGGTCAGGGTACTGCTCCGCGTACCAGTCGCGCATGGGCGCATTGACGAACGTCGTTAGCGCCGATGCCGCGAGAAGCTTGCGCTCCCACGCGCACTCGCGCGAGCCCTCATCAAACAGCGCGCGCTCGTTGAATTGGTCCAGCGTCCAGCCATCGCGAAAATCTGCGACGTACGGAACGTGTGCCCGCGTGCCGAATGCCTGGGCAACCCGAAACGCCGTCCACGGGTTCCCGGTCGCAACGACGACGCTCGCAGCTTTGCGCTTGTGGACGGCGCGCATGCGCCTCAGCGCGGGCCGGAACCACGCCTCGTACCGGCCAGGAAAGATCAGCTTCTGGCGTAGCCACCCGTAGCCCGAGTACGCGCGCGGGTAGGCCGCGTGCCGCTTGGTCATGGTGCGGACGTTCTGGATCATCCACTCGCGCGGCATGCGCACCCGCTCGACTACTACCCGTGGGTCGATCTGGTCCACCAGCGCGGGGTCGGACGAGTCGGTGACGTCGTCAAAGAAGCGTTCATCTGCCGTGACCACGGTGACGTCCCACCCACGATCAGCAAGATAGTTGGCCATCCCTAAGGGGCGATACACGCCGCTACCTCGAGAGGGAGGAAAGAAGAAGGCGACGAGCACCAAATGAGGACGGTGCTGAGAGGTGCTCGACACCCTCGTCCTCCTCACGTCCGAGCGCTACACGAGCGCCCACCCATCCTAACTGCGGAGTAGCGCTGCGACCGCTCGAGCGAGCCTGGGGCTGCCCTCGTCAAACGCGGGATCGCTCAGAGCCCACGAGCGCCCCGCATCGGCAAGAGCGGCAAGCAGCGCCGGGCGTGCGGACCACTCGCGCAACTGCGCGCTTGCCTCTTCCGCGTCTGCGGCGACAACTCCACCCCCGGAGGCCTCAATCAGTTCTCTTTGCCGGGGCAGGCCAGTCACGATGGCTGCTATCCCGTTCGCGGCGTATTCATAAACCTTCGACGGCGACGCATCGCGGAATGCGGGCGTGTCGTGGAGCAGCGAGAACCCGGCCCACGAGCCGCGGGCGATAGCCCAAGCCGCGGCCGGAGGGAGGCGACCGTGCCACGTGACGCGGTCTGCGAGTTCGGCGGCGTGCCGGTCAAACTCGACGCGATCTGCTGCGGCCACAGGCCCAATCAGGTCGAGGGTCCATCCAGGAGCGTCTCGAATCGCGTCGAGCATGTCGAACGCTCCCCGGCTCGCGCGGATGTCGCCCACGTAGACGGCGCGCGGCTGTGAAGCGCGAGGCTCCCGGTCGGCGACTACCGGGACGTTGCGGACGACCAGACGTCGCGGGGCGTCCGGCAACAGATGGTTGTCGGCCACCGAGGTGAGATTGGCCGCCGCGGCAGCCCGCTCGCCGGCGCGCGCGACGCGCAGCCCGGCCCATGCGGCGGGCCCGCGCGCCCACGCGCGGTCGCGCAGCAAGGCCACGTAATCTTCGTGCACGTCGGCGACGTGCAGGA
This sequence comes from Demequinaceae bacterium, assembly GCA_965250005.1. GTDB lineage: Bacteria > Actinomycetota > Actinomycetes > Actinomycetales > Demequinaceae > WTKG01. Next base: position 1,249,285 of record OZ252279.1, read on the forward strand.
TCGACCGCGAGAATCGCACTCGGCGGTGGCACGCCACAGCCGAGTCAGGATCGAGCGAGACAAGCACGCGGCCCCGGGCGCGCCAAGCGATGGTCAGTCCCCCCCAGTAGCGAGACACCATGGCGCCTCGGTTTGAGGTCTGCACCCGAATGGCCGCAGGGGGAGCCTCGCTTTGCTCACCGAGCCCGAGCACTTCCACCGCGAGTCCGCTCGCGGCGAGGGCTTCGACGTGCCGGTGAAGGCGCGCGTCCGCGACGTCGTGCCCAGTCGTGACAATGCTGACGTCAGGCCGGGGAACGCCCATCGTCGCTACATGTCTTCCATCGTGAGCGCAGTCTCGCCCACGTTGAGGAACTTCTCGTACTCCTTGACGCACTCGTCGGTAGTGCCGCGCATCATGAGCTTGCCCTTGTGCAGCCAAATGGCCTCGTCGCAGAGCTCCTTGATGGTTCCAAGCGAGTGGGACACGAGGAACATCGCGCGAGCGGACTCCATCATCTCGTCCATCTTGGCCGCGGCCTTGGTGCGGAAGTGGGCGTCACCAGCAGAGAGCGCCTCGTCAACCAGGAGCACGTCCGGCTGAAGCGCGACTGAAACCGAGAAGGCGAGCCGCTGGAGCATTCCGGAGGAGTACGTGCGCAGTTGCGCCTCGATGAAGCCTTCGAGCTCCGCGAACTCGGTCACGGCGTCGGCGCGATCGCGGACGGCGTCACGCGTCATACCTGCGGCGAGGCCGCCGAGCATGATGTTCTCGCGGCCGGTGAGCAGCGGGTTGAAGCCCACTCCCAGCGCGAGCAGCGAGCTGACGTTTCCGTGCACGTCAATGCGGCCAGTGGACGGGGGTAGGGCACCAGCCAGGGCGCGCATGAGCGTGGACTTACCCGCGCCGTTCGCTCCGATGACGCCAACCTTGCGCCCCAACTCCACGTCGAAGGAGACGTGATCAAGCGCCTTGACGTTCTTGACGGCGCGTTCGCCGCGACCGAAGCGAACGATCGCTTTCTTGAACGTGGGCACCCGCTCGAACGTGGTGCGGTACTCGATCGATACGTCCTTGACGGAGACGGCGATATCAGGCTTTGCGCCAAACTTCTTGCGCGGCTTTGCCTTAGATGCGGACAGCAAAATCACGCTCCCTTCGCAGGAAGACCACGGTGCCCAGAATCAGCACACCAAATGCCCAAGCCGCGGCGATCAAAAATGTTTGCCCCGACGGCACCGTGTTCTCAAGCATCACTTGCTGCCATCCGCCCACCAGCGAATAGAGCGGGTTCAAGTAGATCCAGCCTTCGGCCCAGGTGCCAACAGGGGTCGAAACCGGCCACAGCACTGGCGACGTGTACAGCCAGATTCGCGTGACGTACGGCAGGAAGCTGGTGGTGTCGCGGAAGTAGACCATCAGCGTCGCGAAGAACGCTGCAAGCCCCGCCGCGAACAACACCATCAGCACGATGAAGACCACCCCAAGCAGCATCGTCCAAGAGAAGGGCTCGCCCGTGGTCGCTCGGATGACGAGGTAAACCGGGAGCGTGGGCCAGAAGCGCGACCACGAGATGCGCAAAGCGCCAAGCGGCATCAGCAGGCGCGGGAAGTTCATGTTCAGGATCAACTTGCCGCCAGTCACGATCGACTGGGCGCCAGCGAGCATCGCGCCGCTCATCAGGTTGAAGATGAACAGCCCACCAGTGATCTGCGCAAGAATGGTGGTTCCCGAGCCGAATTTGTCGCCCGCAAGCACCGCGACGAGTAGGTAATAGACCCCAGCAAGGAGCAGAGGGTTCATGATTAGCCAGATCTGCCCGAAGACCGTCTGCGTGTTCGCGGCGCGAATTGTCGAGCGCGCGTACTCCGCGACGAATTGACGGCGCGCCCAGACGTCGGCAAAATACTTCTTCAGCGGCGGGAGGCCTGCGCGATACGGAAGGTAAACGTGGTGCTTGACGGGAGCGGCTTGCGCGGCGTCAGACGTCGCCATGTCATCTCCCCTAAGGCCGTTGCTTGAACGAGTCGCGGTCGCCATCGAGGCGCGCGGGCGTGCTTGGTTTTCGCCGCTAAGGCTACCAGCGAACGTACCCGCGGCCTGCACCCTGTGGGCGGGCGAGGTTACGGGCGGGAGCCGATGTAAGAGGCCATCGCGTTCGCGGAGAACTCGCCCGTATGGACGGTCGCCGCGAACTCTCGCGACGCTGCGCGGTACCGCGCACGACTGTCAGGGTCGGCGGCGAGGTCGCGAACCACGTTGGCGACGGTCGCCCGCGTCGCCTCAACGATTGGGAGCTCGAGCCGCGTCGCGCTCTTGACCGTCGCGCGCACGTCTTCTGTAATGTGGCCGACGACGACGCATCCCGCCGCCATCGCCTCCGCGGCCGCGGCGCCATAGCTGCCGAGGGCGAACTGGTCGAGGAAGACATCTGCGATGGACATGAGCGCGAGGACGCCAGGGCGACGCATGCCACTTGCTCGCCGCAAGTCGATTGTGCCGTCTCCGGCGAGCGGTGCCAACTCCTCCGTGACCGCGCCGATGCCCTTGAGCGTGTGCACAGTTGATGCATACACCACGACGAGCCCCGAGTCCGTGCCAGGTCGCTCTCCAGTACCTGGCGCGACGCCCACCACGACAGGGCACCACACTGAACCGTCTACAACTCCCAACGGGTCAGGCGTCGACACAAACCTCGCGCCAGCAAAGTCAGCCAACTGCGTGTGAAGAGCCACCGTTTGCTTCTCGAGCGCCTGCGTCAGTTCCGCCGACGCGTCATGAAACGGCGACGCTGGAACGTTCGCCGCGTGCTGCGACGGCACGCGCACGTCGGAACCGTGCGCGAAGAATGCGGGCTCGACGCCGCGCTCGCCAAGATAGTTTGCCTCGTCGATCCAGCTGTCGAACAGCGACCCGATCATGGGGCGCCCTGACTCCCATGCCACGTGCGTCGCAGGCTCCAATACTCCCGCGAGCACCGCGTCTTGCCAGCCTGTCGCGCCGGCCCACACTTCGCGAGGCACCTTCACCGACGCGGAAAACCCGGCGAGGTGGACCGCACCACCATGATCGACCGCGACTCGACGCTGTCGAGGTGCGTGGCGGCAGCCCGCGCCCATGCGTCCGCCTGGCCTGCAGAGTTCGCGGGGCCGACGACAAGACGTGCTCCATCCGTAGCCCACGGCTCCAGCGCGGCCATCTGTCGGTACATACGCGCAGAGGTGACCCTTGCCCGCGTGTCCCGCAGCCTGCTCCGCACCGCACTCAACGCACCGTTGCGGGCGGTCGCGTTCGTCATGCGTGAAGTCTGGCACGGGGACCGGCTTCACTGAGCGTGTACGCGTGTTCTGCCGTGCCCCTCAATGACGATTGATGCGGCGAGCGCTTCGCGAGACTAACGAAGTCGGGACTATCGACGACGCCGCACGGCTACAGCTGCAAGACACGGCACGAACGTAAAGACACGGCGAAGTTCGCGTCATGCGGAAAGCCTAGACCTAGATCAACGGGGCAGTCACGAACCCACTGAGGCGCTCGGGAACGGTACCGTTTACCCATGCTTCTTTCAGACCGCGACATCCGTTCCGAAATCGACGCTGGCCGAGTCAAGCTCGACCCCTACGAGCCAGGCATGATCCAGCCGTCGTCAATCGACGTGCGGCTCGACAAGTTCTTCCGCGTATTCGACAATCACAAGTACACGGCGATTGACCCAGCAGCGGACCAGCCCGATCTCACGCGCCTCATTGAGATCACCAACGACGAGCCGTTCGTGCTCCACCCCGGCGAGTTCGTGCTCGGATCGACCTACGAATCCGTGACACTGCCTGACGACATCGCCGCGCGACTCGAGGGCAAGTCCTCGCTCGGCCGACTGGGACTGCTAACGCACTCCACGGCCGGATTCGTCGACCCTGGTTTCGAGGGAAACGTGACGCTGGAGCTCAGCAATGTCGCAACGCTGCCCATCAACCTGTGGTCGGGGATGAAGATTGGGCAGCTGTGCTTCGTGCGCCTATCGAGCCCAGCTGAGCACGCCTACGGATCCGTGAAGTACGGCTCCCGCTACAGCGGCCAACGTGGGCCGACAGCCTCCAAGTCGTTCAAGAACTTCCACCGCACCGAGCTCTAAGGTGCGCCGGCGACGCCAACTCAACTATTCGAAGAAGACGACCTGTGCTTCGGTTGTCCTCCGAACAGGCCAGACCCGCGCAACCAGAATTCACAACGCGGTGCAGGCGAAGTACCTCCTGGAGGGGGCTCGCGCCAGGGCCCACCCCGCTACTTGGAGGCAACTCGTTTTCGCGAGAACACGAGTCGCCAGACGTTGACCGCGACGGCTCGCATCCTTCTGGGCTGCAGGTAGTCGATTGCCCTGTACCGCAGAATCGCAAGCGCCATCGGTCGCGCATAGAGGCTGAAGTCGCCTCGAGCACGCGCCTCAGCGAAGGCCTCAAGTGAGAGCCGAGATAGCAGCCGACGCTGCCGAATCAGCGCCCGCCGGATGAGGGTGCTGCCCTTGTACGACGGTTCGACGCGTTTGAGGGGCGCACCGAGGCCGGCGGCCACGTCATCCGCGAGCCGCACCTGGAGCCCATCCCGCCGATGGCGATAGTTGCCAGCCTGAGATTTCGCTGCGGCGGCGGGAGTAAGCACGTCCAAGGACACAGAACCAGTAGTCGCGCCGTCCTCGATCATCCGTGTCAGGTCATCGTTTCTACTCACGACGATGTTGGTGCCGCGCCACTCGTCAACGTATTCCGGAAGCCAAGCGTCGGCGAATGCAACGTCGGCTGTCTCCGCGAATACGTCATCGCAGTAGTTGCATGCGTTAGGCTGGAACGCGCCGTATCCCCAGTTGCCGTCGAGCGTTTCCGACATGGGCCGAACGATCGGTGTCGACTCGCCACGTTTGGTGACCGCGTAATTGTATTTGCTGGCAGGACCACTCTGGCTCTTGACGCGAAAATCTACGGCTTCAAGCTCGGTTGGAGCCACGTTCGCCTGCCACGCTAGCGACTCAGCGTAGAACTGACTCTTCAGGTGGCCGCAAACCAACCCGAAGTAGTATTTCAGCTGCTCGTTGAGGACGTCGTCTTCTTCGGCAAGGAGCCGCGAAGCGCGAATGAAGCACGGCACTCCGACAAGCGCATAGCGCAGCCCGTCCCCGCGAATCTGCAACAAGACTTCTTCGAGCGACACTGACGAGTAATTGGACTTGCGGCTATTGGCGAGATCTTCTTGGCTGCTCGACACCCGATACTCAAAATGCCCCTGGTCTGAGCGGCCAACATGCATCACGCCATCCACCTCGCCACGGGCAAGAAGCTCTCCAAGGAGCCACGACGTCATACCACCGGAGCTGCTTCCCAGAATCTGTTCGTCATTCGAAATTCTCCCGGCCCAGATTTCCCGGTAGTACCCCAATTCAGAATTATGGTCGCTGCCTTCAAAGCGCGAGGCACCGAGACTGTCTTCGTTCTTCGACTCATCGCTAAACGGACACACGCGACTCGCGGCCGCTACGTCTTCATCGGTTGCTTGGTCGAGATTCGCTTCGTAGGTGCCTCGTCGACCGAGAGTGACACTGACAGCGCCGCCGGTTCGAACTGCGCAAGCCCCGCAACCGACGCACATGGCTTGGCCGACTACCTGCTCGATTCCATGAGTCATGGGCTCACTCTAGCTCGTGACTGCGACCGCCGAGATTCGCCGATCAAGGTCGCCTGAAGGACTTCCCAACCGCGTCCGATCTGACTACCGGAAGCGGAACTAGCTAGCCGCGACCGTACCGGTCGTGCCGTCAATACCCAGTGCCTCTGTTAGGAACATCGCGGAGGAGTCTCGCATCGCATCGAGCGCCTTGCTCACTGCACTCCAGTCGATTTCTTGGGAGTACAGCCGATCAATGGTCGCGGCGTCATAGTCGCGAAGGATACGATCCTCCATTCCTACCGCCTCGAGGAGCGTGTCAAATCGCCCGTTCATCCCGTGTCCAACCCCTTCGACAGCGACAACAACGAATGGCCGCTGGAAGATCAGGCAGAAGACGACACCGTGGAATGAGTTCGTCACCACGAACTCAGCGTTCTTGAGGTGGAAGAGCCAGTCAAGCACTGAGATTGGCCCCCGCTCGTAGAGAGCCTCGCCTGCGAAGTGAGTAGTCGCCACGTAATCCCTGGCCTGGCGGGCAGTGTCCTGGCTCCGATGCAGGAGGTACGGGAAGAACCGATACGTCTCAGCGGGCTTATGATTGCCAATGAGTCGCTCGTAGTCGTCGGAACGCAAGAGCAAAGTGGGGTCCACCGCCACCTTCGCCGCTAGCCCCATCGACTCCACGATCGCTGCCCCAGATTCCTCGCGCACGCTGATCGCATTGAACTTGGCGAGTTCTGGCTGCGCTACTGCCGTCGTTTCGTCGCTCAGACTCTCAACGCCAAAGCTCGCGGCATAGGAGATCCGCTTCTTCTCGGGCGGCACGAAGTCCAATAAGTAACTCCGGGTCGGCCCACCCTCCGCATTAAGGGTGAACCACTCGTTCCAAATCTGATCGCTCCCACACACCAGCACGTCATAGTCGGCAGCAGCGTTGCCGAGCGAGGCTCTTGAACGATACCTCTTCGCGGATACCGCAAGGTGGCGCCGCCGGAAGGAGCGCATTTTGCGTTCGCGGGCGAAGTCCGTGAATGCCGTCTGCCTCAGCCGTTGGAGGAGCCGGATCGCGACCACACGAACAGGAACATAGTCGACGATTTCTGTCTCGAATCCTCGCCCGGACAAGAACTGCTGAAGAGCGTACGCCTGAATGATCGCACCGTAATTTGTCGCCCAATGAAATGTAAGCGTGCCAATTCTCACTCTTCTTCTCCCAACGCAAATAGGTTCGCGGAAAGTTCACCGATCACTACTCTGCCGATTCCGGTCCACGTCTGCAAGCGGCGCCTTGATGGGGCTGCCTTCGCCCATGACTATGCAGTTTTACCCGCCCGCGAGCTAGCGCCTCCGCAACCACCAACTTGCACCTGCGCGCACCTGCTCGACGTCGGGCTTCAAGACTGACGCGTGTCCCGTGGAATGTAGGCTGGCACCATGTTTCCCACCATCAAGCGCACGCTCGAAACCATGCCCCGCGCAGAACGTCGGCGCTTCAACGTGTTGCTAGTTGCGCGCTCGGCGACGGCGGTTTTCGACGTCATCGGAGTCCTCCTCATTGGGCTCATCGGCGCGACGGCTACCGGTGCATTGGACTCGGGTTCAGCAGGCCCAGTTGTCCTAGGTTTTGATGTCTTGTCTGTCGCCGACCCAGAGAATCTCCTCCCGCTCACCATGATCACCCTGGGTTTCTTCGTCACTAAGGCCATCCTGGCGGTCTGGCTCACGCGCGTTCACACCAAGTTCGTAGCGCGGGTCGAGAGCCGTACCGCAACCGACCTCACCGAACGGATTCTGCACAGCAGTCTCTCTCAACTTGAAGCGTGGACGCGCTCCGAATTGACGTACAGCATTACGTATTCACTGAACGCAGCATTCACCCGCCTGCTCACCCACTACGCAACGCTTGTGACCGAGGGCTTTCTGCTCATCAGCATCGCTGCCGTGTTGCTGGTCATCAGCCCAGTAACTATGGCAATCGTCGTGGTCTACTTCGCCGCGCTTGGGTTCGTTATCCAAGCCTTCATCGGGGGCCGCCAACAAAGAGCCGGCATCGAGTTCGCTGATTCAACGGTCAAATCGACTGACGCAATGACGGAATCCATCACGGCATACCGCGAAATCTTCACGCTCGGGCGCCAGGCCCGATTCGTGCAGAACTTCGGCAACACGCGACGTGACATGGCCGAGAGTGCGGGGGCGATCCAGTTTGTGATGGCGCTCCCGCGCTACATCGTTGAAATCGCCCTGCTCGTCGGTGCCGTCGCACTCATCGGAAGCCAACTGGCGGCAAACGATCCGGCGACGGCAGCATCAATGCTGGGAGTCTTCCTCACCGCTGGAGTTCGCATCATGGCCTCCCTGCTTCCGCTGCAACGGGCTGCTGGCGGGATTCGCCAAGTTGCCGCGGAGTCCGCCCTCGCACACCGATTGCTCGCTGACTACGATCACGTGGAAGTCCCCGAGCGCGCGGACTCGCCCGAGCTCAACCCCGATGCGGGGGGGCTCGCGATCGAAGTCAGTGACGTAAATTTCACCTACGAAGCCTCCGCGACTCCGGCGTTGAACAAGGTGAACCTCACGGCAAGACCCGGCGAATATGTTGCCGTCATTGGTGCGTCCGGCGCTGGCAAGAGCACGCTCGCGGATCTCCTACTTGGCCTCCTCGCACCAGACTCAGGAGCAATCAAACTTGACGGAGCAACTCCCCGCCAACTCGACATGGACCGTCCCGGTTCTGTCGCCTACGTTCCACAAAATCCTGGACTGGTGAGCGGTTCGATCGCCGAGAACGTTGCGCTTGGCCACGCCCCCGAGGACATTGACTACGACCGCGTCGAGTGGGCGCTGGGCGAGGCCAGCCTCGCCGAGCACGTACGCGGACTGGCCGACGGAGTGCAAACGTCAGTCGGCAAACAGACGAACGCGCTGAGCGGCGGCCAGGTTCAGCGACTCGGCCTTGCTCGCGCACTTTACGCTGAGCCGCGACTTCTCGTCCTTGACGAGGCAACGAGCGCACTCGATGCAGAATCTGAGTCCGTCGTTGGAGACTCGCTACGACGCCTGCACGGCAAGGTCACCCTGGTCGTCATCGCCCACCGCCTCTCAACGGTGCAGCATGCGGACACCGTCCATGTAATGGAGAACGGCAGAATCATCGCATCGGGTCCGTTCGCTCACCTGCTCAAGACTGTGCCCGTCGTGGCCCACTACGCCGAACTGATGTCGCTCGGGGAGAGCCCGTAGAACAGGAGTGACTTGCGGCGAATCACATCTTCGTCCAGCCGCGCAACCGCAACGCGGTGATTCGCCTCAGCAGCGTTGTCGACAAGCCGATCGTCCTCGAGGGCGCGACCCAAAGCGTCCGCGATCCCCGCCACATCGTCCGCTGCCACGATCATGCCGGTGGTGCCATGCACCACCCACTCGTCGGCGCAGGAGGTCCCCGTCTGAATCGGGAAACAGCCAACGACCATCGCTTCGAGCAGCGAGGTGCTGATGCCGTCCGAAAGGGAGATCCCCACGTACGCCCTGGCACGCGCGAAGAGCCCCATCATTTTCTGGTGGCTCAACGCCTTCTTGCGGTGCGCTGTGATATCGAGTCCGGTGCGCGATGCCACCTTGGTCGCGAGTCGCCTCGTCTTCGCATTCGCAGAGTACAGAACGATCTGGAACCCCGCGAGTGACGCGGCGACGCGTTCGACCGCTTGGAGGGCTATCGACGCCCGGCCAACCCATCCCTCGTACCCCTTAATCAAGATAACTTTCCTCGAGGAAGGTGGTGTAGACGCGCGCGCCAACTGTTCGGCGCTGAAACCGCCCGCGTTGGGAGATACCTCGAACGCATGTCCGGCGAAGCCAAACTCCATCGCCAGGCCAACGTCTCGACTGCATTCCGCCGAATAGAATTTCGCGGCTCGCATGAGCGCCGAAATGCGGCGCTCATGCCGCGGGTACTGACGAAACCAGTAGATGTCGCTTCCCCAATTTGTCGCGATGAGCGGCGGCCATGCTTGCGTCCGGCCTGCGTAGGCGCGCTCGGCAATATAGCCCGCGTGGTTGAGCTCGAGAGCGTGGACGTAGTCCGGGGCCACTCGACTCACGATGCGACGAAGCAGTGCGCCTCTGAGCCTGTCACCGAACAAAACATCCGCGCCCCATAGCGGAATCGACAGGAGCCCACGAAATGGGGCGATGCGGATCATTGCAGCGTTCTCCGGCGCTGCGATGAGCGCTCGGAGCCGCGGATGCACCGCACGATTCGGGGTCGACGGGAACAGCAAGAAGTCCACTGGTTGATTGCGAAACTGCTCAACCCAGCGGGCACTATGGATACTGTCGACCATGCACACGAGCACTACTTGAGTCCGGGAAGGCCCGCTCGCCCCGGCTCTGGGCTGGTCAGTCATCTAGCGGACTTGCACACGCGGAGCGGACCATGATTCATGGTAGCCCACACGGATCTACCGCTTCTTGGGCTTGCTCTCGCGACCCTGCGCGTCTAGTTCTAGCAGTGCCAGTCGCTCGGTGAGAATCCTGAGCCGATCCTCAAGACGCGTCAATTCTCCGGAGTGCTGCACGCTGACGAGGAACAGAACTGCGATCCCGCCAAAGAAGACAATGTTAAGCGGAATCGCCACCCCAGCTAGCTCAGCGACCGTCGCGAGCGCTCCGGGGAAGATCCCGAATCCGAGTGCCACAAGCGAAGCTGCAATCCACCATGCAGCGTGGCGCTCGCGCATCCGCCCACGTCGCAGCAAAACCACAACCGCGATCAGGATTGCCGCCGGTGCCGCGATCCCAAGAATGTAGGACGTCGTTGTCATCAGGACTCTTCTTTCAATAGGACGACGGCGGGCGAGAAAGAGCGAACCCAAGCGCGAGTACCACTCTTGCGAGGTAGAAAGCCGCTTGCAGCGGACTCTGGGACGGCTCGCCCGCTGTTCGTGCGCGCATGGTTGCTGGCACCTGACGCACCGTCAACCCAGCACGCACGGCAATCACCAGGGCCTCGACAGTATCGCCAAGGTACTCAGCGGGATAGTGGTCGGCAAACACCGCGATGGCGCGCGCATTCGACGCGCGGAAACCGGACGTCGTGTCAGTCAGGCGCGTTCCGGCCGTGCGGCTAAGCACCACAGCGAGCAACCGCATGGCCCACCAGCGTGGCCCACGAACATGGTACTCGCCTTCTCCCGCGAACCGAGCGCCGATGACCACGTCGGCCGAATCAAGCCCCTCCAACAACGCAGGGACGCCCGCAGGGTCGTGCTGGCCGTCCGCGTCGACTTGGACGGCAACGTCATAGTTCTTCGCGAGGGCGTACTTGAAGCCCACACGCATGGCACCGCCAACGCCGAGGTTGTATGGCAACGACGCCACAAGCGCGCCGGCGCTGCGTGCCACGCCCGCCGTGTCGTCACTCGATCCATCGTCCACGACGAGCACTCCAGCGCGCGGTAGTTCGGCGCGGACCTCACGAACAACGGCGCCGACAGAGGCGGCTTCGTTGAACGCGGGAATCACGACCAGCAGGCCCTCACTGGCGGTCGACGCGCTTCGACTTGAGCTCATGACTCAGAATTCTAGTGGTGCCGCCCCCGTGGCGAAGGCCAACGAATATACTGGGCGCGTTCGAAAAAGGGGGGGGGAGCCATCAAATGACGCAGGTCGCGTTGACTGGGGATGGCGGATTCCTTCAGTGGCACACGCGGTGCTCCGCGCTTGCCTCGGGGCTCGACACGACAGCCACTTCCTTTGGAGAAGATTTCACAGAGTCGCGCGCGCTCAGCGCGATCGCCGGCGCATCAAGGCTGGTTCACATCGCCGGAGTTGACCAAACCGCAGGTGAGGCGGAGCGCGGCCCGGCCACCTTGCTCGCGGCTCTGGTCGGGAGCGCATTGGAGCACTCCGAGAACCCCCCGCCCCTTGTCGTCTTCGCTCGGTCCGTGAATGCTGACGGCCACTCAGTACTCGGTGCTACCGCGGACGACGCCGCCGCCATCCTGTCCGCTGCGGCGGACCGCTCGGGCGCAGGCTTTGTCGATGTTCCGCTGCCCAACGTGTTCGGCGAACACGGCACACCCACCTCCGACTCGATGGTTTCCGCCCTCTGCCACCAGTTGGCGACCGGTGGCGATCCCAAGTTCAAGGTTGATCGAGAAATCACCTTGCTTCACGCCCAGGACGCAGCAGATGTACTGCTGGGCAACACCGCGACGCCAGATCCGTTTGAGACGCGCACAACAACCTTCGAAGTCTTAACTTTGCTTTCGGAAACTGCTGACGCAATCAATGCCGGCGACATGCCAATGACGACCTCGGAGTTCTCTCGGAACCTATTCCACACCTACGCTTCACTTGCCTACGAACTGGCGCCCACCAGTGCGCTTGAGAGACACTCGGACGCGCGCGGCTCACTCGTCGAACTCGTGCGCACGCACGGCGGAGCCAGCCAAACGTCGTTCTCCTCAACAGCGCCGGGCGAGTCTCGGGCGCGCCACTTTCACCGCCGGCGCATCGAGCGAATCGTTCCACTCAGCGGCACCGCAGTGATCTCGCTGCGCAAGCTGTTCACCGACCGCATTACTGAGATTGTTGTGGATGCCGCGAAGCCCGTCGCGGTGCACATCCCGACCATGTGGGTGCACGACATCGTGAATCGCGGCCGGGAGGACTTCCTGCTCGCCTACTGGACCGATCGCCACTTTGACTCTTCTTCCGTCGACGCCTTCCCGGCCGAGGTATAGGACCACATCATGCGCATTCTCTTCATTCACGAAGTGAACTATCTCAACAAGGTGATCTTCGAGATGCACGAGTTCCCGGAACTGCTCGCTCTTGCCGGTCACGAGGTTTCGTTCTTCCACTATCCCGAACGGCCTGACCGACGACGCGTGTCGCTACGCGCGCGGCACGAGCCCATTCCTGGACGGGTGCACCCGGAGGCGAGCATTCGCTTGATCACGGCGCCCACGTTTGGCGGGCATGCGATGGAGCGCTACGTCGCGCCATTGCTCGTACTGCCGACACTCTCCCGGGAAATTCACAAAGGACGGTACGACGCGATCGTGCTCTACGCCGTTCCTACCCTTGGTTGGCAGGCGGTCTCTATCGCGAAGCGAGCCGGTGTTCCCGTGCTGTTCCGCGCGCTCGATGTGTCACACAAAATCCGTGCAAGTCTCTTCGCGCCTCTCATCCGGATGGCTGAACGCTACATCTACCGCAATGCGGACTTGGTCTCGGCGAACAACCCCGCGATGGCCGAGTACTGCCGCGAGTCATCGGGCCGCACCGGGCCCACGGTGGTCAACGTTCCTCCCGTTGATCTCTCGCACTTTTCAGGGCCGGCGGAACCAGCCATGCGCGTCGAGCTCGAGATTCCCGCGAGCGGCAAGGTCCTGCTCTACATGGGAACGTTCTTCGGATTTTGCGGGCTCGATCGAGTTGTCGAGGCAATGCCAGCCGAGCTCGCCAAGCACCCCGATCTATTCCTCGTGCTCGTCGGCGGTGGCGAGCTCGACGCGTTCCTGCGCAAGCGTGTCGCTGAACTTGGCATCGGCGACCGCGTCGTTTTCACTGGCGTCGTGCCGTATGCCAAACTACCGCGCTATCTCAAAGTCGCCGACGTCGCAATCAACCCGTTCAGGCCCGAACTACTGACCAACGTCGCCCTCCCGCACAAAATCCTCCAGTACATGGCCGCGGGCGTTCCCACGGTCTCGACGTCGCTGAGTGGAATCCGCGGCCTGCTGGGCGAGGACAGCGGGGTAACTTGGGCTGCAAGCCAAGACGCCGTCGCCGAGACCGCGGCAAGTCTCTCGCACGCAACACCGAAGCAACTTGCGTCGATCGCCTCTACGCAGGCCCGCAAGGTGACCGAGCTCTTTTCCCAGAAAGCTGCGCTCGGATCCTTCGAGGAGTCTCTGCGCGCCGTGCGCTAGCATTACCGACATGGCGAATCCGACGTTGGTGCTGGGCGGAACCGGCATGGTTGGGCAGGCAGTTGTCAAGCAATTTGCGAAGTCGGGCCGTGGATTTCGCGCGACCACTCGCCATCTCGACCTAGTCTCCGCCGCGCAACGCGACAGTTTCGTCTCCTTTGATTCGGCCACCGACGACCCCGCGGCGATGGTACGAGGCTTCGGCCCCGAGGACGCAGTCGTAAACTGCGCCGCTCTCATCAAAACGCACATCGTCGACACGGATATCGCTTCTCGGAGAGCGGCTGTCGCCGCAAATATCCTTGTTCAGCACGACTTTGCGGCTCTTGCAGAAACGCAAGGATTTCGCATCATCAATCTGACCACCGACTGCGTATTTGCGGGCACCCGAGGCGGCTACTTGGAGACGGATCTGCACAACGCTGAGGACGTCTACGGCAGATCAAAGAGCCTCGGAGAAGTTCCCGGCAAGACAATCCTCAACCTACGCACTTCAGTGATTGGGCCGGAAATCCGCGGATTTGGCTCACTGCTGCAATGGGTTCTCGGGCACGAAGCCGGGGCAACTATTAGCGGGTTCGCGGATCACTGGTGGAATGGCGTGACGACACCCGCACTCGCGCGCGTTATTGACGCGATTCTCGCCCATAGCCCCACCCTCGCAGGGACGGTTCACCTCGTGCCAGCAGACACCGCGAACAAGCACGAGCTTGCGAAGATGATCCTCGCCGCGTTCGAACGGGGGGACGTATCAGTCATCTCCACCGAGACGGGCGCGAACTTGGATCGCACTCTCGGAACGGTTGACGCCGCCCGCAACGCCGAGCTCTGGGTGAACGCGGGATACGCCGAGCCGCCCACAATCGCCCAGATGGTGAATGAACTAAACTCCGCAACAAACGAAACGGAGCCAAGTACGTGACCAAACAGGCAATTGAGGGTGCGGTCGCAACGATCACCGGCGGCACCGGTTCCTTTGGCTCAACCATGGCACAACGGCTCCTAGACAAGGGGGCCGCGGAAGTACGGATCTTTAGCCGCGATGAGTCCAAGCAGGACGCGATGCGCCGCCGGCTCCAAGACGGCCGCTTGCGGTTCATCATCGGCGATGTGCGAGATGAAGCGTCTGTGCGGCGTGCCGTTCGGGGCGCTCAACTGGTCTTCCACGCGGCAGCGCTCAAACAAGTCCCGTCATGTGAGTTCTTTCCTATGGAGGCGGTGGCAACCAACGTGACTGGAAGCTCGAATGTGCTACGCGCGTCACTCGATGCGCAAGTAAGGTCCGTCGTGTGTTTGAGCACCGACAAAGCTGTCTATCCCATCAATGCGATGGGCATGACCAAGGCGCTCATGGAGAAAACCGCAATGGCGTTCGCGCGTGACAACCAGGACTCCGACACGGTCATTTCCATCACGCGCTACGGAAACGTGATGTACTCGCGCGGCTCCGTTATTCCGCTGTTTCTCGAACAGCTGAGGTCCGGCAAACCGCTCACGATCACCGACCCCAACATGACCCGATTCCTCATGTCACTGGCCGAGTCCGTCGCGCTTGTCGAGTACGCGTTCACCGAGGCCACCACCGGGGACCTGTTTGTTCGCAAGGCGCCTGCCAGCACTGTCGGCACTCTTCTCCGCGCCGTTGCCGAGGTCGCCGACGTTACAGACCCGGACGTCAACGTGATCGGCGTGCGGCACGGCGAAAAGCTCTATGAATCGCTGCTGGGAGCCGAGGAAGCTGCGCATGCCGAAGATCGCGGCGACTACTTCCGGGTTCCACTGGACACGCGCGGGCTCGACTACCGCCCGTACTTTGACGAGGGCGAAGCGCGCCCCGAGTCTCCAGACGCATACACCTCGCACAACACCACCCAATTGGATGTGGAAGGAACGGTTGCTTTGTTGCGCAAGCTCCCGGAGATCGCGGCGCTCGACGAAAAAGGCGAGTAGCACATGGCGCGCCCTGTCATCGTCGCGGTTGTCGGGACCCGACCGGAACTGATCCGCCTCTCCCGGGTAATTGCAAGGCTCGACGAAGTCGCAAGCCTAGTGTTAGTGCACACTGGCCAGAACTACGATCACCAGCTCAACCAGGTCTTCTTCGACGAACTCGAGATCCGGAAACCCGACCACTTCCTAAACGTCGACACTTCAAGTTTGGGCTCGGTTCTCGGGGACACGCTCAGGAAGATCGAGCCGATCCTCGCGTCCGTGAACGCGCAGGCACTACTTGTACTCGGAGACACCAACAGCGCCATCGCGGCGCTTATGGCCAAACGAATGGCCGTCCCAGTGTATCACATGGAGGCGGGAAACAGGTCGTTCGACGAGAACGTACCGGAGGAGACCAACCGCAGGCTGGTCGACCACATCTCAGACTTCAACCTCGCGTACACCGAGCACGGGCGCCGCAATCTACTTGCCGAGGGGCTGCACCCCCGCAGGATCACGGTGACGGGCTCACCCATGCGAGAGGTTCTCGACTACTACAGCGAGGGCATCGCCAGTTCCGACGTGCTGGACCGGCTCGAGGTGAGTCCCGGCAAGTACTTCCTAGCGAGCGCTCACCGCCAGGAGAACGTCGACTCGCCGGATCGCCTCGCCAACCTGGTCGACGCGCTCGTGGGTGTGCGCGAGAAGTGGAAGCTCCCGGTTCTTGTCTCGACCCACCCCCGCACCCGCCGCCGGCTCGAGGAGGTCCACGGTTTCGCCAACGCTGACGGAGTCCTCTTCCACGAGCCGTTCGGATTCCTCGACTACTGCAAGCTCCAGCTCAACGCCAAGTGCGTTCTGTCCGACAGCGGCACCATCAGCGAAGAGTCGGCAATCCTCGGCTTCCCCGCGATCACTTTGCGCGATTCGATGGAGCGCCCCGAGGCGATGGATACCGGCTCGATGATCATGACCGGCCTGCATAGGGAGAACGTGATCGAGGGAATCGAGGAGGCCACGTCCACGTACGCGACCGAACTCAGCATCCCCGCGGGCTACACGGAGACGGACACATCCCGACGGGTAGTGCGGTTCATGATGTCTACGCTCGCCCGTCACCATGAGTGGGCAGGGATCCGCCGCTAGCCCTCACGAATGCGCGGGCGTCCCCAGACTGCCCTCCTCGGCCTACTTCGCAGTGGGGGCGGTCGGCTCTGTCGCCGTCGATGGCACTTGCCACGCCCAATGTCGTTTGAGGCGTGGAAGGCGGTCTCCCCTTGACTTGATCACCGCGCCCGCAACCAACAGCAAGAACGCGAGTCCTGGCATTTCGTAGCGGAAGCTCACCGGAATCGTACTCAACCCATTGATGATTCCGCCCGCCGCCATGGCGCCAAGGAAGAGGTGTGCCTCAATGCGCTTGATGAGCAGGAGCGCGCCGAGCCATGCGATGCCTAGGAGGATCAGGAAGGCTTGGTCCCACCTTGCGAATCGTTGAAGGTCGCGCAGAATCACGGACCCCAACGCCCTGAGGAAAGCAACCGGGTAGCCGCCCCAGGACTCCGAGCCGCCGGTGTGGTGGTCAAAACTGGAAAGCAGTTCGTCGGTGCCGCCGTCAGTTGACTGTGCCGCGCGCGCCGCGAGCGTGGTCACGACCGCAGCGAGCGCGAATGGGGCCCATCGATTCCTCAACTTCCGTGTGTGCCACCAGTACCCGATCCAAGCGAATACGACCGCTCCGGTCGGGATTAGGCTTGCCTGTCGCGTGTACGCCAGCGCGACAAGGAGCACAACCATCGCCGCCACTGCCACCCACGACCGATCATTCCAGATTGGCAGCGTCAACATGACTCCAACGCCGAGGGCCGCCGCCAGCCCTTCGGTCAGCATCGCAGTGGAGAAGAACATCATGTAATAGCCCGAGATGTACAAGCCAACGACCAAGAGCGCCGGGATTCGTCCGTAGCGCTTCGCAATGACTCCGAACATTGTGAGCACCAGGAAGAGCGTGGACACAACCGGAATCACGAGCATTCCAGACATGCCCATGAACTTGACGAAGGGCGCGGAGAGCGCGGGATAGAGCACACGCGAGTCCACAATGGAGTTGTTGAAGAGTGAGTCCACGGAAAGCATGCCAGACGTAGAGGCTGCGACGGAGTCCGCGATGGCGTCCCTCGCCTCCTCCTGACTGAGGCCGCTGAAGTGATGTGCCATCGCCCCGTAGAAGCGACTATCGGGCGCGAACTGGGGGTACGTCGCGTAGGTGTGGAGAATGAATAGCGTCGTGGCGACCACCAGCGCCGCCCAAAGCCACCATGGGGCGATTGCAAGCAGGGCGCCCGTGAGCTGGTGCAGTCGAGACGCGCCCGCGGACCGTAGGCGCTTCATCGTCAAGATTCTCCAAGTCGCGGTCCGGAAAGGCTCTTGAAGATATCACGGAGCCCGGATGCGGTCTCGGCAACGACGCGGCGGCACATTCGGCAACGAAGCGTTGCCATACTCGACTCCCGACGCTCGCTAGACTGGTCCAAACGACAGGGGAGCGTCCCTCTTGGAAACTCGAGATTGACGCTGAGAGTGCGGGAAGCCGCAGACCCTCGAACCTGATCCGGCTCACACCGGCGTAGGGAGTCGAGACTCGTCCCCTCCTATCAAGGAGGACACATCATGCGGAAGACAATCCGCACACTCACCATCACCGCTCTTGCGGCATCAGCTGCGACCATGTCGGCGTGCACGCCGGATACGACAGACACCGCGTCGACTACCGTCACCGTCGTCACCCACGACTCGTTCGATGTTTCAGCATCGGTGCTCGCAGCATTCGAGGCGGAGTCCGGTCTAAACGTCGTCTTCACGGCGCCCGGTGACTCGGGCACACTAGTGAACCAGTTGGTGCTCACCAAGGACAGTCCACTCGGCGACGTGGTCTACGGGATCGACAACACGTACGCATCGCGGGCGGTCGAGGCAGGAGTGATCGCCCCCTACGAACCCACATCCCCCGCAGTCGCGGATGGCGCCCCGTACGCCTTTGTTGGGACCGAGGGATTGACGGCAGTGGATTTCTCGGACGTGTGCGTGAACGCCGACGTCGCATGGTTTGCCGAGCGGGATCTCGCGATTCCCCAGACGCTCGACGATCTCGCAGCGCCCGAATACGCGGGGCTCCTCTCGGTCCCCAACCCCGCGACGTCATCGCCGGGACTCGCCTTTTTGCTTGCCACGGTGGCCGCCAAAGGGGACGAATGGCCCGAATACTGGCAGGCCCTCGTCGCGAATGATGTGCGGATAACGGCATCCTGGTCGGACTCCTACTTCGTCGATTTTTCAGCACCAAACTACGGAGGCGACTACCCGCTGGTTCTGAGTTACGCCTCGTCCCCGCCGTTTGAGGCTGTCGATGGCGTCTCGCCCACGACCGCCATCCTCGGTACGTGCTTCAGGCAAGTCGAGTACGTCGGGCTCGTGCGCGGCGGAGACAACCCCGCAGGTGGCCAAGCCGTGATCGAGTGGATGCTCTCCGACGCGTTCCAGAACGGGGTCGCGACGTCCATGTACGTGTATCCGATTTCAAGCGCGGTCTCGGTGCCCGATGACTGGGCGAAGCTGGCACCGCTGAGTCAAGCCCCGTGGACGCTCGACCCCGCCATCATCGCTCAGAATCGCACAGCGTATCTCGCTGAGTGGACGTCACTCGTTATCGACTAGCCGCCGATGAGAGCAACACGCGTGTCTGGCCCGTCGCCCCCACGGGCGGCGAGATGGGCCTTGCTCGCTGTGCCACTTGCATTCCTCGCACTGTTCTTCGTGTGGCCGCTTGGCGCGCTCGTGTGGCGCGCGCTCGCCGATGCGGGGCTAGCGGTCGACGCATCGACTCTCACCCTCGAGCGCACCTGGCGCGTTATCGGGACTACCTTCGGACTCGCCGCAATCGGAACGTTCTTCGCGCTGCTGGTAGGGCTACCTGCGGCGTGGGCGCTGTTCACCATGCGCTGGAAGGGGCAGCGAGTGGTGCGAGCCCTCCTGAGCGTCCCGTTCGCTTTGCCTACCGTAGTGGTAGCCGCCGCCTTCTCTTCGTTGCTACGCCCATCAGGGTCGCTTGGCTTCCTCGGCGCAGATCAGACCCTGGCGGCCATCGGGATCGCCCTCGCCTTTTTCAACGTGCCTGTCGTGTTGCGCGTGGTCGGAGGCGGATGGGCGTCGCTCGATCACGGGACGGCGGTCGCGGCGCGGTCACTCGGCGCCAACCGATGGCAGGCGTTTAGGCACGTGACGCTTCCGGCGCTCACCCCCGCGCTCGTGTCCGCGGCCGCCATTGTCTTCTTGTTCTGTGCGACGTCATTCGGGATTGTGCTCATCCTCGGCGGCACACGCGTCTCGACCGTCGAAACCGAAATCTGGCTGCAAGTCAATCAGTTCCTCGATCTGCGCGCAGCCGCCGTCCTGGCAGTGATTCAAGTTGCGATCGTTGCGGCGACGCTGGGAGTTGCCGCATGGGCGCGAGCGCGGCGCGAGCGGCATTTGCGGCGACTCACCGAGGCATCCGACCGGCGGGCGGTCGGCGGTGATCGGCCGTTTGTGATCGTTGCGCTCGTTCCTGCGGCGGCGTTGTTCTTGCTGCCCATGTCCGCACTCCTGGAGCGATCGCTGCGAACGTCCGCGGGCTGGGGGGTCGATCACTATCTCGCGCTTGCCGTTGCTCCGAACGAAAGTGCGCTGTCGAGTCCTGTTTGGGAGGCAGCGCTGAACTCACTGGAGGCGGCGGCGATCGCAACGGCGATCGCTGTTGCCCTTGGGCTGATCCTTGCCCACGGCCTCACCCACACTCGACGGCCGGCATGGATTGACGGGTTGGCGATGCTTCCTCTCGGAGTGTCCGCCGTCGTCATCGGACTCGGCGTGTTGCTCACGCTCAACCGGCCTCTACCGGGTGGGCTTGACCTAGGGGACCCACGCATCCTCATCCCGGCCGCACAGGCGGTGATCGCGCTTCCTCTGGTTGTCCGGAGTCTCACGCCCAGCCTGCGCTCCGTCGATCCGGCGCTTCGCTCGGCCGCGGCTTCCCTGGGCGCGGGCCCATGGCGGATTTGGCGCGAGGTTGATTGGCCGGCCGTTCGGCGCCCGCTCGCGCTGGCGTCGGGGCTCGCGGCCGCCGTCTCGCTCGGCGAGTTCGGAGCCACTAGCTTCCTCGCACGGCCGGACCACCCGACACTGCCAACGGCGATCTTCCGATTACTATCAAGACCCGGGCTGGAGAATGTCGGTATGGCATTTGCCGCATCCGTGGTCCTGGCGCTTGTTACCGGGGGCGTAATGCTCACAGCGGAACGATGGCGAAAGATCGAAAGGAGCGAGTTGTGAACGGACTCGAGTTGGTCGGCGCCAGCGTTACGTACCGGAGTGCCCCGCCGGTCAATGCGGTACAGGACGTAAGCCTGTCGATCGCGCCCGGCGAGGTCGTTGCACTTCTGGGCCCGTCCGGCTGCGGAAAGTCGACACTCCTCGCCGCGATTGCTGGCATCGTTCCCTTGACGAGCGGCTCGATACTTTGGGACGGAGATGATGTCGAAGACACCCCTGTCCACGAACGAGGCTTCGGTCTCGTGTTCCAAGACGGGCAGTTGTTCCCGCACCGCAATGTCGCCCGCAACGTCTCGTTCGGACTCGAGATGGCCAAGGTCGCGATTGCCGAGCGCGAGGTCCGCGTCGCGGAACTTCTCACCGTGGTTGGCCTGCCCGATCACGGCTCCCGACGGATCGACGAGCTGTCAGGCGGCGAGCGACAGCGCGTCGCCCTCGCACGGTCGCTCGCGCCGCGCCCGCGCCTGCTACTGCTAGATGAACCTCTGAGTTCTCTGGATCGCGTGCTGAGGGATCGGCTCGCGCAGGATGTGCACGACATCCTTGCTGAGACACACACCACGGCTATCGTCGTGACGCACGATCATGACGAGGCCGCAGCTATCGCGTCGCGCACGATCGTGATGGAAGCTGGTCGGATCGAGGATTAGCGCGCACGTCAGCGCCAGAACGCCGCGCATGCCGCCGAACTAACAATCGCAGTGAATGACCTGGCCGTCCGGTGATGCCGGTGCCGTGAGCGGGTCTGGAACACGCGTAACGTCGCCCTCCGCCGCATCCACCGGCAGGCCCTCGCGTGCCCAGTACTCGAAACCGCCGATCATCTCCTTCACCGCGTACCCAAGAGAGGCGACCACGTGTGCCGACTTGGTCGCGCCGTTGCACCCCGGGCCCCAGCAGTAGATGACGAACTCGATGTCGGCCGCGTACTCGGCGGGAATCCTGCGCGCCATGTCGACGCGCGGCATGTGCACGGCGCCGCGCACGTGACCCTGGTTCCACGCTGCGTCACCGCGGCTGTCGAGCAGTACGAATGTAGCCGTCCCATGGTCCAGCGCCTCGTGCACGTCAGAAGCGTCGTACTCGAAGTCCATCTTGGCGGCAAAGTAGGCCGCGGCGTCGTCATTGGTCATGGCGCCAGGATACGGCGCGGATGGGGCCAGGCCGGCCGAGTCTAGTGCGGGGGCGGACGCCCCCGCGGGCCCTCAGTTCGCGGCGCCGTACCCAAAGTTGAGTATGTATCGCTCAACTTTCGCGATCTCACTTGACTTTGGCCTCAAATCCCCCATACTTGAGTCTTAGTGGCTCAACTTGGAGCCCGAAGGAAGGAACACGCATGTCCCGTGCAGTAGGAATTGACCTAGGAACAACCAACTCGTGTGTCGCGGTACTTGAAGGCGGCGAGCCCACGGTAATCGCGAACGCTGAGGGCGCCCGCACCACCCCATCGGTAGTCGCGTTCTCGAAGACCGGCGAAGTGCTCGTTGGCGAGATCGCCAAGCGCCAGGCGGTCACCAACGTCGACCGCACCATTGCATCAGTCAAGCGCCACATGGGCACTGACTGGTCACAGAAAATCGACGACAAAAAGTACAACGCTCAGGAGATCTCCGCGCGCGTGCTTGGCAAACTCAAGCGCGATGCCGAGGAGTACCTCGGCGAGAAGGTGACCGAGGCCGTCATCACGGTCCCCGCATACTTCAACGACGCCGAGCGTCAGGCCACCAAGGACGCCGGTGAAATCGCAGGGCTCAAGGTTCTGCGCATCGTCAACGAGCCCACGGCTGCCGCGCTTGCGTACGGCCTCGACAAGGGCAAAAAGGAAGAGCTCATCCTCGTATTCGACCTGGGCGGCGGCACGTTCGACGTGTCCTTGCTCGAGATCGCCAAAGACGAAGACGAGTTCTCCACCATCCAGGTCAAGGCCACGGCCGGCGACAACCGTCTCGGCGGTGACGACTGGGACCAGCGCATTGTTGACCACCTGGTCAAGGAAGTGAAGAACGCTGAGGGCGTGGACCTGTCCAAGGACAAGGCCGCGATCCAGCGCCTGCGCGAGGCTGCCGAGCAAGCAAAAAAGGAGCTCTCCACTGCGGCGAGCACCAACATTTCGCTCCAGTACGTCTCGATCGGCGAGAACGGCCCCGTCCACCTCGACAGCAAGCTGACGCGCGCACAGTTCGAGAAGATGACGGACGACCTGCTCGAGCGCACCAAGGCCCCGTTCCAGCAGGTCATCAAGGATGCTGGAATCAAGCTCTCTGAGATTGACCACGTCGTTCTCGTTGGCGGCTCGACGCGCATGCCGGCTGTTGCCGCAGTAGTGACGTCACTGACTGGCGGTCAGGAGCCCAACAAGGGCGTCAACCCGGACGAGGTTGTGGCCGTTGGCGCGGCGCTACAGGCGGGCGTGATTCGCGGCGAGCGAAAGGACGTGCTGCTCATCGACGTCACCCCCTTGAGCCTCGGTATCGAGACCAAGGGCGGCGTGATGGTCACACTCATCGAGCGCAACACCGCGATCCCAACCAAATCGTCCGAGGTATTCTCCACGGCCGATGACAACCAGCCGAGCGTGCTCGTGCAGGTGTCTCAGGGCGAACGCCAGTTCGCGCGCGACAACAAGCTGCTGGGGACGTTCGAACTCGGCGGCATCGCCCCGGCACCGCGCGGCGTGCCACAGGTCGAGGTCACCTTCGACATCGATGCCAACGGCATCGTGCATGTGGGCGCAAAGGATCGCGGCACCGGCAAGGAGCAGTCCATCACCGTGACCGGCGGCTCGGCACTGTCCAAGGACGATATCGAGCGCATGGTCAAGGACGCGGAGGAGCACGCGGAGGAGGACACCAAGCGTCGCGAAGACGCCGACACCCGCAACAACGCCGAGACCTTCGCCTACTCCACGGAGAAGATTCTGTCCGAAAACGAGGACAAGGTTCCGTCCGATGTGGCTGACGATGTCAAAGAAGCGATCGCGGAAGTGAAGACTGCCCTTGAAGGCGAGGACTCCGACGAGATCAAGTCCAAGCACGATGCCCTCGTGGAGAAGGCCCAGAAGATCGGCGAGGCGATCTACGCGAGCGAACAGGCCGGCGCTGAGTCGGCCGAATCGGGCGACGACACGTCGGATGGCTCATCCGAGGACGTCGTTGACGCCGAGATTGTTGACGAGGACGAAAAGAAGTAGCCGAGTGCTGGGCGTGAGGGCGCTTACCCTCACGCCCTCCTCGCGCAACATAGGAGCGCCATGACTGACAAGAATCCCGCGGCCGACGAGCCGCAAGACCCATCCACCGGAGCGGCGGCGAAGTCAACCGCGGACGCCAAGGCCGTGGCTGACGCGGAGGCGATCATTGCTGACGCTGCCGAGACCATCGAGGACGCTCCTCCGGCCCGGCCGACGAGCCCGCTCGAGGCAGCCGAAGCATCAGCAGCCGAGCACCTCAACGATCTTCAGCGCCTCCAAGCTGAATTCGTCAACTATCGCAAGCGCGTCGATCGCGACCGCGCGCAGGTGAGCGAGTTCGCCGCAGCCAAAGTCATCGAGTCCCTCATCCCGGTGCTCGACGACGTCCACGCGGCGCGCGACCATCAGGAACTCGAAGGCCCGTTCTCCGCAATCGCGGACAAGCTTGAAGCCGCCCTCGAGCGACTTGGGTGGAGCTCCTATGGCGCGGAAGGCGAGCATTTCGACCCCGCGTTGCACGAGGCGCTGGTCTCAACCCCCGAAGAGGGCGTCAAGGAGCCGACCATCAAGCAGGTTGCCCAACCTGGCCACAAACTGGGTGACAAGGTGCTGCGGCCCGCCCGCGTCATCGTCGCTCAGCCCGAATAGCTCCCGTGCCGGCCGTGCACGCTCAACCCGGAAGGAGGCACCGTGACTAGTCAGGATTGGTTCAGCAAGGACTTCTACAAGACGCTCGGCGTGCCCAAGGGCGCAGACGAGACTGCCATCAAGAAGGCTTACCGCCAGCTCGCGCGCAAACTTCACCCGGATGCGAGTCCCGGCGACGCCAAAGCCGAGGAGCGGTTCAAGGAAATCGGCGAAGCGTACGCAGTGCTGTCCGACAAGGAGCAGCGCAAACAGTACGACGCTGTGCGAGCCATGGGCGGCGGAGCGCGCTTCCAGTCGGGCGGCGGAGGCGCAGAAGACGCATTCAGTGGAATGTTCGGTGGTGGTGGCCGACGCAGTGGGGGCGGATCCACGCGCGGCTTCGAGGACATCCTCGGGGGAATGTTCGGTGGTGGCGGCTTCAACATGGGACCTCAGCCGGGTGCTGACCTGAACGCCGCCACAGAAGTCTCGTTTCGACAGGCCGCTGAGGGGGCGACCGTGCGCCTGCTCGTTGGCGCCAACGCGGTGTCCACGCGCATTCCCGTCGGCGTGCGCGACGGCCAGAAGATCAAGCTGCGAGGCAAGGGCCAGCAGAGCCCCAACGGCGGGCCGCCGGGCGACCTAGTCATCACCATTCACGTGGGCAAGCACCCCGTGTTCACGGCTGACGGCACGCACCTACGCGTCCGCGTCCCGATCACGTTTGACGAGGCCGCGCTCGGTGCCACCGTCGAGGTACCGACGCTCGACGGGTCGCGCGTCAAGATGAAAGTGCCGGCCGGCACTTCCTCCGGTCAGACGCTGCGCGTGAAGGGTCGCGGGCTCGCCGCCAAGGCGGGTACCGGCGACCTCCTCGCCACCATCGAGGTCCACGTGCCCCCGAAACTGTCGAAGGCCGCAAGGTCCGCGCTCAAAGAATTCGCCACCGCTACCGAGCGTGAAGACGTTCGCGAGAGTTGGCTGCGCGACGCGGCACAGTAAGTTGATAGAGATCACTGTGGTGACCAAGGCTCGACAACAGGGAGGCGGCGATGAAGCAGCCCAACATTGACGAGCCAGTCTTCCCCATATCCGCGGCCTCAGAACTTGCGGGAATGCACGCTCAGACGCTCCGCCAATACGACAGGCTCGGGCTGGTTGTTCCTGGACGGCGACGCGGTGGTGGCCGCCGCTACTCGCTGCGCGACATTGCCACCCTCCGCGAGGTCCAGCGCATGAGCCAAGACGAGGGCATCAATCTCGCTGGAATCGCCCGCATTCTCAAACTGACCGAGACCGTCGCGCGGCTCGAGGCCGAAGTTCAGAAGCTTCGGCCGCGCGCCGACGTCGGCTCCCGTGTGTTCACATCAGGTCCGTCCGGGAAGGTCGTCATCGTTGAGCGCGGCCACCGCGGGGATCGCGACGAGGGCAGGTCCCTCGTCGTGTGGCGATGACGCCATCCTTCGCCACACCGCACGCGGCACGTTCACGCGACTGGACCGTCAGACTTCCATCGCGACCGGGCTCGAGCCCAACCTAGACTGACCTCATGCCCATCGATCTGGCGCGCGCGCCGACACCCGTGCGGCCGAATCGGTCGTGCACCTCAACAACGCTGGCGCCTCGCTCCCACCTGCCGCCGTGATAGACGTGGTTCACGAGCAGCTCCGGCAAGACGAGGAGCTCGGCGGCTACGAAGCTCACGAGAACGCGGCAGACAAACTTGCGGAAGCCCACGCGTCGGTTGCCTCCCTAGTGGGCGGAAAGCCCGAACAAGTCGCTTTCCTCGATAGTTCCACGCGAGCGTGGCAGACGGCGCTCTACTCGCTGCCATGGAAGGAGGGCGATCACATTCTGGCGTCCGAGGCCGAGTACCCCTCGAACGTTTACGCATTTCTGCACCTGCGTGATCACTTGGGCGTTGAGACCACCTACGTACCCGACGACGAGCACGGGCAGATTAACGTAAATGCGCTACAGGCGGCAATCCGGCCAAAGACGCGCCTCATCGCTCTCACACACATTCCAACGTACGGCGGCCTCATCAACCCAGCCCAGCGCGTGGGTGAGATCGCGCGGGGCGCAGGCGTCTTGTTCCTGCTCGACGCTTGCCAGAGTGTGGGGCAACTTCACATCGACGTCGAGGAAATCGGCTGCGACATGCTCACCTCCGCCGGCCGCAAGTACCTTCGAGGACCGCGCGGAACTGCCTTCCTGTGGGTGCGCAATGAACTAAGTACGGCCATGAGCTCCGCGTTCTCGGACAACCATGCGTCCAGTTGGACCGCACCAGAAGCATTTGTGCCTGCGCCATACGCGCAAAGGTTCGAGCCGTTCGAGAGCTCACGAGCGCTTCACCTGGGCCTCGGCGCAGCAGCGCAATACGCCATGAGCATCGGTACAAGAAACATCGAGGAGAGGGTCATTGCGCTCGGCGCCAGCCTGCGATCCGGCCTTGAAGAAATCCGGGGTGTCGAGATTCACGATCGCGGTGAGCGCCGAGGAGGGATAGTGACGTTCACCGTCGACGGGTTCGCGCCCAGCGCCGTCAAGACGGCTCTAGGCCACGCGCACATCAACACATCGATAACGTCGACGGGGTCGGCGATGCGAAACTTCCCTAAACGTGGTCTGACCGATGTCTCGCGCGCATCCGTCCATTACTACAACACCGACGAAGAAATCGCTGCAACAACGGATGTGATCCGCGCGCTCGTCGCTTAGGGTGATTTGGTGACTTCAGACAACGCAGTCGAGGCCGAGGGCCTCGTCAAGAATTTCAAGGAAACCAAAGCTCTCACGGGAATAGACCTTGCCGTACCGCGCGGCACGGTACTCGGAGTCCTCGGGCCCAATGGTGCTGGCAAGACCACGGCTGTACGCATTCTCGCCACGCTCCTACGCGCCGATGCGGGCCGGGCAATGGTTGCTGGCTACGACGTCGCCAAGCACCCACAGCGTGTTCGCGAGCGCATCGGTCTTACAGGGCAGTACGCCTCTGTCGACGAGGACCTCACGGGACGCGAGAATCTCCACATGATCGCGGGGCTTCTCAACTTCACGGGCGCCGACGGCAAGGTGCGCTCGGCCGAGTTGCTCGACTGGTTTGACCTCGCCGAAGCCGCCGACCGCAAGGTAAAAGGATATTCGGGCGGTATGCGGAGGCGGCTTGATCTTGCCGCGAGCCTCATCGGTCGGCCCGAGATCGTGTTCCTCGACGAGCCGACAACTGGCCTCGACCCCGCCAAACGCGAGGACATGTGGGACGTGGTGCGCGGGATCGTCAGCGAGGGGACGTCGGTCCTGCTCACGACGCAGTACCTTGACGAGGCAGACGCACTAGCCGATGACATCATCGTCATCAACCACGGAACGGTGATCGCGCACGACACTGCCGACAACCTCAAGCGCGTAGTCGGGTCGCAGACACTCCAGGTACGACCATCGCACGCGGTCGACGCTTCCAAGGTCAAGTCGATCCTCACGTCTGTCGCACCTGGCGCCAAGGTCGACGAACCCCGCAAGGGCCTGTTCTCCGTGCCAGTTCCAGGCGACGGCGTGCTGGCCGCGGCGGTCACTGCGCTCAAGAAGGAGAAGGTTGACGTGACCGAACTTGCGTTGCGTTTGCCCAGCCTTGACGAAGCCTTCTTCGCTCTGACAGGCGAGAGAGAACCCGACGCCACTGACGAGGAGGATGCGGCATGAGCGCCCCGAGCGCCCCGCCCGAGCACGCGACCACCTCAGATGTAACTCACGGCGTCGGCACGATTGCGCGTCGGCCGCTGGACATCGTTCGGCACGCCACAATCCTTGCGCGGCGATCCGTCACCAAGATTTTCAGGACTCCCGAGGGGCTCATTGACGTCACCCTCGGCCCGATCATGTTCATTTTCCTGTTCACCTTTATCTTTGGTGGCGCTGTTGCTGGCTCGAGCGAGAACTACGTGCAGTTCCTTGTGCCGGGCATCATCGGCCAGAACATTGCATTTGCTTCCGTTGGAATCGGCATCACGCTCAATGCGGACATCGAAAAGGGAATTTTCGACCGATTCCGGGCGCTTCCGATCGCGCGCCTCGCTCCGCTGCTGGGTGCCGTGTTCGGTGACGTCGTGCGCTACGTGCTCCTGATCACCGTGATGCTCGGCACTGGGTTCGCGCTTGGCTTCCGAGTCGAGACGTCGCCTTGGCACGCCGCAGGCGCGGTCGTGCTGGCCATCACCTTTGCTTTGTCTCTCGCATGGGCGCCAGTTTTGGTCGGCCTTCTCGCGCGCACCCAGCAGGCCGTTCAAGGCATCGTATTCATGACCCTATTTCCTCTCACGTTTGCGTCAAGCGCGTTCGTTCCAACGGAGACCATGCCGAGTTGGCTCGCGGCGTTCGCCGATGCAAATCCACTGTCCCACCTTGTAGGTGCTATGCGCGCTTTGTTCGGCGGTGGGGAATGGCAAGCGCACACGGTCTGGACGCTCGGTTGGTGCGTCGTTTTCCTCGTGGTTTTCATGCCGCTCGCAATCCGCGCGTACAACCGCCGGGCGTAGCACGCACACGGTTTAGACCAGCGGCGTAAGATCGTGGGCAGCATCAGGCCACCACGTGTGCAGACGCGGTCTATCCACGCATCGACCCGAGTAGGATTCCCCTCGCCTCGCGGGCACCGAGGGCACCCGCGAGGCTGGAAACGAGAACAACTACTGCAGTAGTCCAAGGGAAGGGACGGAGAGAGAGGTGGACTACCGCTGCAGCGTGCTCAAGAGTTCGACCGCGTCGTCATGGGCGCCCGGAAGGGGCTCGACCCACACTCGCGGAGGTTGACGCGTCAAGTTTCCGACGCGCATAGAACTAGCGCGTTCCGAGATGTGCTCGCGGAGCGCCGCGATCCCGGCGCCCAGTTCTTGGCCACGCTTGACGAGGACAGCGTAGAGTCCGTCGCTCAGGTGTGCGATCGGGTGTCCGTCACCGTACGCACCTCTAAGCGCCGCGCCGACAGCGGCGTTGCGCGCGATGCGCTGCCATACGTCTGAGTCCACTACGGAGACATCGACGATCACGAGCGCGTGCGTGTCGCCAACGACCGCGCCCGTCTCTCCTGCCATTCCGTAAACTTCAACAAGGCGCTGAGACAGGTAGTCGACCGTGCCGAGCCCGGATTCCGGGTCACGCACGCCAGTCTGGTTCTGGGAATTGGCCGATCCCCGCGTCCAACCCTCGCACAACGCGCGAACGGCGCGGATGGGGGTGTCCTCGTAATTCGCGGTGCGGAACACAATCGCGAGGTCGTCAATTGCCTCGGTTATCCCCACTCCCGCGTTGGCGCGTGCTTCACCCAACCGCGCGGCTGCGGGGGCAGTGTCCAGGTTCGCCTCCACGGCTTCCACCAAGGCGTCGACAGCTGGCGTGTACCAGTCCATTGGCCGTAGCCATACGGACTCGACGCTTGCCTCCCGCCACTCGGTGAGGAGCGTACTGCCAGCGGCTGGGCCAGTTACGTTTGCAGTGGTCATGCACTATGAGAGGCACCCGGTCCCGGGTTATGACGCGCATTGCGCAAGCAATCTAGGGGTCGCCAGAAGGGCAGTGCGATGTGACGAACTCCGCACCCTCCTGACTTGCATCGCAATCGCAACCAATGGACGATTGAATGTAAGAGGAGTGCGTGGCGCCGTGCCATGTACTGTGCGAGGAGAGCGATGGGTCAGAGCGCTATCAGTCTCTGGACAGAACAGTCCAGTGACGCGGAGTTGATTGCCGGCGTACGCGCTGGCGAGTCGGCTGCGTTTGGCGTGCTCTACGAGCGTCACGGTCCCGCCGCCAAGCGGGTCGCGAGCATGTATTCCGCAGTTGCCTCCGATGTCGACGACGTTGTTTCCGAGGCGTTCGCGCGCGTCCTCAAAGCTCTCCAGGAGGGCCGAGGCCCCGACCTCGCGTTCCGCGCGTACCTCTTCACCGTTGTACGCCGTACTGGTCTTGACCTCATCAAGAAGGGCAAGCGGGCACGGCCCGACGAGGACATGGAGTCTCACAGCGCGGCGATCGGCTACGAGCCGGCGAGCGACGAACCGACGCTGAATAACTTTGAGCAGGGAGTGGTCGCCGAAGCATTCAAATCACTGCCTGAGCGGTGGCAGACCGTTCTCTGGTACACCGAGATCGAGAAGAAGTCACCGGCCGAGGTCGCGCCCCTGCTTGGGCTCTCGGCAAACGGTGTTGCCGCGCTCGCCTACCGCGCCAGGGAAGCTCTACGCCAGGCGTACTTGCAGCAGCACCTCGCGACAGCGGACGACGTGAATTGTGTTGAGGTGAGCGAGCACCTCGGGGGCTACGTGCGCGGCGGTCTAACGAAGCGCGAACACGCCAAAGTCGATGCCCACGTGGTAGAGTGCGGCCGCTGCGCTGCGCTCATCGCCGAACTCACAGATGTAAACCGTGGCTTGCGCGCCGTGATCGCGCCGCTCGCGCTTGGAATCCTCGGCATGGGTGCCCTGGAGTCCAGTCTGCCCATCGGCGGAATCGGCGCTGGATCCGTGGGTGCCGCAGGCTCGGTCGGCGCATCGGCGGGCACGGGCGTAGGAGCCGGAGCGACCGTCGGTGCCGGGACGGGTTTCGGCGGGGCAATGGCGGTCTTGTTCGGAACCGGCTCAGGCGTTCTCACGAGCATCGCCGCAACCATTGGCGTTGGCGCGCTCGTCGTCGCGACTGCGGGCGTGGTGGGCAACATTGACGCGATTGATTCCGCCGCAGATTCCGCTCAGCAGTCGCCTGTGGTGGTCGAAGCCGCGAGTGAAAGCGCTGTGACGGTTGTCCTCCGCGGCGAAAAACCGTTCGGTCCTCAGTCACTGACAGCAGGCCCGGCAGTTCCTGAGGGCGGCGTTTCCGTTCCAGGCAAAGTCCCAGAAGAACCCATCGAAATCATCACTATCGCCCCCGGGGCCGGCAGCACGGCCGACTCGGGCACGGGTGGAGACTCGGGCACGGGTGGAGACTCGGGCACGGGTGGAGACTCGGGCACGGGTGGAGACTCGGGCACGGGTGGAGACTCGGGCACGGGTGGAGACTCGGGCAGCGGCACAGGAACCGCAACCCTGGCGCTCGGAGCGGGCACGCTCAACTACATTGAGTTGGCTGCCACCTCCCCCACGATCGCACTGAAGCTCACGAACTCGGGCGACGGTAGCTCAGACAGCCCCACCGTAGTCATCGCACTTCCGGCCGGCCTGACATTCGCTAGCCCGAGTGGCGGCGGCGGAAGCATCGGTCTGCACTCCGCTGAACGGCTCGGCGCGTTTGTCGGATTCGCTACTGGAGCGACGTTCGCCGTTGACGCCTGGTTTTGTGCGGTAAACGACGACGCAACCACGGCAACGTGCACCACCGACTCGATTGATGCATCGAGCGAGGTTGTTCTCACCCTCGACGTTGACGTTGTCGGGGCCCTCGCAGACGACGCGGTCACTACCTTCGACGTCGCTGACAGCAGCGGACTCGAAGAGTCGCTCACGGTCGCCACTGGAGTCGCGGCAGCAGATCGCAACGTCAACCTTGGGTACTACTACGAAGGCGCCTACGGTTACGTCATCTCTGGCACCACGCTTGTCGCGTGCGACTTGGACGACCGCGACTGTGAGAAGGCGATGGACTTCAACGGCAACGCAGTGAAGGCCGAGCACAGCAACGACGCCTGGACGGTCGAGGCGCTCAATGAAGACGGCGGAGCAACCATATCGAAGTCCACGATCGTCACAGTGCCGGCAGGTGCGGGCGTCGAGCGTGCCACGGTCGAGTGGTCTGTAAGTTCGCCAGCAGGCATCGGCTTCATCGGAGACCCGGGCTCAGCCAATATCCGCCCCGCAGGAGCGAGCGAGTTCACATCCATCACCGGAGCCACTGTCTCTACAGTGACCAACGCATCCGGCAGCTACTACATTGCGCGCGCCGACATCACCTCCTTAGTTGATGAGTACGGTAGCGGCGCATGGACGCTCGCAGATGTGGCATTGCCGCCCAACTTTGATGACGCCCACGCTGAGTTTGGAAGTTTCGCAGGCTTCGCGATCACCGTGATTTTCGAGAACGAGGACCTACCTCAGACGAAGATCGCGGTGTACACCGGCGACCACCTAGTAGCCGACGGCACTCCGTTGGACATTCGCCTCGCGACTGAAACTGGCGGAACTGTCGAAGTGGCGACCATCACGTGGGACGGTGACCGCGGCGAGGATGGCGACACCGTCTCGCTCGACGGCGAGGACCTGAAGTCCATCCACTGGAACGGCTCGAACACGTCAACGGGAGACGACAGCAACGCTGGCGATTCGACCGCATTCGGCTCGGACTTTGCGAATAACCTCGGTACCGACGCGAAGTCCTTCAAGGTCGAGAACGTCGAAGAGGGAACACACCGGATAACTGCAGCGACGACTGGCGACCAGTTCATCGTCGGTCAAATACTGGTGGCCGTCATCGAGGACGAAGAAGACGATGATGATGGCGACGGTGACGACGACTAGCCTGCCTCTCTCTTCCAGTGAGTAGGGCCCCCGGCTATGCCGGGGGCCCTACTCACTGCTGTTCGACCTACGGTTGTTGTTTGGTGGCCTGTGCGTTGACTTCGTACGACGTGTTGGTCGCCTCGAAGAAGTTCACGAGTTGCAGGGTGTCGTTGGCTGCGGCCATCCACTTAGCGGGGTTCGAGACGTTGTAGTGAGCCTCGAAGCCAAGCTCCTCTAGGCGCCGGTCCGCAAGATACTTTACGTACTGGTTGACGTAGTCAGCGTTGAGGCCAAGGATCCCATTCGGGAGCAGGTCACGGTTGTACTGCTCCTCCATCTCGACCGCGCCGATGATCATGTTGCGGATCTCGTCGGCGAATTCGGGGTCCTGCAGGTCCTCGTTCTCTTCGAGAACGGTCAGGATCAAGTTTATTCCAAACTGCAAGTGCAGCGACTCGTCGCGGATGACCCAGTCCATGAGCGATCCAAAGTTGCGGAGCAGGTTTCGCTGGCGGAATGACAGCGCGACCATGAAGCCCGAGTAGAACCAGATGCCCTCGAGGATCACATTGTAGGCCACAAGGTTACGGACAAAGTCCTTCTTGCCCTCGGTGGTGGTGATGTCGAGGGTGTCCTCGGCCATGCGCTTGATGTACTTGACCTCGAACTCTTCCTTGATCGCCATGGACGGTACGTCCACGTGCGAGTTGTACGCAGCCTCCCGGTCCAGCGGGAATGTCTCGAGTACGTACTCGAACGACATGCAGTGATTTGCCTCTTCCCACATTTGCTTCGCGAGATAGAGGTGGCACTCGGGCGCGTTGATGTACGGGTAGATGCCGAACGCGAGCGCCTTGTTGACGAGCAGCTCGTTCGGGTTGAAGTACGACATCAAGAACGTGATGGCGTGCTTTTCGTCATCCGTCATCTTCTTGAAGTCCGCGAGGTCCTCGCCCAATTGGATCTCGTTGGGGAACCACGTGTTCGCGACCGCCTGGTCGTACAGGTCCATCGCCCACGGATACTTAATTGGCTTAAGGAGCAGTCCGTCTTGAATACCGGTGCCGAGAATTCCCATGTTCTTCTCCTGGTTCTAAATGCCTGCTACTGGCAGGACTCGCACTGCAAGCGTTCCATGGGATCGACCGGGCACGCTACCCCGTCGATCAACTCGGTATCACCATCAAGCGACGCCACCGGGTCCAGTTCCAAAACTGGTAGCTGAACGGCACCCGACGGCGCCTCAACGACCGCTGGAACTACCTGTGCTGAAAATCCCACGGCACTCGGTTTGGATGGAGCCACGTTCTCGCGCACCTCAGGCGCAGTTGCCGGCTCCGGAAGTGACGTGGGAGGCACGGCAGGCTGCGCGGTCGGGGGCTTCGCGAACGCCTTGTTCGCAACCATGGAGAGGATCGACGCCGGTGCCGTCGAAATCGACGACTTCCGCGGAGCCGAGTCATGTTCGGTCCCATTCACCTGGTCTGGCGCGACAGTTCGGATTTCCGCTGTCACCGTTTCCGTCAGATTCACATCAACCGCGTCAACGACCTCGGTCCCCGTCACCGGTATGGTCCCCGTCGTGAGGGTGGCCTCCTGAGCGGCGACGGCTGGCGCCGCTGGCGCAACAGCCGCCGCGACTGCGCCAGTATCTTTAGCGCTTGGTCCTGAGCCCGCCTTAGCGGCTCCAAAGCCTCCGAAGCCCTTGCGTGCTGGCCCAGGCGACTTAGTGGCCGTAGACGGCGCCGTACCGGCATTGCCGGTGCTGTTGAGCTTTTCGGTCTTGTTGACACGAACCGTGGACTGTTCGGCAGTGTGGCGTGGCTTCATGTGGAGGTAGTACGTGGTCTTGACGCCACGCTCCCAGGCCGCCGAGTAGAGCGCCATCATTTCTTCAACGTCGCGTGACTCTAGGTAGATGTTGCGGCTGATCGCCTGGTCAATCCACTTCTGGGCGCGAGCTGCGACCTCAATGAACGCGTAGGGGGAGAGCTGGAACGAGGTCTTGTAGACCTCCTGCAGGTGCTCGGGAACTTCCGAGATCTGGCTCAGGTCGCCCTGAACCTCGAGGAGCCGATCCTTCACGTCCTCCCACATTCCCACCTTCTGGAGGTCCTTCACCAGGTTGCGGTTGACCTCGAGGAATTTGCCCGACGAGGTGGCGCGGCTGAATATCTGCGAGAACTGCGGATCGAACCCAGGCGTGGTGCCTGCGACAAGGCCGATCGATGCGGTGGGCGCGACGGCCATGAGGGTCGCGTTGCGGATGCCGCCCTTGACCTTTTCGCGCAGTGTGTCCCAGTCGAGGCGCATGACGCGGTCGACGGCGATGGGGACGCCGCGGTCGGCTTCTGTAGTCGCAATAGTGTCGAAGGGCACGAGTCCCTTTGACCAGCCGGAGCCTTCAAAGTTGCTGTACGAACCGCGCTCGCGCGCAAGATCCGCGGAGGCGTCAATCGCGTGGAACGAGACAAACTCCATGATTTGGTCGATCAGCGAATAAGACTCTTCAGACTCGTACGCCATTCCCATGCGCTCGGTAACGTCTGTGAAGCCCATGACGCCAAGCCCGACCGCGCGGTTGGAACGGTTCGCGAACTCGGATTCCGCTACGGACGACAACGTGATGTCTACCAAGTTGTCGAGCTGGCGAACTGCCAGCCGCACGGACTTCTCCATGCGATCCCATTCGAGTTTGCCGTCCACAAAGTGCTCGGACAGGTTGACCGATGCCAGGTTGCACACCGCGATGTTCTCTCGGTCTTGCGGGAGACAGATCTCAGTGCAGAGGTTCGAGAGGTGAATGGTGCCGGTGTTGGTGTTGAGGGCACGGTTGTTGATGGTGTCCTTCCACGTCAGCCACGGGTGCGACGTGGTCTGCAACATGACAAGGATCGACTTGTATTGCTCGCGCGCCTTCATCTTGGTGAAACTGCGTACCTTGCCTGCCTCAGCGAGGTTGATGAGCTCTTGGTAACGCTCGGAAAACGCTGAACCGGTGAGCTCAACAAGGTCGGGCGCTTCGGCTGGGTCGAACAAGTACCAGTCCTGGTCTGCTGCGACGCGCTTCATGAACTCATCCGAGATCCAGACCGCAGTGTTGGCCGTGCGGGTGCGCCGGTACGGGTCACCGGAGTTCTGGCGCAGGTCAAGGAACTGCGCGAAATCCATGTGCCAGTTCTCCATGTAGAAGCACAGGGCGCCAAACTTCTTGCCGCCGCGGCTCACCGCACGCAGCGTGGAGTCGATGGTGTGCATGAACGGGATGGGACCGGTCGACGTGGTGTTGTTTGACTTGATGGGCGAGCCTTCGGACCGCAGCTTGGTGACGGACAGGCCGATTCCGCCGGTGCCCTTGGTGAGCCACATGACGTCCCGCACAGACTTCGCGATGTGCTCGATGTCGTCTTCCATCTGCATGACGAAGCAGTTTGAAAGCTGAGGGTAGGACGTACCTGCGTTCACGAGCGTCGAGCCCGCGGGAAGGTAGTCGAGCCGCGAGATCTTCTCGTAGAACTCGATGGCCATCTCAGTGGGGTTCGCCTCGTTCAGAGAGAGTCCCATGGACACGCGCATCCAGAAGTACTGCGGTACCTCAAGTGCCTTGCCGTTGCGGTCAGTGATCATATAGCGGTTGCGCATGGTCACAGAGCCGATGTATTTCAGCAGGTCATCACGGGTGTGGTCGACCGCCGCCGCGAGGGCGTCGAGGTCGAACAGTGTCCCGAGCCGCGCGTCGAGGAGGCCTTCTTCCACAGCGTCGCGGATGTAGCCTGGGAACCGCGCCTGGTGAAGCAGTGCGAGTTCGAGGTCGGACTCGTAGCCGCCGAGCACGCGCTTGTTGATCACTTTGCGCAGCAGGCGCGACGCGATGATGTCGAAGTCTGGGTCGTCCTTGACGTTTTGGACGGCGACGCCAATGGCGGCCTCGTCGAGCTGTTCGGTGGTGATTCCGTCGAACAACGTAATGCCGAGCTCGGTCGCCACCTGGGTGACCTTGGAGATCTGATCGTCCAGGCCCTCAGCCGCGCGCTCGATCGCCTTATTAATGCGGTCGGCGTTATAAGGTTCACGCGTGCCATCGCGCTTGGTGACGTGGATGCCTGTGTAGGTAGCCTCGACCGGTGCTCCGGCGTCGCCGTTGACCCTGGCCTGCGTTGTCGGATCAGTAATAGTCACGTCTTCCCTCTCGTTCGGTCTCGGTCCCACCGAAGCCGGTCCCTTGCTGCTCTCAAAACTCTTCGCCGGGCACACAAGAAGCGGAAAACTAACCGCGCCACCCTGCGCTTAAGGCGTCCTTTGAAGATACAAAAAACGGGCCGAAAACGCAACATCTAGGGGCGTGTCGGCGATATGACCCCTAGATATGGGGGTTCCTGTTAACAAACCTGTGCATGCCGTGTGGACAACGCGGCGTGTCGTCCACAATCTGACTCCCGAATTGGGGACGATCCGCGCGCTGGCCTTCGAGGGCGTCTCGCGACGTGCTCTCAGGCATGACTCAAGTGTATCGCGAGGGTCTGACGCGTCTGAAGCCGTTTTCTAGGCACGGCCAGTCGAATCGAGAGTGGCGAGCCAGACTCGCACTACCCGCAGCGCTTGTCTCACCGCTGCTATCGCGCCACCAAACGCGGGCACCGCAAGAGCCAGGTGTACTACCACCAGGAGAGGAACGCCTACCGCAAGTCACGAGGCTATCGACCCGCTCAGGGGCGGTTCCACGAACGGTTCGAACACGTCGCTCATTCAGTGCGACAAGAATCAGTCCACGACACCGTACAGCCGGTCACCAGCGTCGCCGAGCCCGGGCACGATATACCCGACTTCGTTGAGCTTCTCGTCAACACACGCCACAACCACGGCCACATCGGCCCGGTCGCCGACGGCCGTGCGAACCGCCTCTATGCCCTCAGGCGCCGCGAGCAGGCACACGCACGTGACGTCCTTCGCTCCGCGCTCGAGCACGTAATCGATTGCCATGATGAGAGAGCCGCCCGTCGCGAGCATCGGGTCGATGAGGAACACTTGGCGGCCTGTCAGATCATCGGGCAGCCGGTTGGCGTACGTGATCGCCTCGAGAGTCGCCTCGTCGCGCTTGAGCCCAAGAAATCCGACTTCCGCGCTGGGCACGAGCCGTGTGATGCCGTCGAGCATCCCAAGGCCTGCGCGCAAGATCGGCACGATGATCGGCGCGGGGCGCGAAATCACGGTCCCGATCGTCTTCACGAGCGGCGTCTCGACCTCCTTGGGCTCAACTCGCACGTGGCGGGTTGCCTCATACGCGAGGAGCGTCACAAGTTCGTCCACGAGCAACCTGAACGTCGCGGAAGGTGTGTTCTTGTCCCGGAGAACGGTCACCTTGTGGTCAATGAGCGGGTGGTCCGCAACGTGTACGCGCATGTCAACACCGTACTCGCGCCACCGTGGCCCGTCACCCTCAGTCTCAGCGAGGCCGGGTGTATGTTTCACGAATGACAACAAACCGGATTCTCGACCGGCTAGGCGCCGCGCGTGTGGCCCTCCTCCCGCTACTTGCTGGCGTGGTGCTTGCCGCTTGGTCGGTCGCTTCACCAGTCGGTTCCTCGCCAGACGAGGATTTCCACCTCACCAGTGCCTGGTGCGCCTACGGCGACCGCGAGGACATTTGCGCCACAACGAACGAGCCACACCTGCGCGTCGTTCCCGAAGCGCTCGTCGACGAAGCGATCTGCTACGCGCACCGCCCTGCGCAGAGCGCCGCGTGCCAAGGCGCCGAGTTCGGCTTGCACCCTGAGCAAGCTGTCATCACCAGCCGCGGGAATTTCACCGGCCTGTACTCCGGCGGATATTACATGTACACCGGGCTCTTCGCGTCCGACAACGTGGAGCGATCCGTCGTTGGGATGCGCCTCGCAAACATCGCGCTCACGCTCGGACTCCTCATCGTTTGCTACTGGGCGCTCCCCACGCGCCGACGCATCTTGCTAGTTGTCCCGGTGTTGGTCACCGCCGTTCCTTACGGAACTTTCCTGACATCATCCGTCAATCCGAGTGGCTGGGCCCACGCCTCGGCCGCAGCGGTATTTGTGAGCGTCGTTGGCTACTACGAGACCACTGGAAAGAAGCAGGCAATCCTCTCTGCCGTAGCAGCGTTCGCCGTGATTATCGGCGGCTCCGCTAGATCGGACGCGGCGGTCTGGGCGGCGCTTGCCATCGTCGCGGCCACAGTCGTGAGCGCGTCTCGAGCGCCCGAGTTTAGGAAGCTGCTCGTGCTTCCGACGGCATTCATCCTGTTCTCGTTCGTGCTCTGGGCCTCCGCCAAAAACGGGACCGCGCAACTCTTCACAGCCCCCGAAGGCGCGATCGTCCCCTCACCATCCGAGATGTTCCAGGTGATCCTGCCGAACATCTCGGAGCTATGGGCAGGGACCTTCGGTTCCGGCGGGCCGCGATCAGCGTGGGGGCTCGGGTGGGAAGACACGCCGATGCCTGGCGGGGTGTGGGTATCGATGCTCGCGCTGTACTCGGCCACGCTCTTCGCAGGGCTGAGGGCCGTCGACCGGCGCAAAGGCCTCGCGCTCGGAATCGTCCTTTTTGCACTTGTCGCCGCGCCCACCTATGTGCAGATCGGGACCTCGCTTCCCGTGGGCTATTACACGCAGCCGCGCTACCTCGTCCCGGTGATGATCATTCTGGTCAGCCTCGCGCTATACCGCCGAGAGGGGACACAGTTCTCGCTATCGCGACCGCAATGGTGGACCGGAGTCACCCTGATTACCCTCGCTCATGCGATCGCGCTCCATACAAATATCCGGCGTTATGTCACTGGCCTCGACGAGTTTTCGTGGAACCTGGACACCGACGTCGAGTGGTGGTGGGACGGCGCGCCAGCGCCATCAATCGTCTGGCTTGTCGGAACCGTCGCCTTCGGTGCCGTCGTCGTCCTCGCGCTGCGTTTGGTCGGTGTCGTACCTATCGCCGAGCACGCTACCGCGCCACAGGCAATCACGCCGAGTGGAGCTTCGATCACGAAGGGCGCGAAAAAAACCAAGCCTCGTTCGAAGAACAAGACGAAGGCGAAGACCACCTGACCCGATGGACGCACAATTCGACGGCGCCATGGCCGCAGCCCTTGCGCAAGCGCGGGACGCGGCCGCGCACGACGACATCCCGGTAGGCGCGGTCGTGCTCGATGGCAGCGGCGCGATAGTGGCCCGCGCGCACAACCGGCGCGAAATCGACTCGGATCCGACCGCGCACGCCGAAATCCTCGCGCTGCGTCAGGCTGCAG
Organism: Demequinaceae bacterium; assembly: GCA_965250005.1. Classification (GTDB taxonomy): domain Bacteria; phylum Actinomycetota; class Actinomycetes; order Actinomycetales; family Demequinaceae; genus WTKG01. The sequence goes on from OZ252279.1 coordinate 1,289,732, forward strand.
ACGCGACAGGAACGTGGCGGTTGGATGGCCACACGCTCGTCGTCACGCTTGAGCCTTGTTCCATGTGCGCGGGCGCAATCCTGCAAGCGCGCATCCCTCGGCTCGTGATCGGGGCCTGGGATGCAAAGGCCGGCGCCACCGGCTCCCAGTGGGACCTCGTTCGAGACGGACGCGTCGGAGCAAAGGTCGAGGTGATTCCAAATGTGCGATCCGAGGAGTGCGCCCAGTTGCTGACCGATTTTTTTGAGACGCACCGCAACTAGCGTCATTCGTTCCAGTTTGGTCGCAGCCACGCGCGGCGGGTATCCTCGTCCACGGTGGCGTGTCCGAGCGGCCTAAGGAGCACGCCTCGAAAGCGTGTGTGGGGGAAACTCCACCGTGGGTTCAAATCCCACCGCCACCGCCACATGAGCCCGGCTCGCGCCACGCGACGCGCGTCGGGCTCAGTGCGTTCCGCGCTAAGCCGCCGTGCTAGCGATTCCGAAACTCGTAGTGAAGACGATAAGGATCGCCCAGCCGAGGATCCCCAGGTAGCCCATAACGAGCGCGGCCCGCGCAAGCCCGCCGCCCGCCTCGCCTGTCCTGCCCACCGCGATCAGCGCTCTGTGACCCAGGATGACGGCGATAATGCTGACCACGGGGATGATCCCGAGCAGCGACATAACGAACGCGATGATGGCCGACACGTTGGTGCTTGGGCGCGCCGGGAAGGTGCCGGGCGCGCCCGGCCCGACGGCGGCGGTGGCGGATCGGTTGGGCGCGGCCGGGGCACCTGCGCCCGCGGTTGACTGTCCACCATAGAATCCAGGGGCCGAAGCCGCGGGAGGGGTCGGCACCCGCTCGCCGGGTTCTGGAGGGGGCGCGAACGGGTTTGAGTCGCCAGCTTCATTCACGATTGCTCCAGTCCTAGGCTACGTCAGACGCAGGCGAAACGGTGGGGTCCGGGGTGACAAGCGGCACGGTCGGGTCAACGGGAAGTGTCTTGGGCCCGGGCTCGGCGACGATGAACTTGGCCGCCCGGCACGCTGACGCCGCCGACAACGGGATGTCAGCGTCGAGCTCCTCGGCAGAGAGCAGTCGCAGCGACTTCTCGTCGTAAAGAAGTCCGAGCACCACATCGACCGTCCTGCCGTCGCGTGTGTCCAGCACAAGTTCCGACTCGACGAAGTGGCGTGCAACTGTGTACGCCTGAGCGACGCCCTCTTCGCCAAAGCTGATCCTCACAACGCCGTCGTACTCACCCTTGCTCCAGTTGGTGGCGCCTCCGCTGATGAAGCCGCGACCAATCATGTCGCCGAGCGCGGTGCCAGCGAGACCCGACACCTTAGTGCTGTTGAGCACGCGAACAACCGTCTCTCCGGCTGGAAGCGGCAACGTGTCCGCGGGCGGACATGCCAGCGTGATCTCGCTGCCGAAGTCCCCGGCGATGGTGATGATCGGCTCTGAAAAGGGTCCAGCCGTTCGCTCTGAATAGACCGATGCAGCGCCAAAAGCAACAGTGCCGAGCCCAATGAGCATCAACCCAAACAACAACAGCTGGCGTTCGCGGCGCCGCCTCTTGAGCACCTGACGGCGCGTTCGCATGGTCGACGTTGTCGGCTTGGGAGTCTTGTCGTTCACGGCACAACCCTAATCGAGACTGAACCTTGGCGGAGGATAGGGGATTCGAACCCCTGAGGGCTTGCACCCAACACGCTTTCCAAGCGTGCGCCATAGGCCACTAGGCGAATCCTCCAAGGCCATTGATGTTACTAGAGCAACGCACACCTACCGAACCGCGTGCCCGCGGCTTCCCTAAACGGCTCCAAACACGTCGATTTACGTGGCTAGACTTGTGCACGGCCCCTCACGCGACGCCACCTTTCGGAACTCCCCCAGGGCAGAAATGCAGCAAGGGTACGGAAGCTCTGGTGGGTGCGTGGGGGGTCCTTTGCGTTGCTAACTAGTTCCGGCCGATGCGGTTGTGGGCGGCCTGGCCTAGAGTCATGTCTGTGACTATTGCGCTCTATCGCCGCTACCGGCCGGACACCTTTGCGGAAGTCGTCGGCCAGGAGCACGTCACCGACCCACTCCGGCAGGCGCTCAGGGCCGATCGAGTCAATCACGCGTACCTGTTTAGCGGGCCGCGGGGCTGCGGGAAAACCACCTCAGCGCGCATTCTCGCTCGGTGTCTCAACTGCGTAGAAGGGCCCACGGACACGCCGTGTGGCGTGTGCGACTCGTGCGTCGAACTCGCGCGCGGCGGTTCTGGCTCGGTTGACGTGGTCGAGATCGACGCCGCTTCCCACAACGGCGTGGACGACGCGCGCGAACTTCGCGAGCGCGCCGCGTACGCGCCGGCACGGGACAAGTACAAGATCTTCATTTTGGACGAGGCCCACATGGTGACGCCCCAGGGCTTCAACGCGCTGCTCAAATTGGTCGAGGAGCCGCCACCACACGTGCGGTTCATCTTCGCGACCACGGAGCCAGAGAAAGTCATCGGAACCATCCGGTCTCGGACGCACCACTATCCGTTCCGGTTGGTTCCGCCAGCCGTGCTCACGGCCTACCTCGCCACGCTATGCGAGTCCGAAGAAGTCAGTGTCGAGGCCGGCGTTCTGCCGCTCGTGGTAAGAGCCGGCGGCGGCTCCGTCCGCGACTCCCTGTCGGTGCTCGACCAACTCATGGCCGGATCGGACGCAGCGGGCGTCACCTATCTGCGCGCCATTACCCTGCTGGGCTTCACTGAAGGCACCCTGCTGGACGACGCGGTCGATGCCATCGCTGCGGCCGACGGCGCGTCGCTATTCGCCGTGGTGCAGCGCGTGATCCAGACGGGCCACGAGCCGCGCAGATTCGTCGAGGACTTGCTCGAACGGCTTCGCGACCTGCTCGTGCTTGCTGCGTCAGGGGAAGCCGGCGTAAAGGCCCTAGGCGAGCACCCCGAAGATCAACTCGACCGCATGCGCGACCAGGCGCGCCGTCTTGGCCTCGCGCGGGCGTCACGGGCCGGGGACCTGATCAACGACGCACTCACGTCCATGGTTGGCGCCACGTCGCCGCGACTGCACCTCGAACTCTTGTGCGCCCGCTTGCTCGCCTCTGAGGGCGCTGGGGCGTCCACGGCACCCGAAGCGCCTAGTTCGGGAACTCCAGCCGCCCCAACCGTCACAACCGCTATTGCCGCGAGCGAACCTGCGGCTTCCCGGCGCGCGCGACGCCCGAAGGTCAAAGCTGAGAGCCAGGCGAAAGCGCAAACGCCATCGAGTACGCTGGTGCCGCCAGCACCGGCAGACGCCCTCACCGCGACTCCGCCTCCACCGCCCGCGCCTGTGGACGTACCGGATTCGCCCGCAGCCACCCAACAACCTGCCGGTCCTGCCCAGATATCTGAAGCGCCCGGCGAGACCTCCCCGGCTCCGCCAACCGAAGGCCAGGATGACGCGGAACTCATCCGGCGTAGGTGGACCGAGGTGCTCGGCACGCTCGAGCGACACCGCGTCACCTGGGTCCTCGTCAGCCAGAGCGCTCAGGTCGCCGGTGTTACCGGTTCCGAACTCCAGCTCGCGTTCGCTAGCCCGCAGCTCGCCGAGCGATTCAACGGTGGGGCCCACGCAGAGAACGTCACGCTTGCGGTGCGCGAGACGCTGGGGCTACAACTCCGAGTGACGGGCGCCGCGGGCCCCGGCGAAGAGCCGCGAGCTACCGCACCCGTTCCCGCCGCAACCGATCGTCCGCCAGCGCCGGCGGCCACCAAGAGCGAGGGTTCCTTGGCCGCCAAATTGAAATCCGCCAGCAAACCCGCAGCCAAAAGCGACGCACCTCCAGCACCAGCGGACCATGAATCTGAGAACGTCAGCAAGCATGACGCAACTGCCGAAGGCGCGGGACTGACCGCACCCGACGTCGTCGCGCAATTGCTTGGCGGCACCGTGGTCGAAGACGACGCCTAGCCATCAGCGGCGACCCCTCACGTCGCGCCTGAACAGATGGCACTGCCGAGCGGCTTACCCTGGTCAACATGTACGACGGTGCAGTGCAAGATCTAATTGACGAGCTCGGCCACCTTCCCGGGGTCGGGCCAAAGAGCGCACAACGAATCGCTTTTCACATCCTCTCGACCGACCGCGCCGATGTCGATCGGCTCGCTGTCGCGTTGACTGAGGTCAAGGACAGGGTGCGTTTCTGCGAGACCTGTGGCAACGTCGCCGAGGCAGAACAGTGCAAGATCTGCGCGGACGAGCGCCGCTCGACCGACATACTGTGCGTGGTCGAAGAGCCAAAGGACGTGATGGCAATTGAGCGCACACGCGAATTCCGAGGCAGATATCACGTGCTCGGCGGCGCGATCGATCCCATGTCAGGCGTCGGCCCAGATGATCTCAGGATCAAAGAGCTGCTCAGCCGCCTCGGGGACAAAGCCATTTCTGAAGTCATCATCGCGACGGACCCAAACATCGAGGGCGAAGCCACCGCCACATATCTGACACGCATGCTCACTCCGCTCGGAGTGACGGTCTCGCGGCTCGCGTCGGGGTTGCCTGTTGGCGGAGACCTCGAGTACGCGGACGAGGTCACCTTGGGACGTGCGCTCGAAGGGCGAAGGGTCGTCAGCTAAGCGACGCGCGTCCCCGCGGCGAGCGTTCCGTGCGGGACCGCGACAGATACCGTGCCATCGTCGGGGCTGAGTAGCCCCGACAACATCAGCATCAACGTGGTCTTGCCCGAACCGTTGGGGCCAATGAGTGCGGTCACGCTTCCCGAGGGGACCGAGAGCGATGCGTCAACCACCGCTCGCACGCTGCCAAATGTGCGGCGCAGGCCGCGGGCTTCGATTCCAACCGTGGCCTTCGTCTCGCGCGAACTACTCATGTCAGTCACAACGACCAACCTATGACAGACTGTTGGGTCGCGCTTGTTAGCGCCAGCCCCGCTCAAGCTGAGTTTGAGCGACTAACTTACCTTCCCCGTGGACGCGGGCTTCGCCTTCGGGCTGGCTTTGGTCTTCTTCGCAGCGCTAGCACTGACGGTCGACGGCGCAGCCGTCCACCGCACCCGCATCAGCCCAACCGAAGCAGCAATGAACAGGACGAGCACGGGGAGCACCTCAATGAGCATCCTGTTGAGCGAGTCGTACAGGAACACGTGGTACGCGCCATCTCGAGCGTAGGCGAGGACAAATACGAGCGGAATGAACGTGGTCCACGGATACCTGAGCGCCTCGCTTCCTGCGAACCGGCCCGCGGCTAGCAGCCCCAGCCCGACGGCAAAGTACACCCACACAGTCCAGCCCCACACGCCATCGAAAGGAGAAAACAGTGTGCTCGCCGCCGCAAGGCTGTCCTCAAGGATTGCCGAGTCGCGCAGTGCGAGCGCACCGAGTAGTGCCCACAGGCCCAACTCGCCCGCCGCAGGCAACCAGCGCCGGAGTTCTCCAAGCGACGCCTTCAACGCCGCGAGGCCAGCGCCAAGCGCCACCACGGCCACCGCGCCAAGCACAAGTGACGACAACGGCGCCGTCTCGTCCCGCGACAAGGCTCTGGCGACGACGAAGGTGTTCCACACGAGCACGGAGCCTCCGAACGAAAACAGCACCGCCGCCATCGGGCGCCCCTTCGCCTCCGCGCGCGCGACATACGGGAACAACGCGAGGGCAATCAGAGGTGCGCCCTCTGCGCGCGTGACGACGGCCGCGGGGATCAACACCGCCATCACCAGTGCGAGCGTGATGTGTGGAACTGGCGCCTTGGAGATCGCCAGCCACGCGCATCCGGCAACGGCCATCACGACCGCACCAACGAGGAGGTGCCCGTTGATGTAGAGAGCGTGAAAGTCGAACCGATTGACGGTCGCAAGTGCCGCGGCTCCGAGTCCCCCGAAAACTCCTGCGGTGATCGCGTCGCGTCGTCCGTCGAACCCTCGGAGTAATAGCCATACGAGCGTGGCAAGGCTCGCAAGCGCGATCAGAGGCGTGGCCGACCGCATGTAGTACGAGCCGTCAATCCCGGACATCGCGTGCAGATACGGCACGCCAATAAGTCGCGTTTCGATCAGTGAGAGGCGCACCTCCTCGTCATAGCCGCCGCCTGCGAGCAACTGCCCAAGGTTCAAGTAATCGAAGGAGTCCACATGCCACTTGACGAGGTTCTGACCAACAAAGACAAACACCAAGCTAAGCGCGGCGGCAGCTCCCAGACCGACGTCGCGCCAATGAACGCGGAGGGCAGTATCATCCTTTGCCGACGCCACCCACCAAACCGTCGCTCCGGCCAAACTCAGTGCCAGTGCTATCAGCGGATGGTTAGGAAGCGGCGTCACCACGAGCACGAGCCCGACCGCGATGTACGCCGCCACGCCAAGCAGGAATCCCATGGGGCCTACCACCCAGCCCCGGAGCCCAGACAGCCGCGCCATCGCGGCACCAGAAACTAGCCAACCAAGGACAACCAGACTCTCGAGGATCATGGCTTCACCTCTGGGGCATACCAATCGGTGAGGGACGCCTCGATGATCAGGTTCTGGTAGTCGAACGTTGAGCCCTCACGGGCCTCCGGCACGTGGAGCATGATAAACACCCGGGGTGGCACCGGTTCGGCGCCAGCCCGCGCCTCCGCAAGAGCCTCGAAGACGAACGCATCAGTGCTCGACCCGGGCGCCACGACGCCGTTTTTCGGGTCAACAATGACAAGCCACGGCGCGCCGAATCCTGAGGCTCCTTGGCCGCTTGCAACGATCTGGCCACCCGGGCGAATGTTGGCAAGGAGCGCGCTGCCGTCGCCCGGCCAGGCCACGATCTCCGCGGAGTGAGCCAGCGCCATGAGTCTCAACGAATTCTCGTGCGCGCCCGCGCCGCCGACCTCAGGGATGACGAAAGTTGAGCCCGGCGCTATTTGCGCGAGCGCCACGTAGAGGTCGTAGCGCGCGCGTGAGTTGATGTCTGTGATCAGCGCTATCTCGAGAACCTCATCGTGGGGGTACTGCTCGAACCCTTGGAAGTTGTGAGGCAATTTGTCATCGAGGTTTTGGAAGCCCACCAGATTCACGGTGATCAGCGCCCCCAGTAGTAACGCGCCCGGCAATCGAGACCGCAGCATCGCGGGCTGCCAGAGAGAATTCTCCACTGAAGTCTCCAAGCCTGAGGATCGGCCCGACGCTACCACAACGTCCCGCCGGGTTTCTGGCGCAAGCGCGCTACGCACTACAATTGGCGACGCGGGCAGTCGCCGGCACCGTCCCGTCTCCTGGAGCAAACGATGAGCGTCGTTGTGCAGAAGTACGGCGGCTCGTCCATTGCGGATGCCGCCGCTATCAAGCGCGTCGCGGCAAGGATCGTGGAGACGAAGAACGCAGGGCACGACGTGGTCGTGGCCGTTTCTGCCATGGGCGATAGCACCGACGAACTCATCGAACTAGCGCGCGCCGTGAGTGACAACCCGCCTGCCCGAGAAATGGACATTCTGCTGACTGCCGGAGAGCGGATATCCATGGCGCTCCTGGCGATGGCTATCCGTGCGCTCGGTGTTGGCGCTCAGTCGTTTACGGGGCCGCAAGCGGGCGTGATCACCACCGAGCACCACGGCCGTGCGCGCATCATTGACATGAACCCTGGCCGGCTCGAGAAGGCAATCGCCGATGGTGACGTCGCCATTGTCGCCGGATTCCAAGGCCTCAATCAGCAGTCGCAGGACGTGACCACACTTGGCCGCGGCGGCACCGACACCACCGCCGTCGCGCTCGCTGCGGCGCTCAAGGCTGAGGTTTGCGAAATCTACACCGACGTCGACGGGGTTTTCACCGCCGACCCCCGAATCGTGCCCAACGCACGGAAAATCAGTCGCGTCTCATACGAAGAGATGCTCGACCTTGCAGCATCTGGCGCGAAGATCCTCATGCCGCGCTGTGTCGAGTACGCGCGCCGCTACGACGTACCCATTCACGTTCGGTCGTCGTTCTCGGGGCTTCCCGGAACTTGGGTCGTGGGAGAATCAAGCCAAGGAGTTGACATGGAAGAGCCAATCATTGCCGGCGTTGCGCACGATCGGTCCGAGGCCAAGATCACGGTCGTTGGCATCCCTGATGTGCCCGGTAAGGCCGCGCACCTCTTCGAGGCCGTTGGAGCGGCTGGGCTCAACATCGACATGATCGTTCAGAACGTCTCCGCCCACGGCAACGGCGTGACAGACATATCTTTCACGTTGCCAGCAGCCGAGGGCGCGGCCGCGCGCGACGCCATTGAAGCCGAGATGGCCGGAATCGGGTTCGCGGAAGTCCGCTACGACGACACCATCGGCAAGATCTCACTCGTCGGTGCGGGCATGCGTTCGAGCTCGGGCGTAAGCGCCAAGTTCTTCGCCGCGCTCCGCGACGCTGGAGTCAACATCGAGATGATCTCCACGTCCGACATTCGCATCTCCGTCATCACTCGCTCCGAGCAGTTGGACGACGCGGTGCGCGCGGTGCATTCTACGTTCGACCTCGACTCAAACGACGGCGAGGCAGTGGTTTACGGAGGTTCGGGCAGATGAGCGAAGTGAACTCGCGCCTGTGTATCGCGGTCGTGGGCGCCACGGGCCAGGTTGGCTCCGTCATGCGCCAAATGCTCGTCGACCATGACTTTGGCACCGTGAACGTCCGGTTCTTCGCCTCCGCGCGGTCCGCGGGATCCACCCTTGCGTGGGGCGACGAAGAGGTCGTCGTCGAAAATGTTGCCTCGGGCGACTACGCCGGAATTGATATCGCACTCTTCTCTGCCGGCGGCGGAGCGTCGCGTGAGTACGCACCCAAGTTTGCTGAGGCGGGCGCAATCGTCATCGACAACTCGTCCGCCTGGCGACAGGATCCCGATGTGCCGCTCGTCGTCTCCGAGGTCAATCCCGAGGCCCTGAACAACATCCCCAAGGGAATCATCTCGAACCCCAATTGCACCACCATGGCGGCGATGCCGGTGATCAAGGCGCTCCACGATGAGGCGGGGCTGAGCCGGCTGATTGTTTCGACCTATCAGGCGGTCTCAGGTTCGGGGCTGTCTGGGGTCACCGAGCTCGACCAGCAGGTCAAGGCCGTCCACGAGGACGCCGAGAACCTCACCCACGACGGCGATGCGGTGCGTTTCCCGGAGCCCAAGAACTACGTCGCGCCGATCGCATTTAACGTGCTTCCGCTCGCGGGAGAGGTCGTTGACGACGGTCTCAACGAGACCAACGAAGAGCAGAAACTGCGCTTCGAGTCCCGCAAGATTCTCGGCCTTCCTGAGCTCCCCGTCAGCGGCACCTGCGTGCGCGTGCCCGTGTTTACCGGGCACTCGTTGAGCATCAACGCGGAGTTCGAGCGGCCGATTTCTCCCGAGCGCGCATACGAAGTTCTGAGTACGGCTGCAGGCGTCGAGGTCAACGAGATTCCCACCCCGCTTCAGGCAGCGGGAAGGGACCCTTCGCTTGTGGGTCGAGTCCGCCAAGACGAGGGCGTCGCCGACGGCCGTGGGCTCGCGTTCTTCGTCTCGGGCGACAATCTGCGCAAAGGAGCGGCGCTGAACGCCGTGCAAATCGCGACTCTGGTCGCTACGAAACTCGCGGCCGCGAACGCCTAGGGGCGCTCGCCAGGGTTGGGGCGACCACCCGAGTAGGGGAAGCCTCGCTCAGGCGGCTGAGCGCGATGGCACCCACAAACAACACGGCGACGGGCACTACTTCGATTAGCATCCTGTTCAGAGAATCCGCATGCGCCACTCGAAAGGCCGAGCCGCGCGCATACGCGGTCAGCAACATCAGGGGGAAGAACGTCGTCACGGCAAACCTCAGGGCAAGCGTGCCGGCCGCGCGGCTCGCCGACGTCGCGACCAGCGCAAGCACAGTGACGAGCAAGAAGGCGGACCCCCAGCCACCAGAAGGATCCACTGCGTTGATGTACGTCGCGTTGACGCTGTCACGCAGGATTTGCGGATTGTGAATCGTAAAGGCGACGAGGGCGGCCCACAGCAGTGCCTCGGTGACGCCCGGTGCGCGGTATAGCACCATTAAACGGCCGCGCCTGTCGAGCACGAGCGCCGTCACCGCAATCGCCGCACCAGCGATCACGAGACCGCCCGCCCGAGTCGCGGACTCATCATGGGATGTCTCCACGATGAAGACCAGCGTGTTCCAGAGGGCCATCGAGAAGCCGAGCACGAGCGCTGCGGCTTTTCTCATCCACGCTTCCGCCCGCGCACTGGCGTAGAGCGGGATCAACGCCAGGCCCGCGAGCAGCACACCCTCCGCGCGCGTCGTGACAATCACCGGGACGGCCATCATCCCGATCACGAACAGTGACGTTGAAACGCTCGCGGGCTCGGTGGTCGCGAACCACACGGCGGCGACAATCACGAGAAGCATCGCGGCCACAATCAAGTGTCCGTTGACGTAGAACGCGTGAAACACGAATCTATTCATGGTGCCGAGCGAGAGAATCGCTAGGCCGGCAACGGCCCACGACGCGATGAGTCCGCGCGATGCCCCGTACTTCTGAACGAGCAACCAACCTATGGCGGCGAGCAGCGACACGGCCAGCATCGGCGTCAAGGATGGCAGAAAATACTCGCCGTTCAGCTGACCCGCCGTGTGGACCGCCGGCGTGCCGAGCAAACGCTTCTCAAGTATCAGGTGATCTGCTGCATCCAGATAGCGATCCGCGGCGAGCATGGCGCTGGCCTTGATTTGAACCAGCGAGTCGATGTGCCAAACGTACAAGTGTGACGCCCGGATCGTTGCTACGAAGCCGGCGAGACTGACCACGGCACCAATGGCGAGAACAGGCGACACACCGAGCGAGCGAGCGCGGTTCTGAGCGTGCGCCCACAGGCCGAGTGGAAGTGCGAGTGTCAGAGCGATGGTCAGCACCGGGCTTCCCGAAAGGGGCGTTGCCAGCTGAACAAACGTAATCACGACGTAGACGGAAATTCCTGCGATAAACCCGAACGGAACCAGTCCCCAGCCACGCATTCCCGAAAACGACGCGACCGCCATACCCGACACAAGCATCGCAACCATCGCCGCTGTTTCAGCGATCATGACGCACTCCCGGCGCCAGTCGCCTCATCAAGCAGCGACGCCTCAATGTAGAGGCGCTGGTAATTCCAGCTGCTCCCCTCGCGCGGCACCGGCCAGTGCACGTAGACGAACTCTCGTGCGCCCAGGTAGAAGCTGACATCTCCCGCCAAGGCGAGGCTCAGAAACGCCTCAGGGTCAACAGCGGAGGCTTCGGCGTCTTCGACAAGCACCATCCACGGCGCTCCTCGCCAGCCACCAGGGCCAGCAGCGATCACATTTCTTGTCACGTCCAATCCGGACAATTGATCTGCGCTTGACCCCTGGTGCCAGACGATTTGCGCTACTGCTCCAAACGAATACATGCGTTGACGCGTCGGGAGATCTCCAGCGAGCTCCGGCGCGCTCATGGTGACCGTCGATCCCGGAGCAATGAGGCCGACCACGGCGTGCGGCGAATACCGCGACCGGGCATTGGGGTCGAGCCGGACTGAGGCGGCGAGAATTCCCGGGTCCTCCTGCGCGTGGATCGCCCGAAAATAGATCCCGGCGCGGCTCTCGAGGTCCTGGAACGAATTCAGATTAGCGATCACTACGAGAGCCAGGCCAGCGCTCAGGAACATCGTCGCTGTGGAAAGTGACCTCACGAGCGATCCTCGTTTCCTGGCTGTTGTCGCTCAACCAAAAGTATTGCCACGCAGCGAGCACTCATCATACGTGGCGCCCACACGGCCGTATTCACTGAGCATCCGACTTGACCAGACCCGAGCGGGCTTGTGAACTACTGGCCAGGCGCATCGTCCGCAGTGAGGCCGCAATATGTCGGGGTGACAGGATTTGAACCTGCGACCTCTTCGTCCCGAACGAAGCACGCTACCAAGCTGCGCCACACCCCGATTGCCGACCGCAGTTCAGCGGTGAGGCGAAGTAAGGATAGCCGACGGAGGCTCCAGAAGTGAAACCAGCGTGGTGCCGCACATCTCTCGCAACATCTAGGCCGCGACCAACTCAAGCAGCGTGGCCTCAGGCCTGCACGCGAACCTTACGGGCGCGTAGGGCGATGTCCCGGCGCCCGCCGAGACATGAAGCCAGCGGGACGCTTCACCACGAGGCATGTCGGGCCTCGGGCCCGGCCATCCGTGGAGCCCACGTGCGCGACCGCGGTCCAAATCGCAGTTCGTGACGAGCGCACCTACACCTGGTATGCGAACCTGCCCGCCGTGCGTGTGTCCCGCCAGCATCAGCGTTGCGCCGTCAGCACCTAGCGCCTGCAACGCCCGTACGTAGGGCGCATGGACAACGCCAATGTGGAGCGCCGATGCGGCGGGCGCTGAGGGTGGAATCTTGTCTCGCTTGATGTGGGGGTCGTCCATGCCAACAAAGCTCAGCGCCACACCGCGAAGTTCAAAGTGCGCACGTCCGTTATTGAGGTCGCGCCAGCCCGCTTGAGCGAACTGGGCAACCATCGCGTCCGTAGGAAGGCGCTCAGGGTTGCGCGCGATGCGTGTCGGAGCCCGAAAGTATGTGAATGGGTTCTTGAGAGTTGGCGCGAAGTAGTCATTCGAGCCGTTCACGAAGACGCCCGGCAGGGCGAGTAGCGGGGCGAGCGCCTCGCACAACGGGTCAACGGCATCTACATGAGCAAGATTGTCGCCCGTGTTTACAACCAGGTCTGGTTCGAGTGCACCAAGAGACCGGACCCATTTCGCCTTTGCTGTCTGACGCGGAGTGAGGTGAAGGTCTGAGATGTGGAGCACCCGTAGCGTCGGCGTCCCGGGTGGCAAGACGGGTACCCGCACCTGCCGCGTCGTGAATGCCCTTGCTTCAAGCGCTCCCCAGGTCAGACCCGTTGCTCCCATCGCACCAACCCCCAGGGCCACCTGGGCGAGAATATTCATTCGCCCCTATGGGCTTGGGCTGGGTTCTGGGTCCGGTTCTGGGTCCGGTTCTGGGTCCGGCTCCGCGTTTGGGTCAGTCCAGTCTCCCGGATTCCATCCAGCAGGTGGGTTCGAAGAGAACTCTGCAGGCGGCCACGACTCGCCCCACCAGTCAACCGGCGGGATGTACGTATTCCACGTCGAGGGCCAGTTGAACCACCAGTCCGGGAAAAAACTCCGGGTGACACGGTAAGTAACCGTGGCGCCAGGGCCGAGTACGGTCTCTGGCAGCTCTGATTGGTAGACGACTGTCTGGTTTGGCAGGGTGTCATCGTAGATGGCCCTGTTGCCCTCCGCCCAACGGAGTCCGGCGTCATTGATGGCGTTGCGTGCATCAGTGATCGTCATGCCGTGTACGTCGGGCATGACGATTTGCACTGTGCCGAGCGATGACGGTGGCGATGACGGGAACCCCAGCTTGGGAGTGCCCGCGAGGATTCTGTCCATGTATCGCTTCCACGTCGGTCCCGAGATAGTCGCACCGTACACGTACCGGTACTTGGTCCCGTTCAGCGTGATGCTTTGCTGCGGCGTGTCTCTATCGGGGTGGCCCAGCCACACAACGGTGGTGACCTGCGGTGTCGAGCCCATGAACCACGTGTGGGCATTGTTCTGCGACGTCCCGGATTTGCCAGCCGCCTGGCGGCCACCCGCAAGTTGCACGTACCGGCCCGTACCGATCGCCATGACCTGCGTCTGCGCATAAATGACGCCACGCGCGATGTTCGCGTCAACGGTCCGGCGACAGTCTTCGGCGGGGGGGGTCACCTGAGAGCCGTCCGGCTTCGTGATCGAAAGAATGGCGTACGGTTCGCAGCGAATGCCTCCATTCACCAGAGTGGAAGCGACCTGAGCCATAGTGAGCGGCGACGCGTTCTGAGTTCCGAGGACCATCGACGGAACTGTCTCGAATTCAGCGCCATCAGCGCGCTCGAACCCGAGTGCCTCCGCCATGTCGGCGACGCCGCACAGGTCTAACCTGGCAGTCATCGCAACATATGAGGTATTTATAGAGTGCGCTGTCGCGGACAGAGCGGACTGTTGCTTCGCGTCCGTATTGCCGGTGTTGCCCGGCTTCCACGTTCCACCGCCGTTGAAGTAGCCGCCGTCGAGGCACGACGCGTGCCAATTCTCGGGATTCCATTCGCGAATAGCGCCGCTGACCGCCTCCGAAAGGTAGTGCCCCTCGGCGAGCCACTGGGCCAAGATGATCGGCTTGAATGTCGAGCCTGGGGAAAAGCCGCGCGAACCACCGTAGACCCGGTCAACCGCGTAGTTGATCGCCGTAAGACCCGGTTCGCCGCTGGCTCCGGGATCGAAGTCTCGGTTCTGCGCCATCGCGAGAATCTGACCGTTTGACGGATTCACCGACACGAGTGCGTGCGCAAACCCGGAAGGATCCGTCGGGCTTAGGGACTTTCGGAGCTCGTCGTTCGCGATTCTCTGCATGTTGATGTCGAGCGTGGTGACGATTTCAAGCCCTCCTGCGTACAGCAGCTCATTGCCCTGATCGTTAAAGACCGGGTCATTGGCAATGACCTTGGTTACGTAGTCGCAGAAGAAAGGCGCGTCAACCGAGGCAACACAGCTGAACGCTGGCCGGTGAATATCAAGTGTTTCTTCGACGTCAGTCGCGACAAACGCGTCAAATTCGGCGCGCGAAATCATCTCTTGCTCGAACATCACACCCAGCACCGTGTCGCGGCGAATGCGCGTGTTCTCCGGGTAGCGAATGGGGTCCCACTTGGTGGGGTTCTGCGTGATGCCGGCCATGGTCGCCGCTTCAATCGCGTTGAGTTCTGCCGCGGTTTTTCCAAAGTAGAACTGAGCGGACGCCTCAACTCCGTAGACCGACCGACCGAACTGGGCGATGTTCAGGTACTGCTCGAGGATCTGCTCCTTGCCGCAATCAACCACCGGGTCGGAGGTGCACTCCCGGCCGAAAATGTCGCCAAAATACTCTTCGAGGCGGAGGGCGAGCTTGGCCTCGTTCAATTTGCGGGAAAGCGATACCTCGGTTGCCTTAACTATCTTTTCGTCATCATCGGCAGAGCGCGCCTCTTCAATGAGCGTGTTCTTAATGAGCTGCTGAGTGAGCGTGGACGCACCAGGGCTCTCATCAGAAGTGAGGTTCTTGAAAACCGCGCGCATGATGCCCTCGCCGTCGACTCCGTTATGCTCCCAGAATCTTTTGTCCTCGGTCGCAACAACGGCCTTCTGGAGCCAGGGTGAAATCTGTTCAAGAGGAACCACAATTCGGTTCTGGAAGTAGAAGGTGGCGATCAGCGTCTCGCCGTCACGGGCGTAAATGTTCGACTGCTGCGGGAGCCCGTCCAACTGACTAATGGAAGCAGGGAGCTCGTCGAACAGATCGATCACAGCATTCGACGTGTTCCCCGCGACGGTAGCCGCGGGAAGCAACACCCCGGCAAAGAGAACCCCGCCCAGTGCGGACAGCAAAATAAAGGCGAAGAACGAGCCGATGAGCTGAAGGAGCGTTACGCGACCGGAGTCGGCCGAAATCATGCGTGACATGGCACCTACCTTACGTTGGAGGTGTAACGAATGAGGACTCGGCCAGGTTTCCCACCCGCAGGGTTAGGCTCGTCACATGACTACCTGGGAATACTCGACTGTGCCCCTCATCGACCATGCGACCAAGCAAATCCTCGATCAGTGGGGCGATGACGGCTGGGAGCTTATTCAAGTGGTGACCGGACCCACCGGTGGCCTCGTCGCCTACCTCAAGCGCCCGAAGGAATCCTGATGCCCTCCGCATCAGAGCGACTCGCTGCGCTCGGTCTCACGCTGCCGCCCGTCGTGGCACCCGTTGCCACGTACGTGCCCGCGCTTGTGCACGGAAAGAGTGTATGGACGTCAGGGCAATTGCCGATGGTTGACGGCCAACTCGTGGCAGTCGGGGTGGTTTCAAACGACTCCGGGGCCGTCCCGCCCGACGTCGCACACGAGTGCGCACGCATCTCAGCTCTCAACGGCCTCGCGGCAATCGCCGATGCGGCGGGCGGGATCGACGAAATCGAGCGCATCGTGCGCGTTACCGGCTATGTCGCATCCGCTCCTGGCTTCACGGGCCAACCCGCCGTGATCAACGGTGCGAGCCTGCTACTCGGCGAGGTATTCGGGGACGCAGGCAAGCATGCGCGCTCGGCAGTTGGTGTGGCGGCACTCCCGCTAGGCGCACCCGTCGAGGTCGAGATTGAGGCTGTACTGCGCTAGCCGATGCGTTAACGCGAGCGCGCGCGGAGGCGGTCGGGCTCGTACACGACGACCGACCCCATGTGCACGTCTATCCACCCGCGGCTGGCGAAGTCTGCGAGCGCCTTGTTCACCGTCTCGCGCGAAGCTCCCACGAGTTGTGCGAGTTCCTCCTGCGTCAAGCCGTGACGCACGACCACGTGGCCGCGGTCCAAGTTTCCGAATCGCTGACCCAAGTCGAGAATGGCCTTGGCAACGCGGCCCGGCACATCGGTAAATACCAGGTCGGCCATCGTGACGCTCGTGCGGCGAATGCGTTTGGCAAGCACGCGCAACAGGTGCTTGGACGCGTCCATGTGCTCTTTGAGCCAGCCGTCCAGAGCCTGTCGCGTGAGTTCATAAACAACGGAATCTTCCGGTACGTGTGCGCGGGCTACCCGCGGTCCGGGATCGAAGACGCTCAGTTCGCCCACCAGGTCACTTACGCCAAAGAGATTGAGCAGGTTCTCGCGCCCGTCACGCGCCGTGCGAGCGAGCTTCACTTTGCCTTTCACGACGACGAACATTGAATCGCCTGGGGCACCCTCGAAGAAGATGACCTCGCCGCGACGAATCTCGCGGCGTTTCATCACCGCAATGAGTGAAAGCCCGGTCTCCGCATCGAGCCCACCGAGCAGCGGCGAGGAGCGAAGTGTATTCTCCTCGGTTGCCGGATCATGTGGCATTGTCTGTCTCCGTTTGCTTCGCAGCTCCCATGGCATCCACCATCTGCGTCGTCACGCTCTCAAGATTGTCAGAAAGTCGCGATTCGTACACCCCTAGCCTGCCATCGAGTGAGTCGAGTCGCTCAATTGCGCTCGGCTCCGACTGCTTGGGCTCGGGCCAGATAACTTCGGCAAGCTCACCTGGTGTTGGCGCTCCAGCGGCAAGTGCTTCCCACGCGGTATCCAAATCGGGGTTGGCGCTGGTCGCCTGCGAGAGCTGGCCTACGGTCAGGTCGTGGCGCGCGGTTACAAGCTTTCGCCACCAGCGCACGCGGGCGAGCTCAAGGCGCAATTCACGTCGGCGGTGCCGCAAATCGGCGATCGCAATTACGGATGCGACAATTGCCATCCGAGCCCTCCTTCCTCGTGCTCCTGAATCGCTTGTCCCACCGTTTATCGGCGAGCGGGCGCGAGCCCTTGAGTGGGCGCTTATGGTGGACGCATGCCGACCCGGGGGACACTGCCAGTCGCGTCCGCCGACCAGGGCTCACCGCCCACCGCGCTGGTGCGCCGTGCGCGCCGCGTCAACCGGATGCTGGCCGAGGTCTATCCCGATGCCGCCTGCGAACTAGATTACCGGAACTCGTTCGAGCTCCTGGTCGCCACCGTGCTCTCTGCTCAGTGCACCGATGTTCGCGTCAACCTGGTGACGCCGGCGCTTTTCGACGAGTTCCCGGGACCGCGAGCGATGGCGGCAGCACCGCGCGAACGCATTGAGGATCTCATCCACTCGACCGGGTTCTTCCGCGCCAAAGCCGAGTCGCTCCTGGGTCTCAGCCGCGACATCGTCGAGAAGTACGACGGCGTGGTGCCCGGACACCTGAAAGATTTGGTCACGCTGCGTGGCGTGGGCCGTAAGACGGCGAACGTAGTTCTCGGCAATGCCTTTGGGGTGCCCGGCATCACTGTCGACACCCACATGGGGCGGCTGGCGCGCAGGCTGGGACTGACGGTCAATGAGGACCCAGTGGCCGTTGAGCGCGACCTCAACGCCCTCATCGAACGACGCGAGTGGACGTTGTGGTCGCACCGCGTAATCTTCCACGGTCGACGGCGATGTACGTCGCGCCGGCCGGACTGCGGAGCCTGCGAGCTTGCACGCCTGTGCCCGTCGGCGGGATCGTTCGGCTAACTCTCGGGTTCATCCTCTGGGACCGGTGTTGCCCGCTGCGCGTAGACGCGCCCGTAATGCCGATCGCGCCACCCGAGGATGCTGGCGCCCGCAATGGCCGCTACGGCGGAGGCGAGGAGCACCGAGGCCTTCACATACTCCCCCTGCCCGGAGTCGCCGAACGCCAGTTCACCTATCAGCAGGGACACCGTGAAGCCGATGCCCGCAACCGTCGCGATGCCCGTCACGTCCCACCAAGACAGTCCCCTGTCCAGCGACGCGCGGGTCAGGTTGGCTACAAGCGCAGTAGCGACGATGATCCCGATGGGCTTGCCGACAACGAGGCCAAGCGCGATGCCTTGAGACGCTGGATCCGAAATCACGGCGCTCAACGCTTCCCAATTCATGGCGACGCCAGCGGCGAAGAAGGCGAAAATCGGAACTGCAACGCCAGCGGAGAAGGGCGCCCAGCGGTGTTCCCAGTGCTCAACCACGCTTTGGCTCTCGCCATCACGTCGCATGGCGGGCACCACGAGTCCCAGCGCAACGCCGGCAATAGTCGCGTGGATCCCCGACTCGTGCATGAAAGCCCACGTGGCCACGGCAAGGGGCACGAGCAGCCACGGAGACGTGACACGGCGCTGCACAAGGAGCGCGAACACCAGCAGCGCGACGCCCGAGGCGAGGAGCCAGCCCCATGTGAACCCGTGCGAAAAAAAGATGGCGATGATGACGATCGCGAGCAAGTCGTCCACAACGGCAAGCGTCAGGAGGAAGGCTCGCATGGAGTTGGGCAGGCGTCGACCCACCACTGCGACCACCGCGAGCGCAAACGCGATGTCGGTTGCGGTGGGAACCGCCCACCCCTCAGTCACGCCGTCGGACTGCCACAAGTTGACCGCGAGGTAGATAAGGGCGGGAACAGCCATGCCGCCGATGGCCGCGACGATCGGCACGACTGCGGTTGAAGGGCGGCGCAACTCGCCAACGACCAGCTCGCGCTTGAGTTCGAGGCCAATGACGAAGAAGAAGATCGCGAGCAGTCCGTCGGTAGCCCACTGGGCGAGCGAAAGGTCAACGTGAAATGAGACGCCACCGAACAAGGTGACGGCGCGGTCGATCGGCACATAATCGCGCAGGCTCGTGTAACCGTCCGACCAGGCGGAGTTGATCCAGACCAGCGCCGAAACCGTTCCGACGAGCATGAGCACGCCGCCAGCACGCTCGTTGCGCATGATGTCCGCAAAGGTGCGTTCCGTAGACGGCGTAAGTCGCGTGAATAGGCGCCGCGCCTTCTGCCGAACCATGTGTCATCCTCGCTCTGTCGATTGGGGCAATCCTAGCGAGAGGGCGCGTCGTCCAATGTCTTATCGATTGGGGGTGCCGGTGCCGGATCAAACCGATAGCCGACGTTGCGCACGGTGCCGATGAGCTGCTCATACTCAGCGCCCAACTTGGCCCGGAGCCGCCTGACATGGACGTCCACGGTTCGCGTGCCGCCGTAATAATCAAAGCCCCACACTTCTTGCAAGAGCTGGTCACGAGTGTACACGCGCCCGGGGTGTTGCATCAGGTACTTGATGAGTTCAAACTCTTTGTACGTCAGGTCGAGGGGCCTGCCCTTAAGTCGAGCGGTATAGCCTCCGACATCCACTGTCAACTCGCCAGAAGAGAACTCTGAGGCCCTGATCATCGGGTCTTCGGCCTCGGCGCGACCTATCAAGAGACGTATCCGCGCGTCCACCTCGGCTGGGCCGGCGCTTGCCAGAATCACATCGTCAACGCCCCAATCCGAGTGGACGACCGACATGCCGCCGTCACCAAGCACCAACATCAGGGGAATCGAGACTCCCGTCGCGTTGATCATTTTGCAGGTGGTCCGGCACGCGACTAACTCGGCACGTGCGTCCACCAAAACGATGTCGGCTTCGAGGGCTTCAAGCATCGCGGAGGGCTCTGGGGGAAGCACCCGCATGCGGTGTCCCAGTAGTGAGAGAGAGGGCAGGACCTCGGAGGCGCCGTCAGCCGACGCGGTCAACACCAGCAGATCTGCCATGCTTTCCTCCGAATGCCATTACTGTACCGGCGCAAAGCATGGGAAACTGACCCGCATGAATCCCACAACACGGGCAACCGTGACCTTCGCAACCGCCGCCGCCCTTGCCGCTGGCGGCTTCTTTGGCGCGCAAGTGCTGGCCGTGGGCGTTCTCGCCGCGGTGTTCGTACTCGCCATCGGCTGGCCGCTGCTGACGTGGACACCTCACTGGCTCACGGGAAGCGCGATCGTGCTGGCAGGCGGCGCGCTAGCCACGGTTGGCGTGCTGCTAGGCACTCGCGAACCGTTCCTGCGCCACATGGTGGTCGCTCTCGCCATGACGACGATTGCTGCCCTCGTGATCGAGGTGCTGCGCCCAAGCCCGCCCGGACAGGTGGTCACCGCCGTAGCGGGCACCGTCACCGGTGCTACCGTCGCGGCCTCGGGCGCGGCATGGATCGCGGCCGCGCGGACCCCTGGCGCGGAAGAACTCGTGATCGCTGGCGCGGCGGCGCTCGCCGTGGCCGCACTAGCCTCCGCCGCCACGTCGCGCATGTCGCTCAACGTGCTTCTCGCTCTCACCCTCGGCAGCGGTGCGGGTGCTGCGTCGGGCTACTTCTTCGAGACCATCGAGTGGTACGGCGGCGCACTCGTCGGCCTACTGTGCGCGGCTGCAGTTGTCACCGTGCACGAGCTAACCCGCCGCGATATCGCCAACACCAGCCAGCTCGCGGGAATAGCGGCCGGCATTACGCCCGTTACCGTCGCGGGAACGCTCGTGTATATCGGCGGCCGCATTCTGGTTGGCTAACGCCTCAATCAAGGGACTCAACATGACTACTGGCCTAACCGTGATCATCACGGTAATGGCGGTGACCACCGTCGGCTATTACTGGTGGCAGCGCCGTGAGGGCGTGGTCCGTCGTATCGAAGATCCGGCCGGAGTTCTCTCATCGGAAAAGATTGGTGGCAAGCGTGGCTATCGCGCCACCTACGTCCAGTTCTCCACTCCGATGTGCGCCAAATGCCCGGGCACGCGAGTACTCCTCCAGAGCGTGGCCGCAGAGTACAAGGGTGTGAATCACGTGGAAATCGACGCTGCCGAGCGCCTCGACATGGCCAAGGAGTTCGACATCATGCGCACGCCCACCACCCTCGTGTTGAACCACGAGGGCGTGGTGGTCGCGCGCATGTCCGGCGCGCCATCGGACGCCCAGGCGCGCGAAGCTCTCACTGCCGCCCCACCACCCAGCGCCGACTACGTCATCTAGCGCCGCGTCATCGTCTAAACTGCATCATCTACTTCGGAGGAATTATGGCTACCGCAAAGAAAAAGGCTCCGGTCGAGAAGACCGCCACCAAGAAGGCTTCGGGCCCCAAGGCGCCCGCGGTGGTGCCCGGCACCACCGCGAGCGACATTCAGATTGACCCGCGCGGCTACCGCTTTGGCGCGGGCATCACACTCACCGTCGCGATGGCAACCCTGCTGGTAGGCCCTGGCCTCTCCGGGAACATCCTCATGATCATCATGTTGGTCATGTTCGTCCCCGGCGCAACAGTCGGCCCGCAGGCCACCCTGCAGGCGTTCCTCTACGGCACCCTGGTACGCCCGCGCCTGTCGCCCCCCGCGGAAACCGAGTCCTTCCGCCCGCCTCGCTTCGCCCAACAGATGGGCCTCGGCTTCGCCATCGCCGGTGCCGCGAGCGGACTCGCGGGCTTCGACTTGGGTTTCTGGATCTTCGCCGGCTTCGTGCTCTTCGCCTCCTTCCTCAATTCGGTGCTCGACTTCTGCCTCGGCTGCGAGATCTACCTGATGTTCAAGCGTGCAGTCACAGTTAAGGCCGCCTAGCCCGCGCGCTAGGGGTCACCACGTCACGCGGTTAGCATGGGTGCATGAGCAGTCTTGAGTTGGCTTTCGCGATCCTGGGCGGTCTTGCCGCAATCGGCGTTACCTGGACCGCCGGAATCATGGTGTGGCGACTGCTCCGGACGCCCAAGTCGTGACGTTCACCATCCCCACGGACCTCGCGCCCGAGGCCTATCCACTCGCATGGCTGGTGGGCGAGTGGCGCGGCAGCGGCGTTGTCGAGTACCCCGACATTCCCCGCGCAGGCTTCGAACAAATCGTGGTCTTCGATCACGACGGTGGCCCGTACCTAAACTACAACTCCACCATCACGCTCACTGGCTCCGGCGGCGAACCCGGCCAGGTCTGGTCCGCCGAGAGCGGCTTCTGGCGCATCGCTCCGGAAGCCCCCGAAGGCGTGACGCTCACCGAGGAGCAAACACCGCTCGAGGTGATCCTGTCAGACGCGTCCGGAATCCTCTCCGTCTACCTGGGTGCCATTGGCAACGGGCGCGTTGACCTCGCGACCGACTTCATGGCGCGGACGTCCTCCGCAGCCGAGGTGGCGGGCGCGACCCGTATGTACGGATTGGTTAAGGGAGACCTGATGTGGGCGTGGGACCTCGCCGCGTTCGGCCACAAGCTTCAGTCCTACGCCTCAGCCCAGTTGACACGCGTGGCCGATGCCGCGGACACTGCGGACCCCACGAACCCCACCAGCGACACCGCCAAGTAGGAATCTGCTGTGCCTTCCGAGCGTTCAACCTCCATGACCTCCACCGCGATCACGAGCGCCCTGCTGTCCCGACCGGGCGGCGTCGAGGCCGCTGGCCCCGACGCCGGCGTGGCGTGGCACTACGGAGACCCCGCGTCAGAGGCCCGCGCGCTTGAGGAGGGACGCGGGGTCGCCGACCAGTCACACCTAGGAGTGGTGACCGTGACCGGCCCGGACCGCCTCACGTGGCTCAACTCGCTCGGCACTCAAGAGGTCGCAGCGCTCGAGCCTGGGGTGAGCGTCGAATTCATGATCCTGTCCCCGCAGGGCCGCGTCGAACACGTCGCTGGCCTCGTGGACGACGGCACCACAGCGTGGCTCATCAGCGAGACCGCACCTGGCTTGGCAGCACACCTCGACAGGATGCGTTTCATGCTGCGCGTCGAGGTGGCCGATGTGAGCGCCGCCTGGGCGGCGCTCGGCGAGGCCATCGCGGCTCCCGCCGCCGCGGGCGAGCCCGTCACGTGGGTGGACCCTTGGCCCGGCATCACCGCCGGAGGCACCTCGTACGCCCCCAAGAGGGCCGCAGACCATCCGGGCTCCGCCCGCAAGTGGCGCCTGGTGCTGGTGCCGCGCTACAGGCTTGACACTGCAGTTCAGGAACGCCTGGATACCGGATGGACCCTCGCGGGAACGTGGGCCACCGAAGCCGCGAGAATCGCGGCGCATCGTCCCCGATCCACCACCGAGGTGGACGCCACCACACTCCCGCACGAACTCGACTGGTTGCGTACCGCGGTCCATCTCCACAAGGGCTGCTACCGCGGCCAAGAGACGGTCGCCAAGGTGCACAACGTCGGCCGCCCGCCGCGCCGTCTCACGCTGCTCCACCTCGATGGCTCCGCCCATACGCTCCCCGAGACCAACGCTGACGTTGTCATCCCCGGAGGGGACGCGCCCAAGGTCATCGGCCGCATCACCTCCGTCGCCCGCCATCATGAGCTGGGGCCCATCGCCCTCGCGCTCCTCAAACGCTCCACCGACCCCAGCCTGACGCTCGAGGTGCCGTCCGAGGGCGGCGCCCTAGCCGCCACCCAAGAGGTCATCGTCAACGCTGACGGATTCTCCGTTGACCGTCCACCCAAGCCTGGCCCCACCGCCCGCGGACTGCTCATGGGCGATGGCTGCGCCGCCGACGGCGGCGACCTTCCCGGCTAACTATTTCCGGAAGTTTGGTTGTAGTCCGGGCCATCGCGGTACGGTGATGACGTGGAGATTACCGTCAGCGAATTGAAGTCGGCCACCAAGAAGTGGGTCGACGCCGCCAAGTCCGGCGAAGAGGTCGTCATCACGGACGGCGGCGTGCCCGTCGCTCGGCTGTCCGCGGTTGGCGCAGCCAGCCTCCTCGCGCGCCTCAAAGCCGACGGCCTGATCTCGCCGCCGGCCGGCGACCGGGCGGTGCCGCGCTTGCCACAGGCAGAGGCGGCCAAGGACGCGCTGTCGAGCCTCATGGGCCGGCTGCGCAGGTAACCGTGGCACTCGTTTATCTCGATACCTCCGCCCTCGTTAAACTCTGCGTCCATGAAACGGGTACGCCCCTTGCCGTCGCGCTCTGGGAGGGCGCGGACGCGCTCGCGAGCTCACGCATTGCCGACACCGAGGTGCGCTCCGTCGTGGCCACCGCCCAGCGCATCGGCCGCATTGACGCTGCCCCCGCTCAGCTCGCTTTGGAGCGGTGGGACAAGATACGTGCCGGGCTCTACACCGTTGAGGTGAGCGCTCAGGTCTCGGAACGCGCGAGCGATCTTGTCACCAAGCGCCCCATTCGCGCGGCCGATGGAATTCACCTCGCTAGCGCACTGTTATTGGACGATGTACCCGACCTGCTCTTCGCCGCGTGGGACAAGCGGCTCGCTGCCGCCGCCCGCATGGAGGGCCTGACCATTCTTCCCCCTGGAGTCAATTGATGTTCGGAGTAATCCAGCACTACGTCTTCATCGCGCTCGCCATCGGGGCATTCGGTTTCGAGGCATTCGCGTTCGTCGGCGCGATGCGCTTCTCAAGCGGAACCTTCGATGCGGTCGGTAAGCGCTCCAAGAAGTTCTGGGGCCTCATTCTGGGCATCGCCGCGTCGATTGGGTTCCTCGGTCTGCCGCAGCCGCTTGGACTGAGCTTCACGTCGCCGGTGGGCATCGTTGGACTGGCCGCGATCGTGGGTGCCGGGGTCTACATGGCGACAATCCGTCCCAAGCTTCAGGCAGTTCAGCAACCACGCGGGCCGCGCCGCGAGCAGACCGGCGGCTGGTAGTGCCCGGAAGAGCCTAGGCACATGAGAGCCGTCTTGCAGCGTGCGACTCGCGCCTCAGTGACCGTGGAAGGCAACGTCACCGCGTCGTTTGACCGCGAGGGAATCGTCGCTCTCGTGGGCGCCACCCACGACGACGGCCCCGACCAGGTAGCCGCCATCGCCCGCAAGATCGCAGAGCTACGCATCCTCGACGGCGAGGTCTCCGTGGCCGACGCGGGCGCGCCGGTCATCGTCGTCAGCCAATTCACCTTGTACGCGGATACCAAGAAGGGCCGGCGCCCGTCGTGGAACGGAGCTGCGCCCGGCGACATGGCCGAGCCGCTCGTGGATGCCATCGTCGCGGACCTTCGCGCGCGCGGCCTCGACGTGGGAACAGGGGTGTTTGGCGCCCACATGCAGGTGGACCTGGTGAACGACGGTCCCGTCACGCTCATCGTCGATGCATAGGCGCCCCGAGGCCGCAGCAACCGAATTGTCTGATTCATCACGGCCTCACGCCCGTGGCGAACATGGGCATGGCTACCCACCTCCCGCAGTTAGCATCGAATAAGAACCAACGGGTGCCCGCGTATGGAATCCCGTGGCAGAACTGAGGAGGGACCATGTTCGAGCGGTTTACCGACCGAGCCCGTCGCGTCGTTGTGCTTGCGCAAGAAGAGGCGCGCATGCTCAACCACAACTACATCGGCACCGAGCACATCCTGCTCGGCCTGGTGCGCGAAGGCGAAGGAGTCGCCGCCAAGGCGCTCGAAGCGATGGACATCTCACTCAACGGCGTCCGCGAGCAGGTGCAGGAGATCATCGGCGAGGGTTCGCACGCCCCGTCCGGTCACATCCCCTTCACGCCGCGCGCCAAGAAGGTCCTCGAGCTGTCACTGCGCGAAGCGCTGCAGTTAGGCCACAACTACATCGGCACCGAGCACATCCTGCTCGGCCTCATTCGCGAGGGCGAAGGCGTTGCCGCACAGGTCCTCAACAAGCTTGGCGCCGACCTCGGTGGCGTCCGTCAGCAGGTCATCCAACTGCTCTCCGGCTACGAGGGCAAGGAGCCCGCGACGTCCGGTGGAGGCGGGCCCCAGGAGGGCACGCCCTCCGGCTCAACCGTCCTCGACCAGTTCGGCCGCAACCTCACCCAGGCCGCGCGCGAAGGCAAGCTCGACCCGGTGATCGGGCGCGAAATGGCCATGGAGCGCGTGATGCAGGTGCTGAGCCGCCGCACCAAGAACAACCCCGTACTGATTGGCGAACCCGGCGTCGGCAAGACTGCCGTGGTCGAGGGGCTCGCCCAGGCGATAGTGCGCGGGGATGTGCCCGAGACCCTCAAGGACAAGCACCTGTACACGCTGGACCTCGGCTCGCTCGTTGCGGGCTCCCGCTACCGCGGCGACTTCGAGGAACGCCTCAAGAAGGTGCTCAAGGAGATTCGCACGCGTGGCGACATCATTCTGTTCATCGATGAAATCCACACGCTCGTGGGTGCCGGTGCCGCCGAGGGCGCGATCGACGCCGCAAGCATCCTGAAGCCAATGCTCGCGCGCGGTGAGCTCCAGACCATCGGCGCGACCACGCTCGATGAGTACCGCAAGCACGTCGAGAAGGATGCCGCGCTCGAGCGTCGCTTCCAGCCCATCCAGGTGCCGGAGCCGGAGATCGGCCAGACCATCGAGATCCTCAAGGGTTTGCGCGACCGCTACGAAGCGTTCCACCGTGTCACCATCACGGACGAAGCGATCGTGGCCGCAGCCCAGATGGCGGACCGCTACATTTCTGACCGGTTCCTGCCGGACAAAGCGATCGACCTGATTGATGAGGCTGGCGCGCGCCTGCGCATTCGCCGCATGACGTCGCCGCCCGAACTTCGCGACCTTGACGAGAAGATCGCCAACGCACGCAAGGACAAGGAAGGCGCGATCGACGAGCAGGACTTCGAGAAGGCTGCCGCCCTACGCGACGTGGAGCGCCGTCTCACGGAGGAGCGCGCGGAGAAGGAGGAGGCCTGGAAGTCAGGCGACCTCGATGTCGCGGCTGTCGTGGACGAGGATTTGATCGCAGAGGTCCTGTCTATGAGCACCGGCGTCCCCGTTGCTCGCGTATCGAGCGACGAGTCCGCTCGACTGCTCAATATGGAAGAAGAGCTACACAAGCGCGTTGTGGGGCAGGAGCAGGCCATCAAGGTCCTCTCGCAGGCCATCCGACGCACGCGTGCCGGACTCAAGGACCCCAAGCGTCCCGGCGGCTCGTTCATCTTCGCTGGCCCCACAGGTGTCGGCAAGACCGAACTCGCCAAGGCGCTCGCCGAGTTCCTGTTCGGCGACGAGGACGCTCTCATCAGCCTCGACATGTCCGAGTACGGTGAGAAGCACACGGTCGCGCGACTCTTCGGAGCGCCCCCCGGCTACGTGGGCTTCGAGGAGGGCGGCCAGCTCACCGAGAAGGTGCGCCGCAAGCCCTTCAGCGTGGTGCTGTTCGACGAGGTCGAAAAGGCCCACCCCGACATCTTCAACTCGCTGCTTCAGATCCTCGAAGACGGCAAGCTGACGGATGCTCAGGGCCGCGAGGTGAACTTCAAGAACACCATCATCATCATGACCACCAACCTGGGCGCGGACGCAATCTCCAAGCGCCAGGCCACGGGCTTCTCCGTGGCGCACACTGGTGGCCAGACGTACGACGAGATGGTCAAGCTAGTGAACTCCAAACTTAAGGATCACTTCAAGCCTGAGTTCCTCAACCGCGTCGACAACGTGGTGGTGTTCCCGCAGCTCACACAAGACGAGATCGTCAAGATCGTCGACCTCATGGTGGCTCAACTCGACACCCGGATGCGCGACAAGGACATGGGCATCGTGCTCACGCCCGCAGCCAAGCAGATGCTGGCCATCAAGGGCTACGACCCGGTTCTGGGGGCGCGACCACTTCGCCGTGCACTCCAGCGCGAGATCGAGGACGCCCTCAGCGAGAAGATCCTCTTTGGAGATCTCACCGCCGGGCAGGTCGTTCACGTCGATGCAAAGGGGGAGGGCGTCTCGGGCGAGTTCACGTTCAAGGGCCTCGTCAAGGACGATGTCACTGACGAGCCCACCGCAACCGAGCCCAAACCCAAGGCGAAGGCCGCAAAGAAGGCGCCCAGTGCGGACGCCGACGAGCCCAAGGCTGGCGCCAAGAAGTAGCCGCCTCTACCAAGCGAACGGCGTGCATCGCCCCTACTGTGGGGTGCATGCGCGCCGTCGTCGCTTCCGGATTGATCGTTGGCTCGTTGCCTGGGTGGGCCACGGGTGCCGCGGTTTGTGCATCGAGCCGTTTCGGTATTCTTGCGTCATGACCCACACTCCCCATGCCGCGAACAGCGCGCGCTACGACAAAATGAACTATCGCCGATGCGGCGAGTCCGGCATCCGACTGCCCGGCGTCTCGCTGGGGCTGTGGCAGAACTTCGGTGACGCGAATGGCCTCGCGCGCCAGCGCGACATCATCCTCGATGCGTTCGATATGGGCATCACCCACTACGACCTCGCGAACAACTACGGCCCACCTCCCGGAAGCGCCGAGCGCAACTTCGGCGGCATCTTTGCGCGAGACCTCAAGGCGTACCGAGACGAGATCCTTATTTCGACCAAGGCCGGCTACTTGATGTGGCCCGGCCCGTACGGCGAGTGGGGTTCTCGCAAGAGCCTGCTGAGCTCGCTAGACCAGTCTCTAAACCGCATGGGTCTGGATTACGTGGATATCTTCTACCACCACCGCCCCGACGCGGACACGCCCATCGAGGAGTCGATGATGACACTCGACCAGGCCGTGCGATCGGGCAAGGCGCTATACGCAGGCATCTCCAACTACGGACCCGACGCCACGCGCGAGGCCATTCGCATCCTCAACCACCTGGGCACGCCCCTGCTCATTCACCAGCCCAAGTACTCGATGTTCGAGCGCACGCCCGAAGACGGGCTGCTCGACGTGCTCGAGGAAGAGGGCGTCGGCTCGATCGTGTT
Source organism: Demequinaceae bacterium (assembly GCA_965250005.1). Lineage (GTDB taxonomy): Bacteria > Actinomycetota > Actinomycetes > Actinomycetales > Demequinaceae > WTKG01. Next base: position 1,318,653 of record OZ252279.1, read on the forward strand.
CTCGCCGCTCGATCAGGGCCGGCTCACCGACCGGTACCTCAAGGGCATCCCGGAGGGCTCGCGAGCAACCCACAGCCAGTTCCTGACCGCGAAGCAGATCACGCAAGCGTACCTCGAGCGCGCTAATGCGCTCAACGAGATTGCCAAGGGGCGCGGCCAGTCGCTCGCCCAAATGGCCATCCAGTGGGTGTTATGCAACGACCGTGTCACGTCAGCACTGGTGGGCGCGTCGTCCGTGGAGCAGCTACGCAACTCCGTCGCGGCGCTCGACTTCGAACCTCTCACCGCCGAAGAGATCGCAGCAATCGAACCGCATGCGATCCACGGCACTAACTAGGGCGCCAGCGGTGAGCACAGCGGGCGTCAGTGTTCGGGCGGCCGTGCCGTCCGACGTGTTGGCGATCCGCGAGATTGTCGAGAACTACACGACCGATCGCATTCTGCTCGCGCACGACCTGGTCGCGTACTACGAAGCGGTCACTGACTTCGTGGTTGCGGAAAAGGACCGCGAGATCGTGGGCTGCGGCGCCCTGCACGTGCTGTGGAGCGACCTCGGCGAGGTACGCACCCTTGGTGTCACGCCCGCGTTGCGCGGCACGGGGGTGGGCCACCTGATGCTCGACGCGCTTCACGCTCGAGCGCGGGAACTCAACCTTGCACGGCTGTTCTGCCTCACGTTTGAAGTGGACTTCTTCACCCAGCACGGTTACGCGCCCGTCGCCGGCGAAGTGGTGGACCCCGATGTCTACCGCGAGATGATGCTCAGCCACGACGACGGCGTGGCCGAGTTCCTCGACCTCGCGCGCATGAAGCCGAACACGCTTGGCAACACGCGGATGCTACGCGCCCTCTAAGCGCGACTTCCGGACAGCACAACTCCCTAGAAGCTCAAGTCGACGCAGAGGTCAGCCGAAGCCAGGTCTGCCGTGATGTACGGGATCTCGCGGAGGTGCGGCTGCCCGGTTCGGTAGTCATAGCGAGCGCGAGCAAGCCCGCTCTCGATAAGCCACAAACCAACGTCCTCGCCACCGTACTCGACGTAGCGCAGCAGACGGTCGTAGCGGTCACGGTTGGTGTCGGCGCCTGGGACCAGCGTGACGACCTGACCGCGCACTCTATCGTTGAGCGCGGCCCGCGCCTCCGAGTACCCGCAATCGTCAATCTCGGGAGTATCGATCCCGATGACCCGGACGGTCTCTTCCACGCCGGCGCGGACGGCCACCAGGGTGTCGCCGTCGTACACCGTGGTCACCGTCCAGTCCTCGCCACCGGCGCCAGGACCGCCCTCGGGAAGGTGTCCTTGGCCTTGCGCCCACATCACGGCGCCAACGATCGCCAACACCGCCAATGCGAGCAAGAGGTCTCTCAGGCGCTTCGACACTCCACCATCTTCGCAGGCCTAGAGCTCGTGAGTTCCTGATGCCGCGCGGGCTTCGCGAGCGAGGCCATCGGCTACGAGCGTCTCAAAGCACCGGTCCAGTTGCCCTGGCTCCACGTCCTTCAGCTCGACGCGGCCCGTGATGGCGATTGGCCTCGTGCCGTCCCGCAGAGTCGCCATGATCCGGCCGCGAACCTGTCGATCCGTACCGGCCCACGGCTGGGACCGGCGTGGCGCGTCAGCTAAACCGGGCTTGCCCTTCGCAAGCCACCGGCAGTCGTCTGCTACCGGACAGGCGTCGCAGTTCAGCGATCGGGACGTACAGATCAACGCTCCCAGTTCCATCGCAGCGACGTTCCAGCGAGCAGACGCTGCGCCGTCGACCGGCACCAGCGCATCGGCCGCGTCGCGCTCAAGCGCGCGTAATGTGGCCAGGAGGCAGCGCCCGGCCGCGCCACACCCTTCCAATCACGCGCCTCACGTTGGTATCGAGCACCACCGCCCGACGGCCGAACGCGAACGCCATGACCGCCATGACCGCCATGACCGCCGCCGCAGTGTACTCACCTACGCCAGGCAGCGTGCGCAGGTCCGTCTCGGTGATCGGCACCTCCCCGTCCAAATCGCGCTCGATGGCCTGCGCGCACTCGCGCAGCCACTTGGCTCGACGCGGATACCCTAGCCGCCCCCAAGCTCGCACCACGTCAGCCTGCGGCGCTGCCGCCAGCGCGCCGGGCGTGGGCCACCGCATCATCCACTCGCGCCACAGTGGGAGCGCGCGGTCCACGGGCGTCTGCTGAAGCATGACCTCGCTGACCAAAACTCCCCAAGCGAAAGAATCGGCTTCACGCCACGGAAGCGCCCGGCCCTCGCGGTCGTACCACCTGCCTATTCGCTCCACCACCGCGGCCGTGCGGCGTGTGTTCGGCTCCTGAGATTTCTGCGGCATGGCTGCAGTGTCCCAGCGCCCGGCGGCGTTAACGTAGAAGCAGCCCTGAAGGAGGAGCGGTGGACGGAATTCAGCGCCCGGTGGGCGATTTGCCCGCAGAGGTCTATTGGCGACGTCGCGTCGTGGCCATCGGCCTGCTCATCCTCGCGGTGCTGGTGTTGTACTACCTGGTCAAACCCCTCTTTGGATCACCGGAATCGGCCCCGACTCCCACGCCCACTCCAACACCTTCGCCCAGCGCATCGGCGCCCGTGGATCTCACCACGGCGCGCGCATGCGGCCCCGCCGACTTGACGATAGTGGTCGCCCCTAGCCCACGCGACTTTCCCGCCGGCTCCATCCCTCTGTTCAACGTCACCATCAATCACACGGGATTCACGGACTGTGTGCTCGACACCGCCGCGGAAGACGCCCAACTACTGGTGACCAGCGGAAGCGACCGAATATGGTCCAACATCGACTGCCCCGCTGGAGACCTATTCTCTCCAACCGTCGAACTGCTATCGCCCGACGACACCAGGGCGCTGACCGTGACATGGCCGCGCATCCGCTCAGACCAGCAGTGCTCGACCACTCTGCCCGCGCCCGGGGCACCTGGCACCTACCGTGCTCTGGTCACACTCCAGGGGATCGAAGCTGAAGTCGCGGTCTTCACGTTGAGCAACTAGCGCAGCGCTTCAATTGGGCAGAGCTAGTTGGACGGCCTGCGCAATGGTGTCGACGCGGTGTACCTTGATGGGCGATGGTGGAATGGTCGCGGTACCTGCCGGGACAATCATGTCGGTGAACCCGAGCCTGGCGGCCTCTGCTACGCGTTGAGCGAGGCCGCGAATGGGCCGAATCTCCCCGGACAACGCAACCTCCCCTACCGCTGCTATTTTTTGTTTGACGGCGCGATCACTGCGCGCGCTTGCGAGCGCCAACGCAAGAGCAAGGTCTGCGGCAGGCTCGACTACGCGGGCGCCACCAATGGTGCCGACGTAGACGTCCTCCGTTCCCACAGCGAGGCCGGCTCGACGCTGAAGCACGGCGAGGATCATCGCCACTCGGCTCGCGTCGATCCCCGACGTTGCGCGCCGTGGATTCGCAAGCGCAGACGGCGCCACCAATGCCTGAATCTCTGCCGGCAGCGGCCGTTTGCCGTCGATGGTGACCGTCACGCACGTGCCCGCCACTTGACGGTCGCCCCCAGAAAGGAACAGCCCCGATGGATCTGCCACGCCCTCGATCCCGGTGTCGGTGAGCGCAAAGCAACCAACTTCGTCGACCGTCCCAAATCGATTCTTCACCGCGCGCAGCAGCCGCAACGATGAGTGCTGCTCCCCTTCGAACTGACACACCACATCAACCAGGTGCTCGACGATGCGTGGCCCGGCAACGCTGCCGTCCTTGGTTACGTGCCCCACCAGAACTGTAGGAATCCCCTGACGCTTGGCTGCCTGAATAAGTGCACTCGCGACCTCACGAACTTGGCTCACGCCTCCCGGTGTTCCGTCGACCTGCGCCGATGCGATCGCCTGGATCGAATCAACCATCAGCAGGCTCGGCTTCACTTGCTCGATGTGCGCGAGCACAGAGCCGAGATCTGTCTCAGCGGCAAGCTTCAGTTCGGGCTCTACTGCACCGATCCGGTCCGCGCGCAGCCGCACCTGCCCGGCAGACTCTTCTCCCGTCACGTATAGGACGTTCGCGGACGTTCGCGCGGAGCGACCCGCGACGTCCAAGAGCAGTGTCGATTTGCCGACGCCGGGCTCCCCTGCCAGGAGCACCACGGCTCCCGCAACGAGCCCACCTCCCAGTACCCGGTCGAATTCGTCCACACCCGTTGAGTGCCGTTGAGCGCTCGAGACGGAGACCTCGGAGATGGGCACCGCACGCTCACGGACTGATGTCGCCTTGGTTGCCGGACCCGAAGGGGCCGCCCCGACTTCGAGCACCGTTCCCCACGCCTGACACTCGCCGCACCTCCCGACCCACTTGGCGGCCGTCCAACCGCACTCGGAACAGTGATACGCGGGCTTGGCGCTCTTTACGCTCGTGGCCATGAATGCACGCTACCGCCAGGGTGCGACAGTGAAGCATTGCCTAAACGCTCGTATCCAAGACCGAGCGACTACTCTTGAGCCATGAGCGAGCCGCCAGAGAAACCCTCTTCGCCAGGGTGGAAGCCCGTACTCGGCGATGACGATTCGGAGGCGTCGGCGGCCACGTCCTCGGTACCGAGTCCGCGGATTCCAAAGCTGGCACCCGAGCCCGCTGCGAGCGAAACATTCCCTGCGACCGGAGCGATTCCGCGCGTCAATTCGCTTAGCAACGGTGCCCTCTCGGGACCCAGATTCGACCCCCCCGGCTCGGACCAAGACGAGTCCGACGCATCAACGGGCGATCTGGTCAAGGACCTGGGAAGCGCTGCGGTCCACGGAGCCGTAACCCACAAGGGTGCGTTCGCGAGCATCCCTGCAACCGGCCCGATCAAGACCTTTGCACCTGTCCCACCACCACCGCCACCACTGCCACCGCCACCGAGCGCGCCGGTGGCAGTCGCGACCGCGGTTGGCGTCGGCGCTCCCGTCAAGCCAGCACCCCGACCGCCGTCCGGTCCGGTCGCTAGACCCACCTCGCTTGAGAAACTCGCGCCCTCCACGGAAGTCGTTCAGGGGGCCGAGAAGACGCAGATGGGAACGACGCGCGACGGCCACCTGCCCTTCTTCCGGCGGCTCTCCGTACTCATCGTCGCAGGCATGCTTGCAGCGGTCGGAATCGGCGCCGGTCTGTACGTCCTGTTCTTCATTCCAGAGCCGGTGGTCCTAGCGCCCCAAGTCGAGTTGATCCCACGAGACACTCCGGACGCTGCTCCGGTGGTCTTTGACGACCCCAGCAGTTTCCTCGCTGGGATGCCTGCGGCGACCCTAACGTTCTCTCTCACCGACTACGTCGAGGGCCCGTTGCAAGATCGGGCCAAGTGGCCCGAACGCCATGTCGAGTCGTGGAACTTGACGTACGCGAGCGGGACCGAAACCATGACCGTCGCCGCGTTTCAGCATTACCGCGAGGACGACGCGATCGCTGCGTTTGAAGCACTTGCACCAGCTGCTCCGCCAACGGAGGAAGAACTCGCCGAGGTTGCCGACACCGAGCCAAACGACCATGTCGATCCCGACGCTGAGATAGTTGAAATCGAACTTGTCGAGCGATTCCCGGTCATGGTCGGCAATGTCCAGGTGGGCGAGAGCGTCAAGACGGCGATCCCGGCAGCAGCGGCCGTCGAGGCGACGGACACCACCGATGCGGTTGAGGCCGTTCCCGAGCTCGCGCAGATCATGTGGCGCAATGGCACAGCCGTATTCACCATGATCGCGAGCCCCGACATGATCGACGACCTCTTCATCGAGTACGGCGTCTAACTTTGGATCGTGTTCAAGCCAAGCCGCGGGGCCCACGCGGGGCCCACGCGGACACGCGCGCGGACATTCTCGCGGCAGCGCTCACGCTCTTTGCCGCCGACGGATACGGCGCCACCTCGGTGCGTTCGATCGCACGTGCGGCGAGCGTAGACCCGTCTCTCGTCCGCCACTATTTCGAGTCCAAATCACTCCTGTTCGTCGCCGCGCTCGGACCTATCGAGGCCGTGGCGGAAGGCACATCCCGCATCCTCGCAGGGCCCAGCGAGCAACTGGGCGAGCGCATGGTCCGGTCCTTTCTCGCTGTTTGGGACTCAGAAGACTTGGGCCCGCGCCTGCGGACGCTGCTCGTGAGCGCGGCGACCGTCCCGGAGGTAGCGGACGTCATGCGCGAGTGGATGATGTCCAATCTCTTTTCAGCCATCGCGGCCGGGGCCGGTCCCAAGGAAGCGAGCGAGGCCGACGTCGCGGCCCGGGCCACCGCTACCGCCAGTCAAATGGTGGGAATCGCGTTCACTAGATATGTCGTACGACTAGAACCAATCGCCTCCGCCAAGACAGAATGGATCGTAGAGCGATATTCAGCGAGTGTTCAGCGGCTGATCACCGGCGATCTGTCGTAGCGTTTGACAGCACCACCGAGAGAGAGGATTATTCCTCACATGGGGAAATCATCGAAGGCGGCGATCTCTATCGCTAATCTGCGCGTCATCCGCGGCGGAATCGAGGTCATTCCTAACCTTGCGCTCAACGTCCCGCGGGGGGCGCTCGTCGGCCTCCTCGGGCCATCTGGTGGTGGCAAGTCCACACTCATGCGGTCCATCGTGGGCGCGCAGATCGTGGCCGGCGGCACCGTTACGGTGCTGGGCGAGCCCGCGGGGTCCGCTCCGCTCCGCCACAAGGTCGGCTATGTCACGCAGGCGCCCAGCGTCTACGAAGACCTAACTGCGCGCGAGAACCTCCAGTACTTCGCCGCACTCGTGGACGCACCCAAAGACGACGTGGCGCATGCGCTCACCGTCGTTGGCCTCACAGACGTCGCAGACCGCCCGGTCGTGACGCTGTCAGGTGGCCAACTGTCGCGCGTCTCGCTCGGAGTGGCGATGCTCGGCAAGCCTGAACTGCTCATCCTCGACGAGCCGACGGTGGGCCTCGACCCGGTCCTCCGCCGCGACCTATGGAACGTGTTTCGCAAGCTCGCCAACGAGGGCACCACTCTGCTGGTATCAAGCCACGTGATGGACGAGGCAACGCGATGCGACCGCCTACTCATCATGCGCAACGGCGACATCCTCGCTGACGGCACGCTCCCCGAGATCCTCAAAGAGACTAAGACAAAGGACGCAGAGTCGGCATTCCTCAAACTCGCCGATGCGGCAGACACGGCGGAGGTGGCGGCATGAGCCTCAAACTGACTCTCGCAACAGCCAAGCGCGTGCTCCAACAGATCCGGCGCGACCGGCGGACAATCGCGCTCTTGCTGTTTGTGCCCCTGGTGTTGCTCGGGCTTCTCAAATGGATCTTTGTCGAGGTGCCCGAGGTCGCGGGGCAGCCCGCGCCGTTCGACCTCATTGGCCCCGGGCTGATGGGCCTATTCCCGATGCTGCTGATGTTCATCATCACGTCGGTGACGACGCTGCGCGAGCGGACCACCGGCACTATGGAACGGCTCATGGCATCACCCGCTCGCCGTGCGGACATCGTGTTCGGCTACGCGCTTGCCTTCGGTCTCATCGCCACGGTTCAGGGCATCATCGTCGTCGCCTTCAGCATTGGCGCACTCGGGATGAACTTCACCGGCCCTGTCCTCGCGCTCGGGTTAATCATCGTGCTCGACGCAATCCTGGGAACGGTTCTCGGCCTAGCGGCGTCCTCGCTCGCAAAGACAGAGTTCCAGGCTGTGCAGATGATGCCCGCCGTGGTACTGCCCCAATTGCTCCTTGCCGGCCTCTTCATTCCGCGAAGCCAAATGCCGAGAGTCCTTGAAGTCATCTCTGACTTTCTCCCGCTCTCGTACGCGACTGATGCGATCCACGAACTCCAGGTGGCCACCACGGCAGGCGCAATATGGGGCGAAGTGGGCGTGTTGTTGGCCTTCATCGTCGGAGCACTGGTCCTAGCCACTCTGACGTTGCGGCGGCGCACGGGCTAGGTCCTTCGAACGTACCGCGTGCCTTGGGTCCGCTCGACGGCTCGCAGCACGTTAGCCTTTCCCCATGAGCGAAACGTCTGAGACAGCGCCCGTAGCCCCACGCGTCGCCGTCATCGGCGGCGGCGTCATGGGCGGAACACTCGTGACGGCACTGCGCGTCGCGGGCTGGCCTTCTGACGGCGTGGTGGTTGCGGAGAAGGACAGCGTGCGCGGCAACGCAATCCGCGAAGCTCACGGCATCGAGGTGGTTTCCGACATAACCGAAGCCGTCGACGGCGCAGAGGTCGTAATCCTCGCAGTCAAGCCGCAGGACGCGGATGCCGCGCTCAAAGACATCAAAGTCAGTTTCAAAGAGGGCGCGCTGCTGCTGAGCGTCGCCGCAGGCCTGCCAACTTCCTTCTACGAGGAGCGCTTGGGCAAAGATGCCGTAGTTGTGCGGGCGATGCCGAACACTCCCGCGATCGTCGCGCGCGGCGCCACCGCCATTGCGCCCGGAAGGAACGCCGCCGACCAACACCTCGGCCTTGTAGAGGGGATTCTGCACGCGACTGGGCTGGTCGTGCGCGTCAACGAAAAAGACCTCGATGCCGTCACTGCGGTCTCCGGCTCGGGTCCCGCGTACTTCTACGCGATGGTGGAAGCCCTTACCGAGGCTGGTGTCGCGCAAGGGCTGGACCGCCTGCTCGCCACTCAACTCGCCGCCCAAACATTTGTGGGCGCAGCCCAGTTGCTCACGGAGACCGGGGACACTCCACAGACTCTTCGCAAGCGGGTTTCGTCTCCCGGAGGCGTTACCTTGGCGGCGCTTGAGGCGATGGAGCACGCAGGACTCCAAGACGTTATCAGCGCCGCCGCCAAAGCGGCGTCCGCCCGCAGTAGGGAAATGGGCGAAGAGTTTGGCAAAGCAACAAACTAGTTGCTTGTCGGATCCCAGATGAAAATCCTCCACGCACCGGTCAACATAGCGGGACAGGCATCTGAGTGGGCCGCCGCAATGCGCGAAATCGGCCACGACGCGCAGGTGTGGAGCTTCGCGAAGAGCCGGTACGGTTTCCCCGTCGACAGGATCGTTGATTCACCCAGAACGGCGGCTGCTGCGGATGCGCTGGTGACCGAAGCGATCGCCGAAGGCTTCGACGTTGTTCACTTCCACTACGCGCGCACCTTGGTCGCTCGCGGTCTGGGAGTGGCCGCTATGTCTGACCTTGCGCGCTGGCGTGAATCCGGGGCGCGAGTCGTCATGTCGTTCCACGGCTCGGATGTACGCAACGCCGAGCGCGCGATCGCCCACGACGAGTGGCACTACTGCAAGTTCGGCGCGATTGCGCGTGACCCAATTGAGATTGAGGCAGACCTCGCCGCAATCCGCCCGCACGCGCACGCGATGACGTTCACAAACATCGGCGAGCGGATCCACGTCCCCGACGGCGTCCACCTGCCCACCACAATCAACGTTGAAGCGCTGGCATTGCCAGAGCCCGCAAGCCGTCGCGCGCCCCTGATCGTCCACGCCCCAAGCTCGCGCTCTGTCAAGGGTACGAACTTCATACTTGAGTCTCTGGAGCGCCTCCGCAGGCGCGGCTTGCGATTTGATCTCGACCTGATCGAGAACTGCTCGAACGCAGAGGCTCTGGAACGCATCGCGCATGCGGACATCGTGATGGAAAAGACGCTCGGATACGGCTACGGCGTCGTAGGCGTCGAAGCAATGAGTCTTGGCAAGGCGCTCGTCACTCGCGTCGGGCAGGAAGCTCTCGACGCGTTCCCAGATTTGCCACTGTTCACAGCGGACCCTCCTGAACTCGACGACACGCTCGGTGAACTGATTACCAATCACCAACTCCGGGACTCTCGCAGATCGGCTGGGCGCGCATTCGCGCTGCGGGTGCATTCGCGTGCCGCTGCCGCCGAGAACCTCACGCGCCTATACACGCAGAAGCCCGCACGTACGCCCATCGCAGGACCTGCGGTCAAACTTGGCGACTACGCCTTGCATCTCGAGCGCCGGCTTCGAGACACCCAAGAAGACCTACGCCGTGCCGAAGCGGAACTGCGCGAGGAGCGGCTGTCGATGGTATCGCGCGCGCAGAGGAAGTTTCGCCGGAGGTTCCGACGCTAGCCCTGGCCAATCACTATTCGGGTTGTACCTTCCCACGCTGCAGGGTCAGTCACGTTTCGGCCATCGAGTAGCGCAACGACGCCAGGGAAGCTAGCAGGTGTGAGCGCGCGGTACTCGGTGTGATCTGCCTGAATTACGACGACTTCCGCCGCGTCGCCTATGTGGTGCGGTGTCCAGCCGAAGCCTTCGATCTCGGCATCCGAGTACATCGGGTCGTGCACAGTGACGTTTGCTCCTCGCTCGACCAGCGCAGCGACTGTGGCAAATACGCCTGAGAATGCCGTCTCCTTCACGCCTCCGCGATACGACGCGCCGAGCACTGCCACGTTCTTCGACGCGAGCGATCCTCCCGTCGCGGCCGTCACGAGGTCCACGGCGTAGTTTGGCATTTGCGAGTTCGCCTCACGAGCCGCCCGAACGACGGTCGCGTCGGGGTCGTTGAACAGGTACAGGCGCGGATAAACCGGAATGCAATGGCCGCCAACAGCAATGCCGGGGCGGTGAATGTGGCTATACGGCTGCGAATTCGAGGCCTCGATAACTTTGTAGATGTCGATGCCGGCCGTGTCTGCAAACCGAGCGAATTGGTTAGCGAGGCCGATGTTCACGTCACGATAGGTCGTCTCAGCGAGCTTCGCCATTTCGGCGGCCTCGGCCGAGCCCAGGTCCCACACGCCGTTCGCGCGATCAAGGTCAGGCCGGTCGTCGAAGTCTAGGACGGCCTCGTAGAACTCTGTCGCCTTGGCCGCGCCGTCATCCGAGAGCCCCCCGACGAGCTTGGGGTAGCGGCGAAGGTCAGAAAACACACGGCCCGTGAGGACGCGCTCGGGGGAGAACACCGCGTGGAAGTCCACGCCTTCCTTGAGGCTAGAAACCTCTTCAATGAGCGGGACCCAGCGCTTGCGGGTAGTGCCAACCGGCAAAGTCGTCTCGTAGGACACAAGCGTTCCCGGCGACAGGTGCTCGGCGAGTGAGCGCGTTGCGGCATCCATCCAACCGAAGTCGGGCTGCCACGTCTCGTCGTTGACGAATAGCGGGACAACGATGACCACGGCGTCAGCTTCAGGAACCGCCTCAGAGTAATCCGTGGTCGCGCGAAGCCGGCCAGCCGGCACAAGCTCGCTCAAGCGGTCCTGAAGTTCAGCCTCGCCCGGGAACGGCTCTTCGCCCGCATTGATTTTGGCAACGAGCGCCTCGTTTACGTCGACACCAACTACGTCGTGTCCCTTACTGGCGAACTGCACCGCAAGCGGGAGCCCAATCTTGCCAAGTGCGACAACCGCGATCTTCATTGGGGCCTCATCATTCTTTTGATTTCTCGGGCTCAAGCAACCAACCCACCCTACCGATCGTTATGAGAAGGATCACAAATCCAAGGTCCTAGACCGCCGGATGGATGCCAATTGGGGAAAATAGGCGCAAAATGGTGAACATGGTATCCACACCTTTGCGTCGCGCCCTGACGGCCACCGTTGTCGGTGCGCTTGCAGTGGGGACCTTGGGTGTGATTGCGGTCGTCTCGAATCCCGACCCTTCCGGCGATGGCTACGAGCCAGGCGAAGCCGCGCCGCTCGAGGGCTACCAGGAACTCCCCCTCACGGGCGAAAACGACGTCTACGCACCCACTCCCCGCGTGACGCACGGCGACGCAGCGTGGGAAGCTGAGAGCGAGACTTCTTCAGCCGGGACCGACGCGCCCTCCGGGGCGCCCGAACTTTCGCTCCCCGACTCGTTCGTGTCCGCCGTCATGCCGCTCGCGCCTGACACCGCCTATGTCCTGGGCGTGACGTGGACCGGCGGAGCGCCGGCGAAGATTGCCGCCCGCATCATGGTTGGCGACGTGTGGGGCGACTGGGGGCACATCGGCGAAGAAGCCGGTGAGGGTGGCGCGGATGGAGGCCTTGGATCCGGCACCGAACCGTTCATTCTCGGCTCTGGCGTCGCCACCCAGGTACGCGTCACGACCACGGGCCACCCGGAGGATTTCACTATCCACCTCATCTCAGCGGACTCGGACCCCGTGGTCGCGTCGTTCGGAAATCCGCACGCGGGCCTCGGCAATTCGGCCCCTGGGGTGCTGCCCGAGCTCACCCGCGTGCCCAGCGTCGTGGTTCCCAATCCGCAGCCTGACGTCAATCTCCGCAGCGAATGGGGCGCCTTTGATCCGGTGGGCACGTTCAACCCCGGCCGCGTGCAGGGTGCCGGCGTGCACCACACCGCGGGAACCAACAACTATTCGGCGGCGGACGTCCCCGGTATCTTGCGCGCAATTCAGACGTACCACGTGAGCGGTCGCGGTTGGTACGACATCGGCTACAACTTCCTCATAGACCGATTTGGCCAAGTGTGGGAGGGCCGCGCGGGCGGCATTGAAGAGACGTGGGCTGGCGTCCACTCGCACTCGTTCAACTCCGAAGTCACCGGAATCTCCGTGATGGGAAATTATGAGACCGCCACCGTCCCCGCCGCGGTAGAGAACTCACTCGTCGCCCTCATCACATGGAAATTCAATGTCCATGGCGTCAACGTGAATGGTGAACTGATCCACAAGGGTGCGCGATTCCCCACGATCTTTGGGCACCGTGACGTCCCCGAATCGTCGACAGCGTGCCCAGGCAGGTACCTCTACGCACTGCTTCCGACCATTCGCGCGCGCGTCGCAGCGAACCAAGCGTTTCCTGCCTATGGATTCTCACAGGACGTCACAGGCGACGCCAAACACGATCTGCTGATACTCGAAGGAGACACCGCCACGGTCTTCGAGCAGGACCCTGACGCTGGGTCAACAGAGCCCGCCCCAATCACAGGCCACATCCCGTTCTACGGCTCTAGCAACGTCGGCTTCACGATGGGCGACCGTTGGACATGGCTCATCGCAAGCCCGAGCCTCAGTGGCGCGAGGGGCACCGACATCATGGCGAAAGACCGCGTGGGGGTGCTCTGGCGCCTTGCCGAGAACGGCAGCGGAACGATCCAAAGTACATCCAAGTTCGGCGTCGGCTGGGGGCGCATGCGCGCGATCCTCGCCACGGGCGACTTCAACGGCGACCGCCGCAACGACATCGTCGCCATCCACACCGCGTCGGCGACGCTCTGGTTTTACGCCGGGAACGGCCGCGGTGGCCTCCGGAGTGGCCGACAAATAGGCAATGGCTGGAGCAGCATGGCGAACGCCTCGATGGTAGGCGACCTGAGCGGCGACGGCATCTCCGATTTGCTTGCTGTCACGCGCGCGTCGGGTGACCTGTACTTCTACGCCGGAACTGGTCGAGGAACTTTTGGCAAGGCGCAACGCCTTGAGGCGGGATTCGCAGGCTTCCGAGACATTGCGGCGTCCCAAGACATCACCGGAGACGGCGTCTCCGACGTGATCCTGCACAACCCTGCCACGGGACAGACGCGAACGATGATCGGGTCGCGCTCTGGCATCCACGCGGGCTTCCTGGACTGGGCTGGCGGCTGGGGCAATTGGGATCGACCGATCGGGGCCACCAACTGGGGTGGCGTTCCCGGCAACACCTTCCTCGTGGTCGACACTTATACCGGCGAGCTCGTCAAGCCAACTCTCAATCGCGATGCTCCCATTCCTGGCGAGGTGGTGTATCCCGGCTACACCGCCACATCCCGCACGCTGACAATCCCCAACCTCGCGAACGCCTTCATCGTGGGCGACGCCGGCGGATCCGCGGCTTCTGATGTCGTCGCAATCGACATTGAGGGCGACGCCTACCTCCTGCTCGCCACAGAATCAGGCTTCGAAGCGCCGGTCAAGATTGGCGTGGGAATGGGCGCGTACGAGCACGTCGCGCCCGCGGGGGACTCGTCGCTCGACGGGATACCCGACCTTGTCGCAGTGGACTCGTCGGGTGGCGTGTGGGTTTTGCCCATGCGTGACGAGGGCGGCCTCACACTCGGCAACGCAATGCTCGTCGACAACGGGCGGGTTGGCCAGCGCGTGTACGGCGTCGGGTCCTGGCTCGCTGGCTCGCGCAACGACTTTGTCGCAATTGACGACGCCACGGGGGACGTCCAGATCCTTACGGGTCACGGGCTCGCAGCCGTGACGGGCGCGACGACGATCGACACGGGGTGGACCGGCCTCGAACTTACCGCCGCTGGCGAACCGGCGTACGCAGCCGCCCCCAGCGTCGTGACGTTCGACCGGGTTTCGGCCACGTTCAAGATTCACGTAGCCGACGCCACGGGTGCCATCGCGGCGTCCAATCCCCTTTCAGTTGCGATCACCCCTGGTCAGCACCTCGGTCCGAATGCCGTAGATGTGCTTCCGCCCGCGCTCGATTTTGTCGACGCCGCCGTAACGTCGGTCACCATTGACGGGCGGGGGTACGGTCACGGCAAGGGCCTCGCGCAATACGGTGCGCGGGCCCGTGCTGATGGCGGACACACGTCTGAGGAGATTCTTGCTTTCTACTACCCCGGAACCACTACCGGCACCGCGCCGAACGACGCCATTCGGGTTTGGATTCGGGACGCGGATACGGACGCGCTGCGCTTCGTCGCCGAACCGGGCCTGTCGGTCCACGCGGGCGGGACGCCCGTGGAGTTGCCTACGGATCTGGGCGGAGCGATCCTCGAGTGGCGCGTGGTTCCCACAGGAGCGGGGCTGAGCCTGTTCTATATGACCGGGTCGACCTGGCTCCCTGCGTCGATCACCGGCCTCGACCTGACGGCGGCGACGGCTCTCAGCATCACGCCCGCGGACGGTGCCGCCAGGGCCGGATATGGGGCAACCGCCGGGAGCCGGGAATTCCCGGGCGTGCTCACCATGCTCACCGACCCAAGTTCAGCGACGACTATGCGGCTCGTGGTCACGCTCCCGCTTGAAGAGTACGTGCGCAGCGTGGTCCCGCGCGAAATGCCGGCGAGCTGGGCCTCCGAGGCGCTCAAGGCGCAATCGGTCGCCGCGAGGAGCTACGCGGTCTTCGACATTTCCGACGGCGGCTCCACCTGGTACGACACCTGCAGCACCACAGCATGTCAGGTGTACGGAGGGCTCGCGGACTACCGGAGCGACGGTTCGCTGGCCTCAACCAACGTTGACTCTCGAACGGACGCCGCGACCGCAGCCACGGCGGGCACAATCCTCCTGTACGACGGCACGGTCGCGTTCACCCAGTTCAGCGCATCAAACGGCACTCAAACTGCGACAGGCTCTCAGCCCTACCAGGTTTCGGTCGCCGACCCGTTCGACGATTACGCGCCATGGAGCGTTCAACTCGACATCAACGCCATCGAGGCCGCGTACCCTTCCGTCGGCACCATCACCAGGATTCGCGTGACGCGCGACGGGAACGGCCCCTATGGCGGACGCGTAGTCTCGCTCGCCATCACCGGCGAGTCCAGCTCAATTGACGTAACTGGCAACGAGTTCCGCTTCGCGCTGCAGCTCAAGTCCACGCTCTTTGACCTTGAGCTGAGCGTCGGCGAGACCACCGGATACCGATCGCGCGACTTCAACTACGATGGATTTTCCGACATCTCGCTCATCGCAGCGGACGGCTCCATTCTCGTCTATCCGGGTACCACGTCGCTGAACTTCCTTGCGAGCGTCGGCTCTGCGAGCGGGCTCCGCTCCTATAGCGCAGTCGCCGCCGTCGTCGGCTTCGATGGTGGGACCCAGCGCGGGCTGATCGGCGTAGCGGGTGGCGCAATCGAGTACCGAGCATTCACCGCCAGCGCCACGCTCGGTGCACCGATCGCTGTTGCAGGCGACTGGACGGGCTTGGATCTGATGGGGGCGCTCGACGGCTGGAACGGCACAGGAACCACCGGTCTGATGGTTCGCGACCCAAGCACAGACAGCCTCTACATCTACCCAGCGAGCGGCACCGGCGGGCTCGCCGCGCGTATCCAGATCACGGACCAGTGGGGCTTCGCCGAGGAAATCATGCCCGCAGGCGACATCGATCACGACGGCCTAGCAGACATTCTGACCTTCGACGCCGACACGGGCGTGATTCGCCTTCACCGGGGCGAAACCGGAGCCACATGGAACGCCACAGGCACCGTCGTCGTGACCGGACTCACGGACGCGGACGCGTTCATCACGAGCGGCGACTGGAACGTCGACGGCGAGTTCGACATCGTCTATCGTGCGCCATCATCGGGCCGCACCTACTATTTGCTGTCCGACGGCGCTGGCGGATTCGAGGCCGCCGTCCTGCTCGGCAAAGGCTACAGCTCGTACATCCTGGTCAACTAGAGCGTGACCGTCCGACCAGTCTGAGCGGATTCGAGAGCCGCTGCCGCGACTCGAACCGTCGCCAGCCCCTGCTCCATTGTGACGATGTCAGCATCCTTGCCCAAGACCGCGTCACGGAAAGCCTCGTGCTCAGTCTTGAGCGGCTCCGTCTTGGGGAACGCGTAGCGCACCACGTCGCCTTCGGAGACGCCGCGGAAGCCAGAGACCGCGTCCCAGGTGGTGGCGACGGTGCCGTTGGCGTGGAAGGTGAGGTCAGCGGTAAGTGTGTCTGCGACAAAGGCGCCGCGTTCGCCCGTGACGACGCTCAGCCGTTCCTTCATGGGCGACAGCCAGTTCACAAGGTGATTTGCGACCGCCCCGTTGGACAGTTTTCCGGTCGCGGCGATGAGGTCCTCATACTCGCGGCCCGACTTGAGGGCTGTCTGCGCCGAGATAGTCGTATAGGTCGACTGTGTCACCCACGCCGTGAGATCGATGTCGTGCGTCGCAAGATCCTTGACCACGCCCACGTCCGCGATTCTCGCGGGGAATGGGCCTTGCCTTCGGGTCGCAACCTGATACATCTCGCCTAGGTCGCCGGCTGAAAGACGTGCGCGAAGTTGCTGAAGGGCAGGGTTGAAGCGTTCGATGTGACCGACAGCGCCCACGAGGCCCGCGTCAACGAAGGCTTTGGTGACGCGCTCCGCGCCGGCGGGTTCGGGAGCCAGCGGCTTCTCGACCATGGCGTGCACGCCCGAAGCAGCGAGGGCGAGTGCGATGTCCTCGTGATAGATCGTGGGCGCGGCAACCATGACATAGTCAACACCGAGTGCGATGAGGTCTTCGACGCCCGCTAGAACGTCGAGCCCGCTTGCGACGCCGTGCGGGTCGCCTCCTGGGTCGGCGACGCCCACGAGGTCCACTCCTTCGAGCGAACGGAGAACGCGGGCGTGGTGGCGCCCCATCATGCCGAGCCCGATGAGGCCTGCGCGGAGATTGGACATCAAGCACCTGCCTTAGCAACGGCGTTGACGCCAGCGACAATGCGCTCGAGTTCCACCTGAGATAGCGATGGGTGAACGGGGAGCGATAGGACCTCGTCGCACGCGACCTGCGTGTGAGGTAGGTCCTTAGTCTCCGCGAACGAGGGCAACTCGTGGTTAGGGATTGGGTAGTAAACACCGCTCCCCACAGCGTGCTCCGCGCCGAGAGCCTTGGCAAAGCCGTCGCGGTCGGAACTCACCCGGATCGTGTACTGATGGTAGACGTGCGTCGCCTCAGGTGCGACGGGCGGCACCGTGACACCCTCGAGGTTCTCGCTCAGGAAGGCGCCGTTTGCCTGGCGCTGCGTGGTCCATGCGGGGAGCTTGCCAAGCTGCACGCGGCCGATCGCGGCGTGGATGTCCGTCATACGGGCGTTGAAGCCGACTATTTCGTTCTCGTAACGCGTCTCCATGCCTTGGTTTCGCAGGAGTCGGACGTACCGCGCGATCTCTTCGGTTGCGCACGACACCATCCCTCCTTCTCCCGACGTCATGTTCTTGGTCGGGTAGAGGCTGAACATCGCAAACTCGCCGAAAGCTCCGACCGGCGTGCCATTCCATGAGGCACCGTGGGCCTGCGCCGCATCTTCGTAGATTGCGATTCCATGCTTCGTTGCGAGTTCACCGAGCGCCGTCATATCTGCTGGATGCCCGTACAGATGCACGGGCATGATCCCCTTAGTTTTCGGAGTGATTGCGGCTTCGACGGCCGCAACGTCGAGGCAGAAATAATCCGGCTCAATGTCAACAAACACCGGGGTCGCGCCCACGAGAGCAACTGAATTCGCCGTGGCGGCGAACGTGAACGATGGCACGATGACTTCGTCCCCCGCGCTCACGCCCGCGGCCAGAAGACCTAGGTGGAGCCCTGCGGTTCCCGATGAAACCGCAACGGACGTCCGTCCACCGATCAACTGGTCTCCGAATTCCTCTTCGAAAGCTGCGACCTCAGGTCCCTGCGCCACCATCCCCGATCGCATCACACGGTCGACAGCGGCGCACTCCTCTGCGCCAATGATTGGCTTAGCTGCTGGAATCATGTCCGCGGCCATGGGCTCTCTCTCTGTTCGCTGGACGGTTTGACTCCTACGTCCCCGGACGACGTAGTGGCTACTTCACCGTCGATAATTTCGAGCCTAACGGTACGCGTTTTCATACTAGTAGGCCGTTCGGCCCAGGGCCGTCACGACGACAGTGGGTGCCCAACAAGGGTGCGGGCGACATCTCCCGCTGCGTCGCCCGCACCAAAGGGCGTCCCCACTGGTGCCGATGGGGCGGGCCGCTGGAGCGCCTCGAGCAGTCGGTCGGGATCGGGAAGGAGTACATTCCATCCGTTCTCGAGCGTTTCCACCCACTCAGTTTCTGTGCGGACCGTGGTGCACGGGCGCTCGAGCACGTACGCCTCCTTCTGAAGTCCTCCCGAGTCTGTAATAACGCCCGTGGACCCGAGCACGGCGGCCACCAGATCTGAATAGCCGAGAGGCTCGCGCACGCTGATGGCCCCCTGGTCTAGGCGGATCCCGTGAGCATCGGCGCGAGCTTTGAGGCGCGGGTGCGCCAGGAGAACGACCTCGCGGTCCGCTGCGGCAAGCGCGGCGACGATGGACGCGAGACGCACACCCTCGTCCGTGTTCTCTGCACGGTGGATGGTTGCGACGTAGTACTCGCCGTCCACCCCCAATCCGGCATCTGCCCCGCGGGCTAAGACGCCGTCCCGGACGGCGAGGCAAACATCCACCATGACGTCGCCAATGAGTCGCGAGCGCCCCGCCAGGCCCTCGCGCTGGAGGTGGCTCATGGCGGTTTCCGTTGGCGCGAGCAGGAGGTCGGCGGCGTGGTCTGTGAGGACGCGGTTGTGCTCCTCGGGCATGCGCCGGTTGAACGAACGCAAGCCCGCCTCAAGGTGCGCGAGCGGGCGGTGCAACTTCACCGCCGCGACAGATGCGGCGAGTGTGGAGTTGGTGTCGCCGTAGACGAGCACCCAATCGGGATCGGCCTCTTCGATCGTAGTCTCGAGCGACGCGAGCATCGCTCCCGTCTGCGCACCGTGGCTTGCCGAGCCGATCTCGAGATTCACGTCGGGTGTGGGGATCTCGAGCCCCTCGAAAAATACGTCCGACAAATTCACATCGTAGTGTTGGCCGGTGTGGACAATCGTGTGCTTCACATCCGCATGCGCCATGGCCCGGGCGACCGGCGCTAGTTTGACGAACTGAGGGCGCGCACCGACAACGCTGAGAACACGCATCAGCGCGCGTCCCGAGCGGTCATCAGCGGCCTACTCACCCGCACGTTCAAGCACTCCGTTGTTCTCTCTGTAGGTAGCTCCCGTGGCGGGGCAGCGCCACCGGTCGCCACCGAAATCCTCGAGAGGCACTCCAGCCTCGCCTACCCAGCGGATGCGCCGTGCGGGGACTCCCGCAACAAGTGCAAAATCTTGCACGTCTTTGGTGACCACGGCTCCCGCCGCAACCGTCGCCCACCTGCCAATAGTTACCGGTGCCACGCACACTGCGCGCGCGCCGATGGACGCACCTTCGAGGATAGTTACGCCCACAGGCTGCCAATCGTGGGAGGTCTTGCTGCTGCCATCGGGATTGATTGCGCGCGGGTACTGGTCGTTGGTGAGAACGGCTGCCGGGCCAATGAACACTCCGTTGCCGAGCGACGCGGGCTCGTAGACGAGCGCATAGTTTTGCACCTTGCACCCGTCTCCCATGCTTACTCCGGTGCCGATGTAGGCACCGCGGCCCACAACACAGTTCTCGCCCAATACGGCGCCTTCGCGAACCTGCGCGAGGTGCCAGATGGCAGACCCTTCGCCAATTTGGGCATCGGACGCGACATCGGCTGAATCTGCAATATTGGTGGCCACCGGGATACCTCCGACATATGGGCGTTGCGGTCACCGCAAGTCTAGCGGCGCCGCTAAGGGCGGCCGCTGCCCCCGTCCACGGGCAGCCGCAAGCCAAACGATACGCCCGTTGCTCGCGGATAGGATGGGCGAACAACCGCCCCGCATGGTGGCGAGAATCGGGGCAACGGTGGGGAAGAAGAAGGGCATGCAGGCCTCACTCGACGGCGAGCGCATCGTCATGCTCGTATTGTCGAACTTGCCCATGGACGCCCGGGTGCTCAAGTCCGCGCGCGCGGTAGCCGCGGCTGGCGGTGACCTGACTGTGATCTGGTCGGCCGTGACCGTCACCGAGCGCACGGACGAGCAAATGGGCAACTTCCGAGCCATCGGGCTCCCGCTGGGGCACCACCACCACTTCCGGCGTGGGGCTCGGCGCAGCTGGTTACCGCGGTTCCCGGGCTACCGGGACGATGATGTTGCCGCCACCGCACACGCCCGACTCCACTCCGAGCGAACTCCCGCGCGAGCCCGCCTCGCGATTCATGACGCGCGCGTGAGCGTAGGCCGGTTCCAGCGGCGTGTAGTTAAAGCCATCAGGTGGCGCTGGGACAAGTACCGGGCGCCACTCGGTCTGGTGCGCTGGACCACAGAGTTGCCCGAACTCCACGAGTTTTCCGACGCCGTCAGCAGTGAGATCGTAGAACTTCGCCCAACGATCCTCCACGCGCACGATGTGCACGCGATCCACGTCGCCAACCACGTGAAGGGCATGCTTCGGGGCGAGGGCGTAGACACGGTCGTCGTCTACGACGCGCACGAGTACGTCCGCGGAGCCGGCGGTCACAAACCTGCAGTCCGTGCAGCGTGGCGACAAGTGGAGAAGCGCTCCATCGGCAGCGCCGATGCTGTCATCACCGTGAGCGAGCCCATTGCCGAGGCGCTCCGCCACTACTTCAACCTTCGCGTGCTTCCCGAGGTGGTGCTCAACACTCCGTGGCGAACGGAGCAGGCGTCGTCCAAGCGCGATTTGCGACGCGATTGCGGGCTCGCGCTCGACGTCCCGCTCGCTGTCTACTCCGGCGTGCTCCGTCTGCCGCGCGGGGTCGACGATGTGGTGCGCGCACTCCCCGGCGTCCCCAGCGTTCACCTCGCCGTCGTCTGCGTGCCTGGCATCAATGCGCCCACGGTGACCCACCTCCGGACGGTGATCGACGAGGCCGGCGTGTCCGATCGCGTGCACCTGCTCGACCCTGTTCCGAGCGACTCCATCGTCAGCTTCATTGCGAGCGCAGACCTGGGCATCCATCCTTTGCGCCGCGGCGCCGACAATCACGACATGGCGCTGCCGAACAAGCTCTTCGACTACATCCACGCGGGCCTGCCGCTGGTGGTGAGCAGTGCGCTCAGCATGGCGGAGTTCGTCACTACGAACGCTCTGGGTGAGGTGTTCAAATCGGGCGATCCTGCGGACTGCGCTCGGGCGCTAGCCCGTGCTGTCGACGGCGATGCTGACGCGTCCTTCAAGGCCAAGTCTGTCGCACTCCGCAACGAATTCAGCTGGGAGACGCAGTCGGCAGGCATTCTGCGTGCTTACCGAACAGCGCAAGCGACCCGGACGAGCGCGTGAGACTTGCGGGGTCACGTGCCGAGTCGCTTTGACCACGTCCGATAATAGGCCACAATTGACGTCCGCTTCCGGAACGGGCGTCCACCTGCGCGTAGGTCATCATCCACTCGGACACGCCCTGCTCGTGGTCAGACTGCTTCAACACGCCCCTTCCTTCCGACGCGTCGGGCTGCACCCACCGGCTCTACGCGATCGGCGTGGCGTCAGGTCCCACCCACGGCAACATCAGCATCGTGCTCGCGGCGACCGGCGTTGACGTCATTTTGACCGCGAAGCTCGCGGCGCTGCTCCTCGCGTTCGGCGCAGCAACCCTTGTGCTGAGCCGCCAAGTCCTTGCCCACGACTGGTAGGCGGGCCTCTCTCCCCTGGGCTCGGGCTCGCACGGCGAAAGACCCCATGCTGTGCCACTATGGGCGCATGAAGAAACGCTCCGTCTAGTCGTGACCGCTGCCGTCCTCACCGTCGCACTTTCAGGCTGCGTCCGTATGTCCACGGATGTTGAGGTGTACTCCGACAACACCATCTCTGAGACAATGGAGACGGCCTTCGACCGCGAACTGATGGGGATCGCAGAGGGAGACAACAGCTTCTTCGACAGCCCCGAGTTCTCGGAGATTGACTCAGTGATCGACGATCTCGCCGCGATTGGCGTCCACGATGTGTTGGTGGAGCAGATCAGCACGCCAAGCGAATTTGGTCTTCGGGTAACCACAGAACATGTCCCGCTCGAGATCATGGAAAGTGACGAGTACCGTGCGCTGATGGAGGCAAATGGAACCGCCCCGGCCACGCTTGAGCGCGACGGCGACGTCTTCCGCCTGAAGATCTCCGGCGCGGACTTGTCTAAGGAACCCGGGTTCGAAGACATCGCCCCGAGGCAACTCGAACTCTTATTCGACGTCAACGTCACCTGGACATTCCCGGGGCCTGTGATCGAGACCAGTGCGGGCACGGTCGACGGTAATTCAGTCACCTTCACCGCAAAGGACGTCTTCGCTGGCAAAGACATCATCGTCGTCGCAAGCGCCGCTCCAAAGGCTTCAATTCCGACGTGGATTTGGGCCGTACTTGGATTGCTCGTTCTTGCCGTCGGAGCGGCGCTACTCGTGCTGTTGGATCAGCGAGGCAAGGCGCGCGCAGTCGCGGATGCGCCCGCCCCAACGGCCAACGCCGCCGTTGCCTCAGCGCCGGAATCGGGGCTAGAGGAATCTAACCCTTTCCTGAGGGCCGTCCCCATCGCGACAACTGCCCCAAAGCCGAAAGCCGCTAAGAAGCCAGCCACCACCAAGAACGCGCCGCCAAAGAAATAGCGTTTACGCGCGCCGACGCGCGTCCCAAGCCAGAACGACGCGGCCACCCTTCCTGTCGTCAACTCCGCAGTTCTAATCCAAGCGACCGCTGAGGATTGCGAGGGCCACAGGAAACTTGAAGGACTTCCGTGACAAGCGTTAGTTCCTGAGTCACTGTGAGGCCTATTAGCTGGAGCTGACATTGGTCAACAACGTTCGGAGCTCCACGTGCCGTGTGAGCAAACTTGAATCCCGACGATGCCACGTACTCAGCCTAGGCAGGCGCCGGTGGCGGTTCGCTGGTTCCGCCCAGAAGCCATCCGATCACCGCGCCGACGTCATGCTCCCATGGCATCTCACTGTGGAGTTCAGGCGGCCACAGGTTGCCCAAAATGGCGTGGCCGTGCATCGTCGCCCATAGGCTGCCCGCGAGAAGCGCAGCCCCTACGCCACGACGGTCAATGTCGCCTGCGTCGATCGCAGCGGCAACGGCGTCCCGGAACAAGACGAACGACGCGGCGGCGCAGCTACTCACGTGCGCGGATCTCTCGAAGTCGGGGACTGGAGCCGCGAACATCAGCTCGTACTGGACCGGTCGCGACACGGCGAACTGGGTGTAGGCGGCGCACCGCACAGCGATCGCGGCCGCGCTGGGCGGCATCCCCTCGGACGCGGCAACAACCGCGGCATCGAGCCGATCGAATCCATCGACCAGTATCGCGTCAAGCAATCCGGGCCTACCGTTGAAGTACGTGTAAAGGCCCGTGGTGGAGCAGCCAGACGCGGCGGCAACGGTCCTCACCGTCAGCCCGCGCTCGCCGTCCCGCGCGAGTATCACAAGCGCTTCGCGCAGGATTCTGTCGCGTTGGGCAGGATTCGATACGGGCATGACCTACGTTATCGCGGCAGGACTGTGGAGCGGCGCGGCGCGCTAGTGGGATGCCTCCCAGTCCTCAATTGCGGCGGCGAGCAGCGCGGCGAGTTCGTCGTACCCTTCGCCTGCCGCGCGCGAGCTCGCGTAGTGAGTTGAACCATCGACGATGGTGGGGTCGGAGCCTTGCTCGACAAGGTACAGCGCGGTTTCGGTCTGGCCGCGGAACGCTGCCCACAGCAGCGCGTGACCGCCCGCACCGTCCTTGATATCGATCTCCACACCAGCCGCGAGTAGCGAGGCCATGACCTCGGTCGCGCCGAAACTCGCCGCGACATGGATCGGTGCGCGCGACGGAAACGCGTTGTCTCGCAGGAGCGGATTGGCGCCTGCGGCGAGAAGAGTGTCGACGCACGCGGCACAGTCCGCCTTTGCGGCCAAATGGAGTGGGGTCCAGCCGTCGTCATCGGCAGCGTCGAGCTGGGCGCCCGCCTCCACGAGCGCCGTCACGGCGCCAGGGCTCGCCGCTTCCGAGGCGATCTGTAGTGCGGTGCGTCCGTCGATCACGGCCTGCGGGCCGGAGTCGGCGATGAGAGTCGCGAGCGCGTCGTCGTCGCCGGCTTCTATTGCGGCAGTCCACTCGGCCCCGTTGGGCGCGGCGACTAGAGGTCGAACAGCTCCTCGAGGACACGCGCCACTCCGTCGTCCTCGGAGCGCTCGGCGACGTGGTTGGCTGCGGCTTTCGCGTCCGGGTGCCCGTTGCCAACGGCGTACGACGTGCCCGCCCATGAAAGCATCGGGATATCATTCGGGGCGTCCCCGAACGCGAGGACGTCCATCGCCGCGAAGCCCAGCGCGCCCGCATAACGCTCGAGAGCCGACGCCTTGGTCACGCCGTGCGGAGATAGCTCGAGCAGTGAGTCGTCTACTCCGCTGTGCGATGTGTCCGCTATGCCGTTGAGGAGGGGAGCGATGCGGGCGATCATCGCATCCGCGCCGCCGTTACCCTTGGCGTGCGCCAACACCTTGAATACGGCGCCGGCCTGCACGGCGGCAAGGTCCTCGAAGAGCCCAACCTCGTGGGGCGGAAAGTCCATCGAATGCGGAGTGCCTTCGCGCTCAATAGACATGCCCTCGGCCGATTCGACGGCGAGCTTTACGCCCGGGAGTTCGCTGCGCAGCACTGCCGCGACCTCGAGCATGTGCTCGGCGGTGATCGTGGTCTGATTCTCAATCGCGGACGTTGACAGGTCCATGACTGCCGCCCCGTTCGCGATGATGGCTCTCCCGCCGGTGCCCATCGCATCGGCCACGCGCCGCATCCATCGGGGCGGCCGGGCAGTGACGAGGACGAAGGGAACACCCGCGTCACCTAGTGCGCTGAAGGTGCGGACCGTGCGTTTCGAGATCTCGCCGCCATGGGGAAGGATCGTGCCGTCGATGTCTGTCGCCACGAACTTCACATGATCAGGCTAACCCTGCGGAGCACAGCCTACTTGCGCCTCGCGGCAGGCCTCTAGACCGACGGCTCCCGGAGCCTCGCCCCGATCCGATCCGATCCGATCCGATCCGAACGTACCGCGTCAGGAACGCGCGCTCATCCAAGCGCTTGCGGCGCATCCAGCTGGTGACCTCGTCGTTGGACTTGGACGCGTTGCACGAGCGGCACGCGGGAACGACGTTCTCGAGCGTGTAGCGGCCGCCGCGTGAAATGGGGAGGACAGTGTCCTTCTGAAGCGCGACGCCAGTGGCGCCACAGTACGCGCACCCTCCCCAGGCGTCCTGAATGGCAGCCCACTGCTCTGCCGTGAGGTTGTTGTCCGCTGCGGCAACGCGCTTGGAGCGCCTGCGCGCCGCGCGCGCCCTGCGGCTCTGATTGACGGCCATGCCGCCAGATTAGGTCGTCGTGCTCACGCCACGCCAGCGGCTCGCAGGGTGATCAGCCGCTCCTTGACAAACGGCGGCGTCATTGCGCGCGGCAGCCCCGAGTAGTTCGGGCCGAAACGCATCTCGGTGCCCCAGGGCAACGAGCGTCCGAATGGAGGTGCCGCGCCCTCACGCTCGTGGCCGCACATCGTAGTCTCGAGACATGGGAATCACAGACGCCCTGTCCTACTCCCTGGGACGCCGCGACCAAGAAGCGAATATCCGCGTGGGCGAGCGCCTTGCCGCCGAGCCCGATCCGAGCGCCGTCGCGGAACTCGTGGCAACGCTAGACGCGGAGGAGGGGACGCTCGCAGGCGACGCTTCCAAAGCGCTGGAGGAGCTCGCCCTGCGCGACTCTGCGCAGGTGGCGCCGCACGCCGCAGCGATCGCTCGGCACCTCGCCAGCAGCGACAACCGCATGGTGTGGGGTGTCACTACGGTCATGCGCGCAGTGGCGCTCAAATACCCAGACGCCGTCGCACCGCATGTCGGTGCACTCATCGCCGCAGTCAACACAGGATCAGTCATTACGCAAGATCACGGCATCGGGGCGCTCGCGGCCACCGGCGATCCGGCGGCACTCGACTATGCAATCAAGCACGTGCGCGACTGCGGACCAACGCACGTGGCACTGCGAGGCGAGCGCATCGCCCCGTACGTCGGCGACCGTATGCCCGAGTTTCGCGATGTGCTCGAGTCCCGCCTGCCCGAGGTGACGGACAGTGCCGCACGCCGCATCCGCACCTTGCTTGCCCCGACCAGCGGCTAGCCGCGAGGCGCCGTCGAGTGTCAGACGACGCGCGTAACCTGGCGTCATGACCACATCCAAGGATTTCGTCGCCTATATCCTCGAGCAACTGGAACCACTTCCCGTTCGCGCCCGCGCTATGTTCGGCGAGTACGGACTGTATTGCGACGAGAAAATCGTCGCCCTCATCTGCAACGACACCGTCTTCCTGAAGCCGACGCCCGCCTCCCAAGCCTTGCCCGACGGGCCGCCGTACGAGGGCGCGAAGGACTACAAGGTTGTGGCCGCGGACACCCTCGAAGACTCGGCAGCGCTAC
This sequence comes from Demequinaceae bacterium, assembly GCA_965250005.1. Taxonomy (GTDB): domain Bacteria; phylum Actinomycetota; class Actinomycetes; order Actinomycetales; family Demequinaceae; genus WTKG01. Next base: position 1,345,532 of record OZ252279.1, read on the forward strand.
GTGCTCTGGTTCAGGCGACCGCCGAAGCCCTCCCCGCGCCCAAACCGAAAAAGCCCAAGCACTAGGCGCACAAGCGCGTGCGTAGGATGTGCCCATGACGTCCATCACACGCCACCTAGCGGTGCTCGGGCTGGCAATTGTCGCGCTCACCGGCTGCACTGACTCGGATGGCGACACCGTTGACGTATTCCTGTCCGTCTCAGCAGACACAGCCGTCTACTCGGGCGATGCGGCCACCGGCACGCTGACTCTCACCGGGATTGACCACGGTGTCGTCTTCCTCACGCTCTCCCCCGAGCGCGAGGCCTGGACCGGCAGCCCAGCCGAGGTCCCGGACCTCTTCGCCGATCAGTCGCTCAATTCCGTTGTCCTACTGGAGGCATCGGGCGAGGCCGTCGCGCTCGCGCTCACCGAGCCCAGTTTTGACCAGAACTCCGGCACCCTTACATTTGCGACCGCGGCACTCGCGAACCTCGATATGACCGACTCGCTGAACGTCCACAACGATGCTCTTGTAGCCGCGAGTGCCGGCGACTGGGGGTCCGTCAACCTATTCGTCGACCCTGTCACCACTACGCGCAAGACCCCGGGTGTGTACATCGCAACCGCGCCGAACGAATGCCAGCTTGTCGTCGTCAATAACCTCCCATTCCAGACTGTGACGGTTTCTGCCGTGAGCCCCGCGGACGCAAGCGCCTGGACAATCGTGCCGAATGTCGGAGATCAAGTCCCTGAGAAAGGGACGCTGACCGCCACGGCCGTGGCGTGCGACGACGACAACCCCGCGAGCATCACCCTTGAACTTGGCGGTGATCGCGACGAGCAGGCGCGGCTTACCATCCAGGCTGGCTCTGTCACGCTCTCGTACACCGGAGTCGCAGACGAATTCGAGGTGAACTACACGATCAGTGAGTCCACTGTGACGCTCAACCGCTGGGTGCCGTAGATCGACACCGGTGCGGCCGCCTCGCCCCCCGCCTAGTTCGCAGCGAGGATGTCCACGACGAACACAAGTGTCGACCCCGGCGGGATCGGACCCATGTTCTTGTTGCCATAGCCCTTCTCGGGCGGCACCACGAGCAGTACCTGCGAACCCACGGGCTGGCCTACGAGTCCGTCGACCCACCCATCGATGAGCGAGCCGCGCGCGATCACGAACGAGATGGATTCTCCGCGGCCCCATGAGGAGTCGAACGATGCGCCATCCCAGAGCCAACCGGAGTAATGCACGGTGATGGAGTTGCCTTCCGCGACGGGAGCTCCCGCACCCGCGATGAGCGGCTGCACGATGAGCTCGGCGGGCTTAGCCTGCCCGGCGTACGCGACGGATGGTTCGCCGTTGGGCGCGAGCGTGACGGAGGGAATGGTGGCAGGAACTTCAACGGGGGTTCCCGAGGCGCGCTCAGCGGTAGGAGTCATGCCCCTACTTTAGCCACCGGGCAACGCGCGGCTAGGCTCACACCATGCATGCTGCGACCACCTTGGTCATCATCGTGGTCGCCGGCCTCGTCGCCCAGTGGATCGCGAGCCGCCTGCGCCTGCCCGGGATACTCCTCATGATCGGGGCTGGCATCGTCCTTGGCCCGGTTACGGGCGTCGTTCAAATCCACACCGAGCAGGCCGAACTGACCGAGCTCATCGGCTTGGGCGTCGCGATCATCCTGTTCGAGGGCGCCCTGGACCTTCGGCTAGCTGAGTTCCGACGCGTTGGCTCTGGCGTCCGGCGGCTCACCGTGGTGGGCGCGCCGCTCGCATGGGGGCTCGGCACGGTTGCTGCGCACCACGTGGGCGGGCTTGACTGGCCCACAGCTTGGGTGCTCGGCGCCATCCTTGTCGTCACCGGGCCCACGGTCATATTGCCGCTGCTGCGCCAAGAACGCCTCGCCAAGACAACGGGCTCGCTCCTCAAGTGGGAGGGAATCGTCAACGACCCGATCGGCGTCTTGCTTGCAGTCCTGACCTTCCAGTACTTCACGCTCGCCGGCGGTGGCCTGCCTGACGCAGCGCTAGGTCTAGGGAAGGCGATCATCGCTGCGGTGGTGCTCGGCGGAGGCATCGGCTTCGTCGTCGCTCAGGTGTTCCGCCGCGGCTGGGTCAGCGCGCACCTCAAGGCGCCGCTGCTAATGGTCATTGTGCTTTCCGTCTTCTGGGGTTCGAACCAAGTCCAACACGAGGCCGGGCTGCTCGCGGTGACCGTCATGGGAGTGGTCGTCGGGAACAGCAAGTTGGTCGAGCGCGCGCGGATCCTTCACTTCAAGTCGAGCCTCACGGTCGTCTTGCTCGCCATCCTATTCATCGTGATCCCTACGCAGCTGACGCTCGACGACGTCCGCGCCCTCGACTGGCGGGCCGCCGCCTTCGTTGCGGTGGTGCTGTTCGTGCTCCGCCCCGCAACCGTATGGCTCGCCACGATTGGCGCGGGAGTCGGCTGGCGCGACCGCCTACTGCTCGGCTGGATCGCGCCACGCGGGATTGTGGCGGCCGCCACCGCGGGCGTGTTCGGTCCAGCTCTTGTACTCGCGGGCCACGAAGACGCCGCGGCGCTGTTGCCCATCGTGTTCTCCGTGATCGCGGTGACCGTCTTACTGCACGGGTTCACCCTTGGTCCGCTCGCTCGCCGCCTCGGCCTCGCCGCGGGTGCCCGCAACGGATTGCTCATTATCGGATCGTCAACGTTCGCGCTCCAGCTCGCCAAGGCGCTGGCGAAAGCCGACGTGCCCGTGCTGGTCGCGGATGGCTCGTACCGCCGCTCCGAGCCCCTGCGTCGCGCTGGTGTAGACGTGTGGGCGGGAGAAATTCTCTCTGAGCACGGCGAGCACGATTTCGACACTAGCCATCTCAGCCACGCCCTCGCGGCTACCGACAATGACTACTACAACGCGATCGCGGCCCGATCTCAGACCGCTGCGTTCGGGTCCAATCGCAGCCTTCAACTCGCCATGCAGCCGGAGAACCAGAGCCTGCCGATCGAGCGCCGAGGACACTACGCATTCGACCGCACTCTCGACTTCTTCGAGCTCCAGGAGCGACTCGACGCCGGGTGGGAGGTGCGCGGCATGGAGGTGACTGCCGACGGCTGGGAAGCCGACGCCGCCGCGCTGGGCGAACCAGAGTCGGACTGGATGCTGCTCGCGAGCGTCACTTCAGCGGGAGCTCTTCGTGTCCACTCTTACGCGCACCCAACCACGCCGCGCCCCGAGTGGACCGCGATCGTGTTCGCGGCACCGAGCGACTAGGCCCGCGCCAAATCCGCCTGGACTAGCTCGCCAGCGTTTGTGTGCCGCCCGCTCCCAGGCCCCGCTGGAGGAACCGTGGAAGCGAGCAAACTCGGAAGACTCGACCAAATCAGCAGATTCAGGTCGTCCCGACGATCTCTCGCCCCTGAGTCGCCTCGTTGGCCGTCGAGATTCCATCGAGGATGTAGCGCAGCCCAATCAGGAACCCGTCGCCTCCAGGTTGGATGACTCCCATGTGCTGGGCAACGTGCTCCATGAGCCACGGCATTTCGTTTGAATCGACCTCTCGAAGCATCTGCTCCGCGTGGGCGGCCAATTCGCTGTTGTCGCGAAACTCGTTTACCTGCCAAGCGTGACCGTAAATGTGCCCGTCAATGATGTGGTGGGCGTGGAAGGCGACGTCCGCGCTGATTCCTGCCCGGCGCATGTGGCCCAACTGCGCATTAATCACCCGGATGCGCGGGAGCCCACCCATGGTGACGGGCAGGTCGAAGAACCACGAGTTTGCCACCAGGACGTCGTGGGCGGAAACAGCCAAGCGCTCGAGGCCAACCCGCCAGTCAGGCTCGTCGTCTGCGTGGTCGACCAAATCCCACAGGTGGTCCACGAGGCCGGTGTGAAGGTCGGCCTTGTTGTCAACGTGGTTGTAGAGCGACATTGCCTCGACGTCGAGATCAGCGGCAAGCCTCCGCATGGTAAGTGCGTTGAGCCCCTCGCCCGCGACAAGAGCCGCCGCCGCGTCAATCACCGCCGTTCTCGTGAGCCCTGCTCGCACCACATTTTCCTCCCTCGCTTGACGTGCTTACATCGTAAGTCTATCCTGATGATCGTTACTTACACCGTAAGCCAGGAGGCTACCCATGAAGGCGCTCACCTATGACCGCTACACCGCTCCGGACGGGCTCGCCCTCTCCGAGATCGCGGCGCCCGTACCGAAGTCTGACGAGATCCTTGTCCGTGTGGAAGCGAGTTCTCTCAACGCATACGACTGGCACATGTACCGAGGTAGCCCAAAGATCATGCGGCTCGCCACCGGACTGCGCGTGAAGCAACCGCGTATCGTGGCGGCCGACTTCGCCGGGACAGTCGTGGCAGTCGGTGCCGACGTCACTGCTTTTGAGAAGAGCGACCGCATCATGGCGTCCGCCGGCCACGGTGGCTTCGCCGAGTTCGCGACCGCCACAGCCAGTTGCGCGGTAACGATCGCCACGGGCGTTTCCTTCGAACGGGCAGCCGCAACTCCCATGGCGGGGCTCACCAGTCTCCAGGCTCTCCGCGACACGGGCGGACTCAGGAGCGGCGAGCGCGTCCTCATATGGGGCGCCTCTGGGGGCGTCGGCCACCTGGCCGTACAGATCGCCGGACTGCTCAGTGCGTCGGCGGTGCATGCGGTCTGCTCGTCCAAGAACAAGGCGATGGTCACAGAGCAGGGAGCCACGCGTGTGTTCGACTACGCGAGAGACGACATTACCGCTTCGGGAGAGACCTACGACCTTATTCTGGACACCGTCTCCACACAGCCGATGAACATCTACCGGGACCTTCTCGTCGACGGCGGTCAGCTCGTGACAGTCGGCGCAGTCGGTGGAGATGACGGGCCGGGCCCCATCGGCGGCATGATCACCAGGGCCGTGTCGTCACGACTCAAGGGCGTTGACGCACGCGGGATGCTCGCGAGGACGAAGGCGGACGACCTCGCGATCCTGGCTGGCTGGCTCGCCGACGGCTCGCTCACTCCTGTCATAGACAAGAGCTACCCACTGGCCGATGGCGCGAAGGCTTGCATCAAGCTCGAAGGCAGCCACGTGGCGGGCAAGCTGGTCGTGCTCCCGAACTGACCGACTCGCTGGTTGCGGCGCCACGGCGCCGTCCGCCCTCGAGGCGCGCCATGCGCTAGCGAGGAGTACAAACTCCTACGCGACGTGCACTCTCGCACCCGAGAGCGCCCGGAGCGCGAGCTCAACGTCGTCCATGTCGTTGTACAGATAAAAGCCGAGTCGCGCGCGGCCATCACGAGTCGCGGCCTTTATCCCTGCGGCTTCGAGCGCTCCCGTGTCGACGTTGGCAACAGAAACGATTGCAGAGTTGGACTCGGCTAGACCGAGTCCAACCCGAAGGTCATTTGCGAGACCGACGCTGTGCGCATTGACATCCTCGATGCTGTGCCTGGCGAGTGTCTCGAGGGACACGGCGGCGGCCTCCATGATCTGCCACGGCGGCGACGTGTCGAGGCGACGCGCGTCCTCGCTGAGCCGCAAACGCGGGCCGTATAGCGAATCCCAGGGCGAGTCCGATCCATACCAACTTGCAAGAACGGGACGGATCCAGCGGTTGTCGGGCCGCACAGCCGCGAGCGCGACTCCGCGCGGAGTACTGAGCCACTTGTAGCCGCCGGCCACGACGACGTCGAATCTAGTCGAGTCGATCGGAAGCCATCCCGCCGATTGACTCACGTCGATCAGCGTCTTCGCTCCCGCACGGTTCGCGGCATGTGCCAACGCATCAACGTCGATGATGCGCCCATCTGCCGACTGTGCTGAGCTAACCGCAACCAAATCTACGCTGGGAGTGATGTCGTCAATCAGCCGCTCTAGGTCCACCAGGGTCACCGTGAGCCGCGGATCCGCGAGAAACGGACCAAGCACCGAAGTGAAGTCACCGCGGGCCGCGAGCACGTGCGCGCCATCCGGCAGCGAGGCGGCTACCATGCCAACCACCTGAGAGACGGAACCCCCGAGCGTGACGTCTCGCGCGTGAGACCCGACGATACGCGCATACGCCGCACGAACCCGGGCCACCGACCCGTCCGTCGCCAGCGGATCGAATGTCGCGTCGCCCCACGCTCGCGCGGACGTGACGAGAGCCTCCGTCGCCGCGGTAGGTGGAATCCCAAAGGTTGCTGTGTTGAGATAGCCGAGAATCTTGGGGTAATCCGCAGCGACATCGAGGTTCATCACACGATCATCGTCCCTCGTGCCACGAACCCGCACAATATCTCTCTTTGCGTACCATGACTTAGATGTCATCATGGTCTTGTGATCGACGTCGACCGGCTCCTCATCCTGCGTGAGGTCGCGCGCCGGGGCTCGAAAGCCGCCGCCGCCCGTGCACTCAACCTCAGCGAGCCGACGGTGGCCCACCACCTCAAAGCACTCGAGCGCGGGGCAGGCGTCCCTCTCACCGTGCGCGCCGGTCGAATCACCAAGGTCACCGCGGCCGGCGAGGCGCTCGTTCGCCACGCCGACGAAATCGCTGCGAGCCTAGACAGCGCCGAACGCACGCTATACGAGCATGCCGAGCTTGAGACCGGGCAGTTGAGGATTGCCGCCTTCACGTCATTCTGTGCGACGGCACTCCCACGCCCGCTCGCCTTGTTTAGCCGCACGTACCCCGGAGTCGATATCGGCCTCGTCGAGACGGAGACGGACGACGCGCTCGATCGACTTCACCGCGGCCAGGCGGATCTTGTGGTCGGGTTCTCAGACACCGCGACACCTCCACCCGCCGACGTGCCGACTCAACTTCTGGTCAGCGACGAGTACTTCGCCGTCCTTCCGGATTCGCATCCTCGCGCGACGCGCGACGCTATCAGCCTGCGGGCGCTCGCCGACGACACCTGGATTTCCGGATGTATTCGGTGCCAGACGCACCTCACTGCGCATGCAGAAGATGCCGATTTTACGCCCGAGATCGCCTTCGTCACCGAGGACTACGTCACCGTGCAACGGCTGGTCGCAGAGAAACTAGGGGTGGCGCTACTGCCACGCATGGCGCTCGACGCGAGCCCCGACATCGCCGGGATTGTGATCTCGCCAACCGAACCCCGCACGTACCGGGAGGTATTCGTTGCGCTTGCACTCGACCCGTCCCCTGCGGCGCTCGCTTTCGCAGCGCTGTTGCGCCCGCCCGCTACTTAGAGCGCGGCTAGGTCGGCGTAGCGTCGACGGGAACCGTGGGCGGGTGGTGCTACTGAGCGGCGAGAATATCCACCACGAATACGAGGGTCGAACCAGGCGGAATGGTGCCCTGGTCGGCGTCGCCATAACCCAGTTCGGGCGGGATGATCAACAGCACCTGGCTGCCAACAGTCTGACCCGACAGTCCGTCGACCCAACCGTCGATGAGCGATCCGCGTGCGAACCCGAAGGTCGCGGGTTCGCCCCGGTCCCAAGAAGAGTCAAAAAGCGTTCCGTCCCACAACCAGCCTGAGTAATGCACTGAAAGAGCCACGCCTTCAGCGACAACAGCACCTTCGCCAATGATCAATGGTTGAACAACCAACCCAGCGGGCTTCTCCGTAACTGGAAGAACGATACTCGGGGCACCGTTCTCAGCGAGGGTGACAGGGGGGAGTCCAGCGGGGGGCTCAACGGCCTCGCCCTCAGCACGGTCGAGCACGGTGCTTACGCCCACCACCGTGACCGCCATCACGATGGATCGTGCAACGCCGCGCACAGGTTCGGCCGCGTTATCGGGCGTTCCGTAAATGATTTGCGCGCCCACCCGAGCGCGAACAAGGATGTCATAGAGCTCCGGGAACAACAGTTGACTATCAAGCTGAACCGCCTCGGGCACAGTGTCGTAGGTCGAGAACGCAACGCTGCCGTCTTCGCCTTGGAACATCACGTAATCCAGCGAGACGATTTGGCCGTCGGTGAGGGTCTCACCGTCGCCATCCGCCACGAGACGCGCCGATGCACCGGACACAACGAACGGTTGGTCAAATGTTAGCGTCGGCACTCCGTCGACGCCGTCAGTCCATATGACGGCCGCGACTGTAGCCGCATCGTTTGCGCTGCTACCGTCCGGGTCGCTCGGCACCGGGTCGCTCGAGCAGGCGGCAAGCGCGAGCACAGCTGCGGCCATGAAGGCGATGTAGGGCAGGCGAGTCTTGGGCACGTGATTCCTAGCGTCGGGGGCTGGAATCATTCTTCCATGTCCCGAGACGCACGCGTGTCTCATGTCAACAAAACTTGACACAGTGTCATAGTTGCCATACATTCAGTCATGTAAGCAATATTTGACATCACATCAAGTTTGTTTGACATAGGAGAAATCGTGAGTTTCGAAGAGAAGAACCAATGGGCATACGGCCTTGCCGCGCTCGTCGTTGGCACAGTCTATTTCGTTTGGCTCGGACGCCAGATCGCGGACGCCTCGAACGTCGCGGACATCAGTTACGTCCGCACGCTGTTGTGGGCCATCGGCGCCGGAATAATCGTGAACATCTTCTTCGGCATGTTCGCCCGCGGGTCAAACCTTCAAGAGCCTGACAAGACAGACGAACGCGACCGCAACGTCGGCCGCTTTGCAGACCAGATCTCCGGAATCGGATTCGCGATCCTCGTGCTTGGTCCCTTCACGCTCGCGATGCTCGACGCTGAGACCTTCTGGATCGCCAACTCCATCTACGCTGCGTACGTGCTCACCGCCATCATTGGCGTAGTCGCGCGGTCCGTCATCTACCGGAAGGGTGCCTAACCATGGGCAAGCGAGAAATGAACCTCGAAGACGTCTCGTTTGAGGAACGCCAGCAGTGGATCGGCCTGGGTCTGTCGATCGTCGCAATCGTCGGCTACATCATTGCGATTGTCATCGTCGCGGCAGTCGACGACGTCTCATTCACCGCCGTGAACTGGAAGATTCCCATGCTCGCTACCCTGCTCGGTGCCGGCGGCATCTACGGCATCGCCTACGGGATCGCCAAGCGCCGCCACTCCGGGCCAACCGGTGACGTGCGAGACCGCGAGATCGAGCGCTACGGAGAGGCCATGACATCAGGGCTAGTGAGCTTCACGATCTTTGTGACGCTGATCCTGCTGGCCCTCGATGTCGACACGTTCTGGGTAGCGCACAACCTGTTCTTTGGATCGTTCTTTGGCATGTTCGTCGGCACTGCCGCGAAGGTTGCCGCCTACCGTGAAGGGGTCCCGTCATGACCATTTCAGAACGCAGCGTGTGGGTTCAACTCATCGTGATGCCCGTCGTCACCCTCGTCTACTTCACGATCGTCCTTACTCGCGCCGCAGATATGCCGGTTAGCGACGTGAGCTGGATCGTTCCCATGATTTGGTCGATGGCCGTCGTTATCGGCGGCATCATCATCGGCACCATCGCATCGGCGATCGGATCAGCAATTGCTGCGAAGGCCCAGGGTGGCGAGCCCGAGCTCGAGGACGGCGACGAGCGCGACAAAGAGATCGAACGGATTGGCAACCGCAAAGGCCAGTTCTTTACGGGGCTCGGCACAGTTGCCGTCATCATCCTCGCGATGAACCGAGTCGACCACTTCTGGATCGCCAACGCGATGTTCCTCTCCGGAATGCTCGCCGGCGTCCATGGCGGTCTCGCCAAGCTCCGCGCGTACCGGAGGGGATTCTAAACGTGTCCAAGTCCACCAAGGTCACCAACTCGATCCGCGCCCTGCGGTTCGCGGCTGACGAAATGACGCAGGCCGATCTGGCCGAGCGCGTCGGCGTCACGCGGCAAACCGTGATCGCGATCGAGCAGGGACGGTACTCCCCGTCCCTCGAGATGGCCTTCCAGATTGCGAAGGCGTTCAGGCTACCCCTCGATGACGTCTTCCAGTACCCCGACGAGGGGGACGACTAATCATCACTTCCGCACCTCGCGGCGCACCCTAGCCGCCCACAGCCCCACTCACCGAATTCGCCCGGACACCCGGGTTCTACCGACTACACCCAAAAACGCGTTCACCAAGGAGTCATCATGACCAGCACGATCAACACCACCGACAGCCGTGCAGAAACGGGCAGTCCGCGCAAGACGATGCAGGCCGTCACGTGGGACCGCTACGGCGCGCCCGCCGACGTCCTCAGGGTGAGCAACGTCCCGGTACCGCACTTCGGCCCGGACGACATCCGCGTGCGCGTGCGCGCAGCTGGCGCTAACCCCTACGACTGGCACTTCTACCGCGGCGACCCCTACTTAGTGCGCATGTCCACTGGATTCCGCAAGCCCAAGCAGCAGACCCAACTGGGCGCCGACTTCGCTGGCGAGGTTGAGTCCGTTGGCGCAAACATCACGGGCTTCAAACCGGGGGACCGGGTGTTCGGCGAGGTGGCCCTCGGGGCCTTCGCCGAGTACGTCGTTGCGCCAGCACAGAACGTCGCCCACATGCCCGCAATCCTCTCGTTCGAGCAGGCAGCGGCCGTCCCGATGGGCGCGTTTACCGCGCTCGCCTCCCTGCGCAAGGCGCACGGCGGCGTGAAAGGCCGATCCGTCCTCATTAACGGAGCATCCGGCGGGATCGGGATCTTCGCGGTCCAGCTGGCCAAAGCCATGGGCGCGTCCCGCGTCGTTGGCGTGTGCTCGGGCCGCAACGCCGACCTGGTCACGAGGCTTGGCGCCGACGAGATCATCGACTACGCGAAGAGCGACTACACGGAGAGCCCGCTTCGATTCGACTTGCTGGTCGACACGCAGGCGACGCAACCGTTCCGCCGCTCGATCCGGGCGGTCAAGCCGCGCGGCACGTACGCGTTCGCGGGCGGTGGTGGTGGCAAGCTGCTGGGCCCCGGTGCGCCGATGCTGCGAGCAGTGATCGCAGGCCTCATCCGTCGCCAGCGCGTCGTCACCGTCATGGCCGGGACTTCCGGCGAGGACCTCGTCTACGTTGCGGGTCTCATCGCCGCGGGCAAGGTGCGCGCAAAAGTGGAGCAAGCGTACCCGCTCGAGTGCATCGTCGAGGCGATGTGGCACCTCGAGACCGGCCACGTCAGGGGCAAGGTGGTCGTCACCATCTAACTGAGAAACACCAGGGTGCGGACCCAGGGACATCCCCGATTCGCCTCACCCAATCCAGTGAAACCGTAAACCCCGTGCCGGCAGGGATGTCGGCACTCACCGAAAACCAAGGAGAGTAACATGCAAGATCTCAAGAAGACCGCCCGCAAAGCCGGGCTCTGGTACCTCGGACTCGCCATTTCCGGAGTAATCGGATTCCTGTTCGTCCGCGCGGAATTGTTCGTCGATGGCGATGCCGCCGCAACAGCGGCAAACCTCGTTGAGCGCGAGGGGCTCGCTCGCTTGGGCGTCGCCGCCGAAATCACCATAGTCGGAACCCAGGCTTTGGCAGCCCTCTACTTCTTCCGGCTCTTCCGGAAGGTCGACTCGTTCGCAGCGGCCGCGCTGCTCGCGTTCGCATTCATGAACTCGGTCGCCATCATGGCGTCAGCGGCGTTCCTCGCAACCGGACTAGACGTCGCGGTTGAGGGCGGACCGGCCCAGACCGTGCAGCTCATGTACACGCTCAGCGGCAACGCGTGGGACGTCGGCAACCTGTTCTTCGGGCTGTGGCTCATTCCGATGGGTGTGCTCGTCCGGCGCTCGGGCTTCATGCCACGTACGCTCGGCTGGATCCTCGTCGCAGGCGGCGCCGGCTACATTGCCGCCGGCTTCACCACCTACTTGCTCCCCGACGCCACCGCGCTCACGGAGTACCTCCCGTTCTTCGCCACCATTGGCGAATTCTGGATCATCGCGTACATGCTGATATTCGGTGTGCGCAAGACCGCCTTCGATGGTGCGAAGAAGAAGGCCGTCGCCTCAAAGTGACCAGGTCGCTCACGCGGGCATAGCGCCCGCATCCGGGACGCTGGGCCTCGCGCCTAGCCGCCGCCCGGCGTTCCGGTAGTGCCGGTTCCCGCACCCCGCGGGACCGAGTTTGAAAACAATCCGTTCGACCACCTCCTGGCCGAGCGCACCCAAAAAACAAGGAGAAGGACCATGAAAGTAGGAATCACTGGGCGCCTAGCCCGAACTTCCGCGACAAAGCCCTGGGTCACCCTCGGCGCCTGGGCCGCCGTGCTCGTTGTCGCTCTCTACTTCGCTGGAAGCGTCGAGCAGTACGTCTCGATCGAAGAGAAGAACTACGTCACCACCGAGGCCGACGCTGGCTCTGCGTTGGACTCCGAGTACCGTCCCGTCGCCACCGGCGACGACTTCCGGGAGACCGTCATCATCTCGTCCACCGACTCGCGCTTTGGCGAGGCGAGCTTTGACGCAGTCGTGGCCGACGTGGTCGCCGCACTAAATTCCGTGGAGGGAGTCCAGACGGTCCAGTCGCCTGCAGCCGGCACTCCCATGGTTTCGGATTCCGGCTTCGCGGCTCTCGTCCCACTCACCACTGAGCAAGACGCGGAAGTCATCAAGGACGTGGTCGCGGCAGTCGCCGCCATCGACGCCCCCGACTTCACGCTGTTGCTCTCTGGCGAGGAGTCTTTCGCGATCGCGTTCGATGCGCTCGCGAGCGAGCAGTTGGCCAAGGGCGAGTCCTTCGGCCTCATTGCAGCCCTCATCATCCTCGTGGTCGTTTTTGGCGCCTTTGCAGCCGCAGCCCTACCGCTCGGTGTCGCACTCGTCTCGGTCCTGACCACGGTGGGCGCCATTTCACTACTCGGTCGCATCGAAGTTCTCTACGACGGCGCGCTCACGCTCGCCGCGATGCTCGGGCTTGCGCTCGGCATCGACTACTCGCTCCTGTCGGTCCAGCGGTTCCGCGAGGAGCTCGCGAAGGGCCACACCGTCATGGACGCCGTGACGATTGCGGGTAACACCGCCAACCGCGCGGTGCTGCTTTCGGGCGCCACCGTGGTCATTTCCATTGGCGGCATGTTCCTCATCCCGACCAACACCACGTACGGCGTCGCCATCGGCGTCGCTCTGGTCGCGCTCGTGTCTGTCTGCTCCGCGCTCACACTGCTACCTGCGGTGCTGCGCCTGATGGGCCACCGCGTCAACAAGGGCAAGGTGCCTACGGCCCACCCCGGCCAGCAGTCGGTGGGGTGGACGCGCATCGCGCGGGCGGTCATCGCCAAGCCGGCGGTCTCGGTTGCGATCGGCGTCGGAATCCTCCTGACGCTAGCTGCACCCATCGCCTCGATGCGGGTCGCCAACTCGGGGCCCGACTCACTTCCCCAGGACTTCGTCGTTCGCCAGGCGAACACGCTCCTGGTGGAGGAATTCGGGTTCGGTGACTCGGCGACTTTCGTGGCCATCACTGGCGCCGACGGTGCAACTGCCGAGGTCGAGGCGCTTGCCGCCGCGATCGAGGCAGACGAGGCATACGCTGGCACTACGGTCGACATTCGTGGTTCGGTCGCCTTCATCGACACGCACGATCTGTTCGAATCGGACGACAGCCGTTCCAACGAAGCCGTCGAGCGTCTTCGGGCCGAACTGATCCCGGCCGCGCTTGCGGGCACGGATGCGGTCGCGTACGTCTCCGGCGATCACCCATCCGTCGTCGACGAGATCGAGCTCTTCACGAGCAACGGCTGGAAGGTGTTCGCGGCTGTGCTCGGCGCCAGCTTCATCCTGCTGACGGTGATGTTCCGGTCCATCGTGATCCCCCTCAAGGCGATCGTGCTGAACCTGCTGGGAGTAGGCGCCGCGTTCGGCGCCCTCGTGGCGGCGTACCAATACGGCTGGGGCGAGGCCATCGGCCTCCCCGCGGCCGAGGGCATCTCGCCCTACATGCCGGTGTTCATTTTCGCGCTCGTGTTCGGGCTGTCGATGGACTACCACGTTTTCCTGCTCAGCCGCATCAAGGAGCGCTACGACGAGACTCGCGACAACGAGCGCGCGATCATCGAGGGTGTAGCACGGACGGGTCCGCTCATTACGGGCGCGGCGATCATCATGGTCGCGGTGTTCGGCGGGTTCGCTGGTGCGGATATCCCCGAGATGTCGCAGTGGGGCTTCGGTCTGGGCTTCGCCGTCCTGATCGACGCGACCATCATCCGCGTGCTGCTGGTCCCCGCCGCTATGGCGTGGCTTGGCAAGGCCAACTGGTACTTGCCCTCGTGGCTCCAGTGGCTGCCGCAAGTGCCCATCGAACCGGCCGCTCCTCCGGCACAGGTGGCATCAGAGGAGGAGGAGCGCGAGCCGGCACTCGTGTAACTCCGACTCACTGGCGGCCCGTCCCCCTTGGGGGGGCGGGCCGTTTGCCTACCGGGGTGCTACTGCGCGAGCATTGACCTACCAATTGCGCAGTCCCGTCGGTGACAATCAGACACGAATACGACCGGTCATTGGATGTCCAGGTTTTGCTCGTGGGCAGGAGAAACTGCAAGTACGCGTGGGGATTGGCCGGACGACTAACCGTGAGTCCCGCACGCATCGAATAGCTCCTGCAGCGCGTCCCGCACGACTGCTCCGGGCTGGAATTCCACGTACTCGAGTTGGGCCCCATCAACCGAGACCCAGGCGGGAAAAACGAACGTCTTCTTGCTCTCCGCAAACGCATGCGGGTCGCACCGTGACGCCACGATCGTGACCGGAATCTCCAGGGAACGGGCGTCAGATTCCAACTCCACAGGCAACGCTCCAGCGTCTGGCACCAACGTGAAAATGATGTTTCCCCGCACCTCGACAACCGTGACCGGCGCGGCACTTGATCCCCGCGTGAACACGATGGTGGTCCGAACCTCCGTCGCGGAAGCAGTCAGCGCGTCCCCGAACGTTGGCTCAGCCACATCGGTCACGGCCTGCCTCGCACATTCTGTCGCATTGATCTTCGCGAGTACATCGACCGCGAGCGCGACTCGCGACTCGGTCAAGACACCGTCGACGTCAACCTCTATATCGACGACGGTAACTCCCGAACCCGGCGGGCACACAGCATCCCCCAGCGGCACCCGCACTCGCGCTATGTGGCCGGCGAAGACGCGAACGTTTTGCTCGGCGGCATCGGTTGCCGCGAAGTACGGAGACGACAGCGTGGCGGATGTGATCACGGCATCGGCGTCAGCGTCGGCGGTGAATTGTAGCTCCACTTGGCGCTCCGCCTGAAGTGTCCGTGGATACGCCACCCCGCCCGTCGCGTCGAGCGAGAAGTCAGCCGCCGTCCCGCTCGCGCACGCCGCGACCGCCGACGCGGCGGCGAGCACCACCGCCCCTAGAACTCTCATCTACCGATTCTTGCATCGCAGTCCTCAGCGCACTGCCGCCAAAGTGCGCGTACGCACGCGGGCCTGCGCGTAGATAGCGCACCCTGGGCCAGAATGGGGCCATGAGAGACATCGTTGTGATCGAGAACGAGCACTGGCGCATTGGGCTGGTGCCGGGGACGGGCGGCGCAGTTGCCTTCGGCCAGGCGCGCGCAAACGATACCTGGGTCGACGTACTCCGCCCAACGCCAAACGACAAACTTCACCTCCCGAGCAAGACCGCCTCCTTCCCGCTGGTGCCATGGTCGAGCAGGATCCGACACGGCTCACTCCTGTGGGACGGCGAGGCGTACGCCCTGCGTAAGCGCATGGGCGAGGACTTCTCCATACACGGGACAGCGGTGGAATTCGACTGGGAAGTTGTCGAACGAGAGGCCCATCGCGTCGTTCTTCGGTTCGATGCGCGCGGGTACTACGGCGTCAACTGGCCGTGGGACTTTGTCGCACGGTTCGAATATGCCCTCGACGGAGCCGCTTTCCTGTGGCGAATGTCGATTGAAAACGTCGACGACGCGACGTTCCCTGCCGGAATTGGCCACCACCCATACTTTGTGCGCGCGCTCACCGATCAAGCCGGCGGAGCCTTGGGTAGCGAGGCACACTTGCAAATCAATTGTGAAAAGGGATACGAACTAGAGAACGGTATGGCGTTCGATGCGGCTGGCCCGCTGCCCGCACACGCGGACTTCCGCGAAATGCGGGAACTCGGCTCGACCCACGTTGACGACTGCCTCACTCGCCGCACGAGCCCCCTCGCTGCGAGCATCGAGTACCCCGGCGTGCTTGCCGTTGACATGAAGGCGGACGACCTCCTCAGTCACGTGGTGGTCTACCTGCCCAAGGGCCAGGAGTATTTCGCGGTCGAGCCTGTCAGCAACGCCGCCGACGGCTTCACGCTCCACGCCAAGGGAGTTCCGGACGTCGGCGTCTTCACCGTGGACCCAGGAGCAACAACCACCGCGGAATTCACGCTGACGCTGCGCGACTAGCGACCCGAACCTTGCACTGAGCCCGTCTCGTCAGACCCGTGAGTCACGATGCACATGACCCATGTGTCACCGGATGCCCAGGCTGACTGCGGGGGGAAGTAGGAGTCCATCCATAGGTCTGACGACCAGTAGTCGGTGTTGACGTAACCGCGGAACTGCTCTTCGCATCGCGTGAATAGTGCCGCCGCGGCGCTCGTGTCACCAGGATACGCCAAGCCAGGTGCGCGATCCATAAGGATGACTTCTGAGCCGTGCCCCTCGGAACACGACACCACCTGGAACTGCCATGGGTTGTTGTCGGTGCCAAGTACCTGTCTCGTCACCAACGGGTCGACCATGCAGTCGCCTGCGTTCACCTGCGCAGCCGAGACGGAATCAAAGCTCGCCGCATTGGCCGGCACCTCAAGTATCTCCTCGTCGAAGAAACTGAATAGCGTAGCCAAGAACGTCGCAACCAGAACGGCGAACCCAATGCTTCCAGCCAGGATGACGTATCCCGTCGACAGACCAGCGACCGCCTGTCCGCGACCCGCCGCCCCCCGGTTCGCCGCTCGGAGCCCTGCATGGCCAGTCAGTATCGCCGAAATCGACGCGATGATCGCGCCGATAAGCGTGGCAATGGTGAAGAAGCCAAGAACCGCGAGGCCGAAGAGAATTGCCGCGAAAACTCCCATGTACAGAGCGCGGTCAGCTGTGAGGTTGGAGGTTGGCTTCCCGCTTGGCATCCAACTTTGCGTCGAAACCCCGCCTGGCGCGACACCGGGTCTGCCGACGAACTGCCCCGGTGGCGCTTCTAGGGGATCGGCTGCGCCAAATTGCCCCTGCGGTGTCGCTGCTCCGAACTGGCTCGACTGCACTTGCGCGACGGGAGCGCCGATTGGCGGACCCTGCTCGCCAAACTGGCCAGCTTCCGTCGGCGCAGGTGGGGGAACATATTCCTCAAATAGCTGCTCCGGCGGAGGCGGAGGCGAATCCTTAAGCGGATCAATCTCGCCGGGCTCAAAGTTAACTTGAGGTGGATTGGGCATCGTCTCTCCTTCGAGGGCAGGCCGCTAGCCTGCCCGGCCTTCTAGCGTCCAGGCCACGCACTCGAGGAAGTCGTCTACCTCCGCGGCGCTGAACCCACCCCGCTTACCGGAGTGAACGAACTCGTGCTGCCTCACGTCCCACGCCGTCACCGGCGCTACGTATCCCGCCATGGCGGCCGCAACCGTGTCCAAGAACTCATCCACTTCATCGGGGTCGTACCCCTTGCCAAGTTTGTGTGCCTTGAACGACATCGCAAGAACGTCGTCGGGGCCGAGGGGACCGTGCACTGAGCAATCGTCGTGCGGACGAATACGGCTGACACCAAACAGTGCGATCACCACCTCTCCCTATGGTCCTACTATGCTTTGGCATACAGCGGCGCCCGTCAAGGTGCGCCACTCGCGGGTGTAGTTCAATGGTAGAACTTCAGCTTCCCAAGCTGATAGCGCGGGTTCGATTCCCGTCACCCGCTCCGGTGATGGCACGTCCGTGGCTACGGTCCTAGAACCCTGAGTCGCGGAACGAACGGTTTGACTCCTCGTCCTCCTCGACCAACAGGCACACGAACTGGTGATTCCCGCCGTACCACCAAAAGTCCGCGAGGTAGAGCGCATCGAAGTAGAGAGCCGAGTCTTGCCATTGCGCGCCCACATATGCCTCGAAGGGCGCGCCGATACAGATGCTCTCAAGGTGGTAATTGTACGTCGCGTCGTTCGGCGCGTCCTCACCTGAGATAGCCGTCACGACAAAGACCTCACCTTAGTGCGATCCCGTGCACGGAACAATCTCGACCCCATCGAGCACAACTATCTCGTCGAGGTCGATGCTCGGCGGGTAGAAGTCAAGAACGCAGTCTCCGACCGTCAATCCATACCAAGCTTCGGAAGACTCCAGACTTGAGTCAAGCACTCTCGATGTATCAACTTCTTCGCTGGCCGGGTTCAGGTCGTCCAGTTCCGGCGATGCGTCTTCAATACCCTCAGCGATGGGTTGAAGCCCCGAGCCCTGGTTACCGTGGTCGGTTTGCCCCAGCGTCCAGCCACCAAGGATCACACCGAAAATATCAAGAGGACGACCGCCCCGACGGGAGCATAGTTGATCACAAGCGCCGTAATCCCTAGTCCTTTGTTGGTGGCCTCGCCGTCGTTGGCGGCATTGATCGCGCCATGACCGAGGAAGATCCCAATGATCCCGCCGCCAATGAGCCAGATGACAAGCGAAACGATCACCATCCAGTTTTTGGCCGTCGACGGAACTCCTGATCCGGAGTAGCCGGGGCCCGGGGGTTCCGGGGGCGGGGCGAACGTGGGCGTGACAGTTGGCCCCGTTGGAGTAGGCGCTGGGGGGCGAACGGTGCGTGCGCGTCGGGATCGACAGGTAGCGCGCATGCGCCTGGCAACTTCCGTTCTTTGGCGGTTTGCGGCCGAAAACTGTCCCCATCTGGACCCAGTGGCGGCAACGACAAATGTTTCTCCTGACTT
Source organism: Demequinaceae bacterium (assembly GCA_965250005.1). Classification (GTDB taxonomy): domain Bacteria; phylum Actinomycetota; class Actinomycetes; order Actinomycetales; family Demequinaceae; genus WTKG01. The sequence continues at coordinate 1,364,239 of OZ252279.1, forward strand.
CCGACGCTCTGATGCTATCTATTCCGAGGGCCAGCCACAGCCTGTGGCGAGGTCTCTAAACCCAAGGCGGGCGTCCGTGCGTGTCGCACCAAAGTGCGGTGCGCATGCCGCCGTACCGTGGTTGCATCTCCTCAGATAGCGTGCGGAGCCCAGCGAAGGCCCCTCGGAGTAAGCGTCCGAGGGGCCTTCGTGGTTTTCGTGCAACCTATCGCGAGCAGTTGACCGTGTCGGTCAGGCCCGACGCCGCACCATACGAGACCACACCTGTGGTTCCGCCGTCAAAATGGATGGTCACACACCAATCGCTTGCGGTTCGGATGTTGGAGTCGACCTGCGGGTTCGCAATGCTTACGTTCCAAGTGGCATAGCCACCGCTAGCAGTTCCAACCGAGTACTGGCCGTCCGAATGGAAGAACTCCGGAGGTTCGACGCCGTCGACCCACCAAGTCGCGACCTCCTTGCCCGCCGTGGCAATATCAGCACGCGCCGCAGCTTGGTCAGCCCTGTCACTTTGCACAAGGAGCGCAGGAAATATGACGCCGAAAAGCAATCCGAAGCCGGCTACGAGGCCAAAATACCCGAGGATTACGCCAGCGAGCGACAGCCCGCGGTTGTTCGCTTCGCCGCGCTTGTGGGCGTTCAGGCCCAGGTGACCAAAAATGATGCCGCCCAACGAGACTCCTAGCACGCCCGCAATGAGCGCGGCCATGCCGATCCAATTCTTTGCCTCTGGATTGGCCGCAACCGGTGCTGTCATGTTTCCCCCTACGTCCTTATCAAATGTGTGTGACGAACCTAGCGGTTGCGGGGCAACGCCGCGCACCAAAGCAACTTCGCGCCAGTCGCAAATGTCCCAGGCACGGCGAAGGCCCCTCGGAGTAAGCGTCCGAGGGGCCTTGCCATGACCGCGAGTTCTCGTTCCGCCGGCAAGCCGACGACCCAACTGCCGCGATTGACGATGCGGCCTCACGCCTTGCGACGTGACCTCTTGGTCCACCACCCGGGCCCGTCAGACCCTGTGCCGTCACCCACAGTTTTCAGCTTCCCCCCGAGGGGTTCTGCCTCAACGTGGACTGCCGTTGTCCGGATGGTCCGAGACTCGTCCTCACCAGACATCCCGGTCGCCCGGTCAATCCTTTGCGGCAATTCGTCGTCTCGATACCTCTAGGTCTAGTCCTCTCTGATTCGGGGCGCAAGCCGAAATCGACACAAATTTTGTCCACCGGTCTGTCCACCGGTCTATCCACCGGAATCCCCTCATAGCGCGGAGTTTTGCACACAGGTGTGGACGAAATTTGTGGATAGACGCATCGAGAAGTCCGGTCCCCGGGATGCCGTCTAACGGCCGTCTCGGTCCTCGAGTTGGCCGAGCATCGCGTTGTAAGAGCGCAACTCTGCGTCGTCGTCGCGGTCGGCCTTGCGATCGGAGCGCATGGCAACCTTGACATCGTCCCTTCGCCACGCGGCGACGACGGCGATCGCGACCAAAAAGACCGGGATTTCGCCCAGCCCCCAGGCAATTTGGCCGCCAAATTGCTGATCCGTCAATGCATCGGAACCCCAATCACGTCCCATGAGCCCAAACCAGCGCGGTACCAGCAGCGCCGTAGAACTCATTAGCGCGATCCCGAAGAACGCATGAAACGCCATGGTCGCGAAGAGCAACACTAAGCGCATCGGGTACGCGGGGCGCCTAGGTCCCGGGTCAACGCCGATCAGCGCGTTGACAAAGAAGTAGCCCACCGCCACAAAGTGAACGGCCATAGCAATGTGCCCGATGTGATTCTGCAGGACCCACTCGAAGACCGGCGTGTAGTAGAAGACGAACATCGAGCCGGCGAAGTTCACTGCGGCTACCACCGGGTTGGCGAGCGTCCGCAGCAGCCGCGACTCGAGAAACGCGCGCAGCCACTCGCGCGAGCCGCTCGATGCGTCCTCGCGGCCGGGAAGCGCGCGCAGGGCGAGCGTCACCGGGGCGCCAAACACCAAAGGAATCGGGACGACTGCCACGAGGATCATGTGCTGGATCATGTGGGATGAGAAACTCACAACGCCGTAGATTGCCGGTCCGCCCTGGGTCACCCACGCGAGGACGACGATCCCGCCGAGCCACGATGCGGTTCGAATCCAAGGCCATTCGTCACCGCGCGCGCGTAAGCGGCGCACCCACCGGATATACACGACGACCGCAACAGCGCACGCAAGCGCTGTCACGATCTCAATGCGCCAATGAGAGAACCACGTCGCGAACGTGGGCGAGGGCGGGAGCTGGTAGCCCGTGAGCATCCACGCGGGAGACGGGTCCGAGACAGGCACGAGCTCCACCGGAGGCGCGGTGTCAGACAGTACGACGGCGACGGCGACAATCGCCACCAAGGCTCCAATGTCAACGAGTACGAATCGCCAGAAGCGCGCCTGGACTTCGGCCGCACTGAAGCGCGGCAGCACCGAACGCCGATACCAGGCCGCGAGCGCCACCACTCCTGCGAAAAGCGCGATTTTGAAGGTCAACAGGCGACCGTATTCGGTCTGAATGAGATTGCCAGCCGTCTCCAATCGCACCACGCCATTCACAACGCCGGAGACGGCAATGAGGATCGCCGCCCAGCCCGCTACGCGTGAGGTCCGCGCGACCACGTCCGCCGTCAAGGTGCCTAACTTGCCCCGCACGGCAACGAGCAGCGCGATGACTCCAAGCCAGACGGCCGCGCCCACCAGGTGCAAGAACATCGCCGCCGTAGCCAGATGGTGGTCGTCGGCGCCAGCGGCGTGGCCAGTGATCGCCTGAGCCACGAATGCCCACGCAATCAAAACAAGCGACCATGCCGCGTGCGTCGGTGTGCGAATCAGCCCAACGACGATCGAAGCGAGAACCGCGGCGATCGCGATCTGCAAGTAGGCCTGACCAAGCGGAATTCCGGTCAGAAACGCCCACGCTTCAGAGCCGAAAGTGGGTTCGCTCGGAGATCGCAAGGCAATCACCGAGTAGGCCGTGAGCATGAATGCGACAGCGGCTAGCGCCCAAGTTGCGGCTGCGAATCTCGTTACTGCCAGCGCTCGTTGCACGCTGGCGTGTCCGCGCGGCAAAACTACCGCGATGACTATCAAGCCTCCGCAGGCGATTGCAACCGCTAAGTCGCGGACAACTGCCGCCAGCGTGAGGAGAGTGCTAGCGGACATGCCGCCAGCCTACGCCCGGGCCCACACGCCCAAAACGGACGCCAGTCGCGCAGCAGCTACGCGCCGAACGCCCTGACGATTTCTGTGACCAACTGGGCGAGGACCACGACTGTGCCAATACTGATCGCGGCGACCGACAGCTTTGGATTGCTCGCGAGACCTGTCGCCGAGGCGTTGTACCCGCGCACGCCGAGCAGTGCTGCTCCAAGGGCTCCGACAAGCGACACCCAACCGGGCGACACCCATAAGCCCGCATCGGGGTACGCAAGGCTCACGCCAAAAGTGATGGCCATCGCCACGCCAAGAATGACCCCAAGTCTCGCGAAATCGTTTCCCTCATTGGTTGCGAGTTTGAAGCGCTTGAGTATTCGGTCCTCCTGGTCATCCTCCGACAACGCAAGAATCGACGGCGCCTCCATGACCGACGGCATCGCAAGAAACGGGTGGACGGCGCGCATGGACGGTTCGGCGATCAGTTCGCTCGCCTCGGCAATACGGACAAGGGCTACCGCACCTGCTTCGACCGCGAGCGGTGGAGAGTCGAGTGGGTCTTCCTTGCCTGGCATGAAGGTCCCGGTGTGAGGAGCGTCGGATGCGCGCGGGAGCTTGGGTGCCCTCTTCTTGGCTCGCTTCTTCGCGGGCTTGCGTTTGGGCGCCGGTTTGGGCTTCGCCGCAGCGGCGGGTTTCTTTGCGGCGGCCTTGGTCGTAGTCTTGGCGCGCGGTGCGGCGGAGGTCTTCGCGCGTCCCTGAGACTTCTCCCTCGGCCTGTCAGCCATCGAGGCCTCCCTCGTGTTTCACGCGAAACCAAATGTTAGCGTGCCGCGCAAGTTTGCACGCGACGTACACTCGAAGTCTCTCACCGCTCCCTCGCAAACCGCGGAAACGAATCGCGAGCGGGCCCTTGCTCCACGAAGGAACCCATGACCTCGACTTTTGTTGCGCCAACCACCCGCCAGATCAAACTCATCGTCTTGGGTCTTGTCGTTGGGATGTTCCTCGCCGCGCTCGACCAGATGGTGGTGGCGACCGCGATCCGCACCATCGGTGACGATCTCAACGGCCTCACATTGCAGGCGTGGGTGACCACGCTATACATGATCGCCGCAACAATTTCGACGCCTCTCTACGGCAAACTCTCCGATATGTACGGCCGCAAACCGCTCTACGTGGCCGCGCTGGGGCTATTCGTTCTTGGGTCGCTGCTGTGTGCGATCGCTGGCTCGATGTACGAACTTGCCGCCTACCGCGGAGTCCAGGGCCTGGGTGCTGGCGGCCTCATGGCACTCGCCATCATGATCCTGGGCGATCTGTTGCCGCCGCGTGAGCGCACCAAGTACCAGGCTTCGTTCTTCGCCGTGTGGGGCCTCGCTTCCGTGCTGGGCCCCGTGGCCGGCGGCTTCTTCGCGGGTGCCGATACCATTCTTGGCCTCGACGGCTGGCGGTGGATATTCATGATCAACGTCCCGCTCGGTGCCGCCGCACTGTTCCTCATCCTGCGGGTGCTCCACGTGCCACACATGGACCGCGGCCACCAGCGCGTTGACTGGGCCGGCGTGGGGGCTCTCGTGGTCGCGATCGCGCCACTTCTGCTTGTGCTTGAGCGCGGCAACGACTGGGGTTGGACCACTGGCGCATCGCTCGGCCTCTTCGCGCTTTCCGCTCTCGGATTCTTATCGTTCTACTTCATCGAGCGCGCAGTTGGCGAACACGCCCTGCTGCCATTGCGGATGTTCCAGGAAAGGACCGTCGCAGTTACGACGTCCGCCAACTTCATTATGGGATTCGCGATGTTCGGCGGGCTTGCTGGCCTTCCGCTCTATCTGCAAATATCGCGCGGCATGACTCCGACGCAGGCAGGCTTGTCGATGCTGCCGTTCACGGGCGGGATCCTGCTGGTCGCCATAGCTGCAACCATCATCATTCGCAGGACGGGTCACTACAAATGGATTCCGGTAGGAGGCTTCATTCTGTTACTCGCGGGGACGCTGCTTCTCTCGCGCGTCGAATACGACTCTCCGTTCAGCGGCGTGATCATCGCCGCGTCTATCTTTGGCGCGGGCCTGGGCGGAATCATGCAGCCGATGCTCCTCGCCGTGCAAAACGCCCTTCCTGCGCGCGATAACGGCGCTGGCACAGCTTCCGTCATGTTCTTCCGTCAAATTGGCGGGTCGATCGGCACCGCCGTATTCCTGTCACTCATGTTCGCCAGCGTTCCCCAGTTCATCGGGGACGCATTCGAGGAGCGGTCTCAATCCGAGGCGTTCCAGGACGCCATCCATGACCCTTCGGTGCTCTCGGACCCGGTCAACACGGCGGTTCTCGAAGCTGCGACCACAGGAGAGTTCGCGTCCGCCGACGCGCTGGGCGTTTCACTGGACGACACCTCGTTCGTGCAAGAGATTCACCCCGAGCTAGCAGCGCCGTTCCAAATCGGCTTCGCTGACGCGATCGGCAAAGTGTTGACCATCTCTGCCGCATTTATCTTGGTTGCGCTCGCGCTCGTGTTCTTCCTGCCGTCACTGCCCCTGAGCGAGAAATCGGGGCTCGAAAATATGCACGACGACGGCGCGAGATCGAAGGTCAAGAAGCCCGCGCGTTCCAAGGATCCCGCCGCTGTGAAGCTCTCCGCGCCTGTGTCCGCAAAACGAGGTTCGGGGAGCGAGCCGTCGCCGCAGAGCGGGCTGGACTGAGTCGAATTGGTCGAACTCGAACGGACCGACTAGAGTTCCGCGACCTTGTACAGAATCGCGTACCCGGAGTCAGGGTCTCCGCACGGGTAGATCCACATCGCACCCCAGTAGCCAGGAGTATGTGAATCGGCAAACAACAACAAGTGCGTTGTGGCGACAGCATTGGGATAAGAAATCCGGACCGAGCCGCCATCAACGCCACTGTTTCCGTGGGGGGCGTCGACGTCCCAACTGAAGTCCCGCCTGGGAGTCTCGGGATCATTGGCGTTGCCTTCGGAGCTGGAGCACCCCCAATCGCCGAAACCGCGCCGATCATAGCCCACAAGTTGGCCCGTGCCATCGGGCCGGACGATGATACGGTACGCCTGATTCTCTGTCTCCCAGATACCCGGAGAAAAATCCATGGGCTCCGTCGTAGCGTTGGGAAACCAAAGCGACGCGTGGCACCCCGCGAACGCGAAGGCGGCGACAAGAAGGAAGATCCGGAGTTTGTTGAACATGTTCAGACGACGTGCTGGCACCGCGATGGGTTCCACAAGTCACGATGATCCTTCCGGGTACCCCCAATTGGGGAACCTTGGTGATGCGCGCCATTGTGCTGAGCGGCTTCGCGTCCTCCCAGGCAGATAGCAACAGGCGCGTGCTGAGCCGTGAGCCGGAGACGCCCAAGAGCCACCGAAAGGGCCCCAGCGACCTCCGCGGCGCACTAGCTCCAGACGAGCGCCTTGGTCGGGTCACCCAGCACCGCGGCCACGTCTGCAAGCACGCGCGAACCGAGTTCGCCATCCACCAGGCGGTGGTCGAACGAGAGCGCGAGCTGCGTGACCCAGCGGGCCTTGACCTCGTCCTCGTGCACCCAGGGCTGCTTGCGGATGGCTCCGAACGCCAGGATCGCGGCCTCGCCCGGGTTGAGAATCGGCGTACCGGTGTCGATGCCGAACACGCCCACGTTAGTAACCGTGATGGTGCCGTCACGCATCGCCCCCGGAGACGTCGAACCGGCGCGCGCCTGAGCCGTGAGCTCGGCCAACTCGACGGCCAGCGTGTGAAGGTCGTAGCGGTGGGCATCCTTGACATTGGGAACGATGAGCCCGCGCGGGGTGGCCGCAGCGATTCCCAGGTTCACATAGTGCTTATAGATGATCTCCTGGCGCTCCTCGTCCCACGAGGCGTTGATCTCGGGGTGACGGCGCACAGCGAATAGCAGCGCCTTGCAAGCGATCAGAAGGGGGGTGACGCGAACGTCCGTGAATTCCTTGTCGACCTTGAGCTTCGCAACAAGTTCCATGGTCGCCGTCACGTCCAGCGTGTGGAAGACGGTCACGTGCGGCGCGGTGAACGCGCTCGAGACCATCGCCTCAGCCGTGCGCTTGCGGACCGAACGGACGGGCACGCGCGTGAGGCGGCCATCGGCACTCACGACGCCCTGCTCCAGCCATGGGTGGTCATCGCCTTCATAGGTGGCGAGAGTCTTGGGCTGTGTGTCCTTGGAGTGCTGAAGCACGTCCTCGCGCGTCACGATGCCTCCCGGGCCTGAGGGCGAAATGGTTGACATGTCGATTCCTAGTTCGCGTGCGAGGCGCCTCACGGGAGGCTTGGCGAACACGGGGTGAGCCTGGTCGCCGGGGACGTCCTCGCCGACCGGCGATATGACCTCCACCTTCCGCGGGCGGCGCTTAGCTTCAGTGGACGTGACACCGTAGCCGACGAGCACGGCGCCGGATCCCTGGGAGGCGGGCTCGGGAACCGGAGCCTCCTGTACGGCTGCGGCGGCGTGTGCGCCGTACGTGGGCTGGCTCGGCGGCATGGGATCGACCGGTTGCTCGCGGCCACTGTCGACGCCGGCAGGTGTGGCCTGGGCCGGAGCTGCTGCGCTGGGAGCCGCCGGAGGCCCGTTGGGGTCAACGTCGATGACCACGATCGGGCTTCCAACGTTGACGGTGTCGCCCTCTGAGGCCGCGAGCTCCACCACCACGCCGTCGTACGGGCACGGTATCTCCACGAGCGATTTTGCGGTCTCAATCTCGACTAGCGGCTGGTTGGTCTCAACAGAATCGCCGACGGCTACGCGCCACGTGACGATGTCGGCCTCGGTCAGGCCTTCTCCCGCGTCGGGCATGTTGAACGTCTCGAAAGTAGGCATGTCGTCCTTCTAGTGAACCATCACGCGGTCAATGGCATCGAGCACGCGGTCGATGTTGGGCAAATAGTCGTGTTCGAGTTTGGACACGGGGTAGGGCGTGTGGAACCCGCCAACGCGAAGCACGGGGGCCTCGAGGTGGAAGAAGGCTTCCTCGGTCACACGCGCGGCGACCTCGGCTCCCACACCGTACGTTGTGGGCGCCTCGTGGATGACGATGCACCGACTCGTCTTCTTTGCCGACCGGACCACCGCAGCGGAATCGAGTGGGCTCAGCGACCGCAAGTCAATGACCTCGGCGCTCACGCCTTCGGTCTGAGCCACCTGGGCGGCTTCCAACGCGACCTTCACTGTCGGGCCATACGCCACGAGCGTGACGTCTTCGCCATTGCGCGCGGTGTGCGCGTGACCGATTCCCGCGGTGGCGGCGGACGCATCCCACAGCGCGTTCTCGTCTACTTCGCCCTTGTCCCAGTAGCGAGCCTTGGGTTCGAAAAAAATCACTGGGTCCGGGGAAGCGATGGCCTGCTGGATCATCAGGTACCCGTCCTGGGGCGTTGCGGGAGAAATCACCCGCAAGCCGGCGGTGTGGGTGAACAGCGCCTCCGGGCTCTCGCTGTGGTGCTCGATCGCGCCAATCCCCCCGGCGAACGGGATGCGAATCACGACGGGAAGGTTGATGTGGCCCCCAGAGCGATAGTGCATCTTGGCCAGTTGAGTGGTGATTTGATTGAACGCCGGGAAAACGAATCCGTCGAACTGAATCTCACACACCGGGACGTAGCCGCCCATCGCGAGGCCGATCGCAGTGCCGACGATTCCAGACTCCGCGAGCGGAGTATCCACCACACGGTCGCCGCCGAAGTCCTTGTGGAGCCCGTCCGTGACACGAAATACGCCACCGAGCGGCCCAATATCCTCGCCCATCAGCAGAACCTTGGAGTCGCGCTCCAGAGATTTGCGCAGGCCAGCGTTGATTGCGCCAGCCAAGGTCATGGCGGTCATCCCTGCGCCTCCACGTCCACAAAGGAACGCTGGAATCGCTCGAACCAAGCGCGCTCAGCGTCGATGGTCGCGTGCGGCTCCGCGTAGACGTTGTCGAACATGCTGAGAACGGGCGGTGCGCCTAGGGCTCGAATCTCGGAACGCGTCCGTTCTGCGATCGCCTTGCCCTCCGCCATGGCCTCGGCCCGGAAATCCTCGGGGAGTTCGCCCATCTTCATCAGGTACGTCTCTAGTCGCGCGACGGGATCGCGCTCGGCCCAATACTGTTCCTCCGCCTTGGAGCGGTATCGCGTGGGATCGTCCGACGTCGTGTGCGCGGCCATGCGATACGTGAAAGCCTCAATGAACGACGGCCCGTGCCCACTGCGCGCGCGATCAAGCGCAGCGCGAGACACGGCGTACGACGCGATGACGTCGTTGCCGTCAATCCGGATCCCGGGCATGCCCACGCCGTCGGCGCGACGCGCGAGCGGCACCTTCGACTGTGTGGATGTAGGCACCGAGATGGCGAACTGGTTATTTTGGCAGAAGAAGACGATCGGAGCGTTGTTCACCGCCGCGAAGATAAGCGCTTCGTTGGTGTCGCCCTCCGATGTCGCGCCATCACCGAAGTAGCAGATGGTCGCGCGGTCGCGGGCGGGATCGCCTGTGCCCACATCGCCGTCGCGGTCCATCGCCATGGCCAACCCTGTCGCGTGAAGGGTCTGTGAGCCGATGACGAGCGAGTACATGTGGAAGTTGTGCTCGGCGGGAATCCACGAGCCGTGCTCGACGCCGCGGAAGACGCGAGGAATGCGCGCGAGGTCGACACCGCGGCGGTACGCCACGACGTGCTCGCGGTAGGACGGCACCACAAAGTCCTGGTCAGCAAGCGCGTGCGCAGATCCAGCCTGCGCGGCTTCCTGCCCTAGCGCGGAGACCCACAGGCCCAGTTCACCCTGGCGCTGGAGCGAAGTGGATTCGATGTCCCATGCCCGCACGATGACCATGTCTCGCCACATTTGACGCAGGTGCTCGGGGGTCAGCTCGTCCGCATACTGCTGGTACTCGGAGTTCTCGACGCGCTCTCCCGTGTGGGTGAGCATACGTACGATTCCGTCGTCAGAGAGGGGGCCGTGGGACTCCACTCTTACCTCCTAGCGGCTGCCACGCGGGCAGCGTCCGGTTCCACTAACTTACGCTAGCGTAGGCTACGGTACCGTAAGTTTAGTCCCAAGTGAAGCGCTTGTGCAGTTTTTCCCGTGTCAAGTTCCTAGGACAAATCGTGGAGCGACTTCCACGCGCGGTCGCCGTTGCGATCAGCAGTTTTCTTGATCCGCCGTCGCTCGGTCCATGACAATGTGGCTGCCTCTATCGCAACTGCGAGCAACTGCTCGCCGCCGCCACTTCCAAAAAAGGGGTACTCGCGTGGACTCGTAGCGCCCATCACACTCTGCACGCTCACGTTCTTGTGCGAATTCGACGCCATGAACACGCATGGCACTCCGAAGCCGAGCGAAAGAATCGATGGATGGTATCGCCCCGACACGAGCGCGCGAGCATGACGCAATGCCCCTAGGCCGACACGCAACGGAACGATTGGGGGAACATACGCTCGCCGGCCCAAATCTGCGATTTCGGATAGCCAAGTGTCGGTCCTGTCGGCAGCAATAAGCGCAACGCGGAACCCGCTCGATTCGAGCGCGTGTGCCAGCTGCGCCGCTTCCTCGTTGCGGGCCGCGCGGTCTTCGATTTTCCACGAGGATCCCGAAATCGCCACATACGCGCGACGATCAGCAAAGAACTTTCGCGAACGAAAATCGAGCCCCTCGCTAGAAGGCCCAAACGAAGCCAGGTCTTTGAGACTCGCGGCGTCAACGCGGCCCGCCCAGCCAAACAATGCATCTGCCGTAGCTGTAGCTGGGATGTCTCCGAAGAGTTTCTGGTGAAGCTCGAGGCTTTGCGGGTCGCGGTAGGTGATCGACTCGCATCTGGCGAGGATTCCGCGAACTGCTCTCTTGACGACGGGGAGCGGCTCGGGTTGACTCGGCGATAGGCTGAGATTCGAGTTGACGAGACGAACGGGTTTGGCGAGGAAGCGTGCCGTTTCCATCAGCATTATCGTTCGCGCGAGCGTCGTCCGATTGCTCGCGAGGATGAAGTCGCCCTCACCGTTCATCCAGAATTCGTCGCAGTTCTTCAACGTAGAGACAATGTGTCGCTCGTCAAAGGATCTCGGATTCAGTGCAAGTTTCTTGGCGCGTGCCCGCGCGTTCCCGAATCCAACGCGCGCACCTGGCTCACCGACAGTCGCAGATATAGCGCCCGGTTCAGTTTCGAACGGATTTGTATTGAAAACGCCATTGAGCGGCGACGCTAGCGCGCGACTCGGAGACGCGTCAACGATCTCGGCGAGCGCGAGACTTGTAGCCCGCCCGCCCCAATTGGGGGTCGCAGTACCGTCGTGATACCTGCCAATGCATACTCGCGTCACCACCTTGGAATTCTACCCACCTACACCAGCCGTCTGGAGCCAACTTTGAACCAGGCGCGGTCGAGGCGCGCAAATTGCCCACGTGTCACCGTGCTGAGTCGCGCGACTTGACGCGGCGGAGCGAGTGAGCGACCCTGCGCGCCGCTACTGCCACCGGACGAAGAACTCGTGCGTGCGCCCTGCGCCACGCGCTGTCCGCATCCCCGAGCGCTCCCGCGCGCTCCTGCAGTCGCCAGATGGTGCGAATCGGCCCGTGCGAGTCGCGTGGGGCGGCTGCAAGACCGTTGTCGCGCCGCACTCTCAGTGCTTCTCTCAACTGGTCGATCCAGTCATTCTCCGCCATGCCGTGAAAGTAGTTATCCGCCAGCCACTGCTCACGAGCCTTCGGAAATTCAAGATCCTTGAGTTGGTCAAGCGTTCCAAGGAATCCGCTTCGATCGAAGACCTCGTTGAGGTTTTCGACGCCTACACCGAAGTCGATGAGACATAGAACGGGCACGCCAGCTGCATGCGCTTCAAGCGCAGCCGTGGAGCTCACCGTCGCGAAGCCTCTCGCTCCGTGAAGGTAAGTTGCCAAAGCACCCTGCCGGAACACGAGGTTTCTTGGAAGAGGTGACGCGCGCTCTTCAGCCAGCACTGAGTACGGCCAGCGCTCGGCATGTGTTTGGGCTTCCCCCACTGCCCCACGCAATTTCACGACGAACTCGGTTTCCGGGTGGCGATCCGCGGCGAGGGCCAGTGTTTCGAGCACCCTGACACGGTCTCCCTTGGCGCGTGGCACCAAAGCCTGGGGAGCGAAGACCACGCGCCCGCCGGACTCCCTTCCCGTGCCACGCACTTCTCCCAAAAGGGACGCCAGGCCGACGCGGTCGAGCCGCCCAACCGGCAATTCCGCGCGAACCGCGGCGGCCTCTCGTCGACTATGTACGATCACGAGATCCGCTACACGCCGATACTTCAAGCCCTTGGCGGTAGGAGGCATCCAGATGCCCGGGATGCCCGCAACGATCACCGGTCGTAGCCGATGGTCTGGAATTGCCTCGCGCACGATGAGCGCGAGCAGCGGGCCGCGGCACGCCAAAACCACAGCGTCAGGCGCCGCTGAAGCGAACATGCGGCGGAGGCCTATCCATGAGGCGCTCTCAACGTCGATTTGGTGACCGTGAACCGCCGCCTCGACCTGGGCTATGCTCGGCGTCACGGCGCTCGCCACCAGAATGCAACGAACGCGGAAGCCCGCGGCCCTCAAATCCCCGACACGCGCGGCGGCCCATTTCAAGTAGGAGTCAGAGTCCGCAACAACAAGTACTTCGCCTGCATCCGCCACGGGATCAACTTACCGCGCGAAAGGCGCATCGCATGCATTTCGCTTGACCTGCGTTGACCTTCAGCCCTCACGCCCAGTCTGGCTCCCCAATCTGCGAACTCTTCAGGAAAACTCTCGATACTTCCAATTCGGAGTGAGAACCAGACCCACGACGGTTCACCCGGCCGCCTAATCGAGCGCTCCGGCGCTTGTTAGCGCCTCATGCAAGTATGGAGCGAGCGTCGACGCAAACGTCCGGGTGAGATGGCTGCTGGTGTCCCGATAAACAACGACAGAGCCAATGACGCTCGGACACCAGTCATCCACGCACATCAATCCATTCAGATCTACCGCGAATGCGCCATCCACGCGTTCAGTCGCAGGTGTCAAATAGTCTGGACGGGAGAGCGCGCCAGCAGGACTGCGTCCACAATCACCTGCAAGTCCATCACTATTCGCGACGCATTCAATGTCTTCCTTGCGCACCTGTGGGCTATCGAGAATGACCGCCACGGACGTTCCTCGCGCAGTAAGCGCTGCATACCGCCGCGCGAACCCATCCACCGCGACCTCCGCCGAAGGTTCACCGTCATCATCAAGGAACTGGTGATTTGCGATTGCGGATGTCACCACGACATTTGGCGGGTCATGCAACGACAACCACACCATGACGTCGTCATTCCACTGCGCGCAACTCGGCCCGTATTCCTCGCTCTTGTTCCGATTCGCTGCAGAGGTAAAACCACACGCAGCCTTGTACAGGACCGTCAAGCGCCATCCGTGTTCGTCCGCCAGCGCCTCGAGAGTGGGGGCCCACTGAACTGCGTGCGAGTCTCCCACCAGCACGACCCAGAAGTCTGAGTCAGTATCACCAAGCTCACACGGTTTCACTTCCGCGCGCGTGGGTTCAGTGCGGCACTCGTCGCGAAACGCCTCCGGTATGTCGACCCCGACGGCAGCACGCGGCGGACTGACCGACTCCCACTCGACGGTTGCACAAACATCCCGCAGGGCAGGATCAAGGCTTGGCGCACCAAAACACATGGCTTCAAGCCCATCTCCAATTACCTCTGCGTGCGCTAGAACCGCGTTCCGCTGAGAATTGACATACATCCACCCGGCGCCCGCGAGAACCCCCACACTCGCCATGCCAGCCAACGCGGCCACATAAACCGGCCATACCCTGGTTTCTTCACGCCGCCTGGAGTGGCGAAACCGATCTTCAACGAGAACTCTTGTCGCCCCCGCAACAAGAACTGTCGCGGACATGATCGCAATCTTGTCACCAAACTGGAGGTCACGATTCGACACAAACGGAACTAGGACAATTAGGGGCCAATGCCACAAATAGATACTGTACGAGGCGTCACCGACCCATTGCACCGCGCGATTCCGATACACGCGATCTGGGGAATATGCGCCTGTTGGATCGAGCGCAGCGATGACCATGAGGGCTCCGGCCACAGGCAACGCCGCGGCCACGCCAGGAAACGGCGTGCCTGAGGTGAACCACACGCTCGACGCAAGAATCGTCGCGAGGCCCACCCACGATACAAGAACGGCTGTCTTTGGCCCGAACTGCCTCTGAGAGAGGCCGATAGCAAGAATGCCTCCCGCGGCGAATTCCCATGCGCGCGTGAATGGCGAGAAATAGGCAAGGGCGGGTGAGGTTGCAGTCAAATAGACGCTATAGCTGAAAGAAAGGGCGACAACGCCAACTAGTAAGATGGTCGGCCCGTGCAATGCCGTTGCCCGAGAGATGCGCCGCGTTGCGAACGCTGCGAACACGAGCAATAGAGGCCATGCGAGATAGAATTGCTCCTCTACAGCCAGCGACCAGAAATGTTGAACAGGTGAAGACAAGTTGTCAGCGGCGAGATAGTCAACAGCGGCGCCAGCGAGGAGCCAGTTTTCGTAGTACGCGCCCGCCGCGAGAAACTCTTCCATGAACTGTCGCCAATAAGCCTGTGGAACGACGAGCAGTGCTAAGGCAGTCGACGAAAGCACCGTGAGCAATGACGCCGGAACGAGTCGACGTATACGTCGCGCCCAGAAGCGCGAGAATCGAATTGTCCCGGTCTGAGTTTGCTCGCGCAGGAGGTGTGCGCTGATCAAGTACCCAGAAATTACGAAGAAGACGTCCACGCCAATGTACCCTCCCGGCAACCTGGCGGGCCAAAGGTGGTACAGAACAACGAGAATCACGGCGAGGGCTCGCAACGCCTGCACGTTGACGAGCTGGCGAGTCGCCGACGGATCGACAAACGCTGTAGTACCTCGCGGGAGTTGAGTACTCAAGCGCCAAACCTAGCTTCGCGTGCGTGCAGACTCGATCACATCGGCAATGCGCGAGTTTGCGGCATTGACCACATTCCACAAGTCGCGCCTGGCTTCCACGACCTGCTGTTCATAGGTGTCCGGCGCTTCAATGATGCTCGCAACCAAAACCGACAGCCTGGCGCCGAACTCTGGGTCCGTAGCCTCGAGACCCCACTCCAGATGTCCAACGTCCTCAAGAAAATATCGCAGCTTTGCGTGCGAAATGACGCTGACGATCGGAGTCCCAACCCCGAACGGAATCATTCCCGCGTGGCCACGCATACCCACCACGACCGCGGCGCGCTCAATCATGCCCAGCGCCTCCGACGGATCGATACCGTAGATGGGATCTACCGGGAGGCGGACGTCGTGCATCCGACGCAGGTCGTACACAATGCGCTCATCAGTATTCGCGTGCGCGAGGCAGCGCACGTCTGCCTTGGTTTCAAACGCTTCCACGAATTCCGCGAGCTGGGCGACGAAGTCTTCGTATAGCTCACCGAAACGAAGAGACGCGCGATCGAACGCAATATTCACGTACACCACTGGCTTGGCCAGGTCATTGCCTACAACGGCGGGACGGGCTGCCTGTAATGCATGGACCGTCGTCACGCACGGCAGAAACTCGATCTTTGCCGCAAGCTTTTTCCCAACAACCTTCTTGACCGCCTTGACGGAGCCATGGTTCCTCAGTCCAACGAAGGCTGCTTTCTGGACGAGCTTCGACACGGAGTCCTCGAACCGGACTCCGTAGAAGGACTGTCCCGGGAATAGGTTGAACCCCACGGTGTAGACGATGATCGGAATCTCGAGCGCGTCAAGCGCCGCATCAGTCACATTCCACTGCCATCCGCTATTGCCATTCGGCGACGTGTCCGGCAAGAAAAGGCCGCCGCCACCTATCACGATCGCGTCGAGATTCTTGTTGGCCCAAAGTGCACGGTCCTCATCAAAGATCTGATGCGCATGGATGGAGGACCAGCGGGCGTCGGGAACCACCGTCTCGATTGATGTCCGCACTGCGATGGGGAGCATCACGTCGCCGAAGTTGCCCTCGTCATCGACGTAGAAAGCTACGTGCCCTATCGCCGCGCCACTGCCTTCAGGCACGAGGCCATCGGTCAGGCGCGACTGCGCGATTCGCGAGAGCACTAGCCGCGCCTTCCGCTGAGTCGGGTCGCGCGTGAGCGCTGACAGAGCAGCTTCTTCAGCAGCATCGTAATCTCGATAAACCCACTGCAAGTCGGCCAGTCGCGAACGCGCTGCCGGGCCAATCTGACGCTGGTCCATTGCGAGAGTCAGCGCCAACTCCGCGTTAGCGCGCTTGGACAGCGCCTGTTGATTGGCGGCAAGAGCCACAAACGACGATCCAGAAACCACTTGGGCTGTCGCGACGTGCAAACGAAGTGCCGTTTCCGCTGTTGCGAAATCGCCATCACGACCGTACCGCCCCGATGCTGCACGCGGGTCGCCAAGATCCTCGTCGCGGAGCGATGCGAACGGAGCCGACATGTCCGCATAGAACTTCCGAATCCTCGATTTCTTGGGCGAAATCTCGAGGTAGCGCCTCCAGAACAGCGCCGGCGCGATGTCGTACTCGTGCCACTCGTCTTCCGCGGCAGCGTAACCCGCCTCGCCGCCGCTCCATGGCTTGGTGGAGCCCGTAAAGTGCAAGATCCGGGTGTCTGCTGGCGGCTTCTGCCCCAGCTTAACCGCGCGCTTGACGAAGTTGTACTTCTTGTCGAGTTTCTCGTACTCGCCGTCGAGAACCGCAGACAACACGCCCTGGTCATGCCGCTCAAGATCGTATTCGCCTGACAGCCCGATCTCATCCATCTTCGCCACGAACTCGTCGCTCATGGACCTACGGTCAAAGGTCATGACCCCGCTGTTGATCCGCCAGCCGCCGCGACTCTCAAAGTGCTGCGGCACCGCTCCAAAGGCCACATCAGTGTCGACCAACTCTTTGATGTCGCCAAGGACCACCATGTCAACGTCGAGCGTGACCAAGCGGTCATAGTCGCGCACTCTGAACGCCTCAAGGATGTAGTACGCCTTCACAACGAGGTAATTTGTCAGATCACCCTTCGAGTACTTCGAGTACTGAGAGCCATCAACGCGCCGAAATACGAAGTTCGGGTACAGCAACGAAATCCGAGCAATCGACTCGGGCTTCAAGTCGTCATAGAAGATGATGAAGTCGTGATCAACCCACGGATTCGTGAGCAATAGGCTCTTGATCAATACCTCGAACCCTTCGAGGTAGTTGTTGTCGACGTAGGACGCGAAGGCTACAGACGGCGACGATTCCGGTTGTGCGACAGCGGGCTTCATTGCGTCTCCAAGGCCTCTAGCGAAGTGAAAGAACGAGGTCACTGGTTTTGGTCGCGTTCGCCATTACCCAGTCACGCTCGGCGTTGTAGTCGTGTGCGGTGGCTACGGGTAGATGCATGGCAGAGTCAAGCCGGAAGGCTCCGGACGTGTTGAAGTCGAACCCGATGAGATCGATCGCAGTGCTAACGTCCAGCAAGTCGACGAGCCGAAGCAAATTGAACCCCGACGTCGGCACGTCCACAAGGCTCGAATCGCCTACGAGGTCCTTACCTCGCACGGGCCAGCGCAGGGTCGCATCACCGATGAAACCCTGCGCGTCCGAATCCAAATACTTGTTGACGGAAGCTCGCCATGCATTGAGATTGCCGCTAAACACTAGTCGGACGTCGACCGGTACGGACCAGTTGAAATTGTGCATGTGAATGGTCGCATGAAGTGACGTCTTTGATCCCGTATTCGGAGCGTCAATCTTGAATGAATTGAATCGCGCGACCACATCGTAGGAGTCGATCAGTTCGCCCGAACGCGATTCGGCAACGCGCTGGGAGTTCGCCACCAGGCAGACGGACTTTCCGGATAGGTACCTACGCAAACCCGCCGCGTCCATCGGCCGAACCACATTCGCCGCCTCGCGCGTGACCTGAGGAAGAACCTCCAGTGGACGCGCCGCGACCGCCGCACGCGCAAGTTCCCGCGTCCGCACCGACGCATCCGCCCCAAATGCAAGCGCCTGCCTCAGCACCAAGTCTGCGGCAGCGGCGATCGAAGCGCGCCCAGTGAGCGGTTGCACACTGGTAACATCTGCGATCAGGTCTGCGTCGACCCGGGCCGATTCGACACCAGTGACCAGGTTCTGCAGCTTTCGATACAGCGCTGATACTGGGTCTCTTGACTTGTTTCCCTCGGCTTCTTGCAACGCCTGTAGGAGCAACCCGTCCACAGCGAGCGCGGCCGTCGTCGATTCCGGCTCGTCAACACCGGTGAGTTGTGCAAACCGCGCTGCAGCGACGCGCGCAAGGTCCCGTCTATCGAGCGCGTCGTACGCTCGCGAGAGAATCTTCCATGCCGCTTTTGATTGCGGCCTGAGCTCAATGATCTGTTTCGCAAAGTCTTCAGCCAATTCTGGGCGCCCGACATTGAGTGCCGCTCGCGCAACGGAAAGCGCTCCATCAAGCGCGCGATTCTTGCCCAAATCAATCCAAGAATAGCGTCCGAGGGCATACCCAAGGCCATAATTGCTGTTCGCGCGCGCCGAGATCTCCGCAAGACTTCTCGTAGCGCGCACATATTTGACGCTGGAGGCGCGCCGATTATGTCCTTCGCGCTTGGCAACGTCGAGCGCGTCCGCGAGTGTCGACAAGAAGGAGAAATTGCGCCGGGAGTTACCCGGACCAAGGCGACGAAGGCCATGGGCCGCCCTTGACACACGCAGCACAATACGCTTCATATCAAGCAAAGTGAGCATACTCCTCAGAGCGGTTTCGGGTGGAGGTTACGGCGGCCGATTCATCAGCCACCGATGCGGCGTAGCTTGCTCAGCGGGGCAAGCTCGCCCGGGAACACTCGCTTCACTCCGTCGCCGAGAGCGTCTTGAACAATGTGCACATCCCGGATCAGTGATGAGAAACCCTTCGGCTCAAGGGACGCCGCGTGGTCCGAGCCCCACATTGTGCGGTCAAGCGTCACATGCCGTTCAATTGCTACAGCGCCGAGAGTTGCGGCCGCAATGGAGATTTGAAGCCCCGCTTCATGTCCCGAGTATCCGGTCGGCAGGCCATAGCGCTCGCTAAGGGTCGGAATCATAAGCAGATTGGCCTCCTCCGGCGGAAGTGGGTACGTCGAAGTCGCGTGAAACAGAATCAGGTTTTCCTTGCCGAGAGTCTCAACGGCAGCGTCTATTTGCTCGATCGTCGACATTCCCGTTGACAGGATCACGGGCTTCCCCGTTTCCCGCAGTTTACTCAGCATCCCAAGATCGGTGACCGAGGCTGACGCAACCTTGTAGGCCACAACATTCATCTTCTCGAGAAAATCTACAGACGGTTCGTCCCACGGAGAAGCGAACCAGTCAATACCCTTTTCGCGGCAGTAACTGTCGATCTCACGGTACTCGGCCTCTTCAAACTCGACCTTGTACCGATACTCCAGGTAGGTCATGGTTCCCCATGGAGTGTCACGTGGCGTGTCCTTCATGTGCTCTGGCGTTGATATCTCCGGCGTACGCTTCTGGAACTTGACGGCTTGCGCGCCTGCCTCAACTGCCACGTCAATGAGCTGCTTGGCGATCTCTAGCGAACCGTTGTGATTCAGGCCGACTTCAGCGATGAAGTAAACTGGCTCGCCGACGCCAATCTCATTCGTGCCTATAGAAACCGTTGCCATTGTGTACCTGTCCCCCTAGAACGCGCGCCTATCCGACCGGATGGCCCCCACCAAGGTACACGCGGGCAAGCAACAGCGCCACTTCTGGCTTCGCGCCTACCGGCTCCTGACCACGCGCCCAGAGAGTTCCCGAATTGCGCCTTGTCCACCGCCTGCTGAAAGCACGATTCGCGCCGCGCGGAGGACCTCTGGCCGGGCGTCGGCAACGGCGACAGGCACGCCCACAGCCTCGAGACACTCGAGGTCGTTCACGTCGTTGCCCACATAGGCGATTTCCGCCAAGTTCAAACCCCTTTCGTGCGCCCACGCAGTCAACACCGGCAACTTCTCTTCGACGCCGTGGAGCACTTCGACACCAAGTTTCTTGGCGCGGGCAGCCACTACCGGGTTGATTTCGCTCGAGAGTATGAGCATCGGGACACCTGCACGGTGAAGCGACGCGATGCCCATCCCATCCGCTCTACTGACAGTGACCGCCTCGTGACCGTCTTGATCGACCCAGACTCGATCGTCAGTGTGAACGCCATCGAAGTCCATAACGACGGCTTCCACATCGATGGAATCTGGTGGCACGTCTACGGTGGACGCTAGAGACTGCGCGAGTTCAAGTTGTTCGGGCGTATCAATCTCCAAGCTTGTTCCTTCGGGAACAAGCACGGGAACGACGGTTCCGAAAAACCGGAACCTGGCGGCCATGAAGCCCGGAATCGCGAGCACGTAGAATGCGCCTGTTTCGCGATACTCCTGCTCACGGTCCTGGCGCCGCGGGCGCGCGTCCAGCGTGTGATTGACGGCGTCAAATCCCGAAGCAGTATGCTTCCACAGAAACGCGTCGCTCGGCGTCACCGCCATCGCGACGTCGGCGCTTCCCGAAGAAACCGCGTCCACCGCCTCGGCGACGGACTCGGGTGCCACAAACGGCGATGTTGCCTGGAGAAAGACTAGTACGTCGAACTTCTCGCCGCGGTCTGCCAAAGCCTCGATCGCATGCAGCAATGCGTCCTCGGAGCGCGCGGTATCGCTTGCGAGCTCCGCCGGACGATCCAAGACCGTCGCCCCAAAATCCACGGCGGCTTGAGCGATTTCCGGATCGTCAGTAGAAACGCAAACTGACTGAATCGCAGACACATCCTGTGCGAGTCGAATCGCCCGCCCGATCAATGGGACACCCCCCACTCGCTGCAGATTCTTGCGAGCGATTCCCTTAGACCCGCCGCGCGCCGGTATGACTGCCAGCACCCTGCTCTCACCGTTCGCCATCGCCTGCTCCCTCCATCGAAGCCAAATCCCCGAGCACAGCGCGCAACTCTGGGCGTCCTTCCGGAACCCACCACTCGATTGGCACGGATGACATAGAAACCTGCGCTGACGGCAACACTCCAGACAGCACTCGCACCGCGCTGGTCGGAAGAGTGTAAATCTCTTTCACCGTCGCGCGACCAGCTAGGAAAAGTTCTACAGGCACCCGCGAGCGAATGACTCTGACGCCCGGAATCGCGGCCACGGCTTCGATTGTCTCGGCGTCCTCGCGCCGGTGAGGGTGGTACAGCGCACTACCGCGCCTCGAAATATCGCGCACCCAATCGAGATACGGTTCTGCGCGAATCTGGCCCGTGGCCACTAGGGATGTTCCAAGGATGACTCGCGCACTCTCAATTCGCACGCCGCCGAGACTCACGTCCGCCAGCCATCTGTGGCTGTTTTTCATGACTTCGTATCCCAACGCGCTTAGTCCAGTCACGTGTTGCGTCTCTTCGTAGACCGTAAAAATTGCTACGCGTCCCTTTCGCGCGACGCGCGAAATCTTTTGTCTAAGCCGCAGTCCGAGCAACTTCATCACAGGCGACTCGCGCTTGGACATTCGACTCAATCTTTTGTGGCGGTTCGCCAAGGTCGACGCAAGGTGCAACGTCGATGTGCCGTCGTCAACGATGACCAGATCACGTGAACTACGAAGTGCGAAGTACGCGCGGAACTGTCCCGAATAGATATCGCCAACCAGTAGCTTCGCGCGCGCGCTGGGGGGCAGCCCGAAGATTGTACGCAGCGGTGGCGCAAATTCGACGCCCACGGGCAACTGGAGCTCTATAGCGGCAATGGTGGCCTCAAGTTGCCGCACTGCGTCGCGGGGATAGATTCGCAGCGGCTCGCCCGTCTCTGCCGCGAACTCGACGGCATTGAGGATTTGCAGCGGAGACTCGACCCATGCGGCACGCACGGTTGGCGGCTTCGGCTCTGCGGCGGACACGGCTACGTCGCCTTTTCGTAGGCGACACAGACCTGCTTCGGGTCGCCATCCATCTTGATTCGGCCACGATCCAACCAAATCACCCGAGAGCACGTCTCCCGAATTGTCCTCATCGAGTGGCTTACCAGGAATACTGTGCCGGCGTTCTCGCGCATCTCGCGGATCCGAGCCGCGCTCCGTTCTCGAAAATCCTTGTCTCCGACGGCCAGCGCCTCATCGATCAACAGAATCTCGTGATCTTGAGCCACTGCAATCGCAAATCGTAGCCGCGCAGACATCCCGGAACTGTAGGTCTTCATCTGCATGTCCGCATACTCGGAAATCCCAGAGAACTCCAGAATGCGATCAAAATTTGTGTCAACTTCACGCGGGCTCATTCCCATCGCCAGGCAACCGAGACGGACGTTCTTCTCCCCGGACACGTCGCCAAGGAGAGCGGCATTGATTCCGAGCAACACCGGGCGCGCGGCACCCCTTACGGCTCCACTAGTGGCCGGCGTTACTCCGGCGAGCGCGCGCATCAAGGTGGATTTTCCTGAGCCGTTACGCCCGATGATCCCAACGCTCTCTTCCTCGCGAACCTCAAAGGAAACGCCGCGGAGAGCGTGAACCTCGCGTATTCCGCGCGAAGCGCGGAAGAATTGGCGGCCTCGCGTGACGCGTCGACCCGTCGAGTATGCGCGGTACGTGACGTGTACGTCATCTGCGACGATTGCCAAAGGCGTTCGCTCGGCCGATTCATTCCTATTCGCGCCCATACAGCTCTTCACCTCGCCAGAAGAAAACCACGCCAGCCCCCGCGAGGACCACCGCTGCCGTGCCACATACCGCCCACGCGACGGGGGACGGGTCGGCACCTGTGATCAGTTGCGCGCGCAAGAGCTGGATGAAACTAGCGATCGGGTTGAGCCGCGCAATCTCCAACATTTCGGGACGATCTGCGAGAACCGCCTCCAGAGAATAGAAGATTCCACTCGAATAGAAAGCGACACGGTTAATCAATGGGATCAGTTGAGTGATGTCCCTCATGTGCACCGCAATTCGCGCAAAGACCAAACCGAGCCCTGCATTGAATATCGCCATCAAGAGCACAACGGGGATTACTACTAGCCATTTCCAAGTGATCGGCTCGCCAAACGAGACGACGATGACAAGCATGACCGCAAGTGCTGGGATGAATAGCAGCACCTGTTCAACCACAACAGCCAAAGGAAGCAGCACACGCGGGAAAGCAAGGCTGTGAACTAGCCCCTTGTTGCCGATCACCGATTTGGCGGTGGCTGTAAATGAGCGCGCATAGAACTGGTACAGGAACATGCCCACGATGAGAAAAGGGATGAAGTTTGCCGGGCGATACTCGCTCGGGAGAATGATTCCAAAGATGGTCCCAAAGATTGCTGCGAGGAGAATCGGCTGTATCACGACCCAACCCAAGCCCAAGCGATTCTCGCTCATTTGCGCGGATACTCGCGCGCGAGCGAGTTCGAACAAGAACGGGCGTCTCTGCCACGTCTCGGCAAAATATGCGCTCAGCGACTGACGCGCGCCTATTCTCGGCAACATCGCTGCCTCTTCGTCCAAACTATGCGACATGCTCGTCAATTCGTTCGACGTTCATCGATTCCCATTGCACACAGCAGATTCTCTCACGAATCAAGGCACCCATCTGCTAGCAACGCGTCCTGCTGTTCCGAGGCGGGTCGTCTGGTTTGAGCGGATATAGGCAACAGCATGGAACCAACCCTTCGCGCCCGCGCTGCTGTCACGCTAACCGCGAGCCACAAGTCGGTGCTGCGCACAGCCAGCACAAAGAAGGCCAACAAGGTCAAGGCGAGACCGAGGGGTAGCAGCGAGATTGAGGCAGCCGGCAACTGCACGGCGCGCGCGAGCGCAACGTTCACGACGTCCATTTCTTCTTCCCCCAGTCAGCCCGCCTAGTACCCGGAATCTATCGGGGAATACTCGCAACTGCGAGAGCAACATCCCTCATATCTTTGGCGCAAAATACTCTCACGCCGTCACAGTCAAAGGACCGCGCCAAAGTCGAGGCTGGCGCAGGCGCATTGAGACTATATGCCACGCAGGGGCATCAGAAACCCCAGGAGCCGGACGACTCAAACCAAGAGGCCGCGCGCTCGTGAGTATCCTTCATGCGGCACCGGCAAATCCTGCACCGCCTCGCAGGTCCCGACTGGTTCCGCCAATGAAGGCTACTTCGAATTGGCGGACATTCCGGGCTCTACGCCTGCTCTTGCTCCAGTTGACCGAGCGTGGGCTCCACCGGCTCTAGCTCGATGCCCTTCTCCTCTAGCAGCGCGAGCGCACGGTCGCGTTGGTCGAGCGCCGGCCACTTGACGATGGCGAACACCAAAAACAGCAAGGGTCCGATCACTGGAACAAGCACCGCGATGACGCCCAGCCAGTGTGAATACCCTGCTTTGCGAGCCACCAACACTGCGGAGACCAGCAAGATGATTGTGAACAGGACGCTCAGTAGGGTGATCCAGCCGAGCCAATCGCTCACTAACTCCGACCAAGTGATGTTGTTGTCGTCCATGCCGTCTTCCTCTCAGCGCCAGCACCCGCTGGCTGCTACCTAGAATCTATCCGGGTACGTGGCTAGGCGCGCAAGTAGTTGCTCATTCTCTTCGCGCGAGCCGATGCTGATGCGGACACCCTCACCACCAAACGGACGCACAAGAATGGCCGGGTCTGACGCCGCGAGGTGCTCGGCCGCGCGAGTCGACGCGTCAGCAACCGGCAGCCACACGAAGTTTCCTTGCGCCTCCGGAACCGACCAACGATCAGCCAGAAGCGCACTGCGCACTCGGTCGCGCTCGCCCACGACTTCGGCTACTCGTTCCAAGACCCTCTGCTCAACACTCAGCGCCGCGAGCGCCGCGGCTTGCGCCACCGCAGATACCGAGAACGGCGTGACGCACGCGCGGACCGGTGCTATCAGCTGCTCCGCGCCGAGGGCGTAGCCCACACGCAAACCCGCGAGGCCGTAGGCCTTGGAGAAGGTTCGCGTGACCACCACATTCGCGTGCGCGTCGATCAGGGCACGGCCATCAATGCTCTTGGGGTCGCGGACGAATTCGACGTACGCCTCGTCTACGACCACCAGGACCCGCTCAGGGATGGCCTTCATCAACTCGGCGAATTCGGCACTTCGGATCGCGGGTCCCGTGGGGTTGTTTGGGGTGCACACGAACACGACTCGAGTGCGGTCCGTGACAGCGGCGGCCATTGCCGAAAGGTCGTGGCGCGCTCCTTCGGCAAGCGGGACTGTAACCGGGACGGCACCGGCGACGGCAGTGATAATTGGGTACGCCTCGAACGAGCGCCAAGGAAAGACCACCTCGTCGCCCGCTTCGCAGTAAGCCTGCAGGATGTGGCCCAACACTGCGACCGACCCTGCGCTCACCGCTATTTGCGCAGGCGCGACCGCGTGCCGCGCGGCAAGCGCTTCCGTCAATTCAACGCTGAACATGTCTGCATACCGGTTCGACGTTGCCGCGGCTGCGGCCGCTGCCGCCGAAATCTCCGCGAACGGCGCAAAGGGCGTCTCGTTCGAGGAGAGTTTGATCGGCAACCGTCCGCCTTGCGGATTGCGGGCGCCCGGCACGTACTTAGGCATCGCCGCAATTGTTTTGCGTGGCTGCGGCTGAGTCATAGGGCAAGCATGCCACCGACGTGGAACAATGGCGGGCATGAGATTCACTATGCGATTCATCGCCACAGCGCTAGGCGTGTGGCTAGTGACGGCCCTCCCGCTCGACGTCCTGGTCGAGGGCGGTGACGGCTCGGGCTTCCAGCGCGTCTTGGTGTTCCTTGGTGTTGCCGGCATCCTGACGCTGGTTAACGGCCTAGTCAAGCCTGTGGTCAATTTCTTCACCCTTCCCGTTCGCGTCCTCACGCTCGGATTGTTCTCCTTGGTTGTTAGCTGGGCCATGCTCACTCTCACGGCGTGGATCAGTTCCAAGTTCAGTTTCGGCACGCTCGAGTTGGGCGGGTTCTGGAAAACGCTCTTGGCCGCGCTCGTCATCGCGATCATCACCGGGATCCTGGGCAAAGTTGCACCCAAGCGCGGCAGCAAGTAGCCGCTAGCCGCTCGTTGCCGCAACATACGAGGGCAGCGGGCTACCGTCGACGGCGGGACCAGGCGTGGCATCTGCTCCGCGCTCCACACGGAAAGTCGTCACCGTCGCCGTGGTTCCTGGCTCCGCGAAGAACTCCTCCGTTCGCCTCCGCCACTGGGCGAGAGACGAGTCTGTCGACCCGTCCACGAGCGAGCCCGTACGCACGTAAAACTCCGTCTGGTGCGCGGACACACTCCCGGTCGCAGCGTCCTGTTCTTGACCAACCGATGACTCCCCTAGCGAGCGTTCAACGGTGATGCGGTCGGGCGTGTCTGGGTTCTTGGCCCCGTCGAGCCCTGGCACGAAGTCCTCGCGATGCTCCAGATGCAGAACCTGCACTCCAGAGGGGGTGTCGATGCGCCCGCCGGGAGTGCCAGCGGTGACGACTGCGCTCAGAGAGTACATTGACGTGAACGCAGGTTGAGCCGCCAAGGCGAGAGCGGTCAGGCCTCCTTGGCTATGACCCACAAGCAGGACCGGCTCGTCTGGCCCTACCCCTAGCGCATCCATTGCTGAGATCACAGCGAGTGCCGGGTCCCCCATCGCCGCCTGCACCTGTTGGCCATTTGCGAGATTGTCGAACACGTTCTCTCCCCCCACGTCGAACAACTCTTGCGTCCCCGGAATCTCCACGATCCACGAGATCGAGCCATCGGCGTGCACGAGCCGTTCGACTGCGAGCGACCCAGGCTCGGCCCCGTTCCGAGGCTCGAGGGCGCCGACACGGGAGATCAACTGGCCTAGGCCGGCGGGTGCCGTGGTTTCCGCGACTGAAGTGGCCGAGATCGCGATACCGAACGGGCTGTGAACGACGTTTCCGATAGTTGCCATGGCCTCGGTTAGCGACTCTGTGGCTGCCGCGAATACGACGTCCGGGACTCCAAGCATCGCCTCGGTCAGGTCACGTCCAGGAGTGACTCGCACGTTGGGCACCGCCTCGGTGGGCACCCTTCCCAGGATGGTGATCTCGAAGAATGCGACAGCCGTCCCGCGCGCAAAGGATGCGAGCCCAACGGCAAGATCCCACCCGTACGCCGCGCTCAGCGCCGCGATGCTCGCGCCGCGTTCAGCCTCCACATATGCTCGCGCGGTTGCCGCGAGACGGCTAGCGGAATCATTCAAGTTTGCTGCGATGGGACCCGCTCCGCCTCGCGCGACCTCCGCTACTAGCAGGGCCCGTTGTGCCGCGTGTTTCAGCTCTTCTGTCTGCGGCCTGGTACCGGCGGACGCCCACTCCAATGCCACGCGAGCCATTTGCAATTGATTGGCGACTTTTTCCATCTCTGCCGCCGCATCCACGAGGCCTTCGGAAGCTCGCCAAATGTCGGTGACCCGCGCTGCTGTTCCCGCGAACCCACCGGAAATTTCGAGCCAGTCCTCACTCAAGCGCACGGCCCCGCGCTGCGCTCAGCTACAAGCCAGGCGCCTACTTGTTCACGTGCCCCGTCGATACGGCCCGTGATCCCGTGAATATCCTGAAGTGCGTGCCAGAGTTCGGTCCGATAGACCGCTCGTTGATCCGAAATCCAATCGACCTCCGCTGAGGCTCGCACGTTCTGTACCGCGGCCCTAGCGGCGTCCGTCGCATCGTCGAGTCTCGCGCGCGCGACGCGGGCTGCCAGTTCCGCGTCGAGCTCAAATGAATGCACCATTCGTCGAAATTAGGACACAGGATCGGACGGGCAGGCGCGCCAGATCGACGCCGTGGATTTGTCGCGCCATTTGCCGCCTATGGACATCCGCCCAAGCAACGGGCGAGAAGGGCGCGCCGCGCGAGCCCGCCAGTCTGGCGTCGGCGCTCAAGCGTGGGAGAATGGTGCCGTGACCGCCCATTGGATGCCGCTCGCGGACGTGACACCCGCCCTCGCCCTTGGCCCGCTCGACGGCAGGTACCGCACCGCGGTCGCCCCTCTCGTCGACCACCTTAGTGAGGCGGCGCTCAACCGCGCGCGCCTGCACATCGAGGTGGAGTGGCTCATCCACCTGACGGACGAGCACGCCGTACCCGGGGCCGCCATGCTTACCGACGCGGACAAGAGTTACCTCCGCGACCTCGTCTCCACCTTCGGCGCCGATGCGGTCGCTGAGCTAGCCGAGACGGAGCGTGTGACGGTTCACGACGTCAAGGCCGTCGAATACTTCCTCAGGAAGCGCCTCAAGGTGGCGGCCGAGGGTAGCGCGTTGCGCGGACTGGGCGAGCTGGTGCACTTCGCGTGCACGTCCGAGGACATCAACAACCTGTCGTACGCGGTCATGGTCAAGGGGGCTACACAAGACGTGTGGCTGCCGGCAGCGCGCGAGCTCGTCAACCAGGTCGCCGAGGTCGCGCGGGAGAACGCCGCGCAGCCCATGCTCGCGCGGACCCACGGTCAGCCTGCAACGCCAACGACGCTTGGCAAGGAGTTCGCGGTGCTCGCCCACCGCCTGGGCCGCCAAGTTCGGCGCATTGAGGGCCAGCAGTTCCTCGGCAAGATCAACGGCGCCACCGGAACCTATGGCGCGCATCTCGCGGCCGCGCCGGCAACGGACTGGACAGCCATCAGCCGGTCTTTCGTAGAGCACCTCGAGCTCGAATGGAACCCATTAACCACCCAAATCGAACCGCACGACTGGCAAGCCGAGCTCTACGCAGACGTGGCGCGTTTCAATCGCGTGCTTCACAACCTCGCGACGGACACCTGGACGTACATTTCGCTCGGCTACTTCGCGCAGGTGCGCGGCCAGGGAACCGTCGGCTCCTCGACCATGCCTCACAAGGTCAACCCCATTCGATTTGAGAACGCCGAGGCAAACCTTGAACTCTCGTGCGCGCTCCTCGACTCCCTCGGCTCCACGCTGGTCACCAGCAGAATGCAGCGAGACCTCACCGATTCGACCAGCCAGCGCAACATCGGCGTCGCTATTGGACATTCGCTGCTGGCGATTGACAACGTCCGCAAGGGCTTGGCGGGCCTGGACGTAAACCCCGAAGCGCTTGTGCGGGACCTCGATAGCAACTGGGAGGTGCTCGGCGAAGCAATTCAGTCCGCCATGCGCGCCGCTGGAATCGCCGGGACTCCCGGCATGGAGAACCCGTACGAGCGACTCAAGGACCTCACACGTGGGCGGCGAGTCGACGCCGCTGTGCTGCGTGAGTTCGTCGCGGGCCTAGGCCTGCCTGACGACGTCGCGGCTCGCCTCGCGGACATGACTCCCGCCACGTACGTGGGGGCTGCCGCAAGCCTGGTCGATTTCCTCGAGGACTAGCGGTGTCCACGCACGTTGCGACCCGCCCGCGCCTGCGCGCGGAGGTGCTGATCGTGCTGGGGCTCAGCCTCGGATGGTCCGCCGTCCAGTCCGTGTGGATCCTCGTCGAACGATACTTGCGCGAGACGCCCATCGGCGAGCAAACCACAACTCTCAACCAGTCGGTCACTCAGGTCGACGTCATGGACTTGATCTATCAACTGCTCCGGATCGGATTTTCTCTCATGCCCGTCCTGCTCGCTGTCTACCTGCTTGCCGGGCCAGGTATGACGGGCCTGCGGCGACTCGGACTGACACGAGGCAGCGCCCCCGGCGAGAGCGTCCTCGGCGACGTGACCCGGGGCGCCGGACTGGCTGCGCTGATCGGCATCCCTGGACTGGGCGTCTACTACATCGGCAGGGCAATAGGACAGACCGTCTCTATCAATACCAGCGGCCTCCCAGACCAGTGGTGGACTGCGCTGGTGCTGCTGCTTGCGGCGGCTGCCGCCGCCGTGCTCGAAGAGACCGTGGCCGTCGGATACCTCGTGACTCGACTCCGCGAGATGGCATGGGGCGCCCCCGCGGCAATCGCCACGTCGGCCGTGCTTAGGGGGAGCTACCATCTGTACCAAGGCTGGCCCATGGCACTCGGGAACGCCGTCATGGGCGCCGTCTTCGCCTGGTATTTCGTCAAGCGAGGCAGAGTCGGACCCCTCATCGCAGCCCACGCCACGCTGGATCTGGTCGCCTTCGTTGGTCCCGAGGTGCTACCGGATTCCTGGCTCGCCGGAATCGGCCTCGTCTAGGGCCCCATCAATCCCTAGACTCGGGTCATGAACTCCACGTCCGTCGAGCCGCCTGAAGCGACGACCGACTCAGGAGCAATCCACCTGATCGACACGCCATCGCACCGGGTTCACCGGTTCGCGGACTTCCTGAACCTCGCGGGAACGCTCGTCGGGATCGCGGTCGTGCTATTGCTTGGCGCCTACGCCTCCGGCACGACGAGCGGCCTGACCGCGGATTTGCAGGGAATCTACGAGATTCTTCGCCAGGTGCTCGTTGCCCCAGTAAACGTGCTCGAAGGCATCGTCACCCTCGTCGTTCCCGCGGCGACCGTAGCCTCGCTTGCTGTCCGCAGGGAGCCGCGTCGCATAGTCGAATCGCTCGGCGCTCTAGTGCTCGGCATCGTCGTGGCGCTGATCGCAGCGCAGACCACGCGCATGTGGGGAGCGCGCGAACTTGTTGACAGTCTCAGCATCACGACCGATGGCCTGACTGCCGTGACCATGCCCGCCTACCTTGCTGGCATCGCCGCGATGCTCACCACGGCCGGGCGCAGGCGAGCCCAGCGCCCAGTGGCAATCTCGTGGAACGTTCTGTGGGTGGCTGCAGCAATCGGCGTCATCAGTGGTCTGGTGACCGTGCCCGCAGTGGTTGCGACGCTTCTCATCGGCCGCGCCGTCGGGCTATTCGCGCGCTACGTGCTCGGCTCGGCAAGCGACCGAGCGTATGGCGCCGCGCTAGTGGAGGGGATCACGCGGGCAGGCTTCACAACCAAGCGGCTCATCCGCATCGACCCGAACGACGAATTCGCCTACGAAGAAGTCGATCCCGTGTTCGCCGCGCTAAGCCGCACGCGCGCGGGCCGGGTCTACGCGCTCACGACCGTCGAAAACCACCAGCTCATGGTCATCGCGCTCGATGGAGACCGCCGCATCGCCGGAACCCTGTCAAAAATCTGGCGGACGATGCGCTTGCGCGGCCTACGCACACGAGCCGACGTGAGCCTGCGCCACGTTGCAGAGGGCACCGCGCTCGTCTCTCACGCCGCCCGGACGGCGGGCGTGCGCACTCCTCGCGTCATGGGTATGTCTCAAGCTCGCGACACCATGATCCTGATCTACCAGCGTCCTGTGGGCGTCCGCGCATTCGCGGACCTCGCGCCCGAGGACGTGACAGACGACGTACTAGACGGCATCTGGGCCGAGGTGGTGATCGCGCATGCGGCGGGTATCTCGCACCGGGCGCTCACGTCCGACACTGTGCTCGTTGGCACCGACGAACTCACGGACTTGCCCGAGGTGTGGCTCACTACCTGGGAAATGGGCGAGGTTGCCACGGGTCAGCTTTCGCGGCGCATGGACGCCGTCCAACTCATCGCGATGTTTTCAGCGAAGATCGGCGCCGACCGCGCGGTCGCGTCGGCGTTCCGGGCGCTCGAAAGTTCACAAATAGCTGCGCTCGCGCCACTGCTCCAGACGGTCGTGCTTCCGCGGGCCACGCGCATCGAAACAAAGGCGCGCGGCAAAGTGCTCGAAAACGTACGCAACGAAATCCTCGAACACCTCCCCGAAACTCCAACGGAGCCAGAGAATATCGCGCGCTTCAGTCCCCGCACCATCATCACGTTCACTCTCGGAATCGTTGCGGCCGGGGTGATCCTGTTTACATTCAAAATCGACCAGGTGGTGCCTGCCCTCAAGGAGGCCGAGCCGCTATGGGCGGTCGCGGGTTTCGGGTTCGCGCTGCTGACGTTCATCGGCGCCGCTCTCGTGATGTCGGCGTTCTCACCGATCAAGCTGCCCTGGAATCGCGTGCTCCTCGCTCAAGTCGCTGCTGCCTACGTCGCTCTGGCGGCGCCCGCAGGAGTGGGACCCGCAGCGATCAACCTGCGCTTGCTAACCAAACGCGATGTCGCGCGGCCCGTCGCCGTGGCTACCGTTGCACTTGTTCAAGTGTCCGCCATCTTCGTGACCGTCGTCGGACTCGTGGTCCTCACTCTCGCGACGGGATCCGCGGACGCCCTTGCGGTGCTCCCGTCCGGCTCCGTGCTCGCAGGCGTAGGGATTACTGCCGTCGTCGTCGCTCTAGCGCTTACCTTCCCGAAGGTGCGCGCTTGGGTAATGGCCAAGATCATGCCAACCATCCGACAGACGTGGCCGCGCCTGGTCCAAGTGCTCGGCCAGCCCTGGCGACTGGCGCTGGGCATCTTCGGGAACCTCTTGCTCACCGGTGCATATGTTGGCGCCTTCTACTGCGCTCTCAGGGCATTCAACCTGGAGCCAGCCGTAGTCGACATCGCCGTCGTCTTCCTGCTCGGAAACGCCGCGGGAGCGGCCGTCCCGACGCCGGGCGGCGTTGGTGCCGTCGAAGCCGCGCTGTCCGGTGCCCTTCTTTCCATCGGCATCCCGGTCGCCATCGGGTTCTCGGCCGTCGTGGTGTTTAGGGCGGTAACGTATTGGGCGAGAATCCCGTTGGGCTATGTAGCGATGCGATACCTCACCAAAAAGGGAGAACTCTGATGGAAATCATCACCGCCGCCGCCGCATCAGCGGCGCTGCTCGCAGGAGTACTCGCGGCGTTCAACCCGTGCGGATTCGCGCTCCTTCCGGCGTATATCACCGTGATTGTGACCGGGAGTGCCGCGGAAGGTGTCACCAAGCGCCAAGCACTACGTCGAGCAATCAGTTTCGGCTCAGCGATGACGCTGGGGTTTGTCACGATCTTCATAGGCTTCGGCGCTCTCTTCGCCGCAGCCAACGTGGGTCTCCAAGGCGATGTGTTGCCATATATCGCCTACGTGACTCTGGTGCTCGGAGTTCTGTTGGTGATCCTCGGCATTCACATGTTGCGCGGAGGCGAACTCAACGTGCCTGGCCTGAAGATCAAGGGAGCGGCGCCCACCCGGGCGTTTGGCTCCCAGATCATCTATGGCATGGCGTTCGCACTCGCATCGATGTCGTGCACCATTGGCGTCTACATTCCGATCATCACGAGCTCGCTCAACGCGAGCAACCCTCTCGCTGCCGCACTTCCCTCGGTCGTCTACGCGATCGGGATGGGCACCTCGGTGCTAATCGTGTCGATGGTCGCGGCCGTCGCAGGAAGCGCTGGTATGGCGCGCTTCCGTCGGCACACGCCCACTTTCATGAAGGCTGCGGGTGGCCTTATGGTCATCGTCGGTCTCTACGTCGTCGTCTACGGCCTCGCCGACGTACTCCCGCAGTTCGGCATTCGAGCACTCGATCCCGTCCTTCTCGAGACGGCAGCGGTTCAGGGAGACGTTCTCCGCACCATTCAGGGCTGGGGGAACCCAGCACTGGTAGTGCTGGCGGTGGCCACCGCGGTGCTCGTAAGCTTCCTGTGGTGGAAGACCCGTCCTGAACCTGAGGTCGACGGCGAATCCAACACAGAGTCCCGCAACAACAATCGGAGTTCCGCGGCAATAGCGTCCTCGAGAGCCAAAGACGCTGCGTCGAAGGAGACTGCAACCCGGAACAAGACGGCCACTGCCAAGCCATCGAGCCGGCCCGCTAAGCGCAAGAACCCCGCCGAGAAATTCAAGTAGGGCGTTCCCGCGCGGAGTTCCTCGCGCGACACGTGAGCCAACGGAAAAGCGCGGCCCCGTTGGGGGCCGCGCTTCTCTCCTGAGGGGGAGTCAGTAAGTCTTCAATTCCCCTTGGCTAGGCAATCGACTCAGCAGCCTGAATGAGGCCGCCCTTGCCGACTGATCCGGGGATTGTCTGCACGTTGCCCTCAGCGTCGATGAGCGCAAGCGCCGGCTGCGACACGACCGAAAAGTTCGACCAAATGCTTCCGTCGGCATCCACGATCTGAACGATGTCACTGAGCCCGTGCTGCTCGACGAAGCGCACCATGCCGTCCTGGCCGGACCGCCCTGGAACACCGATCACTTGAACACCTGCGGGGAGTTCGTCTAGCGCGTCTGCGATTGCGGGAGCCTCGGCATTGCAGATCGGGCACCATGACGCCCAGAACCACAGCAGCGTGGGCGTTCCGAGGATGCTCGCTCCGTCGAACTCCTCGCCCGACAGGGTTACTGTTCGGAACTGCAGCTGCGCGGGAACTTCGATCGTAGCAGGGTCCGTTGTTCCGTCGTCAGCGGGCTGCATCTCGACTACCGGATCCGGCGTGGGATCGTCACCTCCGGACGTGGCGGGTGCTGCGCACCCTGCTAGGACGAGCGCACCCGCTGTGCCAAGAATGGCCAGCTGGGTCCGCAGGGAAATATTCGACATAGTTTGCTCCTCTCAGTTTGACCAACGTGTCAGGCACATCCAGCATTCCCTGGCTATAGCCTCTGGGTGATTCGCTGCGACAGCGCTCCCGGATTGGTTTCTGCAGGCCCGGAACTGGTCGCTACAGGTCCGGCGCCATATCCGCAAAGTGCGCGTAGTCCTTCTTGAACGCGACAGCAATGGTGTCGGTGGGGCCTGATCGGTGCTTGGCAATGATGAAGTCCGCTTCGCCGGGGCGCGCGTCACGGTCGTAGGCGTCCTCGCGGTGCATCAGGATCACGATGTCCGCGTCCTGCTCGATTGAGCCAGACTCGCGCATGTCAGAAAGCATGGGTCGCTTGTCACCGCGCTGCTCAGGGCCACGGTTCAACTGGGAGATGGCGATGACTGGCACGCCGATTTCCTTGGCGAGTAACTTGAGAGCGCGCGAAAATTCCGAAACCTCTTGCTGGCGCGACTCGACTTTGCGGCCGGAGGACATCAGTTGCAGGTAGTCGACCACGACGAGGCCGAGACCCTCTCGCTGTTTGAGCCTGCGGCACTTGGCGCGGATCTCCATGAGCGACATGTTGGGTGAATCGTCGATAAACAGCGGTGCCTTTGATACGCGCGCCGCCGTCCTGGCGAGCTTTTCCCAGTCGTTTGGACCCATGGGCCCCTTGGTCATCCGCGTCAACTTCACTCCGGACTCGGCCGAGAGCATGCGCTTGGTGATCTCCTCCCTGCTCATTTCGAGCGAAAAGATTACCGAGGCCTTGCCTGCGTTGATGGACGCGGCACGACAAATGTCCAGGCCGAGCGTGGACTTGCCGATTGCGGGGCGGGCGGCGATAACTATCATTTGGCCGGCCTGAAAGCCGCCGATCAGTTCGTCGAGCTCGCGGAATCCCGTGGGGATTCCAAGCATGCTGCCGTCGTGGGCAGATGCGGCCTCCACCTCGCTTAGGGTGCGCTCCATAACGTCACCGATGGGCAGGTAGTCCTCGGAGTTCCGGCTCTCGGTGACCGCGAACACCTCCGATTGTGCTGTGTCGACAATGACGTCAACCTCGTCGCCGTCAGCTCCGTAGGCCATGTTCGAGATGCGGGTACCTGCCGCAACCAGTCTGCGCAGGATCGCCTGCTCGTGGACGAGCCGCGCGTAGTAGCCAGCGGAAGCGGCCGAAGGCACAGACGAGATGAGCTCGTGGATGTACTCAGCGCCGCCAATCCGGCCGATGTTTCCGTCGCCCTGCAATTCTGCGGCAACCGTGACCGCATCGACGGGGTCACCGGAGTTATAGAGCCTAACCGCGGCTTCAAAAATTGTTTCGTGCGTGGGTTTGTAGAAATCCGAGCCGCGCACTACCTCGATCACGTCTGCCATGGCGTCCTTGGACAGCATCATGGCTCCGAGCACACTCTGCTCTGCCTCGAGGTTCTGAGGCGGAGTGCGATCGAAACTGCCGCGGGCCGCACCGTAGTTCGCTTCAAGTTCTCCTACGGTCACCGCTGGCGCCTCCTGTAATCGTGTCTACGTGTGTTCAAGCGTCTGAGCGTTCCCATGCGCGAGTCTCCTGACAGGCCGTTCTGACAGGCTTTCGTGAGGGTCTGACACGCGACGTTAGTGACTGGAAGGTCCTTCGCACAACAGGCCCTGTGGACCACGGGCCACCGACCCGTGGATGGACTGTGAGTAACCGGCCACAGGGGCGCATGTGACTGTGGATACAAATGTTAGTAAACGCAATTCAATGCGGCCAATCATCCTTATACCAGGGGTGATGCCGCCCCTGAGGCTGGGGAGAACCCACTTGGAAAACCTGTCGGCGTGTCGGCCATCGGCGTGTCGGCTTTGCGGGCGCGAGTGGGACCGCGCGATCGCGATTCTTACCCCTCGCAACGCAGAGAGGCCCGCCTCCCAGGGGGACGGGCCTCTCTGCGTGATGTCTGAACTCTACGAAACTGCAACCACCTGGACGGTGACTGTCGCGGAGACCTCGGAATTCAAGGTGACGGTAATCGTGTGGTCCCCAACGTCCTTGATGGGCGCGGAGATGTGTATGCGTCGCTTGTCGACCTTCGCGCGATCGCCAATGGCGTCGGCGATGTTTGACGCGGTGACAGCACCGAACAGCTTGCCCCCGTCGCCGGCTTTGGCCGCAACAACCACGGGGTTGGACTGGAGCGCGTCGCGAGCAGCCTGCGCCGCCTCGACCGACTCGATTTCTTGAGCACGACGCGCCTTGCGGAGCGCCTCGATTTGCTTCTCGGCACCTGCGGTCCACTTGTCTGCAAGCTTGCGGGGAACGAGGTAGTTGCGGGCGAACCCGTCCTTGACCTCGACCACGTCGCCGGCGATTCCCAGCCCTGCGACTTCGTGCGTAAGAATGACCTTTGCCATGTCAGCCCCCTCTAGCGGCCGGAGCCGGCGTAGGGAAGAAGTGCCATTTCGCGCGCGACCTTGATGGCCTTGGCGATTTGGCGCTGCTCTTGAACGGTCACTCCCGTGACGCGGCGCGAGCGAATCTTGCCACGGTCGGAGATGAACTTGCGCAGGAGCGCAGTGTCCTTGTAGTCGATGGTCTTGACCTTCGCCGCCTTGAGCGGGTTGGTCTTCTTTCGTGGTTTGCGTTCTTCTGGCTTAGCCATGTCTCGTTACTCCTGAAAGTTTGTTGGTCTGTTTAGAACGGGGGCTCTTCTGAAGCGGGAGCCGTTGCCCACGGGTCGGCGTCTGAGCCACCGGCAGGTGCGCCGGCGCCCTGCGACGAGCCACCCTGGCCTCCACCGGGATTTCCGCTGCGCTGCGTGCGCTGCACCTTGGCGGTTGCGTACCGCAACGACGGTCCCACCTCGTCAACCTGAATCTCGTTGACCGTCCGCTTCTCTCCATTGTTCTCCCACGAACGCGACACCAGGCGGCCCGTGACAACCACGCGCATGCCTTTAGTGAGCGACTCAGCAACGTTCTCAGCTGCCTCGCGCCACAACGAGCAACGGAGGAACAGTGTTTCGCCGTCCTTCCACTCGTTGGAGTTGCGGTCGAAAGAACGCGGAGTGGAAGCAACAGTGAAATTGACCACCGCGGCGCCCGATTGGATGAATCGCAGTTCAGGGTCTGCCGTGAGGTTGCCCACGATCGTGACTTGCGTGTCGCCTGCCATGATTTCTGCCTTCCTGCCGGGCCTAGGAGGCGTCCGGGCGGATGAGCTTGGTGCGTAGCACCACGTCGTTGAGGCTGAGCTGACGCTCGAGCTCTTTGGCCGTGGCGGACAGCGCGGTGAAGTTCACAACAGCGTAGATTCCATCAACCTTCTTGGCGATGGGATATGCGAGACGACGCCGGCCCCAAATGTCGACCTTGTCGACGGTGCCTTTATTCTCCGTGACCACGCTGAGATACTTGTCAAGCGACGGCTGAACCGTACGTTCGTCGACCTCCGGGTCGAGAATGACCATCATTTCATACTGGCGCATGTGTATACCCACCTCCTCTGGACTAAACGGCCACGGACGTTCCGTGGCAGGAGGGCAATGCATGCCTGTGTCCCACACTCAATACGGCGCGGGCAACCGGACAAGGGTACCGTGCGTGGGCGATAGGGGGAAACGGGTGGCCGCCGATACGCTCAAGGGGTGAATCCTCCTGCTCATGATCTCCGGATCGAAACCATCGACGACGAGGCGTTCGTCGGCCACGTACACGCCTCCGGCCAATCCGTTCCGATCGAGCAGGCGCCCGTCTGGGATGCGTACGACGCCGCTGTCTCCGTGCGTACACCTTGGCGTCGTCTAGTCGCCCGGGATGCCGCAGCCGACGCCGGCGCCGCGCCAATCGCCGTCATCGCTCTCACAAAGTATGAGGGGCACGGGTTCGAGTTCCTGTGGGCCAAGCACGGCCCAGTCTGGCTTACCGAGCCGTCGGCCGCGCTCGAGAAACTCGCTCACCGCGCGCTCTCAGCGTACGTCGAAGCCGAGGCCCCCGAGGCCGTGTTCGTGCGCCTGCACGCTCGCCACCAAGCTGGCCACCTGAGTCCACTTCTGCAAACTGTTACCTACGACCGCACCGTCGTCATTGACCTCGCTCCGGACGCCGACTCGTACCTCGCGGGGCTGGCCAAAAAGTTCCGCTACACCGTGCGGCAGGCCCTCAAACACGAGGCCGTAGCGGTCACCGACGAGTCAACAATGACCACGGAGCAGTTCGGCGAACTCTACGCGATCTACCTGGAAACCGCGGATCGGGACGGCTTCGGAATCTACAGCGCGGACGCGTACTTTGAGATGATCCAGACGCTTGCGCCCCACGCGCGGGTCTTCGTGGCTCGGCGCACCGACACGGGAGACGACGGCGCAGAGCCCGGACGCGCGACGGCCTGGGCAATCATCACGCTCTACGACGGTCACGCCCAGTACTACTACGCCGCCGGGAACGCAGAAGCTCGCGCAACCGACGCAACAGTCCGGCTGCTATGGGACGCTCTCGCGCAACTGCGCAGCGAAGGCGCTCGCACATTCGACATGATGGGCGTAGATTCGCCTCTCGCACCGACGCTCGCGGGGGTGGGACTTTTCAAACGCAAGTGGGGTGCAGAGTCCGCCGTGGATTCTAGTTGGGATCTGCCCATCAAACGCGCAAAGTACCGAGGGCTGCGAATCGCGCTGCGCCTCAAAAAACTGTTCGGCCGCTAGGGAGCTCCCGGCGACACGGACAGTTCGGGCTCCGGGACGAACGTCGCGCTCGGCGTCGGCCCTTCGGTGGGCGCGGGCAAGGCACTTGGCGACGCGCTTGGCGTTGGGCTTGGCGTCACGACAGGTTCGGGGCTGGGGGACGGCGAGGGCTCGGGGGACGGCTCAACCACTTCTCCGATGAACGAGCGCGCCGGGAATGCCTCAACCGGCATCCCCTCAAACACTTCGGCCATCATCGTGGTCCACAATCTGACGGGAACGGTCCCGCCCGTCACCTCACGGAAGCCACCGAATGGCGTGATTGATTCGGCCGAGCCATCGTCGCCCACTTGGTAGAGCGCGACCGCGCCAACGATTTGCGGCGTGAACCCCACGAACCACGCGGACTTGTCACCGTTGGACGTCCCCGTCTTGCCCGCGATGGGACGGTCGAGCCGACTGGCGTATACGCCGGAGCCGCGAAGCACCACCTGCTGCATCGCGTAGGTGGTCTCCACCATAACGTTAGACGCGAATACGCGGTCACGCGTGCCTTCGTGCTCGTACTGAATACTGCCGTCCGACCGATAAACGGCCGAGACGAGGTAGGGCTCGGTAGCGACGCCGCCCTCGGCAAACGTCGCGAATGCCGACGCCATATCGATCGGGTGGGGAGAGGCGGTGCCCAGGACGTTCGAGGGGTTTGCCTCGAGGCCGAGGGT
This sequence comes from Demequinaceae bacterium, assembly GCA_965250005.1. Classification (GTDB taxonomy): domain Bacteria; phylum Actinomycetota; class Actinomycetes; order Actinomycetales; family Demequinaceae; genus WTKG01. Next base: position 1,404,100 of record OZ252279.1, read on the forward strand.
GGCCTCGGGTAGTCCGGCCCTTTTGGCGACCTCGAGAACTTTCTCGGGTCCGACGTCGCGCGCCACTTGCACATAGACGTTGTTGACGGAGAATGCGGTCGCGTCGATCAGATTAATGTTGCCGTAGTCGACGTTGCGAAAGTTCGCCACGGGGGTGTCGAATCCTTCGATGCGCTGACCGGAGTCGCCGTTGTAGATCTGCTCGAGCGCCATGCCCGACTCGAGCGCGGCAATCAGTCCAAAGGGCTTGAATGTCGAGCCAGCCTGCGCGACGTCTTGGGTTACGGCGTTCCGCTGGATCGTCAAGTAGTCGGCCCCGCCGTACATCGCGGAGATGGCGCCGTTCTCGGGGTTGATGGTCACAATCGCCGCACGAAGGTTGGGGCTGTGGTCCGAGGCAATTGACGCAGCCGCGTTGACCGCCGCGCGCTGAGTGCGCTGGTCGATCGTGGTGACAATGCTGTAGCCCTGCGACTCGATCTCCTCGATGCTGAGCCCCGTGCGTTCAGAGACCTCTTCGAGGGCTGCGCGCAAGATGTACCCGTCCGGGCCGCCATAGACGTTCTCGTTGCGGTATTCGATCACAGCGGGGAAGTCGAGCCGCAGTCGTTCGGCTGGAGTGAGCCAGCCACCCTCGACCATCCCGTCCAGCACGTAGTTCCAGCGAAACTCCGCCTGATCAGGGTCAAGGCGTGGGTCCCAGGCGCTCGGGGCGGGAACAATTCCCGCGAGCAGGGCTGCCTCCGCCACGGTGAGCGATTTCGCGGGATGGCCAAAGTACTCGCGAGACGCCGCCTGGATCCCATACGCACCGCGACCAAAGTAGATGGTGTTCATGTAGTTCTCGAGGATTTCGGTCTTATCCTCCTGCTGGTCGATCTTCAGCGCCAGCAGGGCCTCCTCAATCTTGCCGGGAATATCTGTGGTGGTCTCGCCCACGTAGTAGCGCTCCACGTACTGCTGCGTGATTGTCGAGCCACCCTGACGGTCTCCCTGCACGATGGTCTTGAACATCGCCCGGGCCGTTCCCATAATGTCGATTCCCGGATTCGAATAGAACGTGCGATCCTCAGCGGCGACGATCGCGTGGCCAACGTACTCGGGAAGGTCGCTGATGGAGACAACCTCCCTGTTCACAACGCCCAGCCTGCCGATCACGGAGATGCCGTCTGCGTAGTAGATCGTGGAGGCCTCGGCCTGCGCGAAGTCCGCAGCCGTTGGGACGGGAAGCCGCTGGTAGTAGATCGCGAGGCCCGCGAACGCGATCGTGGCAAGAATGAACGTCCCGGTGAAGCCCCACGCGAGGGCCGTGCGCAGCCAACGCTGCCAGCGGGGGCGGACCGGTGCGTTGGTGCGCGCAAGGCGCTGGGTCGTGGTGCCCTGGCGCCTGGTACCCGTTCTTTGTGCGCCGGCCCCGTGTCTTTTCGCCTTCTGCGTTGCGCTCTTGCGCGTCCCCGCGAGAGGTGGGGGCTTGACGAACCTATTCTGGCTCGTTGCCGATGGAGAGCGCTGCCGCTGCGACCGCGTGCTCTGCCGCCTGGGTGGCTTGCGCCCGCTGGTGCTCATCCGTCAATCCTAGAAAGGGTCGCTGCTCGCGCCCTTGAGGCGCACGGCACGACCACCTCGCTAGAGGGCAAACACTGCGGCGATTGCGCCCCAGCCGATGCCCAGGGCGATGAAGCCAAGTAACGACCACTTCCACCACGGGTGAATGTCGGCCGTGATTCCGCCGTTGATTGCGCGCGCCTCCGGCTCCGAAACCTCGGCAACCGTCCAGCCCGCCTCCGTCCACTGGGCGTGGTGGAATCTGCGCCCCCAAGCCACAGTCAACACGAAGAAGATGTGCACATATGTGTAGGCCACTACGACGCGCTGCCGCTCGTCGACGACGAAGTCCTTGGTCTTGCTTCCCCAGCCAAAGAAGAGCATGTTCACCGCTCATATCGTGGGCGCGTCGGCCCTAGTCAGCTGAGCCTAGCGGCCCACGCCCTGTCGCGCCCGTTGAAGCCCGGCACGAACACCAATCCCTCAAAGAGCCCAATAGACATTTTCGATGTATCGGTTCGATACAACTTTCTGTTACGGTTCTTGGGTGCGGCAACCGCCGCTTCAGGACCGCAGAGGAGTCAAATATGTCAAAGGGAGACGTGCTCACGCTCGCCATCCTTGGCATTCTCGAAGACAACCCTCTGCACGGCTACCAGATTCGCAAACGGCTCGGCATCGAACTCGGTGCCTTCCGCGCCCTCAGTTACGGATCGCTCTACCCCGCCCTCAAGCGGATGCTGGCCAATGGCCTGCTCGCCGCGGACGGGGAAGACGATTCGGCGAAGGGCTCGCGCCGTTCGCGAATCTCGTACCACCTTACGGATGCCGGGATTGCTCAACTCAAGGAAGAACTCGCCAACGTCGGTGCGTCCTCCTGGGACGACAGCTCGTTCGACGTGCGGTTCTCGATGTTCAACCGCACAGATTCAGAGACACGCCTGCGGGTGCTCGAAGGGCGCCGCGCGCGCGTCTCCGAGCGCCTGGAAGAGGTAGCCGACAACCTCAAGCGTGTGCGCGAGCGCCACGATGCATACACCGAGGAACTTCAGCGCCACGGTCTCGAGACCGTTGAGCGTGAGGTCGAATGGCTCGACCGCCTGATTGAAGAAGAACGATCCGCCGCTGGCGGTAACACCAACGGATCCGCAGCAGCGGGTAATAACTAAGGAGATAATCATGGCTAGCCTCAAGGTCGCCATTGTCGGCGTAGGAAACTGCGCCACCTCGCTCATCCAGGGCGTTGAGTTCTACAAGGACGCCAAGCCCGAGGACACCGTCCCCGGCCTTATGCACGTCCAGTTCGGCGATTACCACATCTCGGACATCGAGTTCGTGGCCGCCTTCGACGTTGACGCCAAGAAAGTTGGCAAGGAGCTCATCGAAGCCACCGAGGCCTCGGAGAACAACACCGTCAAGATCTCCGACGTCCCCAAGACCAACGTCACGGTTGAGCGCGGGCACACCCTCGACGGTCTCGGCAAGTACTACCGCGAGACCATCACCGAGTCCGAAGCCGCCCCAGTCGACATCGTCGCCCGCATCAAGGAGGTGGGCGCCGATGTACTCGTCTGCTACCTCCCGGTGGGCTCGGAAGATGCGGCCAAGTACTACGCGCAGTGCGCAATCGACGCCAAGGTGGCGTTCGTGAACGCGCTGCCCGTGTTCATCGCCTCTGACCCGGTCTGGGCCAAGAAGTTCGAGGACGCTGGCGTGCCGATCGTCGGCGACGACATCAAATCCCAGGTGGGTGCCACCATCACGCATCGCGTGATGGCGAAGCTCTTCGAAGACCGTGGCGTCATCCTTGACCGCACTTACCAGCTCAACGTTGGCGGAAACATGGACTTCAAGAACATGCTTGAGCGCGACCGCCTCGAGTCCAAGAAGATCTCGAAGACCAATGCCGTGACCTCCAACCTGGGTCACGACATGGGCGAGAAGAACGTCCACATTGGTCCGTCGGACTACATCCCGTGGCTCGACGACCGCAAGTGGGCATATGTGCGCCTCGAGGGTCGCGCGTTCGGCGAGGTGCCCCTGAACCTGGAGTACAAGCTCGAGGTCTGGGACTCCCCCAACTCGGCCGGCATCATCATCGACGCCGTCCGTGCTGCCAAGATCGCGTCCGACCGTGGCGTCGGTGGCCCCATCACGTCCCCCGCGTCGTACTTCATGAAGACGCCCCCGATTCAGGTCGAGGACACGCAAGCACGCAAGAACGTCGAGGCGTTCATCGCGGGCAACCTCGAGCGCTAGGTAGTTCCTGCAACACACTGGCAGACGCAAAGGCCGGGCCCCGCGGGGCCCGGCCTTTGCGTTCCTACGCCCGCCGACGGCACCACCCTGCACATGCGACTTCTACCCGCTAGCCTGATCGTGTGAACCTGAAGCCAAGTGACGCGCGGTCTTGGAAGCGGCGGCTCGCGTCACGGCTGAGGCGATACCTGGAGCGCGGACTCAAGATCTGGCCACGTTGGCCGGTCGCTCGGTGGATCGTTTTGCCGGGCGTGCTCAGCCTGTGGGCGTTCGTGGCTGTGGGTCTAACTGAACTTGAATTTAGCTGGGTCCCCCTCGACCTCGCCTGGCACGTCAAGGTGGCGGTGGCGTCGATCGCGCTCGCGCTGGGGGCCGTTCTCGTGGTCCTTTGGCAAGCACGGCTGGAACCTCTCAAGAACTCACGTAGTCAATACGCACCTCAGATGTGGCGCCTCAACTTCGCCATCGGGCTCGCCTTGTTGGGGGCAACGGCGTTCGAGTACGCGCTTTTTGGGTCACTGGGAGGAAATTGGTCCTGGCCCTGGAATCAAGTACGGCTGCTCGGTAGCGCGACCGATACTTCGTTCATCCAATCAGCGCTCGCACTAGTCACGCCGTACATCGCACTCATCACAGCGGTGTTCGCCTACCGACGCACGCGGCTGAGCCTCGCGGACTCCGAGCGATCTGACGCAGCAGCGTTTCAGCAGCGGTATATCGACGCGGCAAAGTTACTTGCCGAAGAGAGTTCGACCGCGCGAGTCGCCGGTGCGATCGCCATGGGCAGTCTTGCGCGAGACTGGGTGGCGAACCGCCAAGAATGTGTCAACGTGATCTGCGGGTACCTGCGCGTCAAGCCGGCACCATCGCACCTCACCCGTGACGAATCCAAAGACGTCTCGGAGCGATACGACTGGCACAACGGTGAAGACAATGTTCGGCGCCAACTCGTCGACGAATTGAGGCTTGCGCTGGGCGGACACGGTAGTGACCTCCCCCACTACGAGCGACAAATCAAGATTGACGTGAATCTTGCGGGGGCGTTGTTTGCACCGAACACCAGACTCTCAGGGGCGATATTCATGGGGAATGCCTCGTTCGACGGCGCGATATTCACGGGGGATGCCTCGTTCGACGGCGCGACATTCACGTGGGACGCCTCGTTCGACGGCGCGACATTCACGAGGGACGCCTCGTTCGACGGCGCGACATTCACGTGGGACACCTCATTCGTCGAGGCGACATTCACGAGGGACGCCTCGTTCGACGGCGCGACATTCACGTGGGACATCTCATTCGCCGAGGCGACATTCACGTGGGACACCTCATTCGCCGAGGCGACATTCACGAGGGACACCTCGTTCGACGGCGCGACATTCACGAGGGACGCCTCGTTCGACGGCGCGACATTCACGAGGGACGCCTCGTTCGACGGCGCGACATTCACGTCCAACTACGAAACCTTTCCCGCTGGCATACAGCCTCGGGGGCCTCTCGGCCCACTCGCAAAGGCGAGCAGCATTCCCGACCCCCCGGGAAACATCGTCGACGACGACTCGAAACAGGAGAGAGACGCCGAGTGGTATCTCGAAGGCGAGGTAAGGCCAGACCAAAACTAAGGGCCTGTGCCAAAACTCACAGCCACAAGAGGACTTCAGGCGCGTACCATCGTGGGTAGCCAAGGGAGGCTTGATGCTGAGGTGTGAAAGTTGCGGCGTTCCCCTGAACGATGAAAACCGCGGCACTGAGGAAGACGGTTCGTCCAGTGAGAAGTACTGCGCCACCTGCTATGCGCAAGGCGCCTTCACCTTGCCCGATGGCACCGTCGAACAAGTTCGCGAGAAGGCTGTCGCCGCGATCGTGAACCAAGGCGTGCCCCCGCATACCGCGAACATGCTCACCGAGAAGATCGAAGAACTCGCGCGCTGGAAGTAGCGACCTAGGCCGCGCGCCGCGAAGCGATCAGCGCCACGCCCAGAGCCGCCATCATGACCCCGCCCGTAGCGCGAAGGCGCTCGAGCCGATGCGGCGACTTGGCGAACCAGTCCCGTGCCGTTCCGGCCAACAGTGCGTACAGGCCATCGCTCACGAGTGCGACGAGGGCGAACACGAAGCCGAGCACAAGGATTTGAGCCCATGCCGCTCCGCGTGCCGGATCCACGAACTGCGGCAGCACCGCAGCGACGAACACGATGGTCTTGGGGTTCAGCACTCCGACGACGAAGGACTCGCTCAACAATTTGCTGGTAGGCGGGATTGCCTGTGCGTCATCGTCCGCTGGCACGTCCAGGCCCTCACGCCGGTGGCGGATCGCCTGGATTCCCAAGTAGATCAAGTAGCCACCGCCGAACCACTTGAGAACCGTGAACGCTGTCGCGGATGCCGCAATCACCGCGCCGATGCCGACAGCCACCAGGATGGTGTGAGCCACCTCGCCACCGGTATTGCCCACCACGCTCACAAGAGCGGCGCGCTTGCCGTGCTGCAGTGCCCGGCCGACGATGAAGAGAATGCTCGGTCCCGGGATGACGATGACCACGAATGCGAGCGCTGTAAACGCTACGAGCGTGTTGAGGCTGACCATGCCCCGACCCTACCCGCGCCGGGCGACGGCGAGGCGGGCGAGGACTGCCGCGAGCAGCACCAGCGCGAACGCCTGCCACGCGGTCACTTCGACCGTCGCCGCTCGAGCCGTGAATCCTTCGAGCACCCCGCGAAATCCCACTACGGCGAAACCGATCATCCCGAGTATCGCACTCACGCTCGCGAGCCCGGCGAGAACCATGCGCCACCACGCCCGGCCCACGGTGGCGGAGCGCGCGGGCGGCCGGTCGAAGCGCCGGAACGTGAGAACGCACAGGCCCACGAGCACTAGGAACAGGACGAACAGAGGCAGCCTCAACGCCCACCATGCTCCAGTTCCCGGCGGCCCAAACACCGGCGCGCCCACCGCGTAGAGCAACCCGTACATTCCCATCAGCGCAACGAAGTGCCACAAGAACGCGGTCATCGCCACCGAGCCAGCGGCGATCACCACGCTCCAAGGGCGACGTCCCTGAAGCCACCGCGTGAGAGCCGGGCGCAGCACGAGCAGCGCACCCGCCTGCGCGACCGCGAACGTCAGGAGCACTACCGTGGGCGGCGCGAGGTTCGACAGCTTCTCGCCCGGGTAGGAGATGAGCGAGTCGCCGTACGGGCCAAGCCAAATCAAGTGTGCCGACGCCGCGGTCCCCAGCCCGAGCATCGTCCACCCGAGTTTGACTCCCCGGCGGTTGGCGACGCCGTCGGCGTAGAAGAAGCCGAGCTGGTGGATGGCGAGCCACACGAACGCGAAGTTGAGCCACATCACGTGCGGGACGTCGAGGCCCAGGCGCAGCACGTCAACCGCCACTACTGAGCCGGCAAGGGCAGCGAGGGCTCGCCAGCCAAACCGCTCGTGCACGCGCAGCATCGCGGGCGCAAGTGCGGCGGCGATCAAGTAGATGCCAATGAACCACAGCAGCTGCCCGGCAATCTGGAGCGCGAACGCCGCGGTCTCTCCCACCTCAAGCAGCAACTCAACCGCGACGGACGCGACCATGCCCACCGCAACGAACGCCAGCGCGGGCAACACCAGCCGCGAGATGCGCGCGTGAACAAAGTCCGCGTACCCGCCGCCGCGCTTGGCGAGCGACCGCCACGCGACCGCGTGTGCGAAGCCGCCCACCACGAAGAACACGGGCATCACTTGCAGCAGCCAGGTCCCGGCTCGGGCCCACCAGAACCACGACACCAGGTTGTCGGTGTCCCACACGTCTCCTGCGGGGCCCTCCTCGATCACGATGACCGCGAGAAAGAAGTGGCCGATCATGACGCCGGCGAGCGACGCCACGCGCAGGAAATCTACGTAGCGGTCGCGCGACGCGGGGGTCCCGGCCACGAGGGAGGCGACGTCGCTCATGCGTTCAGGCTACGGCGTGCCAGCGCGCCAGCGCGCAATGGGTGATGCTAGGTGGCTAGCGTGCCGAAACGGCTTCGCGCGGATCCGGTCCGTATTCGTTGGTCCCGCGCTTAGGCTCGAGGATGCACATGATCAGCGGAACGATTCCAAGGCCGGCAAGGTTGAGCCACAACCAGTGACCCGACTGCCCCATGTCGTGGAGCCGCCGGGACTCGACGGCGAGGCTGGGTAACAACAGGACCAGCCACACCACGAATGCAACAGCGACAGTCACGATGACCGGCCCCCAGTACAGGTCCGCGAACCCGACCTGTTCCTCTTCACCCCGGATCGCGCCGGTGTAGACGGGCGTGAACAGCGCGAAGTACGCAAGCATGGTCAAGAACTGAAGCGGCATGTTGATGATCATCACCGCGAGGTGGAACCACCAAAACTCCGACCGCCGAGCGCGGCCACTGAATTGCGTGTAGTTGCGCAGGGCCGACCGGAAAGCTTCACCAAAACTCACGTCTGTGTAGCCTCCACGCTCTTAGGGTTTTCGTTCCAGCGGCTCGCAAGCCACGTGCTCGCATTCGGCGCGATAGCGTCGGCAATGGCACAACCCAACACGTCACGCCCCGACGCGAGGTCGTGGGTGCGTCGATGAATGATCACGATGCCAGGATACGCCCCGCGCGCTAGATGGCCGGAGCACACGCGGCGGCCCGTATTGTGGGGCCATGTCCGCCGTAGCCGATCTTCGTCTCCTGCTACGTACGTCGGGATTTCGACGGCTCGCGTACGCACGCGTGCTGTCGCAAGGCGGCGACGGAATGTTCCAAGCGGGAATCGCCGCGACGTTCTTCTTCGACCCGAACGAGAGCGCGACTCCCGTCGATATCGCACTCGGGTTCGTCGTGTTCTTCGCTCCGTTCACGCTGGTCGGGCCGTTCGTGGGTCCTCTCGTGGATCGATGGCAGCGACAACGCATCATCCTCGTCGGAAACCTCATTCGGGTCGTGCTCGCCGCGGGAATCGGCGCCGCGCTCGTATTCGACGGCCCGCTATGGACGCTCTACGCGGGAGCACTCCTGACCCTCTCGGTGAATCGCTTCCTACTCGCGGCCATGACCGCCGGCATCCCGCGCGTGTCCCCGCCGGAGCAACTGTTGACCGCCAACGCGACGCTGCCCACGCTCGGGACCATCGCCGCGATCATCGGCGGCGGCTTCGGAATCTTCGCGTCCGTCCTCGCCCCGCGCCTGTCGGAGGACAACATCGGCCTCACCACAATCGTGGCCGCGGGTATGGCGTTCGGGCTGTCGTCATGGGCTGCGACGCGGCTGACCCGAGGAGAGCTCGGGCCGGTGCACCCGCTCGCAAGCCTCGCGTTCGCCGCACAGGTGCGCGAGCTTTGGACGGAACTGCGCGACGGGGCGAAGTACCTGCACGCGCGCCGCACCCCCTGGCACGCGCTCGGCGTGATGGCCTCTCAGCGGCTCTTGTACGGCACCATGCTCGTGTCCGTGATGCTCGTCGCTCGCAATGTGCTGGCCGACCCCAACGATTCAGACGCGGGACTCGCAGAGCTCGGCAAGTGGCTGCTTTTCGCCGGCATTGGGTTCGGGCTCGCCGCCATCCTCACCCCCGCACTCGGGCACCGCATTCCGCGGCACAGTTGGATCGTCATGTGCCTAGGAATTGGCGCATTTGGCCAGTCGCTGCTCGCGTTCTCCAGCGAGCGGTGGGCGCTCTACGCTGCCGCGATCATCGTGAGTTTCGCGGTTCAAGGCGGGAAGATCGCCGTCGACACGATCGTGCAGCGCGACACCGACGACCAGGTGCGCGGGCGCGCTTTCACGTTGTACGACACCGCCTACAACGTCGCCTTCATCTCGTCGGCGCTTGTCATTGCGCTGCTCTCGACCGTGGGCGTGCTGCCGGAATCTGGCTACTCCGCTGTAGTGATGGCAAGCCTCGCAGCGGTCTACGGGCTGCTCGCTCTCGTTTACAGCCGCGCTCCCGTTGTTCCGCGAAAAGTCTCGGCGCACAGCTAGCGCGCTCCGAAACTGCCGCCCGCCTTCAGGAGCGGTTCTGCCACCACTCACGCAGCTCCGTTGTCGCGCGTTCCTCACCGAGCGGGCCGTGCTCCATCCGCAGTTCAAGCATGTGCTTGTACGCGGCACCAACGTCGCGCCCCGGCGGGATTCCAAGGATCTCCATGATCTGTTGACCGTCAAGGTCGGGCCGGATCGCGTCGAGTTCTTCTTGCTCGCGCAGTTCCGCGATGCGCCTCTCCAGGTCGTCGTACGCGTGCGCCAGCCGGTCGGCCTTGCGCCGGTTGCGCGTGGTGCAGTCCGCGCGCGTCACGCGATGCAGGCGCTCAAGTTGCTCCCCCGCATCGGTCACGTAGCGGCGCACTGCCGAGTCCGTCCACTTGGCCTCGCCGTAGCCGTGGAATCGCAAGTGAAGCTCAACGAGTGCCGTGACGGCCTTGATCGTTTCCTTGTCGAATTTGAGTGCCCTGAGCCGCCTAGACGCGAGCTTGCCACCCACCACCTCGTGATGATGAAAACTCACGGCGCCGCCGGACTCGAAGCGTCGGGTCGCGGGCTTGCCGATGTCGTGCAGGAGCGCGGCCAACCTGAGCGTGATGTCCGGGCCGGGAACCGCGCCGTCGGCCGCGGTCTCCAGATCAATCGCCTGTTCCAGCACCGTCAGCGTGTGTTCGTATACGTCCTTGTGATGGTGGTGCTCATCCGCTTCGAGCTGCAGCGCTGGAAGCTCCGGCAGCACGTGGGCAGCGAGGCCAATATCGACCAACTCTGTCAGCCCTGCGCGGGGGTTCGCCCCCATCAGCAGTTTGGTGAGCTCATCCCGAACGCGCTCCGCAGAAACGATCGTGATCCGCTCAGCCATGTCCGCGGCCGCCGCCCGCGTCGACGGCTCAACATCGAAGCCCAACTGAGACGCGAACCGCGCGGCCCGCATCATGCGCAGAGGGTCATCGCCAAAACTAGTTTCGGGCTCGATGGGGGTGCGCAGCAACCCGCCAGCGAGGTCCTCAAGTCCACCGAAGGGATCAACAAACTCCCTCGACGGAAGCCGCACGGCCATCGCGTTCACAGTGAAGTCGCGGCGTGCGAGGTCAGCCTCAAGAGTGTCGCCGAATCTGACCGCGGGCTTGCGCGTCTCGCCGTCGTACTCATCAGCGCGGTACGTGGTGACCTCAACCTGCAGTGCACCGCGCATCACGCCGATCGTCCCAAACTCGCGACCCATATCCCACGTCTGCCCACCCCAGGCGTCAAGCAGTTTCTCGGTCTGATCCGGTAGCGCCGATGTTGCAAAGTCGAGGTCCGCGCTCGATCGCCCGAGGAACGCATCACGCACCGACCCACCAACCAGGGCTAGCTCGTGGCCATCCGCGGCGAAGGCTTCTGCTAGTTCCGTCACGTCCGCCGGCTGGGCAGCCCAAAGGCTAGCGGCGCGCTCGCGTAGGGTCTCGATACTTGGCACGTTAGAGGTCACAACAACCAAGCATCCCAGAAAGCGGGTCACGTCCACATCAACCTAGCCGTGGTCGTTAGAGTGAGGCCATGCCCTCGCCCCCTGTCCCTCGACCCAGCGCCAGGCCTCCGCTCCCTGACGCCACGCCCGAGCGCAAGGGCCGCGGCGACACCACGGGTCGCGGGGCGAATTTGCCAGTCTCACATGAAATCTCGGCGGGAGGAATCGCCGTCCACGTTGTTGACGGCGAAGCAAACGCGGCGACGATCGGTCGGCGAAACCGGAATGGCAAACTCGAATGGTGCCTACCCAAGGGTCATCTTGAGGGCGACGAAACACCTCAAGAGGCGGCCGTCCGCGAAATCGCGGAAGAGGCGGGCGTGCACGGTGAGATCATCCACTCGCTCGGCATCATCGACTACTGGTTCACGGGTGACGATAGACGGGTGCATAAAGTAGTGCACCACTTCTTGCTCGAGACGCACAGCGACGAGATAACCGCGGACAACGACCCGGACCAAGAGGCGGAAGTGGCCGAATGGGTGCCGCTTCGCGACCTCGCCAATCGCCTTGCATATCCAAATGAGCGCCGCATAGCCGAGGTCGCTGCCAAGTTGCTCGTCCTGGACACGTGATCGTGCGCACGGCCCTACGTGCGGCGCGCGGAGCGCTCGCACTAGTCCTCGCTGCTGCGGTCGCCACCGGCGGGTCCGCGTTCGCAGCTGATGACGACCCCGAATCGCTTGCCCTCGAAGACGACTACATCGGGTTCACACTCACCGACTACGGCTCCAACTTCATCGAACCCGGTGGGTCGATTGTAGTGGGTGGAATAGTCACAAACGACTCCCTCGAGATGGTCGCCGGCCTCGAGGTGACGATCTCCGTATCAAGTTCGCCATTCGACTCTCGCGACCAACTCTCCGCGTGGGAATCTGGCCAGAGCGACGTGCCAACCCACGTGGTCGGACGCTCCAGCGTGGGCGGACCCGCCGGAATACCGGCCAAAGGAACCGTTCAAACCTTCTCGGTAGCCCCGACCTCCGACCTCGGGTTTGCCGCGGGCATATGGGGCGTGTACGGCGTCAACGTATCAGTCACGCGCGACGGTGTCGCGTTGCGGACTATCCGCACGTTCGCCACTTGGCTCGACGTCCCTGTCGAGTCCATGCCCACCACCGTCATCGCGAGCGTCACTGGAGCACCGACGCGGGCCGCTGCGCTGCTCCAGGCTGCCAGCCGACCAGAGGTGAGCCTCTTGGTAGATCCGACTAGCCTCGGCTCTGACTCCGTCGGCCCAAGTATCGATGCCCGCGACACTTTTCTTCTTCCTGCGGGCCATGTAGATGTCGCGTCACTTGCCTATGGCGACCAAGTCGGGTTGCTTTCGCTGGCCCTCACTCGTGCCATTCAAGACAGGACAGAGGGCACACCGTGGATTGCCGTCGTGCCGCAAGCGGACCCAACGACCGTGAGCTTCGCTCGTCAACTTGGTGCATTCGCCCTACTGCTCGATCCAGCGTCGGCAGCTGGTCCCAGTTACCCGCTCGCAGAGGCCACCAGCGGAGCCACTCTCGTACGCCCTGACCCCGGGCTCTCGCTGGTCCTCGCTCGCTCAGGGCCGACGGATCCAACGTCGGTTGCGCGGGTCCTCGCCGAATCCGCGATGTTCGCGGTCGAGTCCGATTTCGCGCCCGTGATTGTAGCGCCGGGGTCTGGTTGGGTTGTGGGGGGCGACGACGGTTCGCCCGTCCTCGATGCGCTACTGGACGCGCCCTGGGTCGATCCCCTGACTCTCACCGACTTGCTGGCAAGTTTCCCGGCCGAGCGAGTCGAAGCCGACGAGCGCCCACCAGCCGACGAGGCAATTCCTACGGGCGTACTTGCGCACGCCGCGAGAGCCCTGGAAGGCGCTGCACATGTGGCTCACGCTACGCCCGACGCCACCGGACTTCTTGGCGGCGCGGAGGCCGCGCTGCTGCACTCCTTCTCGTATGAGGGCCGGCGAAACCCAGAGGAGCGCGCTGCCGCGATTGACGAGGCAGTCTCGGCGCTCAACGAGATTCGGCGCGCGGTGCACGTTGCGGGCGCAGATGAACTCAATTTAATCTCATCGTCCGCCGAGTTACCCGTCACCGTTCGCAATGATTTGGACGCCGACGTCACCGTCACCGTTTTCGCCGTATCGTCTTCACCGATCCTGCGCATCGTTGAGCGTCCCGCCATAACCATCCCCGCGGCTTCCGAACTGCAAGTGCTGATTCCTGTTACAGCTGTCTCGAGCGCGAATATCACGGTGTCGGTCACGCTCCAAGACGACGTTGGCCACGTTCTTGCGGCTTCCTCAGACCTGAACGTGCGCGTGCGTGCTCAATGGGGCGACGTATTTACAGCGGTAGTGGGCGGCGGATTCGCGGTTCTTCTAGTCGCAGGTGCCATCCGGACCATCCGCCGCGGCCGCGCAAAGACGCGCGGAACTCCACAACCTGAACCGGTAGCCGCACACGAGGGTCGTTGACATGACAGAGTCGGGAGCCGCCGAGCCCGCAGGCGTTGCGCCCGGAAAATCACTTGCCCGCCACTCGACTGTGATGGCGGCGGGTACCGCGACGTCACGCTTCCTCGGATTCATTCGCGCCACGCTCATGATCGCAGCGATTGGCGCCACGACAGGCGTGGCCGACGCGTTCGATGCGGCCAATAAGATCCCGAGCATCCTGTACGCACTGATCGCGTCCGGTGTGCTCAACGCCGTGCTTGTCCCGCAAATTGTCCGCGCCTTTGCGCGTAAAGGCGGCAAGCGATCAGTCGACCGCATTCTCACCCTCGGCGGCACGCTCGTCTTCGCCATCAGCATCGTCTTCACCTCCCTCGCGACCCTGGCTATCGCGGTGGTCTACCACGAGGACTCGCCCGCGCTTGTCGCACTGGCCGTCGCCTTCGCCTTCTGGTGCATTCCCCAACTCTTCTTCTACGGCATGTACACACTGCTGGGACAAGTTCTCAACTCTCGCGAGCAGTTCGGCCCATACATGTGGGCACCGGTCGCGAACAACATCGTAGGAATAGCGGGCCTGCTTGCCTACCTCGCCATCTTTGGGCAGCACGCAGGCGGCGCGGACGTTGACATCGCCCAAACGTGGACCGCTGGCCGGATCGCGCTGCTCGCGGGAGTCGCGACGCTTGGGATCGCAGTTCAAGCCACCGTACTGATCATCCCGCTGGTTCGCGGTGGCTACCGCTGGCGTTGGAAGTGGCGCGGCCCCAAGGGCGAATTGGACGGAGTCAAGCGGGTGGCCGGTTGGGCGCTCGCGGCCGTCCTGCTGGAACAGGTCGGAATCGCTTGGACCGTACGCATCGCCTCGGGCGCTCGCGGCGCCGCCGACGCGCTCGATTACGTGGGCGACATCGCGGGAAACGCCGTGTACTCGTACGCGCTCGTCATCTACCTAGTCCCGCACTCGCTCGTGACGGTATCAATCGTGACGGCGCTCTTCACGGGGATGTCGCGCTTCGCGGCGGCTGGAGATATGGCGGGATTACGCGGAGAACTGTCCCGGGGCCTGCGCACCATCGCCATATTCACGGTCTTCTCAACGGTTGCGCTCGTGGTCCTCGCGCCGCTTGCCGTGCGCGTCATCTATCCCAGCGCCACCACCGAGGAAGTCGCCACCATCGCAAGCGTGCTCACCGCCATGAGCCTCGGCCTTGTCGCGCTAGGCGCCATGGTGCTCATCAAGATGGTCTACTTCGCGCTCGAAGACGGAAGGTCAATCTTCTTCATCCACATCCCCATGACCATCACGCTCGTGGGTGTCTCCCTAATCGGTCAGGCGACACTCCACCCGCGCTGGTGGGTCGTAGGAATCGCCGCTGGGCTTGCCGCATCGAATGTCGTTGCCATGGCCCTGCGGATGGCTGGGCTACAGAGAAAACTGGGCGGAATCGATGGTCGTCGCGTAGCCCGCACGCACGTTCTCGCGATCGTCGCGGCGGTCCCCGCCGGTGCGGCGGGCTGGCTCCTGGTGCAGGCGGCTCCGAACCTAGCCGATAGCTCTCGCTTGGCCGCCGTTGGCCTCGCGGCGTCGTGGTGCGCGGGCATCGGGATTGCGATGCTCGCTCTTTACAGCATTGCGCTGTGGGCTCTTCGCGTGAGCGAGTGGCGGGACGCAGCCGCGCCCATCCTGCGCAAACTTGGTATCCGCGTAACATAGCCCCACAGGACTTCGTAGATACTTCCTGGGGGAAGGTGGCCGTGCGACAAGGGTTGACTCTCGACGGACGGTTCGTCCTGGTCGAGCGCCTAGAAGCGGTCGCCGCGGACACCGAGCATTGGCGGGCGACAGACACTCGGCTCGACAAGCCCGTCACCATTCTTGCCGTCTCAGGAGACCGCGCCGCTGCGGCTCTCGCAGCGGGCAACCAGGCGCGCCTCGTCAGGGACGGTCGGCTAGCACGAATCGTCAGGGTATTTCAAAGCGACGACGACCGACCAACCACCTATCTCGCGGTCGAGAGACCCCAAGGCACGGTCCTGGCGGACCTGCTTGAGCGGCGGCTACTGCCCGTTTCTATCGCCCGCGCGATCGTGGCTGGCGCGAGCGAAGCCCTCGCCGCCGCAGAAGAGAGAGGCCTGACCGGGGGTATTACCTCCCTCGATCTCACCGTTACCGCTCGCGGCAACGTAGCCGTCGCTAACGCAGGCCTCGGCGAGGCTGTTTCCGGCATCACGACATCGGCCGGTGCGTCACTTGCCCTCGTTTTCCGTGACGCCATTGCATTGGGCGACGACCTTCCGGCGACTATTGAGCCGAGCGAACACCGCCTCATCCAAGATGCTGCGGCCGGCAAGGAAATCGCGCTCGCCGCCGTGTTGACGGCCCTCAGTCGTGCTCCGGTTGGCACACTCCACGGGCTCCGCTCAGCGGCGCGCGCCTTCCCCTGGCGCTACGAAGCCGACCAACCAGCGCTAACCACGGTGACCGAGGTCACCACCGACGAGCCGTCGGTTGTCACGCAACCGGCACCCGAGACGAGTGCACCGCACTCGACGCTCACTCCGGCATCGGAGCCCACCACCCAAGACGAGGACCGATGGGAGTTCGAGGAACTCGTCGATGAACGCGCAACCGACCTCAGCGGCCAGACCACCGTCGCCGAGGCATTCTTCGCCCTCATGCACCGCCAATTTCCGGAGTCGGCGCGCTTCACCGAGCGACTTGAACGGGCGCACGCACGCGCCGCCGCGGGCCCACGTATCAACGCGACTCCATGGCTGATGGTGGGCTTCTTCGGGTTCATCATCACCATGGGATGGATGGCATACACGTGGGCCGCCACGCCATTTGAACCCACGTTTGATCTCCGTAATCCTCCTCCACAGTCGTACCCGGAGTACACAAGCGGACCAACAGCGACACCAAGTTCAGGCGGCGCGTAGCGCAGGCTTTGGCACGGGAACAGATGAGCCGTAGCATCTGTTATGAACACAGACGCCAGTGAGGCGCACAAGAAATCAATAGACACGAGGAAATATCGTGAGCGACACCCGCAAGGTCATCATCATCGGCTCAGGCCCGGCTGGCTACACGGCCGCGATTTACGCTGCGCGCGCAGGCCTTGAGCCTCTCGTCATTGCAGGCTCTGTCACCGCGGGCGGCGCCCTCATGACCACCACCGAGGTAGAGAACTTCCCCGGCTTTGTCGAAGGAATCCAAGGTCCCGAGCTCATGGACACGCTCCAGGCCCAGGCCGAAAAATTTGGTGCGGAAGTCCTCTTTGACGACGTCTCTGAAGTATCTCTCGTCGGCCCCGCAAAGACCGCCACGACGGCCACAGGAAAAAGCTTCTCCGCCGAGGCAATCATCCTGGCCACGGGATCCGCTTACCGCGAGCTCGGCCTGCCGAACGAGAAGCGGCTCTCCGGCAAGGGCGTGTCATGGTGCGCCACGTGCGACGGCTTCTTCTTCAAGGAACAGGATGTTGTAGTCGTCGGTGGCGGCGATAGCGCCGTCGAAGAGGCGACCTTCCTCACTCGCTTTGCGAAGCGCGTCCGAATCATCCACCGCCGAGATGAACTGCGCGCGTCAAAGTTCATGGTTGACCGCGCAATGAACGACCCAAAGATCGAGTTCGTCTGGGACTCCGAAGTCATCGAGGTCGAGGGCGAGGACAAGGTCACCGGCGTGCGCATCAACAACGTCAAGACCGGCGAAGAGACACTGCTCGAAGCAACCGGCATGTTCGTTGCGATCGGTCACGACCCGCGAAACGAGCTCCTGAACGGGGTTGTCGACCTCGACGACGCGGGTTACGTCAAGGTTCAGGGGCGCACCACTCTTACCAATGTTGAGGGTGTTTTCGCCTGCGGCGACCTGGTGGACAGCCACTACCGCCAGGCGATCACCGCGGCTGGTTCTGGCTGCGCCGCCGCGCTGGACGCCGGTCACTACTTGGACGACCTCGCGGACGGCGTCACCAAGGAGCCCGTGAAAGCGGTCGCCAATTCGGCTGCGTCGATCCCTGGCGCTACTGCCTCGGTTCCGGCTGCGCCCACGGCCCCCATTCACTCAACCGATGCTGATTTTGAGAAGGACGTCATCAAATCCGACCTACCAGTCGTCGTTGACTTTTGGGCCGAGTGGTGCGGCCCATGCCGCGCCGTCGCGCCGATCTTGGACGAGCTCGCCGGCGAGTACGCGGGCAGGATCAAGATTGTCAAAATCGACACTGATGCCAACCCGGAGTCCGCGATGGCGTACGGCGTCACCTCGATTCCTACGATGAACTTCTACAAGGGCGGAGATCTCGTTAAGTCCATCACCGGTGCACGGCCCAAGCCCGCCCTCACCAAGTTGTTCGACGAGGTGCTCGGCTAGTTCTTCGGATTCGCGTTGGAGCGCTGAGCGGCCGGGATCTGCAAGGGTCCCGGCTTTCTCGTACGCCGATCACCCGCACCCGGCAAGGCATGAAAGAATCGCGCACATGACGAACAACACGTACCCGGAATCGGAAGGCACCCGGCTCGACCCCTGGCTCGAGTCCTATGCGTCGCGCGCCAACGCGATGCGCGCCTCCGAGATCCGCGCGCTGTTCGCCGTCGCCAACCGCCCGGAGGTGGTGTCGCTCGCCGGCGGTATGCCGTATATCGCAGGCCTGCCGCTCGAAGAGATTGGCGAGATTATCAAACGGGTGATCATCGAGCGCGGCACCACGGCGCTGCAATACGGCTCCGGCCAGGGCGACGAGGGCCTGCGTGAGCAGATCATAGAAGTCATGAAACTCGAGGGAATCCACGCACATCCCGACGATGTGGTGGTCACCACGGGGTCGCAACAGGCGCTGGACCTCGTGACAAAAATCTTCATTGATCCCGGCGACGTGGTGATCGCTGAAGCACCTTCATACGTGGGCGCGCTTGGCGTATTCCGCGCTCATGAAGCCGAGGTGGTCCACGTCGAAATGGATGCGGACGGTCTGGTCCCGTCAGCACTAGAAGAGACCCTCACCCACCTGAAATCCGCGGGGAAACGGGTCAAGTTCCTCTACACCGTGCCGAATTTCCACAACCCCGCTGGCGTCACGCTGAGCGCCGAGCGGCGTCCTCAAGTACTCGACATCGCGAAGCGGTTCGGACTCCTCGTTCTAGAAGACAACCCGTACGGCTTGCTCGGATTCGATGGAGATCCACTTCCGGCAATGCGGTCGATGAGCGACGATGGCGTGATCTACCTCGGCACTTTCTCCAAGACCCTCGCCCCTGGCTTCCGCGTTGGCTGGGCTGTGGCCCCGCACGCGGTCCGAGAGAAGCTCGTCCTCGCGTCCGAGGCGGCCATCTTATGCCCGTCGAATGCGTCGCAGTTGGCCATATCGAGCTACCTCGACCACCACGACTGGAAGGGTCAGATCAAGAGTTTCAAGGAACAGTACCGGGAGCGGCGAGACGCCACCATCGATGCGCTGGAGGAGTTCATTCCTGCGGCATCGTGGACCGTCCCCGCCGGCGGCTTCTACACCTGGGTCACGCTGCCGGAAGGCATCGACTCCAAGTCCATGTTGCCGCGCGCCGTCACCGCAAGAGTCGCCTACGTTCCCGGCACCGCGTTCTACATGGACGGCCAGGGTGCCGACCACATGCGGCTCTCATACTGCTACCCCACCCCTGAGCGCATTCGCGAAGGCGTCCGGCGCCTCGCGGGAGTAGTCAACGCAGAATCTGAATTGGTCCGAATCTTCGGAACCGGCGCCAGCCAGGGCGGCGGCACCGTTTCCTTCCCCTCGCCCGACATCGCCTAATACGCTCGAAGCCTAGGAGGCTGCCATGGACGTGCTGATTCTCGCTGGAGGACTCTCGCACGAACGCGACGTGTCAATTCGATCGGGGCGACGCGTGGCGGAGGCACTACGTGGGGCCGGCGCCCGCACGGAAATATCCGACATTGACGCCGCCTTGATTCCGTCTTTGTTTAAACTTGGGAAAACCGTGGTGTGGCCCTTGCTCCACGGTGCCTCGGGCGAGGATGGCTCACTTCAAGACGTCCTAGAAATGTGTGGCGTGACGTTTGTGGGCACGGACCCACGGGCAGCGCGCGTCGCTTGGTCGAAGCCCGTCGCCAAAACGATCATGCAACGGGCGGGCGTCGCCACTCCCGGTTTTGTGACGCTACCGCACAGCCTCTTCCGCGAGCTCGGCGCCGATCACGTTCTGGACGCCGTCGAGTCCAAACTCGGGCTGCCGCTCGTCGTGAAACCCGCGCGCGGAGGCTCTGCCCTAGGCGTCACTACAGTGACCGACCGGGCGGATCTGCCGCGCGCGATGGTCGACTGCTTCGCCTACGGGGACGTCGCGCTGGTCGAGCAAGCGGTCACGGGCACCGAAGTTGCGGTGAGCGTCGTCGGCACTGGCGCGGACGCCTACGCACTGCCCGCCGTCGAAGTCGTCACGGACGGCAACTACGACTACGACGCGCGATACAACGCGGGGCGGGTCCAGTACTTCGCACCCGCTCGGTTCGAAGCGTCCATTACCGACAGGGTCGCCGCCGCAGCCCTCGCCACGCACCGCGAGCTCGGCCTGCGCCACCTTTCTCGCGTGGACATAATTGTTGACGACGCTGGCATACCTCAGATGCTCGAAGTCAACGTGTCGCCCGGGATGACCGAGACATCGCTGTTCCCCCAGGCCGTGGAGGCCGCAGGACGCGACCTCGGCGAGGTCTACAAGGAGATCGTAGCCGCCGCGGGCTAGTCGACGTACCTCGCGCTAGCTGTTGAAGCCGGGGTCCTTCGGGTTGATGAGGGTCGCAATGCGATCCAGATCCTCGACCGACGCAAACTCGATGACGATCTTGCCCTTAGAGCGGCCGAGGTCAATCTTGACGCGGGTATCCAGGTGATCGCCCAGGCGCCCCGCGAGCTCATCCAGCGCCCCTGTACGGCCCCCTGCGCGGACGGAACCCTTCTTGCCCGGCTTCGCCTTCGCTCCGAGCACTACGGCCTCCTCGGTGGCACGCACGGACAGCCCTTCTGCAACGATTCGCTGCGCCAGCTGCTCGATCGCCGTGGGCTCGCTAAGGCCCAGAAGCGCGCGCGCATGCCCCGCGCTAAGGACCCCGGCTGCGACACGTCGCTGGACCGGCGGCGGAAGCTTGAGCAGTCGCAAGGTATTGGAGATTTGCGGCCGCGAGCAGGAGATCTGATCCGCTAGCTGTTCGTGAGTGATGTCGAAATCGTCGAGCAGTTGCTGATAGGCGGCCGCCTCTTCCAAGGGGTTGAGCTGCGACCGGTGAAGGTTCTCCACCAGTGCGTCACGGAGCATGACCGTGTCGTCCGTCTTGCGAATAATCGCGGGAATTGCGTCGAGGCCGGCCTCCTTGGTGGCGCGCAACCGGCGCTCACCCATGATGAGTTCGTAACCGGCACCTGCGGGGTTCGGGCGCACAACAATGGGCTGGAGCACGCCAACTTCTCTGATGGAACCAACCAGTTCAGCGAGCGCGTCCTCGTCGAAGACGGTGCGCGGCTGCCGGGCGTTCGGGGCAACCTCTGCGGGGTCGAGATACGCAAACGACGCCCCCGGGACCGGAACCAGGTCAGGGCCGTCGACGGTCGCGGAACCGCCCGTTGACGGGGCGAAGAACACGTCGCTCGGCCTGGCTGCTTCCTGGCCCTCCGTCGGGATGAGGGCGCCAAGTCCTCGCCCGAGGCCTCGCTTCTGCGCGCTCACTTGCTTCCCCACTTCTCTACGCCGCGGACGGCGAACTCTTTAGCAACCGCGAGGTACGCGACAGCTCCTGTTGAATGCGGGTCATGTGTGATGACGGTCTGCCCAAAGCTGGGCGCTTCCGAGACCCGCACCGACCGCGGCACGGTGACGCCGAGCGTCTGATCGGGGAAATGCCCGCGGACCTCGTCGGCCACGTCGCGCGCGAGGTTGGTGCGGCCGTCATACATCGTCAACACAATTGTTGAGACATGTATCGCTGGATTGAGGTGCTGCTTAACCATCTCGATGGTCTTGATGAGCTGCGTTAGTCCCTCGAGTGCGTAGTACTCACACTGAATGGGAATCAGGACCTCGCCCGCGACAACCATGGCATTGAGCGTGAGGAGTCCGAGACTGGGAGGGCAGTCGATGAACACGTAGTCGAAGTCCGCGCCGTCGACTTTCAGGAAATCGCTGAGGGCATCCGCCAGTCGAAACTCGCGGCGCACCATCGACACCAGCTCGATATCGGCTCCCGCGAGGTCAATGGTCGCGGGGACGCACATGAGCGTGGGCAGCTGAGGGCACGGAACCATCACGTCGGCAATGCTCCTACCATCGATCATCACTTCATAGATAGAGGGCGTACCGCTGTGATGGTCGACGCCCACGGCGGTCGACGCGTTACCCTGCGGGTCCGAATCAATGAGCAGGACTTTGGCGCCCTTGGCGGCCAGCGCGGCCGCCACGTTGACGCTAGTAGTGGTCTTGCCAACGCCGCCCTTTTGGTTGGAGACCGTGACCACACGAGTCTGAGCCGGGCGAGGAAACTCGGTCGCCTCAAGTTCGCGGCGCTTGCGCTCGGTGTCGAGCATTTCGCGCGCGAGCGGGCTGTCGTCATCGGCAAAGACGCCTGAGAAGGCGTCCGAGGACTGACTAGATGAACTCAAAATTCTCCCTGTCGCGGCTGATGCCGCGGCTCGTGGCGACTCCACGCCCATGTTTCACGTGAAACACGGACCCGCCAATACTGAAACGTGCTCACCCAAACCGGAAAAACCGGAGGGCTGGAGATATGACTCTAGCCCGTCGCGGTGACGAACGACTAGTCGGCCTCGTGGGATAGACCTTCTACGCGGCTATCCGCGCGTGAGACGCACCACTCGCGTGAGCTCAAGACCGGGTACTGTGCGCGCCTCAAGCACCTCCGCTGCGAGCCCCAGCTTCCGCAGCGCGTACTTGGCGCTCTCAATTTCCTCGGCGGCAGATCGCCCTTTGAGGAACAGCATTTGGCCGCCCTCCGCCAACAGTGGGGCACACCATTTCGCGAGCTTCGCCACTGCCGCAACTGCGCGTGCGGTGACTGCCTGGGCGCTGACATCACCACCGACCTCTTCCGCGCGGCCACGCAGCACCCGCACGTTGCTCAACTCGAGGGCGCGGGCCGCCTCGGCTAACCACGTCGTGCGGCGCTCCATCGGCTCGATGAGCACCACTTCACGTTGGGGCTGCATTGCGGCAATGACCAAGCCGGGAAGACCCGCGCCGGAGCCGACGTCTGCCACTGTTCCGTCGGGAAGGAACTGCGCCACTGCCGCTGAATTGAGGAGGTGGCGCTCCCACAGTCTCTCGACCTCGCGGGGGCCGATCAGCCCCCGCAGCACGCCCTGGTCTGCCAGCATCTCTGCGTACGCGGCCACAGCCGGGTACCGATCGCCAAAGAACGCGTGCACGGCTTCTCCGCCATGCAGTGGATCGCGCGCGAGAGTCTGATCGTCGGTCATCGAGCTACCGATGTTTCACGTGAAACGTCAGGCGGGGCGCACGACGACGTAGCGGAACGGGTCCTCGCCTTCGGACTCACTCACCAGTCCGGCCTCGAGGACGACGTCGTGGACCACTTTGCGTTCAAACGCGTTCATCGGCTCGAGCGAGATCGACTCGCCGTCGGCCTTCACCTTGGCGGCCGTCTCGCGGCCGAGCTCAGCAAGCCGTTCCTTGCGGCCAGCACGGAACTCAGCGACGTCGAGCATCATGCGGCTCATTTCGCCGGTCTCCACCTGAACCGCCAGTCGAGCAAGATCCTGCAGCGCTTCAAGCACCTCTCCATCGGGGCCTACCAGCCGCTTCATATCCGCGCTGGGGCCGTCCGAGGACACGACCGCAACTTTCGCGCGACCGGCCTCAACCGAGATGTCAATGTCGCCGTCCATGTCGAGAATGTCGAGCAGCTCCTCGAGGAAGTCCGCGGCGTAGTCGCCCTCGGCGTCGAGCTTCTTGGTGCCAGCGGACTTGCGGCCGGATTTCTTGGGCTTGGATTCAGCGTCGCTCCCGTCACCCCCGGGATCGGTCGTAGCTTCCGCCTTATCGTTGACCGCTGCTTCGACTTTAGCGTCGTCCGTGGATTCGGACACGACCTCGTCTGGCGTCTCTGTGTTTGAAGATTCGCTCATGGTGTTTCTCGCTACTTTCGCTTGCGGTTCTTGCGCTTGGGCTGCTCGCGCTGGCCTTTGGTCTCAGGCTCGATTTCTGGCTCGTTCTCTTCGATAAAGCCCCTGGCCGCGGCTTTCTTGGCCGCGCGCTCCTTAAGGGCCCTCTCCGCTTCAGAGCCGGGCGTCGGGTTCCGGCGGATCACGTAGAACTGCTGGCCCATGGTCCAGAGATTCGTCGTCGTCCAGTAGATCAGCACGCCGATTGGGAAAATTGGGCCAGAGATCACGAAGATGAACGGCAGTGCGTACATCATGATCTTCTGCTGCTGAGCCATCTGTCCTTGAAGCGCTGCCGCCGGCATGTTCTTGCGGGTGAGCTGACGCTGGGTGAGGAATGTCGTCGTCACCATCGCGGCTATGAGCACGGCGGCGACCAGTTTCACCGATCCGCTGTCGCTCGTGTTGAAGGTCTCCGAAAGTCCGGCTCCGAAGATGTTGGAGTCGTGCGCGAGTTGGGCAAGCTTCCCCGTCATCGCGCCGATGCCGTCGTATTCCGGGATCGGCGCGTCCCCAACCGCCGTGCCGGCCTCGAGCGCGACCTCATAGTCCTTGATGGCGGGTGCGTTCTCCGGCTGGAGATGCACGTTGAGGGTACGGAACAACGCGAAGAAGATAGGTGCCTGGACCAGGATGGGCAAGCACGACGCCAGCGGGTTCGTCTTGTGCTTGGCGTACAAAGCCATAGTCTCGCGACTCAACGCCTCTCGAGATGCCTGATCCTTCTTTCCCTTGTACTTGGCCTGGATCTTCTTCAAGTCCGGGGCGATGATCTGCATCGCACGAGAAGCCTTGATCTGCTTGACGAACAACGGGATCAGCAGGACGCGAATGAAGATCACGAGTCCGACGATTGACAGCGCCCAGGTCCAGCCAGACGTTCCGTCCAGGCCGAAGAACGTGAGCACCTTGTAGAAGCCGACGAGCACGTATGACACCGCGATCTCGAGCGGTTTCAGGAAAGCAAAAAAGCCACCATCCACGATTGATCCCCTAGTTAGTTGTTACAACACGATGAGCGCGGGCAGACGAATCATTATTCCTCGAGTGGCGAAATAGCGGCTCTCCAGGCTCCGGCACGTCGTCGACGCCGCCGTAGCTCCAAGGGTTGCACCGCAGAACGCGCCAGCCCGCTAGTGCCGAACCGGCCAGGAGCCCGTGGCGTTCGACTGCAGTGTAGCCGTAGTGCGAGCACGACGGGTAGTACTTGCAACGTGGTCCCAGGAGTGGTGACAGCGTCCACTGGTACAGGCGAATCAGGCCCATGCCGCCCAGGCGCGGAAGGCGCACGAGGAGGGTTGTCATCACGCGTTCGCCTTGTTCACAGTCTCGCTCGCCGCGGAACGAACGTCCCGATTGAGACTGCTGAAGGTCGCGGTAGCAGTTGTCGGCAAGGCTCGAACGACCATCGACGTGTGCTCCGGCAACGTGGGCAGGATCTCGCTGGCGATCGCGCGCAACCGGCGCTTGACGCGGTTCCTGGTCACGGCACCGCCGACGGCCTTGGAGACGGCAAAGCCGGCAATGCTCTCCGCATCGCCGGCGACTGACATGTAGACAACGACCGTCTTTCGCCCGCTCTTGTGACCGCGGCGCATCACAGACTTGAAGTCTGACGCCGCCCGCATCCTCGAGCTGGCAGGAAGCACTTCAGGCCGAAAGTTCGTTCCGACCCTTGCGACGACGTGCCGCAAGAATGGAGCGGCCGGCTCGCGTGCGCATGCGCAAGCGGAAGCCGTGTGTCTTGGAACGACGGCGCGTATTGGGCTGGTAGGTCCGCTTGGTCACGGGTAGCTCCACGGTCTAGAGGGGTGGTCAAATCAGCGACCCCACGCTACGTGATCGGCCATGGAGCGTCAAATCTGACGTCACCCGTTGGCGGCGCGGCCCGAACAGGATAGGCTCCACCTTCAGCACCCTTACCCCGGTAGCGACACGCACCACAATAGGTAACGAATAGATGACGGCCACTCAACCGGTGTGCAGAAGGTTGTGGACAAGATAGCGAAAGGCAGACGTTCGTGGCAGATACCAAGGTTGACGAGACCATCGAGTCGGTCTGGACCCGGACGCTCGAAGTGCTCCGCTCCGATGAGTCACTCTCCCCGCAGAACCGCTCATTCATTCGGCTAGTCAAGCCGCTCGCTGTTGTAGACGACAACGTGTTCCTCGCCGTCGCGGAGGACTTCACCAAGAACTATCTCGAGACGCAATTACGTAGCCCCATCACTCAAGCGCTCGTCACCGTCCTTGGACGTGACGTTCGCTTCGCCGTCACCGTCGACGCGTCCGTCGTTCCTGCCGAGAGCACGGAGCAGGACGAAGATCCTGAGCCGCGGCGTTCCCCGCGCAGTTCAAAGAACAAACCGCTACCGGCGGAAGATCCTCACCTGAACTCGCGGTATACCTTTGACACGTTCGTCATCGGCGCGTCAAATCGATTCGCTCACGCGGCGGCCCTCGCTGTCGCTGAGGCGCCGGGAAAGACCTACAACCCTCTCTTCATCTATGGCGACTCTGGGCTCGGCAAGACCCACCTGCTGCACGCTATCGGGCACTACACCCGACACCTCAAGCCGCAAACACGCGTGCGCTACGTCAATTCTGAGGAATTTACCAACGACTTCATCAACGCGATCCGCGACGACCGCAAACTAGCGTTCAAGCGGCACTACCGCGAAGTCGACATCCTGTTGATCGATGACATCCAATTCCTGCAGGGAAAGGAACAAACGCTCGAAGAGTTCTTCCACACGTTCAACGCCCTTCACGATTCTGGCCGCCACGTGGTGATTACGTCTGACGTCAGCCCTCGGAATCTTGACGGCATAGAGGAGCGCATGCGGACTCGTTTCGAGTGGGGCCTCATGACCGACGTCCAGGCCCCTGACCTCGAAACGCGGATCGCCATCTTGCGGAAGAAGGCGGCGGTCGATGAGGTTCAAGCGCCGGACGACGTCCTCGAATATATTGCCTCCAACATCTCGACGAATATCCGCGAACTCGAGGGCGCACTCATCCGCGTCACGGCATTCGCCGCGCTCAACAAGCAGTCAATGGATTTCTCGCTCGCGCAGGTTGTCCTCAAGGACCTCATTAGTGATGACGACTCTGAAGTCACCGCCGCAACAATCATCGGCAAAACCGCCGAGTACTTCGGGATCACCATGGATGAACTGACGGGGACATCGCGCTCGCGCGTCTACGTAACGGCCCGCCAAGTGGCGATGTACCTCACGCGCCAGTTGACGGATTTGTCGCTACCCAAGATTGGTGAGCACTTCGGCGGTAAGGATCACACCACTGTGATGTATGCGGTAAAAAAGGTTGAAGACCAAATTGCGCAGCGTCGGCAAATGTATAACCAGGTCACAGAAATTCACTCACGCATCAAGCAACAATCGCGCTCTCAGTAACGCGCGTTCTTCCGGCGGTTTTGGACACCCCTACGGGTATTGCTGCCAACAATCTACGGAAATAGCGAGATAACGCTCGCAGTACACACCTGTGAACAACCCTGTGAGTACCCGTGGATGAATGGTACATCTCCGGGGGCGGCCTGTGGATAACATGTGTACCACTAATAGACAGTTCAGATCATCCCCAGACATACGGGAACTGCCCTTCGGGATGTCAACACCTCATACACATGGTGAAACCACCAACTACCTGCCACTACTTGGGTTATCCACAGTATCCACAGGTGTTACTACTACTACTTCCTTTCGTTACTAGATCTAAGGATTAGACCCTTCAAGCATAAAACTTGTTGGGCTAAAGGCTGTAGCCAAAGGCACTCATCGGTGTGTCAGGTTGGCGTAGTGTATGGCTGAAGAACCCAAGGAGAAAACATGAAGTTCTCGGTCGAACGCGATGTGCTCGCGGACGCTGTCGCGTGGACATCACGCGCCGTCCCCGCGCGTCCGCCTGTTCCCGTACTCGCTGGTGTGTTCATCGACGCGACCGACGACGGCGTGGTGAAGGTTGCAAGCTTCGATTACGAAGTATCTGCACGTGGACAGTTTCCCGCCACTGTCGACCAGGCCGGAACCGCATTGGTTTCAGGCCGCCTTCTCAAAGAGATCGCCAATGCGCTGCCACACAAGCCGGTTGAATTTTCCCTTGATGGCACTAAAGTCTCTGTTACGTGTGGTGCGAGCCGATTTACGTTGGCAACAATGCCCGTCGACCAATACCCGGACCTTCCACAGTTCCCTGAACAGTCAGGAACCATTAACGGCACGGATTTTGAAAAGGCTGTTGCGCAAGTGACATCGGCAGCGTCGCGGGATGAAACTCTCCCGATTTTGACCGGCGTTCGCATGGAGATTGAAGGATCGAATATTTCTCTTCTAGCGACGGACCGCTACCGCCTCGCGCTGCGAGAGATGACGTGGAAGCCTAGCAAAGCGGACGTATCTTCGGTGGCGCTTATTCGCGCGAAGACGTTGCTGGAAACATCCAAGGCCCTCGGATCAGCTGAGGTGACCGTCGCCCTCGCGTCGGGAACAGGTGTTGATCTCGTGGGCTTTTCTGCAGGCGGCCTCGAGAGCACCTCGCTGCTGATGGACGGGGACTATCCACAAGTGCGACGCCTCTTCCCGGACGAGTCGCCCATCAAAGCGGTAATCAGTGCGCCCGAGCTTATTGAAGCAACGCGCCGCGTGTCTCTCGTGGCGGAACGCAATAGCTCGGTCCGCCTTGCTTTCTCTCAAGGCGAGGTCGTTCTCGATGCAGGCCAGAGCGAGGACGCGCAAGCCTCTGAGGCGCTCGAGGCGACACTCACGGGTGAGGACATTACAGTTGCGTTCAACCCGCAGTACTTGCTCGACGGCCTCCTAGCTCTCCAAACTGACTATGTTCAATTTGGATTCACGCAGGACTCCAAGCCCGTCGAATTTGTCGGTCTCGACAAGCCGGGTGGAGACCTTGCCGCGAACTTCCGCTATCTGCTTGTACCCATTCGCATCTCGTCTTAGCGCATGCGCGTCAAGCAGCTTTCGCTGACAGATTTCCGTTCGTACACCCAGGCGGATATCACGTTCGGGCCAGGCGTTACCACTCTCGTGGGACGCAATGGCCAAGGCAAGACGAATGTGGTTGAGGCGGTTCGCTATCTTTCCGTACTGAACAGTCATCGCGTCGCGGTCGATGCTCCGATGATCCGCCACGGGGCCGACGACGCGACCATTCGGGCGAACGTCGAGAAAGCTGGCAGGTCGCTCACGGTTGAGGTCACACTCAGCGGCGGCCGTGCTAACACCGCTCGCGTCAATCGCAGTAACGTGCGCCCGCGCGAGATCGTCGGGATTCTCCGCAGCGTGGTGTTTGCGCCCGAAGACCTTGCCCTTGTCAAGGGAGACCCGACAGATCGCCGACGCATGCTCGACGACCTGTGCGTCGTTCTCTCGCCGCCGCTTGCTGGCGACTACTCCGACTACGAGCGCGTGGTGCGCCAGCGCGCGACGCTACTTAAGTCTGCTCGCGGGAAGCCCACCGATCTCGGAACGCTCGACGTGTGGGATGAAAAGCTCGCCAAGCTAGGAGCCACCATCGTTCGCGCGCGGCTCGACGCGGTTGCGGCGCTGGAGCCCCTCGTTGCTGCAACCTACTCTGACATTGCGCCGGACGAAGGTGCCTGCCGAATCACGTACGAGTCCTCTTCGGGCGGCGCGGATCTCGGTGGACTCGACCACGGCGCTCTTGAGATGCGGCTGCTTGAGCGACTCGCCGAGGTGCGAGGCAAGGAGCTTGAACGCGGCGTTTGCTTGGTGGGTCCGCACCGAGACGACCTCACAATCCGTTTGGGCGAACTCCCCGCCAAGGGATATGCCAGTCACGGCGAGGCGTGGTCGTGCGCGCTGGCGCTGCGGCTCGCTACCTACGATTTACTCACCGCAGAGGGCGGGCCCGACGCGGACGCCGACGGCGAGCCGGTCCTGATCCTCGACGATGTCTTTGCGGAACTTGACGAATCGCGTCGTGACGCTTTGGCTCGTCGGGCGGCAAGAGCGCAGCAGGTGATTGTTACGGCCGCCGTATCGCAGGACGTTCCCGATGTGCTCGCGGGTGACATTCTGAGGGTGAGCGAGGGTAGGGTGGCGCGCGATGGCGACGGATGACGGTGATCCCGACAGTGCCAGTGGTGAGGCACCGCGCGGCCCGTCCAGGACGGACGCAGGCGAGTTAGCCAAGCGGGCGATGGAGCAGGCGCGCGGGAGCGCAAAATCTCGTGGGTCTCGACCGCGCTCCGCGCGGCAAGCGCGCAAGGACGGGGTGGCACGCCAGCGCGACGCCGGAGTCGGCCGGGCGCCGTACTCGGGGGGGCGCGACCCACACCTTTTTGGAAGAGAAATCACGGGCGTATTCCGACGAATGGGCTGGACCGAGCAGATTGAGGTGAGCTCCGTGACGGCGCGGTGGCGTGAGGTGGTCGGCGAGCAGATCGCGGACCATTGCGAACCTGTTGGATTCGATGACGGAATCCTCACCGTCAAAGCGTCATCTACGGCGTGGGCAACCCAGATTGGTTTGATATCCGGGGAGATCCGCCAGCGCCTGAACGAAGAGGTTGGCCGGCAGGTCGTCGCGGAAATCACGGTTCTCGGGCCTACCGCTCGGTCGTGGAAGAAAGGGCCGCGAACGGTCAGGGGTCGTGGACCAAGGGACACGTACGGATAGACCCCTCTAAGCGGCACCCACCAGCGCCGCAGAAATACCTGTGGAGAGCAAGTAATCCCCCCTAGAACCGTCTAGAATGGGCCGAAGTAGCGCGCATGCCCTGTTGTCGCGCGCCAAACGCTTGAAAGGCGATTTCTTGGCTGACGTGGACTCCCAGGCAAACAACGCCGCCTATGGCGCCGGCGACATCACAGTTTTGGAGGGCCTCGAAGCTGTTCGCAAGCGACCGAGCATGTACATCGGGTCCACTGGAGAACGTGGTTTGCACCACCTCGTCTACGAGGTCGTTGACAACTCGGTGGACGAGGCGCTGGCGGGTCACTGTGACACCATCACGGTGACGTTGCAGGAGGACGGCGGCATTCGCGTTGAGGACAACGGTCGTGGAATCCCTGTTGACGACCATCCCATTGAGAAGCGACCCGCCGTTGAGGTTGTGCTAACGGTGCTGCACGCTGGTGGCAAGTTTGGTGGCAGCGGCTACGCCGTGTCGGGTGGGCTGCACGGAGTTGGCATCTCGGTCGTCAACGCGCTGTCCGAGCGACTCGACATCGAAATCCATCGTCAAAAGCATGTTTGGACGCAGTCGTATTCGATTGGCGTGCCCGTCGCAGCCCTAAAAAAAGGTGGCGCAGCCACCGACACCGGAACCACCGTGACGTTTTATGCGAACAACGACATCTTTGAGACCACGGTCTATGACTATGAAACGCTCCGGTCGCGATTCCAGCAAATGGCGTTCCTCAACAAGGGGCTTGCGATCACGCTGATTGACGAACGACCGGATCACGTCACCGTCGACGACGACGTAGACGAGCTTCGCCGCGTCGTTACTTACAAGTACGACGGAGGCTTGGTGGACTACGTCTCCCACCTCAACTCCGCCAAGCACACCGAGCTCGTGCACCCCGAGGTCATCAGTTTCGAATCTGAGGATGTCGACGCCACCATTTCCGTTGAGGTCGCCGCGCAATGGACCAACGCCTATTCCGAGTCGGTCTATACGTATGCAAACACCATCTCGACCACCGAGGGCGGCACCCACGAAGAGGGCTTCCGCGCGGCAATGACGTCCCTAGTCAATAAGTACGCGCGGGAAAAGGGAATTCTCAAAGACAAAGACGACAACCTCACTGGTGACGATGTTCGCGAGGGCCTCACAGCGGTGGTGTCGGTCAAGTTGCGCGAACCGCAGTTCGAGGGCCAGACCAAGACAAAACTAGGCAACACCGAGGCGAAGACATTCGTCCAGAAAGTTGTGAACAAACGCCTGACCGACTGGTTCGACTCGCATCCCACCGAGGGCCGCGACGTCATCCGCAAGGCAATCCAAGCTTCGTCAGCCCGCATGGCGGCTCGCAAGGCTCGCGAGGCGACCCGCCGCAAGGGACTCCTTGAGTCCGGTGGAATGCCGGGAAAGTTGCGCGACTGCCAGAGCCGCGACCCAGCTGAGTCGGAGGTGTACATAGTCGAGGGTGACTCGGCAGGCGGCTCCGCCGTCCGCGGGCGCAACCCTGAGACGCAAGCGATCCTCCCAATCCGCGGAAAAATCCTGAACGTCGAACGTGCGCGGCTCGACCGCGCGCTCGGCAACAACGAGGTTCAGGCGCTCATCACGGCTTTCGGCACGGGTATCGCAGAAGACTTTGACCTCGCCAAGTGTCGGTATCACAAGATCATCTTGATGGCTGATGCTGATGTTGACGGCCAGCACATCCGGACTCTGCTGCTCACGCTGCTGTTCCGGTATATGCGTCCGCTGATTGAAGCCGGATATGTCTACTTAGCTCAGCCGCCGCTCTTCAAACTCAAGTGGTCAAACTCCGACCACGAATACGTGTACACCGACCGCGAGCGCGACGCGCTCCTGGCCGAAGGCCAGAAAGCCGGCAAGAAGATACCGAAGGACAACGGGATCCAGCGTTACAAGGGCCTGGGAGAAATGGACTACCAGGAACTCTGGGAGACCACTATGAATCCCGACTCGCGGACGCTCCTACAAATCACTATGGACGACGCGGCCGTGGCAGACGAAGTCTTCTCGGTCCTGATGGGCGAGGACGTCGAGTCCCGCCGAAACTTCATCCAGCGCAACGCGAAGGACGTACGGTTCCTTGACATCTGACGCAATCAATCACGGCAATATCGAGCCCATCGACCTCCAAGTCGAGATGCAGCGCTCGTACCTCGACTATGCGATGTCTGTCATCGTCGGCCGGGCGCTTCCGGACGTGCGTGACGGTCTCAAGCCGGTGCACCGGCGTGTGCTGTATGCGATGTTCGATGGCGGTTATCGCCCCGACCGCGCCTACTCCAAGTGCACACGCGTGGTGGGCGACGTCATGGGCAAGTACCACCCCCACGGGGATACCGCGATTTACGACACTTTGGCCCGTATGGTCCAGGACTGGTCGTTGCGCTACCCGTTGATCGACGGCCAAGGCAACTTTGGCTCGCCTGGAAACGATCCTGCCGCTGCGCCGCGGTACACCGAATGCCGGATGGCCCCGCTCGCCATGGAAATGGTCAGGGACATCGACAAAGACACCGTCGACTTTCAGGACAACTACGACGGCCGTACGCAAGAGCCGACCATCCTCCCGTCGCGTTTTCCAAATCTGCTCGTCAACGGCAGCGCGGGAATCGCGGTTGGGATGGCCACCAACATCCCACCGCACAACTTGCGCGAGGTAGCAGAGGGCGCCCAGTGGTACCTCGACAACCCCACGGCCTCACGCGAAGAGTTGCTCGAGGCGCTCATCGAGCGCATCAAAGGCCCGGATTTTCCTACGGGCGCGACCATCCTGGGGCGCACCGGCATCGACGAGGCGTACCGGACCGGTCGAGGATCAATTACCATGCGCGCCGTCGTCGAGGTCGAAGAAATCCAAAACCGCATGTGCTTGGTGGTCACCGAGCTGCCATACCAGGTGAACCCCGACAATCTCGCGCTCAAAATCGCTGACCTCGTTCGCGATGGCAAGGTGACTGGCATCGCAGACATTCGCGACGAAACGTCGGGCCGCACCGGCCAGAGGCTGGTGATCGTGCTCAAGCGCGATGCGGTCGCCAAGGTGGTACTCAACAACCTCTACAAGCACACGCAGTTGCAGGACACCTTCGGTGCGAACATGCTTGCGCTGGTGGACGGCGTGCCACGCACCCTCACGCTCGAGGCGTTCATTCGACACTGGGTCACCCACCAGATCGAGGTCATCGTCCGGCGTACCCAGTACCGGCTGCGAGAGGCGGAGCGTGAGGCCCACATCTTGCGCGGATACCTCAAGGCACTTGGCGAACTAGATGCCGTGATCGCACTCATCCGCGCGTCAGCAAATGTTGACGCCGCGCGAGAGGGGCTCATCAAACTCCTCAAGGTAGACGAGGTCCAAGCGACCGCGATTCTCAACCTTCAACTGCGTCGCCTCGCGGCGCTCGAGCGCCAGAAGATCGAAAGTGACCATGCCGCGCTCGAGGCGGAAATCTCTGAGCTCAATGTGATTCTCGCCTCTGATGAACGTCAGCGCGGCATCGTCTCGACTGAGCTTGGCGAGATCGTAGGCAAGTACGGCGACGACCGCCGCACCGAAATCTCGCCATACGGCGGCGACGTCTCGATTGAAGACCTCATTGCAGAAGAAGAGGTGGTGGTTACCATCACCCGCTCCGGCTATGCGAAGCGCACCAAGTCCGCGCTCTACCGGTCGCAGAAGCGAGGCGGCAAGGGTGTCAAGGGCGCGAAACTCAGGGCTGACGATGTGGTTGAACACTTCTTCGTGACCACCACACATCACTGGCTGCTGTTCTTCACCAACTTCGGGCGCGTCTACCGCGCAAAGGCGTACGAACTGCCAGACGGTGGCCGCGACTCCAAGGGCCAGCACGTGGCGAACATGCTCGCCTTCCAGCCGGGCGAAGAAATCGCGCAGGTGCTCGATCTCAAGACTTATGAGGATCAGCCGTATTTGGTGCTCGCAACCAAGCGCGGACTGGTGAAAAAGACGGCGCTTACCGCATACGACTCGAACCGTACCGGCGGCCTCATCGCGATCAACCTGCGCGAGGTCGAGGGAGGAGTTGATGGAGCGACCGACGAGTTGATCGCGGCTCGTCTCGTCTCCGAGGAAGACGACCTCATGCTGGTCTCGCGTAAGGGTCAGTCGCTTCGCTTCACGGCGACGGACGAGGCGCTGCGGCCCATGGGCCGCGCGACGTCAGGCGTTACGGGGATGCGCTTCCGCGAAGAGGATCGGCTGCTTGCGATGGACGTCGTCCGCGCGGGCGCATTCAGTTTCGTGGTGACCGAAGGCGGCTTCGCCAAGCGCACCGACGTTGCCGAGTACCGCGTTCAGGGGCGCGGCGGGCTTGGCATCAAGGTCGCCAAACTCCAAGATGTCCGCGGAGATCTGGTGGGAGCACTATTGGTGGAGGACGCAGACGAGGTGCTCGTCGTTATGGAGCGTGGAAAGGTTGTTCGCAGCCAGGTCGACGGGGTTCCAGCGAAGGGCCGCGACACGATGGGTGTGATCTTTGCCAAGCCCGACGACGGCGACCGCATCATCGCTATTGCTCGCAACAGCGAGCGTCATCTTCGGGATCTCGAGGAATCCGAAGGCGCTGACATCGAGGTTGCCGATACGGATTCGGTGACAGTTGAAGCGGACACGCCCGACGCACCAATCGCGGACTAGTTCGCGCCGACCGCGCAGCTCGCCGCGACGACGGTAACGGTCCGCCGGGACGCTTGGGGAGCAGCGAGTACGGATTGCGGGTGCCGCGAGGTACAGTGGAGCCCGGCCGACGACGGCCGACCCCCTCGCAAATAGCCGCAGGCAATTGCCTGCGCGCGCGCCTGCACGGATTGCGGCGCTCCTACCGAACGGAAATCTGTGTCCTTGCCTAACCCCGCGCGCCCCGCGCGGATTTCCCGACCGGCGTGGCTTTCGCCGCGCGTATTCCGAACCGAAGTACTATCCGGGCTCGTGGTCGCACTCGCACTCATCCCCGAGGCAATCTCGTTCTCAGTGATTGCCGGCGTTGACCCGCGCGTTGGGCTGTTCGCCTCTTTCACTATGGCTGTCTCCATCTCTTTCCTTGGCGGCCGTTCGGCCATGATCTCCGCTGCGACGGCTGCCGTTGCGCTAGTGGTTGCGCCACTTGCCCGTGAGTACGGGCTCGAGTACCTGATCGCCGCAGTGATTCTTGGCGGCGTACTCCAAGTTGCTCTAGCCGCGCTTGGCGTCGCTAAACTCATGCGCTTCATTCCGCGGTCGGTCATGATCGGGTTCGTCAACGCATTGGCGATTCTCATTCTTATGGCCCAGGTACCGCACCTGACGAGCGTGCCCTGGGCTGTATATGCAATGGCAGCGGCGGGACTGATCGTGATCGCATTCTTGCCGCGAATCACCACGGTCGTTCCCGCGCCGCTGGTGGCGATCGTGGGCATCACCGTGATTACTGTGGTCTTCGCGATTGCTGTCCCAACGGTCGGGGACGAGGGGACGCTACCCGACGGGCTGCCGACGCTGCTCTTCCCGGACGTTCCGCTGACCTCCGAAACGCTGAACATCATCTTCCCCTTCGCGATGGGCGTGGCCCTCGTCGGCCTGCTGGAATCGCTCATGACGGCCAAGTTGGTTGACGACATCACGGACAACCACTCTGACAAGACTCGCGAGGCGTGGGGTCAGGGCGCAGCCAACATCATCACCGGATTCTTTGGTGGCATGGGCGGTTGCGCGATGATCGGCCAGACCATGATCAACGTCAAGGCGGGACGCGCACGCACGCGCCTGTCGACCTTCATGGCAGGCGTGTTCCTGCTAGTCCTGGTGGTCGCGTTGGGCGACGTCGTCGCGATGATCCCGATGGCGGCGCTTGTGGCCGTCATGATCTATGTGTCATGGGCCACGTTCGACTGGCATTCGATTCAAGTCGCGACGCTTCGCCGGATGCCCAAGTCCGAGACGATGGTGATGGTCGCCACCGTCGTCACCGTCGTGATTACGCACAACCTCGCTATTGGAGTGTTGGTCGGCGTGGTGCTTGAAATGATCATGTTCGCTCGCCGCGTCGCGCACCTCGCTCAGGTGGATGGCGTCCTCGAGGCTGACGGCGCTATCAAGCGCTACCGCGTTACTGGAGAGTTGTTCTTCGCCTCTTCCAACGACCTCTTCAGCCAATTCGAGTACGGAAGCGACCCCGCTCACGTCGTCATTGACCTTACGGAGTCGCATGTGTGGGATGCGTCGACTGTTGCTGCTCTTGACTCGGTGATCACTAAGTACGAGCGCCGCGGCATCACCGTCGAGCTCCAGGGACTTAACGACACGAGCATGGACATGCGCGACCGCCTGGCAGGCCATCTGGCTGGAAGCCATTAGGCGGAACCGCCCAGGGAGCACGCCTACACCGTTGATCGTTGACACCCCGAACGGCGCTGTCAATGTCACGATCGGGCAGAGTCCGTGGCTGTTCGGGATAGTCTGTCTGCAGAAAGCGCGCATGCGCTGAACGAGGAGAAGTCATGAACGCGGAAAACCCGGCCAACCCGGGACCGACGGAGGCGTTCCAGCCCCCGCCAGCTCGCCCGGTGGCCCCGGCACCGACACAACCCGTTGCTGGCGCGCCTGCGCAGTTCCCTCCGAGCGTCCGACCGACCGCGCAACAGCCATCGCAACAGCAACCGGTGGCGAGCGCTGCGGGCCAGCAAGGCACCGGGGGCGCCGCGCGACCCCCCGCACAACGGCCGGCGCACCCCGGCACACCTCAAGTCGCACCCCCGCCTCCGCAGGCCGCTCCGGCCACCGGGGCGCAGCCAGCCCCAGCGCCTAGGACGGGCGCGATTCAGCCGTCACGCACGCAGCCGGTACCCGCCGCCCAGCCGGGCAAGCCCGCGCAACCGACACCCGGCGCACAACCGACGACAACCCAGACCGGAACCGGGCCGCGACGCGCGACGTTTAAGACCACGGGATCAATTAGGACAACGCAGGCCGAGGTCAAGGAAGAGCCCAAGAAGAGCCGGTTTGCCGCGCTGGCGAACCTGGGCCGCGGCGACAAACAGGACGTGACCGACACTGAACCCAAGCGTTCTCCCAAGGGTGGACCCCGCAAGGTTCGCGTGATGGTGAGGAGCGTCGACCCGTGGTCGATCATGAAACTCGCGTTCCTGCTCGCGGTCTCTGCGGGAATCATGTTCGTGGTTGCCGTGAGTATCGTTTGGGGCGTACTCAACAATATGGGCGTGTTCGACCAGATTCAGGAGCAAATCACGACGCTCTTTGGCGGCGAGACGGAAGTCGATCTGCTGCAGTTCTTCGACTACAACAAAGTGATGTCCGCTGCGGTGCTTCTGGGTGTATTCAACACCGTAATCTTCACGGCTCTCGGTACCATAGGCGCGCTCCTGTATAACGTCGTAGGCAAGATGATCGGTGGCATCTACGTCACGCTGACGGACGACTAGGGTGAGCCAAGACGGACGCGCGAACGAGCGAGTTTGAGTCGCCTCCCTGCGTTGGGGTATTGTCGGACGCCGCAGATAATTTGCACGGGCCCATAGCTCAGCTCGGTTAGAGCGCTTCACTGATAATGAAGAGGTCGGAGGTTCAAGTCCTCCTGGGCCCACAAGGATGGTGAACATGAAGAAAGCGATGATCGCGCTAGGCGCGGTTGCTGCAATCGTCGTGGTTGCTGCCGCAGTTAGGATTGTGCAGAAAAATACGGATCGTGACATCTGGGACGACGTCCTTGATGGGCCGGTCTAGTACGCAGGGAATGTAGCGGTACTGCTCGGGGCCTTAGCTCAATTGGTAGAGCGCCTGCTTTGCAAGCAGGAGGTCGGGGGTTCGATTCCCCCAGGCTCCACAAGTCGAGAATGAGTACGGGCCCGGCCGATCGGCCGGGCCCGTACCGTTTCTAGATTGCGGCTTCGGCTAGTTGGCTAGGATTTCTTGGTGCCGGGCTTCTTAGCGGCCGGCTTCTTGGTGCCGGGCTTCTTAGCGGCCGGCTTCTTGGCGGCGGCCTCGTCAACCGCGCCGTCGTCACCCCAGACGTCCTCGAGGTCATCGATCGCTCGCTCGACCTCGTCAGCCGCTCGTTCGCGCGCAGTCTTGACGCGCCCCCGAACAGCGGAGGCAGCGGGGCCGGCCTGTTCGCGCACGCGCCGCGCCTCAGAGACAGCGGCTTCACGGAGCTTCTTCGCCGCGGGCCCCGCCTCTTCCCGTACTTTGTGGGCGCCAGCGACCGCAGAGTCACGGGCCTTGCGAGCAAGCGGACCGGCCTCTTCCTTCACACGTTGAGCCGTTGGGCCGGCTGCCTCGACAACCGCCGCGACCGCCGCACCAGCAGCGGTGACGACAACATCGCTCGCATGACGGATGGTGTCCTCGGCGCTGTCGAGAGCGTGGTTGATGGACGTCCGCGCACGTGCAGCGCGGACCCGCTGCTCGCTCTTGAACTCCCACTCCTCGTCTCCTTCTGCCCAGTGTTCGGTCTCCGGATCACGCTTGGCCCACACGACTACTGCGGCGCCAGCGGCTGCGACGACAGCGAGAGGGATGATCACAGCGCCCCAGTTGAAGGCGCGTTCGTCTTCTTCAGTTTCTTCGCCAGCATGGCGTACCGCGCCGACTACTGCAGGAATGACTGAGCCAACGATCGCCGCGTGCACGGCATCGGCGAAATTTTCGGCACGTCCACCAGCGGCGGAAACGTATGGAGCGGCTTTGCGGGCGCCTTTCCGATAGGCCTTGCGGGCACGCGGCTCAACCCAATCGTGTGCGGCGTCGTAGCGAGGCTCTGCCCACTCCTGTGCGCGGCGGGCGGCGTCACGAGCGGCTTCTGCGCTGTGGCGCGCCTGCTCGCGAATTGCCTCCGAGTCAACGTGGTCCCGCAACTCCCGTGCGCGGTCCCGATAGCGTCCAAACATGATGTCCTCCTGATCTGCGGGGGTTCCCCGCTACTACCCATCGTGCCACCAAGAAAGCGTCAAGGCCAGGCGCGTGCGAGAATGGGCGCATGATCGCAACCATTGAGACAACCGCCGGAGACATCCGCGTCGAACTTTACGAGAACCACGCTCCGACGACCGTGGCCAACTTCACCGGCCTCGCCACCGGCGAGAAGGAGTGGAAGGACCCTATGACGGGTGAACCGAGCCACGAGCCGTTCTACAACGGACTGGTATTCCACCGCGTGATTTCCGGGTTCATGATTCAGGGCGGTTGCCCTGAAGGCACAGGGACTGGCGGACCTGGCTACAACTTCGACGACGAGATCCACCCGGAACTCAGTTTTTCCGAACCGTACTTGTTGGCGATGGCGAACGCAGGCAAGCGCCCCCACCCCGTCACGGGTCAGCCTGCCGGAACTAATGGCTCTCAGTTCTTCATTACCTTGGGCGCGACTCCGCACTTGACGGGATTGCACACCATCTTCGGCAAGGTCGTGGACGACGAGTCCAAAGCCGTTGTAGACAAGATCGGCGCGACCTCGGTTGGCCGTAACGACCGGCCGGATGAAGATGTCATGATCACGAGCGTGACGATCGCCTAGCGTGACGAATTCTGGTTCGGAGGCGGGTGCTGTTGCGCCCACGTGCCCGCGCCACCCCGGAATCGTCTCCTATGTTCGTTGCCAACGCTGCGGCCGACCGACCTGCTCAGACTGTCAGCGCGTAGCGCCGGTCGGCATTCAGTGCGTTGATTGCGTCAAAGAAGCGCAGGGGGCGGCGCGCCCGGTGAGGTCGGCCATTGGCCTTCCCATCCGGCGTGGCCGTCCCGTTCTCACGTTCGCGCTGATCATCGTCAACGTCGCGGTGTATTTTGCGGCCCCGATCTTCCTCGGAGCCAGCTGGCGCACGGATCTCGCACTGTTCCCGGCCTTCGCTGACCTCGAAGTGTGGAGGTGGGTGACGGCAGCGTTCGCCCATCAGGGCATTTTTCACATAGGCGTCAACATGTTCATGCTGTTCCAATTTGGATCGTTTGTTGAGCCGCTTCTTGGACGCGCGCGCTTCGCCGTGCTCTACGGGATGTCACTGCTGGGGTCCAGTGCTCTGATTGCGATCATGGGAAGCGCAAACTCGTATCACTTGGGCGCATCGGGAGCGGTATTCGGCTTGCTGGCCGCCTACGTGATCATCGCGGGTCGCCTTCGGTTGCGCACGCAGTCCTTGATGCTAATGGCTGGCGCGTGGTTGGTTGCCGGGTTCTTTGTCCCGGGCCTGTCTTGGCAAGGGCACTTGGGCGGGGCTGTCGCGGGCGTGATCGTGACTGCACTGATGCTCCGGGGGGTTGGCGACAGGAACGGCAAAGGCAACTAGTTTTCCCCCGGTGTGCACAACTGTGGGGATAACTACACTGGTGTCATTCGCCCGGAGTAGGTAATTACTTCCAGCGCGTAGTCAGCATGAAGCCTGAAATAATCATCACGAAGCCGACGCCAATGTTCCAGTTTCGAATCGGCAGCGGATATTGCGCGCCCGTGACGTAGTAGATGAGAATCCACACCACGCCGGCGATCATCAGCGACGCCATGGTCGGCACGAGCCACTTCGGGTTCTCGGACGTCTTGCCCGCTCCACGAGGAGGGGTGTAGACATTTTTGTTTCGCTTCTTCGAGACGGCCACGGCGTCCTCTCACGGTCAGGGCGCCCAGGAGGCACCATTGCTGGCCCTAGCGTACCCAGCGCACGGCGCAAGCGCGACAATCGCTAGAGCCGTCCCGTAGTCTTGGGCGCTATGGCCCACGTGACGATCACGCCAGAATCTCCGCTGCGAGCGCACGCGCAACAGCGATCGCGCCACTCAGCGGGATTGGTTGGCGGCGCGCAATCACGGCGGTGGAGCGCTTCAGTGCTAGCGGTCATCGGCGAAGTCATGGTTACGGCCGGTGCGCTTCTTGGTCTGCTCGTGGTGTGGGAACTTTTTTGGACAGACGTGGGCGCCAACAGAGACCAGGCAAGCTTGGTCTCAGCGCTCGAGGTCGAATGGGACATTGACACCCTACCGATTCCGGTGCTGGACACGAGCGGCGGTCCGCCGGTCTACGAGGTCACCCCAGCCGACCTAATCCAGCGGACTGATCCGGCACCGATTCTGGAGGAGCCGCGCATCGCTAAAACTTTCGCCACCATGTATGTTCCGCGCTGGGGTCTCGATTACGTCAAGCCCATAAGCCAGGGGGTGAGCCGTAGAGCCGTTCTTGACCCCCTGGGAATTGGCCACTATCCCGATACGGCGATGCCGGGCGCCGTTGGCAACTTTGCCGTGGCCGCGCACCGAACCACGTACGGGAAGCCATTCGCGGATATTGACCGGCTGCGCGTTGGAGATCCGATTCTCATTCGGACGGAGAACACGTGGTACGTCTACACCGTGACCGAGTACGAGATTGTCCGGCCCAACCACGTTTCGTCCATCGCTGTGAACCCGTTCAACCCGGGCGTAGCGCATGACAACCGATACATCACCTTGACGACGTGCCATCCAAGATACTCGGCAGTCCAGCGCTACATCGTGCACGGAGAACTCGCGTACTGGGCCCCGACAGGCGAAGGGTTTCCGGCCGAGCTTATTCCCGCCGGCGCAGAGACGAACAGCTGATGTACGCGTGGATTTGGCGGACGCTGCCAGGCCCCGTTTGGGTTCGGGCACTTACCTCGCTCGCGCTCGTAGCGGCTTTCATCCTGGTGCTTTTCGAATGGGTGTATCCCTGGCTTGCCCCGCTACTTCCCTTCCAGCAGCAGACCATCACGGAGTAATCTCATGGCTCGAATCTTGGTTATCGATAACTATGACTCGTTCGTCTACACGATCGTGGGGTACCTGCGCCAGATGGGCGCGGAAACAACGGTGGTCCGTAACGATGCGGTAGAGACAGTTGGCATCATTGAGTCGTACGACGGCGTTCTGATCTCGCCGGGTCCCGGTACGCCGGGTGAGGCAGGGTCGTCGAACGACGTGGTCCGCGCCTGTACCGAGTCGTCTACCCCCATGCTGGGAATCTGCTTGGGGTATCAGGCCTTGGCCGAGGTTTTCGGGGGAGTAGTGTCTCATGCGCCAGAACTCATGCACGGAAAGACCAGCGAAATCATCCACGCCGGCGCATCGGTCTTGGCTGGACTTCCCACTCCGTTTCAGGCGACTCGGTATCACTCGTTAGCCGTAGAGCCCGAGACCGTGCCGGGCGAGCTCGACGTGACAGCTCGAACCGAATCCGGAATTATCATGGGGCTGAGCCACAAGACGCTCCCGCTGCACGGCGTGCAGTTTCATCCGGAGTCAGTGCTCACCGAGGGGGGGCACCGGTTGCTCGCGAACTGGCTCGAGATGTGTGGGATGCCAGACCCCGAAGAGCGGTCCGCGGGACTGTCACCGTTGGTCCGGCAATAGCGCCACTCGCGGCGCTACGACGTGCGGCGTTCCAGACTCGAAACTAGTTCGTCGATATAGCCCGAAAGCGGTACGGGTACGCGCTCGGCCGCGATGGATCTTGCCTGGCTCGCGTGATAGCCGGCGAGGGCAAGCGCGCGGGCACGCCCTCCAGACGCCGTCATTACTTCCCGAACGTCGGCGGCACCGGCGTCATCGAGTTCAGCATCTCCAACGAGTTCACGGATACGAGCGGCGGCGGAGTTCTCGGCCAGCTCGAGCGTAAGCCGAAGCAGTTCCGTGCGTTTCCCGCTCCGAAGGTCGGACAGGACGGATTTGCCGGTGACGTCCGGATCGCCGAACACGCCGAGATCATCGTCCGTGAGTTGGAAGCTCAGGCCCATGTGGGTCCCCAGGCGTTCGAGGTGAGTAACCATCGTGGGGTCGGCGCCTGCGAGTTGCGCGCCTGCGAGCAGTGGAACGACACACGTGTACGTTGACGTTTTGAGTTCCGAGACGAGCATCGGGCGCGACCGTTCAGGTGCGAGGTGGCTACCGTAGGCATCGAGAAGTTCACCCGCGATGGTGTGGCGGACTGCGCGCGTGACGAGGTTAAGGCAGGCGAGCCGGTGGTGGGCGGGCAGAGTCGCGCGCGCCACAAGATCGTACGCAGACGATATCGCGAGATCTCCTCCGAGGATTGCCGCGGCTAGCACGGTGTCGTCCTGCTCTGCCTGCGACAGGGAGGAACCTACGACTTCCGAGCGGCGGATGCCGGCGACGTTGGGCTTGCCGCGACGCACTTCATCGTGGTCAATGATGTCGTCGTGAATCAGCATCGAAATGTGAAGCATCTCCGTTGCCGCCGCAACTGGGACAGCCGAATCGGGATCGTCACCTCCGAAGCCGCCGTAGGCGGCGATCATCAGAGACGGCCGCAAGCGCTTGCCGCCAGCAAACTGGCTTCCGATCGAGCGCCACAGGTTGCTGTAGTCCGTGCCAGCCGACGGCAGGCTCTCGACCGCCCGATCAATATGGCCCTCAATCGCAACGAAGACTTTGGGCAGCTGCGCGGCAACGAATTCGTGAAGCTGCGGCACGGTGGTGGCCTGAGGCATGACGCTAGTTT
The DNA here is from genome assembly GCA_965250005.1 of Demequinaceae bacterium. Taxonomy (GTDB): domain Bacteria; phylum Actinomycetota; class Actinomycetes; order Actinomycetales; family Demequinaceae; genus WTKG01. The sequence continues at coordinate 1,448,216 of OZ252279.1, forward strand.
ATGTGCTGCTCGCTCCGGCTAGATGGACGGACTCGGGTCAGGGTCCGGATCGGGCTCCGGCCCCTTGGAAACCTCGATCGTTACGACAGTCCCCTCGGCAACGACAGTGCCAGCAGTCGGATTCGATGAGACCACATTTCCGCTAGCGATGACGTCGGAAAAGACCTCCACGACCGTCGAGTCAAGATTCGAGGTGTTGAGAAGCGCGATTGCGGCTCCCTGAGTCTTATCTACGAGGTCGGGTACGGGGACGGTGACGACCGGAACCGCGACGTCGTACGTGACCTCGGAGAAAACGTCCACAAGGCCGGGCTCGGGGCTTTGCGAGAGGATCTCGCCTGGAGCTGCGGCGTTGGTTTGAACCTCGGTAGGCACTCCCTTGAGGCGAAGGTCGAGGAGCCAGGCGCTGGCGTCTTCTTGATCGACGCCCACCAGGTCGGGGAGTTCAACCTTGCCGCTCGACACGTGAATCGTGATCTCAGTTTCGGGCCCAACGACGGAACCCTCTTCAGGCTCCGTACGCGTGACACGTCCTTGGTCGATGAACGGGTCCTCGTGGTCTTCGACAGAGGCGCTAACGGTGAGCCCTGCTGCTTCTATAGCGGCACGTGCAGCGTCTTCCGTCAAACCCCGGACGCTGGGGATCGTCAACTCGAGGGTGCCTGTAGAGACGTAAACCGTGATTTCGCTTCCCCGATCAACTTCAAACTCGGCCTCCGGTACGGTCCGGATCACGTGGCCCTCGGGAACGTCAGCGTGCGACTCGCCAGCAATGGCGGGCTTGAGCCCAAAACTCTCGAGAGTAGTGATGGCGTCTGCTTCTGCCGTGCCGACTACGTCGGGAACCGTGACCGTTCCCAGTCCACCGGGGCCATCGGTTCCGGTAGGTGTTGCTAGCTTGTACAGTCCGAAAATCGCGAGACCAGCGACGATCGCGGAGATCGTCAAGATCAGGGCATTGCGGATCTTCCGCTTCCGGTCTTCGGCCTCGTCAATGTATTCGTCAAACTCGTCGTCAGGAACGTGGCCGCCGGGCCTCACCGGGCCTCCAGGCCCCTGAGGCGCCATGACTTTGGTAGCGGGATTGGTTCCGACGGCCGCGGCCGCGGCCACGGCCGTCGCACCAGAACCCGTCGCCGCCGACCCGACCTTGATCTGTCCCGTGGTCGGCACGAGCGCGGTTCCCGCCATGACAGCGTTGAGATCGGCGAGGAACTCTTGCGCGGTGGCGTACCGAGCATTGCGATCCTTGGCGAGAGCGCGCAACACCACCTGATCGAGCTTGGACGGGACGTCGGGAGCGAAGTCTGAGGGCTTGGGTGCGGCTTCGCGCACGTGCTGGTAGGCGACCGATACTGGCGAGTCACCTACGAACGGAGGGCGTCCGCACAAGAGCTCAAAGAGCAGGCAGCCTGCCGAGTAGAGGTCAGATCGGGTGTCGACCTCTTCGCCGCGCGCCTGCTCGGGGGACAGATACTGGGCGGTCCCCACGACGGCTTGCGTTTGCGTCATGGTTTGTCCGACATCCGCCATCGCTCGTGCAATTCCAAAGTCCATGACCTTGACAGCCCCGGTAGGCGTGAGCATGACGTTTGCGGGCTTGATGTCGCGGTGGACGAGCCCCGCGGCGTGTGAGTACTCGAGGGCGCTGAGCACGCCGGTGAGGATCTCGACCGCTTCGTCTATGGGGGCGGCGGCGCCGTCCTTGAGGATGTCCCGAACCGTGTGGCCTTCGACATACTCCATAACGATGAAGGGAACGGTTTGGCGCTCGCCGTTCGGGCCGGCGAATTGCTCTTCGCCCGTGTCATACACAGCGACGATGCTTGGGTGGTTGAGGCCAGCGGCGGCTTGGGCCTCACGGCGGAACCGTGTCTGAAATGATGGGTCCCGCGCGAGGTCCGCGCGCAGAATCTTGATCGCCACGGAGCGCCCCAACCGGTTGTCGTAGCCGATGTGGACTTCGGCCATGCCCCCTCGACCGATGAGATCGCCAACCTCGTACCGGTGGGCGAGCACCTGCGCATCCTCACTCATGAATGGTCCCGTGTCTCCCGCGTTGTCTGGTGTCGGTATCTATTGTGACATCTAGTGGGCAACCGGGGCTTCCCCGGGGTTGTCGGGGCGCGGACGCCGCGCTTTGGGTGCAATTGTTGGCGGCATTGCGCGAACGGGAGCGCCCCCGCGGTGACGGGGCGCGATCGACTGGGGCAGCGGTTTGTGGCGAAGTTTCTTCTCGGCGTCGGTGGGTAGTCGAAGGTTGACTAGGAGCGACGCGAGCACCGCGGCAGACTTGGGTCGCTTACGCGGATTCTTTTCCAGGAGGTCCATGATGAGCGCAGCGAGCCCGGGCGCGATGTGTGCGGGCAACGGAGGAACAGGATCATTGACCTGCGCGATGGCGATGTCCACGGGATTCGGCGCGGTGAACGGCCGCTTGCCCACGAGCGCCTCGAACGCGATAATCCCGATTGCGTAGAGGTCCGACTGTGAAGTCGCGGACTTGCCGAGAGCAAGTTCGGGCGCGAGGTACTGGGCGGTTCCCATCACCATGCCGGTTTGGGTAAGCGTCGTTTGGTCCTCGCTCCGCGAGACCCCAAAGTCGGTGATCTTCACCAAGCCGTCCGGTTGAACCAGCAAGTTTCCCGGTTTGATGTCGCGGTGAATCACGCCTGCGTCGTGGGCAGCCTGAAGCCCATGGCACGTGTGCACGAGCATGGCAACCAGCTCGCGCTCGTCGAGAACCTTGGTTCGCTCGAGAATGTTGGCAAGTGACTCACCCTCGACCAGTTCCATAACCATGTATGCACTGTTGTCGTGAGTTCCGAAGTCCAAGACCTGCGCAATGTTGCGGTGGCTCAGTGCCGCCGCATTGCGCGCTTCGATCTCGAAGCGTTTCAAAAATGTAGCGTTGGTGGCGGCCTCGGCCTTGAGCACTTTGACAGCTACATCGAGCTCGAGCTCGTCGTCGCGGCCCCGCCAGACTTCACCCATGCCGCCCGTGGCGAGCAGGCCGGTGAGTCGATATCTCCCATTGAGAAGCGTTCCGTCGGTCATCATGACAGCCCTGCCTCTTCCCTTTCGGCCTCTAAGCGGATCGCCTCGAGCATGATCGCGCGCGCGATGGGGGCTGCGACTCGGCCGCCGGTAGCCTCGTCGCCGGCGTTGCCGCCGTCTTCCACCAGCACGACGACGACAACGACCGGGTCGTCTGCCGGAGCGAAGCCCGCAAACCAGGCGTGGGGGGCGCGTCCCCCGCCGGATTCGGCGGTTCCGGTCTTGCCTGCAACGCTGACGCCGTCGATCCGCGCAGCAACGCCGGTCCCGTCGTCCACCACGCCGACCATCATGTCGCGTAGGTAGTTTGCGTTGACAACGGACATTGGCCTACTGAAGATTGACGGCTTGGCCACGTCGATCAGGCGCAGGTCGGAGGAGCGAACATCAGCAACGAGGTACGGTGTCATGAGGATTCCGTCGTTGGCAATCGCTGACGTGACCATCGCCATTTGAAGAGGCGTCGCCCGCACGTCAAACTGCCCAATTGCCGAGATCGCGCTCTGCGGCGCGTCGGGGTTTTCGGGTAGCCGTGAAGCGGTCACGGGCATCGGAATATCGAGATCAGTGCCCCAGCCAAACTCGCGCGCCTTGCGTTCGATGGGTCCCCAACCCAGGTTGATGCCGAGATCCGCGAAGGCGGTATTGCATGACTGTGCGAGGGCGAATGCGAGGGTTGTGGTCTGGGAGCCCTCGTCGCATTCGGTGCCGCCGTAGTTCTGGATGGTTCTGTCCGATAGGGGCAGATCTAACTCCTGTGGGGCAAAGACTTGGGTATCGGGCGTGAAGCCAGACTCGAGGGCAGCCGCGGCGGTGACCAATTTGAAGAGGGATCCCGGCGCGTAAGTGTCGCCCGCGATCGCGCGGTTCACGAGCGGGTCTGCTGGGTCGTCAATCAGTGAAAGATAGGCGCTGTTGACTGCCGCAGTGCCGTGCGCGGCGAGTGTGGCGGGGTTGAAACTGGGGCTCGTGACCATCGCGAGGATCTCGCCCGTTCGGGGGTCGAGCGCAACCACCGCCCCCCGCTGATTGGCGAGCGCATCGGCGGCCGTGCGCTGCAGGACACTCCGAATGGTGAGCTCAATAGAGGCGCCTTGCTGCTCGTTCCCCGCGAGGAGGTCGCCGAGCCTGCTCCAGAAGAGTTCGTCAGCCGCGCCACTCAAAAGCGAGTTCTCTGCGCTCTCGATTCCAGAACGCCCAAACACCACCGAGTAGTAGCCAGTCACGTGTGCGTAAAGCGGTCCATCGGCGTAGGTTCGCTGGTAATTGAACGAATCGTCTGTGGGGACTGAGTAAACGATCGCCTCGCCGTCGACAACTATCGGTCCTCGAAATCCGCCGTATTCCCGGTAGAGGGTGCGGACGTTGCGATTGTCGGCGTTGAGAGATTCTGACTGGGCAAACTGCACCCACGAGCTTGCCGCCATGAGCGCAAGGAACATGACGAGCGCGACTACGCTAAGCCGGCGAATCGGGCTGTTCACGCCGCCACCGCATCGTCTCGGCGCGCGCCGTCAGATATGCGCAGTAGCAGCGCAATCACGATCCAGTTAGCAAGCAGAGAGCTGCCACCGTAGGCCATGAATGGAGTGGTGAGTCCGGTCAGAGGTACGAGCCCGGTGACGCCTCCGACGACTATGAAGAGCTGGAGTGCCATCGTGAATCCAAGCCCCGCTGCGAGGAGTTTTCCGAATCCGTCTCTCGCTCCGATTGCGGTTCGCATGGCGCGCGAGACCACTATGAGGAAGAGCGCCAGGATCGCCATGAGTCCAGCGAGCCCGAGTTCCTCGCCTAGCGACGCGATGATGAAGTCTGACTCCGCGAACGGAACGAGGTCCGGCCGGCCTTCGCCGAGTCCGGTGCCAAAGAGCCCGCCGTTGGCGAGGCCAAAAAGCCCCCGTACCATCTGTTCCGAGCCACCTGTCACTTGCGCGTATACGTCAGTGTCGAGCGCGTGGAGCCAGGCGTTGTAGCGATCGCCCACGTGGGGAAAGATCATTCCGGCGCCCACCGCGCCGACGAAGAACATCGTCACGCCGGTGAGCACCCAACTGAGGCGCTCAGTCGCGACGTAGATCATCGCGACAAAGAGGCCGAAGAACAGCATGGAAGTGCCGAGATCCTTCTGGTAGACCAGAACGGTGAGCGAGACGCCCCACGCAACAAGGATCGGACCCATGTCGCGCGGGCGCGGAAACCGCATCCCGAGGATTCTTGGCCCGGCGAGCGCGAGCGCGTCGCGGCTGGTGACCAGGTAGCCCGCGAAGAAGATCGCGAGCACGATCTTCGCGAGCTCGGCGGGCTGGAAAGAATTGCCGAAAACGTCGATCCAAATCCGCGCGCCGTTCCGTTCGGCGCCAACAAAGGGAACGAACGGGAGCGCCAGCAGCGCAAGGCCGGCAACCATGGCAGTGTACGAAAACCGGCGCAAGACGCGGTGGTCTTTCAGGAGCGCAATTACCGTGATCGCGAGCACCATGGCGAGCACCGTCCAGCCGAGCTGACGGGTCGCAAAGTCGGTAGGGGTGGTTCCTGCTCGAGCAATATCAATGCGATAGATCATCGCGAGGCCAAGACCATTCAGCGAAATCGCTGCAGGAAGCATGACTGGGTCTGCAGCCGGTGCCCATGTGCGCAGCGCGGCGTGAGCAGCGACCGCGAGAGCGATGGTGCCACCTCCGTAGACCCACACGTTCGCGGGAACACCGCCAGCTGCGTTATAGCCGACGAGTGCGTACGCGCCCACGACTACCGCGATTGCTAGCGCCAGGAGAAACGCCTCCGCGCGCCGACTGGACGCGATTCGCACCTCCGCAACGGTGGCCACTAGGCCGTGCCCTCCAGGGCGTCGACCACTTCCCACGCATCCTCGAGCGAGGACTTCTGAATCGCTGAACGAACGCGATCCTGCTCGAATGGCTCCAGGTCGTCGACGTCTAGCCCGGTTTCCGCGATCAGAGTCGACAGTCCGATCGGGCCGATCGTTTGCGGGATACCCCGATAGATCGCAACCTCACCGTCGTTCTCGGCAACGTAGTACTGTCCCTGAGTCCAGGAGTACGCGCCGAAGCTAGCGGCAAAGAGGACGATAAAGGCGCCAGCCGGGAGGGCCCATGGCCGAATACGCTCCCAGATGCGGACCATAGTCGTCCGCTCGGGTTCGCCTTCTTCCGGCTTGGTGTCCCGGAGCATCGCGGCTTTGGCAGCAGCGGTCTTGGCGTACCTTTGCTTAGCGACGGCGATGTCGGATTTGCGCTCCTTGATCGCCGCGGCGCCCACGACGGATGGAGTCATGGAGGGGCCGACTTTTCCAGGCGCCTTGTCGATGTCGACGACGTCGGCGACAATGCACGTCACGTTGTCAGGGGCGCCACTGGCCAGCGCGAGCGACAGTAGCTCGTCGGCGCAGTCGGCGGGATCGTCTACGCGCTTGAGAGTCTTGGAAATGGTGGCGCGGCTGACAACGGAGCTGAGTCCGTCCGAGCAGAGTAGCCATCGGTCGCCCGGCTTGGTCTCACGGGCCGAGATGTCCACCGGGACGTCCGCATCGATGTCTCCGAGCACTCGCAAGAGCATCGAGCGCTTGGGGTGGTGTTCGGCGTCGGCTGCGCTCAAACGGCCCGTGTCCACGAGGTGCTGGACGAACGAATGATCACTCGTGACCTGATCGAGTTCACCGTCCCGAAGCAGATACGCGCGGGAGTCGCCGATATGGGCCATCGCGATGGTGTGTCCCGAGCGCAAGATCGCCGTCACCGTGGTCCCGAGCCCGCTGAGCGAGGGGTCGTTCACTGCCCTGGCGACGATTTCCTTGTGCGCCTCGGCGATAGCACCCTTGAGCTCATCGAGTGAGTCGTCTTGTCCGAGGACTTCGCCGTCAAGCACGGCGAGCCGCGCTACGACGATCGACGACGCGATGTCACCTCCCGCGGCACCGCCCATGCCGTCAGCGACGACCAACAGGTGCGGACCGGCGTAGGCCGAGTCCTGGTTATTTGAACGCACGAGCCCCACATCGGAGCGTGTTGCGAAGTTGAGTCCAAGGAACATAGTCAGTCCGCCAACTCGATAGAGGTTGCGCCCAGCCGGACAACGGAGCCGCGCTTGAGTTCAGTTGGCGCGGTCAACTTGGAATCGTCAAGGTAGGTGCCATTGGTTGAGCCGAGGTCTTCGATCATCCATGTTCCGCCCTCGTCGTAAATGCGGGCGTGCTGGGAGGAGCAGTAGTCGTCTTCAAGTACCAATGTGGACCGGGGCGCGCGACCGATAGTCACGGGCGCCGGGCCTAGCGGAATCGACGTGCCCTGTAGCGGGCCCTTGACCACGGACAAGTGTGTGGACTGCCGGGCTCGGCCCGCCTTGACGCCGGTGCCCGCCCGTTCCGGAGACTTCACCTTCGCTGGCTTGGATTTGCGAGACAGGCCGCGGCCGCGCGTCAAAACGCGGGTGCCGTAGATGTCGGCTCGCAGGACCGCAATCGAAGACAAGACGAGCGTCCAAAGCAACGCGAGGAAACCTAGGCGCAAGAGCGACAGCGAGAGCTGACTCATCGATCATCATCCTTGCCGGCAGTTACGCCATCCCAGTACATGATCGTTGTCCTGCCAATCGTGATGGCGTTACCGTCGAGAAGAGTGACGTCCTTGATTTTTTGATCCTCAACATAGGTCCCGTTGGTGGACTCGAGGTCAGTCAGGATGGTTCCGTACTGTGTGACCTCGAAGCGAATATGCATGCGGCTAATGCCCGTGTCATCCACGACGATGTCTGACTCGGTGCCGCGTCCGAGGACCGTGGTCTCCCCGGTCAGGTGATATCGCCTGCCGTCGACGTCGATGAGCGGATAGCGCGACTGTTGGTGTGTTGATGTGGTTGCTGGCGCGGCGGGGCCACGAGTGGTTCGTGAGGTGATGGTGTACCTCCCAGTAGAGAGAGTTTCCTCACGAAAGAAGCGCACCACAACGGGTCCCACGAATGCGTAGCGCTGAAACTCTGCATGATCTCCGAGCGTGGCTTCGAATTCACGCGCAAGAGCGTCTTCGCCCCATTCGAGAATTGCCGCGTGATCAACTTCGTTTAGTCCAACGTCATACTCGTTGGGTGCGACGGTGCGGTCTCGATCGACCACGGCCGCTTGTGCGTCCGCCTGCTTTTTCAGCGCTCCGGACAGTTCCACGGGCTTGACTCCAGCGCGAAACGTCTTGGCGAACGCGGCACTTACCACGTTCTCAACGCCCCGCTCGAAGCGGTCCAATACACCCATAGGTGAATCGTAACGGGCTGGGCCTTCGTGCTAGAGTCATGCGGCGCGCGAGTGGCGGAATTGGTAGACGCGCACGGTTCAGATCCGTGTGCCTGCAAGGGCGTAGGGGTTCAAGTCCCCTCTCGCGCACAATCGGCCCCCGAGTCACTCGGGGGCCTTGCTTCTTGGGGTTGCGTCACCTCGAACAGCTGCCGAGTCGCGACCAGTCTCAGCGGCTGGTCCCGCGGCCGAGCGCCCAGCCGTCGACGACCTTCGCGCCGTGTACATGCGTGGCACCTCGCAACTCCACCAACTCAGGCTAGACGTGGTGTTTGGGACGGGCCAGGGATTTGTGACGTTATGCAACGTGTGCCGAGTCGGGCAGACTGTACACGTGAAGGGCATCATCCTGGCTGGCGGTTCCGGCACGCGGCTTCACCCGATTACCATCGGAGTGAGCAAGCAACTCGCGCCCGTGTACGACAAGCCGATGATCTACTATCCGCTTTCGACGCTGATCTTGGCCGGCATTCGAGACGTTCTTATCATCACGACTCCGCACGACGCCGGGCAGTTCGAGCGCCTCCTGGGAGACGGGTCGCAGTTTGGAATATCCGTCTCGTACGCACAGCAGCCGGAGCCGAATGGACTCGCGCAGGCGTTCACGATTGGCGCTGATTTCATTGGGACCGACACGGTCGCGTTGGTGCTCGGCGACAATATCTTCTACGGGCCCGGGCTGGGCACACGCCTCGAACGCTTCTCTGAGATCGATGGGGCCGCGGTTTTTGCGTATCGCGTAGTGGACCCGCAGGCCTACGGCGTTGTGGAGTTCGACGCCGACGGAAAGGCCCTCTCGCTTGAGGAGAAGCCAATGAAGCCCAAGTCAGACTTTGCCGTTCCGGGGCTGTATTTCTATGACAACGATGTGGTCGAGATCGCGAAGCGCCTCGAGCCGTCGGCACGCGGCGAGTACGAGATCACACATGTCAACCGCCACTACTTAGAGGCCGGAACGCTGCAGGTCGAGGTTCTCCCACGCGGCACCGCATGGTTGGACACGGGGACGTTCGACTCGCTCCTCGACGCCGCCCAGTTTGTGCGGACCGTTCAGAACAGGCAGGGGCTAAGCATCGGGGCACCCGAAGAGGTGGCTTGGCGACTTGGATTCCTGAGTGACGTTGAACTACGCGCGCGTGCGGAAAAGCTCGTGAAGTCCGGGTATGGCGCTTACCTGCTTGGCCTGCTCGACGACTAGAGCGGATCCGCTAGTCAGCTGCGGCGATGATCGCGGGCGCCGCGGCAGTCCAGCGTTCGCGCCAGTTGCCAATGGGCGCGATGCCGTTCGCAGCGAGCGCACCGTGGCCTAGGACGGAGTAGGCGGGGCGAGCGGCAGGCCGCGAATACGCGGATGAACTGCAGGGAGTGACGATGTCCCCGAGACCAGCAGACTCGACAATCGCGAGTGCGAATTCGTACCAGGACGCCTCACCGGATGACGTCCCGTGATAGGTGCCGGCCGGCGCTTCGGCCTCAAGCATGTCCAGAATGAGTCCAGCGAGGTCGCGTGTCCACGTCGGCTGTCCAAACTGGTCGTTGACCACCTGTATTGTGCCGCGTTCGCGTCCGGCGTTGAGCATGGTCCGAGGGAAACTGGGTCCCGCCGCGCCGTATAACCAAGCGGTGCGGACGATCAGTGCATCAGCCCTTGACTCGAGAACCTCAATCTCTCCCGCAGCCTTGGTTCGGCCGTACGCGCTCGTGGGCGCAAATGACGCGTCCTCTGGATATGGCTCGGTCGCGTCGCCGCCAAAGACGTAGTCAGTCGAGATGTGAACCAGGCGGGCGTCGCTGGCGGCACAAGCACGCGCGAGAATTCCAGCGCCGGTCGCGTTGACTGAGTACGCGAGTTCTTCGTGTTCTTCGGCAGCGTCCACCGCGGTGAAGGCCGCGCAGTTCACTACTAGGTCATGGGCTGACACGGCTCGCTCAACGGCCGCGGGATTGGTGATGTCGAGTTCGGTAACACCCGTGACGGTGGGGCTCACACCCCTGGAGCGAAGTAACTCTATGAGGTCAGTTGCGAGCATCCCGTTGCCACCGGTGATGAGCCATTTGGCCGGTGTGCTTTTCACGCAAGTCAGCCTATCCCTGTGGGTAGGCTAGACCACGCAATCAAGGAGGAACAGTGGAGTACAGAGCCCTCGACATCGAAGGCGCGTGGGAAATCACCCCGCAGCAATTGGGCGACCCGCGCGGGCTGTTCTTCGAATGGTTCAAGGACGCACCCTTCGCGAGTGCTGCTGGACATGAGTTCAGTGTCGCGCAAGCCAACATGTCAGTCTCGGCGGCTGGCGCAATTCGCGGGATCCATTTTGCAGACGTCCCTCCTGGCCAAGCCAAGTACGTCACGTGCCCTAAGGGCGCGGTCCTTGACGTCGTTGTTGACCTGCGGGTAGGTTCAACTACTTTTGGAAAGTGGGACGCAGTCCTGCTTGACGATGTTGACCGGCGCGCGACCTACCTCAGCGAGGGGCTTGGGCACGCGTTCATGGCCGTGGAGGACGGATCAACAGTTGTCTACCTATGCTCGACGCCATACGCACCGGAACGCGAGCACGCGGTGAGCCCCCTCGATCCCGAAATCGGAATTGACTGGCCCACGGTCGCGCGAGACGGGTCCGCGATCGTGCAACAGGTGTCCCCGAGGGACAGCGAAGCCCCCGCCCTAACTGACGCCCGCAAGGCAGGGCTGCTCCCTCCGCTCGCGAGTGTTGAGGCGTGGCGGTCGTCGCTCAGCTAGCCACTGCGGCTGCGATGGGTATTCTTGAGCAGAACGCTCGGCAATGCGCGACCGCGGAGGTATTAGCGGGTTACGTCGGCCCTAGTTTGCGGAAGGCCCCAATCATATGAAAGTACTTGTCACCGGCGGCGCCGGTTTCATCGGTTCGAACTTCGTCCGGCAGTCCCTTGTGAGACGCGCCGACGTGGATGTGACGGTGCTTGACGCGCTCACGTACGCGGGCAACAAGGCGACCGTACCGATCGACGCACGGGTCACGTTCGTCGAGGGGGACATCGCTGATGCCGAGCTGGTTGACGGGCTGGTGAGTGACGCAGATCTTGTGGTGCATTTCGCGGCGGAGTCGCACAACGATAATTCACTCGACGATCCTTGGCCGTTCGTGAAAACCAACGTGATCGGCACCTACACGCTGCTCGAGGCTGTGCGGCGTTACGGCGTGCGGTTTCACCACGTCTCGACAGATGAGGTTTATGGGGACCTGGAACTGGACGATCCGGCGAAGTTCACTCCAGAGACGGCGTACAACCCGTCGAGTCCGTACTCATCAACCAAGGCGGCGGCAGACATGCTCGTTCGCGCATGGGCGCGTTCCTTCAGCATCGAGGCCACAATCTCAAACTGTTCGAACAACTACGGCCCCTACCAGCACGTGGAGAAGTTTATCCCGCGTCAAATCACCAACCTGATCGACGGGGTCAGCCCCAAGTTGTACGGGGCCGGCCGAAACGTACGCGACTGGATTCACGTGGAAGACCACAACGACGCCGTGTGGACGATCATCGAGAACGGCCGCGTGGGCGAGACCTACCTGATCGGCGCCGACAGTGAGATCGACAACAAGACTGTCATCGAGATGATTCTTGAGGAAATGGGCCACGCGCGCGACGCGTACGAGCATGTCGCTGATCGTCCTGGCCACGACCTGCGCTACGCGATTGATGCGTCAAAGCTTTGCGGTGAGCTTGGCTGGACGCCCACCTACATTGACTTCGCCGCTGGACTGGAGAACACGATCCACTGGTACCGCGACAATGAGCAGTGGTGGCGCGCACAGAAAGAAGAAGCCGAAGCGCGGTACGCCCGCCAGGGCCGTTAGGAGCGACTCGGGGTTTTCCGAAACCGTTGCGTAGCGAGGGGGATGAGAGCGAGCGCCACGTCCACCACCGTAAAAAGCACGCGGCTAAGTACCACGACGGCGATGATTCGCGCGGTATCGAGGTGGTTAGCGAGTATCGGGAAGAGCACGAGTTCTCTCGCGCCCAGCCCTGCTGGCGTAAAGAGCACTGCGAGTCCTACGAGCCACGCCGCGGCGAATCCGCCGATGGCGAGCAACGCCGTCGAGACGGACGCGGTCATCTCGAGCCCAATGGCGAGCACCCACAGCTGAACTCCAGCGAGGACCCATGCGGCCAGTGCCCACGCCGCGCTCAGGAATATGGCGCGGCCGCTCAGCGGCTCCGTGATGACCGGGCGCCGGGCCATCTTCAACGCATAGTTGAGAAGCGCGGTGAGGACGCGTGGTGCGAGCGCGACTAGTGCGACGGGAGTGGCGATGCCGAGCAATCGGACCCAGCCTGGGCCGCCGTGCGGCGCCGCCACCGCGGCAACTCCCGCGAGGGAGACACCCACGATAGCGGAGATGAGCATGGTGAGGCCGAGCGCACTAGCGGACCGCGCGCGGGGGATTCCGCGGTCCTTCGCTAGTTCGGCGCCAGCGACGACGTTCCACACGCCCCCCGGGATGTATTTGCCGAGCTGGCCAACCAGGAATATGTGGGCGCTTGAGGTCCAGCCGAGGCGCACACCGAGGTCCGCCATGACGGAGCGCCACGATTGCATGGTCGCGAGCACGTAGACCGCGGACAACACGAGTGCCACCGTGATAGCCCACAGCGGCGCGGATGAGAACGCGTCGGTCACTCGCGCCCAGTCTCTTGTGATCGCCCACACGGCGAGGCCTAGTGCTCCGAGGAGGAACCCCACGCGGGTCGCTGGGTGGCGAGCAATCGCGAATACCCGCCTCATGACAAGGCGCCCAAGCGAATGCGCGCGGCGAGGTCACCGGCCACTGCGTTGGGAGTGAACTGTTCGGCTGCCAAGGCTCGAGATGCGCGCTGCATCTTGGCGACCCGAGCGCGGTCGTTGGCGAGCGCTTCGAGGGCGTCGGCCAAGGAGTGTGCGTCTCCGGGTTTCGTGAAGATTGCGGCGTCGCCGAGCGTCGTTCGCTGTGGTGCGGTGTTCGATGTCACGAGGCAGCAACCCGCTGCCGCGCCCTGGTAGATCTTGTTTGGCACCACCCGGTGCGCCTTGTCGGAGGTGCCGAAAATCCCGAGGCACACGTCGTGTTTGCCGACGAGAGCAGGAAGATCGTCGGCGTCGACCCAGTCGAGCCAGGTGACATTCGCGGCTCCTAAGGCCGTGCGAGTGTACTCGGCGTCTTGACCGTCGCCCACGAGTGTGGCGGCGATTGGAACGTCGCGTTCAGCCAGGATTCGTAGCGCCGCGCCGATAGTTGGCGCGCCTTGCAGGGGCGTGAACAAGCCAAAGAAGATCACCGAGAGTGGTGCCGACTTTCGCGCTCGGCCCCGCGCAGGTGGATCCGCGTGCCACGTGACGGGAGCTCCAACGGGGACGACGATGCCACGGTCGCGGCGACGGGCTGGCAGTAGCTCGAGGTGCTGCTGCGTGTCAACCAGGATGATTGACGCGCTCCCAAGCGCGCCCCGATCAAGCCCGCGCAGGATCCAACGCATAATCCCTCCGCCCACGCCACGGTCGCGGGCCGTGTCGGCCGCAAAAATGAGGTGGTCGAGCACGATCGTCGCACGCGGAAATGCCAAGCGCGCGACGATGACGTCGAAGTGCCCCAAGTACCCGACGATGATCCCGTCGATGCGTTGAGAGCGTCGTATTTGGCGGCCCTCTCGAATGAGCTGTGACCATGTCGCCAACATGTTCCACGTGGCACCTACGAGCCGCCAGGGCTTGCGCAGCATTTCAACGCGCTGGCTCGTGGACATCTCGTTGGGACGGTTGACTTCAACAACCTCAATGCCCACAGCCCTCAGGCCGGCCAGCACGATTCCAACCCGAGGATGCCGGCGCACGTCATACGTGCCCCAACCCATGACCCGAGGCGTCGGCGAAGTCACTTCCCGTACTGAATCTCTTTGATGCGCTCGAGTGCGTCCTCGTGAAGGATCCGGTTCGTTCTAAGAAGGTCGGACAGCACACCAAGCGCGAGCGAGAGCAACGTGGCGACTAGCAGGGCGGCACCAAGAATGAGTGATTGGAAATGGTTGCCCTCGTCGCCCATGAGCCGGAGGATTCCGTACCGAACGAAGGGCGTGAGGCCCAGAATGCCGAAGAACCACGAGAGCGTCGCGAAGATGGCCCACGGTCGAAACATGATGTACGAGCGCATGATCGCCTGACCCGACTTGATCATGTGCTCGAACACATTCTTGAACAGTCGTGACTCACGCGTCTTGGGATTGGTTTCAATTGCGATGCTCGCGATCGCCAGTCGCTTGTTGCCCGCCTGGATGATGGTCTCCATGCAGTACGAGAACTGGGTAACAATGTTCAGGCGGTAGAGCGAATAGCGCGAGTATGCGCGGAAGCCGGACGCGGCATCGGGAAGCTTGGTGCCAGCGGCGCGGTTCACGACCCACGAACCCAGGCGCTGCATGAGCTTCTTGAATGGCGAGAAATGCTTGATCGTGCTGGTTTGACGGTCGCCGATGACGATGTCTGCATGGCCCTCGAGGATGGGCTGCACGAGGTCGCTGATCCGTTCCTGCGGGTACTGATTGTCGCCATCCGTATTGACGATTATGTCTGCGCCGTGAGCGAGTGCGTATTCAACGCCATCACGGAACGAGCGGGCTAGCCCCATATTCTGCGAATGGCGCACGACGTGCTCAACTCCGTGCTTCTTCGCGACCGCAACAGTGGCGTCGGTCGAACCGTCGTCGATGATGAGGACTTCGATCTTGTCGATGCCTGGAATCCTTTTTGGCAACGAACTCAGTACGAGGGGTAGCGTCTCCGCCTCGTTCAGGCACGGAACCTGGATGAATACTTTCACGCGAGTTCCTTTGGATTGGGGCGCCCGGGATTCCAGGGTAGCCAAGCCGCTTACCGGCGGCAAAGCACCCTACCGGCCCGGCCGGTAGATTCTGGCGAAAAGCGAAATCACGCTCTGTCTCATGACCGCGCCGATTGCGGAGCTGAGCATCATCGTTGAGGAAGAGGTGCTGACCGCCCACGTGGGGCGCGACCGGCCAGTTCTCCGGGCGTAGTCGCGCTTGGAATCAGCCGATTACAGTTCACCATCCCTTGGCGCGATCGACGGTTGCGTTCGTAGGATGGAGTGAACCATTAAGCGAAGGAGATCCCCCATGAGGTTTACCATTCAGAAGAGTGCCAAGAACGGACAGTTCTGGTTCCGAGTTGTCGCAGCCAATGGTCGGATTCTTGCCACCAGCGAGATGTACAAGCAGAAGGCCTCTGCGGTCGATGCAATCGAGTCCATTAAGGGACACGCAAGCAGGGCTCCGGTGGTCGACGAGACCTAGGAGCGGCCGCCTGCGGGCGCGGCGCGGCGCCACGGACGTGCGACTCGCCGCGATGCCCTGCCGCGACGCCGCGGTTTGCGACACAATGGGGCAGTGACCTCGTTCTCAGATCGGCATGTCGGGCCAGACTGGCACGACACCCGCGCCATGCTTGGCGAAGTCGGCTACGCGTCGCTCGCGGAGTTGACCGAAGCCGCGATTCCCGCCGCGATACTTGAAGACCTACCCCTCGATCTGCCGCCAGCCGTTTCGGAGTACGAAGCGCTGCGCCGCCTGGGCAACTTTGCTGGCATGAACAAGGCGATGGTCCAAATGATCGGGCAGGGCTACAGCGACACCATGACGCCGCGCGTCGTACAGAGATACCTGCTTGAGAACCCCGCCTGGTACACCGCTTACACGCCGTATCAGCCAGAGATTTCCCAGGGCCGGCTCGAGGCGCTCCTGATCTTCCAGACGATGGTGTCTGACCTCACTGCGCTTCCTACGGCCGGCGCATCCCTGCTGGACGAATCGACCGCCGTTGCCGAGGCCGTGTTATTGATGCGCCGTGCCGTGAAGGGTAAGCCCAAGGGAATCATCGTTCTCGACGATGAGTGCCTTCCACAGACCATCGAGGTCGTGGCCGCGCAGGCCGCAGCCATCGGGCTGGCGCTCGAGGTGCAGAGGCTAGGCCCTCGATGGAAGGCGCCGGACAACTTGATCGGCGTCGTTGTTCAGCAGCCGGGAGTCTCGGGTGTGGTGCGGGAGGTCGAGCACATTGTCGAGTCGGCGCATGCGGTCGGTGCGCTCGCTACGGTTGCGGCAGACTTGCTGGCCTTGTGCATCATCAAACCGCCTGGCGAGCTTGGTGCGGATATCGCGGTGGGTTCGGCGCAGCGTTTTGGTGTCCCGTTGTTCTTTGGCGGTCCGCACGCGGCGTACATGTCGGTCCGCGAGGGCCTCGAGAGAGAGTTGCCCGGCCGCCTGGTAGGCGTGTCCGTCGACGCCGACGGCAGACGCGCCTATCGCCTCGCGCTCCAGACGCGCGAGCAGCACATCCGTCGCGATAAGGCCACGTCAAACATCTGCACCGCGCAGGCACTCCTAGCGATCGCCGCTGGAATGTACGCCGTTCACCATGGGCCCGAGGGACTCCGCGACATTGCGGCACGCGTGCACGCTCATGCGGTCTCGCTTGCCGACACGCTTCGCGAGGCCGGCGTCGAGGTCAAACACGAGACGTTCTTCGACACGGTCGTTGCCGTCGTGCCGCATGGCGCGGAATCCGTCATGGAGCGCACCGCCGCTGAAGGCATCAACGTGCGGCGGGTCAACGAGGACGAGGTAGCGATCGCGTGCGACGAGATCACCACGGCACAAGTGATCGGCACGCTCGTGGCCGCAATCACGGCCACCAAGCGCGAGTGGGTTGAGGTGAGCCCGGGAGTCGCCATCCCGCGCCACATGCGCCGTCAGAGCGAGTACCTCTTCCACGAGTCGTTCCACAAGTACCGCTCCGAAACCGAGATGATGAGGTTCCTGCGGCGCCTGGGCGACCGAGACCTAGCGCTCGACCGCACAATGATTCCGCTCGGCTCGTGCACCATGAAGCTCAATGCCGCGGTTCAGATGGCACCACTGACGTGGCCGGGGTTCGCCAATATTCACCCGTTCGCACCCAGCAACCAGACCGCCGGTTATCGGGACATGATTGCTCAACTCGAGAGTTGGCTCGCGACGGTCACTGGGTACTCGGCCGTCTCCGTTCAGCCCAACGCCGGGTCGCGCGGGGAGTACGCCGGCCTGCTCGCCATCGCGGCATACCACCGCGACCAGGGGCATCCAGAGAAGAAGGTGTGCCTGATTCCTGCGTCCGCGCACGGCACCAACGCCGCATCGGCGGTACTGGCGGGCATGAAGGTTGCGGTTATCGCCACGGCGGAGAACGGCACCGTCGACATTGAGGATCTGAAAGCGAAGATCAAGCAACACAAAGGAACCGTCGCCGCGATTATGGTGACGTATCCGTCGACTCACGGCGTCTACGAAGACGAGATTGCCCAGGTCTGCGAGTTGGTTCATCAAGCTGGTGGCCAAGTTTTCATCGATGGCGCAAACCTCAACGCGCTGGTGGGACTTGCGAAGCCTGGCAACTTCGGCGGCGACGTCTCGCACCTCAACCTTCACAAGACCTTCGCTCTCCCTCACGGCGGTGGCGGGCCCGGGGTGGGCCCCGTCGCCGTCGCAGAGCACCTCGTCAAGTACCTGCCCGGCCTGCGGCAGACCATTCAGAGGCCCCAGGAACTCGCACGCGCGGGCGCCCCCGTCAGTGCCGCTCCATATGGCTCTGCTGGCTTGCTACCTATTTCGTGGGCGTACATTTCGCTCTTGGGCGCCGACGGCATGCGAAAGGCGACCGAAACCGCGGTATTGTCCGCCAACTACATCGCCACCAAGCTCGACCCGCATTTCCCGGTGCTTTACAAGGGCCCCAACGGCCTCGTAGCGCACGAGTGCATCCTGGATGTTCGACCACATACCAAGGCCACCGGAGTGACCGCCGAGGACATCGCCAAGCGGCTCATCGACTTCGGCTTTCACGCCCCGACCATGTCGTTCCCGGTCTCCGGCACGTTGATGGTCGAACCGACCGAGAGCGAGAGCGTTACCGAACTCGACCGCTTCATCCAGGCAATGATTGAAATTCGAGGCGAGATCAAGGCCATCGAGGACGGCGCAATCGCCGTCGAGGACTCGCCGTTACGTCACGCGCCGCACACCGCCTCGATGGTCGTGTCCGACACCTGGGAGCAAAAATACTCGCGCGAGCAAGCGGCGTTCCCGGTCCCCAGCCTGCGTGCGGACAAGTACTGGTCTCCGGTGCGCCGCGTCGATAACGCATACGGCGACCGCAACCTGGTGTGTAGTTGCCCCCCGCTCGAGGACTACGTGGCGGCTTACGACGACGCAGTCGATCAGGAAGACGCCTGACGCCCCGTCGGGCCGCGACCACGGAGGCTCGATGAGCACCACCAGCCCGCTGCACGCGCAGCATGAGGCTCTTGGGGCGACCATGACCGACTTCGCGGGTTACACAATGCCCGTCCGCTACACCTCTGACATCGCGGAACATGAGGCCGTCCGTACCACCGCTGGATTGTTTGATGTCAGCCACATGGGCGAGATCTACGTCACGGGAGCGCAGGCGGCAGCGGCGCTCGAGTACGCGCTCGTGGGCCGCATGAGCGCAGTCGGAGTTGGCCGAGCCAAGTACACGATGCTTTGCGCGCCCGACGGCGGAGTCCTGGACGACCTGATTGTTTACCGGACGGCAAGCGATGCATTCCTCGTGGTCGCGAACGCAGGCAACAGCACCTTCGTCGCCGCTGAACTCGCGGTCCGGTGCGGGAACTTCGAGTGCGTCGTCGAAGACGTCTCGGCGGCCACGTCGCTGATAGCGGTACAGGGGCCAGCCGCGCGAGGCATCGTGATGGCGATGACGAGCGGCTTTGGTGACGATGCTGTCGGCGATTTGAAGTACTACGCCAGCACAACCGCGAAGGTTGATGGTGTAGTGCAGGCCCTGGTGGGCCGGACGGGCTACACCGGCGAGGATGGCTTTGAGCTGTTCGTGGCTGCCGCTGACGCGGAGCACATGTGGGACTCGGCGCTTCGAAACGGGACCGCCGCCGGCATGGTCGCCTGCGGGCTCGCCTCGCGCGACACGCTGCGCCTTGAGGCTGGCATGCCGCTGCACGGAGCCGAGATTGGCGCCGACCGCTCGCCATACGCCGCAGGCCTTGGCTGGGCAGTCCAGTTGGGAACAACGAAGGTCCCTCGAGGCGAGTTTGTGGGAAAGAAGGCGCTCGCGGCAGCGGCCGAGAGCGACGCAGGTTGGTGGGCGAAACCCGCCGAAGCTCCGCTGGATGCCCGCGTGCTCATCGGCATGCGGGGCGAGGGACGTCGGGCCGCGCGGGCTGGCTACAGTGTTCTCGATGCCGATGGCGCCGAGGTGGGCGACGTAACATCGGGAGCGCCGTCACCGTCGCTGGGAAACCCGATCGCAATGGCCTACGTCCACCCACGCGTGGCAGCGGACGGGACGGACCTTGCGGTTGACGTGCGCGGGCGCCTTGAATCGATGAAGGCGTGGCCGCTACCGTTCTACAAGCGGGCGCAGTAGCGTTTCCCTAAGCGCACGCGCGGAGGAAAGGAATCTGAGATGGCAGACGCACCCGACGGGTTGATGTTCTCGCAGGAGCACGAGTGGATCGCGGGCGACGTCGCCCCTCAATCTGAAGTGACAGTGGGAATCACCGCCTACGCTGCAGCGGCGCTAGGCGATGTCGTTTACGTTGAGGCACCGCAGGTTGGCGAAGACGTCGTCGCAGGCGAAGTCTGCGGCGAGCTCGAGTCGACAAAGGCGGTCTCCGAACTCTATTCGCCGGTCAACGGCAAGGTCACCGCCGTCAACCAGGCCGTAGTGGACGCTCCCGAACTCATCAACGACGACACGTACGGCGAGGGCTGGATCTTCAAGGTGGCGATTTCGAGCCCTTCGAAGGACCTGCTCAACTCTGAGCAGTACGTCGCGATTACGGAATAGCGGGCATCGAGTTTCAGCCCGCGCGCCTGGTGGTCGCAGCGGCGATCGTTGACGATCTCGAGTTTCCGCGCGAATTGCTTGCCGCGCGCCGGTCGGCGCCAGCCACGCTTGCGGGTTCGTGGGAGTTCCCTGGCGGCAAAGTCGAGCCCGGGGAGAGCCCTACGGTGGCGCTCGTGCGCGAAATCCGGGAAGAGCTTGGCGTCGAGGTGGAGCTTGGCCGCGAACTCGCCGGTCCCGAGCACGTGGGGGTCGGCGCGCACGGAGCAGTTGTTGGCGGCGCATGGCCGCTGGGCCAGACCGCCGACGGCGCACCGCTTGTGATGCGTTTGTGGCTCGCGCGGGTGATTGCGGGAGAGCCTGCGCCGCTCGAAGATCACGACGAGCTCACGTGGCTCAAGCCGGGCGCATGGCGCGATGTGCCGTGGATTGCCGCCGACGCGGACATCGTGGACGCGCTGATCTATGCGGCCGTGGAGCGCAACCGCAGCGCCTGGTGTTAGCTGAATGACTTCGCCGTTGGCACGGACTACCCGGTGCGCACCACGCAGTCCTCGAGGTGATCGTCCACGAGGCCGCAGGCCTGCATCAGCGCATACATGGTCACCGGGCCAACGAACACGAACCCATTTGCCTTCAGGTCCTTGGCAAGGGCCTTCGATTCTTCGGACTCGGAGCGCATGTCGTCCCAACCGCGGACAGGGGCGGGGCGCGGGTTTTCGGGGGCGTGCGACCAGATTAGGTCGGAGAGCGAGCCGCCCGACTCCTGCAATGCCACGAGCGCACGCGCGTTGGTGATGGTCGCCTCGATCTTGCGGCGATTGCGGATGATGCCCGCGTCTTCGAGCAGGCGCAGGACGTCTTCCTCTTCGAAGCCCGCGAGCACCCGCGGGTCGAAATCCGCAAAGGCCGCGTTGAATGCGGCGCGCTTGTGCAGCACTGTTGACCACGATAGGCCCGACTGGAAGGCCTCGAGCGCTAGCCGCTCGAGCAACGCCTGGTCGTCGCGAACGGGCACGCCCCACTCCGTGTCGTGATACTCCTCCATTTGCGGGTCCCCGTTGCCGAAGCAGCGGATCACGTCGGCGCTATTGTCCATGTGGTCCATCTTGCGCGAAAGGTGCGACTTCTGTCGCCCAACAGTCTCGGTTCGCGGGGTTGGTGCGCTGCGGACGGTCCTTTGTGACATCGGTCGGCCAGCAACGATTCGCTCAGACTCCCGCGCACGCGTAGCCTTACGTCCCGACATGACCATTTCAACGTTGCTCGCGGGCCCAGCACCCACGCTGTCCTACGAGCTGTTCCCCCCGCGCACCCCGGAGGCCGAACTGGCGCTCTGGGAAACTATCGCGCGCCTGGCGGAAACCACCCCGGACTTCGCCTCCATCACGTACGGAGCGAGCGGGTCGACGCGCGACACTAGCCGGGCAGTAGTTCAGCGCCTCGCGGAGACCCACACCATCCCACCGCTCGCGCATCTCACCTGCGTGGATGCGTCGCGCGCTGAGGTAACGGCGGTCATCGAGGAGTTCCTTGACGAAGGAGTTCGCGACTTCCTCGCGCTGCGGGGCGACCCCCCCAAGGGTCAGAAAGACTGGAAGCCGCATCCGGATGGGCTGCTTTACGCTTCTGACTTGGTCGCGCTCCTGCGCGAGGTGGGAGCGGCGCACGGCATCACCGGGCCAGACTTGAGCATCGGCGTTACGGCGTTTCCCGCGGCTCACGCGAACGAGCAGTGGCGGCAGCAGGGCCTGGACGTCTTGCGTGCCAAGCAGGAGGCGGGCGCCGACTTCGCCGTCACCCAGGTCTTCTACGACGCCACGCAGTACATGGCGCTCGTCAAGGACTTAGCGGCCGATGGTATTTCGCTGCCGATCGTTCCCGGGATCATCCCGCTGTTGGACGCCGGACGCGCGGCCCGACTAGCGCAGTTGACGGGCGTACCGGCCCCCGAATCGCTCGTGGCTCGCCTCCAGCAGGCAGAAAACACCGAGGCGGCTTGCGACGCCGGCGTGGAGCACGCAGCTGAACTCGCGAGCGCGTTGCTGGATGCGGGCGCGCCCGGAGTGCACATCTACACGTTTAACCGCGACTACGCGGCAGTCAAGTTAGTCGAGGCGATTGGCATTCGCGCCTAGTTTCAGGCTCGGTGGGGCTATTCAGCCTTCGTAGTTGTTGGCGTCGGTAAGCGTGACCTTCGCGCCATTTTCAATGGTGCGAGACACGGTGCACGTCTTCTCGTGCGCGGTCTTGAGCGCAGCACCGACGCGGGCCCGAGCCTTGTCGCCGTCTTCGCCCTCGGGGAACTTGAGGTCAAATGACAGGCGGATGTCCCGCAGAATCGAGCCATCCTCGCCACCGCTCACCTTGTCCGTGACTGCCGTGACCTCGAAGTGGTCGGGTTCGATGCGACGCGACGTCATCATGTCGACGTCGGTACTGGAGCAACCGAGCATGGCGGCGAGCAGTAGTTCGATTGAGCCGAATCCCCCCTTGGCGTTGTGCCCAAAGCGGATCTGAGCACCACGACCGTTGTCGGCGATGAAGATGCCTTCGGCCTCGCGGGTGAGTGTGACGTTTCGCTGTACTATTGTTTCTTCTTCCATGGCGTGATCCTTTCACGGGTTGTTTGTGCGGTAGAACAGCTCCCGGGCACGCCCATATTCCCATGTGGGCGGATGCAACTACGCTTGGCGGAACTAGCAACCATGCCGATGCTGGTAGAGGCACGATCGCGGGCATCGCGCCGGTCCGGATAGATGTGCGGCGAGCGTCTCAGCGAACCCAGAGAAAGCTGGTAAACTCGAACATATGTTCAGCTACGTGGATCTGTTTGCGGGCGTGGGTGGATTTCACGCGGCGCTTGGCGCGCTCGGTGGCGAATGCGAGTTCGCGTCCGAGATCGATGCTGATGCTGTCGCGGTTTACGAAGCGAACTGGGGCGGCGCCGTTTCCGGCGACATCGTGCCGCTCACCGCAGATCAGATGGCTGTCCCCGCCCACGATGTGCTCGCAGCTGGATTTCCATGTCAGCCATTCTCGAAGAGCGGCTATCAGCGGGGCATGGCGGAGACTAGAGGCACGCTCTTCTGGAACATCTGCCGCGTGCTTGAGGAGCGGCAGCCGGGCGTAGTTCTCCTCGAAAATGTGCGAAATCTCGCGGGCCCTCGGCACCGCGAGACCTGGGCGACCATTGTGCGGTCGCTGCGCGACCTCGGCTACAAAGTCTCGGGTGCGCCAACCGTTTTCTCTCCGCACAACTTGCCGCTCGCCCTTGGAGGGCGACCCCAGACTCGAGACCGAGTGTTCATAACCGGAATATACGTGGGCAAGGACCGCGCGTGGGCGGAAGCAACCAATGAGTTGCTTGTGCCCAACAAGCCTGTGGACGGATGGGACCCGCGGGATTGGAATCTACTCGATCATCTTCCGGTCGCGACCGATGCTCAAACCAAGGCCGACTACGGGTTGAGCGGCGCGGAAACCGAGTGGATTGAGACTTGGGACGAGTTCGTTCATCTAGTCAGTAAGCGAATGCGGACGGGCCGATTGCCGGGGTTCCCGATCTGGGCGGACGCGTTTGTCGACGAACCGGAGATCGACGAAGACACGCCCGCGTGGAAGGCTGACTTCCTCCGCAAGAATTCTGACCTCTACGTGACGCATCGCGGCGTGATCGACAGGTGGCGCCGCAAGAATGGTGGACTCGCGCACTTCCCGGCGAGTCGCCGCAAACTTGAGTGGCAGGCGCAGGACTCGAAGAGCCTGTGGGACACGGTTATGCATTTTCGGCCGTCGGGCATCCGTGCGAAGAAGCCGAACTACCTACCTGCACTGGTTGCCATTACTCAAACGAGTGTTGTGGGTTCGCTGCAGCGGCGCATCACGCCGCGTGAGGCCGCCCGACTTCAAGGCCTTCCGGATTGGTTCAGTTTTGGAGATCAGTCGGATGCCGCGACGTACAAGCAGATGGGTAATGGCGTCAATGTGGGCGCCGCGTACTTCATCCTTCGCCAGCACGTCCTTGGCAACCTTGACGACGTGCGAGGAGCGGCACCTGGCTTGGCCGCGGCTGTTGGCGATTCACCTGCCAACCCCGACGAAGTTCTACAGTCCGCAGCGTTCGCGTTGGAGCTTCAACGCGGACTCTGAAAGTTCGAATCCCCTCGGTGGTGTGATGCTCTCACCCGCGAGGTCTGCGTAGGTCGTATCCAGCAGCCGTGGCTTCACGAGCACAGTCAGATCTTCGTCTGACACCGCGAGCAGCAGGGCGTCGTGGAGTTTGTGAATATCAGCGCGTAGTAGCAGCGCGTTGCCGACCTTGTCCGAATCCGGGCCCTGGTATGGGGCAATGTGCGCGGCCTCAAGTGCGGCAAGGTCGTTTGTCCCGGTCACGCAGCAGGCTTCTCCGTACGCCTTCCTCACAGCGTTGCGGAACCCGGTTCCTCCAGGGCGTGTAGCGATAGCGGCGAGCCGCTTCGGCCTTGACGCGACGATCTCCGAGGGGTCGAAGCCTTCGTTGATCAGAACGGCGACAGGTGCCTCGAGTTCGGTGGAGAGATTCGGCACACCGTTCTCGAGCAGAAGGTCGCGGATCTTCCCTAGGCCCTGATTCGTGAGGGTGCCACCGCCACCCGACTTGGTTCCTTCCGACGTGTCGCCGACGCCGTACTTGTCGGGATCCGCGGGGGCGTATGTGCCCCCGAGCAGTTCGATGATCGCCTGAATCTTTCGATATTTGTCGGGGAACTCCTCGGCTAGGTCGTCCCCCAGCACGGCAACGGCGAGCGGGTCAATGAAGTCGTTGTGAACGCTGGAGCCAACGCCCTTATCAACCACCAACATTCCGAGTATGTCGGCAATGTCCTGCATTAGTCCGTCGCGCGTGGCCATGCTGTGACGGTACCGTTGTTGGCGAGAATTTGTCGTTCCAGTTGTGAGGCGTTCGGGGCTGGTGCAGGGATAGGTGACAACTGACTTCTGGGACCTGGGAGGGTCTTGGTGGAAGGATGTTGTTATGCCTAAAGTTTTTCCTGAGGAGTTTCGCCGTGACGTGGTTGCGGTTGCCCGGCGCCGTGAGGCGTCTCAGAAGCAGATTGCCGAGGATTTCGGGATCTCGCATGCGACGTTGTCGAATTGGTTGCGTCAAGCCAACATCGAGGACGGTGACAAACCTGGTGTGAGCCGTGAGCGAGCCGAACAGGTGCGGGAGTTGCGTCGGCGTAATCGGTTGCTCGAGCAAGAGAACGAGGTTTTGCGGCGTGCGGCCGCTTACTTGTCGCAGGCCAATCTCAAACTCGGTGGCCACCCAAAATGATCTACCCGCTCGTCCGCGAGCTGGCCGTCGACGGTGTTCCCGTCGCGGTGACGTGTCGGGTGCTGAAGATTGCTCGCCAGCCGTACTACCGGTGGCGAAGCGAACCAGTTACGGCATTGGACTGGGTGCAAGCGCATCGCATGAACGCGCTCATTGACGCGCACCGTGACGACCCAGAGTTCGGCTACCGGTTCCTCGCGGACGAGGCCGTGGTAGCCGGATGGCCGATGGTGCGCAGGACCGCATGGTCCTTGGCGTCGCAGGCGGGTTTGGTGTCAACGACACAGCGTCGCAAGAGAGGCAAGGCAGGCAAACCCGGTCCACCCGTGTTCGATGACCTCGTGCAACGTGTCTTCACCGCCCAGAGCCCAAATCAGGTGTGGCTGACGGACATCACGGAGCACCCCACCAGTGAAGGCAAACTCTACCTGTGCGCCATCAAGGACCTGTACTCGAACCGCATCGTCGGCTACTCACTCAGTGACCGAATGCAAGCCCAGTTGGCTGTGAACGCCCTGGCCAACGCCGTCGCGTCCCGCGGCGACGTCACTGGATGCATCCTGCACGCCGATAGGGGATCTCAATTTCGTTCCCGCAAAATGGGTCACGCACTGAACCGTCACGGCATGGTCGGCTCCATGGGTCGAGTAGGTGCCGCCGGCGACAACGCCGCAATGGAATCCTTCTTCAGCCTGCTCCAAAAAAACGTCCTGAACCGGCAACGCTGGGACACCCGCCAGGAACTCCGCATCGCGATCATCACCTGGATCGAACGCACCTACCACCGCCGCCGCCGACAAGACCGACTCGGACGCTTGACCCCCATCGAATACGAGACCATCATGAACACACAAATGGCCCTCGCGGCCTAAACCCGAACTGTCACCAGTTCCTGCACCAGCCCCTTCGCTGTAGCCGTAGTTTTGAATGCATGGTCGATACTCGAGCTGAAGCGTCCTGGGTTTTCGGCCGTTCCTATGCGGGTTGCGGCTCTTGGGTGAGGGTCGCGTAGTGGGCTTGTTCGAATTCGGCGGGTGGGACGTAGCCGAGGCTTGAGTGAAGCCTACGAGTGTTGTACCAATCGACCCAGCCAGCGGTCGTGTATTCGATGTCGGCGATGGTTTTGTAGGGGCTGTCGTGGAACACCGTGGTGCGGATGCATTCGGCCTTGTAGAGTCCGTTGATGGTTTCCATGAGTGCGTTGTCGTACGCGTCTTCGACGGCTCCCACCGTCGCGGGTGCCGTCGTCGATATCGGCTTGCAACACCCACCGGCGCACAGACTCGTGGCCGACGCCGGCCTGACGGGCAACGGCCGCTGACGCGGCCGTGAGCGAGGAATACTCCGACCGGTGCTCCCGCACCAGCCGCACCGCCCGATCACGCAGTACAGGATCAATTTTCTTTGGCATGACATACATCCTTCCAACTCAAAAGGATGCGGCATCAAACCTGGGGCGCTTCATTCTGCGCTAAATGTTGCGGGGTTTCTTGGGACCCGTTAGGTTGCAGATTACAGATCACTTTTTGAGGGAACTGGGTTGCCTGTGAGGGTTTGCTTGTTCGGAGCGGGGATATTGTGGCGATTTTGAGACGTAGCGTGCGTGTGTGCGCCATTTCGGCAGGTGCTGTTGCTGTGATGAGTTTGGGATTGTTGACTACTAGTGCGGTGGCTGCCGTGATGGTGGATGGTATGCCCGCTGATGCGGAAGCTGCGTCCTATGTTGGTTTGCCTGAGTTGACGGCGCCGTCGGCTTACGATGCGCAGGTTCTTGCGCGCGAGGTTGGTAAGGATGTTGAGGATTTGTCGCAGCGCACTAGCACGCAAGCTGTTGTGGCTTTGCCCGATGGGTCCTGGCGTACGCATGTGCATGGTGCTCCGCAGTGGGTGTTGACTAGCGGGGATGGTACGTCGGATGCGGATTGGAGTCCGCTTGATTCGACGTTGGTGGTTCGTGCTGATGGTTTCATTGTTCCGGTTGCGCACACGGAAGGTTTTGTGATTGCGCCTGGTGGTGAGCGAACTGATCTGATTCTTGAGACCACCGATTCTGAGTCTGGTGAAACGGTTTCTTTGCTCTGGGATGGTTCGTATTTGCCGCCCGCGCAGATTGACGGCGCGCGTGTGACGTATCCCGAGGTGAAGCCTGGCATTGACTATGTGATCGAGTTGTCACCGGTGGGTTATGAACAGTTTTATGTGGCTAAGAATCGTGGAGCGCTCAGAGCTGCAGGTGACCTGTTTCTAGATTTTTCGGTCGACGGCGGCGAGATTACGTCTGATGGTGCTGGTGGTGCGACGTTCCTTGATAGGAAGGGAAACACGATTGCGTTTGTGCCGGTTGCTGTGGCATGGGATGCCGAGACTGATGTCAGTCGCGGTAACCCTGTGTTGAAGCCTTGGCGCGGTGACCCGCGTAGGCCGTTTGGTGGTGACCGTGAGATGCCGGCAGGGCAGGGCAGTTGGCGTATCGG
The DNA here is from genome assembly GCA_965250005.1 of Demequinaceae bacterium. Taxonomy (GTDB): domain Bacteria; phylum Actinomycetota; class Actinomycetes; order Actinomycetales; family Demequinaceae; genus WTKG01. Next base: position 1,476,277 of record OZ252279.1, read on the forward strand.
CTTTGATGCTGATGTTGAGTTTCAGGAAGAGGCAGTCGAGGTTGAGGTGGAGCCCCGCGAGGGTGGTGCACGGTTGAAACTCAATTTGCCTGCGGGCTGGGCGGATGACCCGTCGACTCGGTTCCCTGTGGTGATTGACCCTTACGTTGTCCTCTATCCAACATATGACACGTACTACCAGACCAACAGTTCGGTGAACCATCAGTCCTATTCGTATTTGCTGATGGGGACGCCCAACAGCGGCAGCGTCAAGTACCGTACGTATCTGAATGTTACGACCACACCCATCCAAGGACTGACTGTCACTGCTGCGCATTTCAACATTTGGAATTATCATTCGTGGTCGTGTTCTGCACGCAGTTGGCGTGCATATGCCGGCACCAATGTCACTAGTCAGGTGTCATGGCCCGGACCGGGGTATGACGGTGGCGTGTATGGCGAGTCGTCTGCGACGTTGGGGTATTCGAGTTCGTGCAATGACGGCTGGGTTTCGACGGATATCACAGCGCCCGCACAAATGTGGTCAGAGGACTTGGCCGATTCGTATCATTCGTTGGCGCTCGTTGCTGGAAGCGAGACGAACAACTATTACTGGAAGCGGTTCTATTCGCTGTCGGCTAGCTCCCATCATCCGCATTTGGTTGTGTATTACAACCAGCCACCAGACGTGCCGTCTGGTGTGCTTGTGAATGGGTTCAGTTTGGATAGTTCTGCGTTGACGTTGACGGATCCGTATCCGGTGTTGGAGGCGACGGTTTCGGATTTGGATGGTGGGATGGTGCGCGCGGTTTTCGATATTTATGATGGCGTGGATTTGCTTGGCAGTTTTGAGGGGTCGTTGGTTGCTTCGGGTGGGACGTCGATGATTGTGTTTGCGACACCATTGGATCCTGATGTGGCGTACACGGTTAAGGTGCGTGCTTCGGACACGTTGGATGAGTCGGCGGTTTTGACTGTTCCTAACACGTTGACGTATGTGGTTGCGGCCCCGGATTTGCCGTCTGCAGGGTTGGTTGATGTTCCTGCGTATTGCGATGACGATATTGGTGCGGTTGTAGCGCCTAGCCCGGCACCGTGCACGGGGGCTCCCGGTGTTTAGGCGGGCAAGCGGTTCGGGTGCGGTTGGAGAGGTGTTTGAGGGCAGTGCGATCAGAGGGTTGAACATGGGGCGGGTTCGTTTAGGTTTGGTGGCTGTGTTTGTTGCCGCCGCGCTTGTGGTGTCGGGTACGCCTGCATGGACGGTTGACCTGTCACCGAGCCCGGATTCGACTGCGACTCCGAGTGTCGAGCCAAGCCCGGAACCGAGTGCAACACCAAACCCAGAACCGAGCCCAGAACCGAGTCCGGAACCGAGCCCAGAACCGAGTGTGGAGCCGAGTGCGTCGGTGAACGATTTTGTGTGGTCTGATCCTGATCCGGTTGATTCGGTTGAGGGTAATCCTGGTGGGGTGCCTCGCGATGTGGGGTTGGGTCGGTTGCCGTCGTTTGGGGCGGAGCAAAGTTCTGGTGTTGAGCATCGTGTGTTCGATTTTGATGTGATGTCGGGCACAGATTTTGAGGTTGCTGTCGCTGAGGGTACGTCTGGTGTGGATGGCAGTGTTGTTGTTGCTGTGGGGGCGGTGCCGTTGGATGATGTGATTCGGCGTGTGTATGGGTCTTCAGGTTTGTATTTTCCTGGCGAGCTGCGTGGCCGCCCCGATTTGGTGGCCGCCAGTAGGCCATCAGCTGATGTTGGTGAGCATGTCATCGTGGAACAGCGTCCAGGTGCTGACGCATCTATTCCGGGTGCGGCTTTTACGTTGTCGGTGGATGTGGGTGGCCTCAATGAGGATGCTCGATGGGTTGATGTTGCTGTAAATATGTCGCTGGTGGAGCATCTGTTTGGTGCAAACTATGTTGACCGGCTGCAGTTTGTGTTGCTACCTGAGTGTGCGTTGACGTCACGAAAGAATCGTGACTGTTTTGCTGGTTTGCCGTTGGAGTCGTCGCGTAATGGTTTGACGGGTGTGACCACGATTGCGGCGCCAGCGAATGCGCGCACCCTTGCAGATGTTGATGGCTTCAACTCGCGTCCTGTCAGTGTAGATGTGATTCATAGTGGCGATTTGGCGGCCGAGTTTGCTGCCTCACAGGGGTTGAAGTTTGCGGGCACTGGTGGCGGCACGATCATTGTTGCCGTGTCGGGTGCTTCTGGACAGGCAGGCGATTTTTCTGCTACCGACCTTGCCGCGCAGGGTACGTGGGGTGTGTCTGAACAGTCTGGCGCGTTCACCTATTCGCTGCCTATAGAGGTTCCACCCGCGCAGGCCGGTGCCGCCCCGAATGTTTCGTTGTCGTATTCCAGTGCCGGTGCGGACGCTAAAACAGAGTCCACGAACGGGCAGACATCAGTTTTGGGTGAAGGGTGGGCAAACCCGACGAACTTTATTGAGAGGCTCTATTTGCCGTGTAACGCCGACGAATATGGCACCAACCTTTTGGACAAGTGTTGGCATTCGCCGTATACGAGTGTGCCTGGTGAGGCGGCCTATACGGTGTCCCTAAATGGGGCAACATATGACCTGATTTGGGATGGCGGCAACCGTTACCGCACCTCTACAGAAATCGGATGGCGGGTGACACGTCACTGGGGTGCCAACAACGGCGACGGCGGTGAAGCCGACTCAGACGATGAAGGCGAATATTTTTTGGTCCAGGTTCCTGACGGTTCGCGCTACTACTTCGGTTACGGACATGTCGGTGTCAGCGGCTCGCCAACCAACTCGGTTGCGACCGTACCTGTTTTTGGTGACGATACAGGTGAACCGCGTTGTGGTACTGACGCCAACGACGAATGTGTGCAGGGATATCGGTGGATGCTGGACATTTCGGTGGACGCCTCAAACAACGCCAGCACCTATACCTATACGCGTGACACCAATCATTATGCGCTCAAGGGTGACGTCAACCGGATCACCGAATATACGGCCGCAATCCGTTTGGACGACATCAAATACGGTCTGGTGTGGGGCGGACTTGATGTAGGGGTTGGTACGCAGCAGGCGGACGCGAAGGTCCAATATGTTTACGTCGAACGCTGTGTTCAAGCGGCAAACTATTTGGGCACCCTTGCAACAACGCCAGCCGTGAACTGCCCAGATATGGATGAAGACAACGCCCACTTCTATCCCGATGTTCCTATCGATTTGTTGTGTGATGCAGCCACGGGTTCGAACCCTTGTGCAGCCACCCACAATTCGCCAGTGTTTTTTACTACCGAGCGGCTAGACCAGATCACTACATCGGTACGTGACTGGGCAGACGTTGACACGAACTCCGACTGGGTTCCGGTTGCGACCACTCAACTGTTGGCTGGCTATCCGATGACGGGGGATGGTTCTGCCCGAAACTTGTGGCTTGATGGCGTTTACACCAAAGCGTGGGGCGAGTTCGGCAACGTTGACGACGATTTGCAAACGTATGTCATCAAGTTTGATCCCATCCAACTCAACAACCGTGTGGACTTCATTCCTGGTGACGATGACCGTCGCGCCGTGGACCGTCTACGTATTGAACGCGTACGCACCGAATTCGGTGGCCACATCGAAGTCGAATATGCCCGCGATATTGATGGTGTTGGCGACGCAGATCCAGACGACCCGTACGGGCTGACAGTCTGTGAAGCCGATGGATTCGTCAACGAAGCAGCGATCGACACGTACTACGACACCGTTTTCGCGAACGGTTGGGACGAAAACAGCCAACTGTGCTCCCCGTCCTCGAACGCAGACGACGCACCCACATTCCACAAATATATGGTCACCGAAGTACGCCTCGTCGATGCGGTGGCGCCCGTACCTGTTGATGCAGACGAAGACGGCGACTTTGAGGAAGCAACATCGAGCGACTTTTTTGACTACCTGACCACCGTTAACCGATACGACTACATCGGTGAGCCTGCCTGGGCTTACGCCGATTCGATCATGTCGGAGCGCGGCCAGGGTGGACAAACATGGAACGTGTTCCGTGGCTACGAAATTGTTGAATCCTGGGTAGGTGAGAACCTCACCGACTATGCGGTCACCCGCAACCAGTATTATCGCGGAACATCTGGGGGATACCTCGAAAATGGCACGCTCGCGTCAACAGTCGAACTGACACGTATCAGTGACGGCACAACAGTTGAAGACCTTGCAGACCTGTCTGGCATGCTTGCCGCAACTTCGACGGTGCGCCGCGAAGTTGATGGCCAAACGGTCACCGATACGCTCGCAACAGCCTCACACAGTGACTACACAATTGAGCGGGCTGTCGCACTCGATGTGCGTGAAGTAGACCTCAATCTTGGGGTCGGTGCAGAACTGATCGAAGTTGGTGACGCAAACAACGACGGCAACGCGGACCTACTTGCCTGGCTTGCCGACAAGTCGTTGGTTCTGTATTACGGTGACGGCAACGGTGGCGTGACCGACGTTGACGGCACCGTTGTGTCTGCCGCATGGAGCACAACGGCAGACAAAATTATTGCACCCGGATCGTGGGATTCAACCGTCGACGATTATGTAGACCTCATCGAAGTCAAAGACGGATATTTGCGACTACATCGCGGTGCTGGCGATGGCACATGGGCGTCAACGAGCACCCAGATCGGTAGCGGTTGGGGCAGCTTCTTGGACATTTTGGTGCCAGGTGACTGGAGTGGCGACAGCAAACCTGACATCCTGCCCATTCAAACGGACAGCGACCTTCGGTTGTATACCGGCAACGGCACCGCCACATCCCCCACAACAGTCGGCGTCATTGCCCAAATAGTTGATGAAGACTACATGCGTTTTGGCGACTTCGACGGCGACGGCAAAACTGATGCCGCACACCACTACGACACCGACTGGCATGCATCATATTCTGGGACCGGCGACTGGATATTCCTTGGTGGCTCGCAATATGGGGCCGATCAGGTCCGTTTCGATGGCGACTTCGACGGCAACGGCACAACCGATATGGCAATGCACACGTCGAGCGGGTGGCGTGTGCAATGGGACTCCAACAGTTCCTGGGAATACATCAACGACAGCACCATTACCGCAAATCTGTGGTTCGTGGATGTTGGCGTCAAAACTGCAGGCGACCCCACCGGTGTGGATGACATCGTTTGGTTTACCGGAAGCAAATTTTCTGTGCGTTGGTCTGGCCAAGGAAACTGGGTAGACCTCAACACGTCCACATTGGGTTCCGACAAATCCTTTGCCGACATTGACGGCGACGGTGAAGCCGACATGATCAAACAAAACACGCTCGGCTGGCTAGTGTGGTGGTCCGGTAAAGGCCCCTACGAATACATCAACACTGACCTGAGTGCTGGCGACAATGTTATGTTCGGCGACTTTGATGGTGATGGCAGCGACGATTTGGTGCGCCGACGCAACGGCAACTGGGAATACAACTCTGCTTTGTTAGCTGACAGTGCCGCCGAATGGACCCACCTCATAGCCGAAGGTGGCACCAGCGGTGAAGGTGGTGTCTACGACTACGACGACTTCCATTACGACGTTTGGGATTTTGATGGCAACGGCACATCAGATCTTGTCCGCTCCGGTGACGGCGGCTGGATGGTCCTATACGACGGCACAGGCAACTGGCAACAAATCGCAGCCTCCCAATGGGCCCAATACGACACTTTTGTTGACGGCGGCGACTACAACGGTGACAGCATTGCAGACATTATTGCCATCTCCGCCATCGGCAACGTCGATGTTCTCTACGGTGAAGGCGACAACGGTCCACCCGCCAACGCCCAAAAAACTGTCATAACCAACATTGGCGACGCCCAACAACTCGTCGCACCCGGAGACTGGAACGGCGACAACGTACCCGACCTACTCCTACTTGAAGCCGACGGAACACTCATGCTTCACGGCGGCACCCCCCACACCACCAGCGGTGACGGCTCCTACTACAGCCAAACCATCCACTCCGAAACGTCATGGTCGATGGTCACCGAACCAGGACTTACCGTGCCGTGGGTGAAAACCTCAACCTCGACCACCGCGTTTGACGGCCAAAACCTGCCCATCACATCCGAATCAACCGTGATCGAAACAGTCGACGGCATCCAAACAGCAGGCTCACCGTTCACATCCTGCACGGCCATGGAACATTTGTGGCGTGTTGACGACGACGCCGCTACGGGAGATACCAACATCGGATGGGATGCTGTAGACGGCTGGGGTGGAGACATCTACCTGTCAGCAACATGGCGCACCCGCACACATGAAGGCGCCTGTGACGACTCGCAGAAGATCCTGACCGGTGTTTCAGAAACCTATTTTGATGGCGCCACCTGGGATGACAACGAACCCCAAGACCTGTTAACACGAGGTTTAGTAACAACAGAAATTGCGTACCCCATCTATGAAGGCGCCACCGCTGCCGCCAAACGTGGCAACGCCGCAATCTCCGTCGCAGAATATGATGCCCGCGGCCGTATCGCGAAAGCATGGATGCCCAACGACGTCTCCTTGAACGCCACCACCGGAGCACTAGAAACCAACAACAGCTTCACCACATGGACATACGGTGCGTTCGCCACGTCGGGTGACCACGCAGGCTTGGCGGAATTGACGGTAGGCACCACCGTTGAGTGGGCTGAAGGTGTGCCGACAACGTATTCGACGTCGCAATGGGTGGAGCCCACGCGCGGTAGTGGGGTGAAGTCCATTGACCTCAACGAGCACTACACGCATTACCGATTCGACCCGTTCGGCCTGCTTGAGGCGGGTTACGCGTCCACGACGTGGGATGGCGCCACGGCTCCGTGGTTGGAGTCCAGTTATGTGATTCCGACGGCGTCGTTTGAGTACGACGTGTACGCCCCTGGTGTGGGCGTGCGTTCCACACCCGTGACAGTCACCTCTGCCCAGCATGCAGGCTACGACGCGGCCGCCAATGCCGGTGCAGGCCAATGGGTCTGCCAAGAAGCCGCCTGCTTTGTCAACCGTTCCCACATGTTCCTCGATGGATGGGGGCGTGCCGTCGAACAGCACCGTGTTGCACCAGACGGATCCGGTGGACGGCTAGTCTCCGCGACCAGGTACAACAAACTCGGGCACATCGAGTTTGTTGCCTCAACGTTCTGGAACGAAGACGCCGCACAACTATCAAACGGAAAAGTCGACCCCGTCCTAGGTCAACTAGACCAGTTTGCGACCACAACGGTGGATTGGGCTGGCAGGGCCACCACACAATCGACATGGTACCGAGACCCAACACTAGGCTTGTTGGAAACAAAAACAGAAACAACACGTATCGGCAATGTCACCGAAGTCACGGCAGCCTCCGGGGCCGTTACGGAAACCACCAACGACATTTTGGGTCGGCTCACAAAGCAGGTGCAGTTCGCTGAGGGCGGTGCAGATCCATTTACTACCGGATACGCGTACGAGACGTTGCCCGATGGCGGCAGCAAAGTCACAGTCACGGACCCAGACAATAATGACACCGTGTTTGAGTCGAACCTGAGTGGTCAACGCACAACCATGACGGATCCGAACTCAGGCCTGTCGACCTACACGTACGACCTGAACGGGCAAACCACATCGGTGGACTCTGAGGCTGGGTTGATCACGATGGTCTATGACGCACTCGGTCGCATGACAGATCGCACCACACTTGAGCCGGACGACACCACCGTGTCTTCGTCTGCGGCATGGGAGTTCGAAAACGAACTCGACGTTGCCGCCCCCACGGGTGCACTGAAATCGTCCACAGTTACCACGGTCATTGATGCCACGACCACTTTTGTGACGGTGCAAGCCACCGACACGTGGGACACGTTGGGGCGGCCCACATCCACCACAACACATCTTCCGCAAGACACGGCTTCTACCGGTCCGGCATATGTGACGGACGCCTCCAGTTTGGGTGAACTTGCTGGAATCAATTACACGCGCACCGTCGCCTATGACGAGTTGTCTCGTCCCACGGTGACATTGCCTGCCATTGCAGGCCTGCCGAAACAAACCGTTTTGACTCGGTTTAACCGGTTCGGAACACCAGTGACATTGGATGTGCTGGACAACCCCGGTGCGTCTCAAACGGTGACACCGATTGTGACGGGTATCGAGCTGGATGAGTTGGGTCGGTTGACGTCGCGGTCCTATGCAAACACCGTGGACAGGTTGATTCAGTACGACGCCCAGTGGGGTGCACCGGAACGTATCGCCGCAGTGTTTGATCCCGGTACAGGTGACATCGCAATCCAAGATGACGTGTTTACACGGGACGATGTGGGCCGTGTGACGTCCATTCAAGACGATTCAACATATGAATCGGCAAGCCCACATGAAGCCCAGTGTTTCGTCTATGACGATCACAACCGGCTCGAAAATGCGTGGACTGAAGCTACAGATGATTTCACGGGCACGTGTGACGCTTTCCCGACGTTGCCGACCACTCAGACTGAGTGGGATGCGAGTGCATGGGCTGCGTCTGCTGGACCGTACGCAACCACCTGGGAGTATTCAGATTCGGGTCGGATTGAGTCCATCACGAACCTCATCGAGGATGGCCTGGCGGGTTCCACAGAATCGGTGCAAGCCTTCGTGTACGACACAGATCCGGCTGATGCTGAACTGGGGCCCCTGGACTTGCCGCATGCGGTCTCCGGTGTCGACAACGATGGCGACAGCACTGTCGATGACACATTCGAATACGACACCGCTGGACGTCAAACGGTTCGCACCGTCGATGGGGTTACCTCCACGTTGACGTGGGATGTGTCATCCAACCTCGTCAAAGCCGTCGTCGATGACGGCACCAATGAGGCCACCTGGGTGTATGTGTATGACGCATCCGGGCAGCGCGTCACAAAGATTCAGCTCGATGGATCGACCCCGATAGATGCGACCGCATATTTCGGTGAAACTGAAGTCACCGACACTGACACCAGCACTGATGGTGCATCAGACGTGACCGCGGTGCGGTATTACCAGTTTGGTGTCGCCGCCGTCGCACTCGAGCAGTCTGTTGAACACCCCACCACCCCCACCGTTGAGTTGTTCTATTTGTTTGGTGACTTCCAAGGTTCAGCTCAGGTGATGATGTCTGATGCTAGAGACGTCAATGGTGACGCCGACCCAGCAAACGCGATGATTCTACGCAACGCCTACACCCCCTATGGGGCACAACGTTCGATAGATGTTGACGTAGACACCAACCCCGACCCAAACCTGCCTACCGAACGTGGCTGGCTATCCCAAGTTACCGACGAAGCCACCGACACGGCAGGCACGTTAGGCACCGGGCTGACCTATTTGAACGCCCGCTACTACGACCCGGTAACAGCACGCTTCCTCACCCCAGACCCACTCATGAACCTTGCAGACCCGCGCACGTTGGACCCATACATGTATGCGGCGGACAACCCGGTCCTCTTCCAGGACGCTTCAGGCCTGTGTTACGAGTTTGCGGGATCGGAGAGGGCCGCATGCGAAGTGGCGAAGACGGCCGCGATTCGACCCGACCTTGGCGGCACCGATGGAGGCAGTTCAACGCAGCCTCCGGAAGATCTGGAGTCCGCCTGTTTCACGAACTCTTGGTTCGAAGAATGCAGACACGATACTTCTTCGGACGAATTCTACGAGGGAATCGGATTCGGCGAGGGAGCATCAATTGCCGGGTGGGGTGCAGCCAACTTCTTTGTCGGTATCGCGAACGGGCTATTGTTTCCCATCAACGCCGGAAAATGTGGTTGGGACGCCCGAAGCCTAAACGTCGTCGACGCATATATCATCTGTGGACTGGGAGCCTCCTCCAACAACTCGTACTTCCCAGATGGCTGGTACTTCAACTCTGTAGGAGGCAACCCCGCCCTCTACGACCCATCGATGCACGTCGGGACAGATTTCGTCTACAACGCACCGCTACTTTTCATAGGTGGTGGAGTCGCCGCGGGGGGAAGAGGATTGGCGGCCACTGCAAGTGGGTCGCGTGGGGCTGCAGTTGCCGCACCTCGGGTCACATTCGGCCACGGGGCTCGGCACTTGGAAGGGACAGGACTGTCTGTCGCGGAAGTTGAATCCGCGATCCTGCCTCGGGTCTCCGCAGCGGTGACGGAGTCCACGACTGGGACCGCGGGCGGCTCGTTCTGGGGTCGTGTCGTAGTCGATGGAACTACAATTGAATACCGTGCGTATCCACTCGCTGACGGCACGATCAACGTTGGGACCTACTATGTGCCTTGACCGCAACGCTGGAGGACTTCGTGCCCCGACGAACGACGAGCGAGAACTGATCGCCCGGCTACTCGCCGCCGACTTCGCGGGGGCTCCTGAACTTCGACTTCAACTGAGCACAACTCTCGTAGACTCCATCGACGACGACGGGAGCCTCGGTCTCAACCCGGAAGGCGCATCGCTAGCTGAAGTAGATCATCGGATACCCGTCGAGGCGACTTACCCCGATGCGGACGGCATGACCGTTCATGTCTTGATCCACGTGATTGACGGGCTCCTCGATGAGCTTGAGGTTTACCGAGAGGACTCCCTCCCCGTGTTGAGACCCGCAGCCGGTGCTCTCGATCTGGCGGTGGACCCGCGGTAAGAGTGACGGTGCTCCTGGTCGCGATCCCCGCACGGGTTCACGGTCTTTGAGTCGAACATTGCCGGGCAGCGTACCAAGTTGACGGACCCAAACTCAGGCCTGTCGACCTACACGTATGACTTGAACGGTCAGACTTTGTCTGTGGATTCCGAGACGGGTCTCATCACGATGGCCTACGACGCACTCGGTCGCATGACAGATCGCACCACACTTGAGCCGGACGACACCACCGTGTCTTCGTCTGCGGCATGGGAATTCGAAAACGAACTCGACGTTGCCGCCCCCACGGGTGCACTGAAATCGTCCACAGCTACCACGGTCATTGATGCCACGACCACTTTTGTGACTGTGCAAGCCACCGACACGTGGGACACGTTGGGGCGGCCCACAGCCACCACAACCCATCTTCCGCAAGACACGGTTTCTACAGATCCGGCATATGTGACGGACGCGTCCAGTTTGGGTGAACTTGCTGGCACCGACTACACGCGCACCGTCACCTACGACGAGCTGTCTCGTCCCACGGTGACACTGCCTGCCATTGCAGGCCTGCCAGCACAAACCATTGTGAACGGTTACAACCGGTTCGGAACACCAGTGACTGAACCGCCCTGGGTTTTGTTCCGATCTCTATTTGAGAGGATCGGATCATGCCAAAGAGATATCCAGAGGAGTTCAAGGCCCGCGCGGTCAGGCTCGTTGACGAAGCGGTCGGCGAGGCAGGTGCCAGCGAAACGGATGCCATGTCGAGGGTTGCTACCCGTTTGGGGGTGTCAACGGAGTCTGTTAGACGGTGGCGTCGCCAGGCTCGTGTTGATTCGGGCATCGAGCGGGGCGTGACGAGTGAGGAGTCGACGGAGATGCGGCGGCTACGTCGCGAGAACACTGAGTTGAGGCGTGCAAACGAAATATTGCGGACTGCGTCAGCGTTTTTTGCAGCGGAACTCGACCGCCCCACGACGAAATGATTCGATACATCGATGAGTATCGGGATCAATTCGGGGTTGAGTTCATTTGTCGCACACTTGCTGCGACACCCGGTGGGTTCATTACCTCGCGCGGCTATCGGGCCGCGAAGTTTCGGCCTCGCTCCGACAGATCAATTCGGGACGAGCAGGTCGGTGAGGCCCTGACCCAAATTCATGCTGCTAACTATTCGGTTTACGGGGTGCGTAAAATGTATGCGGCGATGCGTAGGGCCGGCTGGGATGTGGGCCGCGACCAGGTGGCCCGCCTCATGCGCAAGAGCCATTTGCGTGGGGTTAGCCGTGGCAAGAGAGTCTTCACGACCGTTACGGACCCTGCCTCGATGCGACCAGCTGACTTAGTGGAGCGGCGCTTCACCGCTAGTGGTCCGCGTGAGCTTTGGGTCGCGGACATCACCTATGTGGCCACATGGAATGGCTTCGCCTACACCGCTTTCGTCACCGACGTCTTCAGTCGCAAAATCGTCGGCTGGGCAGTATCCAGTTCGTTAACTACCCAGTCGTTGCCGTTACAGGCACTCGAGATGGCTGCCTTCATCAACGACACTGGGGAAGGTCTCATCCATCACAGCGATATGGGCACGCAATATGTGTCCCTGGCTTACTCCGACCGCCTCACCGACCTCGGCATCACCGCTTCTGTCGGATCCCGTGGAGACAGTTACGACAACGCCCTAGCCGAGTCCGTCAACGCCGCCTACAAAGCCGAACTGATTCGTGCTCGAAAGCCCTGGCGAACCATCGAGCAAGTCGAGTTCGCAACCCTGGAATGGGTCCACTGGTTCAACACCGCCCGACTCCACGAAAACCTCGGCCACCGAACCCCAGCAGAAATCGAAACCGAGCACTACGCTCAAACCCAGAGGGCATCAGCCCTCACAACCACCTAGGAACGAAACCCAGGGCGGTTCAGACATTGGACGTGTTGAATAACCCAGGTGCGTCGCAAACGGTGACACCTATTGTGACCGGTGTTGGTTTGGATGAGTTGGGTCGGTTGACGTCCCGGTCCTATGCAAACACCGTGGACAGGTTGATTCAGTACGACGCCCAGTGGGGTGCACCGGAACGTATCGCAGCAGTGTTTGATCCGGGTACAGGTGACATTGCCATCCAAGATGATGTGTTTACACGGGACGATGTTGGCCGCGTGACGTCGATTCAAGACGATTCAACATATGAATCAGCGAACCCGCATGAGGCCCAATGTTTCGTTTATGACGGTCACAACCGGCTCGCAAATGCGTGGACTGAAGCTACAGATGGATTCACGGGCACGTGTGACGCTTTCCCGACGTTGCCGACCACTCAGACTGAGTGGGATGCGAGTGCATGGGCTGCGTCTGCTGGACCGTACGCAACCACCTGGGAGTATTCAGATTCGGGTCGGATTGAGTCCATCACGAACCTCATCGAGGATGGCTTGTCAGGTTCCACAGAATCGGTGCAAGCCTTCGAATATGACTCCGACGGTAATGGCACAGAATTGTCGGCAAACGATTTGCCGCATGCGGTTTCCGGTGTCGACAACGATGGCGACAGCACTGTCGATGACACGTTCGAATATGACACGGCTGGACGTCAAACGGTTCGCACTGTCGACGGGGTTACGTCCACGTTGACGTGGGATGTGTCATCCAACCTTGTCAAAGCCGTCGTCGATGACGGCACCAATGAAACCACCTGGGTGTATGTGTATGACGCATCCGGGCAGCGCGTCACAAAGATTCAACTCGATGGGTCAACTCCGGTAGATGCGACTGCATATTTTGGTGAAACTGAAGTCACCGATACAGACACCAATAATGACGGTGCATCAGACGTGACTGCTGTCCGGTACTACGCATTTGGTGGTGCCACGGTTGCGATCGAGCAGTCTGTTGAACACCCCACCAGCCCCACCGTGGACCTGTTCTACCTGTTTGGTGACTTCCAAGGCTCCGCACAGGTGATGATGTCTGATGCGAGAGACGTCAACGGTGACGCCGACCCAGCAAACGCAACAATCCTGCGCAACGCCTACACCCCCTATGGGGCACAGCGTTCGATAGATGTTGACGTCGACACCAACCCCGACCCAAACTTGCCTACCGAACGTGGCTGGCTATCCCAAGTCAGGGACGAAGCCACCGACACGGCAGGCACGTTAGGCACAGGGCTGACATATTTGAACGCCCGCTACTACGACCCGGTAACAGCACGCTTCCTATCCCCAGACCCACTCATGAACCCCCAGGACCCGCGCACGTTGGATCCGTACATGTATGCGGCCAACAACCCGATCCTCTTCCAGGACGCTACAGGCTTGTGCTACGGGCTGATAGGTCAGGCAATGGCAACATGCCAACAAGACAAAACGGCCGCATGGACGACGTTCACCAAAGCACAAGTGCCGACCACACCAAAGTACAAGGACCTTCCGGAGTCGGTGCAACAGAGCATGTGTGCCAGCGGTGAGGTTACCGGACACGCATGCAACGCTGACGTCACCAAGGATGATTTTGACCAGTCGATCGGATTCACCGAGGGTCTAGGAATCGTCGGAAACGGGTTCACGAACCTTGGGGCAGGAGTTGTTGATGGAGTGACGGGCACCCTGGACCTTGCGGTAGATGTTGTCGCAAACCTTGGTCGACCGTGGTGCACTGGCGACGTTCTCGGTATTACGAGCGGGACCTGGGGGTGCGTTGATGTAACGGACATAGCCAAAATAGGGGTGGTCGGAGACCCGGACGTATACGGGCTCGTTCACGCATACGGCACCGTTTTGGGTTCGACGGCAACTCTTGCTGGCGGCGGCGCCGCGATTGGCGCGGGCAGGGCTGGTAGCGCGACCATCGCTACGGAAGTAAATCTTCCGCGATCCCTCACGCCCTTCTGGCGGACTTCCCCAACTACGTCGGCCGCTTTGCGCGCAAATCCAATTATTGGCGAGGCGGGTAAGTTTGCGCCATTTGCGCGCGGAGGGTGGCTCAACAACAACAACTATCTGCGAACGGGTTGGAGTTGGATGGGGACCAATGCCTCTGGCACTAACGTTTTTCGTACGGCGATTGGAAACAACTCGATAGGGAAAATCCACCTGAATTGGTTCACGTAGACACCTGGGCATCAGATACTGTGATTGCCGACCACGAAAGGGCACCGGATGGGCGCAAAAAGCCAATACTTCGATCTCACAATCGACGAGATATCTCGCCATTTTGAGGTGCGCGAGCTTGAGCCAAGCCCGGATGGGCCGCTGCGTGCAGTGTCTGTGCGCAATGCTGGCGATGGCGGAAGGACGTGCGAGGTCAACACGCCGGACGGATACGAAGCGCATGTTTATGCCGAGGGACTCCATTTTGACGATACGTTGCGAGGCGCAGCGTCAACACATGTCGTCCGTCTTGTGCGCGGGTACATGGAGAATGGCGCGACCGAGAGCACTCGCCGCCGCTGGTTTGGTGTCGTTCGCGTCGTCAGCGTGGATACGCCGGGTGGGGCAACCTACAACCTCGAGGAGTGGGGCCCCTTTTCTCGCGTCCGCGTGACCGATGCCCGGCGGCCGAGCGAGGGCGATTGAGCCCGCGGACCCTTCTGCTGGACTATTCGACCAACGGATCAGTGGATCCGGTGCAATAATTCAAGTACGACTTTGACGGCGACATTTTCGGAATTGCGGCCACCGGAGAAGTGTATCGCCCCGGGTTTGGTGGAGGCTTTCATTGCAGGGAAGGATGAGGACTATGGGAGCACCGAGGAAGTATTCGCCGGAACTTAGGGAGCGGGCGACACGGTTGGCGCTTGATGCGAGACGGGACCCGGCGACGAGCCGGGGGTCGATGGCGAGGATTGCTGACCAGTTGGGGATCCATCGGGAGTCGTTGCGGACGTGGGTGAGGCGCGCGGAGGTGGATGGGGGGCATCGTCCGGGGACCACGACCGATGATGCGTCGAGGATCGCGGTGTTGGAGCGTGAGGTTCGAGAGTTACGTCGAGCGAATGCGATCTTGAAGAGTGCTTCGGCTTTCTTCGCGGCGGAGCTCGACCGCCCACCGACACGATGATCACCTACATTGACGAGAACAAGGATGTCTTCGGGGTCGAGCCGATCTGTGCACAGTTGCCGATCGCCCCAGCGACGTACTATGCGGCCCGGTCGCGGCCGCCGTCGGTCAGAGCCGTCCGGGACGCGGGTCTTCTCGTCTTGATCCGTGAAATCCATGCCGAGAACTACGGTGTGTATGGGGTACGGAAAGTCCATGGTGAACTGGTTCGGCGAGGTCACCGGGTTGCTCGGTGCACCGTAGAACGTCTCATGCGTCGGAAGGGTTTGCGAGGTATTGCCCGGGTGAAGTCTCCTCGCACGACAATCCCTGGGGGCGAAACGGAACGTCCCTTGGACCTCGTGGATCGCCAGTTCAGGGCCGAACGTCCTGACCAGTTGTGGGTCGCGGACATCACCTACATTCGCACCTTCAGTGGCTGGGCTTACGCAGCGTTCGTGATCGATGTGTGCTCCCGACGGGTCGTCGGCTGGCAACTGTCGACGTCGCTACGCACCGACCTGGCTTTGGATGCCTTAGAGATGGGGTTGTGGTCGCGGCATCGTGACGGGCGAGACGTGACTGCTCTGATTCATCACAGTGACAGGGGCGTTCAATATCGAGCTATCCGCTACACGCAACGCCTCTGCGAGGCGGGTGTCGTCGCTTCCGTCGGTTCCCGCGGCGACTCCTACGACAACGCCCTCGCGGAAGCCTTCAACTCGCTATTCAAAGCCGAGCTGGTCCGAAACCGGGGGCCCTGGAGATCCATCACCGACCTCGAGATCGCGGTCGTCGAATATATCGACTGGTTCAACCACCGACGCCTCCACGGCGAGATTGGACACGTCCCACCAGTCGAATACGAGCAAGCCCACTACGCTTCACAGAACAACCCCGCGCCGAACCCGGAGCGGGCATTCACGAGTCTCTAACAAACCCGGGGCGATACACCTGCAATCTTGGTGCGCCACGCAGGCATGCTGGGAGCAGTCTCGCCCCGATTCGCAGCGACAAATTGCGTGGGATGCGCTCATGGCATCTCCAAAGAACAAGGCGACCCTCGTGGCCGGGCAGGGCAACGGCATCGTAAGGGGTGTTTGGGGGGCGGTGACATATGCTCCGAGTAAGGCGTTCGAGGGCCTCGCATGTTTTTTCATGTCTGGCCCGAATGGGTGCCGCGAGTACCAAAAGAACGTGGCGCAAGTGCAACGGGACGAAGCAAGTGAGCTGGCTACTAATTGGTGGGGCAGCACCCGATCGGCAGCTAGCGTGGCGTCGGGCTCGAAGAGCCTCGACGACCACTGGGCGGATACGTTGCCGTGGGTACGCGAGTACACTTACGGTCCTGGACTTGACGCGTTTGACAGGCAGGACTTCTTCACAGTGGGCACGGAACTTGGCAAGGGCGAAGTACTTGTTGCAAGTATCGCCTTCGGAGTTAGGAAACTGCCATCATTGCGAAGCTCAAGTTCGACTCGCGCGCTGTCAGTGTCGGACCAACGTGGCGTGGCATCGTTGCAGCGTAGAATGCAGGAGCATCAAATCAAGTTGAGAGAGTACGTTGCCGACCCTAGGTCGTTCGACAATACTGGACGCCTCGCCGGAGCCCAGACCGCAGCAATTGAAGAACTCATCATCGCTGGACGCATTCGTACTTTGGAACACGATATTCGAGTCTTCCAAACACAGATCGACGACATCCTTGGAGCAGGGCAATGACAGACCAAATTAGAATCAGTATCGAACTTCTGGAGCGCGTCTACCCAATTCTTATCAGTCACCTGCGGGAGATCGAAGGAGAAGAGGTCAGTCTGGAAGATGATTACTTCTGGTCGATTCCTCGAGACCAAATTGGTGCCGTCGAAAGCTCCCCGACCGACCTCAACATAGGTCAAATCTCGGAATGTCTGGAGTGGCTATCAGGAATCGAGGAAAACTCTGAGGGTGCGCTGACGTATCACCTAGTTTGGCTGGCGGATGTGCTCCGGGCCATCGGCTATGCGGTTGTCAAATGAGACGGTGCGGGCTCGTGCGCGGCTACGAATCAAGCGGTGGGCGCTTGCGATTTCGTGACTGACGCAAACGTCGTGGGGTGCACCGGAACGTATTGCAGCAGTGTTTGATCCCGGTTCGGGTGACGTTGCGATCCAAGATGATGTGTTTACACGGGATGATGTTGGCCGCGTGACGTCGATTCAAGACGATTCAACATATGAATCGGCAAACCCACATGAAGCCCAATGTTTCGTCTATGACGGCCACAACCGGCTCGCAAACGCCTGGACTGAAGCAACAGATGGATTCACGGGCACGTGTGACGCTTTCCCGTCGTTGCCGACCACTCAGACTGAGTGGGATGCGAGTGCATGGGCTGCGTCTGCTGGCCCGTACGCAACCACTTGGGACTATTCGGATTCGGGTCGGATTGAGTCCATCACGAACCTCATCGAGGATGGCTTGTCAGGTTCCACAGAATCGGTGCAGGCCTTCGAATATGACTCCGACGGTAATGGCACAGAATTGTCGGTAAACGATTTGCCGCATGCGGTTTCCGGTGTCGACAACGATGGCGACAGCACTGTCGATGACACGTTCGAATATGACACCGCTGGCCGTCAAACGGTTCGCACTGTCGACGGGGTTACGTCCACGTTGACGTGGGATGTGTCATCCAACCTTGTCAAAGCCGTCGTCGATGACGGCACCAATGAAACCACCTGGGTGTATGTGTATGATGCATCCGGGCAGCGGATCACAAAGATTCAACTCGATGGGTCAACTCCGGTAGATGCGACCGCATATTTTGGGACTACCGAAGTCACCGACACCGATACAAGTGCTGATGGTGCTTCAGACGTGACTGCTGTCCGGTACTACGCATTTGGTGGTGCCACGGTCGCCCTCGAGCAGTCGACTGAACACCCCACCAGCCCCACCGTGGACCTGTTCTACCTGTTTGGTGACTTCCAAGGCTCCGCACAGGTGATGATGTCTGATGCTCGAGACGTCAACGGTGACGCCGACCCAGCAAACGCAACAATCCTGCGCAACGCCTACACCCCCTATGGGGCACAGCGTTCGATAGATGTTGACGTCGACACCAACCCCGACCCAAACCTGCCCACCGAACGTGGCTGGCTATCCCAAATCACCGACGAAGCAACCGACACCGCAGGTACCCTCGGCACTGGGCTGACATATTTGAACGCCCGCTACTATGACCCCGTAACGGCACGCTTCCTATCACCAGACCCACTCATGAACCCCCAGGACCCGCGCACGTTGGATCCGTACATGTATGCGGCCAACAACCCGATCCTCTTCCAGGACGCTACAGGCTTGTGCTACGGGCTGATAGGTCAGGCAATGGCAACATGCCAACAAGACAAAACGGCCGCATGGACGACGTTCACCAAAGCACAAGTGCCGACCACACCAAAGTACAAGGACCTCCCGGAGTCGGCGCAACAGAGCATGTGTGCGAACGGTGAGGTCACCGGACACGCATGCAACGCTGATGTTACCTCGGACGATTTTGATCAGTCGATTGGTTTTTCTGAGGGCGCAGCAATCGTCGGAAACGGGTTCGCGAACCTTGGCGCAGGAGTTGTTGATGGAGTGACGGGCACCCTGGACCTTGGGGTAGATATCGTCGCGAACCTTGGCCGACCATGGTGCACCGGCGACGTCTTGGGCATCACCAACGGTACATGGGGGTGCGTTGACGTAACGGACATCGCCAAAATTGGCGTCATTGGCGACCCAGGTGTATACGGGTTTGTCCACGCATACGGCACCGTTTTGGGTTCGACGGCAACTCTCGCTGGCGGCGGAGCCGCATTCGGCGCGGCCAGAGCGGGCATAACGGGAGCGACAGCGACCACAGTAGGCGGCTCCTCGTCGATAGTCTCCGCAGCGGCCGCCGGACGGGGTATGTACTCGCTTGGAAGTGCGACACAGGCGGCAACTCACAGAGCAGGGGCTGCTTGGGTCGGAGCTGGGGCGACTTGGAGCTCCAGCGGGCGCGCGCTCGTGGCCGCGAATCGATTGCGGCAGTACAGGCCGCCTAATTGGAAAGACAACTGGGGACAGTGGCAGGCGAATTTCGAATCTCGGGGGCTTCCAACGGGCCCCTGGGTGAATAATGGCCACATGACCGTTACAAATATTCCGCCGGTGTTGCCATGAGAAGCGAACTTCGAGCCTTCGAGTTCTCGCTTTCGGAAAGCGAGGTACGCGAACTCGAGGGCAGTGATCGCGTGTACGCGCCCGCGCGAATATACGTGGGTCAGCATGGTGGTGTAGGTGAGGAATCCTTCGACTTCATCGTTTGTACACCCCTAGGGCTAGCTCAACAGCTTGAAGCTGAGGACGTAGTGGATGGTCGTCACCACTTCGTTGTGGCGCGCTTTGAAGAGAACATGTTCGTCGAATGGATCCGAACGAAGGTCGCAGGCTGCGAAGGTCCGGACTGGAGTGCGGTCGCCCTCAAGCTCTCGCGTTTAGGAATGTGGGAGTATGAGGACTACCATTAGCAACTGCTCTACGCCGATACCCCTTCGGCTTCGCTGCTGGCATGGGGCCGACCCTGGTGTGGGCGTGCGGTCCACACCCGTGACAGTCACCTCCGCCCAACATGCAGGCTACGACGCGGCCGCCAATGCCGGTGCCGGCGACTGGGCATGCCAAGAAGCTGCATGCTTCGTCAACCGTTCCCACATGTTCCTCGATGGATGGGGGCGTGCCGTCGAACAGCACCGTGTTGCACCAGACGGATCCGGTGGACGGCTAGTCTCAGCAACCCGCTACAACAAACTCGGGCACATCGACTTTTCTGCCTCAACATTCTGGAACGAAGACGCCGCACAGCTGTCGAACGGAAAAGTCGACCCCGTTCTGGGTCAACTAGACCGGTATGCCACGGCAACCCTGGATTGGGCTGGCAGGGCTACCACCCAGTCGGCGTGGTTCCGCGACCCAACGCTGGGCTTGTTGGAAACAAAAACTGAAACAACACGTATCGGCAATGTCACCGAGGTCACGGCAGCCTCCGGGGCCGTTACGGAAACCACCAACGACATTTTGGGTCGGCTCACAAAGCAGGTGCAGTTCGCTGAGGGCGGTGCAGATCCATTTACTACCGGATACGCGTACGAGACGTTGCCCGATGGCGGCAGCAAGGTGACAGTCACGGACCCGGACAATAATGACTGTATCGCCCCGGGTTTGTTAGAGACTCGTGAATGCCCGCTCCGGGTTCGGCGCGGGGTTGTTCTGTGAAGCGTAGTGGGCTTGCTCGTATTCGACTGGTGGGACGTGTCCAATCTCGCCGTGGAGGCGTCGGTGGTTGAACCAGTCGATATATTCGACGACCGCGATCTCGAGGTCGGTGATGGATCTCCAGGGTCCCCGGTTTCGGACCAGTTCGGCTTTGAATAGCGAGTTGAAGGCTTCCGCGAGGGCGTTGTCGTAGGAGTCGCCGCGGGAACCGACGGAAGCGACGACGCCGGCCTCGCAGAGGCGTTGCGTGTAGCGGATAGCTCGATATTGAACGCCCCTGTCACTGTGATGAATCAGAGCAGTCACGTCTCGCCCGTCACGATGCCGCGACCACAATCCCATTTCCAGGGCATCCAGGGCCAGGTCGGTGCGTAGCGACGTAGACAGTTGCCAGCCGACGACCCGTCGGGAGCACACATCGATCACGAACGCCGCGTAGGCCCAGCCACTGAAGGTGCGAATGTACGTGATGTCCGCGACCCACAACTGGTCAGGACGTTCGGCCCTGAATTGGCGATCCACGAGGTCCAAGGGACGTTCCGTTTCGCCCCCAGGGATCGTCGTGCGAGGAGACTTCACCCGGGCAATACCTCGCAAACCCTCCCGACGCATGAGACGTTCTACGGTGCACCGAGCAACCCGGTGACCTCGCCGAACCAGTTCGCCATGGACTTTCCGTACCCCATAGACACCGTAGTTCTTGGCATGGATTTCACGGATCAAGACGAGAAGACCCGCGTCCCGGACGGCTCTGACCGACGGCGGCCGCGACCGGGCCGCATAGTACGTCGCTGGGGCGATCGGCAACTGTGCGCAGATCGGCTCGACCCCGAAGACATCCTTGTTCTCGTCAATGTAGGTGATCATCGTGTCGGTGGGCGGTCGAGCTCCGCCGCGAAGAAAGCCGAAGCACTCTTCAAGATCGCATTCGCTCGACGTAGCTCTCGAACCTCACGCTCCAACACCGCGATCCTCGACGCATCATCGGTCGTGGTCCCCGGACGATGCCCCCCATCCACCTCCGCGCGCCTCACCCACGTCCGCAACGACTCCCGATGGATCCCCAACTGGTCAGCGATCCTCGCCATCGATCCCCGGCTCGTCGCCGGGTCCCGTCTCGCATCAAGCGCCAACCGTGTCGCCCGCTCCCTAAGTTCCGGCGAATACTTCCTCGGTGCTCCCATAGTCCTCATCCTTCCCTGCAATGAAAGCCTCCGCCAAACCCGGGGCGATACACAGTGTTTGATCCCGGTACAGGTGACGTTGCCATCCAGGATGACGTGTTTACACGTGACGATGGAGCCGACCCCGCTTTTCCGGACACATGACTTGGGATGATGTTCCCGAGAGGAGTTCGGAATGCCACAAGCGAAACCGCCGGAGTTTAGGCGTCGAGCATTGGATTTGGTGCGTCAGGGAGAGCCGGTCGCGCAGGTTGCGAGCGGGCTTGGGATCAGTGAGTCGTGTTTGCGGCGGTGGATGAAGCAAGACGACATTAACGCGGGCCGTGTTGAAGGTCTCACGACTGAGGAGCGACGCGAGTTGGTGCAGTTGCGCCGCAAGAATCGGGTGCTTCAGATGGAGAACGAAATCTTGAAGCGTGCTTCTGCATATTTTGCGCGGGAGAAGGGGCTGGTGCAGGGATAGGTGACAACTGACTTCTGGGACCTGGGAGGGTCTTGGTGGAAGGATGTTGTTATGCCTAAAGTTTTTCCTGAGGAGTTTCGCCGTGACGTGGTTGCGGTTGCCCGGCGCCGTGAGGCGTCTCAGAAGCAGATTGCCGAGGATTTCGGGATCTCGCATGCGACGTTGTCGAATTGGTTGCGTCAAGCCAACATCGAGGACGGTGACAAACCTGGTGTGAGCCGTGAGCGAGCCGAACAGGTGCGGGAGTTGCGTCGGCGTAATCGGTTGCTCGAGCAAGAGAACGAGGTTTTGCGGCGTGCGGCCGCTTACTTGTCGCAGGCCAATCTCAAACTCGGTGGCCACCCAAAATGATCTACCCGCTCGTCCGCGAGCTGGCCGTCGACGGTGTTCCCGTCGCGGTGACGTGTCGGGTGCTGAAGATTGCTCGCCAGCCGTACTACCGGTGGCGAAGCGAACCAGTTACGGCATTGGACTGGGTGCAAGCGCATCGCATGAACGCGCTCATTGACGCGCACCGTGACGACCCAGAGTTCGGCTACCGGTTCCTCGCGGACGAGGCCGTGGTAGCCGGATGGCCGATGGTGCGCAGGACCGCATGGTCCTTGGCGTCGCAGGCGGGTTTGGTGTCAACGACACAGCGTCGCAAGAGAGGCAAGGCAGGCAAACCCGGTCCACCCGTGTTCGATGACCTCGTGCAACGTGTCTTCACCGCCCAGAGCCCAAATCAGGTGTGGCTGACGGACATCACGGAGCACCCCACCAGTGAAGGCAAACTCTACCTGTGCGCCATCAAGGACCTGTACTCGAACCGCATCGTCGGCTACTCACTCAGTGACCGAATGCAAGCCCAGTTGGCTGTGAACGCCCTGGCCAACGCCGTCGCGTCCCGCGGCGACGTCACTGGATGCATCCTGCACGCCGATAGGGGATCTCAATTTCGTTCCCGCAAAATGGGTCACGCACTGAACCGTCACGGCATGGTCGGCTCCATGGGTCGAGTAGGTGCCGCCGGCGACAACGCCGCAATGGAATCCTTCTTCAGCCTGCTCCAAAAAAACGTCCTGAACCGGCAACGCTGGGACACCCGCCAGGAACTCCGCATCGCGATCATCACCTGGATCGAACGCACCTACCACCGCCGCCGCCGACAAGACCGACTCGGACGCTTGACCCCCATCGAATACGAGACCATCATGAACACACAAATGGCCCTCGCGGCCTAAACCCGAACTGTCACCAGTTCCTGCACCAGCCCCGAACGTGCTCCCAAAATAGGTTTCCGGCTCGTCCACGAGCTCAGCCGCGACGGTATCCCCGTCGCGGTGGCGTGCCAAAAACTTGGCGTTTCTCGTGCCGGCTACTACGAGTGGTTAGGCAGGGCCCCGTCACGGCGTGCGGTCGCGGATCGGACACTCACGGAGGTGATTTGTCGGATCCATCGTGACTCGCGGGGCACGTATGGTGCGAAACGTATCCACGACGAACTTTCAATCGAGCACGGTGTGGCCTGCAGCCGTAAACGGGTGGCCCGACTGTTGCGTGAAGCGGGCCTGCGAGGCGTGTCACACGGGCGTAAACGGCGTGGATGGGCCCCAGCAGCAACCACCCATGACGACCTTGTCAAACGCCAGTTCCGAGCCGATCAGCCTGACCGGATCTGGTTTACGGACATCACGCAGCATCGCGCGCGTGATGGTTGGGTTTACTGCTGCGCCGTTGTTGATGCTTTCTCCCGCCGTGTCGTGGGCTGGTCTATTGCTGACCGACCCACCGCCGAACTCGTCACGGACGCCCTGGAAATGGCCCGCTGGCAACGCCGACCCCGGCCCGGAACTATTGTTCACGCCGATCGCGGAGCGCAATACACGAGTTGGATCTTCGGACACCGATTACGTGAAGCGGGGCTCCTGGGTTCCATGGGACGAGTCGCCTCCAGCGTGGACAACGCCCTCATCGAATCATTCTGGTCAACCATGCAACGCGAACTACTCGACCGCCAGTCCTGGGACAGTCGTATCGAACTGGCTGCAGCAATTTTCGAATGGATCGAAGGGTTCTACAACCCCCGCCGACGCCACACCGCCCTGACCGATCACCGCGGACGCTCCGTCAGCCCCGCCACGTTTGAAGCACTTCACACCCGTGCCCAAATAGCGGCATAATCAACACACACCCCGTGTCCGGAAAAGCGGGGTCGGCTCCCCCATTGGCGACTTGCTGTTCTTTGTCGCTGACTGGTTAAACGCGGAGGAGCACTACAATGGAGTGGGCGTCGAACCAGGCCTGGCCCTTGAATTGGGGGGGCGCGAAGCCCTGGTCGGGTTGACGGCTGGTCTTGGAACAGAGGCGGCCTTGTCGCCCGGGGTAGCGTTTGTTTGTGGAGCTAGTGTGGGCGTAGCTTGCCCGGGCGTCGTCGTCGTGGCAAATCTTATAAGTTGGGGAGTTGAAGAAATCTCGGTCTCCGGCGTACGGTCCGAATTCGACTGTATGTTTGCGAATATTTGTTCACCAGGATTCTTCAGAGACTTCCCGGATCCAACTCCGTCACCGGGCCCGGATCCTAATTTATACTGGGAAGGTCGCTAGGTCTGGTCATACGCGTTCAGGGAGGAATCCGTGTTTCGGAGAATCGTTTACGCCAGTCTTCTTGTCGCGCTGCTCGGCACGGCTGGATGTGGAACGCTCGCCAATCCCTTTGGGCCGCGGGAGCCAAAGCCGGTGCTCATCGTTCCGGATGAGACCGGAGGTATGACAATCTCGGTGCCGCTGTGCGTGGGCGATGAAGACTTTTCGGTCGGTGTCGGGGGATACAACGGCGTCCGCGATCGCGGCGTTGACTACTTGCTTGAAGGTGCCTCCACACGAACCGAGACAATCGTTCTGCGTCTAACCGTCGACACCATCCTGGCTGGCGCGCTTACCGATCAGTTGCCGTTGGCTCCATGGGCCGCCGCATACGAAGCAGACTTCAACTCGGTGGCCGATGCTGGGTTGTTCTACGTACGCGGCAAACTATTCTACGAGGCGGTCTACATGTCGGACCTGCCGCTCGCTGGCTCAAACCCAGTGATTCTTGGACTTGCACCGGGCACTGCTCTTGAACCCGAATTCGAACCTACGACCGCTGAAGCGGGATTGACTGTCATCGAAGATTGGTGCGAGGGTCTGCTGTAGCTTTTGTTGTCACGTTGACCTGACCTACGGTTTGGTTACCCGATCAGTTGTGTCGTGCTGGCGTGGATGGTGAACCGTCTACGGTTTCTTGCCGTTCCTATGCGGGTGCCAGCACCGGCGGTGTTGGCGTCGTGAAGCGCCCCAACGAGATTCTGCGGACAGCGTCAGCGTTTTTTGCTGCGGAACTCGACTGCTCGCCACGCCCGTTTGGGTCCACATGGGTTTCAGCCGAGGCTCCTCTCAGGTAGACTTTGGCCACTGCTTCGGCGCCGCGTCGCGTCGACCAAGCGCAATGGCGAGCCCGCCGCGCACCCGTAGCTCCCGCGAGGAATCATGACCGAGAACACCAGCACTCCTGTGTCCGCACCCGCCTTCCCCGGCGGCACCATTCTTGGCTACCCTCGCATCGGCAAGATGCGTGAACTCAAGAAGGCGCTTGAATCCTTCTGGAAGGGCGCCTCGACAGCGGCCGACCTCGAGTCGGCTGCCGCCGCCCTGCGGTCCGAAACCCGCGAGCGCCTCGCGGCGCTCGGGTTGGGCCGCACCAACTCGGCCATCCCGTCCAACTTTAGTTTCTACGACCACGTGCTCGACGCGTCAGTCACCTTCGGTGCTATCCCGTCGCGCTTCGCTGACCTGCGTGGCGCCGACGGATCGGTCGACCTCGCCGGTTACAGCACCATCGCGCGTGGCCAGGGCGACAAGGCCCCCCTCGAAATGACCAAGTGGTTCGACTCGAACTATCACTACCTGGTTCCCGAGATCGGCCCCGAGACGGACTTCACGCTCTCATCCAGCCGCTGGGTTGACGAGTTCGTGGAGGCCAAGAAGGCCGGCTTCGTGACCCGCCCGGTCATCACCGGACCGCTTACCTTCCTGCTGCTCGCCAAGGCAAGCGACGGCGCGCCAGAAGGTTTCCAGCCGCTGTCGCGCCTTGCTGACCTGCTCCCCGTCTACGTCGAGCTGCTTGCGCAGTTCAGGGACGCCGGCGCGGACTGGGTCCAGATCGACGAGCCGGTCCTGGTCGCGGACAGCGACACCGCCCGCGCCGACGTTCTCGCCGCAGCGAAGCAGACCTACGACGCACTCTCGGGTGCGGCCAACCGCCCGGCGATCTTCGTCGCCGCGCCGTACAACTCGCTCGACGACGCGCTCCCCGTCCTCGCCGCGAGCTCTATCGAGGCCGTCGGCCTGGACCTCATCCGTGGCTCGGTGCCGTCCGGCGTCGACCTGGCCGGAAAGACCGTTGTCGCTGGTGTGGTCGATGGTCACAACATCTGGCGCACTGACCTCGACAAGGCACTCGAGACCGCGTCCGCCGTCGCATCCCTCGGCGGCACGGTCGCCGTATCGAGTTCCACGTCTCTCTTCCACGTTCCCCACACGTTGCAGGGTGAAGAGCACCTGAGTGCGGAACTGCTCAGCTGGCTCGCGTTCGCAGACGAGAAGGTTGCGGAAATCGTGACCCTGTCGAAGGCCCGCGTGAGTGGCGAGGCGTCGGTAGCAGGGGCGCTGTCCGAGACACGAGCCGCGCTCGAGTCCCGCTCCAAGCACCCGGGAACCAACGTGGCATCCGTGCGTGATGCGCTCGCGGCCGTGAAGGACGCGGACTTCAACCGGAGCGAGTTCGCTGCGCGCGAGTCTGCTCAGGCTGACCGCTTCAAACTCCCGGAGCTCGCGACCACGACCATCGGCTCCTTCCCGCAGACGCAGGAAATCCGCAAAGCACGCGCGGCATGGGCCAAGGGAAGCCTGAGCGACGCTGACTATGAGACCGCGATGAAGGCCGAGATCGCTTCCGTTGTGAAGCTCCAGGAGGACCTGGGTCTGGATGTGCTGGTGCACGGCGAAGCCGAGCGCAACGACATGGTCCAGTACTTTGCCGAGCTGCTCGAGGGCTTCGACGTCACCGTCAACGGCTGGGTGCAGTCATACGGTTCGCGTTGCACGCGTCCGTCGATCCTGTGGGGAGACGTCCACCGTCCCGAAGCCATGACCGTCAAGTGGGCTCAGTACGCGCAGTCGCTCAGCGACAAGCCAGTTAAGGGCATGCTTACCGGACCAGTGACAATCCTCGCGTGGTCGTTCGTTCGCGACGACCAGCCGTTGGGCGTCACCGCTAACCAGGTGGGCCTGGCTCTCCGCGACGAGATCGCTGACCTCGAGGCCGCCGGCATCGGCATCATTCAGGTGGACGAACCCGCCCTGCGCGAGCTGCTGCCCCTGAAGAACGACGACAAGGCCGCGTACCTCGAGTGGGCTGTGAACTCCTTCCGCTTGGCGACTGCGGGCGCCGTGGACGACACCCAGGTCCACACACACCTGTGCTACTCGGAGTTCGGCGAGATCATCGACGCGATCGACGGGCTCGACGCCGACGTCACCTCGATCGAAGCTGCGCGCTCGCGCATGGAGGTCCTCCCAGCCATCCAGGCGCACGGCTACCAGCGAGGAATCGGTCCGGGCGTGTGGGACATTCACTCGCCGCGCGTGCCGTCCACCAAGGAGGTAACGGAACTGCTCGCGCTCGCGAAGTCCTCGATCCCCGGCAAGCAACTATGGGTCAACCCTGACTGCGGGCTCAAGACGCGCGGATATGAAGAAACCAACCAGACGCTCAAGAACATGCTCGAGGCAACTGCGGCTGTTCGGTAGTCGCCGCGGCACGGGGTTGGAGCCCGCGACTCACGGTTATCTAGGCGAACCACTCGAGTTTGCGGAATCGACAAATACGGGCCGCATCTCTGAGGGTCAATCGACGTCCTCTGTGTACGGCAAGGAGCGGATGTAGCGCCATGAGGCGAGAGCAATGAGCATCGCGATCAGGCCCGCTCCGACCGAAACGGCGAACCCGCCAGCGTACCCGTGGCGCTCAATGAGCACGCCGGTAAGCCAGGCGCTTCCCGCTATGCCTAGGTCGATTCCGGTGCGCGTCCAAGTCATTGCTTCGGTCACCCTCGCGGTGCCAACGGCTGCGTGTGTCGCTCCGTCCCCCACAGCCATCGTCGGTGCGATGGCCAGCCCCGTCGCGAACAAGAGTGCACCAAGAACGAGGAGGTTGGGCGCAAAATACACGCCCACGGCCCCGACCGCGGTGAAGGAGAATCCGGCGAGCAGGCGCGAGGCAAGAGTCACGGTCCATTTGCGTGCGCCGTAGATCACGCCTCCAACGAGCGACCCGAGCGCGAACACGGCCAACACGATCCCGGCGTATTGCTTGTGGCCCAGATGCTCCGCGAATGCGACTGTTGACGCGTCGATGCTGACGAACATTGCGCCTGAGGCCCCGAACATTGCGACTAGGAGCAGCAGGCTGGGACGTTCGATGAGCAGTGGCTTGCCGACTCGCCGCCGAAACCGAAGTCTGGTGGGAACGGAGGCCGAGACCGCAATGGCCGCGCCCGTCGGAGACGAGGCCGCCTCGGTGGCCACGTCGTTGGGCACGCGTTTGTTGGAACGCGGAGCCGGTTCCGTTGAGCGCTGGGCGATGAACATGTATCCCCCGATGGCGACGGACGCCGCCGCGACCGCAGCGGCTGACCACGGCGCGACCTGGACCGCGAGTATTGTCGCAGTGGGGGGCCCGGCAATGAATACGATCTCCTCGAGCGCGGACTCCATGGAAAACGCAGTGTTAAGCCGGTCGCGGTCGCGCAACAACTTCACCCAACGCGCGCGTCCGTACGTCGACTGGGTCCCGGCGGCGGCCATGAACGGCACGACGGACCACAGCACCCAGAGCGGTTGGTGGGTAAGCGCCGCTGCGATCAACGCCACGCGGCCCGCTACGCTCACCGCGTACCCTACTCGCAGGACCTTGAACTGCCCGTGGCGATCGACCAGCCGAGCGACGTTGGGGCCGACAATCCCCCAGGCGAGTGCTTGGACGGCAACAACGGCGCCAGCGATTCCATAGTTGTCGTACTCGATTTGGATCAAGAGGAAGGTGCCCAACCCTGTCAGACCCATTTGGAGGCGGGCGACTAATCCCCACACGGTGAAGGCCCGTGCGCCTGGGATGTTGAGGATGTCCCGATAGGGGGCGAAGAGTGATGGCGTCGTCATGGTGCACCTTGCTGAGCTCACGCGCGCAACCGCGCGTCTGTCACACCACCTGCGCGACGTGACCGGCGCATCGGCGCGTGGCCGACATCGCCCATTGTGGCACGACGGCCTCGAGTTGTGCGCGTCCGCTGGCGCGATGACTTCCCTGAACGTACGATCACAGCATGAAGCGACTCGTGGCGACAGTGACATTTGCCTTAGCCCTTTCCGCGTGCTCCGGGGGAGTAGACGCCCAAGACCCGGCAGATTCCGCGGGCGGTGGCGGCGCCTCAACCACCGAAATCGACTGCGCGCTCCTCTCGGACGCAGACATGGCGACCTACGGCATCGGTATTCAGTTCCTCGCTCAAATCCGTGACCAGGGCAGCGTTGACCTCATTCAGGCAGGCACCATCAACTACGACCCGGACGCTATCGAGCGAGTTCTCAACACGATGCGCATGTTTGAGGGAATCGACAACGAGCCCTTTGGCGACCCGGCCGATGGAATCGCGTTCTTTCTTGAGGCGAACGAGATTGTGCGCTCCATCCTTGCGGAGGAGGGCCCCGTCTCGTCCGAGTTGTTTGATCAACTCGCTGTCTACAACGCCGACATTGCCGAGTTTCTGCAAAACCAGATCTCCATCAACGCGGCGTTCAACGACAACTGCGCGTAGCCTGACGCAAACTGGCGGCTTCCCGACTGGCTTGAGTGGGCCGTCGCTGCAACTCGAGAGTCCGATTGTGCGGTTTTTGCTCTACTCGAGGCCCTCGGTGAATGAGTCCCTGAGGCTAGGCGACCGTGCGGCGCAGGCGCCGTGCGCCCCATGTTGAGCCAAGTCCAGCCATCAACAGCGTGAGCGCCCACACGACTTCGGCCCAGAGTTTTGGGGGACCGCTGGCCGCGAGCTCCGCGGCCGTGAGCGTGATGGTGACGGAGACATCGTCGACGTCCGTGTACACCGTGAGAACGGCCGCGAGCGGGTCCGTCCACTCGACGCTTGCGGCGTTGAGGATCGATCCGGGCGTGGTGAGCGGATTAACCTCGGTAGAGACGACGATGTCTGGGGTGGTCCGTCCACGCGCGAGAGCTCCGTCGAGGATGCACGTGAGAACACCGCCATAGCCGTCTGGGTCGGTGACCACCAAATCGCACGTGTCCCAGTCGGGGACGGTCGCGTCCCCGGACAGTTCGATTGTGACATCCGTGACTTTCAGCACCGACGGGATGACGTCAATGAGAGTTACGTCGTCGGTGCTGCCGTAGGAAGTGCTTTCGACATTGATCCGGTACACGAGTACGCCCCCGCGCTCGACGACCAGGCGGTCGGCGGACTTGTTGACGATGAGTTCGGGCTCTGTGGTGGAATCGTCTGTGTCGTTGGAGGCGTCTGAGTCCGGGGTGTCGGACGACACGGTCGCTGTGTTGAGTACAAGTCCTACTACGGAGGCGTCAGCGGTCACGTCGAACTCAAACCAAGTCGAGCTGCCGTCCACCATTGTCCCGGCATTTGAGGTGAGCGTGCAGTCAATCATGCTCGCGTCACCACCATCAACTACGCAGGTCCAGCCGTCTCCAGCGGGGAACGTGAGCGCGCCCGCGTAGGTGAGTCCAGCGGGAAGTGTGTCGTCGACGACCACGTTGAGTGCGTCGGACGGACCGTTGTTAACCAATTCGATGCGATAACGGCCGGTGCCGTTCGCGGGGATGTCGGAGGTGACGGTGCTCTTGACTAGCGCCAGGTCCGCATCAGTGTTGATCGGGTCGCTGTCGTCGTCAGTGTTGTTATCGGGGTCCGTGTCGGGAGTGGGATGCGCGACGGTCGCAGTGTTGTCGATGGTGCCCGTGGCTGAAGTCAGGATTGTGGCCGCTACGGTCAGAGTGGGCGTTGACGACGTCACGGCCAGTGCCGCTTCGGACCAACGGCAGACCAGCACGCCGCCAGCTGTAACTGGGTCGCATGCCCAGTCGGTGCCGGTCGCTACAACGGTGTCCCAGTCGAGTTCGGAGGGTAGTGTGTCCGTCACCGTGAAAGTGGGTGCGGCGATCGAAGGACCGTTGTTGGTGACGTCGATTTCCCATGACATGGATTCGCCGGCGACAAATGGTCCGCCAACGGAGTCTTTGGTGAGTTCGACGTCTGCGACAATCACGGTGCTCGCGGGGTCATCATCGTCGTTGTTCGGAGGGTTTGGATCGAATGTCCTTGCCGAGACGACGGCCGAGTTCGTGAAGTCGGAACTGGCCGCAAGGCTAGCGGGCAACGTGACGTTGATGGTGGCAATGGGCAGGGCGCCTCCGGCGGCGATTGGGCCCGCGTGCGTAAGTGTGACGATCCCGGGGGCCGTCTCTGAACCGCTCCAACCTGTACCCGCGACACTCACGAATGTGGCGCCGGCCGGCAGCGTGTCGGTAATAGCCACGGGACCGACGGCAGGGTCCCCGCCGGCGGCGTTGGTTACGGTGAGCGTCCACGAGAAGGCCGCTCCAGCTGTCGGGCTGCCAGTGTGGGCCTTGTCGATCGCAATGTCCGCTGAGTGGATCTGGACATCTGCGTCGGTGGAAGCGGTGTAGTTGCCAAGGGAATTGCCGGGCGCACCGGTGAGATCGTCAACGGTGACGACGGCGACGTTGGTGTGGTCGAACGCACTGCCTGTGTTCGAACCGTTCCACGTGGCACCCGCATCGGGGGTTGCGGTGTAGACGATAGTCACGGATTCCGAGGGAAGCAGGTCTGGCAGCGCGCTCCACGTAAGGACTTGGCTCGCGATTCCCGGATCGGCGGCAGGGGCACCGCCAACTGTCGTGGAGCCAGCGTTGTAGCTCCAGTCAACAAACAGGGTGTCTACGACCGTGACGTCCTCGGCTTCGCTGTCGCCGTCGTTCGTCACCACGATCGTGAAGATGTGTGCCTCCCCGATGTACGCAATCGACCCGGTTGGCGTTTTGGTGATCACTGGGTCCGGGAAATCGGGCGCCACCACGGCGTCGGCCGCGGGCCCAGAATACTCGCGACGCTCGGGGGTGCTGAAACCCGTGCCGGTTGGGTGCGAGAAGAACTGTTCGACGTCAGCCACGTTGGTCAACGAGGACGCATCGAGGTATGACGATGCTGCGAGTGTGGCGTCGTACGTGAATGTGTGCGCGCTTCCCGCGCCCACGGCGAGCGACGCGAGCGTCCACGTGATGGTTCCGCCGCCTGTGGTCGCACTTTCGCCGGTCAGCACGCCGCCGTCAGAAATTGACGCCTCGTTGACAATCACGTTGGTGGGAATGACGTCCTCAACGGTGACAGTGTAGGCGGTAGACGTTCCCGTGTTGGTCACTGTCACCCCGTAGCTGAATGCCTCGCCTGGCGCTACGGTGTCGGAGTCCAGGGAATTCACGAGCTTCGCGATCGCAAGCGTGGGCTCGACGATCGTGACGGTAGCCGTGGCAGGGGTGGTGCCGACGTTGCCGACATAACTTGCATCGGCAGGTGGGCCGACTATAACGCTGGCAGTGTTCCACCGGAGAGCCGCGGTGTTGACGATGGTGTCGCCTACGTCTGTGGCTACCTGGTCAAGCACGGTGGCGGTATATGTAGCGACGATCGTCCGGGTGTCGGCGTTGGAAGTGATGTCGCCGAGCCACCAGCCGATCGTGGTGCCAGCCGGGGTGAGGGCCGCTGCCGCGCCGGGGAGATCTCCCGCGCAACTGCCGCCGCCGCCGTACGTGCAGGTGAAGACGACGGAGCCCGTGTCTACGGACATCGTGGCTGGAACGGTATCGATCATCGCTGTGTCGTAGAAGTTCACGTCGGCGGGCAGCGTGACGCTGATGGTGAAGTCGCGCTCCTCGCCGATTGTTGCGGTGGGAGAGTCCACTCCTTTGGTGAGCCCGGCGCCAAGGACCGTGATGGATTCCGTGGTCGAGTCTGTGTACGTTGCTCGGTCCGCCGCTGCATCATCGAGGCTGTAACCGGTGAGGCCCACGGAGTTGACATAGGTCGCGCCGCCGGCTGAGGCTGGCGATGCCGTGGCCGTGTACGTCAGCGTCTGGGGCGAGCCCGCGACGATGGCGCCGGCTTCCCACACGATCCGCGTTCCGGTGCATCCAGCGTCGGCGATGATGCTCGCGGAGCCCTGCGAAGGCCCGGCCACGTCGAGCGCCACCGACGTGAGTTCAACGGGCACGCAGTCAATCACTTGCGTGTCGTAGGACGTGGGCCGGCCCGTGGTGTTGTTCGCCGTGAGCGTGTATGTAACGGTTTGGCCGGCAGTGACACTGTCGTCGGAGACGAGTTTGGCAATCTGCGGCTGTGGTTCGATTGCCGTCATCGAGCGGGTGCTGGAGCGGCTGTCCGTGTCTGACGTGAAACGTGTCCGGTCGCGCGGGGAACTCGAGTCCCCGTGGGTCCACGCAGAATCTGGGTCAATGTAGGCCTTGACGTGGACTGTGAAGACCTGCGCTGTGGCGGTCGTGTTCGTGTAGGACGCCGGGAACGTCAGGCGTCCAGCGGCCGTGTCGATGGTGAAGGCCTGAGTGTTGTAGGTGAACCCGGTTGCACCCTCTGCCGTGGTTCCACCGGGGTACGTCACCTGGGTCGCCGTGGCGTCGACTACCCAGTCGGTGCTCGTGTCTGGCGTGATCCAACTGGAATTTGCTGAGTTTCGGACCTGGTCGTACAAGAGGCCATTGCCCACGGTCGTGTACGCCGGGATGGTGACGGAAATGTCAAAGGTGCCTAGCTCTCCGGGGACCAGCTGCGTCGTCGTGTTGTTTGTGTCTGTAGGCGATGTTCGCACCTTGCTGACGGTGATACGCGGTAGGCGGACGCGCGAGTCGTCAATGGTGCCGGTGCCGACGGTGTTCCACGACGCGGACAAATCGCCGTCGAGCGAATCCGACGGGTAGTACGTCTGAGAGTTCGGTACGGAACTCGCGTTGATATCAGCCGTGTAACTGATGATCGACGCGGTGTTGTCGATGTTGGTGCGGACCAGCATGGGCGTGGGGATTGTCACGTCGTACGTCAGCGTCTTGCGGGATTCGCCCGCGCCGCCGTCGTAAGGAACGGCGACTCCGGTCCAGACGATGACGGAGTTTCCGCCGCTCAGTCCGGCGGGGTAGCCGCCGTCGCCGCTGTCGTAGGCAACTCCGCCGTCGCTGATGCTGGATACATCGGCCTTAGTGATCTCGGAGGGGAGCTCGTCCCAAATTACGGCGTTATCCGCGGGGTATGGTTGCGCGTAGACGTCGACGCGGTAGGTGACGACCTCACCCTCGACTACCTCGATGTCGTCGCGATTGGAGGCGAAGGTTGTTCCGTCCGGTGCGTCCTGGGACCCGGCAGCGCGAGTCGACGACGAGGATGCGGCGTTGTCTAGCACGCTTTGAACGCCTTTGATGAGCCTGAGTTCGGGGTCAATGAGAACCGCCGCTTCTTCCCGCAGAAAAAACAGTTCGCCGTCTACGTTGTGCTGGCGGTATTTCATGAGGTTCTCGGGCTTGTCGAGCAGGATCCCGTTCGACGGCGCAACTACCGTCGCCCACATGTGAGCGGTGAATGTGGATCCGCGCGAAACGTAGAGGTCGCCGCCAGCCCCCACCGTTCCTACGGTCCACTCCAAGCGTCCGCCAGAGGGGTCGAGCGTGGTGGGTATCGTGGGCCCGACACTGCCGGCGATAACCGCGTATCCCTCATAGGTGAGCCCGGATGGAAGAAAGTCAGTGATAATGGGGTTGCGGACGTCCACCGAGCTGGGGAAGACAACCGAGAGTTCGAAGCAGACCGTGTCCCCCATGCGGAAGTCTGCGGCTACGTCTTCATTCCAGGTGGCGGTGCCGGATGTGCACGGGTCGGTCCCGGCGCCCAAGTCTTGAATGACGTCCGTGCGGTCCATTACACGCTTGTTGATGGTGGTGAAGTCGGTGGGCATGGACTCGCCCGAGTCGTCCCAGACGTTCCACGTGGGGGGGAACCAGGCCTGAAGGTCGGTGACAGCGTCGGTGACAGCGGTGAACTCAACGGTATTGCCGAACGAGTCGCCCGAGGTGGTGGGGCCGTATTCGGTGGCGAGTTCGTAGTCTCCGCGGTTGAGAGCCTTGTACGTGATGGTGTGCGTGTCGTTGGCGGGAAGAGTCAACGTTCCAGGAACTGGATAGGTCGCAGAGGTGGGCCGCAGCACCATATCCCAGGTTCCGTCGGCGTAGACCGTCACGGAGTCTACGTGCGCCCCGGTGACCACCCCATTGATCGATGTGCAGTCGGTGACGGTCAGTCCGGATGCGTTTGTAAGCGGGGTGCCGGTAGGAACAAGCGGGCACAGGCCATTGCTCATGGAGTCGGTCAGCACGATGCTGGAGGAGTCCATGTATTCGCTCGCCTGAAGCGTGAGTTCGAAAGTGGTCTGCTCATCCGTGTCGAACGTGGCACCCGCGGTGATCGCCTTCAATACCGCCAGGTCCATCGCGTAGATGATTTCGGTCGCGCGGTCAGTTGTTGCACGGGGTGCGGCGGTGCGCACGATTCCCGCGTAGTCCCCGCCGACGTTCGCGACGTTGGTCCATACGTCCCCGTCGATTGGCGTAGCTGGGTCGCCGTGGCGGGTGGACGCGCCAGTGTTGTTGTCCAAGTTTGCGGTTTGGCCAAGCGAGGCGGCAGTCGGGGTCGCGGCGGGCGTCCACGCGATGGTGTTCTCGTACAGTGGTACGGCCGCGGCGTATTTCACATACGTGGTGGTTCCCATCGCTAGAGTGCCCAAGTCCCATTCCACCCGGGTGTATACGAGCCCCTCGGTGACGCCGTAGGTAGTTGCGTCTGCGGCGCTCGCGACCACCGTGTCGACGCTTGTGGGCGTGGGGCAGTCGGTCGCGATGACCGGCGTGCCGGTAAGGTCGGGCGCGTCGAAATACTCGCTAACGGCAACGGAGTCGCCTGTATCCCAATCGATAGTGGAGTTGTCGACTGCGCCGCAACCCAGGAACTCAAGGCCTGCGGGGATGTAGTCCACCAGGATCACATTATCGGTATCGCCCTCGGTGGTGTTCTCGATCTCGAGCGTGTACACCGTTGTCTGGTCGTGGACTCCGCGCGGAAGTTCGGATTCGGGGTGGGGCTCCACCTTCGTCATGTCTAGGGCGATCATGGTCGTCGTTTTCGAGGATGGCCCAGCCGAGCCAGTCTCGGCGATCGCGGTGGCTCCGCCCACGCCGGTAGAACCGCCAAAAACGGGGAGCAGGGAGGAGGTGCCGCCCAGGTACGCGTACGCGTCCAGGTCATACGTCGAGCCGACCGGGAACACCGTCGTCACGGCGGTCTCGCCCGTGCCCTTCGGTGAGGGCTGGGTGGGCGTCACGGTGACGGTTCCCTGGTATGTGCCGGAGGCAGGCAGGTCAGAGACGTCTTCCCACACCCACCGGAGCAAACCGGTGGCGAGTGGCGGCACTAGCGGGTCGCTCGAGTCATAGATCACGGGGGTGCCGAGCGTCGAGGAGTCGAACGCAATGCCCTCTGGCACGTCGAGAACAAGCGCGAGGTTAAAGCCGTCAATGCCGCCGGTGTTTGTGGCGCTGATCGTGTACGTCGCGCTGTTGCCAGCGATGACCTCGCCAGGACCGGTGATCGACACGGCCGCGGTGGGGGCGGTCGCATGGGCGGGGCTCGCGATACCCGCCAGCGTCACGGGGCCGACGAGGAACGCGAGCAGAAGAATTCGCGCAGGGTTCCTGAGCGGTTTACGCGCGCCACGGCGTTTCTCAGGCAAATGGAGTTCCCTCACCCGTCGAGCCTATTGATGATTATGCCGATTGGCGACCTGATACTGGGTGATCCGCGTCACTTTGTTATCGGTGATGCTGGGCAGGGACGCGATCCGCGAAGCGCATGGCGACCGAACCAACGATGGCCAGGATCAACACGTACGCAGCGGCCAGGGGACCAAGTTGACTCTCGACCCCCGCCGCAACACCTAACCCAGCGATAACGATGGAGAATTCACCGCGCGGAATGAGCGAGAGTCCGGTGCGCCATCGACCCTTGTGCCCGATCCCCGCGTGCCGCGCAGCCCACCACCCGGTGGCGGTCTTCGTGATTGCCGTGAGAAGTGCGAGCGCGATCGCAGGAATCAGCACCGGGAGAAGGTCACGCGGATCAATTTGGAGCCCGAAGAACACGAAGAAGAGCCCTCCAAACACATCGCGAAGTGGCGGGAGGAGACCGCGAACGTCGTCGGCGACTTGACCAGAGAACGTGAGTCCGAGTAGGAACGCTCCGACAGCCGCGCTGACCTGGACCGCGTCCGCGAGCCCTGCAACCAGAAATGTGAGACCGAGCACTGTGAGAAGCAGAAGCTCGCGAGAGTGGGAATGAACCACCTGCGAGACTTGCCGGCTCAGCCGGAAGGCGACGAAGAACGCTAGGCCCACGGCGCCAATCGCGATACCCGCCGCGACGGCACCTTGCGCAATTGTCGCACCGGCGAGCAGGACTGCGAGCAGCGGGAGGAATATCGCCATGGCGATGTCTTCCATGACCAGCAGGCTCATCAGCACGGGGGTTTCGCGGTTGGCGACGCGGCCAAGATCATCGAGGAGTTTCGCGATGATTCCGGACGACGAGATATAAGTGACTCCCGCGAGAAGAAGCGACGCGGTAGTGGACCAGCCTAGAAGGTAGCCTGCGGCGAAGCCGGGGACGGCATTGGCGAGCAGATCGACGATCCCTCCGAGCCACGTGGTGCGCATCCCGTCGCGAAGGTCCTGAGGGGAGTACTCGAGGCCGAGCAAGAGAAGAAGCAGCACCACACCAATGTCCGCGCCTACCTCGATGAACTCTTCGCCCGCGCTGATCGGGATGATCCCGCCGGTGCCCATGACGAGGCCACCCAGCAGGTAGAGCGGAATGGACGGAATCCCGATCCTGTATGCGAGCCGGCCAAGGACCGCGAGCGTGAGGAGGACGACCCCGAGCTCGATGAGTACGTTGCCCGTGAAGTCTGAGGCGGCCCCAGATACCGCCTCCGCAGCTTCTGATGGGAGCCATTGGCGCCGCATCGGCTATCCCGTGAGGATTGTCGTCGCCTGTGTAACCGCTTCTGCGCTGCCCATGATCAAGACGGTGTCGCCCGCGAGCAACTGAAATCCTGGTCCGGGCCCTGGCACGGCCGCCTCGCCTCGGATGATTGCCACGACGGAGGCGCCGGTGGATGTGCGGATCTTGCCGTCGGCGATCCGCCTGTTGGTGAGCCCTCCGTCGACGGGCATCGTGACCCACTCAATGGCCAGCCCCTCAACCTGGTGGCGCAACTCATCGAGCCGGGTGGTGATGTTGGTGCCACCAAGGAGTTCTGCGAGGTGGCCAGCGTCGCCCTCGCTCAATTCGACCGTGCCGCTGCAAGCGTCTGGATCGTCGCGGTCGTAAATGGCGACATCGCGCTTGCCGTCACGTCGAACGACTACCCCGATGCGGTCGCCGGATTCAGCCGAAAACTCGTATCGCGTGCCTATGCCGGGGAGAGGAGTTTCGAAGATGTCCATGAGTCGAGCATCCCACGGCACTTGCGCGCCGGTCTAGGAAGCTTTGGTGCGCACCGAAGCCTTCGGGTATAGAAGAGACTCTGCGCGGGGCCTTTTCACCAAGTGGCGATCGCCAATTCGACTCCACCCGTAGCGGGACATGAACGGGTTGTCGGAGAGCGCATAGCGGAGCATAAACAGTTGTCTGTAGGCGAAGATGCGGCCACGAGTGGCATCGGTCAGGTGGCTGAAGACTTCTGCCCCGATGCTGGACGCCTCGGCGGGGAGCAACATTGAGGCGGCAGCGTTATCCACGGCTGGGTCGCCAGCGCCCAGCGTGTGCCAGTCGCAGATCCCGGCGAATGTGCCGCGATCCGAGAGCACAGTGAGCGGCGACAACGCGCCGTGCGTCCAGTGGGGAGGGATGTCAACAGGGAGCTTCGCGCCGGCTTCCCAGACGGCGGTGAACGCGGGGACGTCGATGCGCTCGCCGAACGGCCCGAGCGCATCCGCAGCGCGGAGCGCAAGTTGGCTCCACTCATCGAAGTGGTCGGCGAGGGGGCGTGAAGTGATGGTGCTCTCTGGGGCGTCGCGCGGCGATGGCTGGTGTAGTTGGTAGATCGCCTTCGCGAAGGCCCCCGCAGACTCGGGCGAGAGCGGAACCACAGCAGCCGTCGAGGCTGCTATCCACTTGGCAATCACCCAATTGAAGGGGTAGTCATTGGTTGGACTTCCGGAAACAACGGGGGTGCTCACTGCGAACGTGAACCTCTTCGTGATTCGCTCGATCCAATCGCCGACGCGGTCGAATTCATCGGAAACAGCAGCGACAGTTGGCAAAGCCAACACATAATCGTCGCCGAGGCGCACGGCGACGTGGTCTCCTACGTCGTAGTGGCGGCCTATCTCGTAGTGGCTGTATTGCGGGGCCTGATCCTTGAGGAGGGCGCTAACAAGGTCGTCGCTCACGGCGACGCTTTGGGTGCCATCCAAAGGCGCGTTGCCCATGTACCGAATGTAACCCCGCACTCGCGATACGCATACCCCCCAGTTTCAGGGGATCGCGACTAGTGGTGAGCGAGCGACCGCGACCCACGCGGACCGGCTGCACGATGTGAGGATCCCTTGGTGAATCCCAGCTTTCCTGTTGAGTGCCTATCGGTCATTGCGGTGGACTCGTGCTTAGCCGCTGGGCACCGCCTCAGTTGACGACGATTTCTGAGATCTCGAAGTAGTCGTCGTCAGCGGCTTCGCGAATCCAGTCGATGGTGACCTGGCTGGGCGCACCTGTGACGTCGTCGTACGCGATGGTCGCGTCGGACTCTTCGGTTCTCAGTGCGCGTTCGTACAAGTGCAGGACTTCGCCGATCGTTCGCATTTGCTCAATCGTGACCCACTTATCCTGGATCGCCTTGAGGCCGTGCTCGTCGGTCGCTTCGAAGGCGATGACCTTGCCCTCCCGGACCGTAACAAGATAGACGCCAGCACCCGGGCCAAAGTACGAGTGACCGAACTTGTAGGTGTAGTTTTCGGGCTCCACCCAGTTGCTTCAAGCGTGTCCGGGCTCGCGGTAATCGCGGAACGTCCAGCACCCTTCTTCGTCGACGGCCAGTGGGTCGTCCCAGCAAACGTCGGTCGGGTTGCCGGAGGCGTCGTAGGTGACCGTGAATCCGAGACTCAACCCGTCCGCTGGCTGCGGCGCCTCGGTGCGATCGAGCGCCTGGCGCGGAGTGGAGAAAAACGCAGCCGAGTCCATGTTTTGCGCGAACTGGTCCGCATCGGAATCAAGTGGTTGAGACGAGAGGATGACGCCGCCTGCGATATCGAGTTCAAACCACCCGCTGTAGAACCAAGCGCCCGAAAAAACAACGTCAACCACGTAGTGATCCGGTTCTGTCCACCCCGACTCTTCTACAACGTTGGCCTGGGCACACGCAGCGAGCGGTAGAGCCGCACACATGGCGATCGTGGCTACACGGATCATGATGTTTCTTTCCGATGTTGAGTAGGGCATCTCTGCAGGGTTAACGCGCGGCGGGGGGAAAGCGTTGGGGTCGTTGGTCACAGCGCGGCCCTCACCGGTTTCAATGCTGGCGAATCGTGCACGGTCGCGAGCACCCAGAAACCTCGGCGCTACCTGCCCGTTCTTCCCGGTGGCGGGTCACCCAAGGCGAACAAAGATGCTATGGGCGACGAGCGCTATGCGGTCAGCAACGCCAACACTGAGAAACACGTCCCTCGGGAGGAGGCGCCCGGCGCCCGGCACGAATCCGACGTCAAAAGTTCGAGCGCGACCCACCGGTGTACTTCATGACCGATGGGCCGCTTGCTCGACCTTGGCTGGGAAGCGCTAGCGCTTGCCGCCGCCGAGGAGGCCACCGAGCAGTTCGCCCAATCCGCCCATCGCTCCGCCGGAAGACGAGCCGCCGGAGGTCGCGCCTCCGAGTACCGAGCCGAGGATATCGCCCAGGCCGCCTCCACTGGAAGACGAGCCGCCGGAGGTCGCGCCTCCGAGTATCGAGCCGAGGATATCGCCCAGGCCGCCTCCACTGGAAGATGAGCCACCGCCGGAACTACCGCCGAGCAGCTTCTTTGCCAGGAATGAGAGCACGATGGGCGCGAGGATCGGAAGCAGCATAGTCATCAGATTCTTGCCGATGCCGTCGCCCCCAATCTTTCCGAGTTGGCTCGCGACGCTGTCGCTCTTGTCGCCGAAGATGTTGCCGACGATCTTGGCGCCGTCCTCGACGTCGATGTCCCCGAGGTTGATCCCGCCGGAGAGCAGTCCACCGTCTTTGGTCTCAAGCGCCCCGAGCAGCGATGCCGCGCCGGCCGTGTCAGAGGCGTTGGCCTGGAGTCCCTGGAACAGCGCGGGAAGAGCCGCGGAGACGGCCGCTGACGTGTCTGCCTTGGAAGCACCCAGTTGCTTGGCAATGTCGCCAATGGGGATCTGAGAGAAGAGGTCATCGAGGTCGGGCATGGGTGCTCCTTCTGTAGGTCTATGTAGATCCCATATTACAGATTCGGCCGCGCGAGCGCGTGCCGCTCTACTGTGGAGGGGATTGCATTAAGCCGACAGGAGAAGTCATGCGAGCGTTTCAGGTGCTGGAGCCTGGCGAAAACTGGAAGGTTGGCGTCGTCGAGATTCCCGATCCCACCGTGGCCAACGACACGGTCTTGGTGCGCGTGGATGCCGCGGCCCTGAATCCTATCGACTACAAAATCGCGAGCGGCCGACGCGGCGGTCGAGAGTACCCGTTGACCCTGGGATTCGACCTGGTCGGCATTGTCGAAGAGGTGGGCGCCGACGTCACTCAGGTACGTTCGGGCGACCGGGTGATGGCGATGGCCCCCATCGAGCACGCTGGGACAGTTGCAGAGCTGGTAGTGCTCCGCGAAGAGAACATCGCGATCGCGCCAGCCGTGCTGGATAACGCGACCGCGGCAGCGCTGCCCCTTGCCGCGCTTACGGCCCTCGAGGCGCTCGACATTGCGCGGGTGCGCAAGGGCCAGAACGTGCTGATACACGCCGGAGCAGGCGGAGTCGGGCACTTCGCGATTCAGTTGGCCAAGATGCGCGGCGCGACCGTCTACGCGACGGCATCGGCGGCGAATCAAGAGCTGCTCGCTGAACTCGGGGCGGATCACCCCGTTGACTATGTAAAGGAGTCGACGGAGGACACGGCCCAGCATGCGGACGTCGTGATCGACACCATGGGCGGCGACGTGGCCAAGGTGTCGCTCAGGGCGATGCGCTCTGGCGGTGCGTTCGTGACCATTGTCGGCTGGGCGCAATTGGACCAATTCGAGCGCGATGACGTGTCGGTTGACGGATTCCTGGTCGCGCCGCGAGGAGACAAGCTTACTGAGCTGGCCTCGCTCGTGGAGGCGGGCACATTGCGCGTGATCGTTCACAGCGTGGTTCCGTTCGACCAGGCTCCCCAGGCGCTCGTGGACTTGCGCGAGGGCCACACTGTGGGCAAGCGCGTGGTTTCTATTCGGTGATTTTCGGCGCTGCCTCAAAGATTGGGGCGCGCCCTCGGACTGGTTCTTTGGACTGGTTCTTTCGCACTGCAGGAACCGCCCAAATGGTGTGATTTCTCACGCCAGCACGCCACTAGCGACAAAGCGAGGGTAGCGTCGTTAGTGGAGGCACCGGGTGGCGTACGAAGTTTTTGTTCAGGCGTTTGAGGCGGGGATTCCCGTTCTCATGCGCGCTGAGGCAGTCGAACCCATCGTCGAGCCTTACATAATCGCTCGCTCGGCAGGGTTTGCCCAAGTCAAGACGTCCGACGGCGGAGCTGATCTCTACGGCTACGGCGACGACGGCGGTTTGCTGGTGGCGAACCCGAGCGGCGGGGAGATTTGGGAGCTGGTGCTCGCAATTGCGCGAGTCAACGGAGCCGCAATCATTCCGATTGGTGAGCCAGCAATCGTGGTCGACGAAGAGGTCCGCAGGGAGCTACCAGAGGACATGCGCGAAGCCGCGCGAGTAGTGCGCGCTCGCCGCGCCTTGATGGACGCGCTTGGATTCTGAGCCACTAGCGCGCGGGTGCCAGCTCCCAGGTGCGGGCGGCGAGCGCCGTGCTCAAAGCCTCTTGAAATGTGGCGACATCGCCGTCGAGTTCCTCGAGTTGTTCGGCGGCGAGCACGACTTCAAGCGACTCGTCATCAAGGCGGGCCAAGACGATCGCGAGGCCGTAGCCGGAGACGGCGCGCGTGATGTCTGCGGACATTTCGTTGCGGTGCAAGAGCGCGAACGGTACGCCGAAGTGGTTGACCATCCGGTCCCAAGCGCGTTTGCGCGCGACGCCGGCGTGCGTCACGTCGCAGAGTGCACAATGCGCGGTGCCGAGCATCTTGCCCACCACGTACGAAACCTCGCCTCTTACGCCTCCGTCGGCGTCGTAAACGCCGACGAACCCAGTCACCTTGGTCACCTTGTTCGGTTGCTCCATATCTAGGTAACGAACGTGGGTACCTGACGCTTCCCACGGCCGGGATCCCGCACCAATATTCTTCCTGCGGGTTAGTCTCGGGGGGTGTCCTCGCCCACCTCAATTACCGACGTTCTTGTTGTTGGCGCCGGACCCGTAGGCATGGTGACCGCGCTCGGGCTGGCCCGCGAGGGCCTTGGCGTGACTTTGGTCGACCCAACACCGGGATTCCCGAAGGGGTCGCGCGCGTCGCTCTTATGGCCGCGGGCCCTGGAGTCACTGGATCGCTGCGGCGCCGGCGACGCTGTGGTCGCAATGGGAGTCCTTAGACCCGTTGTCAAACTGTTCGACGTTCGATCCGGCCGCACGCTGATATCCGCTGACTTCGGACTGCTGTCGTCCGAGACCACCCGTCCGACGATTCTCTCGGTATCCCAAGATCGCATCGAGCAAGCGTTGCTCGAACTTG
The DNA here is from genome assembly GCA_965250005.1 of Demequinaceae bacterium. GTDB lineage: Bacteria > Actinomycetota > Actinomycetes > Actinomycetales > Demequinaceae > WTKG01. Next base: position 1,520,922 of record OZ252279.1, read on the forward strand.
TCGCAGCACAGAGTGGTATCTCCGTGGTTACCGGCTGCGTAACGGGCCTCGCGGAGACATTCATTGGAGTGGACGTCGAGGTGGACGCGGAGCGTGGCGGCGGGACGCACATGGCGAGGTACGTGGTTGCGGCCGACGGGGCGCGGTCGCTCGTGCGCGACCTCCTCGATATCGAGTTGGTGGGGCATCACCGGAGCACGTGGATCGCGACTGCGGACGTCCGGTGCGCCAACACGGAGCTCGCCCCCGTGCGATATGACCCTCACGAAAACGGTCTTTCCGCAGCATTCCGCATTGGAAGAGACCTGTGGCGTGTCATCGCCTCGATTCCGGGCGACGTTGCTGGAAGCGCTGTTGAAGCCGAGGAACACGTTCGTGCCCGCGCGCAAGTCCTCTTCGTCGGGGCCACACACAAGGTGACGTGGCAGAGCGTGACGCCGCTTGCCAACCACACCGCGAAGAGCATGCGCGTTGGGCGGATCCTGCTCGCCGGAGATGCGGGCCACGTGCTGTCGCCGTCGGGAGGGCAGGGCCTCAACTTGGGATTTGTCGACGCCGAGTGGGCAGTATGGGCGGTCGCGGCAGCGTTGGCCGCCGAGACCTCCGGGGATCCGCGAAACGCCCTGGCGACATTGGACGCCTACGGAACGGAGCGGGTGCGGAGCGCGCGGCTGGCGTCACGGCGCGCGGAGACCACGGCTATTGGCGAGTTCTACGCTCCGGGCTGGCTTCGCACCGCCACGCTACCGGTGGCGAGGCTCGCGCTCCGCTCCGCGCCCGTGCATCGCGCGACACTGCGAAGGCTCTCGATGCTGGGAGATGCGTTCCCGCCGCCGCCCGTCGCGAGGCTCCTGCCCAACTAGACTAGGAGGGCTCGGAACGCCGCGGTCACGCGCTCGGGAGCGTCAACATCGAGACCTAGGAACAGGCTCGACTCAGTCACCTCGAGCTCGAGCAGCAGGGGTCCGTCCGGGCCGGGAACCGCACACGCGCGCGCGTAGGCGAGCGCCGTCATGTCAGCCAGGAGGTTGTCGGCTAAGCGTCGCTGCTCTGCAGTCGCCTCGGTAGCTCCAACCTTTTCGTCGGCGTCGGGAACGGGAAGTTCGACGGTCGTCACGATGGCGATGCGTGCGCTCATCACGCAGACTAACCGAGCGAAGGGGCTCCGCTAGAACGCATCGAAGGTGCCGGACTCCACCCACCGGGCGTGCGCTCGATACATGTGGCCGTTGCGGCGCATGTCCTCGTCTGTTTGCATAGAACACCGGTCCGCCAACTCGTCCAGCCGGGATGGGAGCAGGGTGAGAAGTTCAAACGGCGCATAGAGTTTCGGTTCGTCGTCGCCAGCGATTCCACCGCGGCCGACGGCGCCGTACGCCTTGAGGAACGCCTCGAGCCGTACGCGCATAGTCCCCATGTCAAACGGCGAGCGGTCCGCACCCGCGCCGTCGTCGATCGCGGTCCCCGGCGCCGGGAGGAGTGGAACGTACCGGTACGCGGTAAATGCCATGTCCCAGAGCCGCGAAGCGGGGTAGCAAACGTCAAAGTCGATTGCGCCAACGAACCTGCCATACCGGAAGACGTGGTTGTACTCGGCGAAGTCGTTGTGGGCGATGACCTCGTGTGGCAACCGGCCGGGCAAGAACCACGGGTCCTTGCGCGAGTGCTCAAAATCGACCGTCGCGTCGTGCCACTGGCGTTGGGCTCGCGCAACATCCTCCAGAATCTGATCGGTGCGCAGCCACTCCGGCTGGCCGTGCGCGACCTCGCCTTCGATGAAATCGAGGATCTCGCGACCGACGTCGTCGAAGCCGTGAAAGCGAGGCACCCAGTCCACGCCGGCGTCCCGCATGTGAGTGAGCAGGCGGCGAATCGTGGGCGACCAGTCGGAGGCACCACGACGCACGGTGTCGCCCACGCGGACGACCCTGGCCTTTATATTTTCGCCGTCAAGAGCGTGCTCTTGCAGTGCGCTGTCCATTCCGCCAACGTACCGGGGCAGGAGCACGAGCGGCAGGTTTTGACGAGTGAAAACGGCCACATTTCCCGTATCCGAGTGAGGGATGTCTCGCCGTTATCGGCCGTTTGTCCTTACGTTCTCCAAACAACGCGCACAATATGTTCGGTTTTGGAGACGCCAAACGTGCGCCTGCGCTCAGGACAAGCCATGACTCCCACCGAATCCAAGTTTGCGGGCCGCGCCGCCACGGCCGTACTCGTTCTCTCCCGCTGGAGCTCCAGCGCCGCGGCAGACGACGGCATCGCGTCTCTGAAGGATTCGGGCGCCCAGGCTGGCGCCGGAGTTGAGCTGACGGCCGAGCAGTCGGCGCTTGCGTTCGCGTAGTGTATGCGCGACAACGGCATAGATTTTGAGGACCCGACGGTTGGCGCGGATGGGAGCCCCTCATTCGAGAACGCATTCGCAGGCTCTGCACCATGTTGAGAATGACCCTGTTGCTTGTGACCTTGGTCCTGCCGCGAATCCACAGTGACGTCCTAGCGTGTAAATGGGAGGCGTCACAGGAGGCGCAATGGGCCAGGGGACTAGGATTATCGACGTTGCAGGGCTTGACGCCCTCGTTACGGAATTGCGGTCGCGCGGCTATTCAGTCGTGGGCCCAACCGTCCGCGACGGCGCGATCATCAACGCACCTATCACGTCGACGGCTGACCTTCCGCATGGAGTCGGCGACGAGCAGAACTCGTCCCACTACCGGTTGACCGAGCGCGACGACGGAGCCTTTTTCGGGTTCGCCGCGGGCGCTCAGTCAATGAAGCCGATTCTCTTCCCCGCGAACGAGCTGCTCTTCAAGGGCACGCGGGACGACGGCGCGGTTGAGATCGATGCGGCCACCGCCAAGCAAATCCAGGCCGTCGGACCGCCGTACGCGCTGATAGGCATGCGCGGCTGCGACATATCAGCGATGCTCATCCAGGACACGGTGTTAACGAAGCGCGCAGTGGCGGACTCCAATTATCAGGCGCGCCGCGCCGAGGCGTTCATCGTTGGCGCTACTTGCGGGACACCGGCCGGTACGTGCTTTTGCGCGTCCATGGGTAGCGGACCGCGTGCAAAGGAAGGCTTCGACCTCAACCTGACCGAGGTGATCGACGGCGACGCGCACACGTTCGTGGTTGATGTGGGAAGCGATCGGGGAGCGGATGTTCTTGACGCAGTCAGCGCCGCGGTCGCCACTGCCGCGCAGTCCAGAGCGGCCGACGCGGTGAGCGCCAACGCTGCGAAGCACATGGGCCGCGAGCTCGAAACGGACGGGCTCAAGGAGCTGCTATATGACAGCGCCGAGAGTTCCCGTTGGGAAGAGATCGCATCACGGTGCCTCGCGTGCACCAACTGCACCCTGGTCTGTCCCACCTGCTTCTGCACCTCTGTCGAGGACATCACTGATTTGTCAGGTGACAAGACTGAGCGGCACCGTGTCTGGGATTCGTGCTTCTCCGAGGATTTCTCGTACATCCACGGCGGCAGTGTTCGGCCGAGTGTGCAGTCGCGCTATCGCCAGTGGATGACCCACAAGTTGGCGGCTTGGGAGGACCAGTTCGGGATAAGTGGCTGCGTGGGTTGCGGCCGCTGCATCACCTGGTGCCCCGCCGCAATCGACATCACCGCCGAGGCCGCAGCCATGCGCAGCGCGACTCCGGATACCGTACCGGCCGCGCAAGGAAGCAAGTAGGGGACCGCGCTATGCAGAACATCACTGAGATCAAGGACTACCTCCCCGAGCACCCGTTCTTTGAAGGAATGGATGCGTCGCTGCTCGAGTTCCTCGCGGGATGCGCGACCAATGTGCACTTCAAGCCTGGGGAGATCGTCTTTAAAGAGGGTGACCCCGCCGACACGTTCTACGTGGTGCGCAAAGGGCGCGTGGCGATTCAGGTCCACGACCCAGCCGGAGGGGGGATCCTCGACACCGTCGAGGGCGGCGGCGTTGTGGGCTGGACATGGCTGGTACCGCCCTACCGCTGGCTTTTTGACGCAATCGCGTCCGCTGAGACGAGTGCGGTCGCGTTCGACGGCCAGTGCCTGCGCGACAAGTGCGAGGCCGACCCGTCGGTGGGCTACGTCCTCATGCAGCGCGTCGCGATGGTCATGTACGACCGGCTCGAGGCAGCGCGGCTGAGGCTGCTAGACCTCTACGGCGACAAGGAGAAGGAATGACCACGGACGTGACTGATGCGGCGGGCCTCGCCACGAACGACGGTCCTATGGTTCCGCGCCGGTTCCGGCTGCTCAGCAACCGCAAGGACACGCACGACACTCACACACTCGAACTGGAACCAATGGACGGCGGGCCGCTCGAGTTCGCTGCGGGGCAGTTCACCATGCTTCAGGCATTCGGCGTGGGCGAGGTGCCCATATCCATCAGCGGCGACCCCGTGGGAAGCGGCGAGGCTGGTGCTGGCCCGCTGGTTCACACCATCCGCGACGTGGGCGGAGTCACGTCTGCGCTCGTGCGCGCTGAGCCCGGATTGGTCATGGGCGTCCGTGGCCCGTTCGGCACCAGCTGGGATGTGACGGACAGCAAGGGCCGCGACGTGGTCATCATCACCGGGGGGATCGGTCTCGCGCCCCTGCGCCCCGCAATTCTGGAAGTGCTCGCGGACCGCGACGCTTACAACAACGTCGTGCTGCTCTACGGAGCTCGCACGCCCGCGGACATCCTCTACGGCGACGAGCTCCGCAAGTGGGAAGGCTTGCGCGGTGTGGACGTCGAGGTGACGGTGGACAACGGCCCGTACGATTGGCGCGGTCGAGTGGGGTTCGTGACGCAACTGATCAAGCGGGCTGAGTTTGATCCCACGAATACGCTCGCGCTGGTGTGCGGCCCTGAGGTGATGATGCGAGCGTCGGCGACGGGACTTGCCGATCGCGGCGTGCCCGCCAGCGAGATCCGGCTGTCGCTTGAGCGCAACATGAAGTGCGGCATCGGGCTGTGTGGGCACTGCCAGCTTCGCGAGCTCTTTGCTTGCGTGGATGGTCCGGTCCTGACTTACGAGCGACTCGAGTCGCTCATGAAGCTACGGGAGTTGTGATGACGACCAAGGACAAGCCCAAGCTCGCAGTCTGGAAGTTCGCCAGCTGCGACGGCTGCCAACTGACTTTGCTGAACTGTGAGGACGAGCTCCTCGACGTCGCGGGAGCGGTCAATATCGCCTACTTCCCCGAGGCCACGCGCGCCGTGGTGCCGGGGCCGTACGACGTGTCGCTCGTCGAAGGATCTGTCACCACTCCGGAGGACGCCGAGCGGATTCACGAGATCCGCGAGGCCTCCGGGGTGGTGGTCACCATTGGCGCCTGTGCGACGGCAGGCGGCATTCAGGCGCTGCGCAACTGGGCAGATGTTGAGGAATACCGATCGGTGGTCTACGCCCACCCCGAGTACCTGTCGACGCTCGAGCGGTCGTCGGCCATCAGTGAGCACATCAACGTGGACTACGAGCTGCGCGGCTGCCCCGTGGATAAGCGGCAGCTTCTGGAGGTTCTCGCCAGTTACCTGCAAGGCCGCAAGCCGCGCATCCCTACGTACTCGGTCTGCGTCGAGTGCAAGAAAAAGGGCAACGTGTGTGTCGCGGTCGCGACAGGCACGCCGTGCCTAGGCCCTGTGACGCAGGCCGGTTGTGGCGCGCTGTGTCCGTCGTTTGCTCGCGGGTGCTACGGCTGCTTCGGCCCGCAGGACACCCCGAACACGCCCTCGCTCGCGAACCAGTTGGTCGAGCTGGGGATGAGCGACGACGACGTGGCGCGGGTGTACCGAACGTTCAACGCTGAGGCGACGCCGTTCCGAGCCGAGAGCGAGGCGAGAGCCGCCGCGGGATCTGGGCGCGTCGCCGCCAGCCAGCCCGCCGACGCGAAGGGGGCAGCATCATGACGCACACACTCAAAGACGGTGGACAGGTCCTCAACGTGGGCATGCTCGCACGCGTCGAGGGCGAGGGCGGCATGCACATCGAGATCAAGGACAAGGTGGTGCAGTCCGTCAAACTAAACATTTTCGAGCCGCCGCGGTTCTACGAGGCCTTCTTGCGGGGCAGGAAGTACACGGAGCCGCCGGACATCACGGCGCGTATCTGTGGCATCTGCCCGGTTGCGTATCAAAGCGCGTCCACGGAGGCGATCGAAATGATCGGAGGCGCCGTGACCACGCCCGCGATCCAGGCGATGCGGCGGCTGCTGTATTGCGGCGAATGGATCGAGAGTCACGCGCTCCACATCTACCTGCTCCACGCTCCAGACTTCCTCGGAGCGGAATCGGCTATCGAACTCGCTGGCGACCACCCTGACGTGGTCAAGCGCGGCCTGCGGCTTAAGAAGGCTGGCAACGACCTCATGGAACTCACCGGTGGACGCGCTATACACCCAGTGAACGTGCGCGTGGGCGGCTTTTACCGGATGCCAACCAAGGCGGAGATGCTCGCGCTGCGACCGGCGCTTGAAGAAGGGCTTGTCGACGCGCTCGCGACGGTGCAGTTGGTCTCGACGTTTGACTTTCCAGACATGGAGCAGGACTACGAGTACGTCGCGCTGCGCCACCCGGACTACTACGCGATCGAGCGCGGTACCGAAGTGGTGTCGTCCTCCGGGACGAGATTCCCCGTGCACGAGTTCCCCGAGCACATCAAGGAATTCCACGTGGAGCACTCGAACGCTCTGCACGCGAAGTTCGACGGCAAGATGTACATGGTCGGTCCGCTCGCGCGCTACTGCCTCAATTACGACCAGCTGAGCGACACGGTCAAGGAGGCCGCGGCCGCCGCTGGTCTGGACACCACGTGCCGCAACCAGTTCAAGTCGATCATCGTGCGTTCGCTCGAACTGATGTATGCATTCGAAGAGTCGCTGCGCATTATTGACGAGTGGTCCGACGGACCCGCGGCCTTCGTGCCCGTCGAAGGCAAGGCCGGCGAGGGCATTGGGGCGTCCGAGGCGCCGCGCGGAACAATCTTCCACCGCTACGTCACAGATGCTGACGGCATCATCACAGACGCGCAAATTGTGCCACCCACGTCGCAGAACCAGCCGAGCATCGAAGCAGACATGCTCAAGGCCGCGCAGCAGTGGGTCGACATGGACGACCATGCGCTCACCCACCGGTGCGAGCAGGCAATCCGCAACTACGACCCGTGCATTTCTTGCGCGACGCACTTCCTCGACCTCAGGGTTGAGCGATCGTGATTGCCGACGAGGGTGCCGGGCGCCGCGCGGCGGCGGGCCTTGGGCGCGCGCGCGGGCCCATAGTCGTTGGGCTCGGCAGCCCCGGTCGCGGCGACGACGCCATCGGCTCCACTGTTGCCGCCGCCATAGCGCGGCTCAAACTTGTAGACGTCGAAGTGGTCACCAACGAAGACCCGACTGCCCTAGTCCACCTGTGGGACGGGACGCGATTCGCGGTGGTGATCGACGCGATTATGTCGTCTCGGCGACCCGGAGCGCTCGTGGTGACGGAAGTCGGCAAGGGCCGCCCGCCGCTCCCCGAATCGTCATGGGGGAAGACGGGCCGGGGCGGGACGCACGCGTTCGGGCTCGCGGCTGCGGTTGAACTATCTCGCTCTCTGGATTGCCTGCCCCACCGGGTGGTGCTTGTAGGCGTCGAAGCGAAGAGTTTCGAGCACGGAAGTCCCATGACGCCGCGTGTTGAGTCGGCGGTTTCGGGGGCCGTGGAACGCGTGCTTCAGGCGCTGGCGGGCGCGTCCGTCGGGAGCGACGCCTAATGTGCTTGGGCGAGGTGTGCGAGGTCCGCGAGGTCAGCGCCGACGGGTCCGTGTTCGTTCGCGGCACGTACCGGGACCAGGTTGTCCAACTCATGACGCTGCCGGGCGACGCCGCGACCCCAACGGTCAAGGTTGGCGACTGGCTAGTGGTGCATGCAGGCTTCGCGATCGGGAAGCTCACACCGGAAGAAGCCAAGGACGCGTTAGACATCCGCAGTACTCAAACCCCTTGCGAGGAGGAAGCACAATGACCGGTACCAGGAGAAAAGGCATAATGTTGGCGCTTGCCACGGCCTGCATCAGCGGGTTCGCGATCTTCCTCAACGGAAACGGAGTTCGGGCCTTCGGGAGCCCTGCTAGCTACACCACGGCGAAGAATGCTGTGGCGGCGCTGGCTTTGATCCTGATCGTCGCGGCCACGTATCGCGCAGGCACACGGCTGACCAAACCGTCAGGCGCCCGCCAGTGGATTGGAGTGAGTTCTGTTGCGGTGATCGGCGGCGCGGTGCCATTCGTGCTGTTCTTCGAAGGACTCGCGCGGGCGTCATCCACCCAGGCTGCGGTGGTCCACAAGAGCCTGGTGATCTGGGTGGCTCTGCTCGCTGTGGTGTTGCTTCGGGAAAAACTCAAGTGGCCCCATTTCTTGGCCATCGGGTCAATTGTCGCTGCGCAGATTGGGCTCGCTGGCGGCGTGGGCAACCTTGCGGCGCTCGCCATCGACACCGGTGTGTTGATGATCTTGGGCGCGACGCTGTTGTGGTCAGTCGAGGTAATCGTGGCCAAGCGCCTGTTGAAGACCCTCACGCCTTGGACTCTGTCGATAGCCCGCATGGGAGGCGGTGCCGTGGTGCTGCTGGCATGGTCGGCTGCGCAGGGTGCGCTTGGCTCCGTCGTTCCGTCAACATTGGCGCAGTGGGGGTGGGTGCTGCTGACCGGCCTCCTGCTCGCGGGCTACGTCATGACATGGCACCACGCGCTCGCGAGTGCGCAGGCCGTTGATGTGACGGCCGTCCTTGTGGTTGGGGTGCTCATTACCGCAGCCCTCAATGGCGTTTTCAAGGGAGCCGATGTGGCGGCCCAGTTGCCGTCTTACTCCCTCATATTTGTGGCTGGCGCACTCCTGGTTTGGAACGGACTTCGCCCTCCCGTCGCGCTGTCTCCCGTACAACGGACGCCCGCCTAGGGGTGCGCGATGACCACCGACGTACTCAGGTTCAGCCGGTACGCGTACCCTCCGAACGCGCTCGGGTATTGCGGGCCGGATCACCCGCAGCAGATCCTCGAGCAGGTGTCCGCTGGAGAGGCGGATCACGAGCTGCGATGCCTAGCTCAAGGCTTCGAGGGCGCATGGCCCTATTTGGAGCTCATCGCGGGCGCGAACGGCATTGCGGACCCACTGGACGACCGGGTGGTTGAGGCCTACTGGATCGGCAATGGGTTACTCGATCGAGTGGGCGCCACGTTGATGGGTAACTCCATGGAGGATCGCTTCAAGCGGCGCGCGGGGCCAGCCTGGAAAAGGCTGATCGAGGCGGTGCCTGCGGGTGCGGTGCCACATCACTCGTTTCACGTTTTTGGCGTCTATCCCTGGCTTGGATTGCTGCGCGAGGGTGGACGGGCAGAGCCCCTCAAGGTACTTGATCAATGCCGGATTCGCTGGGGACAAGTGATCGAGATCATGGGCGACCGTGCGCTGGTGCGTTCGCGTCCGCTCGCGTGGGACGGACGTCAGTTGACCGTGGGACCTGCAAAGTTGGAGAAGGCAGTGCTGGGAATGGGTGGACACAGTCTGGCCGGGATGCCCGCGCCCGGCGACTGGGTGTCGCTGCATTGGGATTGGGTGTGCGAGCGCATCAACGCGGTGCAACTCATCAACTTGCGCGATTACACGATGAGCCAGCTCGCCTGCATCAATTCCCTGGCCTTCTCGGCGCCCGCGACAGTGCTTTCGTAAACGGATCACAACCTAAGGAGCAACCATGCATGACCCTCATGAAGCCCTCAGCACCGCGGCGGTGGTGGGCACGAGCATGCTCGCGATTGGCGGCGTCGGAGCAGTCCTGCGCTACGCCACCGCCAAGGGTGTCAGGATCCCAGTCCTGCTTGCAGGATCGACCGGCGCTGGTCTTCTTGTCGCGCACGGCCTCGAAGCGCCGATACTCGGAGCGGAAATTTTCTCCGTCGCGGGCCTCGCGATAGTAGCCTCATCCGCGGTCGCGCTCACTTGGTTGTCTCTCCCCTCGCGTAGATTGAGCCGCGCGGGTGCGTAACCGCTACGTGGGCGGGTGACGAAAGCGCGCCGGGCAAGCAAAAAGGCCCGGCTCCTGCGCGCCGGGCCCCTCGCTAGAAAGTTGCGCTAGATGAACAGCGTCTGCGCGTCTACTGACAGATCCATGAAGTCGGCCGCCGTGATGATGTCTTCGACGTCATCGCGCAGGTCGTTCATGCCAAGCCCCTGCATGTCGGCACTCATCTGGCAGCCCCACAATCGTCCACCTGCGGCCGTGATCTGATCGAGGAAGTCTGGGACGGGCGGGATACCTAGGTCCGAAATAGACTTCTCCATCATCTTGGTTGCCATGGGCTGCATGCCCGGCCAACCCGCCATCCATTGAGGGAAGCGGATGTCTCCCACAGGGAGATGCATCGCGGTGTTGCCCACGGGCGTGAACTTGAGGTTGTGCTGCCTCTTCTTGTGAATGAGGTCGAAGCCCCAGAAGGTGAAGAAGATCTCGACGTCGATGCCCTCGACCAGTGCGGCGTTACCGAGCACCAGGCCCGGGTACGCCATGTCCAAGTTGCCCTTGGAGCAGATGAGAACGAGTTTGCGGTCGCCCCCGTCGTCTCCGAAGTCAGGGACAATCGTCTTGGTCTTCGGCTTGCTTGCTGTTGCAGTTGCCATGGTTTCCTCTCGTGGCTCAGACGCAGCCGGCTGGCTTGGGCAGTCCTGCGACGTACGCCATCTTCTTGGCGGGCTTCTTGGGGAACAGTTCAAACTGGAGCTTGACGGGGAAGCCGCCAACGGTGTTGACGCGACGTGTGGTGGCGGTCGCACCCTGGGCCTTGTAGTCGTCGCGCAGGAAGTGAATTAGGTCCCACGCCTGCTCGTTCAACTCGATGCCGATCTGTGAGGCGAGTTCAGCGCCCAGCTCGTCGTCCCATTCGTCGTACTCGGTGAGGAACCCCTCATCGTCTACGTGGACCTCGCGGCCCTTGAGTGTTGTCGTGGCCATGATGTGTCCTTTCTCAGGCCGGGGTGGATTCTTTGGACTTTGCCCGTGTGGGTTGCCGCTTGCCCTTCATGGACATGTGTGGAGACATAGGGATGTAGCGCCCTGGGAGCAACAGCGCCCAATACGCGAACCGGAAGGCGAGCTTGCCCACGTGGTTTAACCACGTCTCCTTGAGCAACTTCATGGGGCCGATGCCAGCAATGGGAAAGCTCCCAGGAAGGGGCTCGGTCTCGTAGTTGAAGTCGATGAGCATTCCCTTGCGGTCACCAGACTCGATGAAGCAGGTTGCGTGGCCGTCGAAACCTTCGGTCATAGCGCGCCCGTTGACGTGATCCACAAAGTTGTCGGGGAAAAGGTCAAGCTGGAAGTGCGCGACGGCCCCCGCCTTCGAGGTGGGGATGTTGTTGGCGTCGCCGATCGCGAAGATGTTGTCGTGCTTGGTGGAGAGCAGAGTGTGCTTGTCGACTGGCACGTAGTTGAGGTCGTCGCCTAGTCCCGACTTGGCCAGAAAGTCCGCTCCCATGTTGAGCGGGATGGTGACAAGCAGGTCGAACGGAACCTCGCGTTCGTCGTACGAGACGAGCGATTTCCTGCCCTCGTCTATGCCCTCGATCATGTAGTCAGACTCGAGGGCGATTTTGCGATCGCCGAGCATGTCGCCGAGAGCGGCCGCGGCCACAGGCTTGGTAAATGCGCCGGGCAGCGGAGTCACATATGTGAGCTCGACCTGGCCGCGCATACCTCTCTTGGTGAAGTAGTCGTCCGCGAGGAACACAAACTCGAGCGGTGCGACAGGGCACTTGATCGGCATCTCGGTTACGTGCACCACGACCCGGCCGCCCTTGAACCCGGCAAGCTTGTCGCGAAGGGCAACGGCGTCGTCGTACGTGTAGAAAGACTGGATGCTTTCGTGCCAGAGTTTCCCGTCCATGCCGGGAGTCTGGTCGGGGCGAGGACTCGTTCCAGTGGCAATCACTAGGTAGTCGTAGGCGAGAACATCGCCGTTGTCGAGCACCACCTGGTTGCTTTCGGCCTGCACTAGGTCGACCGCGGCGTGGACCAGTTCGACACCTTTGGGGATGAAGCGCTTGGTTGCCTTCTTGAGCTGCTTCTCTTCATATGTTCCGAATGGAAGGAAGAGGTACCCGGGCTGGTAATAGTGGGTGGCGCTGGGGTCAACAACTGTGATTGACCACTCGCTACGGGGCAGCTTCTTGCGCAACTTGTTGACGGCGATGGTGCCCGCTGTTCCTGCGCCGAGGACCACTAGATTCCTCATGATGAACTCCTTTGCCAGTGTCACCCTGATACCCTCCAGGGTATGTATATTGAGCATGCCCGCTGAGGGACTTTCGTCCCGTGGGTCTGGATCCCGGCGTTGGGATTCGCCTTGCCGGACGGCGTGGGTCGGAGAAGGAACTACAACCCACGCCGTGGGACCAGCGCGGTACCGGTCATCGGTACTGGCAAGACCGGCAACGCCGAAGCGATTCAACTGCTTCGACCCGAACAAGAGTGACGGCGGCACCTGGCGCCGGCCCTTAGTGCGAATCTATGGCCGTCGCCGGGACCTGAGAGGGGACTTACGGCCTATACCGGTAGGGGTATGAATGCAGTTGCGCGAGAACTCTTCTACCGTAGGACACGTGGCGGCCGAGGTCCAAAGCTTGGGTCGGCGGGTGACGACGCGGATTTCACGCTCGGAACGGAAGAACGTCTCACTGGCGCCGAACTCGCCGCGGCACTGCGGGCAATCGCCATGGCGCGTGTCCCGCACTATTTGTCGTGGATCGCGGTCCCCGAGCCCGGAAACACGAGAGGGGCGTCCGGTTGGCGGACGCCCCTCTCGCTGTGAACCAACTGCTATTCGTCGGCGTCCTCCGTCGGCTCGTCAGCGTCGGCTGCCTTCGCCTTCGCCTTGGCCTTCGGCTTGGCCTTCGGCTTGGCTGGCGCTTCGGGTGCTGGCGCCGGAGTGTTCTTGCCTCGGTTTGCGACCAAGAAGCCGATTAGGCCCGCGAGAGCGACTCCGAGGACTCCAAGAACCACCCAGATCCACGCGGGAATTGAGCCGGAGTCAGCGCCGTCAGCCGCGGGCTCAGTGTCTTCAACGGGTGTTGCTGACGGTTCGGGGGATGGAGTGACTGACGCGACGGGCTCGGGTTCCGGCTCGGGCTCCGGCTCCGGCTCCGGCTCCGGCTCGGGCTCCGGCTCCGGCTCGGGGGCCGGTGGAACAGCCATACCTCGCGCGTATGGAGCGTCGGTTTCGGTGAGCATGTTCCACGTGACGGTGTTGCCGCTCACGGAACCGTTCGATTCAAGCACGGGACCAGGGAACGTGACCTTGAGAATCGCCTGTCCGCCCTCGTCGCGAGCGAGATTCATTGTGGTCTCGTCAAGGTCATCAGGGTCGACGCCGTTAACTATGAACTGGTCGCCGCCGACACGCTCAATCTGCAACTCCCACGCCTCATCTGCCACGCCAGCGAAACTCGCGAGAGGCTCGTTCGCCAGCGTGAGCCTGCCGCCGTCCCAGCCCGCCTCGCCAAGGTCAGAGGTTGTGCCACCGCTGAACTGGGCTGCGATGTTCGCGATATCGAGCCCTAACTCGGTGTAGTCCGCCACTCCAGTTTCGTCGATCTTCACTTGCGTGGACGCCAGAATAATAGTTCCGTCGACCGTGTTGTCCTCTTGAAGGACGTAGGTGGCGTCCTGGCGAAGGCATCCTGTAAGGGCCAGAGCTGCGACGGCCGCAACAGCCACGAGCCTGAGAGTTCGAGACATCGTTATCTCCTTTGTGGTGGTATTACCCCAAAGTACTCCGGGCGGCGCTCGAGCGCGAGGACAACTAATTGGGCGCGTCGGCCCCTTCGTGGACATCGTCGCGTATTCCGGTCCGGAGAATGGGAAATATCGCGAAGGCGACGACGGCCACGAGAATGGCAGCGCCCCCGGCGAGCGTCAGTCCTGCACGGGCGTTCGTGGATTCAATTAGGTACCCTGCGGCCCAGGCTCCGGCCGCGACGCCTGTCCCGATGCCGATTCGCAACCACGCCATACCCTCAGTCAACTGGTCGGACTTCACCGCGCGCTGGATGATGTTGTCCGTTGACGTGATGGTCGGGGCGATCACAGCTCCGGCGAAGAATCCGACCACCGAGAACAACACCAGGTTGGGCATGCTCGTCATGGTCGAGAAGCCAACGGCGACAAGGGTCGAGCCAATGACGAGCCTCAAACGCAGCGGCGTTTTCCATTCACGGGATCCGTAGACGAGCCCGCCAAAAAACGAGCCGAGTGCGAGTACGCCCAAGACCAGTCCGGCCTTGTCCTTGGCGCCAAGCTCCTCGGCAAACGCGATGGTCGATATGTCGATTGCGCCGAACATGAGACCCAGCGCGGCGGCGACGAGGGCAACGGCCCACACCACGGGCGGAATCCTCCACCCAAGTCCCGTGCCACCGGTATCGCGGCGCGCAGGTGGCTCCGTACTGCGCTGGGGGAGCAGGATCGTCATCCCGATAAGCATTCCGGCGGACGAGACCACTAAACCGAGTGGGGCGTAGACCACGGTGGCGAGGATGGTCGCAAGCGCGGGCCCGGCGATGAACAGCACTTCGTCCAGTGCCCCCTCGAGCGAGAAGGCCGTGTGAATGTCCTTGTCGGACTTGAGAATGTACGACCATCGAGCGCGCGTGAGCGAACCTAGCGGCCCGGAAAACGCCGCCAGAACAGCGCCGAGAACCAACCACGCCTCGGACCCATGATTCATCGCCGTGGTGATGGCGAGGCTGACTCCGAGCAGATGAACGATGGTCAACGGCCACATCGCTGCGCGCTGGCCCACTCGGTCGGACCATCGGGCGGTGGGGACCGTTTGAAGAGCCCAGGCCACGGTGCTGATGGCCGCGACGCGCCCGGCCATTTCGTAAGAGTTGTACTGGATCTGAACCATCAAGATCAAGCTGATGTTGAACATCGAAATAGGCAGCCGCGACAGAAGCCCGGCGGAGGCAAATGCTTTGGCGCCGGGCTTTCTTAAGAGTTTGAAATAGATATCCAACACCAGCTCATGATCTCACCCTGCGCCCACAGGCGTGAACGTACTGGACACCGCTACCAAATGTGCCGCGCTTCTAGCGCGGACGACAGCGGGGCTGGGCCGCTTGTGCGGCCCAGCCCCGCTGTCGTCCGGTGCGCTTACTCTTCTGCTGCGCTCTTCGACTTGCGGTCCTGGAGCACGAGGAACGCGCCACCGCCACCAAGCACAATCAGGGCGAGGGCGATCCAGACCCAGCTAGGAATGCCTCCGCCTGCAGCGCCGCCGCCGATGGCGGAACCAGTGGCGGACATGTCGTACTGGCCGTCGGCGATGTTCCACGTCACGGTGTTTCCGCTCAGCGTGCCGTTGTGATCGGAAACCGTTCCTGGGAACGTGATACTAATCCACGCTTCGACGCCGTCGAATGCGAACTCGTCCTCGCTACCGAGCGAGCCGGTCACCACATAATCGTCGCCGTCGCGAACGACGGAAAACTGCTCTTCGTCCGGCAGACTGCTCAGTGGCTCGTCCTTGAACGTAATTCGGGTGCCGACATAGCCGTCCTGCTTGTAGTCGGTGACGACGGCGCTACCGAACTCCTCTCCAGGGTTTCCTCCACCTGTGAGGTCGTCAAGATTGCCATCCTCAGCGAATTCCTCGAGGAACGCGTAGACGATCTCACCGTTTACAGTTCCGTCCTCGTTCAGCGTGTACGCCTGCGTTACGCGGAAGCAGCCGCTGAGTGTCAAGGCGAGCACGATGGCCCCCGTGATGTAGCCCAGTGTCTTTTTCGTCATGCTCTACCTTTCGTCGAGCGCGCGATGCGCTGCCAGTATACCCATCGTGGCACGGCATCGTTCCTGCGCAAGTGGTCGCGGCCAACACTCAGAAGATTCCCAGGAGAACTCGCACGCCCTCACGCGGACCGCCGCAAACTAGAAGTGCAACCGAAACTCAGCCCAGTATTGGCGCTTGCGAGGATCTCTCTCGTAGCCCTTGACCTTGCGCTCGTTGTCGCAGAGATAGAGAAAGAAGCCGCCGAGCGTTCCGCCACCTGCGATCCACCAGCACAAACCTTCGCTGAACCAACCATCGTCGCCGGACGACGGCGAGCCGCCGGATCCGGAGTCAAGCGACGAACCGGAATCTGAGATGGAACCCGGCTCAGTTGTGGTGCTCGCCGCCAGGTCGCTGTAGGCGAACATCGTCGAGAACTCGCTGTCGAGATCCCAACTGACCGTGAACGGATTGACCTCGGTTCCGCTTGTACTCGTGATCTTGCTGGGCATATTCACGTGGAATTCGCGTAGCTGGTCGGGATAGCCCATCCCGAACTTGTTGAGGTCGAACGACAGTCCGGAAGTGGTTTGGCCCCACTCCAGGCCGCCTTCCTCGGCCAGCCCCAGGCCCGCGAGAATCGCCTCCAACTCTGGTGGGTTGGCGAAGTGCACCGTGGAGGTCACGCCGGCGAAATTCCCATCGACGAAGACTTCGGACGATTCGAAGCCGAGGCCAAGGTAGTACTGAATGCAGCGCCCCCAATAGCCCTCTGCATCGCCAAAGGACGAGAGGCTGGAATCTCCAGAAACGACGGTGTCCCACAGGTCCTTCTGTCCACCTTCGATGCGCGTGAGAGAGCCTGACCCGTCCTCCTCGAAGCGGACGTAGTCCAGGATCTTCACGCACTTCGCCATGTCTGTGAAGACGTACTCGGGTGCGCACCCCTCGAGGCCGAGGGTGAAGTCCATTCCGGCGAGGTAGTCGTCGTCGTTCGGGACTGCCATGCCGGAGAGCGTGAGGGCAGCGCCGCCCGCGAGGAACAGCGAGGAAAGTGCCTTTTTCAACACGCGGTCAACTGTGACATAGATCACTATTGCGCGCCAGAGCCTATCCCAGCGCCTCAGTCACGACGTCGCGCGCGGCGGTCTGAACCTGAGCCAAGTGGGATTCGCTCACGAAGGACTCCGCGTAGATCTTGTAGATATCTTCAGTGCCCGAGGGTCGCGCGGCGAACCAGGCGTCCGCGGTGGTGATCTTGAGTCCGCCAATTGCTTCGCCGTTGCCGGGTGCCTCGGTCAGTTTGGCCGTCACGTCCTGGCCCGCGAGTTCGGTTGCCGCCACCTGGGCCGGTGCCAGTGCGTTGAGCGTCTGCTTCTGTGCGGGGGTGGCGGCGGCGTCGACTCGGGCGTACCAGCTTTCGCCCAGGCGGCCGATCAGGCTGGCGTGGAGCGCAGAGGGCGACGTCCCCGTGGTGGCGGAGATTTCACTCGCGAGCAACGCGAGGATGATTCCGTCTTTGTCCGTTGTCCACACCCGCCCGTCACGGCGCAAAAAACTCGCTCCCGCTGACTCCTCACCTCCGAACGCTACGTCTCCGCTCAGCAGGCCCGGTACGAACCACTTGAAGCCGACGGGAACTTCGAGCACGCGTCGGCCGAGCTCGGCCCCCACGCGCTCGATCAGACTGGAGGACACCAGCGTCTTGCCGATCGCGGCGTTGGCTGGCCAATCAGGCCGCGCTCCGCCGTAGAGGTAGGCGATTGCCGCGGCGAGGAAGTGGTTGGGGTTCATTAGCCCGCCGTCGGGAGTGACGATGCCGTGCCGGTCGGAATCCGGATCGTTGCCCGTGGCGATGTCATACGGAGCGCCGCGCTGCATGGTCTCGCGCAGGCTTGCCATCGCGTATGGCGATGAGCAGTCCATGCGGATCTTGCCGTCCCAATCAAGCGTCATGAATGACCACTGCGGGTCGACCTCCGAGTTCACCACGGTCAAGTCGAGCTTGTGTTCCTCGCCTATCGCACCCCAATAGTCAACGGCGGCGCCGCCAAGCGGATCCGCGCCGATGCGCACGCCCGCCTCGCGAATGGAGTCGAGGTCGATCACGTTCGGAAGATCATTGACATAGGCCTGGAGAAATTCGTGAGGACGCGTAGTCTCCGCGGAAAGTGCCTTCGTCAACGGCACCCGCGGGACGTCTTTGAACCCGGACGCGAGAATCTGGTTTGCGCGATCGGCGATCCACGTGGTCGCGCCTGAATCTGCGGGCCCACCGTGCGGCGGGTTGTACTTGAATCCACCGTCGCGCGGCGGATTGTGGGAAGGCGTGATGACGATGCCATCGGCCAGGCCACGTCCCGCAGTCCGCAGGCCCTCGGGTGCGAGCGCGCCGTTCGCGAGTAATATCGCGTGAGAAACCGCCGGGGTCGGCGTGTATCTGTCGCGTGCGTCCACGCGTACGTCAACATCTGCTGCCGCAAGTACTTCGAGTGCGGTTTCCATGGCGGGCCCGCTCAGAGCGTGGGTGTCCTTGCCGATGAATAGCGGCCCGTCGATGCCCTCATCAGTGCGGTACTCGACGATCGCAGCCGTGGTCGCGACGATGTGTGCCTCGTTGAAGGCGGAGTCCAAAGAACTACCGCGGTGACCGCTCGTTCCGAAGAGCACGCGTTGTGTCGCCTCCGCGACGTCCGGGATCAGGTCGAAATAGGCACCCATCAGCGCATCCACGTCGATGAGATCCTGGGCTTGAGCGACCGTGCCCGCGCGTTCGTGCATGCGACCACTCTGGCACCCTGGGCTTGAGCAGCCAAGTCGTGCCGCTGTCACACGCCCCGAGCACCGCAGACCTGGCCCGGCAATTCTGCGTCTAGCACGCAGTCAGCGTGGCTAGTCTTGGAGGGTGGTTGCGAAGCGCAAGACGTCGCCCCCGTCAACGGACGCCGACGGGGATCGCCGTGTCGCGCGTACATCGCGCAAAAGGAACGCCAAGCCAGCGCGAGTTGCCGCGCTCATCGTCGCGGCGGACCAGGCCCGGCGGATCTCGGCCACGGTTCGTGGCGCGCTCGCGATACCCGCCGTCGACTTGGTGCTGGTGATCGATGACGGCTCAACAGACAACACCCAAGAACTTGCGCGCATGGCTGGAGCAGTGGTGGTGAGACATTCGCATCACCGGGGACGCGCCGCGGCACTGGAGACAGGAGTCTCGGTGGCGGGGATGCGCGACGAGCCAGGCAGAATGGGCCGTCACCTTCTGATTCTCGACGGTGGCCTAGGCAACTCCGCCGTTGGAGCAGCGCCACTTGTGCCGCCTGTAGTCGCGGGTGTCACGGACCTTGCGATCGCACTTACGGATCCGGCGAGTACGGGCCGCTCACCGGGGATGGCGGCGGCTCTAGCGCGCAAAGCGATCGAGCGCGCGTCAGGCTGGAAGCCGTCACAGCCGCTTTCGCGCATCCGGTGTATCTCACGAGAAGCACTTGAGGCGGCGTTGCCCCTATCGCGTGGCTCGGGACTCGACCCGGGGATGACACTTGACGTGCTGCTGTCGGGCCACACCGCAACCGAAGTGGAGTGCGACATTCGAGTGAAGCCGCCAGCCGCGGGCCTGCGTACACCGGTCATGCGATCGAGTCGGTACCGTGACGTGTTGGTCGCCATCAATGCACGCCGAATCCGCAGTGGATTCGAGGCGACTCAGAGTGCCGTGGACGGGCGCATTTTGCGCCGCAAGTTGGAGGAGGACGAGTGACGAAGCTCCGCTACGCCTACTTGGGCCCCGAGGGGACGTTCACGGAGCAGGCGCTCAAGCGCATGGTGAGCGCAGACGATGCGGAGATGGTGCCCGTTGTCGACGTTCTCTCCGCCCTCGGTGCCGTCCGGTCGGGCGAAGCTGACTATGCCGTCGTCGCCATTGAGAACACTGTTGAAGGAGGCGTGACGGCGACGCTTGACACGCTCGCGCTGGGATCGCCTTTGGTCATTCTGGGCGAGATTGTTCTTCCCGTGTCCTTCGAGTTGGTCGCGCGAGACGGCACCGTGGAGACCGACATCAAGGCCATCTCCACGCACTCGCACGCGTGGGCGCAGTGCCGCCAGTGGCTCAACGAGAATTTTCCGCACGCGGTGCACGTGCCCGCAACGTCCAATGCCGCAGCGCCCATGATTCTCGCCGATGAGGCCCACTCGGTTGACCAAGTCGGATTCGAGGCTGCGCTGGCGCCCCCGGGGGTGGGGGCTCGTCTTGGGCTGAGCGTCCTGCGCGAAGGCATTGCGGACAATGTCCACGCGATGACCAGGTTTGTTCGCGTCGGAAAGCCGGAAGCCGTCCCGTCCCCCACCGGCGCCGACAAGACGACCTTGGTGGTGCACCTGCCGACGGACCGCGCGGGTGCTCTCTTGGAGATGCTCGAGCAGTTCGCCGCGCGCGGAGTCAACCTCTCCCGGATTGAGTCGCGGCCCATCAGCGACCGTCCCGGAGAGTACTCGTTCTCGATCGACGCGCTTGGACACGTCGCCGAGGAGAGGGTCGCCGAAGTCCTGATCGGGCTCAGGCGAACGTGCCCGCGCGTGCTATTCCTTGGGTCATACCCGTCAAACAGAGGCGCTGAGGCCACAGCCATTGACCGCGGAACAGCAGACTCCGATTTTGCCTCTGCTCGCCAGTGGGTGTCGGGGCTACGCGAAGGCCAGCACTAGCGGCGACGGGTTCTGGGTTCGATGAGAGTTCGCACGGTAAGTACGCTTGGATCGATCCGTGCTCGAACGTGGCTGGCACGGCCAAGCGCCTCGCCATCGACTTGAACCCGCTGCGGTGCCTCCACTCGGATGTCCACACTGCTGCCGCGCGCGTGGTCAATACGACCTGCGCGCCAGGCCTTAGGCAGAGTTGGCGCGTTGATGCCAGCTCCCTTCATCCATACCTCGCCAAAGAGTTCCGCCCATCCGGCGATGCCAGCGCGCGAGTCGATCGTCGCAAAGTCGAGAGCCCCATCGTTGATGCGGGCATCTGGCAGAAGTGTCATCCCGCCGGGTAAGCGGCCGCAGTTGGCGGCGAGCACGCTCCGCATCTGCCCAATTACCGGGTCAGAATCATCCACACTGACGCTCGCGCGCATCCGCTTGGCGCCCATAAATGGCAACGCGGCGAAGAAGTATGCACCCCATCCCAGGCGAGATTTAAGTTTGTCGTCAGCGCCGGCGACCATTTCCGCGTCAATGCCGATGCCCGCGAACACCAGAAAGAGATGGTCTTCCTCTTCGCCCTCCTCGTTGCCGACCGAAAGCCATCCCACGTCGACCTTCGAGTCCATGCCGTCGATCGCGGCGCGAATGGCGGCGGGAATGTCATTTGAGGGGATGTCAAGATTGAGCGCGAGCAGGTTCCCCGTACCGGTCGGAATGATCCCTAGTGGAACCCCCTTTCCGATTGCTGCCTCCCCCACCGCCCGAACTGTGCCGTCGCCGCCAACTGCGACCAGGACGTCAGCCCCGGCCTCGACGGCCTCGCGGGCCAATGCGGTTCCAGAATCGTGTGGAGTTGTGTAGAGCCAAACGGGCTCAGGAAGGTAGCGCATCGAGCACGCGCGATACGCTGCCTCCCTGACTTCGGCAACGCCAGCTTTGGTGGGGTTCGCAATGAAGGCGAATCGCTCGGAGCCTGGTCGTTCCTTCGCGAAGGCGGCAAGAGTCTCCGCGGGAATCTCTCGGATGAGCAGTGCGCGGCGCAGTAGCGGAGGGACGGCGGATGGCTCACGTTTTCCCAATTGTCGAATGGTGCTGGCTACCATCCAGACCGTAGTTGACGCGAGGACGAACGCCGCGACGCCAAGGATGTCCCAGACCATGGTTCGAGCCTACGTTGGCGCGGCTAGAGTGGCACCATGATCGACCTAAAAGTCTTGCGCTCGGAGCCGGATCTCGTACGTGAGAGCCAGCGATCCCGGGGCGAAGACGAGAGCGTCGTGGACTTGGCGCTCGCTGCCGATTCGGAGCATCGCGCTGCCTTGACAGAGTTCGAGGCGAAGCGCGCGGAGCAGAAACTGCTCGGCAAGACGGTCGCGCAAGCCAAGGGCGACGACAAAGCTGTCGCGCTCGATCAGGCCAAGGCGCTGGCCGCCCAAGTGAAGGCACTCGAGTCGACGGCGAACGCAGCGGCGGAGCGCGCAGTCGAGTCGTCTCGTGCGCTGTCGAACATCGTCGCTCCGGGAGTCCCGTCCGGCGGGGAAGCGGACTTTTTGACACTCCGCGAAGTCGGAACGCCTCGCGACTTCGCGGGTGATGGGGTTGCGGTGCGCGACCACCTCGAAATCGCGGAGGGGCTGGCAGCAATCGATATGGAGCGCGGCGCCAAGGTAAGCGGCGCCCGGTTCTACTTCCTCACGGGAATCGGCGCGCGCCTCGAACTCGCCATTCTCACCGCCGCGATGGACACGGCCCGTGAGGCGGGTTTCACACCGATGGTCACGCCCACGCTGGTAAAGCCGGAGGTCATGGCTGGAACAGGGTTCCTCGGCGAGCACGCCGACGAGGTCTATCACCTGGAGGAGGACGACCTCTACTTGACGGGGACATCTGAAGTGGCGCTCGCCGGTTACCACGCCAACGAAATCCTTGATCTGGGCGATGGCCCGTTGCGCTACGCGGGCTGGTCGACGTGCTACCGGCGCGAGGCCGGCTCCTACGGCAAGGACACCCGGGGCATCATCCGCGTGCATCAATTCCAGAAGATCGAGATGTTCTCGTTCTGCGCCGCGGTGGACGCCGTCGCTGAACACAACAAGTTTCTCGCACTCGAGGAGCAGATGCTCGGCAATCTCGAACTTCCCTACCGCGTGATCGAGACCGCGGCAGGTGATCTTGGCTCGAGCGCCGCTCGCAAGTATGACTGCGAAGCGTGGCTGCCCAGCCAGCAGCGGTTTATGGAGGTCACATCGACGTCGAACTGCACTACTTTCCAGGCGCGACGCCTCGGAATTCGCGAGCGCGGTGAAGCGGGCATGGAGCCTGTCGCCACCGTGAACGGCACCATAGGCACCACGCGCTGGATAGTCGCGTTGCTCGAGAACCATCAACAGGCCGACGGTTCGGTGCATGTTCCCGAGGCTCTGCGCCCCTACCTCGGAGGTCTCGAGCGCCTCGATCCCGTGAACTAGTCGGAGCGGATCATGGGGCACGCTTCCGAGTCCGCCAAAGTCGCCGCGAATCACCAGGCCGCCAGGACCGGCGGCGGCGGTCGCCCGTCGATTCACGGAGAGTTGGCGCGAATTCGTGAACGCGCTGGCGGGACGAACTACTAGAGATAGAGTCAGTTTGATGAACTCCGACGGCACCGAGGACAATCGCGGCGCCGACGTGTCCCGGTCGCCGGAGCCCGACGCGGCCACGATGACACCGCCACTGGATCCCGATTCGTGGCGCATGCTCGGCCTTGACATCGACGGAACGCTCATGCACTGGGGTGGCGACATATCACCTGACGTCGTGCGCGCTGTCGAGCAAGTCCGCATGTGCCGCAACCACGTGATTCTTGCGACTGGCCGGAATATAATTGCCACGATGCCGGTCGCCGAGACCCTCGGAATTCGCCGCGGCTGGGCAGTCTGCTCGAACGGGGCAGTAACCATCAAACTGAACCCAGCCTCTCCCGGCGGCTACGACATTACTGAGAAAGTCACGTTCAACCCGCGGGCCGCCCTGGAACTCATCCGCGACCAACTTCCGGACGCCCTCTATGCGGTCGAAGATTTGGGAGTGGGATTCCGCGTTAGTGAGAATTTCCCGATGGGAGAGCTAGCGGGCAGGCAACGAGTTGTGCGCTTTGAGGAGTTGTGCGAGTCCGAGGCAACACGCGTCGTGATCCGTGCCCCCGGCAAGGAAGTGTCGCACTTCGACGAGCTGGTCGCCCAGATTGGATTGAGCGAAGTGACCTATGCGGTGGGCTACTCTGCCTGGCTCGACCTCACTCCGCCCGGGGTCTCCAAGGCATCTGCGCTGGAGATGCTGCGACGGCAATTGGGCGTCTACCCGGACCACACGGTCGCCGTTGGCGACGGGATGAATGACATTGAGATGTTGAAGTGGGCGGGCCACTCCACGGCCATGGGGAACGCCGGCGAGCCGGTCAGGGCGGCTGCTATGGACGTGACGGGAACGGTGGAACAGGACGGCGTGATGAGCGTGCTGACAGACCTGATCGACCCCGACCGCCTGGCTGTGATGTGAGCGTTCTTCCGCCTGGCTCGCGCCGCCGCGTAGGCACGCTCGCTGCGTCCCAGCTAGTTGGCGGGATCGGGATGGCGTCCGGGCTCGCGGTCGGTGCGTTGCTCGCCGAGAGCATTACTGGCAGAGCGGCGTTGTCGGGCCTACCGCAAACTGCGAACGTGCTTGGCGCGGCCCTCCTTGCTGTACCGCTCGCACGCCTTGCCGGTCGCGCGGGCCGCCGTACGGCTCTGCTCGCAGGCTTTGCGATCGCCGCTCTGGGTGGGGCAACGGCACTTGTCGCGGCGATGATCGGATCGTTCCCACTTCTGATAGTTGGCACGGCGATGGCGGGCGGCGGGTCTGCGGCGGGGTTTCAGGCACGTTTCGCGGCGACCGACGGCGTCGAGCCGTCCGGCCACGGCCGAGTACTGGCGCTCGTAGTCTGGACAACGACGGTCGGCGCGATTCTTGGGCCCAACCTGATCGAGCGCGGCGCGAACCTAGCCGAACGATTGTCAATCCCCGATCTTGCTGGCCCCTGGATAATTGCGACAGTTGCACTGTTTGCTGCCGCGCTGGTAATTGCCTTTGGGCTCAAGCGCGACCGTCCTATTGACGCGCCACCGAAGGCGGCGCCTATCGCCGACGTGGTGCGCAGCATCGCCCAACATCCGGAGGGACTGATCGGGATCGTGTCGATCGCTACCGGGCACGTCGTCATGGTCGGAATCATGGCGATGACCGCGGTTCACCTCAACGGCAACGGCTCTAGCCTTCAGATTGTGGGGCTGGTGATCAGCGTTCACGTGGCGGGCATGTTCGCACTGAGCCCGTTCTTCGGGTGGGCCGCCGACAAGTGGGGACCGATCAGGGTGATCGTCGGCGGGGCGATCACGCTCATGGGCGGAGCGCTTCTCACGGCGGCCGGAGGGGTGCTCGACGACGCATTCCGGCATGCGGAGGCGGAGAGGGTGGTGGGAATTGGGCTACTCCTCATCGGCCTTGGCTGGTCAGCCGGACTTATCGCCGGGTCAACGATGGTCGCCCGCGCGTCTCATGCCGAGGATGCCGGAGTGACGCCAACCGACATTCAGGGGGCGTCGGACCTGGTGATGGGGCTGGCGGGCGCAATTGCGGGTGGGCTGTCAGGCGTCGTGCTGTCGGCCATTGGCTACTCCGGGCTGTCGATCGCCGGCGCATTGCTTGTGATTCCGTTACTCGTGCTCCTTGCCACGCGCGGTCGCGCTATTCTCCAACAAGTGGCATGAATCTCGAACTAGAAGGACGGTACGCGACATGAATTGGATCGAGGACCCCGCGCACCACCGATGGCTCGAGGCAGAGACGGACCGGCTCTTCGACTTTGGCGTCGCATCTAGGGATCCGCTCGGCGGTTTCGGCTGGCTGTCGGAAGACGGCGCACTGGACGCGTCTCATGACACCGAACTGTGGATCACCTGCCGCATGACGCACGTGTACGCGCTCGGTGACTTGATGGGACGGCCCGAGGCCGCGAGTCTGGTTGACCACGGCATCGCCGCGCTAAATGGCAGGTTGCGCGACGAGAAGAATGGCGGATGGTTCGCGGCGGTTAACGCCGATGGCCCTACGGTGACCGACAAGGAAGCGTACGGGCACGTGTTCGTGGTGCTCGCGGCTTCCTCCGCAGCCGCCGCAGGACGCCCGGGAGCGCGCGAGCTCCTGTTCGACGCGCTAAAAGTTGTGGACGCCCGATTCTGGGACGACCAAGCAGGGATGAGTCGCGAATCGTTTAGCGAAGATTGGTCTGTAGAAGAGCAGTATCGGGGCATTAACTCGAATATGCACCTTGTCGAGGCGTACATAGCCGCTGCAGACGTGACTGGCAACCCGGACCTCCTGAAACGAGCGCTCCGTATCACGGACCGCGCCATCCACGAAAACGCGCGCAACAATAACTGGCGGCTGCCCGAGCACTTCACGGCTACCTGGCAGCCTGATCTCGAATACAACAAGGACGACCCCGCGCATAGGTTCCGCCCCTATGGCGCGACCATTGGGCATTGGTTCGAGTGGGCTCGCCTCTCGGTTCAGCTCGCCGCATCTATTGAGCAAGCGGGAATGGCGGCGCCCGAGTGGATGATTCCGGATGCGCGCGCGCTATTCGACGCCGCCGTCAAGGAAGGCTGGAACGTGGATGGAGCGCCAGGGTTTGTCTGCACCGTCGATTGGAGCGGAAAGCCGGTGGTCCGCGTGCGCTTCCACTGGGTGATCGCAGAAGCCATCGCCGCTGCTGCAGCGCTATTCTCGCGCACCGGCACTGAGGAGTACTCAGAGAATTACCGTAGTTGGTGGCAGTTTGTGGGCGCACACCATCTAGATCGTGTGGGTGGATCCTGGTGGCATGAACTCGGGCCAGACAACACCGTGTCCCGAACGGTATGGACAGGGAAGGTCGACACCTATCACGCTCTCCAGTCGACACTCTTTGCGCGACTGCCGCTCAACCCTGCGCTTGCGCCCTCGCTCGCCGCAGGGAACTTGCGGTAGCTCGCGCCGTCATTCGACGGTAAGAATCAGTTTTCCGAATACTCTGCCCGACTCGAGTTCTGTATGAGCTCGCGAGGCCTCGGCCAGCGGGTAGGTGCCATGGACAATGGGCCGCACCTCAGAAGGGATCAGCGGCCACACGTTCTGACGCGTCGCAGCCACAATGGCCGCTTTCTCTGCGAATGGGCGTGCTCGGAGCGTATTGCTCAGGACGGTGCCCCCCTTGCGCATGAGCATTCCCAGGTCAAGGTTTGCGGTGGAGCCGCCTTGGAGGCCGATAATCACGAGTCGGCCATGCTGGGTCAGTGTCTCTAGGTTGCGCTCCAGATACGCTGCGCCGACGACGTCGAGAATGACGTCGGCTCCTCCCAAGTCGGAAACCACGGGCACGAAGTTCTCGGTCTCGTAGTCGACCGCGACATCCGCGCCCAGGTTCGCGCACCGCGCTGTCCGCTCGGGGCCGCGGGCGGTCGCGACAACGGTCATGCCGATCGCCTTTCCAATTTGTATCGCCGTGGTTCCGATTCCGCCGCTTCCACCGTGAACTAGCAACGTTTCGCCGCTCTTCGCCCTAGCCGCAGCGAGGTTTGACCACACCGTGCATGCCGCCTCAACCAAGCCGCCCGCCTCCACAAGCGGAACGCCTTTGGGCGCGGGTATTACGAGCTCCTCGGGGGCGGCAAAGAGTGATGCGTAGCCGCCTCCGGTCAACAGCGCGCAAACCTCGTCCCCAGCCGCGTACTCGAGGACTTCGGCACCGACGGCCACCACGGTCCCGCTCGCCTCTAGTCCTGGCCACTCGGGCGCACCCTCTGGCGCTGGATACTTTCCCTCACGCTGGAGGATGTCAGCTCGGTTGATTCCGGCGCCACTCGTCCTCACCAATACCTCGCGCGGACCGGGAATTGGGTCGATCCTCTCCTGAATCTCGAACACCCCAGGTCCACCGAAACTGGACAAAGTGACAACCTTCACAGAATTACCCCCGAATGTTCCGTCATGACCGGCATGTCCCAGCGTCTCATGTGTAAGGAGATATGCAGTTTGTGCTCATGAATGTTGGCAATGAGGCCGATAAGTTGGGGTACGAGAGGTGTGTTTTCCGTTCACATCCGGTCGGTAGCGTGCCGACAGAGGCAAGAGAGAGGTCTCATGCTCCAACGTTTGGGAGTTCGCGGAAAGATTCTTGCGGTTGTCGCCGTGCCGATTCTGGTGCTGGTGTTCGCGGCAGGCGCCGTCACCTTTTCTGCTGCCCGCCAACTGGACGCTTCGCAGAACGTTGCGCAATTGTTGGGCGTCATTCGCCAGGCACACGACCTTGTCGACAACTTGCAGGCCGAACGTGACGCGGCTACCAACTACACCGGTATCTACCGCGAGACACTGGAGCAGCGTGAGACCGCGTGGTTGGGCACGGACCAGGCATTCTTAGACATCCTCCAGGCAGCGCTCGATGCGCCGGCTGCGGCGCAAGGAAGCGCGCAACAGGCGTCCTCGGAAGTCGCACAGCTCCTTCAGTTTCGGTTTGATGAGAATGGCGTTTTGGTCTCACGTGTGGGTGCCGAAACCGAGGTGACGGGCGGTATCTACCCGCTCCGCGCTGTCGACACGCAAGAGCGAGTTCAGGACGGCACCATCGCATCGAATTTCCCCACCTGGCCTTCGGTTGGCGAGGTGGAAGCGGTCGCCTCGAACTACGCGAGCCTCCGCATCGAAATCGCGGCGATTCTCGAGTCTCTCCCTGCCGGCACGGGCCTCGAGGACGCGATCGAGGTCCTCTTGTTCGCGACTGCGCTCGAAGCCACCTCCACTGATGCATTTCTTAAGGACTCACGGCTACTCGAGGAAGCGGTAGCGGGCACGATTCTCGCGGTCAACCAGGCCGCACTCGTATTTGTGGTGCAAGAAGGCCGAATGAGTCCACGCGACGAGAACGCCAACGTGCTCGCCCTCACTGGTGCGGCCAGCAGCGCGCTCGATGGGATCGGGGAGATCCGCGCGACCCTCTTGGACCCTTCAACGAACTCGGGGAAGGTCGCTGGCTGGTATACCGCTGTGGTGGAGGACTTGATTGATCTTTCGTATGAGGTAAGCACGATCACAGCCGATCGACAACTTTCTCTCATGCTGGTCGCGTACGCGGACTCGGACACCCTGATCGAGAGAATTCAAGTCGAGAAGTTTACTCTTGAAGGTATCATCCGACGCGGAGAGTTCGGCTTTGGCGAAGCGCAAGCGACCAACCGCCTCATAGTCCGAACGGACCTCGCGCTGGTCACCGCGCAAGAGAGTGCCGCTACTGTAGAAGTGTTGCCGGCCGTCCCCAGTTTTGGCGCGTCGTTCGACCCTACGAGCACTGACGTCAAGTCGTTTGAGTTTGTGCGTAACCGCTTGTCAACGGGCCAGGACTCAATCGCCAAGATCGAGCGAGTCTCCAACTGGCCCTTGCGCGTCAGTCAAGAATTGGCGGTTTTGGCACCGCTCCGCGATGATGCATTCCGCAAAGGGCGCGCGCAGTCTGATGAAGCAACAGCAGCGACCCTCCTGCAAACGATCCTCACCTCGGTTATCGCCGCCGTCGTGGTTGTGGGCTCACTGTTCATCGCCCTCCTGATTTCTCGTCGAATAGTCGGACCGCTACGACGACTGACCACCACGGCTACCGCAGTGCGCCAGGAGTTGCCGCGTCTAGTCGAGCGCGTCGCGCTACCGGGCCAGACGGTTGACGTGTCGGAAGTGCAGATTCCGGTGGAGTCTGCGGACGAGATTGGCAGACTTGCCGAGGCGTTCAACGCAGTTAACGCCGCCACGCTTTCGATCGCCGGCGAGCAGGCTGCGCTGCGTGGATCGATCTCAGAAATGTTCGTCAACGTGGCTCGTCGCGACCAGGTGCTCCTGAACCGGCAGCTGGCCTCAATTGATGAGATGGAACGTACCCAGGACGACGCGGAAACGCTCACCCGGCTATTTGCGCTGGACCACCTTGCGACCCGGATGCGCCGAAACTCCGAGTCGCTGCTCGTGCTCGCGGGGATTGACACCGGCCGACGCATGCGTCGCGCCATGCCGCTTTCGGACGTTATTCGCACCGCTTCTTCTGAGATCGAACTCTATGAGCGTATTCAACTCGAACTTGACGCCGACCCCGCCATGGTTGGTCACTCATCGCTGACTGCTGCGCACCTCTTCGCGGAGTTGCTCGAAAACGCGACGGTCTTTTCTGACCCGGGAACGCCTGTTGTCGTCCGCACCATTGAGCGCGACGGAAACTTCATTGTCGAAGTTATCGACCGTGGCATCGGCATGGGAACCGAAGAGCTTCAGGAAGCAAATCAGCGCGTGCTCTCGACTGCAGCTTCGGAAATCCTCGGTGCGCAACGGCTTGGGCTATTTGTGGTTGGGCGCATTGCGCGACGCATTGGCGCGCGCGTCGAGATCCAGAGTAAAGAAGGCGAAGGCACAACGACCACTGTCATCATGCCGGTCAGCCTCTTCGATATCGACGCGGAAGTGGACACAAAGCGCACGTCCGAGAGCACAGTTGATGAGAACGTGCACGCTCCTGCAGCGCTTGTGGAGCACCGCCTCGACGATCAGGTCTTGGACGTTCTCGAAGAGTCCTCGCCGTACCAGGAGCCCCAAGAGACAGTTGAACCCGACCCAATCGAGGTTGCACCGTTTGCGGACGTTGGCGTTGCCAACGCAGACGGAGGCGGGGGCGAACGGATTCCGGTAGAGGAAATCACCATCGACCAAATGCCTACTGAGGCCACCGTCACTACTCAGGATATCAACCATCTCATCGAGGCTGATGCCATTCTCGCGCCGACGAGTAGCGAGGTTGACCTCGCCTCCCTCACGGGTGGAGTCACGGAAACGGGCCTCCCCGCTCGTCGTCGTGGCGGGCCTGCGGATACCGAAGCACAGCCAGAAACCTCGAGCATTCTCGGACTCCCTGCGCGCCCGACCACCGGCCAGATGGACGAGATATCCTCGGGCGATGCACCCTCGGGATTCGTACCGCAAGTGAGCGCAAGCGAAGTCGCACCTCAGACAGCCGAACAGCGTGCATCGATGTTCCGCGGGTTCCAAGGCCGTCGAGAAGAGGGCGAAGAAGGCGAAGAGGTTATACTCGACCCAGATGCAGAGTCGCTCGGCCAGGCTGCGCGACGCGGAGCCGTCGCTCCCGATTCGATTCCTGCGCTTGAGGAAGAAGACTCGGCGAGCATCGAACGAGGGACGCATGACTGAAGACTTCCGGGCCCACCAGGACCCCGCCATTAGTGCCGGGTATCAGCACGAAGAACTGGCGGGGCTTGACGACGAGGAGTCGCGGCCGGATGGCTCTGTCGAGGATCTGGCGGTACCGGGTTTTGCGCCTGATGACGACAACAACGCGGCGCTAAGTGCGTCGAACGTCATTGATGATGCTCCGCACAAAGCGAAGCGGGACAATGCCCGCCCAATCCTTCAAGGTGAGGCAGTTTCACTAACCACCGAAACACATGGGCAGGGGGCGCCTGGAGGCACCCCGAGCATGGATGCGTTACTGGCGGATGTGTTGCCGAGCAAAGATCCCAAGGCTCGCAGAAGCATCTTCGGTCGGCGTAAAGAGTCGGTTTCCGATCTCGAGGTTTCCGGAAGTCAAGTAGTTGACTTCCCGAGTCTTGGCGGGCTTGACGCACCAGCGTCGCCCGCCGCAAGCGCCCCGTTCGACCTCCCACCGCCTGCTCCCGAGGCTTTCCTCGACGCGACTTCGGCCCAAGACGGATTTGGCGCTGCCGCTGCCGCCGCCTTCGGCGCGTTGCCTGAGCCACCCGCAGACGTTGACGAGTACGACTTTGATGAGGATGCACTAGCCTTAGGTGGTTTCGCGCCTGTGGTGGACGCGTATGGCGCGGCTCCTGAACTTGACGCCGCACCCGCCGTGGACGCGTTCGCCGCTCCGGCCGAAGGTTTCGCTACGCCTGACCCGTTTGCGGTTGTCCCCGAGTTTTCACTTGAGCCAGATTCAGAACCAGAAGCGACCGGTGGGTTCGTTGCACCCGACGGACTTGCGCCGGAGCTTAGTTTTGGCGACAACACTGGAACTCCATCCGAACTCGAAGCGCAGGCGCCTGATTTCCCGCCACCGGGTATGCCTGCCCCCGCTTTCGGAACGGCACCCGCGCAATTCGTGGATCCCACCGATTGGGAGTCGGCTGGCCAAAGTGCGCTTCAGAGCGCAGTAGTCGAGCCCGATTACATCGGATACAGTCCCGAAGCCTTTTCTGAACTTCCACCGCCGCCAGTAATGATCGAGGATCCACAGGACGTTGAAGCAGAAGTCACTACTTCGGCGTTCTCTGAACTGAGTTCGCTCGCCGGCACTCGTCCGAAGGTAGAGCGCACTCGTGTGGGCCTGACTAAGCGAGCCGCGGTCGAGGTCCAGGAACGCAAGCCACTCGATGACGGCTCGATTACCCCGGCAGCGCGCGACGCGGACGCGACACGCAGCCGATTCTCAAGTTTCTATTCAGGCACCGCACGCGCCAAAGTCGACGCGGCGGAGTTTGAGCAGAAAGTCCATGGCGGCTCGTCAGGCGAGGCAATGCCATGACCACTATCCGGAGTGAAGCCCGCTCCTCTCAAGGAGCCTAACTATGGAGGACCAGTGACAGCGATCAGCACCGAAGCCACCAACTTTGGTTGGCTTCTGGACAATTTTGTCCAGACCGTCCCTGGCACGCGCCACACCCTGGTCGTCTCTGCCGACGGCCTGCTCATGGCGATGTCAAAGAACCTCGACCGCACAGGGGGCGACACCCTCGCAGCCGTCGTCTCCGGCATGTCGAGCTTGACGCGCGGAGCCGCGCGCCAACTCAATGCCGGCGAAGTGCGTCAATCGATCATCGAGATGGACGAACTGTTCCTCTTCTTGATGAGCGTGTCCAACGGCTCCGTGCTGGCGGTGGCTGCTGACTCGACGTGTGACGTCGGGCTCGTGGGCTACGAAATGACGCTGCTCGTGACGCGAACTGAAAGCGCGCTCACCCCGCAGCTCATTACTGAAATGCGCCAGTACCTGCCGACCGACGGCAAGACCAGAGACAACTCGTAGGAGCACGACATGAGCGAAGATGAATTTGCGCCGTCGGAACTCGACAACGACGATGACGCCTACACGGTCCGCCCATACGCGGTCACGGGCGGGCGCGTCGTAGGAGATGCCGACGGCCTCGCGGTTGAAGCCTTGGTCGAAACGATGGATCCCGACCGAAGTCTGAAGGGGCTGACCCCTGAGAAGAAGAAGATTCTGCAGCTTGCCGCAGAGGACTTCATATCCGTCGCTGAGCTTTCGGCGCACTGCAAGCTTCCGCTTGGAGTGGTTCGCGTGCTAGTTGCGGAGTTGGCAGAACATGAGTACCTAAGAATCCACACCAACGGTCCCGCCGGTCAGTATGACGACGAGACTGGCGGTATCACCCTAAGTCTGTTGGAGAGTGTTCTCGATGGCATCGCAGCCCTCTAGCGCCACGGTTGACGACAAGGCGCATTTTGCCCCCACGGTAGTCAAGATTGTGATCGCGGGTGGATTTGCCGTAGGCAAGACCACCTTTATCGGTTCCATCTCTGACATCGATCCGCTCAACACTGAAGCGGCCATGACCGAGCATTCGGTTGGAGTCGATGATGCTGGCGGTATTTCCGACCGCAAGACACACACGACGGTAGCGATGGACTTCGGTCGCATCGCCCTTCCAGGCTCCTTGTGGCTGTACCTGTTCGGGACCCCCGGCCAGGATCGCTTCCTGTTCATGTGGGACGACCTAGTGCGGGGCGCCATCGGCGCTCTTGTTCTGGTCGATACCGAGCGGCTTGATCAGTGCTTCCCGGCCGTGGACTACTTTGAGGGTCGGGGAATCCCGTTCATCGTTGCGGTCAATTGCTTCGACGGCGTTGCGCGTCACCAACTGGACGACGTTCGCGAGGCCCTTGGCCTCAACGAAAAGATTCCGGTGATGTACACCGATGCACGCGAGCGGGCAGCCACCAAGCAGGCCCTCATCGCCGTGGTCCAGCTCGCTATGGAACGCTTGAAGGAGTAGGCGAGTCTTGCGCATTTTCCCCGGTTCACGCCCAGGTGCGTGACCCGGGGTGAACGCGCGGCTACGCTGGTTCGCGTGATCTACATTGACGGCTCTGCACTCTGCCGCTTCCTTCCGGGAGTGCGTCACTCGGACGAGTGGGCGGTGTGGGCAGCTGAGCACGCGAGCAACCTTGTGACGACTCAGCTGGGCTTCACCGAATTGCGACAGGCCGCCGAGTTGTACCCGCGCGCTTGGCTTGATGAAGTTCAAGAGATTGTAGAGTCGGTGCGCTCGAGTGTGTCCGCGGTTCGGTTTAGCGACGACACGGTTGAGCTTTCGTCACATGCCACCGCGGTTCTCAAGCCGTTTGCGGCGCTTCACATCGGTGCGGCGGTGTCGAACGATGACATTAACGCAATCGCGACTTACGATCCCACGTTGGCTCACGTCGGTGAGATTTATGAATTGAAGGTGATCTCTCCCGGGCTTGAGGACAACTGGCACCATCGGTTCTCCGGTCCACCCGAGGGCTGGAAGGCCGTCGAGCTCGGCGCGCCATATGATCCGGGTGCCGAGTTTGAATTGGCTCCCGAAGTTGCCGTTGTCGCCGAATCCGAATCCGAGGTCCCTGAAGCCCTTGTGGTCACCGGCGAGGCCGTAGATGGCGAAACGCCTGACAAGCCGGAGTTGGAGGTAGTCGAGAGGCCCGATGGCGTTCCCTTGACTGGAAGTGACCGCGAGACCGTTGTTGTCGGCTCTGGGGGGTCAGAGAGCCTGGTGGACGAGGACTCAGGGCTGGAGCCACCGGAGGCCGATCCGGCCGCTGAGACCGAACTCGACCGTGCTCTCCGGGAGGCGGAGGCAGCAGCCGCTGCTGTCGGCGATTCGAGTACCGACGACGTTGGTGATCACGGCAACGAGTTTGAACTCGGTGACACTGAAGCGCCGGAATTCGAGTCCCTCGCTTCTGGCGAAGAGGAGATCGCGACGCCGGCGGCCGACGCAGGATCGAACGAATCCGCAGCGGATGACACCAGCAGCGACCCGGGCGTGAGCGAAGAGGTCGGCAGCCACGGACTGGCTGAGGTCAAAGTTGAGCCGAGCGCGCCTGCTGTGAGCGGTCCGGAGTGGGAGGTGGGCAAGGCCAGGAGCCGTGAAGAGGTCATAGCGAGCATTGGCGTTTATGCACCTCGTGTGCAGGCGTGGGGTGAGGACGCGCAGGCGGGGCCGTCAGTTCGGCATGTCGAGGCAAGCGAGCCGGTTGAAGGGGTCACAGCCTTCGCTGGTGGCCCAGGCGAAACCGACGAGGTCGAAGCCCCTGCTGCGCCGCCGGCACCGTACGCGATTGATTCTCAGGATCAAGAGATTTTCTCCTCGGGCGCGCTCACACCTGGCTTCGTGGAGCCGCCTGACGAGGCCCCCGCGGCCGCGGTCAGTCCTGGGTACGACGAATCGGTGCCCGCACTCGAGCCGACTAGCGCCGAGCAGGCCTCGAGGCCTCCAGCGATGCCCATTCACTGGAACTTGGACCTTGACGAACCGGAGAACTACCATCCGCCGACGTTCGAGACCGATGACGCGTCGCCGCTACCGGGTGCCACGCGCGAGCCAACTCCGACCCGCTACTCAGATTCCGGTCCGATTCTGGGCGAGTCGATTATCGTGCCCGGGCTGGAACCAGAGGCTATTGACCCGGCCCTTCCCGTCGCTCTGGACGCAGGCCTGACGTCACTGCCGGAGGCCCCGAAACCCAAGAAGCGTGGAGGACGTCTTGGGCGCAAGGAGAAAAAGCCCAAGGCGTCGAAGCGGAGCGGAAAAAGGCGAGCCGTCGCTGATCCGGTACAGACCGACGCGAGTACAGAGACCGGAGGCTGGGACCTCGACGACGTGGTTGACTTGGGCAAGGGTTAACGCGTCGACTTGCACGATGGCTTGACCAGGAGAGTTGACCGAGCGGCCGAAGGTGACAGTCTTGAAAACTGTTGAGGCGTAACCCGTCTCCGTGGGTTCGAATCCCACACTCTCCGCAATGAGCGCCTAGCGCGCTAGCAGCAGCAAGTGGTGTTGCAGTCGCAGCGCACGTCGAGAATTGCGGCAATTTCGCGAACCCGCGGGATCACCAGTCGATACTGGACTCGCGCCCCTTCCCGTCGCGGAACGACGAGCCCCGCTTTTTCCAGGCGCTTGAGGTGGTGGCTCACCGTCGGTTCGGTCAGTGTCACCAACGGCGCGATTTTGCGAGTTGTGAGTTCACGATCAGCGCGACCGGCCAGGATCGAGACGATAGACAGGCGTGCGGGGTCTGAGAGCGCCTTGAGCGAGGCGGCGACACGTTCCGACTCTTCCGCGCTGAAGCGTTCCTGTTCGCCGAGAGGTGGGCAGCACAATTCGAAGTCGACTGGCTTGACCTCTACCTCGATTCGCATGGGCTCGATCCTCCCACACGCTTTGACAGATGTCGAATGTACGGGCATCCTGGTAATTCGACGGATATCGAAAGGAGGCGTTCATGACATTCACCGACATTGGAGATGACGAAGGTTGCTGCTCCGGCTGCTGCTGCTAGGCGCGAGGAGGACGCCAACACAGCGCGCGGTGTTGGCGTCCTCCTTCTTTGCCCGGTAGCCTGATGTCCCGTTGCCGGGAGACGTCGCATAGTCCGGCCTAGTGCGCGGTCCTGCTAAGACCGTGAGGGGTTTATAGCTCCTCCGTGGGTTCAAATCCCACCGTCTCCGCCACACGCAAGTGCTGCACTCCTGGGTCACTCCCAGGAGTGCAGCAGGCTATACTCGTGACTCGGCCAGTGGCCGCGCGCCCGTAGCTCAACGGATAGAGCATCTGATTACGGATCAGAAGGTTGGGGGTTCGAATCCCTTCGGGCGCACATGCCGGGGTCCTGCCGTTGGGCGGGACCTTTTCTAGTCTTCGGACACGCCGGTCCGTTCTGGAATCAAGACGGGCTCGCCGTCTTCTCCAAGATCGATTCGTCTGGACTCGCCGCGGCTGTCGACCACGATGGATGCGGCCACTGCACGGCCAGCGGGACCGAGCCTGATCGTCAGCGTGCCGCTGTCGACGTTTCGTAGCGACTCCGTGATGCGAGCCGTGAGGAGCTTCATTGCCGTTCGAGTAGGAAGGCCTCCGCCACGGTCATCGAGCAGAGTTACCTCGACGCCGCGGGCGCGGGCCTCTGCGGTGGCAGCGACGATTTCAGGAATCTGCAGCCCGCGCGCCCGCACACTATCGCGCAATGTCGCCTCGGCTAGGAGGTAGTCAATTCGGTCGTCGGCGTGAGTGGTCCGCGACTTGGCAATGCGACTCAAGAGGGGCGTCGCGAACTCGGCAAGCTCTTCTACCCGCTGCCGCCGAATCTCATGTTCCGCGTCTGCGCTAGCCGTCGCTGCCGCGAGTTCGATGGATCGAATGTTCAAATCGTTGATTCGACTGGACGTACGCGTGAGCGCCTTGGTGAACAACGTGGCCACCAGCAGGATCCCGGCGTGTGTCTGAAGGGCGAGCAACGCCCCCGAGAGACTGCGCCCCACCGAGACGGACCACGCGACATGGACCAGTGCGAGACCGACGAAGCCGAGCCACGCGACCAAAATCCGTCCTCGAAGCGCAACAAAGAAGAGTAGCCATGTGTTCGAGCCAATGTGCCAGCTTTCGCGGCCGATATCGCCGACGTCAGGGAGTTGCCAAGAGATCAGCGCCGTGCTTACGAGAACGGCGGCGAGTAGGCCGAGAGTCCATCGTCCCGGGAGCGGATCTTTGTGAGGGAGCACGATGAGGACAGCTGCCCCATTGACCACCAACATGGCGACGATGCTCGGGTACGGTGACTTCACGGCGTCGAGCGTCGAGACGGTGAAGGTTGCATTGACGAGCATGTACAGCGTGAGAACCATGCGAGAACCGGACTTGCCGATGCCCAGCAGTGTGCTGACATCCGTGCTTCGAGCGTCATGCGCGACGGTGCGTGAATTGGCGCGCGGCGTCGTGGATTCCGCTAACTTCAGATTTCCTGGAGTGCTCATGAGTTCCTCATCCACGTGAGAGTGACGGTTGTTCCGCGTCCTGGCCTCGAGTCGAGCGCCGCGCTCCCGCCTGTTAGCAGTTCCATCCGTTCGAATATGCTGACGCGGATACCGAGTCTGCGCTCGGCGACGGCCTTGGGATTGAAGCCGCGGCCAGTGTCCTGGATGGTGGCGCGAAGCGTGTTGTCGGTCAGGTTGACTGTGACGACCCGGTGAACGAAGCCGTCACCATCGCCTCCGTGGATGAGGCTATTTCGCACCGCCTCTGCGATTGCCTCACTGAACGCCTCGACTACATCGGCCGGGATCGAGTTTGTTCCTACGGATGAGTGCCAGAACGCGACCTGCGAGGCGTGGTCAGTTACAGCGGCCCGCAGTGCGGTAATGGTCTCGCTCGGCGTGTAGTCGGGCACATCGTCCGTCCGAACGGTCAGCGTGGCGACGCTTGCCAACGCGGAAACTGCCTGCTCGGCAACCCGCGGACTGTGGTCTTCGCGACCGGCGACCAGAAGCACGGACATGATGTCGTCGTGGACGATCGCGTTTATTCGTGACTGCTCCCGCTGGCGGGTGCGCTTGCTCGCCTCGATCGACGCGTGAGCCCGGGCCCGAGCCGCCACCAAGTCCTGTTGTTCGGCTGCGCCCACCAGCGCCAGCGCAACGCCGATGAGAATCCCCGAGAATAATGTGGCTCCCACCCCGTTAAGCACAGCGGCCTTCACCTCGTGATCGGTAGCTCCGATTTCTACAACCGCCACGAGGGGACCCTGGATGATTGCGTAGAGCCAAACTAGGCGATGCCTCCAAACGACTGCCGCAAGTGTGCCGTGCACCGCAGTCACGCCTTGGAGCCACGGATCGTCCATGGCCACTTCAACGGTGAGGAAGGGAACCCACAGCAACTGCACCGAAACGAAGCCAATCACGATGGCCGCCGCGAACCGGTTGAGGATGGTCTCCGGGAGCGTCCACGCGAGCACGATTAGGGAGGCTGGAAGCACGATTCCAAATGCCACAGCGATCAACCCAAATACGGCGTCGAGGTTGTTGAGCTGAGACAGGATCTTGCCGGCTAGGATCCCACCGAACACGATTGCGCCGATACCGACGGCCATGTACAACGTCCGCTGGACGCGTTCCCTGGCAGCATGCACGTCTGCCGCCGGCGCGCTCACTGGGGGCCCTCCAACAAACCGTCTTCTATCGCTCGCACGTAGAGGTCAACGCGTGAATGCGCGGGACGCCCCGCCTCCGCATACTTGCGGCGGATGCGTGTGACGTAGTCGGCAATGGTTTCTCGTGAGAGTCCCATGCGCTGCGCGACGGAGGTGGCCGTCTCGCCCGATGCGTATAGGCCGAGTACCTCCTGCTCGCGCGGGCTCAGTTTGGCGTCCTCGAGATCTGATGCGGCGTCAATTGCCGCGGCCCAATCGGCGCCAAAGACCTCACCGCCATTTGCGGCAGTGCGGACGGCATCGAGCAATGTCTCAGGCGCTGCGGACTTGCGGATAAGTCCAAGTGCGCCCGAACGTGCGGCCTGTTGGATTAGCCGGCGATCCTCCGCGCCGGTGTAAACGAGCACTTCCGCGCCGAGGGCGTGAATTGCCGCCACGTTCTCCTCGGGCGAGGACCCGTCGTTCAGGCGCAAATCGAGGACTACGAGGTCGAGTTTGTTTGCGAACGACGAGAGTTCCTCGACGGTCTCTGCCAATCTCGCCAAATCCAGGTCTGGCGCGGTGGCAATGAGGTCCTGAAACCCGCGGGAGATCAGCGCGTGATCCTCTACCAGCGCGATCTTCTTGTGTTCGCCCATAGTCGTCCTCGATTCGTCCTTCTACACGCTACCGTTGGCGGTCGGCAACCGCTCGGGTTTCGGCGCCCCTTTTTGTGGCGGTGGATGTGGGATTCGTCGCCGGTCGCCCCGCGGCGCGCGATATGTTCGCTTGGCGCTAGCCTGGTGCCAAGGACTCTTCCCGACTAACTGCCCCGGAGATGCTCATGCGATTGCCCAAGCCCCTTGGTGGCGTGGTTGCCGGCGCGCTCGCCCTCGCTAGTTGCGCGCCCCCACCCTCGGTGGACTTGCTGGTACCAGGTGACTGCTTTGACTACTCGGAACTCACCGAGGGGATCGTCGGGATTCCTCCCGTCGACTGTTCAGTCCCGCACGAAGCCGAGGTCTACCTGATTTTTGACCTCGAGGGTGTCAGTGAGGCCGACTACCTTGACGAATACGACGAGGACGATATCAACAGGCTCTCCCAGGACGCGTGCCTTGCCGCGTTCCCCGATTACGTCGGTATCGATTACTGGGAGTCTGAGTATTACTACCTGTGGTTGTCGCCCACGCCGGAGGGCTGGGCGGAGGGAGAAAGGGAAGTAGTCTGCTTCCTCGTTCCCGAACTTGGAGTGATGCTTACGGAATCACTCCAAGGGGCAGCGGGCTAGCGCCTAGTCCACGAACGTGACGGTGCCCGCAACAAATGAACCGACCATGCTGGCGTCGCGATAGACGACGCATACGCCTTCCATTTCACCGAAGTTCCACGAGCCCGCAGTAGGGACCCACGCAACCCAACGCACGCCGTTGTTCCAGTCGTTCGGCTGGAACATCGATTCGACGTCGAAGCCGGGCTGCACTACGCCGCCGCAGTACCCCATGAGCTCAGTGGTGACTTGGTCCCGGCCCGGGAACGCGTCACCAGAGAATGAGTAGGACGCTACGACCTCGGCACGATGAGGCACGGAACACGGTAGGGCGTTGACCTGCGCAACGGAACCGTCTCCCGGAATGTTCTCGAGACACATTCCTGGGTCTGCCTGGATAGCGTTGATCAGCTCGCCGTTAGCGTCGGTAATGGTGAGGGTTGCCGTTCCCGTGGACCGGCCCCAACTGACTCCGACCACCCCGACGAGCATTAGCAGCAGGCTAACGGCACCGAGAGCGATCCAAACCTTGGAGTACGACGTGCGGGGCGGTGCGTCTGGCTGCCGTCCCGGAGCCCGGTAGGGCTCGGGATAGACGCTCTCGCGCGAAGGTGGGCTCTGGCCGTCGAAACTCATGTCTCCACGGTACCGGTGCCGTCAGCGATGTCCACCACGACAGGTGCGTGATCCGAGGCGCCCTTTCCCTTTCGCTCGTCCCGGTCGATGGACGCCGCGATCGCACGGGGGGATAGAGCAGGGGAGGCGTACGCGAAATCGATACGCATCCCCTCTGCACGGGGAAAGCGGAGTTGCTTGTAGTCCCAGAACGTGTACGTATGATCCTCGGGAAGGTAGCGGCGTGTGAGCTCCTCGAACCCCGCCTTCTCAAAGTCGTGGAACGCCGCGCGCGCCTCGGCGGTCACATGAGTCTGGGCTTCGGAGTCTTCAACGCTCCACATGTCCGCATCGCGCGGCGCCACATTCCAGTCGCCGACGAGCGCCACGGCCTCACCCGCGTCCGCCCACTCGCCAGCAGCCGCACGCAGGCGCCGAAGGAACTCCAGCTTGTAGGCGTAATGAGGGTCGGCTAGCCCGCGACCGTTGGGTACGTACAGGCTCCACACCCTCACCCCGCCGCAGGTCGCACCCATCGCGCGCGCCTCAATAACCTCTTCTTGGCCGGGCTTGCCGAATGACGGCTGGCCGGGAAAGTCGCGGACTACATGGTCCAAGCCCACTCGTGACGCGATCGCGACGCCGTTCCACTGATTGAGACCGTGGACCTCGACCTCGTAGCCAGCTAGTACGAACGGTTCGTACGGAAACTGATCTGGTTTGCACTTAATCTCCTGCATGGCCAGGACGTCGGTGTCACTCTTCTCGAGCCACGCGAGCACCCGCTCCTGGCGGGCGCGAATGGAGTTGACGTTCCAGGTGGCGAGGCGCATTCCCCCACGCTACCCGCGGTGGTCGTAGCCTGGGTTCATGGCAACAGCACTGGTAACCGGAGCGAGCTCTGGCCTTGGGGCGGAATTTGCTTGGCAACTTGGCAAGGCGGGTCACGACGTCGTTCTCGTCGCGCGCAATCACGCTCGGCTGGGAGAGGTGGCGGAAGAGGTGCGCAACGGCGCCGGCGTTCAGGCGGAAATCCTGGTGGCAGACCTCAGCGTTCGCAAAGATCTGGACGCCGTCGCCGCCCGACTTCGGGACGACAAGCGCCCCGTCGGGTTGTTGGTGAATAACGCCGGCTTTGGATTGGGTGAACCATTCGTCACCTCCGAGATTGCGCTGCAGGAAAACGCGCTCGATGTCATGGTCAAGGCAGTCATGGTGCTGTCCCACGCGGCCGCCGGCGCGATGGTCGCGCGGGGTCGAGGCGCCGTCCTCAACGTCTCGTCGATAGCATCGAGCATCGCGAGGGGGCCGTATTCGGCGCACAAGGCGTGGGTGGTGACCTTCACCGAAGCCCTTTCCACGGAACTCAAGGGGACCGGGGTCACGGCGACGGTCACTCGACCAGGGCTGGTGCGGACGGAATTCCAGGAGCGCGCGGGAATGGACCTATCTGCTCTTCCTGCGGCGGTGTGGATCGAAGCTGAGTCGGTTGTCGCCGCCTCGCTCGCGGCGGTTAGGCGCGGCCAGGTGGTGGTCACCCCGAGCGCGCGTTACGCCGTAGGTTCGAGCCTCGCAAAGGCCATTCCGCGTTCCCTGCTCCGCCGCATCACGTCCCGATAGGGTAGGCGCATGACCGTCACCACCCCGCGTGAGCAGTTGCGTGATCTCATCAAGAAACGTGCCGTTGTGCATGGCCGCATCACGCTGTCGTCGGGCGATCAAGCGGACTACTATGTTGATTTGCGGCGGATTACCCTCCACCACCGGGCAGGCCCGCTCGTGGGGCACGTCATGCTCGATGCGCTCGAAGAGGCGGGATACGGCCCGGCGGACGTGGATGCGATCGGTGGCTTGACCCTCGGCGCCGATCCTGTCGCAACCGCCGTGATGCATGCGGCTGCGTCACGCGGTCTCGATATCGACGCATTCGTGGTGCGTAAAGAGGCCAAGGCTCATGGTTTGCAACGTCGTATCGAAGGCCCAGATGTCGAAGGCCGGCGCGTCGTCGCAGTAGAGGACACTTCGACAACGGGCGGCTCCGTCATGACCGCGGTCGACGCCTTGCGCGAGGCGGGTGCGAACGTGGTTGCCGTTGCGCAAATCGTGGATCGCGACACCGGTGCTCGGGAGAAGATCGAAGCCGCCGGCCTGCCCTACTTGTACCTGTTCGGGCTCGCGGATTTGGGACTCGAGTAGCCATGCACGTATTCAGTGCGCGAAACGTCATGGGCAGTGTCGTGGCCGTGTTTGGCGGGCTCGCGTGGTTT
Source organism: Demequinaceae bacterium (assembly GCA_965250005.1). Lineage (GTDB taxonomy): Bacteria > Actinomycetota > Actinomycetes > Actinomycetales > Demequinaceae > WTKG01. Next base: position 1,563,849 of record OZ252279.1, read on the forward strand.
GCCTTCGAGTTCGACCTCTTCAGTTTCTTCGGCTTGTGGCCGTACATCATCATTGGGGTGGGCCTCCTCGCGTTCGTCTCATGGTGGGGGTACGACGCTTACCGAGCCCGCAAACACCAGGTAGCAATGCGGGATTTCGCCCTGATGCACGGGTGGACCTACCAGAAGCGAAGTTCGGTCTGGGCCCGCAAGATGCGATCTTTTCCGTTTGGCCAGGGCACGCACCGGCGTGATCTTGCGGTATTGAGCGGCACCTTTAACAAGATGCCATGTGCGACATTCGTTCACGAGTACGAAACGCGGACGGACGAACGTAAGTCGGCCACGCAAGTGTGGCAGGTCACCGCGATTTCGCTTCCTTTCCCACTCGCGACCGTTGACATCATTCCCGACGACATGGTTGCGAAGGTGGCCAAGTTGCTCGGCGGTCAAGACATTGACTTTGAGTCCGCGGAGTTCAACGCAAAGTGGCGAGTCAAGGCCGGAAACTCCAAGTACGCCCATGACATCGTGCACCCGCGAATGATGGAGCGCCTCAACAAGTACGACGCGCGGGGGCTGGCAATCCGGGTCGAGGGCGACGTCGTCCTCGCGTGGCAGGCGGGGCGTCAGCCGAACGACTCGCTCGCGCGCCGGCTGGGAGTGTTGACCTCGGTCGCGCGGCTCATACCTGAGTTCGTCTATCGTGAGTTCGCAGCGATTCACGTCCGGGCCGACGAGCGAATCTCCGAGGCGGAGTCAGATGCGCCAGAGTGGGCCCGCAGCACCACGGCGCTGGTTGACGGCAAGTACAACGCGGAGCTCGCTGATCCCAAGTATGACAAGAAGCTTGAGCCGCGAAACACGGCCGCCAAGCTGGATAAAGGATCTATGGTGAGCCTATTTCCCGAGGGGTTCTTTACGGGCGGCGTCGACGGCCTTGGCGGCATCGCCTCCGGCTGGGATAACTAGGGCCCGAGGACCATGAACCGCTTGCCTCTGAAGATCGTCACGTCGGTCCAGTCCATTGCACTCGTTCTCGACGCCTTCGCGCACAGGGTGAACGTTCCTGCGGGTGCGGCCCGGCTCAATCCCCATCACCTGTGGCGCCAATACGGCGCAGTGAGCAGGTAGCCGCACATGCGATTTCGAGTGAGCGGAATCAACGTTGCGTTGGCCGTTCTGACGGCTGCGGCGGGGATTGGCGTACTGGTGTTTTTTCCGGACGCCCCGAACGTCATGAAGGGATTGGCCATTGTCGGCGTCGCTGCCATTGCGCTGGCGATCGCCCTCACTGTTCGGTACGCCCTTACGCGCGACTTCCAGCGCCTAGCCATGTGGGCTGGACTACGTGGCTGGACGTTCTCAGGTAGCGATGCAAGTCTTCGCGAACGCTTTCACGTGTACCCATTCGGGTCGGGGATTGGTGGCCGCGTAGATAACGTGTTGCGCGGCACGTATCGGTTCCATGAATGTGTGACCTTCACCTACTCGACCGCCAAGCCCGCGCCGCAGTTCTACCAGGTGACCCTTGTCGAGCTCGATGCGGACATCCCCGCCTTCGAACTTCTGCCCGAAGACGCGATCGCTGCTGCCGCAAAGCTCGTGGGCGGACAGGACCTCAAGGTTGGAGACAAGACCTTTGACGACCGATGGCGGATCAGTGCGATGGACCCAGACTTCGTCATGAAGATTCTGAACTCGCGGCTGCGGCATCGTCTCGATCGAAAGGACATCCACGGCATGCCCATCGCGGGAGACGGGCGCGCGATCCTCACCTGGCAGGCGGGACCAGCTGGGGTGCGACGGATGAGTCATCGACTCGACGTCCTGATCGCGGTTGCCGAAGCTATCCCTGACGAACTGTGGAAGGTTGTCGCTGCGCCGCGACGGTTCTGATCCGCGGTTGTAGTGGGCAAAATGCGCGAGTCCCGATAGCATCGGACCAGAAACCATCTCGAAGGAGTCTCAACCATGGATCCATTGACACTCGGCATCATTGCGTTCGTCGTGATCGCAGCCCTATGGGCGGTAGGCCAGTACAACGGCCTGGTTAAGCTCCGCAACCTGGTCCAGGAAGCATGGCGCCAGATCGACGTCGAACTCCAGCGACGCCACGACCTGATCCCCAACCTTGTCGAGACCGTCAAGGCATACGCCAAGCACGAGAAGTCCACGTTCGAGGCAGTGACCAAGGCACGGACCATGGCCGCCAAGCCTGGCTCCGGCCCCGCCGAGCAGGCTGGTCAAGAGAACATGCTTACCCAGGCACTCGGGAAGCTGTTCGCTGTAGCCGAGGATTACCCTGAGCTCAAGGCCGACAAGAACTTTCAACAGTTGCAGGCGGAGCTCACCAATACGGAAGACCGCATCGCCGCTGGCCGTCGCTTCTACAACGCGAACGTGCGCAGCATGAACACTAAGGTCGAGACCTTTCCGACGAACATCATCGCCAACATGTTTGGTTTCAAGCGCGAAGAGTACTTCGAGACCGAAGACCCGGCCGTCCGCAGCGTTCCCGACGTTTCGTTCGAGTAACTGCTCCGGTCCGAGAGGTCCGCAACAATGACTGCCGGAACTGTCTTCCTGCTCGGGTTCGCGGGTTTTGCGGCGTTGCTCGTATGGCTGGGCGTGAAGTCTTCGAAGGCTTCGAAGGCGCGTCGCGCGACGAACGAGAAAGTCCTCAAGGAACGTGGCTGGTCCCTGATTCCCACGGCTCCCGACCTGATCGACGAGGGCAACGCCCACCCGTTCCGCCAGGGCCGAGAGCGAAATGCTACCAACGCCATTCGAAGCGGGCACCGCAAGTTCCCGTTCGTCTCATTTGAGTACGCATATGTTGCGGAGAGCAAGGACGACGACGGCAAGGTCCACCGCAGCCATGGCAAGTACAACGTCACCTCGATCGAGCTCAAGGGCGCGATCGACCAGATCAAGTTCATGCCTGAGGGCATGTGGGACGGCAAATGGGACCTCGATATGGAGTCCGACGACTTCAACAAGAAGTGGAAGGTCCTAGCGAAGGAGAAGCGGCTCGCGCACGCTATCCTCGCGCCCACAGTTATTGCGCTGATGGTCGATCCCAAAACGCCCAAGATGCCAATCATCTTTGAGCCTGGACGCTTATGGACCTACCGCTCAGGTAGCCACGACCTGGGCAAACTTGATCGTGCGCTCGAAACTCTTGTGGGCATCGCAGAGCACATTCCGGCGTTCGTCTACAAGGAGGCCCGCAAGGGCTCCAAACTCGCGAAGTACGTCGAGCCTGCGGCCCTCGTGGACGATCCGCAGGCCGTCGTTCCGCCGGTCGCTCCGGTGCGCAAACCTGGCAGGGGCGTCGGTGGAACAAACCGGCGATCGGGCGGCGCATCTACCGCCGCCGGGAAATCGAGCCGAAGCGTGGGCGGCACCAATCGATCGTTGTCGAACAAGAAGTCGTCCGCCAAACCTAAGGCGGCGTCGAAGGCCAAGCCGAGCGGCCGCGCTAGGGGCGGCTCGGGCCGGCCAGTTGCACCTAAGTCTGCTGCGCGCAGGTCACGCGGCGGGGCTGCGCCACCCAAGAAGTAGGCGGATTGCCTAGGCATTGGTGGCCTGAAGGCGGTGGCGGATGAACTCGATGATGATGGGAAGTAGCGACACACCTATGACCGTGAAAACTGCGAGCTGGTAGTTGTCCTTGATGGCCTGAACATTGCCGAGCGAATAGCCGATGAGTGTGACTCCTACGCCCCACACGGCTGCGCCGATCGCATTGAACAGAGTGAAGCGCGGCCAGGGCATCTTTCCGACGCCAGCCGCGACCGGGATGTACGTGCGCACGAACGGCACGAACTGGCCCATGACGATGGCCCGCCCACCATATTTGTCGAAAAATGCGTGGGTCTTGTCGATGTATGCCTTCTTGAAGAAACGCGAGTCTGGACGCTGGAAGATCTGCGGACCGACGATGCGACCTAGCCAATAGCCGATTTGCGGTCCGAGCAGTGCTGCAAGCCCGGTCACCGTGACAACAACACCGATTGAATAGGGAATGTCGCCGGTCGCGGTGAACACGCCAGCGGTGAAGAGTAGCGAGTCGCCTGGCAGGAACGGGAATAGCAGTCCGGTCTCGATGATGATGACGGCTGAGATTCCCCATAGGGCCCACGACCCGAACCAGGAGATGAGGTTTTCTGGGTCGAGCCACGACGGCCCGAACGCGGGAAGGGTGCTGTTGATCATCGAGCCAGCCTAGGGCCTGTCTTGGCAGTTGTGCGCATTGTGGTCCGATCGGCCAGGCAGGTGAGAGTGAACGGCAGGCGGCGATACGATCACGGTGTGGATGGCAACTTGGCCGCAGTAGCGACATTTGTGGCGCACACGCGCGCCTGGCGCGCACATAAAATCCGTCGCCCCAGTTTCGCCCCACTGAGCGCCTTTCGCTATGCGCGCGACCTGCACGTCGACATTCCGGTCGGGCTGCTGGTCATCCCGGGCCGCGAAAAGTACGCTCCGCGCGCCGCACGCGCGTGGCTCGACTGGTTTCCGCGGATTAGTGCGCGAGACCTTCGGGTTGGCGTGGTTGGCGGGGTCATTCGCGACGAGACACTCGCAGAGAAAGCTCGAATGGCTACGTTTCTTCCATTCGAGTTCACCGCTGTGGACACCCGACGCAAGGGTGTGGCACGCGCTGCTGAGCGTGTCGTGACCCCGGACGACGGACCGGGTGGATTGTGGTCCGTGCGTTTCCGGCGAGTACCTGACACGGCGCTCGTCCCTGCTCCAGAGATCCCCGACGCGATGAGGAATCTTGTGCGCGCGCTCGAGAACGCCAATGCCGTGGCGATCACGGAGAAGTTATTGCAGCAATGGACGCCCTACCTTGATCAGGCTATCGCCACGCTTAGGGGCCGTGGTGAGGCTGCCACCTCTGGTGACATTCTGCCTCGCCGGGGTTATTCGGCTGATGCGCACCGGCTGGTAACCGCTGCGACCCAAGCTTGGGTGCTCGGCGGAATTATGTCCTGGAACGACCACGAGCCGCGCGGCAAGGAGATTGCCTCCATGTATTATGCCGCGACCGCCGACTTGTACGGATGCCTCATCGAGGCCGTAGCCAGCGCCGTCAATAACGGCCTGGATAAGTGACGGGGCCAACGGAGCGTCCTGATCCGCCAATGGTGGGCGCTGAGGAGGTTGGCGTCGGGCCATGGGACGGGCCGCCTCGGATGGGTGACCACTGGGACACCGAGCTGCTGGCCGAGGGCGACCGGCGCAACGTCGCGGACAGGTATCGCTACTGGCTCCACGACGCGATCGTCGCCGATCTCGACGAGCGGCGGCATCCGTTCCACATTGCGATCGAGAACTGGCAGCACGATTTCAACATTGGGTCAGTGGTCCGAACAGCGAACGCGTTCCTCGCTTGTGAGGTGCACATCATCGGTAACAGACGGTGGAACCGCCGCGGGGCGATGGTGACAGACCGCTATCAGCACATTCGCCATCATCCGACGGTCGAGGAGTTTGCCAGCTGGGCGGGGGAGGCCAAACTCGCGGTGATCGGGATCGATAACCTCCCGGGCAGCATGCCACTCGAAACATTTGAGCTTCCACGTGCCAGCATATTGGTGTTCGGTCAGGAGAGCGTCGGCTTGAGCCTGGCCGTGCGCAACGCTGCCGCGGCGACGCTCGCCATAGGTCAGTACGGGTCCACTCGCAGTATCAACGCGGGAGCCGCAGCGGCAATCGCGATGCATACCTGGATCCGTCAGCATGGCGATGTCGACGCTGGTCATGCCGGTTAGAGTAGCGGGTCAATCGCGCGAGCGGCGACGCTCGTCTCCCAGGGCTTAAGCCCTGCCCTTTGTGTCCTGGGAATCTGACAGAATAGACGCTGGACAATCCCGAACCTAAAGCTGGAGTAACCCATGGCGCTCGCCAACCCCGATTCATACAATGCGATGCTTGACGCGGCAAGGGCGGGCGCATACGCCTTCCCAGCGATCAACATCACATCCTCTTCGACAGTGACCGCAGCCATCCAGGGCTTCGCTGAAGCAGAATCCGACGGCATCATCCAGGTTTCCGTGGGTGGCGGCGCATACGCGTCCGGCACGACCATCAAAAACTCTGTCGCTGGCTCACTTGCGCTCGCGGCTTACGCCCGTGAGGTTGCAGACTCGTACGGCGTGACCGTAGCTATGCACACGGATCACTGCGCGAAGGAATTCGTCGACTCGTGGATGAAGCCTCTCATCGCGGCTTCGACCGAACGCGTCAAGAACGGCCAGGAGCCCGTTTTCCAGTCACACATGTGGGACGGATCGGCTGTTCCGATGGCGGAGAACCTCGCGATCGCGCAAGAACTGCTCGAACTCTCGCAGGCCGCGAAGACCATCCTTGAGGTGGAGATCGGTGTTGTCGGCGGCGAAGAAGACGGCGTCGCTGTTGAAATCAATGATGCGCTTTACACCACGGTTGAGGACGGCCTCGCAACGGTTGAGGCGCTAGGCACTGGCGAAAAGGGCCGTTACCTGACAGCCCTCACGTTCGGAAATGTGCACGGCTCCTATAAGCCCGGGGCGGTCAAGCTGCGTCCCGAGATCCTCGGTGAGATTCAGGCTGAGGTCGGCAAGAAGGTCGGCAAAGACAAGCCTTTCGACCTCGTATTCCACGGCGGCTCCGGCTCAACAGTTGAAGAGATTGCTGCTGCGGTGAGCCACGGTGTTATCAAGATGAATGTCGATACTGACACCCAGTACGCATACACGCGCCCAGTGGTCGAGCACATGCTGAAGAACTACGATGGTGTCCTCAAGGTTGATGGTGAGGTTGGAAATAAGAAGATGTACGACCCTCGCGCGTGGGGCAAGCTGGCCGAGGCCGGTATGGCTGCGCGTGTAGTCGAGGCCTGTCAGCAGCTTGGCAGCGCCGGCAAGAAGATTTAGGTTTCGAACCGTGAGGGAAGCCCCCGTGGTTCAACACCGCGGGGGCTTCCCCACGTTATCGGGGGTTTTAGTTGAGGCACGACCGCGAACCGCCGATGCAATAGAGGGGACCGAGCCGGTCCCGCCAAGCCCCGGGCTTAGTACTCGGGTGAGGGGAGGGCAAAATGCCCGCAGTAGTTCTTGTTGGCGCCCAGTGGGGCGATGAAGGAAAAGGCAAGGCCACGGATGTGCTCGGCTCGCGGGTCGACTACGTGGTCAAGTTCAACGGCGGAAACAACGCTGGCCACACGGTCGTAGTAGGTGACGAGAAGTACGCTCTGCACCTGCTCCCGTCCGGAATTCTGACGCCGGGCGTAACTCCGGTGATCGGCAATGGTGTTGTGGTTGACATCTCGGTGCTTTTCGAGGAGCTCGACGCGCTGAACTCGCGCGGCGTGGATACGTCAGCGCTGCTTGTGTCGTCCGCCGCCCACATCATCGCGCCCTACTCGCGGACGCTCGACAACGTGACTGAACGCTTCCTCGGCAAGCGCAAGATCGGCACGACTGGCCGCGGAATCGGCCCGGCGTACGCAGACAAAATCAACCGCGTTGGTATCCGCATCGGCGACCTGTTCGACGAGCAACTGCTACGCGACAAGGTTGAGGGCGCGCTTGAGGGTAAGAACCACCTGTTGGTGAAGGTCTACAACCGCCGCGCCATCACGGTGGACGAGACGGTGGAGGAGCTGCTCCAGTTCCGCGAGCGGCTCGCGCCGATGGTTGCGGACACCGCGCTCGTGCTCAACAAGGCGCTCGACGATGGCAAGACGGTGCTATTCGAGGGCGGTCAGGCCACCATGCTCGACGTGGACCACGGAACGTACCCGTTTGTGACGTCATCCAATGCGACGGCTGGCGGCGCGTGCACGGGGTCCGGCGTTGGCCCCACGCGCATCGACGGCGTGATCGGTGTGGTGAAGGCATACGCGACGCGCGTGGGCGAGGGACCCATGCCAACTGAACTTTTCGATGAGGACGGCGAGAAGTTGCAGAAGATCGGCCACGAGGTTGGTGTGACTACCGGGCGTTCTCGCCGCTGTGGCTGGTACGACGCGGTCATTGCACGCTACTCAGCGCGCATCAATGGACTTACGGATTTCGTCCTCACCAAGCTTGACGTGCTGACCGGGTGGGAAAAGATACCTGTGTGCGTCGCGTACGACGTTGACGGCGTGCGTCACGAGGACCTGCCGCTGGACCAGGCTGCGTTCGCCGCTGCCACCCCCATCTACGAAGAACTCGACGGCTGGACCGAGGACGTCACCGGTGCTCGGACATTCGAGGACCTTCCAGAGAACGCGCAGAAGTACGTTCTCGCTCTGGAGGCGATGTCCGGTTGCCGCATGAGCGCGATTGGCGTTGGCCCTGACCGCGACCAGATCATCGTTCGCCACGACCTGCTGCCGGCGTAATCTGCAACGGACCGGCCGTGCAGAGGGAGTGCTTCGAGCGGCTTCGGTGTCCGGGATAGACTGACAGACGTGAAGATTCTCGTAGTGGGCACGGGAGCCCGCGAGCATGCGCTCGCCCGTTCCCTGCACCTTGACCTTGCGGTGTCAGAGGTCCATGTCGCCCCAGGCAATCCAGGCATAGGCCAGATCGCGACGCTTCACGCTGTAGACCAAATGGACCCCGGCGCAGTCGCAGAACTTGCGGCAAAACTCGACGTGGATCTTGTAGTCGTGGGTCCCGAAGCACCACTTGTTGCCGGTGTGGCGGACGCCGTTCGCGCGGCCGGGATCGCTTGCTTCGGTCCGTCGAAAGAGGCGGCGATGCTCGAGGGTTCCAAGACATTCGCCAAGGACGTCATGAATGCGGCGGGCGTTCCGACCGCTGGCGCGCGCGTGTGCGTCACGGGAGGCGAGGTCGCCGCCGCGCTCGACGAATTCGGTATCCCTCATGTAGTCAAGGACGACGGCTTGGCGGCAGGCAAGGGTGTTGTTGTCACGGTCGATAGGGAACAGGCGCTACTTCACGGCGACGCCATCCTCGCGGCCGGCGGGACGGTCGTGGTGGAGGAGTTCCTCGAAGGCCCTGAGGTCTCGCTGTTCTGTATCTGTGATGGCACATCGGTAGTCCCACTAGAGCCTGCCCAGGATTTCAAGCGCGCACATGATGGAGACGAGGGACTCAACACTGGCGGTATGGGCGCCTACAGCCCGCTGCCGTGGGCACCCTCCACGCTCGTGTCCGACGTGATGCGGCTCGTTGCCGAGCCAACTATTGCCCAGATGGCGAAGCGTGGCACGCCGTTCGCCGGCGTACTCTACTGCGGGCTGGTGCTGACGGACGCGGGGATCAAGGTCATCGAGTTCAACGCGCGCTTTGGCGACCCGGAGACGCAGTCGGTTCTCGCGCGGCTTGAGACACCGCTTGGCGGCGTGCTGCATGCCGCCGCAGAAGGCCGCCTCGCCGCCGAGCCCAAACTACGGTGGCGTACAGACGCGGCGGTGACCGTCGTGATCTCGGCCTATGGATACCCTACAAACGCGCGAACCGGCGACGCAATTGTTGGAATCGACGAGGCGGAGGCAGATGCCTCGGTGCACGTTCTGCACGCGGGAACCGCCACCGCAGATGATGGATCGCTCGTGTCCGCTGGCGGCCGAGTGCTCTCGGTCGTTGCCGTGGGCCACGACCTCAAAGTGGCGCGCGATCGCGCCTACGTGGGAATCGACAAGATCGAGCTCGCCGACTCCCATCACCGCATGGACATTGCGTTGGCTGCGGCCAACATGGCAACGAACTGACGGCAGCTCGCTGACCGTGGCCCCGATCTCGCTCCCTGATCCCATCAAAGTTCCTGGCTGGCGGCACATCTACTCTGGCAAGGTGCGGGACCTATACGAGCCCGTGGAGCCTCACCCACGCGGTGACGTCCTCCTGGTGGTCGCCTCCGACCGCGTCAGCGCCTACGACTACGTGCTCTCCACCGAGATCCCCGGCAAGGGCGAGGTTCTGACCGCGCTTACGCTTTGGTGGTTTGACCAAATCCGGGACATCATCACCGACCACACCGTCGAGGCGCCCGTTCCCCTTGAGGTGGCCGGCCGGGCGATGGTCGTGAAGCGGCTGACCATGTTCCCAGTGGAGTGTGTGGCCCGCGGATACCTGGCGGGGTCCGGGCTCGCAGAGTATCGCGAGTCGGGCTCCGTCTGCGGGATCACACTGCCAGCGGGGCTTCTCGACGGATCACGTCTCGAGGTTCCAGTTTTCACGCCAACCACCAAAGCCGAGTTGGGTGACCACGATGAGGCGGTGACCTTCGATGCCGTGGTTCAGACGGTGGGCAAGGCCGACGCCGTCGAGCTTCGTGAGCTCACCCTTGCCGTGTACGCACGTGCGCACCAGGTTGCCGCGGGGCGCGGCATCATACTCGCGGACACCAAGTTTGAGTTCGGGCGTGACGACTCCGGCGCGATGGTGCTCGGCGATGAAGCACTCACCCCTGACTCGTCGCGCTTCTGGCCGGCGGACGGATGGGAGCCCGGGCACGCGCAGCCGTCGTTCGACAAGCAATTCGTTCGCGACTGGCTGGTCTCTCCCGCGGCGGGCTGGGACCGTGCCTCTGGCGAGCCGCCGCCGCCATTGCCCCAGGATGTCGTGGAGAAGACCCGCGCTCGCTACGTCGAGGCGTATGACCGGCTCACGCAGGGCTGATCTGACAGCATGCGCGGGCGCGCTCTACCAGCGGCACTTGCGCGCCTCGCCGGCGCTGTGGTTGCGGTTCGACGGCGAGGTTGCTGGAATCTGGCCCGCGTGAGGATTACCGTCAAGGCATGATCACCGTTGGCGTCGACCTTGCGTCTCAGTCCGCAAATACTGCGCTCGCGGTGGTGGACTGGTCGCTCGCCGCGCCGCGGGCGGTGCGGGTCGAGGTAGGAGTGGACGACGAGCTAATCGTGGAATCCGCCCGCGAGGCAAACATGGTCGCGATTGCGTCGCCGTTCAGTTGGCCGGACGCGTTCTTCGAGTTCATCAAGGCGCACCGTGAGGGTCAGATTGCCGACCCGCGCCAGGTCGCCACATCGAGCGGGCGCGACCACATCATGTACCGACTCACCGAGCGGCGGGTGCGCGAGTTCCTCGGCGTGAAGTTCATCCCGGTCACCGCGAACATGCAGGCAGCGACGGCACTGCGCTGCGCCGGACTGCTCGCGCGGCTTCGCGAGGAACGGCACAACGTTGGTCGCGACGGCCTGGGCAATATCGTCGAGGTACACCCGCCGGCGAGTTTGCAATCGTGGGGTTTGGCCGAGACAGGCTACAAGACGAAGTCCGTGGCCCGCACCAAAATACTCGAGCAGATCGCGCGACGGGTCCCGCTGGATTTGGGTGAGTTCCGGTCTCTGTGTGCCGACAACGATGACGCGCTCGACGCGCTGGTCGCAGCGCTGACAGGCAGGGCAGTCGCCATGGGCAACTGGGTCAAACCCGGGACCGAAGAAGAAGTGGAGCACGCCCGCACCGAGGGCTGGATCTGCCTGCCGAGCGGCACTGTCGAAGTCCTGCGCTAGGGCAGCATTCGCACGATCCCGGTGTCCCCGCGTGGGCCATCATTGGCTGCTCCTAGAGCACCGGTACACTTTTCGCATGCCCAAGATCGTCGTTCATGTCATGCCCAAGCCCGAGATCCTCGACCCGCAGGGCAAGGCGGTGGGAGCGGCGCTTCCCCGTCTCGGCTTCGACGGCTTCGCTGGAGCCCGCCAGGGTAAGCGCTTCGAGCTCACGGTGAACGGCGACGTCACCGACGAGGTTCTCGCCCAAGCGCGTGAGGCGGCCCAAACGCTGCTGAGCAACCCGGTGATCGAGGACGTCATCTCTGTTGAGGTGGAGGCGGAGTGACCGCCCCTCGCATTGGAGTCGTCACGTTTCCGGGGACTCTAGACGACTTCGACGCGCTCAGGGCCGTCCGTCTTGCGGGCGCCGAGGGTGTCCCACTGTTTCACAGCGAGCCAGACCTCAAAGACGTGGATGCAGTGGTCCTTCCCGGCGGATTCAGCTACGGCGACTACCTGCGCGCGGGCGCCATCTCGCGCTTCGCGCCCATCATGGAAATGGTTGTGGACGCCGCCAAAGGCGGCATGCCGGTGCTGGGAATCTGCAACGGCTTCCAGGTTCTAACTGAGGTGCACCTGCTCCCCGGTTCCATGATCAAGAATGAGCACCTGCACTTCATCTGCCGCGACCAGACGCTCTCCGTCGAAAACGCGCAGACGGCGTGGACAGGGGACTACTCGCAGGGCGACCGCATTGTCGTCCCGCTGAAGAACCAAGACGGCCAGTACGTCGCGGACGCGAAGACGCTCGACGCTCTTGAGGCCGAGGGGCGCGTGGTGTTCAAATACCAAGGCTGGAACCCCAACGGGTCGCGCAGCGACATCGCGGGAATCACCAACGAGCGCGGCAACGTCGTTGGCCTCATGCCTCACCCCGAGCATGCGGTGGAGCCCGGCTTTGGCCCTGATTCGGCCGACGCCGGGCGCGCCGGTACCGATGGGCTGGGGTTCTTCACCTCGGTGATGGGGTCGCTACTCGCGCGGGCGTAGCCGTGACTGACATCGCGCCGCCGATCATCGCGAGTACACCCGGCTACATCTCGGACGAGTTGCGGCGCCTGCTGCCCCCGTTCTACGACCCGAAGCCCACCATGGAGCGCTACGAGCGCGCTTACCCCGCGTAGTACTGACGTGGCGGCTAGTCGCCGAGCGCAGGCTTGATGTCGCGTGCGATCGCCTCAAACGTGGTGCGGTTCACGTCGAGGCCGAGCTGACTGGGGATCGTCACAAGGACGGTGTCTGCTGCCATCACGCCCTCATCTTGGAGAAGCTCGGCAACAATCTTGTCCGGCTCACCAACGTATGTCTTGCCGAACGTCGCACGCGCGTTGTCGATGATGCCGATCTGGTCTTGGTTGCCGCCTATCGCGTCCTGCGCAGCTACGCCGGAGAAGTAGGTCTTTGTGACATCGTCGACGATCGGCATGATGGAGCGTGAAATCGAGATCCGGGGCGTCCCTTCGTGGCCGGCTTCCTTCCAAGCGGCCCGGTAGTCCTCGAACTGTTGGGCCTGCACGGTGCCCAGCGGATCGCCGGTGGCGTCGAGGATGAGCGTCGAGGACATGAGGTTCATTCCGAGCGCTCCGACGATTTTGGCGCTGTCGATGCTCCCGGCGCCGTACCAGATTCGGTCGCTCAAGCCTGGAGAGTGCGGCTGGATGGGCAGGAGCCCATCTACCAGGTGGGGCATGTGCCCGTACGGGGCTTCGTGGGGCTCCGCGACGCCCTTGCCAGCGATCGCGTCACGGAAGATGGCGATGCGCTCGGCCGCGTCGATCACGGGCAGCTTGTCCTCAGGGAGCGGGTAGCCGAACGTGCCGGGGCCGTCGGCGACGACCTCGGGACTGCCGCGGCTGACGCCTAGCTGTAGGCGCCCCTCAGAAACGAGGTCTGCGGTCGCGGCAAGCTCCGCCATGTAGAGCGGGTTTTCGTAACGCATGTTGATGACGCCAGTGCCGAGCTCAATGCGCGACGTCGCCTGCCCCATCGCCGCGAGCAGCGCGAACGGGGAGCTGAGGTTCTGCTCAAAGTGGTGAACGCGAATCCACGCGCCGTCTAGCCCGGACTCCTCCGCGGCTACGGCGAGGTCCACGTGACCGCGAATTGATTCGCCGGCGTCTCGGTGCTGCGAGCCCTGGCCCTTGCTCCAATGCCCAAAGGACAGAAATCCAAACTTCTTCATGACGCTCCTCGTGCGGTGAGGGGCCGCGCCGGGAGGCGGGCCCGCGCTGGCACTACTGACAACGTACGCGCGTGGTCGCTACATTCCGCACAGGCGCACACGGCGGCGATAGCCTGGCGGCATGATCACCGTTCGAGAAGTCCCCTTCGCCGACGCTACGGCGCGCGTCCTGTGGGACGCGCAACAGGCAGAGTTGCTCGCGCGCTACGGCGAGGAAGATGTGGATGCGGTGCTCGAGGACGACGGAATCATCGCTTCGCTTGTAGGCGAGAGCGACGGCGAGGTGATCGCGACGGGCCTGCTCCGTTGGTCGCCATACTCCACCGCCCCTGGCACGGCGGAAGCGAAGCGCCTTTACCTGGTGCCCGAACATCGCGGTCACGGCCACTCGCGGGTCATGATGGGTGCGGTCGAATCTGCCGCCCGCAAGGCGGGTGCCATACGCATCGTTGTGGAGACCGGCCTCAAGCAGCCGGAGGCGATCGGGCTGTACGAGTCGATCGGCTACTCGCGGATCGCCAATTACGGGACGTACGGGGACTTGCCCGATTCGGTGTGTCTTGGCAAAGAGTTGCCGACTCGGGTGCTGGTACTAAACGGGACCATGGGGGCCGGCAAGACTGCGATTGCGGGCGCGTGCTTCGGCCTCCTCGAACGCGAGGGCGCCCACGTTGCGCAAATCGACGCCGACTATCTCGCCCAGGCGCACCCATCGGCGCCGGGGGATCGATTCAACGAAGCGCTCATGTTTCGCAACCTCACCGCGATCGCGCCGAACTATCGGGCGTACGGCATTGGGCTGGTCATCATCGCCCGGCCCATCGAGGATTCAGAGGGACCGCAGAGGTTCGCGATCGCCTTCGCATCCTCTGCGGCAGGAGCGGCGGAGGTCACGGTGGTGAGGCTCGACGCAAGCGAGGGGACGCGTCAAGAGCGTCTTCGTGAGCGCGAGCCTGCGGACTTCTACGAGGGTTTTGCGAAGGAGCGCACGGTCGAGTTGCAGGCAGGAATCGTGGCCGCGGGTGTGGATGACGGCGTGGTCGAGAACGACGGTCGCGACGCGAACGACGTAGCGCGCGAGGTGCTCGCACTGCTCTCGTAGTGGGCTTCGATGCGAGCGAATGCGACGGACGGCGGGGGTTTTGTGCTGCAGGCGGCTCGGCGTCTTCGCCAGACCGTTGCATCCTTGCGCGGGCGCCGGGCTGAGGTCGTACGACCTCAGCCACGGGTCAGCTGCGTGTATCTCGCCGAGGCGGTCACGCGCGCCGGTGTTGAGAAGGCGCTCGTACATGACTCAGGAGTGTGAGGTAATGCCGCCGATGAGGCCGAGCGGCAGTGGGCTAGATCGCATGATCTGAGGCTTTACACGCCGATCCGGGAGCACAGGATTCCGGGTGCTAGCCTTCAGCCATTGGCAGGCGATACCGGCCACCGGTGACGGAGGAGAAAGACCATGGCGCTCGGAACGCGGGGACTCACAATAGGCGGTCTGGCACTTCTGGTTGCGGGCGGGCTCGGAGGTATGGCGCTCGCGTCCACGGGTGACGGCGATGCGGGCCCCTTCTTTGCGTGTACCGACGGCACTGTGACGGTACTTCACGTCTACGACGGTTCTGCGCCTGGGTGCGACGACGGCTTTGGACTGGCGGACGTGCTGGTCACCGGGCCTGCTGGCGCGATTGGCCCTGACGGCCCCACCGGCGCTACGGGCGCTACGGGTACGAGTGGCAGTACCGGCAACCAGGGGTTGGCTGGCGTTGTGGGCGCAACTGGCGCCACGGGCTCGGTTGGGGCATTGGGTGCGACTGGACCCCAAGGCGTTCAAGGTACTCAGGGCCCGCAAGGTGGCGACGGCCCGCAGGGCCCTCAGGGGCCGCAGGGCGACCCCGGCGACGACGGGACCGATCTTGACGGGCTCGCCTGTACGGGCAGCGAACATGTGACTGGCGTTAGCGTGGGGGCTCTCGTGTGCGCCGCGGCGCCTGACCCGTCGCTGGTTCGTGTCGTCTCGTGGAGTGGAGTCCTGGCCGCTGAAGGCGCAGGCTACTCGAGCACCATCTCGTGCCCCGCCGGCTATGTCGCGGTCTCGCTTGGTTGGGACGGGGGCGCGGGATTCTCTGGATTGTCTGACTCGTATCCGACGAGCGCCACCACGTGGAGCTTCACTGTTCCTGATGCGCCGCCCTACGAGCTGTATCTCACGTGCATCAAAGTGACGCACTAAGAGACTGGTAACACGGGCCGGGACCAAGGTTCTAGTCGGCTCGAAGGTTTGCGGCGTACTGTGAAGCCATGAAGATAGGCGAACTCGCGGACCGCTCCGGCGTCACCGCCAAGACCATCCGCTACTACGAGAGCATCGGCCTGATGCCCGCTCCCGACAGAACCACGTCCAACTATCGCGACTACGGCGACGATGCCGAGGGCCGCCTGAGGTTCGTGCGCGACTCCCAGGCGGCGGGCCTGACGCTCGCTGAGGTGGCCAGCATCCTCGAGATGAAGGACGCCGGCGAGTCCACATGCGAACACACGCGTGACCTGGTGCAGCGTCACATCGACGAGATTGACCAGCAGATCGCGGCATTGCGTGAGAACCGCAAGGTGATGGTGGCGCTAGCCGATGCGGCGGGATCAATGGACCCCGGCACGTGTTCGGACCCGACGCGCTGTCAGGTGATCTCGAGCCATCTGCACGCCTCTTCGGAGAGCGCCCACACGCCGGGCGGGCGCCGCCGGCTAGCTGTTCATTCGCACGCGTGACGGGAATGAACGGTGTGGGCTTGACCTTCCAGTGGAGTGGAACTTCTACGGTGAGCGTATGAATACATCACAGACACGGGCCGCGGGCCCCGAGGAACTGACGCTCGACGTGCTCGGGATGCACTGCAACGGCTGCGCCGGGACGGTGACGGACGCCGCGGCTGGCGTCGACGGCGTTGTGGATGCGCACGTTGACCTGTCTCAAGAGACGCTCGCCATCACGACGGATGGAACCGTACCCGTGCCCACGCTGCGCGAGGCGATCGCTGCCGCCGTCGGAGCGATAGGCTGCTCAATCGCCGAGGAAGACTTCTCGTGACGGCAACCGAAGCGTCCGCGCCCGCCCCGGAGGAACTCCGGATCTCCGTCGGCGGGATGACCTGCGCAGGATGCGCGGCGACCCTATCGAACGGCATAGGCCAACTCGACGGCGTCGCATCCGCGGACGTCAACGTTGCGACGCGACGCGCGACCGTCAAATCGGATGGCACCATCGACGCTGACGACCTCGAGGTGGCGATCGAGGCTGCCATCAACGGGCTCGGCTACTCGGTCGTGAAGAAAGCCGCCCCCGCGGCTGGCCCCGATGGAAACGCGCAGCACGGCGAGCACGCAGACCATGGGCACAGCTCGATGGATCAGGGCTCGATGGACCACGGCGACCACGCCGGCATGGACCTCGCCGACGAGCACCTGCGTGCGGACGCATCTCGGGTGGCGGACTATCGTCGCCGCTTCACCGTCGCCGCAATCCTTGCGGCGCCCCTGCTCGCCATCTCGATGGTGACCGCATGGCAGTTTGACGGCGGGGAGTGGCTTGCGTTGGCTCTCGCGACCCCCGTGATCTTCTGGAGCGCCTGGCCGTTCCACCGCTCGACCTTCATGACCGCGCGCCACGGCGCGACAACCATGGATACGCTCGTCACGCTCGGCACTCTCGCGGCGTGGACATGGTCCACGGTCGTGCTCGTGGGCGGCACGCTCGGAATCGGAACCCTCGCGAACGGTCACGTCTACTACGAGACCGGCGCCGTGATCGTCTCCCTGATTCTGCTTGGCAAGTGGCTCGAAGTCCGTTCGACCGCGAAAGCTGGGGACGCGATTCGCGCCCTCAGCAAGATTCAAGCCAACACCGCGCAGCTCGAGGACGGTACAGAGATTCCGCTAGACCAGCTTGAGGTGGGCATGCGGTTTGTGACGCGCCCCGGAGAGACGATCGCAACTGACGGCTTGGTTGTCGATGGCTCGGCCGCTGTCGACGCGTCCATGGTGACCGGCGAATCCGTGCCCGTTCACGCAGGTGAGGGAGCAGAGGTGGTCGGAGGAACCATCGCCACAGACGGTGCACTCGTGATCGAGGCGACGCGCGTGGGCAGCGAAACCATGCTCGCCCAAATTGCTCGGATGGTAGACGACGCGCAGTCAGGCAAGGCCGACGTGCAGCGCCTCGCGGACCGCATCAGCGGCGTGTTCGTACCCGTGGTTATAGGGATGTCGCTCGCGACGCTAGCCACCTGGCTCTTGGTCACAGGCGATGTGGATGGCGCGTTCACGGCGGCTGTGGCGGTGCTGATCATCAGCTGCCCGTGCGCGCTGGGGCTCGCGACACCGCTCGCCATCATGGTGGGCACCGGCCGCGGCGCCCAGCTGGGCGTGCTGGTGCGCGGCCCGCAAGTGCTTGAGGACACGCGCCGGATTACCACCATCGTGCTCGATAAGACCGGCACCATCACCACCGGAAAAATGACGGCGGGCGAGGTCATTGCGCCGGGGTTCGACGACGGCGCGAAGGCGCTGCTGATCTCCGCGGCGGCTTCCGCAGAGAAGCGTTCGGAGCATCCGGTGGGCCAGGCCGTCGCCGCTCTTGTGGACGAGCACCGCGGCATCAAGGACTTCCGCATCACGCCGGGTCAGGGCGTCACGGCCACGGTTCAGGGCGCGCCATCTACGATGACGCAGGCCCTCGGTTGCGCCGACGAGGCACCGGCTGACGTGCGCGTCGGCTCGCGCCGAATGTTCGACCACGTCCCTGACGAGCTTGAGCAGGCTGCTACCGACGCCGAGTGGCGCGGCTTCACAGCCGTGTTCGCAGGCCGTTCGCCCGTGATGGAGACCAAACCTGGCGCGATCATTTCGATCCGCACCCCCGTGGACGCGGAGGCAGTAATCCTCGTGAGCGACACGGTCAAACCCACGTCGCTCGAGGCGGCGGATACTTTCCGCGAACTCGGTCTCGACGTGATCCTGCTGACCGGAGACAACGAGCGCGCGGCGCGAGCCGTGGCCAATGAGGTGGGCATCGACCGCGTGATCGCTGAGGTGCTCCCCAGCGACAAGGCTGAGGTGGTGAAGGGCCTCCAGGAGGAGGGCCAGCGCGTCGCGATGGTGGGCGACGGCGTCAACGATGCTCCTGCGCTCGCGCAGGCTGACCTGGGAATCGCGATTGGCACCGGCGCCGACGTTGCACGCGAAGCATCGGACCTGACAGCCGTGAGCGGCGACCTGCTGGCGGTGGCGGACGCGATTCGCCTATCGCGGTGCACGCTGAGTGTGATCCGCGGCAACCTATTCTGGGCGTTCGCTTACAACGTCGCGGCCATTCCGCTCGCGGCGTTCGGGATTCTCAACCCGATGGTCGCATCGGCTGCGATGGGCGGGTCGAGCCTGTTCGTGGTGGGCAACTCTCTGCGGTTGCGAGGTTTCACGCCGCAACGGTAGTTCTCCACAGTTTCGTTCCCTGGAAGCAACCGCGCGCGCTCCGGTGGCGCGGTGGATCAATGTCACAGAGGTGAGATCGCGGCCCGCTCCACGTCTTCGTCGACGAATCCAAGCGAGGAGGAAACTTCGTCTTGGTCGCCGTTGTGCTCAGGGCAAATGAGGTAGGCAGGGCCCGACGCACGCTCGCAGGCATCCGAGGCGAACGGGGTCGCCTGCATTTCACATCCGCAAGCGCGAACAGGCGCGCAAGGCTGGTGGCAGCCTGCATCAGCCACGTAAATGAGATCTGGATGTACGACGCGCACGGGTCTTCGGAAGAGGTCGGAGCGAGACGTTGGTCAGTGGTCCTGTTGGTTGGAGATGCGCTTGCGGCGTCCGTTGGCAGGTTGGTCATCGAGCGGGATGAGACACGGGAGCGCGATGATCAAGCAACCATTCGAGCGACACTCAGAAGTCACAAGGCAGAGGACTTCTTTGCGTTCGAACATGCTTCAGTTAGCGAAGAGACCTTGCTTGCGCTCGCAGACACCGTGGCTTGGTGCTTGAGTCGCGATAGAAATTGGCGAGAGCGAATTGCGGCGATCCCTACGGTGCTGAGGGAGTCCTAGAAAGCGCGAAACCCAGAAGACCGACCGTTGGGAAGGCTACTGGGCTCACTTCTCGGCGCTACGTGCGCCTCGCAAGGTCGATGCTACGCCTGGCGCGGGATTGCGGCAAGAGCTGTGGATTAGGCTCAGATCGCCGCGAGCGCCTTCGCGAGATCCTCGCGCAGGTCCTCGACGTCCTCGAGGCCACAGGACAGGCGCACGGTCGCATGCGACATGCCCACGGCGGCCTGGCCCTCGGGACCAAGCTTCGCGTGGGTCGTGGTCGACGGGTGGGTCGCAATCGACTTGGCGTCGCCAAAGTTGTTGCTCAACTCGAACAGCGTGAGCGCGTCTATGAAGCGGAACGCGATGTCCTTGGCCTCTTGCGAGAGCGGGTCCACGCCGTCGGGCAGCGCGAGGTCGACGGTCACCACGGTGCCGCCCATCGTCTGCTGCGTTTTGGCAAGTTCATGCTGCGGGTGGGACGGCAGGAACGGGTACAGAACACGCCCGATGCCCGGCTGGTCCTCGAGCCACTCAGCGATGTCTAGCGCCGACGCGCACTGGGCCCGCGTCCGCACGCCCAGCGTCTCGAGCCCCTTGAGCATGATCCACGCGTTGAACGGCGAGATAGTCGCGCCCATCTGACGCACCATCGTTTTGACGGGCCCGTTTACGTAGTCGTCAGTGCCGAGGATCGCCCCACCCAGCACACGCCCCTGGCCGTCGATGTGCTTGGTCGCCGAGTAGACCACGGCGTCCGCGCCCAGGTCGAGCGGGCGCTGGCCAAGCGGCGTCGCGAACACGTTGTCGCAGATCACTATCGCGCCGGCCTTGTGCCCGAGAGCCGCAACGGCGGCCACGTCCACCACATCTTGCATGGGGTTGGTCGGGCTTTCGAAGAACACTGCCTTGGCGGGTGTCGCGAGCGCACGCTCCCAGTCCTCTAGGCGGTGGCCGTCGACTAGGTCGATTTCGATGCCCCACTTCTTGAAGAACGTGTCATAGACCTTGATCGTGGAGCCGAAGAGCGCGCGCGAAGAAACCAGGCGGTCCCCCTGGCCCAAGATGGACGCGAGGGACACAAACACGGCCGACATGCCGGTAGAGGTGGCGAAGCAGGCCTCGGCGCCCTCGATGGCCGTGAGGCGGTCCTGAAAGGCCTCCACGGTCGGGTTGCCGTAGCGCGAGTACATGAACACATCGATCTCGTCGGCAAAGGCAGCTTCGGCCTGTGCGGCGTTGTCGTAGACGTACCCCTGAGTGAGGTGGAGTGCCTCGCTCATCTCGTGGTGCTGAGAGCGCACGATGCCGCCCCGGATCGCTTTGGTGTCGGGGCGGAGGTGGCTCAGGTCGGGCTCGTCGGTCATGCGGCCAAGTCTAGGGGAGGCGCGTGGTGCTCGGTCTGATGGTCGCGCGCACTACTTGACGAACATCGACGGGACCGTCACGCCGCCGACAATGGTCGCCGCGCCGTAATCGAACTGGATGTCGTAGTAGGCCTGCTCGTTCGCGCCGACGCCCGCAGGCAGGTTCGCTGCGCCCACCACAAGGAAGTTGCCCGCGAGCGGCGTCGCGGAGTTGCTTGCGCCAAACTGGAAGTGCGTGCCAACGGGCACGTAGGCCTCGAAGATCACAAAGACGTCGCCGAGTAGAAACTCCTTGCACTCGTGGTAGCCGCTGCCTGAACGTGAACAGAGAATGTGCGAGGCGGGATCCGACGCGTTGCCGAGCATCTCGGCGTAGACGGTCACGTAGACAAAGTCGCCCTGGTTGAAGATCTCTTCGAGCGTGTACACGCCAGTGTGCATCGGCGCCGGGGGGTAGGGGTCGGCGTCCGGCGGCGGAGGTGGCGCTTCCGGCGAATTCCTCGCGGAGGGTGCGGTGGATTGGGCGGGCTCGGTCAGCGACGGGGACGCGCTCTGAGTGGTAGATACCATTGCCTGCGGCGGCGGCCCCGGGGCATCGGTGGAGGACGTACATCCAGCCAGACTCAGTCCGAGCGCACCAGCGACGAGAAGTCGCGCGACCGTGGTTGCTGGGCTAGCCATACGCCCACGGTAGCCGGGGACGGACAGTCGCGCACCCGGGCACGTAGTCTGCTAGGACTGCCGCCAGGGCAGGCCCGCGGAGCGCCAGCCGGAACCGCCGCGGTGGCCGTCGTCGTCCGTCGCGCCTTCGAAACCGTCGAGCACGTTGAACGACGGGCTGAGACCAGCGTCCGTCGCGGCAACAGCAGCGCCGATGGAGCGCTGGCCTGAGCGGCACAGGAATATGATCGGCGACTCAGAGCCGGGCTCGAGACCGTGTTCCTTGAGCTGAGCTGCGAACTGGTGGTTGCGCTCGCCCTCGGGGTAGCTGACCCACTCGATGAAGAGCACGTCGCGGCCAAGCTCGTCCGTCTCGGGAACGCCGACGAAGCGCCACTCCGCCTCGGTGCGAACGTCGACGAGGATCGCGTGTTCATCGGCTTTCAGCATGTCCCATGCCACCTGGGGTGTGATGTCGCCCGCGTAGTTGCTCAACTGTTCGCCTTTGCAGCTGCCTCAGCGGATGTCGGTCCGTCGAGCTTGGACTGAAAGTGCGCCTTGTCGTGGTCGTGGCCGTTCGGGCCGTGGGAATGCTCGCCGTGCGAGTGGCCCTCGCCGTGGCTGTGCCCGTGGCCGCCCTCGCCGTGCCCACCGCAACCGCATGCGCCGCCACAGCCGCAGCCGCCGGTGGCCTTGCCGATGTCCATCAGGTTCGGACGTTTGCCCGCTGCTGCCTCGTTCATGGCTGCTCCATTCGCTCGCGCGGCCATCCGCCGCGACTGGTGTAAGTCTATGGGAGCGGTCGCGAGCTAATCACGGTGGCCTGTGCGCGCCGGGCCGCCGGGCCTGAGTCAGCGGGCGGCTGCCGCTGCGTCAACAAGGGGCTCGAGCGCGCGGTGACTAGCCATCACGACGAGTCCGACGACCGCCACGACAACGAGTCCGATACCGGCGATGATGCCAATCGCTGTCAGCGAGTCCACAAAGCTTGCGGATGACAAGTCGAGGCCGTCGTTTTCCCATCGCCGGAGCGGATCCACTGCGGCGACCCCCACGCTCGCCACAGCTCCGAACCCAACGCCAACCAGTTGCGGGACGACCTGTTTGATGAACGCGCTATAGCGTCGGCTACGGTCGTTCAACCCAAGTGCGCGCTGTGTGGCGTCCTCGAGCGCGGAGATTCGCGCACTGTTGGCGCCGATAGCAACCGCCACCAGCTGCGCGACGCCCAAGGTTATGATCGTCAGCGTCACGACCCAAGGCACGTCCATGCGGACCGCATACACGAACTCGCCGAAATCCCAATCGATTGTGGGTTCGACGACTACGGCCCAGAATGTTGGCCGCGCGAAGTTGGTCGCACCGAAGATTGCTGCCGTGATTACCGCTCCCGCAGAGATGAAAGCTGGCGTCGCGAATTGGCGCGGCCGTGCCTCGATGGCGGCGCCTGCCGAAATCGCGGCCGGAACTCTCATACGGCTTAGTGCCCTGCCCAACGCGGCGGTTGCGACGCGTGTCGCCTCGAGCAGGAGGAAGTACGCAGGAACGGCCGTGATAGCCGCTCCGAAGGTTCTAACGTCCGAATCCTGGGCTCCCCAGGCCGACCCAGACGCGAACACCGCGGAGCCGAGCGCAAGCGGGATCGTCAGCCACCATACAGATACTCGGCGTGAGACTTCCGATTCGGAGATGTCGTTCACGGGCTTGAGCGCCGCGACGGGACCTTCGCGACCCGACCAAAAGGCGGGCACCGCGGCAATGACGATTGCCACGCTGATCACGCCCACCACGATTAGGCTCCACAAGGCGGCGGAGGTCCCGATTCCATATGGAGCAATACCACCGGGAGTGGTCGCGTTGCTAATCGCGACCGTCGCGACGTTGCCGAGTGCCGCGAGCGCGACGCCGCCAACTAAAGCGATGCCCGCGAGAATGAGCGCTTCAAGGCCAGCGAGGGACCGCATGGTGGAGGCGCTCGCACCCAACGTCCGTGCGGTCGCTACCCACTGGAGGCGCCGCTGCGCCTGCGCCCGCCCCATGGCAAATGCCATGAGGATCACAGCAGCCAGCATGGCGATGGCAACCATCAATGCGACCCGGGAGGTATGGGAACCGGCTGCTTCGCTGTGCGGGAGGATGCCGTTGTCAACCAGCAATCCGTCGAGCTCGGGGTTGCCGCCTTCCCAAGAGATGTGAACGAATGCTGTCTGTAGGCCACCTTGTGTGGTCTCCGATTGCGACCAGCGCAAGGTGAAGACGGAAGTCTCCCCGAACGAGTCCTCCCACGAGAGGACGGCCTGCGGCGCTAGTCCCCATTTGGGCCACGAAGTGACGGTCGCAAGTTCGCCGACGATCGTGACCATCAACTCGGTCCCCGGGTTGGCCGTGGTCGTTGCGTGACGGATGTTGTAATCGTCATCAAGGTGTGTTGCCGGCGCCACGAGCGTGATGGTGTCGCCCACCTTCACTCCAAGCTCCGCCATCACCGCGCCGTTGAGGTACGTCGTGCCGGGAGTGGGTGCTTCAGAAACGCCGAAGACGTCGAGCCTGTGGTCTCCGCGCGTTGCAACCACCACCAGTTGCTCTTCCGTTGATGCGATCAGTGGCACTGCGAATCTGGTCGCGACGACCCGGGGGTCGTTGGCGAGCGCCGCGGAGACGAGGACGTTGACCTCCTCTCCACTGAGCTGCGTCCCTTCGTAACTGGCAATGGGATCGGCGCTTGGGAGACGCACGTCGATGAACCCGTTTCGCGCGTGTACGAATCCCGCGAGCAGGTTGGACTGCTCCAGTGACTTCAGTCCGGTGTTGTGCTGGAATGCCGCCAGCGAAGACGCAGCGACGAACAGCGCGAGCATCGCCGCGGCCCAACCGACGTAGCGACGGTTGTGCCGGGCGTGCTGCGCCGCGAGTTGCCAAATCATGCGGACACCTTCTGTGCTGCCTCGACGGGTAACGACAGAGACGCTCGCCGCGTTGCGAGGAACGCTACGCAGGCCGCTATCGCGAGGGCGTACGCCGCAATAAGCAGCGTTCCAAGCAGCCCTGCGAGGGCACCAGCCGCGACGCCAATCAAGCGAGTACGGCCCTGCGAATCCCATCCCACGATTCCGCCCGCAGTGACCAGCACGGTTCCCA
Source organism: Demequinaceae bacterium (assembly GCA_965250005.1). GTDB lineage: Bacteria > Actinomycetota > Actinomycetes > Actinomycetales > Demequinaceae > WTKG01. Next base: position 1,588,773 of record OZ252279.1, read on the forward strand.
CTGCGGAGCCGAGGACCGCGCCGACGGCCTGCGGTACCCACAGTTGAATCCACGATGCGAATTGGTCCTGGCGCTGCGAAAGACCCATTGCCCGAGCCGCTGCGACTTCGCGCCCGGTGGCCGCGCGCTGGCCGGCGAAGATGGCCATTGCCACCACTTGCATCGCGAGGAACGCGACTAACGCCGCTGGAATCGCAGAGCCCCCGATGATCGATGACCACCAAAGAGAGATGTCGTCACTCACGTCCGCGCGCACAAACTGAAGGTGAGTCCACAGGTATTCTGACGCCCTGCCCGTCGCTTGCGACGTGGCTTTGGCGCTGGCGAGGGCCGCTGCCAGCGCCCAGAGCATCGCGAGCGCGACCCCTTGTCGGGGCCGGGCAATCATGCCCCCGCCTGCCGAAAGCAAACCGGGCCGCCGCGACCTCGACATTCGGCGCCCCAGGGCTGGAATAGCCCGTCGCAATCGTTCGAGCATCAGCGCGACGGTGGCGGCGAGCATCGCAAGCCCTCCGCCAAGAATGAGTTGATTTGACATCCCCCAGGAGAACCGGCCGCCGATGAGGATGAGGAACGCTCCGCTTGCGAGCACCCACCACATCGACTTCACCGGCACTCGGCTTGGCAGGTCGCCCTCGGTCGCATCGCGCACAGGCTTGAGGGCGGCGGCGGGCGAGACCCGTGATGCCCAATAGGCAGGGACGCCAGCGACAATGACCGATACGATCGCCGCGGCAGAGACGAGGATCGCGGCCGACCACCACGGGAACGTAACGAGTGCGGGTCCCGCGGGGTACGGCACCGACGCGCGCGCAATTGCGAGCTGCACGGCGGCCACCCCGACGCCGAGCCCCGTGCCAGCAAGCAGCGCCGCCGCCGCAACGAGCCCCCCTTCGATAAGCGTTGCGCTCGCGATCTGTCCTCGCGTTGCGCCTAGTAATCGTGCGGTCGCGACCCACTTGGTGCGAGCGGCGGCTTGGCTGCGGCCGAAAGCGAATCCCATGATGATCATTGCCGCGAACAATGCGGCGCCCGCTCCCACCCACAGGGCCGCCGAGTTGGGCAGGGAGAACGGCGACCGGGACATCTCATAGGGACCCCAGGCATTGAGTGGGGCGAGGGCAGAGTGCTCCGCATTCCATGACACGCGAGCCTCGAGCTCGCCCGACGGACCGTTGGACGCGGGATTCCACACGTAGTGCAAAGCGAGGCCGTTGGGCGTCGTGGCTTCCGACCAATGGAGCAGCATGGTGGTGCCGTACACATCGAATGGCGCCAAAGTAGATGCGCGAGTGAGCCCGACTGCGGTCACGGTCTTCGATTGAGGGGACTGACCCTCGTCTCCGTAGACCTGGTTCGCTAGAACTGCGACTTCGGATCCGACGCTGAGCCCCAGACTCTCGGCAACGTCAGCCGCGAGCACCACTTCTCCCGCCCGCGCTGGAGCCCGGCCTGCGGCGAGGACATCGTCCCACGGAAAGCTGCCGTACACGGCTAGCGCGTCGACCGATTCGAACCTCTCCCACCCGGGTTGGCTCGGGTCGCCCTGGATGCCGATCGTTCTGTACGCGACTGCGACGGCTTCGGCACCGTCAGCGTTTGCCGCGTCGACGAGCACCCGGAGGTCGCGGATTTCCATAGAGTGCTCGGTTCGCTGTAGCGAGACAGGTACTTGCGCGTCCGCAATGAGCCACGCGGAGTAGGCTCTGTCGTTTGCCTCGGCGCGATCGAGATCCAGTCTGATGGAGGCGCGCGTCGCCCCCACAGTGAGAACGAATGCGAGCAAAGCGAGAAGCAGCGTCATCGTGAACGCGGTCCACCGCGTGAATACAGAGTTTGCGCGCAGTTGTTCCAGAGCGAGGGTCCAGGTCATCGCATTCCCCCAGGGCGGGTTGGCATCAGGTTCTGGAGGGCCGTCTTCGAGATTCCGCCCGCCGTCAAATGTGCGAGCCGCCTCATCGCTCGACCCCCGCTAGCGCGTCGAGCCCGGCAAGCACCGACGCAGGCGTTGGGTTGTCTATGTGCCCGGCTATGCGCCCGTCGGCCAGCAGCAAGACGTTCCCTGCGTACGACGCCGCGGTGGGGTCGTGCGTCACCATAACAACCGATTGTCCAAGCTCCCTGCATGCCTGCCGCAAGTGCGACAGAATCTCGGCGCTGGCGTGGGTGTCTAGGTTCCCTGTGGGTTCGTCGGCAAACACGACGTGCGGGCGTGTGATGAGTGCCCTTGCGATCGCGACGCGTTGCTGCTGGCCGCCGGACATTTCGTAGGGCTTGCGGGAGAGCTCCTTGCCGATGCCGAGCAGCGCGACAAGCTCGTCCAGCCAGGCCTCGTCCGCGTCTAGTCCGTTGAGCCTGCGTGGCAGCACGATGTTGTCGTGGGCAGACATGGTCTGGAGAAGGTTGAAGCCCTGGAATACGAAGCCGATTGCGGTGCCATGTACCTTCGCTGCCTCCTTGTCCTTGAGCGCACTCAGGTGCGCGTCGCGGATCCACACGTCGCCCGAGTCGGCGTTGTCGAGCCCCGCAAGCAGGTGAACGAGCGTCGTCTTGCCGGACCCTGACGGGCCCATGACCGCGGTGAGTGTCCCCACGGTGACGTCGATGTCGACGTGATCCACTGCGGTGACCGCGGCATCGCCGGATCCGTAGGTTTTGGTCAGACCGCGGGCCTTGACTGCGGGGTTCTTGGGCGACTTCTTCGCCTTTGGGTTGGATTTCTTTCTTTCCATACCGCCGACGCTATGGCGAGTAGTGCGCCGAGCGCATCGGACCGTGGCATGGAGATGGGCGATACCTGGGTATGACCAGCTCTGCGCGGGCGCGGGCGCTGACGGCTACGCGCTTGGGCGGACCAGCCCGGTCTCGTAGGCAATGACCACAATTTGCGCACGGTCGCGTGCGCCCAGCTTGGCGAGAATCTTGCCGATGTGAGTCTTCACGGTGGGCTCGGCGAGGAACAGCTCCCCGCAGATTTCCGCGTTGGACAGCCCGCGCGCGATCAGGGTCAGCACCTCGCGCTCGCGGTCGGTGAGGTCCTCAAGGCTCGCGCCGTCGACCGGGCTCGGTAGGGTGCGAGAGAGCGTGTCGAGCAGGCGGCGTGTGGCCGACGGTGCGATCACCGCGTCCCCGGCGTGCACGGCGCGGACCGCCGCGAGCAGGTCCTCGGGCAGAGCGTCCTTGAGCAGGAATCCGCTCGCGCCCGCGCGGATGGCTGCCACCACGTACTCGTCGAGGTCGAACGTGGTGAGGATGACGATGCGCGCGTCCGTGCCATCAATCAACTCGGCAGTGGCGGCGATACCATCGAGCCCTGGCATTCGAACATCCATCAGGATGACGTCGGCGTCGGCGTCGGCGTCGGTGCCCTTGAGCTTGGTCACGGCGTCGGCTCCGTTGGCGGACTCTGCGACCACCTGCATGTCGTCCTGGCTGTCGATCACCATGCGCAGGCCAGCGCGCACCAGCTCCTGGTCATCCACGAGCGCGACGTGAATCATCTGTCCTCCTTGGTAGCCCGCGGCGTGAGCGGCAGTGTCGCCTTGACGACGTATCCGCCACCCGCTTTAGGTCCGACTCGGAGCGTACCTCCGAACACGGTCGCGCGCTCGCGCATCCCTTCCAACCCGGTTCCGCCGCCGTCTTCCGTGGCCGCCGCGCCGCGGCCGTCGTCTGTGATCTTGGCCTCGACTGCTCCTGGGGTCCAGCGCATCTGGACGATCGCCGCCACCTTGGGGCCGCCGTGTTTGAGCACGTTGGTGAGGGCTTCTTGGACGATTCGGTAGAGAGCGAGACCTGCGCCGATGGGCAAGGGGCGGGGGGTGCCCGTCGTCACGTAGCTGACCTCGAGGCCGCCGTCGCGGACGGAGTTGACGAGTGTCGGGATGTCGTCGAGGCTGGGCTGTGGGCCGAGGTCCACGGCGGAGTCCGTGTCGCGGAGCACGCCGAGTAGGGCGCGCATCTCGGTGAGCGCGGCCCGGCTGACCTCGCCGACAACCTCGAGCGCGCGGGTGGCGGCGGCCTTGTCCTTGCGGGCGGCGAAGCGCCCGCCGTCGGACTGCGCTACCACGACGGACAGGGTGTGCGCCACGACGTCGTGCATCTCGCGGGCGATGCGGGCCCGTTCGTCGCTGGCGGCGAGCGCCTTCTCTGCCGCGGACTGCGCGGCATCGGCCTCGCGGTCGCTGGCGGCTCGGCGTGCGGCGCGCCCCCACTGCCACGCGAAGAATCCCGCCGCGGCCGTGGACGCGCCGGCGATCATCCAGGCGAGTGTCTCCATGGGCTCACGTTAGCGCCGAGCGCCTGCTACGGCACCCGGATGTAGACGTACTCCCACTGCCATAAGGGCCGGAACTGGATTGTGGCACCCGCGTGGGGCGAGTCGATCTGCATGCCGTTCCCGGCATAGATACCCACGTGACCGGGGGTGAGCACGAGGTCGCCGGGAAGCGCGTCCTCCGCAGAGATGCGGACCCCGAAGTTCCAGTAGGCGGAAGAGCTGCGCGGCACGGTGACGCCGAGCTGCTTGAAGACGTAGGAGGTGAAGCCACTGCAGTCGAAGCCGGCAGGCGTCGATCCCGCCCAGAGGTACGGCGTGCCAACGTACTTGGCGGCCTCAGCCATGACCGCTTCCGGGTCGAGCCGGGGCGGGGGCGCGTTTGTAGCGGTGGCACGGACACTCGCGACGGGCTCCGCTACCTCGACGCCGGGTGCGTCGAACGAGAAGTCCGCTTCGGCTGGTGCCGCGATTGGGGCGGCGAGGGGCTCCGCGTGGGCGACAACCGCCGCGTACGCGGACGACGTATCCGTGGGGGTGGATTCCGTGCCGTCCACGGCGCTCGCGAGCGCGGCCGACGAGATTCCGAGTATCGCTAGAGCGCGCACAGCCAGTACGTGTGGGCGCTCGCGCCGGATAGCCAACTTCACAGGATCTTGCCTCGCAGCGGGTTGTCGCTAGTGGTCTACATCGCTCAAACGCGCGGCGCTTCCGAGGGGTTCCGTGGTGCGGGCGGGCGAGCCCGTTAGTCGCCAGGGTTGAGGACGCGGCCGAGGAACAGCACCGCGCCGGTCGACTCGTCACGCACGAGGTAGAGGAATGGTCTGTCGGCGCGGATCTCGAAGTCTGGGGGCGCGGGCATACTTGTTAGTTCGATGGTGATCGCGGTGGCAGCGGCAGCCTCGGTCCCGTTCTCGTCCACGCGGATTTCGGCAGCGTGGATCGCCCGGTCCACCGCGAGATTGGGTCCGATGCCGCCGAGGTCCTCGACATCGAACAGGCCGGTCACGCCCAAGTCCCCTTCGATGACGTCGCCAAGATCAATGCTGGACCCTGACTCGAAGGAGGGCAGGTAGAGCGTGAGGTGTGAATCGGCGAGCGAAGCGTCGACGGAGGCCACGAACTCGGTGCCAAGCGACCGTTCGATCGCGGCGTAGTTGCCTGCGTCGGGGACGATGACCAGCATCGAGAGGTCTCCGCCTGCGTAAGGGAGCTCGACCGCGGAGTAGCCGTCCGCGACCACGGCATCGGCCAGCAGGTTGCCCTCGTGCATGAGATCCACGGTGGTGGTGCTGCCGTCGAGCCGGGTGAAGTCGGCCGGGGCCGTGTCGGCGGCGTCGAAGGTGGTCTGCCAGTCGGCGAGTATGTAGATCGCGTTCACGAGCACCAGGACTGTGTCGGCGTGGATAGCGCCATCTGGAAGCAACTCGGGGATGAGTCCCTCGGTCCGCCCGTCCACCCAGCGGTTGACTTCTCCGCGGGCGCCGCCGGGGTCGCCGCGCATGTCGAGAGGCTCGATGCCCGCGCCGAACCAGCGCGCGAGATTCTCGGGATAGCTAGGCAGCGGCTCGAATTCTTTGTCTTGAAACAAGCGGTTCGCGATCCGGATGATCGGCGCCTGCGGGTACCAGCCGTCATCCTCGGGATCGAGCTCAAGGCGCGGTGGATCAGGTTCGGTCTCCACGCCTTGGGTGAGGGCATTGAATGCGGACCAGCGGGCCTCGCCCTCTCCGGGGAAGCCGAAAAGCTTCTCGAGCGCCTGGGAGACGCTGCCGGTCGCGCCCACGTCGAGCATGCCGAACGCAGTGCCGATTGACAGTGGCGAAAGGACCACGTCACCGTCCTCGGTGGCGGCGACGGCGTGGAAGATGTCGTATCCGGTCGCGTTGATCACGTCCGCGAGCGGGGGCGCCTCGACGGTGTTTGGGGCGGGGCGTGCGACGTCGGGGTCCTCGTAGCCGGGCGCCGCGCAGGACGCGAGCAAAAAGGTTGCGGCAGCAAACGATGCAGCAGCGCGAGCGGAGTGGTTCATGTCTGGCCCTCTCAATGTTCTATCAATCAATGTTCTATCAACAAGACGAACACCAAGAGCAAACCGTTGCCTTTCGTGTTCCCCGGTGCGCTGGCCTCAGGTTTGCGCTCGCCCCGGTAATCTTGTCCCGTACCCGCTGGCCACCACTTCCAGGGACCCGATGACCCCCAACGCAGCACAAGCCCTCGACACAGTCGAGAACGCCGCAGCCACCCCTGACCAGGACATGCCCTGGGCGGAACTCGGCATGAAGGACTTCGAGTACGCGGAGGTGGTCAACGTCCTCGGCCGCCGCCCCACCGCGGGCGAGCTCGCCATGTACTCCGTCATGTGGTCCGAGCACTGCTCCTACAAGTCCTCCAAGCCGCACCTTGCCCAGTTTGGCGACAAACTCACGGACAAGATGCGCGAGAAGCTGATGGTGGGCATCGGCGAGAACGCCGGCGTCGTGGACATTGGCGACGATTGGGCCGTCACTTTCAAGGTTGAGTCACACAACCACCCCAGCTACGTGGAGCCGTATCAGGGTGCCGCGACCGGCGTGGGCGGCATAGTCCGCGACATTCTTGCCATGGGCGCGCGACCCATCGCCGTCATGGATGAGCTGCGCTTTGGCGACATCGACCATCCCGACACCGCGCGCGTGGTGCACGGCGTGGTGAGCGGCGTGGGCGGTTACGGCAACTCGCTCGGCCTGCCGAACATCGGCGGCGGCGCAATCTTCGACAAGAGTTACCAGGGCAACCCGCTGGTCAACGCCTTGTGCGTGGGCGCCATGAAGCATGCCGACATCCACCTGGCCAACGCCTCGGGCGTAGGCAACAAGGTGGTCTTGTTTGGTGCGCGGACGGGCGGCGACGGCATCGGCGGCGTATCCGTGCTCGCTTCCGAAACGTTCGACAAAGGCGGCCCGACCAAACGGCCCAGCGTCCAGGTGGGAGACCCGTTCGCCGAGAAGGTGCTCATTGAGTGCTGCCTCGAGCTGTTCCACGCGGGAGTAGTCGAAGGTATCCAGGATCTCGGCGGCGCGGGTCTCAGCTGCGCGACGTCAGAACTGGCAAGCGCAGGCGACGGCGGCATGCACGTGGACCTCGACCTTGTGCCACTGCGCGACCCGTCGCTGCGCGCCGAAGAGATCCTGATGTCCGAGTCGCAAGAGCGCATGATGGCCGTCGTCACTCCCGAAGATTTGGACGCTTTTCTCGCGATCACCAAGAAGTGGGACGTCGAGACCGCCGTACTGGGCGAGGTCACCGACACTGGCCGCCTGGTCATCGACTTCAAGGGCGAGACCGTGGTGGACGTTCCGCCGCGCACCGTCGCGCACGACTGCCCCGTCTACGACCGCCCGTTCACCCGCCCGGAATGGATGGACGCGCTCCAGGCCGATACGGCCGCCTCCCTCGAGCTTCCGGCCGACGGCGACGCACTCCGCGAGACGCTGCTCGCGCTGCTGGGCTCCCCTAACCTATCGAGCCGCGAGTGGATCACCAACCAGTACGACCGCTACGTGCAGGGCAACACCGCCATGGCCCGCCCGGACGCGTGCGGCGTGGTCCGCGTGGACGAGGAGACCGGCCGCGGCGTGGCCGTCGCCACCCGCGCCAACGACCGCTTCACCAAACTTGACCCCTACAAGGGCGCGGAGCAGGCCGTCGCAGCCGCGTACCGCGGCGTCGCGATCGCGGGCGCGGACCCGCTCGCTATAACCGACTGCCTCAACTTTGGCAGCCCCGAAGACCCGGACTCCATGTGGCAGTTTGCCCAAGCGGTGCGCGGCATCGCCGACTCCTGCAAGACCCTCGCCGTCCCCGTCACCGGCGGCAACGTCAGCCTCTACAACGGCACCGGCGAGCCCGGCCAGATCGACTCGAGCATCAACCCCACCCCCGTTGTCGGCATCCTTGGGGTCTTCGACGACGTCGCCCGTGCCACGCCCTCGGGCTGGCGAGACGAGGGACTAGCGCTGTGGCTCATCGGCGAGACTCGTGCGGAGTTGGATGGATCGCAGTTCGCGGCGCTATCCGGACACCTGGGTGGCATCCCGCCGGTAATAGACCTGGCCACCGAGATCACTCTCGCCCAGATCATGGTCGCCGCGTCCCGGGACGGCCTGATCGACGCTGCACGCGACGTGAGCGAGGGAGGTCTGGCCACCGCCGTTGCGCTCGGTTCGCTGCGCTACGGCGTAGGTGCCCGCATCGTGCTTGACGAGATCTGCGAGCGCGACGGAATCACGCCGGCCCACGCGCTCCTGAGTGAGTCGCAGGGGCGCGTGCTGTGCGCGGTCCCGCGCACTGAGGAGCAGCGCTTCCAGGACATGCTCGCGGCCCGCGGCGTGGCGGCGGCGCGCATCGGCGCTACTGGCGGAGAGCAGATCGACATACAGGACCAGTTCACCCTGACGCTCGCGGACGCTCGCGAGACCCACGAGTCGCTGCTGCCAAAGAAGTTCGGTTAGTGGCTGCGCGCCGTCGGGTTGAGACGTCGGCCGGGCAGATCGCGGTCGCGCTGTGGCTCGCGGGAGACCACAGCCACGAGAACGTCGCGACCGCCGTGCGTTACACGCTCGAGGAACTGGCCGTTGAGGCGCCGGGAAACGCGCTCGAAGTTCGCGTCCCCCCGCACGGAGTCACGCAATGCCTGGAGGGCCCGAGGCACACACGCGGGACCCCACCAGGCGTGGTCGAGACTGACGCGCAGACGTGGCTCGAGTTGGCAGCTGGCTCGCTTTCTTGGGAAGAGGCGGTTGCCGAGAACCGCGTCATCGCGTCGGGCGAGCGCGCGGACTTGTCTCACGTGCTCCCCCTACCGCGCATCGGCGTCGATCCCGTCTAGCGTCGCGGCCCGGCCATGATCGGCGCCGTGCGAAGGTGCCGTGCGGCGCGCACGTATAACGGCCTAGACTGTGTTCCGTGAGCGACGCAAAGGCAAAAGACGCGGCTCCTTCGCCGGATGACCTCAGGCAAATGGCTATCCCAGCGATCGTCCGCCGAGCACCCCGGTTTGTGCGGATCATCGGAATCGGCGCGGCGCTTGGCGTCCTGTTAGGCGTGGGTCTTGCGCTGCTATCGCCGGGTCGAGGAGCGGAGCATCGGACCGTTGTCGCGGTGCTCGTGGCGTTTGGGTTTGGGATAATCGGCGCGATGGTTGCGGGAGCAATTGCTACGCGCAACTCGCAAGACCGAAACCCTGCGCGAATCGGCGGCGTATTTGGCGCAGCAGCAGGTGCAGTTCTGACGCTTGTGCTTCCTGGCGACTTCAATCGGAATCGCATCCTAATCTCGATCGTTGTGGTCGTGGGGTTCGGCATCTTTGGCGCCATCTTCGGCGCCACGAGCGTGCCCAAACGGCCATCCGGTACCCACGTCGCGACAGCCTCCAAGCCCGCGAACGTGTCGAAGAAGCCCGCCGCGAAGAAGCCCGCCGCGAAGAAGCCCGCCGCGAAGAAGCCCGCCGCGAAGAAGCCCGCCGCGAAGAAGCCCGCCGCGAAGAAGCCCGCCGCGAAGAAGCCCGCCGCGAAGAAGCCCGCCGCGAAGAAGCCCGCCGCGAAGAAGCCGGCGGCCAAGAGCAAGCCCCGCGCGCCCAAGGCTCCCTAGTGCGCAGAGGCGACGGACGGCTCTCGCACGACCTTCTCCCAGGCGAAAAGGGTCCGCAGGATGCTTGCGGCGTTTTTGGTGTATTTGCCCCAGGCGAGGAGGTGGCCAAGCTCTCGTACTTCGGCCTGTACGCGCTCCAGCACCGCGGTCAAGAGAGCGCGGGCATTGCCACGTCGAACGGCGAGCAAATCTTGGTGTTCAAAGACATGGGGTTGGTGTCGCAGGTATTCGACGAGGGTGCACTCGACTCCCTTACCGGTCACATCGCCGTGGGTCACACGCGATATTCGACTTCCGGTTCGAGTGTCTGGGCAAATGCGCAGCCCACGCTCGGCCCCACCGCGCACGGCACCGTCGCTCTGGGCCACAACGGCAATTTGACCAACACTCAGGAACTGCTGGACTTGCTGGTTGAGCGCGAGGGTATGGCCAAGGGCATGGACCTCCAAGGAGGTAAAGGCACCGATACCGCCGTCGTGACCGCGCTGTTGGGTAGCGACGAACACGACACGCTTGCGGAGACGGCCCTCGAACTGCTGCCGCACGTCAAGGGCGCGTTCTCGTTTGTGTTCATGGACGAACACGCGCTGTACGCTGCGCGAGATCAGTACGGAGTCCGGCCCCTTGTGCTGGGCGAGCTCGACACTGGTTGGGTGGTCGCGTCGGAGACCGCTGCGCTCGACATCGTTGGCGCGCGCTGGGTGCGCGAAGTCGAACCAGGAGAGCTGCTCATCATCGATGAGGAGGGCGTTCATTCCGAGCGCTTCGCAGAGGCCAACCCCAAGGGCTGCGTCTTTGAGTACGTGTACCTCGCGCGACCGGACACCACCATCGCTGGTCGCGGGGTGAACGCGGCGCGGCTCGCGATGGGCAAGACCCTCGCGCAAGAGCATCCTGTCGAGGCCGATTTGGTGGTACCGGTTCCGGAGTCGGGAACGCCAGCCGCGGTGGGTTACGCGCAGGAGTCCGGCATTCCCTTCGCGCAGGGATTCACCAAGAACTCGTACGTAGGCCGCACGTTCATTCAGCCGTCGCAGACGCTGCGGCAGCTGGGGATCCGACTCAAGCTCAACCCGCTCCGCGAGGTGATTGAAGGCAAGCGCCTCGTCATCGTTGACGACACCATCGTCAGAGGTAACACTCAGCGTGCAATCGTCCAGATGCTGCGCGACTCTGGGGCGGCCGAGGTTCACGTCCGAATCTCCGCCCCGCCGGTCCAGTGGCCGTGCTTTTACGGGATCGACTTCGCCACGCGCGAGGAACTCGCGGCTGTTGGCCACACGCTCGACGAGGTACGCGAACAAATCGGGGCTGACTCGCTCTCCCACATTTCTATTGAGGGCATGATCGCCGCGACCGAGCAGCCCGCGAAGAACCTGTGCACCGCGTGCTTCACGGGCGTTTACCCGATTGAGACTCCCGTCGATGCGCGGCACCTACTCGCGATTCAGCCGGTGCAGCCATGAGCGATGAGGCGATCACCTACGCCGCCGCGGGCGTCGACACCGCTGCGGGCGACAAGGCTGTGGAGTTGATGAAGGCGGCCGTCGCGCGCACTCACGGGCCCGAGGTGCTCGGCGGTGTGGGCGCTTTTGCGGGCCTGTTCGATGCCTCCGCGCTTAAGGACTACCGCCGCCCGCTGCTCGCATCTTCCACGGACGGGGTAGGAACCAAGATCACCATTGCGCAGGCCATGGGCGTGCACGACACCATCGGCCAGGACCTTGTCGCGATGGTCGTGGACGACATCGTGGTCACCGGCGCCAAGCCGCTGGTGATGACGGACTACATCGCTTGCGGCAAGGTGATCCCGGAGCGAATAGCGGACATCGTGCGCGGCATAGCGCTCGGCTGCGAGATGGCGGACACGGCGCTAGTGGGAGGCGAGACAGCGGAGCACCCCGGCGTAATGGGCGAGGACGACTATGACGTCGCAGGCGCCGCGATCGGCGTCGTTGAGGCTGACGCCCTGCTCGGCCCCGACCGCGTCAAGACCGGCGACGCCGTGGTCGCGATGGCATCGTCTGGACTGCATTCAAACGGATACTCACTGGTGCGTCGGGTGGTTAAGCGCGCAGGCTGGGGGCTCGAGGATGAGGTTCCCGATCTTGGACGCGCACTTGGCGCCGAGCTTCTTGAGCCCACCCGCATCTACGCGCGGCTGTGCATGCAAATCGCGGGCGGAATCGACGGCATCCGCGCGTTCTCCCACGTCACCGGCGGTGGGCTCGCGGCGAACCTCGCGCGGGTTATTCCGGTGGGCTTGGCTGCAACGGTGACGCGCGACGGATGGGAAGTCCCGGCTGTGTTCCACGTAGTTCAGGGCGCGGGCGCTGTCCCGTGGAATGATCTCGAGTCCACCCTCAATCTAGGCGTTGGCATGGTGGCCGTCGTCGCGCCAGATGCGGTGGATGACTTGATCGACCTGTGCGAAAAGCAGGGCGTGCGCGCGTGGGGGCTGGGTGAGATCGTTGCTGACGACGCGCGCGCCGAATCGCCCGACGTGATCCGAGGGTCGAAGGGCGTGGATGGCGGAGCCGTCTACCTCACCGGCGCGTACCGCAGTTAGCCGGCGGAACTAGATTTTGTCGCCCCACGGGTCGTAGCGATCTTCCTCGACCTCGTCGTTGTTCGGCGCACTCGATTTCTGCGGTGCACCGGCTGCCTCGCCGGACACGAGCTCGCGCTCGAGTGCCGCTAGGTCCGATTCGGGTGACGAATATTTCAGTTGACGCGCAATCTTTGCGTCTTTGGCTTTCTGACGGCCGCGCCCCATGACGCCGTCCCTTCTCGCTACGGAGGGACACGTGAGACGGTCCCTGATTAAGAGTCCACTCCCGCACTTTACAACGCTGGGCGCCCTGTGAGCGAATCCTTCGCCGATAGAAGAAATCGGAAATATGGCGAAACCGCGTCATAATCGGAGCATTGGGTCGTCCCATATATGTAATGAGCATCTGTCCGGACGTTCACCAACCTGAGGGATTGAGTACGATGACGCACCAGTTTCCGGAGCCGGAGAAACTCCTAACGCCGAGCGAGGTTGCGGCGATCTTCCGTGTTGACCCTAAGACGGTTACACGGTGGGCAAAAGTGGGCAAGTTGTCATCCATCCGCACGTTGGGTGGGCACCGTCGCTTCCGCGAGGAGGAAGTCCGACTCTTGCTTGCCGAGGCCCAGGAAGAACGCCTCACGTCCTAACGACGTTTTCACGCTGACAGCTCCGCCGTCGGAGACGGAGCGTACGCTGGACGAATGTCCATAGCCCCCGCGCCCCTTATCGCCACCGCCGTGACCACGCCGTTCGGCGTGGTCTCCCTTCTAGCGTCAGTTGATGACGGCGTAGTCCACGCCTCCGGTTTCGGCCAGATCGCCGAGATCGCCGCCAGGCTCCCTCGCGGAATGACCAGCGCGGGCTGGCTCTCAGGAGACCACCCCGACGCCGCAGATGCCCTCGAAGCTTGGTCGTCCGGCATTGTCGACGCCCTCGCCGCGGTCCCGTACAGCCAGGACGGCGGACCCTTCATGCAGAAGGCATGGGAGGCCATCCACCAGATCCCAGGCGGTCAGGTGATGTCTTACGGAGAGATCGCCATTCGCGCGGGATCCCCCAAAGCCATGCGCGCGGCGGGCCAGGCTTGCGCGCGCAATAACCTGGCTCCGTTCGTACCATGCCATCGCGTGGTCGCCGCCAGTGGAATCGGCGAGTACGGTGTCGGAAACTATGCGTACGGCGTTGACCTCAAGCGCGAAATGCTCCTGCACGAAGGTGTGGACGCGAGCTTCCTCAGGTGAGCGCGCCTGCGCCGTCCGACGTCAGCGTCGGCACCTGGATTACGCCGTTCTTGATTGCCGCGATCGCGTGGGGGTCCAGTTTCCTTTTCATCAACCTCGCTTTGCGGGAGTTCGAACCCAGCCAGGTCGCATTCGGCCGCGTGGCGGTGGGCGGGCTCGTGCTGGCGGCGATGCTGATCGCATCGCGCCACATGCCGCGGTTCACGTGGAAGCAGGTCGGGAGCATCGCGCTCGTGGCCATTGGGCTGTCGGGGGCGCCGTTCGTGTTGATCCCCGCCGCACAGCAGCACATCACATCTATCCTCGCGAGCCTGCTCAACGCCACCGTCCCGCTCTGGACGGCGCTATTCGTGGCGCTGCTCATCCCCAAGGAGCGCGCCAACCGCATGCAATGGGCCGGCCTGCTGCTCGGAGTGGTGGGCATTGCAGTGTTGCTCGGAGCGTGGGACGTCGAAGGCTTCCCCGTCTGGGGCGCGATACTCATGCTCTCGGCAACGGCGTTCTACGGAATCGGATCGACGCTGTCGCGCATGCTACTGGCCAAGGTCAAGCAATCACCCACGGCGTTGTCTGGGATGCAGATAGGCTTGTCGGCGTTGATGCTGCTCCCATTCGCGCTCATCGCGCCAGCGCCCGGAGAGGGCGCGTACAACCTGAACTCCGTAGCCATGTGGTCGATGATCCTGCTCGGGGTACTCGGAACGAGTTTCGCGTACGTGATGTTTTGGCGAGTGGTGGCAATCGCGGGCGCGACCACCGCGGCGAGCGTGACCTACATCGTGCCCATCGTGGCGACCATCTTGGGAATCGTGGTGCTCGGGGAGCAATTGCTCTGGCACGAACCTGTGGGCGCGGTGATTGTGTTCGGAGGCGTGTGGTTGTCTCAGCAGAAGGCGAAGAATCAGCAGCCCGCTAACTGAGGGTGCGGCTAGTCGAAATACTTGCTGGCGGCGTTGTACGCGCTGACCGCGCGCTCGGGGCGCAGGTCCTTGTTCCTCTTGATCTTGACTGCGCCGGTGGCCATGATGATCAAGGCGATCACGAGGACGCCGCCGCCAACAACCAGCGCGGCCTGCCAGAGCGGCCAGATGGTGGTGAGGCCGGCGACACCTGCGATGATCAGCAGGGTGATGGAGACAAAAAACAGGCCCATGGCGAACGCCACTAGGCCAGTGCCGGCGGCGAGCCCTTTGAGCTTCTTGGTGAATTCATCTTTGGCGACCTCAAGCTCGGCCCGGAACATCGCCGTGGCCTGCGAAAACAGCGCGGTGAGGATTGCTCCCACGCCGAACTTGCTAAATAACTTGTCCACGGTGTCTCCTCAAACGGGCCGGTACCCCTAGTCAACCCCTTATCGGCGCGTCGGCGCAAATGCCCAAGCGTTTTGGAGTTTCGCCCTTAGCAACACAAAAGCCCCGCCGGGGCGGGGCTGCCGTGTGGCCAGACCCGGTCTCGAACCGGGGACCTTTCGATTTTCAGTCGAACGCTCTACCAACTGAGCTATCTGGCCTGGTGACAACGCTCGGTCCACGAGGGACCGGGCGCGCCATCCGCGACCCTGACGGGACTTGAACCCGCGACCTCCGCCGTGACAGGGCGGCGCGCTAACCAACTGCGCTACAGGGCCTAGCGGTGCTTAGAGCACCCCTTACTGTAATGGTTCCTGACGAGTCAGTCACCACCTTTTCTGTACCCCAGCAGGGTACTCGTACCCCCAACGGGATTCGAACCCGTGCTACCGCCGTGAAAGGGCGGCGTCCTAGGCCGCTAGACGATAGGGGCTCCGTAGCGCCGTAGCGCCTTGGACCCCGAAATTGTACGGGTTGGGGTGTGCTTTCACCAACTTTCGCGGTGAGCGGCAGAATGGGCGCATGGTTCAGATGACCCGTGAGGAATTCGAAGACGCAGTCTCGGACGCGCTGGATGCGGTCCCAGAGCGGCTCGCAGCCATGATGGACAACGTCGTGGTGCTCGTTGAGGACGACGCCCCCGACGACGATCCAGACCTGCTCGGGCTCTACGACGGCATCGCTCTGACGGACCGCGGTAGCGACTGGGGCGCGGGCGAGTTACCCGACCGCATTTTCATTTTCAGGAACCCCACGCTGCGGGTGTGCGACGACGCGGCTCACGTGCGCGAGGAAGTCGCGGTGACCGTGGTTCACGAGATTGCGCATCATTTCGGCATCGACGATGACAGGCTCCACGAACTCGGGTGGGGGTAGCGAGTCGAAGCGCTTCGGTATTTGAGGGCACTCCTCGTGATCGTCGCCGAATGCGAAGCCTCGATTCTCGACCACACCGAGTGGCTAGAGATTCGTCATGCGCTCCAGGTGCTCGGGGTAGCGCCCACCCACGACGGCAATGTCGTCAGAGGCGGCGGTGACCGCCGCCATCTCGTCAGCCGTGAATATGAGGGATGCCGCGCCGAGGTTCTCGTCCAGTCGCGAGTGGCGGCGCGTTCCGGGGATGGGAACGATCCATGACTTCTGCGCGAGAAGCCACGCAAGCGCGACCTGGGCGGCCGTAGCGTCCTTCCGGAGCGCGATCCCCTTGATCGCGTCTACGAGCGCGAGATTGACCTTGAGGGCGGCTGCTTCGAACCTGGGCAGCGTGGCCCGGATGTCGCCGGCGCCGAACGTCGCGCCTGCCGTGATTCCGCCGGCGAGGAGTCCACGACCGAGTGGGCTGAACGGCACGAGGCCGATGCCGAGCTCTTCCAGGACTGGGATGACGTCGGTCTCGCGCGTGCGGTGAAACAACGAGTACTCGCTTTGGAGTGCGGTGACGGGATGCACCGCGTGCGCCCGGCGAATGGTGTCTGCCCCCGCCTCGGACATCCCGAAGTGCTTCACCTTGCCCTCCCCAATCAACTCCTTAACGGTGCCGGCGACGTCCTCGATGGGGACGTCGGGGTCAACGCGGTGCTGGTAGTAGAGGTCGATGTAGTCGACGCTTAGTCGGCGAAGCGAGCCCTCTGCAGCAGCGCGAATCGACTCGGGGCGGCTGGAGACGCCCACTTCCGAGCCGTCGTCCCCAAAGGCAAATCCAAACTTGGTCGCGATGACGACGCGATCCCGTAGTGGGGCTAGCGCCTCTCCCACGAGCTCTTCGTTTACGAATGGGCCGTAGACCTCGGCAGTATCGAATAGCGTCACACCGCGCTCCACGGCATCGCGCACGAACGTGATCATTTCCGAACGGTCGCCCGGGTTGGGGCCAAAGCTCTCGCTCATACCCATGCAGCCAAGGCCGAGCGCCGAGACCTCGAGGTCGTTTCCTAGTGTGCGCCGGTCCATGGTTCGCTCCCATTCGTGGAGATGCTTCATCCGGTTTGGCTTGAGCGGTGCGCGTGTACCGCCAGCGTCGCACAACGTGGTCGGACAGGAGAGCGCCCTCCGAACTGGCGAGAGTCCGGAGAGCGCCTCTTCGAGCCTACTTCCTGGTGCCTGCCCTCTTGGCGGGCGCCTTCTTAGCCGACGCCGTAGGGGCGTCGCGCTCGGGAGTGAGCGCGTCGCCTTGTGTGCCGCGCCATTTTCCGATCGCCTGCATCAGGTGGAAGATGATCAGTGCGGTGGCGGTGCCTAGCGCGATTCCGGTGAACTCCAGGTCACCCGCCACCCACGTGTAGTTGGCTGCGCCCACGATGATCGCTACAGCAGCGGTAGCGAGGTTCGTCGAGTTGGAGAAGTCGACACGGTTCTGGACCCAAATGCGGGCACCCAGAATCGCGATCATGCCGAATAGCAGTGTCGCTAGCCCGCCAAGTACGCCCACCGGAATCGAGTGGATGAGTTCGCCGAACTTGGGGGAGAAGCTCAGCAGCAATGCAGTCGCTCCAGCGACCCAGTAGGCGATAGTCGAGTAGACGCGAGTCGCCGCCATGACGCCGATGTTTTCCGCGTAAGTGGTCGTTCCCGAGCCCCCACCGGTGCCCGCGATCGTGGTTGCCACGCCGTCCGCGATCAGCGCGCGGCCGGTGTGCGGGTCCATGTCCCTGCCGGTCATGCTGCTCACCGATTTGAGGTGGCCGATGTTCTCGGCCACCAGAATGACAACGACCGGAATGAACGGGATCAGGATCTTGCCGTCGAACGACGGGGCGATGAAATCGGGCGTACCGAGCCAGTCGGCGGCCGTGACGGCGGCGAAGTCCCACTCGCCTTGGATCCACGCGAAGAATCCGCCGACCACGGCGCCGAGCAGAATCGCGATGCGCCGTAGGAACCCCTTGAACAACACCATCGCGACCACCGTCACGAGCAGTGTGAAACCGGCGGTGCCAATGGACGCGGAAGCCATCCCCCCAGCCGCTCCTGCAAGGTTTAGCCCGATAAGCGCGACTACAGCGCCCGTGACGACGGGAGGCATGAGGCGCTCAATCCATCGCGTACCTGCGTAGTGCACCGCGAAACCGACGGCGACGAGCAAAAGGCCGGTGAAGATAACTCCGCCGAGGGCGACGCTGAACACGTCGCGGGAAGCTCCTGGCATCGCACCCGCGGCGGCCAGCGGAGCGAGGAACGCGAAGCTCGACCCCAGATAGCTGGGAACCTTGTTTCGCGTGATGATCAAGAAGAGAAATGTTCCGACAGCCGAAAAGAACAGCGTCGCCGTGACGGGGAAGCCCGTGATCGCCGGAACGAGGACGGTCGCGCCGAACATTGCCAGGACGTGTTGTACGCCGATGCCGATAGTGCGCGGCCACGTCAGTCGTTCGTCGGGGGCCACGGCGCCATCTGGCCCAATAGTGCGGCCGTCGCCGTGCAGAGTCCAGGAAAACCTGCTCATTGAGTGCTCCTTTGCACGTATGCGATGCTGCCGACCGCTTGCGCGCCGGCTCCTTGCAATGTAGTTCGCAGCGACGCCTTTGCTGCGGATGAATCTCGCGTCTGCGGGCGGTAGAGCCTGGGGTGCGCTGCGCACGCAGAAGCGTCGCCGTCGCCGCCACGTGCGCGGCTGCGACGTCAGCCACATGAATGTAGTTGCGCACATTCGTGCCGTCCGGGCTGTCGTAGTCGTCTCCATTGATCTGGCCGCGGATGCTGACAGAATCGTTTTGAGGATGAGGCGTTTGGCCTGGCTACTGTTAGCGGCGTGAACTCCGCGTCGTCGCGAGCGCGACAATCCTCTAGAGTGGGGCGGAATCATCGCCCGATACGCCCGAAGGGAGCCACCGTGAGTGTGATCGACAGACTTCTCAAGCACAACAAGACGTATGCCGCGCAGTACACGCCGGACCTCCCCCTGCCGCCACAGCTCAAGCTCGCGGTGGTGACCTGCATGGATTCGCGCCTTGACACCTTCGCGGGCTTGGGCCTTGACCTCGGAGACGCGCACATCATCCGCAATGCCGGCGGAGTGGTGACAGACGACGTCATTCGCTCGCTCGTGATCTCACAGCGGAAGCTCGGCACCCGCGAGATAGTCCTCATGCACCACACAAATTGCGGCGCGCTGACATTCACCGACGACGAACTCAGGGACCAGTTGTTCGACGAGACGGGCCTCAAGCCTTCTTGGTCCCCAGAGTCATTCAAAGATCTCGACGCCGATCTGCGGCAGTCGATCGAGCGAGTTCGTTCGGACCCGTTCCTTCCTCACCGCGACAGCGTCCGGGGATTCGTCTTTGACGTGCATACCGGCGAGCTTCGTGAGGTCACCACGGCCGGATCGGGTGCTCGAAATCTGGCAGTTGGCGACCAGACTCAAGGCAGCCTGGTGGCTCATGTCAAGGACTGGTTCCGCGCCCGGAAATAGTCCGCTTCCGGCTGATAACCCCCTTGCGGGCGCCCAAATGGTGTCTAATAGGGGGCTGTAGGAACTCGTAATCTAAGGAGCACCACCATGTGGGGCAGTTTTTTCAAGGCCATCTTCAAGCGCGAGCACGTGTTGTCGCCGTGGACGTGGATCGTTTCAATCTTCACTGTCGTGTACACGATTTCGCCGATCGACGCCGTCCCCGAGCTCTTCGTCGGGCCGCTGGGGTATCTCGATGACCTCGGACTGTGGGGCGTCCTCACGGCCGTGATGCGCTGGGAGCTCGGTCGCTTTCAAGCCGAGCTCGCGGCCAAGGCTGTTACCCCGCAGTCGTCGCCCAAGACCACGCGCGAATCCTGACACCTCCCGGGCCCGGCTCGGAATAGGCTGACGGGAGGGCAGCGTTGCCCTTGCACCGGCGCGGCAACAAGGTCACGCCAAGAGAGGCGACCATGGCCGATGCCCCCGCGACTGACACGTCCGACCACGACTTCTCCCACCTGAAGGCGTGCTTCGTCAATTGCACTCTCAAGCCTTCGCCAACGCTTTCTCACACGCAGGGCTTGATGGACCGGTCGAAGCACATCATGGCCGCACGCGGCGTTCAGATCGACGAGTTCCGAGCGGTGGACTACGACATCGCGCCGGGCGTATACCCCGATATGACGGAGGACGTGGTTGGCGGGAACCAGAAATCAGACGATTGGCCTGCGCTTGGCAAGCGGATCCTCGACGCCGACATCCTGGTACTGGGTACGCCCATCTGGTTGGGCGAGAAGTCTTCCGTGGCAACGCAGGTAATCGAGCGTCTCTACGGCCTCAGCGGTGGCCTGAACGACCGCGGCCAGTACTTCTATTACGGCCGCACCGCTGGCGTCCTCACCACGGGCAACGAAGACGGCTCCAAGCACATTTCTATGAACGTGCTGTACTCGCTTCAGCACCTTGGCTACGCCATCCCGCCCAACGCCGACGCAGGGTGGATTGGCGAGGCGGGCCCGGGCCCGTCCTACCTGGACGAGGGCAGCGGCGCGCTCGAAAACGAGTTCACGCAGCGCAACACGACCTTCATGGCGTGGAATCTCATGCACATGGCGTCGATGCTCAGAGCGGCAGGCGGGTTTCCCGCCGGAGGCAATTCACGCGCGGACTGGGATACCGGGGCGCGCTTCGATCACCCGAACCCCGAGTACCGCTAGCGGCGCCTACTCGACGCCCAGTTCCACCTTGACTTGGTCGAACGTCTCGACCACGAGTGCGGTTCCGTCGCATAGTTGATCTTTGAGTTCCTCGGCGTCTGCGATCGACACGTCTCCAGACGTCACTCCGCCGGTCAGGTCGGATAGTCGTTCGAGCAGGTCCTCGGCGTCGTCGGTGGCCTCTTGCATCAGCGCGGCGATGCGCGCCTTCTCAGTATCGTTGAGGTCGTTGAGCGCGTCCTGCATTTCGCTACCGGCTAGGTCAATGGCGATCCCGGCGAGTGGAGTGGCGCATCTGGTCGCGTCGGCGACGATGCTGAAAGCCTCGCCAGACTCGTCGAGTTTGTCCTTGGCGTCGTCGATGACGGAGCATCCGCCGAGGGCGATGGCGGCGATCATGGCGGCTCCGACGGCGTTCGCAATGGTGGCGGTCTTCATGGCTCTCTCCTGATGTGGCTGTGGCTGTGGCTGTGGCTGTGGCTGTGGCTGTGGCTGTGGCTGTGGCTGCGGCTGCGGCCCGCGCGGTCGCCAGCCCCAGCAGCCTTGGCTTTCACTCGTACTTTAGTCCTCGGGGAAGCTTGACTCGCGATATCGACGTTTTGGCGGCTCGCGTTTTCGACGGGACACTGCTTGGTGGAACACCTAGTGTGGCGATATGGGAGAGATCAACGTGGAGAGGCGCGGCGAGTTGAAGTATGTCGCGCTCGCGATGAATGTGACGTGGTCAAACATGGCGCTACGCGTTACCGAGGCATTCGATTCTCTTGCCTCCTACCTTGCCACGCACGGGGTTGAGCCATCCGGCCCGTCGCTCATACGCTACCGAACGCGCAGTTCGGAGCGCCCGTTCCAGATCGAAATCGGCTGGGTGGTCGACACCCCACAGTGGATCGAGGCGCCCTACGTTGTTGACTCGTTGCCTGCGGGAAGATTCGTTGCTGCGCGGCACGAAGGCTCGTATTACGGGCTCGGGCGCCTTGCAAATGAGATGGAGTTGTGGGCGAAGGCGGAGGGCCACGAAATCGACCGAGCGGAAGCGCGTGGAGTCACCAGCTGGGCGGCAATGGCCGAACTTCACGTGACCGAGCGGCTCGAAGGGGTCGCTGGACCCGAGGGCACGGTTGACCTGATTATGGGTCTACACAAGTAGCGCAACGTCGGGACTTCGTCTTCGCCCCAGCGGGACTGACGCGTGACCCGAATTGACGCCCCTCTAGGCCGTTACCGCGACTTCAGTTTTGGCCGGTGCCTTCGCGGGCGCAATCCTCGCGGGCTCCTCGTCAAGCGAGACGTGCGGCAGGATGCGGTCAAGCCACGCGGGCAACCACCAGTTGTTTTTGCCGATGAGGTGCATGACCGCCGGGACTAGCACTGCGCGGACGATGAAAGCGTCGATCAGTACCGCGATCGACAGCCCCAGTCCGAAGAGTTTCATGATGCGTGCGTCGGCGAGGGCAAATCCCGCGAAGACGAAGATCATGATGCCCGCAGCGGCAAGAATGACGCGGCCGACCTCTGCGTGACCCGTGCGTACGGCCTCGGTGTTATTGCGGCGGACGTGCCATTCCTCGGCGATGCGGCTGACGAGAAACACCTGGTAGTCCATCGATAGGCCGAATACCAGCGCGAACATGATGATGGGCATGAAGGACTCGATGGGCCCACCAGACCCGGCGCCAAGTAGCGATGATCCCCAGCCCCACTGGAAGATCCCGACGATCACGCCGAACGCTGCGCCGATCGAGAGTACGTTCATCACGGCGCCTACGAGCGGCACCACAAGGCTGCGGAATGCGACGACGACGAGCAGAGTACCCAGCAGGATGACCACCGAGAAGAACAACACCAACTTGCCCTGGATGGCGTCGGCGAAGTCCTCGAATACCGCGACGACTCCGCCAACGTACACGGACACGCCTTGCTGTGCGGCTGCGGGGGCGTAGTCATTCCTGATGCGGTTGACGAGCTCGGATGTCTCGACATCTTGAGGGCTCGTGGCGGGGATCACTTGGAAAATCGCGGCGTCGCCTGTGGCGTTGGGGATGGGGCCCACGACTGCGGCGATGCCCTCGTCCGTCGCCAGCGCGGAGATGAGGTCCATCAGCTGCGCGGGCGGAGCCGGCGGTGACGAAGGGTCAAACGTCGCGGGGTCGATCGGGGTAAGCGGATTGTCCGCGAGGTCCACGGCTATGAGCAGCGGGCCATTGAAGCCAGGTCCGAAGCCGTCGGAGAGTAGGTCATACGCCTCGCGGGTGGTGGTTCCCGCGGGATCGTTGCCCTGGTCTGCTGCTCCCAGGCGCAACGAAAGTGCGGGGATGAACATGAGCACCAGCGCGATCAGAGCGAGCGATCCGAGCACGATTGGGTGCTTCTGGACTTTGGCCGCCCACCAGCTGAATCTCCGTGATGCGTGCTCGTCCTGGAAGTTTCCGGCGGCGATCCTTGCGCGCACTTTGCGCCCCAACACGCGCGTGCCGAGCAAGCGCAGGAGCGCAGGAAGGAGAGTGATCGCCGCCAAGACCGTGAAGACAACCGCGACTCCGGCGCCGATCGCCATTCCGTCGAGGAAGCTGATGCCGGGGGTGAACATGCCAGCGAGGGCAATAATGACGGCGACTCCGGCAAAGACGACGGCCCGCCCGGACGTGTTGATTGAATCGACAATTGATGCATTCACGTCATGGCCGAGCAGCAGGTTTCGGCGATGGCGATTGACAACAAACAGCGCGTAATCGATTCCCACCCCAAGGCCGAGCAGGGCGCCAATGATGGGCGCCGTGTCGGAGATCGGGAAGGCGTGCGTGAGCAGACTCACCGATCCGAGCCCCACCGCGAGCGCCGCGAGAGCAGAGATGAGCGGTAGGGCCATCGCGGTGAACGACCCGAACGCGAGGAACAGGATGACCGCGGCGACCACGACGCCGATTCCCTCGGCTGGGCCAACCTCCGGTTGGCTGAGGCTGCCGATTCCCTGGCCGCCGATGGCCACAGTGAAGCCCTGCTCGTTGAGCTCGGCGACGCCATCGACGATGAACTCTAGCTCTTCCCGCTCTACGCCGAAGCTCGCGCCAGCGTACTGAATGTTCGCATAGGCGACGGTGCCGTCGGGGCTCACTTGGCCGGGAGCTGAGCCGTCGAACGGCGAGGTGACCAATTGAACGCTGTCGAGGGCGTCGATGTCCGTGAGGAGTTCCTCGACGGCCTGGCGCAGTGCCGGGTCGTCGTACTGGCCGTCTTGGTCCTGCCACACGAGTTGGTCACCCGATCCGCTGCCGAACCCTGGGAAGCGTTCCTCGAGGAGGTCGCGCGCCGCCTGGCTGTCGGTGCCCTCGAGAGAGAAGTTCGAGTCGAAGTTCTCGCCAACCACGGCCACGGCGCCTTGGACACCCACGATCACGAGGATCCAGAGGCCGATCACCAGAAGGGGGCGGCGGATCGAGAAGCGAGCGACGGGCTTCATGTGACATTCCTAACTTTACGGCCGGTAAGCAAGTTGTATTAGCGCTATGGTGTCACCATTACTTAACGAACGTCAAGTTAGTTCGATGGAGGTGTGATGACATCCACAGCAGCCGATGGTGGCCACGTTGATGCCCGCCGTACCGATACCCGCGAGCGCATCCTCGAGGTCGCCACGCAGCTCTTCCGTGAGAAAGGCTACGCCGCGACATCGACGCAGAACATTGCCGACCAGCTTGGCGTGACCAAAGCCGCGCTCTACTATCATTTCGAGTCGAAAGAAGAGATTCTGATCGCGCTCAAGCAGCCCATCGCGGACGCGCTTGGCGAGGTCCTCGCGAGGCCCCGCGATCTAGGCGCCGCCGCGGGCCGCAAGGCCTTCGTTACGGATCTGGTCGACACGCTGGTCGCGCGCGGTGCCGGCATCGCGTCCCTGATGACAGACAGCCGCGCCCAACTCGCCTTGCGCGAACTCGTGGAGAAGACAGGTGTTCCCGCGCAAGTCGCTGGGTTGCTGGCCGCAGGAATTTCTGGCGTGAAGAACCCCGCGGACGCGCCTCCTGAGGCATTCATCCGGGTGGCCGCCACGGTGGGTGCCTTGCACGGTGCATTTGATGCGTGGGTGCACGTCAATCCCGACGCGATGGGGTTGGACGACGCGACGCGCGCGGCAGTGATCGAGACTGCGGTCGCGACGCTGGAGTCGGGCTCCTAGACTTCGCTTGAATGCTGTGCGAGCCGGGCAGCAGGCGTGAGGATGCCAACGGTGGCGAAAACCACCGCGGTCACTCCTAGGGCCACCAGCGGGTCCAGCGACGGCATCCAGAAGATTCCACTGACGAAGAACGCTGTCGCGACTGCAAACCATCGCCATGGACCCTTTGACGATGCGATCAGCGCGGCTCCGGCCAAGCAGAGCAGGGCCGCGCCGGAAGCAATGAGGATTGCGGCGACTCCGGCCACCTCTTTGTCCGCGATTGCGAAAACCGCCTCTTCTACTCCGGCGGCAGCGATGATGATGCCCGCGACCAGCGGGAGATGCCCGAACGTGTAGGACTTGAGCCCGATCTCGATCTCGCGCGCGGGCCCCGCCGCTTGCAGGTCCTGTTCAACCTGTGGCGCGATGTTGCGGAAGTAGACCCACCAGAACCCGACGGCCGTGAGCACCCCAAGTACTGCGGTGATAATGAGCGCGAGCGACAAGTCGATTGCCTCCGCGGCGACCCCCACCGCGACCACGGATTCTCCGAGCGCGAGGATCACGATCAGTCCCCACCTCTCGGCGATGTGGTGCTTCGAGGCGATGATCCAACCGCCCAGCTTTTCGGAGAGGATCCACTGCAGGCTGAGGTCGACGAAGAGCGCTGCCGCCCACCACCAGAGCCGATCCCCCGGGCTCGCGTAAGCGCCTAGAACCACGAGGGTGCCCGTCGGGATGAACGCGGCGCCCGTCGCCATGATCTGCCGGAACAGCGCTCGGTCGGTGCGCCCGCCCCACCCGTAGACCGCGGTGTGGACCACGCGGATCCCGATGTAGGCGGCGGCGAACGCCAAGGGCGCGAGGGCGCCGCCCGGCGCCTCCCAGACGTGGCGGATGGTGAGCGCCACAACGAATACTGCTGGCATCGACACGATGAAGCCCGCGAGCGCAGCCCCAGTGTCCGCGCGCATGACGTTGCCCAGCCAGGCGTACATGATCCACGTCCACCACATGATGGTGAGGACCAGGAGACCTTGAGCCGTACCGAGGACGCTGTGCTCGTGCGCGATCCACGCTGTCACCTGCGTCAGGGCGAAGACGAACACAAGATCGAAGAACAGCTCGACGGTCGTGACGCGATGAGACGCGTCAGTCTTCTGCGGGGCGAAGAAACGTGCCAGTACTCCCATCCGGCCATCCTGCCACCCGGCGCCCGCTGCGAGCGTCTGCGCCATCGGAATGGCCGCGTCGCGGTACTAGCGATATCGTCGACATGAGACGAACAGAAGGAGTTCTCGTGGCACACATCTCTCGGTACCCGTTGGTGCGACACTTGCGCAGCACGCCCACTACCCACATCGTGACGATGCGCCGCGGCAAGTACCGCTCGCGGGGCACGGGTGTCTCCTTCTGGTTCAGGCCGCTGACCGCAGTGATTTCCGAGGTGCCGGTAGACGACCGCGAGTTGCCCATGGCCTTCCGTGCCCGCACCAAGGACTTCCAGGACGCCATGGTGCAGGGCACAGTGACGTACCGCGTGACGGACCCGGCCGTCGCCGCCCAGCGCGTGGACTTCTCGATCGACACCAAGTCCGGCGTCTGGCGCGGGACCCCACTCCAGCAGCTCGCGAGCCTGCTAACCGAGACCGCACAACAGCATGCGCTTGATCTGCTGGTCCGCACGAGTCTCGCCGACGCACTCTCGACCGGTGTGACCACCGTCAGAGACGCGGTCGAGGCCGGGCTTCGCGCCGACGAGCGCCTTGCGGACACAGGGCTGGATGTGATCGGCGTGCGCATCGTTGCCATCCGTCCCGAGGAAGAGGTGGAGCGCGCCCTCCAGACCCCTACGCGTGAGCAGATCCAGCAGGATGCGGACAAGGCGACGTACGAGCGCCGGGCTCTCGCGGTTGAGAGCGAGCGGACCATTAGCGAGAACGAGCTGCAGAGCCAGATCGAGCTTGCCAAGCGCGAGGAACAGTTGGTCGCGCAGCGCGGCGCTAACGCACGCAAGTCGGCGGAAGAGGCGGCGGCGGCCAACGAGATTGAGGCGGCGGCGCAGGCCAGCCGCAAGACGACGCTCGCGAAGGCCTCCGCGGAGTCCACGCGTGTCATCGGTGAGGCGGAGGCCGCGGCGGAGACCGCGAAATTGGGCGCGTACGCTGGAACCTCGGAGGGCACGATCCTGGCGCTCGCCGCCCGCGGAGCGGCGGACAACCTTCCGCAGATAGGCAACCTTGTCCTGACGCCGGACTTGCTCGCTCCCGTGCTGGCCAAGTTGGGCGGCGCGGATGCGGCGCCCGCACCAGCCACGAAGTCACGCGCGAAGACGCGCAAGTCCAGTCCGGCGGCGATCCCTGACCCCCGCGTTTCGGCTCAGGTGACCGCAGACGCCGAGCCCGGGATCATCCCGGACGACCACCACTAGACCGGTAGCCACGCATGGCTCTTGCCCCCCGCGTCGTCCTTGTCCATAGGCGCACGGAGCTCCAGGAACTCAACGCGCGCCACGGCACGCTTCAGCAGGCCGCGTTCTACCTGGCGGGGCGCTTACAGACGCTCGAGGTTGTTGAGGAGCGCGACAACGCGACCGACTCCGCGCTCGACGCCGTTCATGCCGCAACGCCCGTGGATTGGCGACGCGGCATGGTGGAGCGCTCGGACCTGTCACGGTTTCTGTGGGCGCCAGAGGACATCGTGGTGGTTGTGGGCCAGGACGGGCTTGTCGCCAACGTCGCGAAGTATCTGGACGGCCAGCCGGTGATCGGCATCAATCCGAACCCCGCGCGCAACCCGGGCGTGCTTGTTCCTCACCCGCCCAGCGCCGTCGAGGCGCTCATTGAACTCGCCGCGACGCCCGCGGTTGCGCAGCACATTGAAGCGCGCACCATGGTCCGAATCTCCACGGACGACGGCCAGGACCTGACCGCTCTAAACGAGGTGTTCGTCGGCCACCCGAGCCACCAGACTGCCCGCTACACCGTGGCACTTCCGGGCGGCCGCGAGGAGCGGCAGGCGTCTTCTGGGGTGATCGTCTCGTCCGGTACGGGGGCGACCGGGTGGGGCCGATCAATCTGGCAGCAGTCGGCGTCAACCATCGAACTCCCGCTGCCCGCCGAGCGGCGTCTCGCGTGGTTCGTGCGCGAGGCGTGGCCGTCACCGGCGACGGGGACGGACCTCACGTCGGGAGAGATCACGGACGGTCAGCTGCGCCTGACTGTGGAGTCCGACCGGTTGGTCGCGTTTGGTGACGGGATTGAGTCTGACTCACTCTCTCTGGCGTTCGGCCAGGAGGTTCAGATTGGTGTCGCCGCCAAGCAGCTCAACCTGGTGAAGTAGCCCGAGCGCACTGCGGCCCCGGCCTCCCCGGAGCTTGGGTGAGACCAGGGCCGATGGCGCAGCGCGTCTCGCGACGTGGCGTGGCTTGTGGGAGTGGTGGAGTGCGGCTAGCGCGCGTCCGCGAGTTCGGGCTTCGGCTTCAGGGCGTCGCCCAGCATCATCTCGCTGAATCTCCCAAAGAGATTGGCGCCACCCTTGGCGGTGAGGACGTGGCCAGAGATGAAGCCCATCACCTTGTTCATCGCGCCGGGAATCACCTCAGCTTTGCGGCCAAGCGAGCTCAGCGCTGCACGAACCACGGGGCCAACTTCCATCATGCCCACGGTTGCATCTCCGGCGATCTTGGTGGCGAGCTCGGTCTTGACGCCTCCCGGCGAGAGGACGAGGACGTCGACGCCGTCCGACTTGAGCTCGCGCCCGAGCACGTGGCCATAGTGTCGGATCGCAGATTTCGTGCCGCCGTACGTACCGAGGTATGGAGAGGGCGCGTAACCCATGACGGACGAGACGAAGATAACGCCGGACCGCTCGCGTGACCGGAGTCGGTCCAGCAACTCGTGGGTCAGTGCGACCGGCGCGCGGAAATTGAGGTCAATAAGCCGCGTTTGCGTATCCCCGTTGCTGGCGCCGAGCGTCTCGGGAACAGCTGTGCCAGCGTTGTTGACCAGCAGGCCAACGTCGAGGTCCGAGACCGCCTCGGCGATTCGCGCGGGCGCATCGCTGTCAGTGAGGTCCGCGCTCACAACGCGGGTTTCTATCCCGTGGTTTTTGCGTAGCAAGTCCGCGAACGTGCGCATCATGTCGCCGCGCCGTGCGACGAGCACTACGTTGAGGCCGGATTCCGCGAGTTGATTCACGAACTCGTGACCGATTCCGGCGGAGGCGCCGGTCACGATGACCCAGGGGCCGTAGCTGGAAAAATCGGGGCGGGGCATGGTTTCTCCTTCATCGATTGTTACTGGAACGGTTAGTGCAATACGAATACTGCAATATTTATTCCAGAACCCTTAGGATTTGTTCATGGCCAGGCCCCGCACGTTCTCCGAGGACGTCGTAGTTCGTAGCGCCATGCAGGCGTTTTGGCTGAACGGATACGAGGGAACGTCGATCGATGACATCGAGAAGGCGACCGGGCTCAACCGATCGAGCCTGTATCAGGCGTTCGGAAGCAAGCACCAACTGTACGAGACAGTACTCGAGCGATACGTGAGCACGATCATTTCGCCAGCGCTCGAACTGGCCAGCGCGCCAGGGGCTGGCCTCGATGGCGCCGTGGCGTTCTTCGACTGGATGAAGCGGATGATCGTCGAGGAGCCGGACCGGGCATCGCTCGGGTGCCTCATGAGTAACGCGATTGCCGAGGTTGGCAGCGTGGACGCCGACGTTCGGCCCATCGCCGACCGCTTCCTCTTCCGGGTCAAAGAGGCGTTCATCCAGAGTCTCAACGAGGCGGAGCGCGCGGGTCAGATGCAGGCTGGCACCGCGACGCAGCGCGCCGAGGTGCTGTCGGCCATCATGCTCGGGGCGTTTGTGACCGTGCGCGGCGCGAGCGACATGTCAGGAGCAGCCTCGCTACTGGAATCCGCGTCGAACCTTGTGGAGAGCTGGCGACTCTAGGGCGCCTCGCGCAGGGTCGAGATGGTGGTCCAGCCGCCGCGCTCCATGTCAGCGACCATCTTGGTGACGACCGCCTGCGCCTCGGCCTCGTCCTCACAGGCCTCGATTTGTTGGCGATTGCTGCGCGGCTGGGCCGAATCGACGTGGTCGATCACGATGGTCATGCCGTCGTTCTCGAGGCTGAACGTGCGCGACTGGGTACCGAGCGCGTAGGTGAAGGGGTCCATGTCTCAAGTATCGCGCACGGCGCCGACACTCTCGCCGTCAACGAGCGCGGCGCGTTTGCTACGGCGTCCGGTGCAGCGGCGTGGTGCCGTGCGGGTGGCCCCGCAAGACGGCGACCGTCACCGCGATGATGAGGAAGAGCGCAACGCCGCTGGGGATGTGAGCAAATGCCGCCGTCCCCGCGAACACGCCGCCGAACCCCAGGAGGGCGAGTGAGCTAGCCGCTCGGCCGCTCAGGTTGAAGTCGCGCCACCACGACACGGCATGCACGACGATCGAAAGGAGGAGGACCGCAAACCCGAAGAGTTCGACGCCGTAGCCCATGTTCGCGCCAGCGCTTCCGTCCGCGAGTGCATATTCGCCTAGGCCACCAAGCGCGACGCCCGCGAATCCGCTTGTTGTGGTCCACCACGCTGCGTGCGTCCAGCGCCCGCCTGGGGACATCTTCCGCACGAGCGCGGCAAGCAGCAGGGCGAGGATTATAAGAGCGGCGCTCCATGCGACTCCATGTGCCGCGTACGCGTCCTCGGGAGTCGAGCCAGAGAACGGCGTGGGCCAGTCGGTGGCGGCGAGCCACTGGGGCGCAATTTCTCCGTTGTCCGAGCCGTACGACGAGAAGAAGGAGGCTGCAAACGGGGCGGTGATCGCGACGCACACCGCCGCACTGCCCGCGATACCGATGCGGGCTGCCTTCACCCAAAGAGGGATCACCATAATTGGATCGTACCTCGCGATGGCGTTTCTCGATGGGAGAGTACGACCGACTTGTGCGCATCGTGTGGAGTGTGTCTCACTAGGCTGTTGGCTTCGGCATTTCCGCTACGGTGACACCACGAGCCGCGCGGAATTCTGGTGCGACGCAAGGGAGATCGTATGAGGGTGTATCTGACCTATTTGTTTTTCGGCGTGTTGTTCGTGGCCGTGCAGACCTTCTGGGTCGCCGTCATCTGGAACGGTGACGTGCTGAAATTCCTGCTCGAACTAGTGATCGCCGACGTGCTCTTCGTCTCCGCCACCTACGGGATTGCGCGACTGTACGCGAGGTTCGTGTTCGCCGAAGTGCTGCTCTACCTGACAGCAGGAATCATTGGCCTCGTGCTGATCGAGTGGGTGCTGGTTGGCAGCGTGCCAGCGGCCACGGAGGCGAATCAGTTCGTGATGTTCACTACCTGGGCGGGCGCGGCCACGTTTGCGCGCATGGTGACCGACCGGTCCGCGCCAGTGGCGGGGATCCGGCGGTTCGGACGCATCTACTTCTACGTCTACGCGGGGATCGTCACCATCACCGGACTAGTGCTGCTCGCGGTGGGCTCGCCGCTGAGTTTCGATGTGACCTACATCGGAGCGAACGTGGGTTACCCGCTCATGGTGCCGGTGTTCATCGCGTTCATGGTTGCGGGCACTCGTGCGCGCCTGCGCGAGTTGCGGCCAACTCCCGAGCCTGAGACGGTTAACGTGGGGGCCTGAACAGGCGCCATGTCGCAGGCGCCGCGGCGCTAGTCGGGCGTGACGACGCGCCAGCGGGTGAGTCGGAACAACACGGCGCCGATCGCCGTGCCGACCAGCAACATGCTGGCCACAATTACGCCGATGCTCGCGTAGCCAGTCTCTGGCTCAAGGAACGGGTACGGCGCCCAGCCGTCGGTCGCGCCGCGGATCAGCACCACGGTGATCCACAACACCGGATACAGAAGTACCACCCACACATGCCTGATTGGGTGCTCCTTCTTTGGCCCCTCGAGAAGCCAATCGGCAAGCAGGAGTGCGCACGCTCCGCCGTGCATGATCGCGGTAGACCAGATCACGGGGTCGCCGTCCTCGAAGCCTCCCAGCAGCAGCCAGTAGACCGCTGTCACCACCACCAAATACGTTGCGACGCTCGCGCGGGCATATTCGATCCAGACGGGTCGCGTTTGGCCAGTGCGGGGGAGCGCGATCAGCAGCACTACGATCGCGAGGATGTTGCTCTGCTGGGAGAAATACCCGTAGGTGTCGAAGAATGCGAAGTAGCCCAGAGTCACGTGCTTGTACGCGTTTCCGATGAGGGCCGCGAAGATGAGCATGGCGCTGACAATGCGCCAAGTACGTGCGATGGTGAGCATATAGGCGATCTTACGGGCGCGCTACATCTCCTCGTGTGTGTTCGGGTCGCCCCCAAACAGGCGGCCGTCGGCCCGCGTGAGGGCGGAGATCGCGACCACCTCCGCGTCGGACAGTTCGAAGCCGAAGACGTCGAGGTTCTCTTGCTGACGCTCGGGGGTCGCGGACTTGGGCAGCGGTACCGCACCAATCTGGACCTGCCAGCGGAGAATCACCTGCGCGGGCGTCACGCCGTGGGCGGTCGCAGGGTTGGCGATAGTGGGCTCGGCGTAGGGGGCATTGTGCTTGCCCAGCGGGCTCCATGATTGGGTGACGATGCCCAGGCGCGCATGCTCCGCGCGTAGGTCGGCCTGCGGGAAGTGCGGGTGTAATTCAACCTGATTCACGGCCGGCGTCACGCCGGTGTCCTCAATGATGTGGGCGAGGTGCTCGGCCGTGAAGTTGCTGACGCCGATGCTCCGGGCGACGCCCC
The DNA here is from genome assembly GCA_965250005.1 of Demequinaceae bacterium. Classification (GTDB taxonomy): domain Bacteria; phylum Actinomycetota; class Actinomycetes; order Actinomycetales; family Demequinaceae; genus WTKG01. Next base: position 1,621,346 of record OZ252279.1, read on the forward strand.
GCTTCTGCAGTTCGACGAGCGCGCGCCATGCGTCGCGGTACTTTCCGGTGATGGGGTTGGGCCAGTGGATGAGAAGCATGTCGATGCGGTCCAGGCCGAGCAGCTCGAGCGAAGATTGGCCCGCCTGGAGCGCGAGCTCGTAGTCGTGATGACGGCCAGGGATTTTGGTTTGCACGGTGAGTTCGTCGCGCGCGATGCCGGAGTCCTTGAGGAAGTCCGACGCCGCGTGCCCCACCTCGGCCTCGTTCTGGTAGTTCACCGCGGAGTCGAGCAGGCGGTAGCCATTGTCTAGTGCCGCGCGCATGGCGACCAAGCCGCGATCACCCCGGAGCGGGTACGTGCCAAAGCCGATCGCGGGAATCGAGTGGCCGTCGTTGAGCGTGAACTGGGGCGTCGTCATGCGGCTAGCCTACGGCGCGGCGTCAGGCGAAGCTGAATGCGGGTGGGACCACTACAACGACGATCAAGACCCACGCCGTGTAGACCCAAACCATTCGCGTCTGCCACGTGTCGAGTGTGGCGAACGGCGTGTTGAGGTGGAGCATGACGTGGCCGATCCACGACGTCCAGAAGAAGTTTGCGAACACGATGACTGCCATGCCCAAGACCACGATCCGGTTGGGCGTGAAGCCCCACTGGGCGATGCGGGCGAGGGCCACCGCGATCACTACCCCGGCCATTGACCACGCGCACACGATCAGCGTGAACTGCACGCGGTCGATAAAGTGCACTCGTTTCGATGGGCCCCGCGCGGCCACAGAGTAGATGAGTAGTGTCAACACAAAGAGGAGAAGCAAGGACATTAGGATGAGGGCGTCGCGGTTGATCGACACGTGATTCCGCGTGAGGACGGTGGTGGCGAGCACAGCGAGCAGTAGGAGTGTGGATAGCGAGACCAGCACTTGGGCGACTGGGCGCGCGAGGGTTGCGACGCCGGTCCGCTGAGTTTCGACTAGGAACGCCGCGACCACCACGGCGCCTACGGCGCCGCACGGGAGCAGCCAGTTGTCGACGAAGACCGTCGCGTCGATTTCGAGAAAACTGAATGACCCGACGGTGAGCCCCGCGAGGAGCGCGCCCGCGAGCGCGAAAACGCCCATGTACGCGAGCCACTCGCCGGAGAAGCGGAAGAAGTCCATGCGCTTGTCATGGGATCTCCACGCGCCGCCCGCGTGAGCTACGCCTACTGCGAGCCACAGCAGGATGGCCAGGTGCAGGCCCGTGAGGATTTCGGTTTGGCCGGAGGGCTGGTAGGGGTAGGCGTTCGCAAGAAGCGCGGCGGCGGCGAATACGCCCGTGAGAATCCACCGGACCCGCGCCGTGAGGTGCCGCTTCCAGGCGAAGTAGATAGCGACTGGCGCGAGCGCGACTAGCGCACCGTTGCGAAAGAAAACTCCGGCGTCGTCGGCCAGAGAGAGGTCTAAGAGCCAGAAGGCCTTGAGGGCCAGCGCCGCGCCAACGGCCAGCGCACCGACAATCAGAAACTCCCGGGTGGAAACCGTCCGTTCGGAAACCGGGAGGGCGGCAACGTCTGCCTTGGACCGTGCCACAGTGCGCATCCTTTGTTCGAGCCAGCGTGTTCTGCCGCTACTCTACTGGCGCGGCAAGGGGATGGTTAGCGAGATTCCCACGCCTGTGCCGGACGCGTCGATCCAGCGCTCCTCGGTCGGGGAGCACTCCGTTGCATTCCAGGCGAACTTGCTCGAGCCAGGGTCTCCTGCAATCGGAAGATTCGTGTTGAGGCAGTCAATCGCTCCGTGGATGATACCGGCGATGGTGCACGATGCTGCGGCGGGCGCGGAACAAGCGGCGAGAGCTTCACGCGCGATGGCATCAATGAGGCGATCATTTCTCGCGGCGGCGCTGCTGGAGGGTGGTCCGGCGGCGCTCTAGCCGCCGCCGCACTTATCCCCTTTAATCCACAGGTGCCTGATAGTCGCGGCATTTCATTGTGATTTTGGTCACGCGTTGGAGAGTTTCGGAGCCGATATTGTTGGGGTGTTACGTCACGAATGGTGTCAAACTGGACCGAGTATTTGATCGGCCCGCAGATTTTCGCTGAGACAATTCGCGTCACCTCTGTCATAGTCTCAACCGAACGCTATTGTTGTTTCTCGGAAACCGACAGTTCCTGAGGGGAATTATGTCCACCGCCGTTCGCTTTGCCCTGACTACCACTCTGACCGCCGCGCTAGTCGCTGGCGTCGTCACTCCGGTCTATGCCACGGATGACTCACTGCTGGTCGAGGGTGAGTCCACCAGCATCGCTTTGCCTGAGGGTGGCGAGGTGGATTTCAATGTGGTTGACCAGGCCACGGACGGTGCGACCGTCGAGGCGGAGCCCATCGAGGTGGAGGGCGCGACTGCCGAGACCGCCGATGGTGCGGTCGTGTCTCTGACTGACGGTGTGTCGATTGTTGCGACGGATGCTGTGGGCGGGGACGTCACGGAGTTCGAGCACCAGGTGACTGTTGTCGAGGAGACCGAGGACACTCCGGCCTATGTCTCTGAGTTTGTTCCTGCCATCGAGTTGACCTTCCCCATCTCTGAAGAGCAGTTGTCGGAGGTCGATGTGGCCTCCCTCGGTGTCTACTCCCGCGAGTCGGAAGATGACGAGTGGACGTGGGTCCCCTCGGCCTACGACCCGGAACTGGGTGCCGTGGTTGCGCAATCGGATCATTTGAGTGAGTTCATTGTTATGGCGGCACCAGCCGCAGCCGTGCCGGACCCGACCATCCCGCGCATCGCGTTGGACCCAGATGATGCGCTTGGCAGGGCCCTGTGGAATGGGCACGTGTACAACGAGCTTCAGTTCAGCCACGCTGTCGCAACCGCCGTCAAGGCCAGGCTCGAGAACGAATGCTTGGCAGAAGTCCTCATCACCCGCAATTCCTCGACGGCATTTGTTGCGCGGACTACTCGCTCAAACCGCATCCGGAACTTCGACGCGGATATCGCGATGACCCTCGCATTCAATAACTACAACACCGCGTCAGACGGCATCGCCCGCCCGTGGGGTATCAGCAGGGACGGCGGAGTGGTCGCGTGGTCCGCGAGCAACAGTGCGAGCACCCGGCTGGGTAACAACACCAAGACTCAGATTGTGAACTGGACGGGGCGCCCCGACCGCCGCGGGCTTAACCCTCCAAGTTCGGTGTTGCCTTACAGCCAGCTTGTCGGGTCGGCCCCGGCGTACGCACACGCAGAACTCCTGTTCCTCAGCCACAACTACGACTGGCCGATTATCAGCACGCGGCTTGATCTGGTGACCGACGCTGTGTATTCCAGCATCATTCAGCAAATCGAAGCAACGGGCGGGATCGCCTGCGCCGAGCCCGTGACACTGCCGACGCCGCCCACGCAAGACGTGCTCGACGATCTCGCTCAGCTGGGCGAAAACAACTACCAGATTTATGGCACGGACCCGGTCAACCTCGCGACAGGTAACTTCCTCGCCTCAGAAGAGGTGTTCACCCTCTCGGGCGTCGGCGACCAGGTCATCGACCTGACCCTCGCCTACAACGCGCTCGATGGGCGCGTCTCACCGGTTGGCAACGGTTGGAACTTTGGGTATTCGTCCCGGGCGCAGTTGTATGACAACGGCGCTGTCATGGCGATCCTCGCGGACGGTCGCAGCGTGTACTTCGAGTCCGACGGCGCAGGCGGGTTCGTGACGCCTCCCGGCGCGCGCAGCACCCTTGCCGCAGTCGAGGGCGGAGCTGTGCTGACCTTTGCCGATAATACGTCGCTTGAGTTCACGTTCGACGAGGAGTCCGGGTACGGAACGCTGGCCCGCGCGGTGGACCGCCAAGGCAACGCCTACACGCTGGTTTATGGACCGCTCGCCGAGGCCGCGGAAGGCGAGTACACGTTCCCGCCGTTGCAGAGCATCACGGACCAGGCTGGCCAGACGGTCGCGGTCCAGTCCACGCCCGAGGGCCGCATCACAGGCTTCACGCACCCGGACGGCCGCGAGTGGACACTCGCCTACGACGCCGCAGGCAACCTGACAGCGATTACGGACGGCGCCAACCGCACCCGCTCCTTCGCGTACAATGCTGACGGCCTCCTCGAAGTTGTCACCGGAGCCGACGGCGTCGCGGAGCTCACTAATGTGTTCGATACCGAGCAGCGTGTGGTCATCCAGACTGATGGTGCGGGCTATGTTCGCACTATCGCCTACGGCCCTAACCGTGAAACCACGCTCACCGATGCCCTAGGCAACGCGAGCACGCTGACGCACAACGACAAGAACCAGGTGGTCCGGGCCCTCGACGCCGAGGGCGGCGAGACCGTTACCGGCTACGACGAGTTCTACAACCCGAACACGTCGACTGACGCGAACGGCAACGTCTTCACATCGGAATTCGACGTCTATGGCCGCGTGAAGTCGTCCACCAACGCTCTGGGCGAGACCACCACATATGGTTACAACCCCCGCGGCGACCTCGTGTCGATCGCATCGCCGGATCCAAACGGCGGCACCGCTACCACCAGCTTTGTCCTCAACGAGGACGGCCGCGCAATCGAGACTCACCTGCCTGATGGCACCGTCACGTATGCGTCCTTCGACGCGCACGGCGACATGACAAGCATCACGGACGCCACTGGTGCCGTGACCACCATGGCCTACGACTGGCGGGGAAACTCTGTTGCCACAACGGATGCGCTCGGCAACGCGACCACGCGCACGTACGACCTGGCGAACCGCCTCACCTCCGTCACGGATGCGACAAGCGCGACAACAACGCTCGCGTATGACGCAGCCGACAATCTGATCAGTACCCTCGATGCGCTCGGCGGCGTCGCCACGTTTGTTTATGACGTGAACGACTCGCTTGTGCGTGAAACTAACGAGGCTGGCGAAACAGCAACCTACGAGTACAACGTCAACCTCCAGCTCACCGCGGCGAACCGCCCCGACGGCTCGCGCATGGAGTACGCGTACGACGCGGAGCACCGCATGGTCGCGCAAACCAACCCGGACGGCACGCGCCGCACGTGGGAGTACGACGGCCTGGGCCGCGCCACCGTCATGGTGGACGAGGCAGGCGCACGCTGGCTCACGGAATACGACGCGATCGGCAACCCCGTCGCTTCCATCGACCCGAGCGGTGCCCGCAGTGAGGTTGACTACGACGCACTGTCGCGCCCGGTGACGTTCACCGACGCCCTCGGCAACGCCGACACTGTCACCTACCTACCCGGCGGAGCTGCAGGGAGCCAAACCGATGCGCTCGGTCGCACGTTGAGCTACGGCTACGACGTGATGGGCCGACTGGAGTCGGTGACCACGCAGGACGGCGAGACCCGCGCTTACAGCTACGACGCGAACGGCTGGCTCGTGTCGGCCACCGACGCGCGCGGCTTCACGGAGACGTATGTGACCGACGCGCTCGGTCGCGAGGTGTCGATGACAGACGCGCTGGGCAGCCTCTGGCGTACCGAATACGACGTGCTTGGCAACACGACCGCGACGGTTGACGCGCTGGGCAATCGCACGGAAATCGACTACGACGCTCTGTCGCGCCCGGTCGCGACCACTGACGCGCTCGGCGCTCACGCGACCTTCACGTTCGACCCGGTAGGCCGCGCCACGTCGGAGACAAACAAGAACGGCAACGCCGTCAGCTACGAGTACGACACACTCGGTCGCCTCACCCGCACCACGTACCCGGACGGCTCCACGGCCAGCACCACGTACAACGCCCGCGGTCTAGCGGTCGGGACGGTGGGGACGCGCGGATTCGCTACCGCCTACGAGTACGACGCCCGCAGCATGCAAACGGCGATGGTGGACGAGGCCGGCGAACGCTGGCTGTCCGAGTACGACTCGCGCGGCAACCTAGTGGCGAACATCGACCCCGCCGGCGGGCGGACCGAGTTTGACTACGACGCACTCTCGCGCCGAGTAGCGACCACCGACCAGGTGGGCGCACACACCGCGTTCACATACGACGCTGCAGGGCAGATGACGTCCTCCACTGACGCGCTGGGCAACAGCACCGCTTACACTTTCGACGCGATGGGCCGCGCGGCAACGATGACGACCGCCGACGGCGCAACCGTCGCCTACGCGTACGACCTGAACGGCAACGTGACCTCGTTTACCAACCAGCGCGGCTTCACGGAGACCTACCTGCTTGACCCGCTGGACCGCATGGTGTCGCGCACAGACACCCTTGGCGGCACATGGGCCACCGAATTTGATGCGCTAGGCAACGCGACCGCAACGGTGGACCCACTAGGGAACCGGACTGAGGCGACCTATGACGCACTGTCGCGCATAGTCGGCCTGACGGACGCGCTCGCCGGTGAGGCGACCTTCACGTACGATGCCCTCGGCGCTCGCACGTCCACCACAAACGCGCTCGGCCAGACTACGTCCCTTACGTACGACTCGCTCGGGCGTCCGGTCGGATCGACGTTCGCGGATGGCACCACCGCCAGCAACGTCTACGACGCCGGTGGCCTGAAGGTGACGTCAACCGATCAGCGCGGCAACGCGATGTCCTACGAATACGACGCGCGTGGCCTTCAGGTCGCGAGCGTTGATACCGCGGGTGAACGCTGGCTCACCGAGTACGACTCGCGCGGCAACGTCACGGCTTCGGTTGACCCCCTCAGCGCCCGTTCAACAGCGCAATACGATGCGGCCTCGCGCCCCGTCGCCGTGGTCAACGCCGTCGGCTCCCAGAGCACTTTCGCCTACGACGCGCTCGGACAGATGATTACATCCACCAACGCCCTAGGCGACACCACCGCGTACACCTACGACGCCATGCAGCGTATGGTCACCATGACCACTCCCGAAGGCGCCACAAGCCAGTACGGCTACGACGCCAACGGAAACACCACCTCAATCACCAACGCGCTCGGCGATGTCCTTGCCACCGAATACGACGCCGCAGGCCGCGCGATTGCTACGGTGCTCCCTGACGGCGGCCGTACTGAGACCGCGCGCGACGCCCTGGGACGCGAAGTCGCCACGACCGACGCCCGAGGAAACACCACCGCCGTCACATATGACGCGCTTGGTCGCCCGACGCTCGTCCTCGACGCAGCAGGCTTCGCCACGACCGCAACCTACGACGCGGGCGGCAACCGCCTGTCAACGACGGACGCCCGCGGTGGGACCACCGGGTTCGTCTATGACGTGATGAACAGGCTCGTGTCAACCACCAACGCCGAAGGCGAAACCCGCACGCAGGCGTACGACACGGCAGGCAACATCACCGAAGCGATAGACCCCTCGGGTATCGCTACCCACTTCACCTATGACGTGCGCAACCTCCTGACCGAGACAGTCGAGAACTTCTTGCCGGCCGAGCCGTCCAGCGAGTCCGTCAACGTGACGACCTCGGTGAGCTACGACGCCCGCGGCGACGCAGTCGCGACAGTCGACCCGCGCGGCAACGCCACCCTGTTTGAGCGCGACGCGCTCGGCCGCGTGGAGACAGAAACAGACGCGCTCGGTCAAACCAGCACCGTCGACTTCGACGCCCTGGGCCGCCCGTCCGTGGTGACCGCACCGGACGGTTCGGTGACGGCCACCACGTTCTCGGCTGATGGCTACGCGGTTGAGGTCGCGTATCCGGACCAGACGGTGACATCCGGCTTTGACGCGCTGGGCAACCGCACGTCGATGACCGACGATCTCGGCACCTCGTCGTGGACGTACGACTGGGCCTCACGGGTCACGGTCGCCGTGGACGCGCTTGGCCAGAAGAACACGAACCAGTACGACCTCGCAGGCAACCAGACGCGGGTGGCGTACGACGATGGCCGCTCGCTGCTGCGCACGTACGATGCGCGCAACCTTGCGGTGTCGCAGTCGGATGCGAACGGTGTCGCCGCGTTTGGTTACGACGAGGTTGGTGCCTTGGTCGGTATCCTCCGCCCGTCGGGTGTGGAGACAGAGATTTCGCGCGACCTGGTGGGTCGGGTGACGGCGATTGTTCACGCCGGTGAGGGTGTTGTGGGTAATAAGTTGCCTTCGGGTGAGGTGAATCCGTCTTCGATGGCTCCGGGGAATGCGTTTGGGCATTGCAAGGACAACGGTAATGGTCACCCGAATCAGCAGCCTGCGGGTTGTTCGACTGGGACGTTGGCGTTCGAGTATGCGTATGACGCGCGTGGCCTGGTGGACGAGCGGGAGCTGTCCACGGATGAGGCATCCACGCTCACGGACTACACGCATGATGAGCTGGGTCGTTTGACGGAGTCCGTCACTGGTGACTATGTGGCGTCCTATGGGTGGGATGCGGCCTCGAACATGGTGTTTGAGGCGGTCTCTGAGGACCTGTCGACCAACAAGAAGAACGACGGTTACACCGTCACCCGCTCTGTGAACGCGATCAACCAACTGACGTCATCTGCGATGGACCCGGCCGTGATGCCGGCGTCCAAGACGGAGACCACGGCGTACACGTATGACGCACGGGGTAACCGCACGCAGGCGTTGACGACCACGACGTCGGGTAAGAAGACGCACACGGTTTCCGATGTGGCGTATACGTATGATGGTCGCGATCTGGTCAGTTCAGTAGCCGGTGGCGACACAGACATCGAATACAACCGTGACGGGGTGGGTCGTGCTCTTGAAGTCACCGAGGATGGTGGCACCCGCACGCGTTTGTATGACGGGCTTGCGATCGTGCGCGACGGGGACACAACGCTGACGCGTGGTCCTGCTGGTGCGGTGTTGTTTGAGGCCACGATGGTGACGTCGGGCAAGGGCAAGAACGCCACGACCTCGATCCAGACGGTGGATGTGCTGGCGGACCTGCTGGGATCGGCTGTGACGACCGCCTCTGATGGGGTGATTTCTGCGGATCTTGCGCTCTACGGTGACTTCGGTGACCTGCTGACAGACACGTCCCAAGACACGGTGACGGGGTTCACCGGTCAAGTCGATACGGCAGGGTTGCTCGAGTTTGCGTCGAGGTCTTATGACATTGGTTCTCGGGTGTGGGTCCAGGATGACCGCTACCGCGGCACTGTTGCGCGTGCGTCGTCGATGAACCGGTACACCTACGTTGAAGGTGCCCCCGAAACATATATCGACATCCTCGGATTCTTTCGCGCAGCAGCCGCACTGCGGGCGCAACAGTTGGCGGCGTTGAACGCACAACTCCAGTCAGCATTAAGTTCCCTCGAAAACCTCTACGGAATTGCGATCCAAAACGGGCAGGGCATGTCAGCCGATGACATGCTACGCAACTACAACAAACTCGCCGCAAACCTAGACCCCGCAGTCAAGGCTGTGTTGGCGCCGATAGTGGGCGAGCTCGCGACAGGCGTCAAGACATTTCATGGGCAACAGGCAATTGATGCACAGAAGTGGGCGTCAGCTGAGCAAACATATCGGTTGGCATACAACGCAAATCAGAAAGCCAAGGGAATCGCTTTTGCCCGATGGACGGCCGCAATGGATCTCCAGATCGCAGCATTCTATTCACAAGCGCCAGGAGGTGACCCAAACGTTGAAAACGATCAAGGTTTCCTCGGCAATGTTGTGGCGCAAGCGGCGGGCAGTTTTGCTGCGAGCCGCGACTTCGCAGTCGGTTTGGCCGTCGGACTGTATGACGTCTCGGTGGTACTGACGAATCCACTCCTTGCGCACTCATCAGGCAGTTACGAGCGTCTCAATGATCAACGTAATGCGTTCATGGCTGGAGTGGAGGAGAACGGTTGGGGCGACCAACTCAACATGACGCTAAACCCCGTCTATCACCTGATTGATGCCGGAGCGGCAACCCTGGATGCCAGAAACCGGGGAGACTTCTACCAGGTTGGTCAGGGAGTAGTCCACGTCCAAGTTGCGGTCATCGAAACCGCACTCATTGTGGCCCCAGGAGCAGGACTAGCAATCTCCGGTGGCGTCAAAATCGCCGCCCTCGCAAGCCGCACCGCAACAACCATCACAGCGGCCCGAACCGTCGCCGCATCCCGCGCCGCCGGACTCGCAACAGACGCCGGAGCCATCCAACTACCCGGACGAGCCGCAGCGTCCACACTCGACGATCTAGCGCGGATCGGCTCGCAGGCCGGTGAACGAACGGTTCTCGCGCCCGGTGGCGGGCTTGTGGCTCACGAGGCGGCCGGGGGCCACACTTTGACTCTACATGTTGGCCAAAGCACGAGCAACCTAGCTGCTCGACTTGCGGCGTACCCGAAGATTCCTGCGGCGTCTTCGTTCTCCAGTCAAGCGATTGCAGAGCAAGCAGTCAGCAAAGTACTGTTGATGCCATCGTCTGTCGCGAAGATCCAGGCGGCAACAAAGGGCGGTTGGCCGGGAGGACAAGTCGTGCTCAATGAAGCGGTCGGGTTCAAGACGGGTGACGTGCTCGTTAGAAACGCGTTATCCCCGACGCCAAGCAGCAGCGCACTGCTTGTCGTGCGGCCAGTGCCCGGCAACCCCGGGGCATGGTACGTCCATACGGCGTTCCCCTCGTGAGCGCGGGAACCCGCGACCTTGCGTCCTGGGATTTCTTCGGTGGGTCCTTTAATCAAGACTGGATGTCGGATCACGCGACACCGAGTGAAGCCATTGACGAATACGTGCGCCTCGCGGCAATCGGAAACGTTGCACAACTACTCGGCGAGTTGGTGGCGATTGCGTCGCTCGGGCTGACTGATGACGAAGTCGAGACCTGGCTCGTTGGGGTCAACAGTTATCACGTTCCAACGGGAGAAGGCGAGGCCGCGGCGTTCGTCGATGAGGTGATTGCCCGACTGACATCAGGTCTTGCGCGTGGCCTTGCGGGCGTTGGTGCCGTTCCCGGTAGACCTTAGCCGCTGGTAGGTGTTGCGCCCCGGAAACGTATGTTGACGTCCTTGGGTTCTTCCGGGCTGCAGCCGCACTGCGGGCGCAACAGTTGGCGGCGTTGAACGCACAACTCCAGTCAGCATTAAGTTCCCTCGAAAACCTCTACGGAATTGCGATCCAAAACGGGCAGGGCATGTCAGCCGATGACATGCTACGCAACTACAACAAACTCGCCGCAAACCTAGACCCCGCAGTCAAGGCTGTGTTGGCGCCGATAGTGGGCGAGCTCGCGACAGGCGTCAAGACATTTCATGGGCAACAGGCAATTGATGCACAGAAGTGGGCGTCAGCTGAGCAAACATATCGGTTGGCATACAACGCAAATCAGAAAGCCAAGGGAATCGCTTTTGCCCGATGGACGGCCGCAATGGATCTCCAGATCGCAGCATTCTATTCACAAGCGCCAGGAGGTGACCCAAACGTTGAAAACGATCAAGGTTTCCTCGGCAATGTTGTGGCGCAAGCGGCGGGCAGTTTTGCTGCGAGCCGCGACTTCGCAGTCGGTTTGGCCGTCGGACTGTATGACGTCTCGGTGGTACTGACGAATCCACTCCTTGCGCACTCATCAGGCAGTTACGAGCGTCTCAATGATCAACGTAATGCGTTCATGGCTGGAGTGGAGGAGAACGGTTGGGGCGACCAACTCAACATGACGCTAAACCCCGTCTATCACCTGATTGATGCCGGAGCGGCAACCCTGGATGCCAGAAACCGGGGAGACTTCTACCAGGTTGGTCAGGGAGTAGTCCACGTCCAAGTTGCGGTCATCGAAACCGCACTCATTGTGGCCCCAGGAGCAGGACTAGCAATCTCCGGTGGCGTCAAAATCGCCGCCCTCGCAAGCCGCACCGCAACAACCATCACAGCGGCCCGAACCGTCGCCGCATCCCGCGCCGCCGGACTCGCAACAGACGCCGGAGCAGTTCAGTTGCCCGGACGCGCCGTTTCTGGGGCAGAAGCTGCAACGAGCGCGGCGGAAGCAAGCACCCGGGTCATCGCAAGTGCAGAAGCCGCGGTGGTCGATACCGCTGCGTACAGTGGCCTGACCAGCAAGGTAATTGCGCTTTCAGAGCGAAACATCACGAACAGTGGGCAGACCGTACTTGGAAGCTTTCCGCGCTACATTGAAGTCGCCAAAGCGCGAAGCGCCAGTTACTTTGACATTGGCGAAGCGTGGAGAACCTTGAAGAAAACCGAGCGCACTGCGGTCAACAATCATTTCCTCGACACCCGTATGGCCGCGGGCGACCAGTTCTACCTGACGATGCCGAAGGGTAGCGTTGTTCCAGGTAGCGCCCTTGCCGATGAGATCGCGTATCTCACGCGTCCGGGCTCGGGCTATCAATGGGTCAACCAATGGTCGTTGAGAAAGGTCAGTTGACGTGAACGAGATCATGAAGTTCATCGCCACGTTCATGGGCTTCCTTTGGCGCGAGGCAGATTTTCAGATCGGCGACTCGGCAAGTACCGATGTTAATGGCGGCAACGCGTACTTGGTAGTCGAATCGAATGATCTTCGGCTGCGCTTCGTTCTCGACCGATCTCAATTACTTCTCGAGTTTCAGCCGCATTTGGATCGTTCGTCGAATACATGGTTCGATGTCGATCTAGTTCATCGCGTGATTGCTGGGCGTCGCGACGGCCCAAGCCTGTTGGATGAGTATTTCGCTGAGTTTGTTGACAGCAATCTTGACGCGATTAAGGCGCTCTTCGCCCGGGACGCCTGGGAAAATTCGCGCGCGGCTTTGCGTGAGGCTGGCAGCGCACGCGCTAAGGAGTTCTTTGGGTAGGATTCCACGCTGTGATAAGGCGTACTTGGAGAAGTGGGGAGTTGAAGTTGTCGGACCCCGATAGCGTTTTGGTCCGTTCACGGACGGGCTTCCCTCACGGGCCTCGCTCCGGCTGACGAATCCACTCCTTGCGCACTCATCAGGCAGTTACGAGCGTCTCAATGACCAACGTAATGCGTTCATGGCTGGAGTGGAGGAGAACGGTTGGGGCGACCAACTCAACATGACCCTAGACCCCGTCTATCACCTGATTGATGCCGGAGCGGCAACTCTGGATGCCAGAAACCGGGGAGACTTCTACCAGGTTGGTCAGGGAGTAGTCCACGTCCAAGTTGCGGTCATCGAAACCGCACTCATTGTGGCCCCAGGAGCAGGACTAGCAATCTCCGGTGGCGTCAAAATCGCCGCCCTCGCAAGCCGCACCGCAACAACCATCACAGCGGCCCGAACCGTCGCCGCATCCCGCGCCGCCGGACTCGCAACAGACGCCGGAGCAGTTCAGTTGCCCGGACGCGCCGCCGCGGCCACACTCGACGATCTAGCGCGGATCGGCTCGCAGGCCGGTGAACGAACGGTTCTCGCGCCCGGTGGCGGGCTTGTGGCTCACGAGGCGGCCGGGGGGCACACGCTTCTGAAGCACGTCGGGAGGACGGAGGCGCAGTTAGTTCAACGTCTAGTTGATGAACCGTGGGTTGGCGCATCAAGTACGTTCACGTCCCGCACGGCCGCAGAACTCTGGGTCGCGAGGGCGATTGATGCCAACGCAGCGAAGATCACAGACTGGCTAGCGACTGGTCCGACAAAACCGATGCCATTTACAATGTCTGGAAATGGTGTTCCAACTGGGGTAACTGTTCCAAGGGGTGCGGTGGCTATCCAAGCCGCGACCGGTGTGCGCGTCGTTTTGGTTGCAGACTCTACGGTACCGCTCGGCTACCGGATCCTCACTGCGTATCCTGAGTAAATGAACCCCGAACCCTTGCAGTTTCCTGCGCTCGTAGAGTTCTTCGGCGCCTACCTTCATCAGGATTATTCGATCTACGGTAGTTCACCGTTCGCAGTTGCTAGGTACGCAGCGCGCGAAGTTGAGTCAGTGTTCGCATTCTCCGTGATTGGAGAGCTCTCGACTTTGGCGCAAACGCCGGGTGGCGATGCGGCAATTGCCGCTACCATCAAGTCTCTGCCGCCCGGTGTGGACCTAGGCTACGGCGGTTCGGTTTCGCAAGTGCTGGAGCGAATGGCGCGAGAGATGTCAGAGGAACTCGCAAAGCGGGTGTCTTCGCCCGGTCGATAGTTCACTCAAGTCTTTGGTCCTGGTGGCCGGCGGAATTCGAGAGGTACTTGACCGCCGAAAATGGGCGTGATGCAAGGATTGGTGACAACTTGACCTGCCTGGTTGGCGGTGCGAACCGAGCGTGTCCGACCTCAGCGAAGGTCGCGACACCAGAAGGGCTTAGGTCAATTGCTGGTGTCGAGTCCGCCTGGGCTCAGTTGAGGAGTGGCTGAGATCTCTGCCATCTCTCCTGCTGAGAGTTCAAAGTCGAAGACGTCGATGAGTTCGCGCTGTTTCGATGCCACCTTCGACATGGGTATCGGCACGTTCCCCAACTGGAGGTGCCATCGCATGAGCACCTGGTCGGGCGTGACTCTGTGAGCGGCGGCAATTCCTGCCCACGGCGGATCAACGGAGGCTGAGCCGCCGCCGGTCGGATTCCATGCCTGGCTCACGATTCCAAGGCGGGCGTCTTCCGCGCGAACGTCATTGCGCGTTGCATAAGGGTTCCATTCGAGTTGATTGATCGAAGGGCTCACCCCGGAGTCTGCGATTAGCTGAGCAATCACGACTCCCGAGCAGTTACTTACACCGATTGTGCGAATCGCCCCGCTGTTGCGCAGCTCGACTAGTGTGCGCCACGCGTCTAGATACGTGCTCGCGGCGGGGTCGGGCGAATGGAGCAGAACCACGTCGTTTCGCTCGACCCCAAGTAGCTCCCGCGAGTCCGAGCATGCAAGCAGCACCTGTTCGCGATTGTGAAACCGACTCGGAACCTTGGTCTGGACGATGATTTCATCCCGCGGCGTCCCGGACGACTTGACGAAGTCGCGCACAGCGTGACCGATCTCCACGTCGTTGTGGTAATTGGCGGCGCCGTCGATCAACCGAAAGCCGTTTTCGAGCGCCGCGAGTACGGCCTCGTTGCAGTCCGGACCGCGAAGTGGGGCCGTTCCGAACCCAATGTGCGGAATGCTCGTGCCGTCGTTGAGGTCTCGACTCTGAATCGTCATGGTTCCAGCGTACGCGTCACCGCGGTGTGTTCCGTGGTGGGCCCCGTGGGGCTCGAACCCACGACCCACGGATTAGAAGAGCGTGCGGGGACTTGACGTTGCTCGACCGGCGTGTGCCTCGGCGCCCGTCTCTGAACCGGGCCTACGCAGAGAAGCCACGAGCATTGCGGTCGCGGCCGGGTGAGCGCAGACTGTGGTGGTCGACGCGCGTCGAGGCGCGGTTGGAGGGGATTTGGAGGGGATGGCTAGCTCCCGAGCAGAACCTTCGCAGAAACCAACTTGACTGGAGCGACGGCCTTTGAAGAGGTGTCGACGCGCACTTCGATTTGCAGTTCGCGCTCGACTTCGATTTCGAAGTAGTGGTCGTTTGTTTCTCCGCGAAACTCGTTGCCGCCGAACTCCTCGTCCGGAACGGAGAAGTAGTCTCCCTTGAAAACGAATGTACTGAATGTGACTGTCGCCAGCAGTGACCAAGATGGATCGGGCGAATCGGGCCAAGCTGCAGCTGAATGTACGTCGAGATTCCAGCCTTCGTAATCGCCTTCCGTGTCGAGGCCGATGTGGAAGTCTAGCGCGAAGCCATCTCGGAACTCAGGATGCTCGTTCTCCGGCCCTGCGAGATCACGTTGGCTCTCTTCGGCCGCCCACTCCATGATCAGCGCATACGCAAGAAAATCGCGTGGATGTCCTTCTTGTTGCAGCAGCGGTTCCAAGTACCGTTGAGCACTAACAATATCTGGCACCAAGACGATCCTTTCGGCGCCTAGACCACGTTCTGACGCCTCTGCCATGAGCTCGGGTGCGAGGCGCGGGCTGGATTTAGTGCTTGTATCGACAAACGCGGCCCGGTCCTCCGTCACGAAAATGAATGTGTCGTCTTGATTTGAAGCCATCGCGGTGAGCAAACCCTCCCAAATCACGGCATCGCGAAGCCCTTTTGACTCGGGCCGCTTCGCGTTGGGATCGAAGTATGCGAACGGCCGTTGCGGCCCTAAGTCTCGTTCGACCAGCGTCTGGACCGGAATCTGTGGCCATTCGAGCAGTGTCAGCCAAGGTGCCGTGAAGTACCGCTCGCTCACCTCTTGGCTCACCCGGTCGATGTGCCCGTGGTATTCGGAAAGTTTTGTTTCGATCTCGCTATCGTTGGTGAGTTCGCGAAACTTGCGCATTGAGGCGACGGAACGGCTCTTCAACTCTTCGATTTCGCGCAGGCGGTGTCTCGCGAGCTCCGCCCGAACGACGGGAGATAGCCAGACTTCGACATCCGCGTACTCGGATCCCAGCGCCTTCAGAATCTCGAATCGCGGGCCTTGCCAGTAGTGATCTCCAAAGAGCGAGTTCGTATCGGGATAAATGACGTACACGCAATAGGCCTTTCCGATCGGCAGGATCGCGCCGAGGTTGGCTGGCGCGATTGGTGCGGTGCGACCAACGCGAACGCTCTTCCTGTGCAGGGCTCTGCCAATCTACGGCGAATGCCAAGACTTCGCATTCCCGGAGCATGTCGCCTACGGTCAACAGTGCGCCCTGCCGTGAGATTGAAGGAGAGCACCAGTACGCTTTGTGACAGCTCGACGGGAGGTGATTCGCGGTGGATTGGTCAGGGTTTGTGCCGACGTTGCTCGCGACTCTCGCGGGCGCGAGCGTTGGTGTCGCTGGGGTCTACCTTGCGTTCCGATGGGAGAGCAGGCGGAACTACGAGAGCGCACTGGACGGTGCACTTGCCACAGTCATGCGCGAATTTGCCGCGCGCAACGAGGCGTTGAATCATTGGTCCGCAGATCTGGCAAAGGCCTCGAGCGGGCCGGCACCCCCCGATCTCGCTCTAGTCGCCTCGATTGAAGTTGCGGAGATGCTCGCCCGAGGAAAGGATTTCGAGTTCATGAAGCAAGTCGCGATCACCTATCTCCAGATCAAGAATTCGGCGCCGCTGCGCCAGGCAAATGCGAATGCTGTTGTCGTTGGCACGATCGGCCGTTGGCGCGGAGGATGGTGGGACGCGGAGAAGGCGCAGGCAAGTTTGGACACCGCCAAATCGCTCGCGAGCGGCCGAGTGGACAATGACGACGCCACCAAAGGCGATCCGTAGCGCGGAGGCTTGTCCAGCGCGAGCACCGAAAACCCACAGTTCCCCGTCCGTTGCAGACCGCGAGCGACCGTCCGAGTCTTGCGCGAACCGCTAAAGGAGAATCAAGTCTGCAAACCCCCTTGCGGCCAACGCTCTCGTGCGGTTACCGTTGAACGACAACTGAAAATCCAGTGCTGTTCCGAAGGCCATGCGATGTCATGAGCAACCGGAGGACGCAAGCGACTGCGCAAAGAACACGGCGACGTACCGGATCCATCTCGACTTACGCACGTGGGACGTGTAGCCGAGCAGCTGAACTCTAACGACTAGTGAAGTCGAAGGGTTCAGGCTCGGCTTTTCTGTTTCTCCGGCGACCTGATCCTTTCGATTGAAAGGACATGTAATGGCTGAAGTATCAGATCCTAAGCACTGGCTCGACACCGCCGCGGCCGCCGAGTACGTGGGTATGACCGAGCGTCAGATTCGTCGGGCACGCACGAGTGGCCACTTGGGCTGCACGAGGCTCGGAGGCAACCGGGCTCTTCACAGCATCGAACAACTCGAGGCCTATATTGAGCGCTGCGTCGAGGGCCCGAAGTCGGCTGGCGATGAGTAGGCCACTCGATCAGTTCAGCCATGTAGCCACATACCGTTACACCGATCACAACGGACGCACGCTCTTTGAGAAGCGACGGTACGAGTTCCTCGACCCGATTGGCGATGTCCGCGAGAAGACGTTTCGATACTGGGACCCGGCGACGCAGCGGATGCGCAAGCCTTCGGGTGCTGATCGTTGCCTGTATCGGATTCCTTCATTGCGGGTCGCGTTGCGGCGCGG
This sequence comes from Demequinaceae bacterium, assembly GCA_965250005.1. Classification (GTDB taxonomy): domain Bacteria; phylum Actinomycetota; class Actinomycetes; order Actinomycetales; family Demequinaceae; genus WTKG01. Next base: position 1,639,159 of record OZ252279.1, read on the forward strand.
CAGGCCAATTCATTTGCCGGAGGGCGAGAAGGATGCCGATGCCCTGCGCGAGGCGGGCGTTGTCGCAACGTCCCATCACCAAGGCGCTGGGCATTCGACTCTGGATCAGGCGCGTCTGCTTCGGCGCGCTTCCCGGGTCGTGCTTTGGATGGATCGCGACAGCCCAAACCCTGAAGTCGGCGCGTACGACGTTGCGCTGCGGTACAACAACTTGATCTCGGCCGGGCTCCGTCCGGATCAGTTGACGATAGTTGGCGCACGTACAGGCAAGGACCCGTTCGACCATCTTCAACACCACAACATGGATGACTCCATTGAGATCGACCGGGAGTGGCTCTCCTCTACGGCGTGGCGGTTCACGAAACGAAGCGCGCGAGAGAAGGGGTATCGACGTGTCTGAGCTGATGATCCCCGGGAGCCGCCTGAGCGGTTTCAGTTTGAGGCAGAGGTTGAGCGGCGCGTCTGGCAGGAGCGGGCGCGCCGCGAGGCGACCCTGCGCCTCGCCGCCGACGAAGCGCGCAGTGGCTTCACAACTCTCTCAGGCAGGTCCCTGGCAGATGCACTGGCGGCGGAACCCGTCGAAGAGCAGCCGTGGGTGATCGAGGGTCTGCAACGAGTCGGTCACAAGGCCACCCTGGTCGCCCAATACAAGGCCGGCAAGACCACGTTTGTTACCAACGTCGCAAAGGCGCTGGTCGATGGAGAGCCGTTCGCCGGCAAGTTTGAGACGTTCTTGCCAGAAGGAAACGTCGTCTGTTTCGACTACGAACTACAGCCTCGTGACAGCCTCGACAACTTCCGACGCGTCGGCGTGAGAAACACCCATCGGATACTCGTTGAACATCTGCGGGGCGATCACCTCAATCTTGCGAACGACTATGTTGCGAACCACGTCGTCGAGTACCTGAAAAAGCATGACGCCGCCTACCTGATTCTCGACACGTTTGGCCGTGCCATGCGCGGGTTTGGAGAGGAGAACTCGAACGACGATGTGCGGGCTTTTTTCATGCAGATGGACAGAATTCTTCGCGAAGCTGGTTTGTTGGGCTGTCTCATACCGGTTCACACAGGGCGTTCCGCTGAGGCGGGTGCACAGAGCCGGGCACGAGGTGCGAGTGTGCTGGACGACGACCCCGATGTGAGATGGGTACTGCATCGCAATGGCGACCAACGGTCTTTGAGTGCTGAGGGGCGAGCGGGAATATCAGTAGAAAAGACTCCGCTCGCCTTCGATCCCGAGACGCGGCGGCTCTCTGTTTCAGCCCGCCGGACGCTGATTCCCGAAAGCCTCCGCGAGAAGATCCTGGCCTACGTCGAAGCGTCTCCAGGTTGTTCCTTGCGGTCAATCAAGGGTGGCGTCTCGGGCAGGGACACGGCCATCGCGGATAATGTCAGAGTCCTGCTTGAAGAGAGGCGACTTCAACTTAGGGGTGGGCCGGGTCGGTCCCACCGCCACTACGCAACTGCAGATGAGCCTGATGCGCACCGAGGCCGCGAGGCCCCCTCTAAGGAGGGGCCTCGGGCCTCGGGAGGCGCGTCATCGCGCAAGGATGACTCGGGTGTTGGGCGCGGCGATGAGTGAACTCAGCGAACCGCGTAGGCGGCCCAGCGAGGGCCTCTTCGCCAGAGAAATGCCTGCTCCGCAGGGGTTGCATCCCCTCGTGATTTCCGACCCTTTGCATCGCGAAATTCGATCCCCTGTAGCCAAGACGTCCGTATTGGCGTTCGATTCCCTCTCAACGATGTCGGCGATTGCGAAGGAGAAGCCCGTGAGCAAGGTCGTTGGATACATGCGAGTGAGCACGGAGGAGCAAGGACGGAGCGGCCTAGGGTTGGAGGGTCAACGTCAAGCGATCGCCTCACACGCCAAGGCGAAGGGGTGGGACGTCGTCTGGCTTGCCGACGAAGGCGCGTCTGCGAAATCGCTTGCCCGTCCCGCGCTTCAGGAAGCGCTCGCCCGGTTGAGTCAAGGTGAGGCGAGTGCTCTCGTGGTGTCGAAGCTGGACCGTCTTTCGCGCTCGGTGCAGGACTTCGCGAGCCTATTGGAGATTGCCAAGAAACAAGAGTGGGCGGTCAATGCTCTCGATGTTGGTGTAGACACGACAACGTCCGGCGGTGAGCTGGTCGCGAACGTCATGGCCGCCGTCGCCCAATGGGAGAGACGCGCAATCGGCGAGCGCACCTCGGTCGCACTACGCGCCGCCCAGGAGAGGGGTGTGAAACTCGGCCGTCCGCGCGCCGTCTCAGGCGCCGCCGTGAGGCGAATGGTGGAACTTCGCGCGCTCGGGATGTCGTTTCGGCGCGTCGCGGAAGCCCTCAACGCCGAGGGGGTGGCGACCGCTCATGGTGGGCGGTGGCACCCAAGCACAGTCTCGCGGATCGTCGGCCGCGAGCCCCAGGGGGCGGCCTGATGGCCCATTTGCGCGAAGTCTCCCGAGCCACCGGCATCGCGCACGAAGTTCGCTGGCGCGTTCACGGCAGATTCCAGCAACGTACGTTCTCTGTGAAGCGTGAAGCCGAGCGGTTCGCTCTCAAGGTTGAGACCGAGTTGCAGGACGGCGGCTCGACTCATTTGCTCGTTCGCCGCGACGAGACTGTCTCCGCGGTGATCGCCGAAAGCCTGGCCGCATCACGCGCGTCGCTCAAGGAGCGCACCTACCTTTCGTACGTGTCGATCTACGAAGGCCGCATTCTGCCGCGCTTCGGTCACCGCAAGGTCGTCTCCGTAACCAGGGCTGAAGTTCAAGGTTGGGTCAACGATCTCCACGACGAAGGTCTCGCGGCGGCCACCGTCCACCACCACTACATCGCACTGAAAAAGGCATTCCGCTACGCATTGGACGACCGGCTGATTGCCCACAGCCCGTGCGACGCAGTATGGCTGCCCAAGGGCGATACACGTGAGGGCTTCGAGCCGGTGTTTCTCACCGCCTCCCAAGTCGAGGCACTGGCGGCCCGGCTCGACATCGCGCATCCCTACGGGCTCCTCGTCCGCTTCGCGGCATACACGGGCCTCCGCGCTGGTGAGATAACCGGCCTGCGCATCCGCGACCTCGACCTCGAGAATGGCCGAATCTCCGTGCGCCAAACTCTGCAACGCATTCAAGGCGAGTGGGTTGTGGGGACACCGAAGTCGAAGCGTTCCACGAGAGTCGTCCCACTGCTCGATCGGCGACTTGTCGCCGACATCCGAAACCTGTTGGATGAGCATCCGAACTCGGGCGACTCCGAGGCTCTTGTGTGGCCTGGCAGGGTGCCTGGCTCTCACCGCATCGCCTGGGATCGCGTCTTCGATGTCGCGTCGTTCCGGCGAAACTACATGCGGCCCGCGCTCGCAGACAGCGGGCTACCGGACATGCGATTTCATGACCTGCGCCATACTTTCGCTTCGCTGGCGATTGCCGCAGGTTTCGCGCCATACAAGACCAGTCGGTGGTTGGGGCACGCTAGCGTTGCCACGACTGACCTCATCTACGCGCACATGTACGCTATCGACCACGAAAGCGTTGCCGACCAATTTGAGACCTTTTTGATGGGTGGGAACTAGTCCCCAGCGCCGGTTGAAGCAAGAGGGTCCTCGGCTAGTTTGCGGCGGCGGGCTTCCTCTTCCGCGAATCCCGCCGTTCCGAGTGGAATGCCGAGATGCCCTGTTGTAGCCGCAGGAGCGCTGTTCGCAAGTCGTCCTCTGCTACTTGACTTCCTGTCTCCACGCAGAATCTCAAACTCCGCGCGACAAGGGCGTCTGCATCGCACCTGGTGCTCAAGGCTGCCACGTTGATTCGCTGCAGCAACTTCTTCGTAATCGGCCGTTTTGAGTCGGTGAATGACAGTGATCTAATGAGCGCATCAGCTGGCTCGCTCGTGAGAACCGCGAGGGTGATCGCGGCGTCATCAAGGCGATCGAAGGGCGCGATGTACGTCACGTCATCGAAGACGACCGGCTTGCCAGCGATCGGGCCGACCAGACGAAACACAGGATCCTTGTGCATCCCAGAGATTGCGACCTTGTACGGTGCAAAGCTGTAGTCGCCGATACCAAACACTGCGAAGCGTGGGCGGCGCGTGTAGATCGACGACTTGCGTCCGTCGAGTTTCTCCGCGTGCTCTTCCAGATACGCGTAGGTCTTGGGCGCCTCGACCGCGACGATGTCCGTGTCGTCGGAAGGGTGGCGCTGAGGCACCACCATCCATTTCGCGAGCGTGGTGGTTCTGCCGCGGAATACATCCGTGCACTTCAGCAGTGGGTATAGGAACGTGGGCTCGAGGTCTAGGAGTTCGCCATCTTTGCGTCGCGGATCGGGCGTTGCTTCGAGTTCCATCACCGCGCTCGCATCGTGCTTGACCCCCTGCCTCCATTCCAAGTGGGAATCGCCGTCGGCAAAACGAGTCCGCTCGTAGTCGTCAACGTTCGAGACAAGCCGCCCATCGATGACGCCGATCCGCTTTGTGGGTTCTGCCGCGTCGAGACTGTCAAAAACGTCTGCGACGTAGTTACCGGCGCTGGACGCCGTCTCCAGTATCAGGAGGCATGCGTCGACGTTGGCGCCGAACCGCTTTTTCGCATCGAGACCGTAGACGCGAGTTGACTTCAGTGGTAGCGCATTCTGCTCTGCGAACTGGAGAATGTTGCGCGCTACTTGAGACTTGCAGAGCATGGCAATTGTGGGCTGCTGGGGTGCAAGTTGGACCAGCAGTTTCAGGATGATGGACTCGGCGAGATCGAAATTGCTGGCACCCGTCATTGCTTCCAGTCCGCTGAGGCCCCGGATATTCTCCAGTTTGGGCTTGTTTGCGGACGCCATGCGAGTGAGATCGGAATTCGTCACCCACGGTGGATTGCCCACGACGAGGAGGCGGCCATCCTCATGCCAAGCGAGGTCGGCGGCAAAGTCGAACTGCATTGCATCGGCTTGGTGAACCTTGGTCAGCCTGCCCGCAGCCTCGGCGTACTCGGGTTGGAGTTCGACGCCGATCACTTCTGCACTGGGAAGCGCCTTCTGGGCCGCTCGAATGAAGTTGCCAGAGCCGCACGTAGGCTCGAGCACGCGCGCAAATTGAAGGCGCTTCAGTAGCCCGAGTACGGCGTTGGCGAGCTCAAGAGGAGTCTGGAAGTCTCCGTATTGGTCCTTAGGCAATGAGATCACTAATTCCGCTGTCGCTCTCGGACTGTGCCAATCCGATAGCACGGCCATACTGAAGCCGCCACTGCAGAGCATTCGACATCGTCAGCCCTCCGAGGGCAGGTGGTTCGGCGAGTATCCGCTCAGCCAGTTGACGGCGACTCTCGGAGTCGAGTGGGAGGTTCTTTTCCTCGAGGAAGGCGTCGACTTCTTCAGCCAGCCCCCCTCTTGCAGCAAGCGCGATGAGGTGCTTCGTCATTTGGTAGTCGGCGGTACGGTTCGCTCCGATGAAGAGAGCGTTCACGAACTTTAGACGTGCCGTTTGAGTTTCTTGATCGTCGATTTTCTCGTATACCAGGACGAGAAGGCTGTATCCGAGCCCGTAAATCTTCTGCGTCGCGTTGCGAAACGGACAACTGGACTGGGGTTGCTTCGCCGAGGTCACCTTCAGGTCTACTTGAACCTCGGGGAAGTCAATGCCGCTAGCTGAGTTTCCTGAGGTGAGCGCGAAGCGCTCATGGATGTAGTCCTTGAACCCGTGCTCAACGTGTGTGCCGATTGCCTTCCCGTCTGTGACCCCAAAGAGTTCCGGAACGCCCTGAGTCGACAGGAGGCGAGCATACTCAGCTGCAGATCCCTTCAGGGTCTCGATCGAGAGCTCGGGTTTCATGACGCACCTTTCCAGTCAAGTACTTGCATCGGCCCAATCTACGGGTCATCGTTGCTAGACCCTGTGACGACAGGCCGAAGGCGAGGTCCAACGGAGCCAGTCAAGTCGTCTCCGAGGGGTTCTGGAGGGGATGCGCCTTCACCCCGCAACCGCCCGGGCCGCGTTCACCCTGGTAGCCGTGGTGGGCCCCGTGGGGCTCGAACCCACGACCCACGGATTAAAAGTCCGTTGCTCTACCAACTGAGCTAGAGGCCCTCCGATATCTTACGAGGCCTGACCGCCCGCGAAGACCGGAGCGCCTCGTGCGCGCTACCAGCCGAGTGCGAGCAACGCGGCGAACACCACCGCGCCGACCACCATCGACAGCCCGGTGCTGCGACGCCAAACAGCGACGCCGATCGAGACCGACCCGGCGATGTGCCACGCACCGGGCGTCCGCCACTGGCCGGCATCGAGCAAGAGGGAGTTGGCGATGATCGCCGCCATCGCGGCGGGAGCGATGAGCCTGAGTGAGCGCATCACGCGTGCCGGTAACTGGCGTCCGCCAAGGAACACGATGCCGGAGATGCGGATCAGGTACGTCCCAATCGCGGCCGCAAGGAAGATCAGTGCGTACTTCATGTGCCGACCGCGTCTTCCACGGGCGTCGGCGTCGCCGGTTCAGGGACGATCGTGCCGAGCCCAATGCCAGCGAGGGCGCCCAACAACACGTTGAGGCCGTACGGCAGGTCGCGTGCGATGACAACGACGGCCACCGCCACCACCGCCGCGACCAATGCGGGGCGCGTTCGCAGGTGCGGAAATAGCACTGAAATGAACATGAGCGGCACGATGAAGCCGATCTGCCATGCGGCCGGCAAGACTGGCCCGAGCAGCACGCCTGCGACGGTCCCGAGCACCCACGTCGTTGCGAACGGCAAGCCCGCGCCAAGCGCGAACCAGCGCCGACGCACAGGGTCGGGCCACGCATCGGTGTGGTGAAGGATCGTCACGGCCGCCTGGTCAGTCATGACGTGTGCCAGTCCATAGCGCCAGCGTCGCGGGAACGCCTGGAACACCGGGGCGAGCGCGGTTGAGTACAGGGCGAAGCGCGCGTTGATCACCAAAGCGGTGAAGATCGCGATTGCCGCAGGGGCGTCGGCGCCGAGCTGTTCGATTATGGCGAACTGGGACGCGCCGGCCACGACGGTGGCGGAGGCGAACGGGCCAACCCACAGGTCGATACCTGCCGCGGGGATGAGTGCTCCGAACGCGAGTCCGAAGATGACCGAGCCGGGGATCAGCGGGGCGATCGCCTTGGTGCCTGACCAGAAGTCGCGCGATTGTCGGCGTCCAATGCCAAGTCTCGACGCGCGCGGGGAGGCGGAGGAGTCGGTCACCAACTCATTACAGCACGCGCACGCGGGTCCGGGTTCGGCCAACCTAGCGCAGGCCTACGGGCAGGCCTCGCCTTCGCCGTCTAGTGCGAGCCGGTGCACCAACAGGCTCAAACCTAGTTCTCTGGCGGGTGCGCACATGGTCGACAGCGATGCGCCGTCTTCGATGTATTCGACAAGCAGCACCGGCTTCCCGGCCTCGACGAATCCCACAAACGCATCGCAGAAATCATGGGTCAGGCACTCCTCGACGACGGCCAGGTCTGCGGCGCCGAGGACGCGGTCGGCAATCTCGGGTGAGTTCTTGAGCGCAATCGCGAGGCCGCGCGCGTGAGCTTGCTCCGATAGCCACACGAACGCGCCGGCACTGTCGTCCTCCGTCAGCCCGAAGCCCGAAGGATTCGAATAGGCGTCCATGTTGTCGGGGTCCACCGCGTCAAAGCCGGCGGCTGCGCACGCGTCCAAGCGTGCGGCCCACAGCGGCCCCAGCGCGGCGAGGTCGCGAAGATCGACGTAGCGCTCGCCGGGCCAGTCGTCCAGTTGCTCCCCGAGCACACTCTCGGGGTAGTCGCTCGCGTCGGGCCGCCAGTCCTCCCACGAGCCGGCCGAGAAGTAGCAGACGGTGTACGCGCCTGCCTCATTGAGTTGCGTCACTTGGTGCGCGGGCACTTGCCAGTCAACCTCGACAATCTGAGCTCCGGTGGCCAGCGGTACGCCGCCGTCCAGTTGGATCTGCCAACTCGCTCCGGGGCCGGGCGGCGCGGCGAACATGGAGGTGGGGCCCGTGCGCCTGTCCGGTGAGCCCTGCGGATCCGGAAGCCTGGGTTCAGTAATGACCTCGGCGTCGACGAGGCTGTTCACCCAGACGTAGCCGACCGCGATCACTACGCTCACCGCGACCAGCGCGCCGGCGAATCCCATCCGCGCGGTTCGACTCGAAGACATGGCGCCAGTCAACCACGGGAACAATATGCGGGCCCCGAGCGCTAAACACGGTGCCCCGTCACGGCGAGAGCCGCGCGGCCCACACCTCCCTTACTCTGGGAGGGCTGGAAGGAGCATCAGATGCCCACGATTGACCGAACCGAAGATGAGTGGCGCGCAATCCTCTCGGACGACGAGTTCCGCGTACTGCGTGAGCACGGCACCGAGCCCGCATTTACGGGTGAGTTGCTCGACAACAAAGACCCGGGTATGTATCAGTGCAAAGGGTGCGGAGCCGATCTCTTCAAATCGGGGACCAAGTTTGACTCTGGGTCGGGATGGCCTAGCTTCTACGAGTCTGTCGACCCGGACGCCGTGATTCTGACGCAGGACTCGAGTTACGGGATGGTGAGGACGGAGATCCAGTGCGCGGCGTGCGAATCTCACCTGGGACACGTCTTTCCCGACGGTCACGGCACCCCTACTGGCGAGCGCTACTGCATCAACTCCGCCTGCCTCACGTTCCAAGAGAACGAGTAGGTCCTGGTGGGAGAACGACATTTTCGCAGGCCAGCCATGCTCGACATGGAGGCCGCGGATCAACTCGTCGGGGACATCGACCCCGCCGACCGTAGCCTTGTCGCGCACGAGACCGCGGCGGCGGTAGTCGCGCAGGTACGCGCATCGCAGGACCAGGCGTTGGTGGCCAAATTGATCGCGCTCGTTGACCAAGAGGGCATCGACACTGTCGCCATGATGTGGTCCAACGCCGAGGCACATACGCTGCCCGGAGCGCTCTGGCGCATCTACATGCTGCGCGAGTGGACCAAGGCCGACGCGGACGCCGTGGCACGCTCGTTCCATCACGGCGTGGTCCGCGCCGAGGTGCGCGCCGCCATTGCGGGAGTCGAGGACCCACCGGGACCGGAGGAGGTGCGCGCGTTGGCAGACGAGGTGTTGTCCGGGGTATTCTCCGGCGATCTGGCCGGTGCGCTCGACCGTGCCGGCGCCTTCTGCCGAGTGGTTGCCACGGGTGCCGCGATCGAGGCCTCCTCGGATGAGGGCCACGCGGACGACCGTGCACACCAAACGTCGCTGCGCGCGGCGCAACTGCTCCGCACGGGCGAAGACCTGGAGCGGTGCGCCCAAATGTGGCGCGAAGATCGGCTTGATTGAATTGTTATTAGGTGCCGCGGCGCCTTAGGAGTACCCTGAAAGTGACGTCGGACCGCGGCAGCCCCGGGCTCCAACTCAAGCCGCTTCGAGCGGCCTAAGCGCCGACTGGCGCTCCCGGTCCGATGTCAATCATGCGCCGGGGACCTTTCTCATTTCGCGCGTAAGACGCTGGTGTGAACCCCACATCACTGCAGCAAGTGCGTCTCCACAGCAGCCACGCGAGGGCCCGCTTCAGTGTCCACGACGTGCGCGATCAACACGCCGCCGGCTGGCAGGTAGGGGTTCTTTTTTGGCAACTTGCCCCTAGTCCACTTGCGCATCGACATCGACACCATTTCGAGCAACGTTGGCATGGTGGGCCGGTGCACGCATACCACCCGATTGCCGGACTTAGCGAGCAACTCAGCCAGGGTGTCTGCAGCCTTCTTGGGCTTGGAGGCGTGCGCCTCTTCCGTGAGCGATTTGTATGTTTTGGCTTTCTTGCTGATAGCCGCCGCGTACGGCTTCACCGTCATGAGGCAGCGAGCAGCGGGGGATGAATCTACGTAGCGAACACCGAACGCGGAGAACAGCGGGATTAGATTCAGGGCGCGTCGGGCACCACCACTGGTGATCGGCCGCGCGAGGTCGTCCTGCTTCCAGGCAGATCGCTTCTTGGCTCGCGTGTGCCGCGCAATGATGAATACGCGAGTGTCTAGCGTGTCATTCTGATGTGCCGCGACAAGCCGGTCGAGCGGTTTGAGGTCCGCCTTCATCGTGATTTTGGCGCGTGCCTGCTCGACCGTCATCCACCGGGTCTTGTCGATCTCGCGTTTGGGCGCCCGCTTCCAGTTGGGGCGGGCGAGCAGCGCGTGGTGCTCCTTCGAGACAACCTCAGCGGCCCAGTACTTGACCACCTTGGGGCGGCCGCTACGGAGCTTGTACCGGAGTGTGGGAAGAGACTGGCCCAGTTGAACCTGCTTACCCGTTTCTTCGTAGACCTCGCGTATCGCGCATTCGGGGAGGGTTTCGCCGCGGTGGATCTTCCCCTTGGGCCAGGACCAGTCGTTGTACGACGGCCGATGCACAGTGAGAACCTGAAGTTCCCCATCGCGCATACGCCACACGAGCGCGCCAGCAGCGACCACCTCGCTGCGACGGATCCCTTTCACTTGCCCTTGGCCCGTCGCTTGGGCTGACGCTTGATGTAGGTCTCCTGTACGTCCTTGAGGCGTTCGCCCTTGCTATCGATCAGGTCGCGCGTCCACGTACCCTCGGCGTCGAGCGCCCACGACGAGTATTTTGGGCTGATCGCCATGTCGATAGTTTCCAGAAGGGCCTTGATTTGATCCTCATCTACGATGCTGATGAGGGCTTCGACGCGGCGGTCAAGGTTGCGGTGCATGAGGTCCGCTGAACCGATAAACACGTCGGGCTCGCCCGCGTTGGCAAACGCGAAGATGCGCGAGTGCTCGAGGAACCGGCCCAGCACGGACCGCACGCGGATGTTGTCGCTCAGCCCCTTGACGCCGGGGCGGAGCGCGCAAATACCGCGCACCACCATGTCCACTTGAACTCCAGCCTGGCTCGCTCGGTAGAGCGCGTCCATGATCCGTTCGTCAACGATCGCGTTGGTCTTGATCTTGATCCACGCGTCCTCGCCGGCGCCCGCTCGCGCCGCTTCTGCCTCGATTCGATCAAGGAGCCCCACCCGGACGTCCTTGGGCGCTACCAGCAGCCGGCGGAATTTGGCTTTGGGCGCGTAGCCGCTTAGTTGGTTGAAGAGCTTGGTTAGGTCCGCGCCGACCTCGGCGTCCGCGGTCAGCAGACCGTAGTCCTCATACAGTCGCGCGGTGCGCGGGTGGTAGTTACCGGTGCCGATGTGGCAGTAGCGCCTCAGTCCGTCGTCCTCCTGGCGGACCACCAGGGAGAGTTTGCAGTGGGTCTTGAGGCCCACGAGGCCGTAGACCACGTGCACGCCGGCCTGCTCGAGTTTGCGGGCCCACGAGATATTGCGCTCCTCGTCGAACCGTGCCTTGATCTCCACGAGCGCGAGCACCTGCTTGCCCGCCTTCGCGGCCTGGATGAGAGCGTCGACGATCGGGGAGTCACCGGACGTCCGGTAGAGCGTCTGTTTGATCGCGAGCACCTTGGGGTCTCGCGCGGCTTGTGCGAGGAACGCCTGCACGGAAGTCGAGAAGGAGTCGTACGGGTGGTGCAGGAGGATGTCGCCGCGTGAGATCGCCTCGAACACGTCGCCGGCGTCGGCCGTTTCAACCGGAGAGAGCTGGTGGTGGGTCGTGGGACGGAACGCCTCGAATTGGAGTGCGGGACGGTCTAGGTCCGCAATCACGTTGAGGCCGGTCAGGTCGAGCGGTGACGGCAAGTGAAAGACGTCGGCCTCGGTGATGCCGAGTTCGCGCACCAGCAGTTCCCGGACGGCCGTGGAAAGATCTTCCGCCACCTCGAGCCGAACAGCCGGGCCGAAGCGGCGTCGCAGCAATTCCTGCTCCATGGCCTTGAGGATGTTCTCGGCGTCGTCTTCCTCGACCTCGACGTCTTCGTTGCGGGTTACGCGGAACGTGTAGTGGCTGACGATTTCCATGCCGGGAAACAGGTATTCAAGTTGCGCGGCGATGACGTCCTCAAGCGGGACGAAGCTGCGCGGTCCCGTGTCCAGCGCGGAGGCATCGGTGACCTGGGAGGCCTTGCCCTTGGCGTCGACGGCGAGGAAACGGGGAAGCGTCTCCGGAACCTTGACGCGCGCAAAGCGGTCCTTGCCGTTGTCTGGATCGCGCGTCTCGACTGCGAGGTTGAGCGAGAGGCCGGAGATGTATGGAAACGGGTGGGCCGGGTCCACGGCAAGGGGGGTGAGGACGGGGAAGATGTCCTGGCGGAAGAGGCGGCGCAGGCGGTCGTGCTCTTTGTCGTCGAGTTCGTCCCAGTGGACAATGTGGATGCCCTCCTCGTCTAGGCGCGGAAAGACTTGACCGGTGAAGATTTCGGAGTGACGGTTCATGAGTTCGTGGGCGCGTTCGGTGAGCGATTCAACCAGCCGCGTGGGGCTCATGCCGGTTGCGCTCGGTACCGCGAAGCCCGCCGCGATGCGACGCTTGAGGCCAGCAAGCCGCACCATGAAGAATTCGTCCAAGTTGGACGCGAAGATCGCGAGGAAGCGGGCGCGCTCAAGCAGCGGCGTCTGAGGATCCTCCGCCAATTCGAGTACGCGCTCGTTGAACGCGAGCCAACTGAGTTCGCGGTCGAGGAACCGGTCTTCGGGAAGCGCTACTTCACTGTCAGGGACCTTCGCCCCCGTGGACGATCGCACGCCCTTGGTGATCGTGGGCAACGCGAAGGTTTCGTCCGCATCGGGCTCCGTGACGGCGGCCTTCTTGGACTTCGCTGCTCGGGCCTCGGACATGACCCCATGGTGGCACGCGGTGACCCGGACCTTCTACCGGTGCACGCGTTCGCAACACGCACACCGGCTCTGGTGGTGCCTAGTCGTCGAGGATGAATGTCACCATCAGGTGAACGACGTACCCGGTGACCTTGCCGTCAGCGATCTCCACCTTCTGGTCTTTGACCCACGCTCCCTTGACGTTGCGAAGCGTCTTGTTGGCGCGCTCAACGCCCACGTTTACTGCGTCCTCGAAGCTCTTGGCACTCTTGGAGCTGATCTCGGTAATCCGTGCAACAGAATCTGACATGAACGTCTCCCATCTTCGGCCTGGACCGTCCGGGCCGTCTCTTCACGGTACGAGCCGCACCCGGATGCGGCAAGCAGTCGGCTGGATACTTCGTGCTTCGTGGGGCGCGAATCATTCCCGGGGACGATGCCGCCGCGCCGGTCACAGGCGTACGTTTGAAGTGAAAGCGGCGATCACGCCACGGCAGGCGAGCCGCGTCAGACGGTCGCCAATGGCGCGGCAGAAAGTAGGAACCTGATGGCCTCAAAGCCCGTCATCGAGATCGACAACCTCACCAAGATGTACGGCAAGTTCACGGCGGTGAGCGAGTTGTCCCTGAGCATCGACGAGGGTGAAATCTTTGGCTTCCTCGGGCCCAACGGCGCGGGCAAGACCACTACGATGCGCACGGTGCTGGACCTCATTCGCCCCACGGAGGGCACCATCACTATTCTCGGGCTGGACTCCCACGAGGACTCCGTCGAGATCCGCAATCACGTGGGGTACCTCCCCGGCGACCTTGCCCTGTACCCGAGCCTCACCGGCCGCGAGACGTTGCAATACTTCGCGAACTTGCGCGGCGGCGTCGACTGGGAATGGGTCGACACGCTCGCGGAGCGGTTCGAGGCGGATCTCACGCGCAAGGTGGGCGACTACTCGTCCGGAAACCGCCAGAAGGTGGGCCTGCTCCAGGCGTTCATGTCCAAGCCCGAGGTGTACATCCTTGATGAGCCCAGCACCGGCCTCGACCCGCTCATGCAGCAGGAGTTCCAGTCGCTGCTCCGCGAGGTCACGGCTGAGGGCTCGACGGTCTTCCTGTCCAGCCACACACTGAGCGAGGTTGAGCGCGTCGCGGGCCGCGTGGGCTTCATTCGTGAGGGCAAACTGGTCGCTGTCGAGCAGATGGCGGACCTGCACGACAAGGCGCTGCGCCGGGTCTCCCTCCACTTTTCCAAGCCGGTGAAGGCGTCGGCGTTCGCCAAGGTTCAGGGTGTTCGGGAGGTCGAGGTGGACGACGTCCGCGCGACCGTCTCGTACGAGGGCTCGATGGAGCCGCTGCTGAAGGCGGCGACCGCGCTCGGCGTGCTCTCGTTGTCGAGTTCGAGTGTCGATCTCGATGAGATCTTCTTGGCGTTTTACAAGGGATCGGCGAAGGCGAGCACGTGATGCTGTTCTCGATCTATTCGAAGGCGCTGCGAGAGCGGTGGATGGGGCTGCTGATCGGCGCAGCGTCGGTGGCAGGGATCGCGTGGATGGGGGTGTGGGTCTACGCAGACATCGGCGACGCGTCGAACGAGTTGTTCGAACTTATGCCAGAAGCCTTCCTCAACGTGCTCGGGCTGGCGACAGGCCTCGACTCCAGCGCGCTGATCCTGAGCGAGATGGCCAACTTCATTGCCCCGATGATCCTGTGCGGTATCGCCATCACCATGGGAGCCGATGCGGTGGCGGGCGAGGAGCGGTGGGGCACCATGGGCCTGCTGCTGGCGAACCCGCGCAGCCGGTTGCGGCTGGTGGTCGAGAAATTTGCGGCCATCGCGACCGTGGTGACGGTGGGTGCAGCGCTGATGTGGGGCGCTTACTGGTTCGGGCTTTGGAGCAACGGCGCGAGTGGCGAGGGCATGCACCTCGGCTCGGCCTCGGTCCACCTCGCGGCGCTCGCGCTGTTCTTCGGCGCGCTTTCACTCGCCGTCGGCGCGTGGACGGGAGACACCTTCCGCGCGAACATGACGGGCGTCACCGTGATGCTCGTCTCGTTCCTCGCGTCCGGCCTGCTGCCGTTGTACGAATGGGGCGAAGCGTGGGCGAGGTTCTTCCCGTGGCACTACCTGGACGGCGCGCAGCCGTTCCTGCAAGGCGTGCACTGGGGCCACGTGGGGCTGCTTGTCGGCGCCGCTGTTGTGATGTTCGCACTTGCGCTCGTGGGCGTTCGCGGGCGGGACCTCAAGGTGGGCGAGGAGCGCACCACGCTGCTCGACCGGATGGCCCGCAACCCGCACTTCGCATCTACTGCAGAGAAGATCGCCGGCCAGGCGCAGGTCAAGAGCATTCTGACCAAGACGACGAGCGAGTCGCGCACCATCATGTCGATCGCGGCGGGAGGCATGTTCTATATGGCTGTGCTGCTCGGCCCGATGTTCAAGGGTGTGGCGTCCGAGCTCGGCTCCCTGGTTGACGCGTTCCCCGAGTCCATGCTCGCGATGGTGGGGTGGGCCGACTACAGCCAACCCACGGGCTGGTACCACGGCGAGATCTTCTCCATCCTTGCGCCCATCGCGGTTGCCCTCGTGGGCATCAACATGGGAGCCAAGGCGCTCGCGGGCGAGGAGCGCGACCGGACTATGGGTGTGCTGCTCGACAACCCCATACAGCGGCTGCGGGTCATCTACGAAAAGGCCGGGTCGATGCTGCTGATGATGGCGATCGTCGGCGTGGCCACCTTCGCGGGAACCATGCTCGGCAACTGGTGGGGCGGGCTGGGACTCAGCGCAGCGAACGTTGCCGCGGCCTGCGTTCACCTGGTTGTTTTTGGCGCGTTCATGGGTGCGATCGCACTCTTCCTTGGCGCATGGACCGGGCGGTCCGGGATCGCCACCGGTGGGGCGACTGGATTGATGGTGCTCTTTTACGCCACCGCGAGCTTCCTGCCGATCAACTCCGACGTCGCCTTCTGGGCGGAGTTCTCGCCGTTCCACTACTACGCAAGCCACCTGCCGCTCGAGAATGGGTTCGACTGGGGGCACCTGGGAGTGCTCATGGCGCTGACGGCGGTACTCGTCACCACCAGCACGTGGGCCTTCCAGCGACGCGACCTGCGCGGTTAGAGCCCAGACGGCACAAAGCGCCGGTCCGCTGAGGGAGGACCGGCGCCTCGCAGTTCTGCCCTAGGTCACCGTGATGGTGAGGGACATTCCTGCGCTGCGGTGCTGGCCTACCGAGCACCACAACTCGTAGGTCCCGGCGGGAAGGTCAACGATGACCTGGTCCATCTCGCCTGCGTTGATCAGCACGGACGACGCGGTCTCGATGCCGTCGCCCTCGATCATGAGCGAGTGAGGTGCTCCGCCATGGTTATCCACCTGGAACGTGTACGTCCCGGCTTCGAACGTCTCTCGGTCCAGCGTGATCGAAAACTCTTCCTCGATGACGCTGACGACGGTGCCCTGGGGCTCCTCTTTCTCCATTGCCTCGGTGGTCTCTACTATCGTCGGCGTTTCCGCTGCTTCTGCTTCCGACTCCGCGGTCGCACAGCCTGAGAGGACAAGCGCCGTGGTGGCCGCGAGTGCGAGCACCTGCTTGGTGGTTGATGCTGCCATGGTGATATCGCTCCTTTGTCACCGACAGTTCGCGCTCGTACCGCCCGTGGATTGGCCACTGCGCCAAGTCGTGGCCCCGGATAGTGTTACCTCAAGACCCCCGCGTCAAAGGAGATGCCATGAACAAGCCGTCGATGAGTCAACGCTTCCGGTACTGGTTCGACAACCTGATGGCTCGTGGCACGGGAGCGCTGGTGCTCTTGCTCGGTCTCGCAACTACCGTCTTGGTCACGGCGATTGCAGCAGTGCTGCTGCTGGTCAACAAGGGTCCGGACGACGGCAACTCCGACGGCGCGGCAGAGACGGTGTGGCAGAGCCTCATGCGCGCACTCGACGCCGGCAGCGTCGCGGGCGACGGAGGTTGGCAGTATCGCGGGTTGATGCTGGTGGTGACCATCGGCGGACTGTTCGTGGTTGCCAGCCTCATCTCGATCATTTCAGGAGCGTTTGACGCCAAGGTTGAGGATCTGCGCAAGGGCCGCTCCAAGGTCATCGAGACCGGCCACACCGTGATCCTGGGGTGGAACTCTAAGGTCGGGCCGATCATCAGCGAGTTGAGCATCGCGAACGAGTCCGAGAAGCGCGCCGCGATCGTGGTGCTCGCAAACCAGGACAAGGTCGAGATGGAGGACGAGATCCGCGCCGCGGTGCCCGACACCCGCACTACCCGCGTGATCTGCCGCTCGGGCGATCCGATGGACCAGGACGATCTGCTGCTCGCCAACCCGTTTGAGGCGCGCAGCATCATTGTGCTGGGTGACGAGGCGAGCGAGGACCCAGACTCGCGGGCCATCAAGGCGACGCTCGCGCTCACCGGCCACCCCGAACGCACGGACCGCAAGATGCACATCGTTGGCCAGATTCGGAATCACGAGAACGTCGAGGTCGCCCGGCTTGTGGGCAAGGACGAGGCCAAGTGGATTCTCGCGCACGAGAAGATCGGCCAGATCACCGCGCAGACGTCGCGCCAACCTGGCCTGTCGAGCGTCTATACCGAGCTGCTCGACTTCGATGGCGACGAGGTCTACTTCACCCACCAGGTAACCCTCACCGGCAAGACGTACTACGAAGCCCAGCTAGCCTTTGTGGACTGCTCGGTCATGGGGATTGTGTCTGACGGCACTATCCACTTGAACCCGCCCGCCGCGACGGTGCTTGGCAAGCGCGACGAGCTAATTGTGATCGCCGAGGACGATTCGGTCATCACCGTCGCCACGCCGGGAGAGCCCAACGCGAAGGCTATCCAAACGGCAAAAAGCCCGGCGCCCAAGCCGGAGAAGACGCTGGTGCTTGGCTTCAACAAGCGCGTGCCTGCGCTGCTGGCCGAGCTCGACCAGTACGTGGCCAAGGGCTCGAGCGTCACGCTTATGTCGGCCGTTCCGGTCGATGGGGTGGCCAACTTGCCTAACTCCACCGTCAAAGTGGTCAAGGGAGACGCGGCCAAGCGGGCAGACCTCAACAAGGTCAAGGCCACGAGCTTCGACCACGTCATCATCGTGGCGTACCGCGACGACATGGATGCCCAGGACGCGGACGCCAAGACCCTGGTCGCCCTGTTGCACCTGCGCGAAATAGTGAACGAAAAGGCCACCAAGATCAACGTTGTCAGCGAGATGCTCGACGACCGCAACCGCAAGCTCGCGGAGATCACTCAGCCCGACGACTTCATCGTGAGCGACCAGATGATTAGCCTGATGATCTCGCAAGTCTCAGAGAACCCGTTGCTGTCCGACATGTTCGACTCGCTGTTCGGCGCCGATGGCGCGGAAGTCTACCTGCGGCCCGCCGAATGGTACGTGAAGCCAGGCGCCGAGGTGGACTTCTACTCGGTGGTCGCTGGTGCGAACAAGCGCGGCGAGTCCGCAATCGGGTACCGGATCGCCGCGACGGCCGACGCGCCCGCCGAGGTGATCGTCAACCCAAACAAGGCAGGGCTGCTGGCATTCAAGCCGGGCGACTCAGTCGTGGTGCTCGCGGAGGACTAGCGGGCGTGCCCGAAGACCGAGGCTCTCGGGGTCTGTTCAGAAGGCGGTTTAGCCCTCGTCTGCTTTGCCTGACTCGAGTCCGGAGCTGATCGCGTCCATGACGGAGCCATCTGCGAGGGTCGTGACGTCGCCGACTGGGCGGTGTTCCGCAACATCGCGGAGCAGGCGGCGCATGATCTTGCCCGAGCGAGTCTTAGGCACTTCGGAAACCACCAGAATGGTCCGCGGGCGCGCGATCGCGCCGATCTCCTTGGTGACGTGCTTGCGTAGCGCAACCGCGATTTCGTGGCCGTCATCCGAGGCATCAACGGCGTCGGAACGGATGATCACGAACGCGACCACTGCCTGGCCGGTTACGTCGTCCTTGGCGCCAACTACGGCGGATTCTGCGACCCACGGGTGCGAGACGAGCGCGTGCTCAATCTCGGTAGTGGTGAGGCGGTGGCCGGAGACGTTCATCACGTCGTCCACGCGGCCGAGCAGCCACAGGTTCCCGTCGGCGTCTCGCTTAGCGCCGTCGCCCGCGAAGTAGATCCCGGGGAAGCGCGACCAGTACGTGCGCTCGTAGCGCTCGCGGTCGCCCCAAATGCCGCGCAGCATGGACGGCCACGGTTCGGTTAGGACAAGGTAGCCGGCGTTGCCAGCTGGGACGGGCTTGCCTTCGTCGTCGACAACTTCGGCGCCGACTCCCGGCAGCGCGTCCATCGCGGAGCCAGGTTTGGTCGCGGTGATTCCGGGAAGTGGCGAGATGAGGATCGAGCCAGTTTCCGTCTGCCACCACGTGTCAACGATGGGGCAGCGGTCGCCGCCGATCACACGGCGGTACCACATCCACGCCTCGGGGTTGATGGGCTCGCCCACCGAGCCGAGCAGGCGCAGCGAACTCAGGTCGAACTCGTTGGGGATCGCCTCGCCCCACTTCATGAATGTGCGGATCGCGGTGGGCGCGGTGTAAAAGATTGTCACCCCGTACTTCTGGATGATCTCCCACCAGCGACCCTGGTGCGGGCTGTTGGGGACGCCTTCGTAGAGCACCTGCGTCGCCCCGTTGATCATGGGCCCGTAGACAATATACGAGTGGCCCGTGATCCAGCCGACGTCAGCTGTGCACCAGTAGACGTCGGTTTCTGGTTTGAGATCGAACACGTTGTGGTGGGTCCACGACGCCTGCGTTAGGAAGCCGCCGGTGGTGTGGAACAGCCCTTTGGGCGGGCCCGTGGTGCCCGAGGTGTACAAAATGAACAGCGGGTGCTCCGACTCGACCATCACCGGAGTGTGTTGGTCGCTCGCTGGCTCCACGATGTCGTGCCACCAGAGGTCGCGGCCGTCTGTCCACTCGGTGGGCTGGAGCGTCCGTTGAACCACCAGTACGGTCTTCACACTTTCGCAGGGCTCGGGGTGGTGGTCGCTCGCTGCAAGTGCGGCGTCCACCAGCGGCTTGAGCCCAAACGGCGCACCCTTGCGGAAACCGCCGTCGGCCGTGATGACCAGTTTGGCCTCTGCGTCGTCAATGCGCTGGCGCAGGCTTTCCGCGCTGAAACCGCCAAAGACTACGGAGTGGATGGCTCCAATGCGGGCGCAGGCCAGCATCGCGACCACGGCTTCGGGGATTTGAGGTAGGTAGATTGCGACGCGGTCGCCCTTGGTGACCCCTAGCGACTCGAGTGCGTTCGCGGCTTTCGAGACGCGTGTGAGCATGTCCGCGTAGGTGATGGTCGCGGTATCGCCGGGCTCGCCCTCGAAGTGGAAGGCGACCCGCTCGCCGCGACCCTCGCGTACGTGGCGATCCACGGCGTTGTCGCATGCGTTGAGAGTGCCGTCCGCAAACCAACGGGCTACGGGCGCATCGGACCAGTCGAGTTTCTCGGTGAATGGCTTGTCCCAGTGGAGGCGGAGCGCCTGTTCCGCCCAGAAGTCGGTGCGGTCCTTATTGGCATGCTCGTAAATCCATTCGCGAGCGTTCGCATTCTGCTGAAACTCGAGCGAGGGCGGGAAAGTGCGGGACTCCGTGTGGAGTGCTGAGATGTGGGCTTCGTTGACCATTGCGTCACTCTACTGTAAAGAAGGCCGCAATGACGCCACCCAATGTCGGCCTCCGTGACACGATGATCCCATGCCCGCTCCCCAAGGATTCGAGTACGTCGCCCGCAAGAATGGCGACGTTGTGATCTCTCATCAAGGCCGCGCAGTCACCACGTTGCGCAAGGTGACCGCCGCGAAGTTCCTCAAGGATGTCAAGGACGGCGACCAACAGGAATTGATGGCACGCGTCACGGGAGACTTTAAGCGCGGCAACGATCGCAAGGCGTCGCGGAAATCTCGCGGGCGCGACTCAAGATGCTAGGGAGGTGGGTCCGCGGCCGGGGCTCCCGCGTCCTGTCTGGACGTGACACGATGGGGTCATGAGTACAGCCGAGGGATTTGAACATAAGGAGCGCCCCAATGGGGACGTTGCGATCTTCCACCACGGCAAATTGGCCAAGATGGTTCGCGGAGCAGACGCCAAGAAGCTGCTCACCGCGTTGGGCAAGAAGAACGCCGATGAGCAGCAAGTAATCGCCGATGCCGTGGGAGGCGCCGCGAGTGCTGCGCGTCCAGGCACCGGACCGCAGGGCCCCAAGGGTCTCGGCGGGGACGGCAAGGCGCACGCGCACGCGGAGTTCCGCCGCCGCGGCGGCGGCTGAGCACCACGCCGCGTCACCGGTAGCGTCGCACGTATGGCTACCAAGACATCGGCTATCCGCGAGAGCGACCAGGAGGTCGCCGCGGATGGCTCCCAGCGCGAGCGATCGCGTCTCTCTGGCGCCGACGGCGTCCGGGCTTTCGCGGCCCTAGCCGTGATCTTCCACCATCTGGGCCAGAAGCTGCCCAGCTGGGAGCAAGAGGGCTGGTTGCTGGACTGGCACGGCGTTATGGTCAAGGGCGCGATCGGCGTGAGCGTGTTCTTCGTGCTTTCCGGCATGCTGCTCAGCTTCCCGTTCTGGACCGCGTACTTCGAGAAGCGCAAGATGCCCTCGCTCGCGCACTACGCGAAGCGGCGCGCTCAGCGGATCATGCCCGGCTTTTACGTGGCCCTGCTGGTGAGCTTCTGGGTCGCGGGGATCTACTACGACTACGACGACGGCGAGGTGCTTGCGCCCGTGCGGCGCCTGTTCGCGGGCCTCACGTTCACGGCCGGCTTCGACTACGAGACGTTGTTCCCGACCGAGGTGAACGGCCCGCTGTGGTCCATCTCCTTCGAGGTGATCAGTTACGTGCTCATGCCCATCCTCATGATCGGGCTGTTCCTACTCGCGCGGAAAGTGCGCGGGCGTGTGGTCGCGTGGGCCTACTGGCTGGCCGGGTTTGGCGGCATTCTGCTGGTCAACCACTGGGTGGTGCAGACCTTCCAGCTCGACAACGCAGGCAAGGGCTGGCAGTACGGAATTGTGGGCGGGGCCAAGACGTGGATGCCCGAGTACAATCCGGTGGGGTTCTTCGCGCACTTCGCCGTGGGAATCTTGGTGTCCGCGTTTATTGTGCAGTGGAAGGTGTTCCACGACGGCCGGCGCTCCTGGATGTTCGACGGGCTGGCACTGTTACCCATCGGCGGAATTGCCTACCTGCTGTGGAAGATGCGCCTGCCGTCCGAGCCCGCGCAGGAGTTCAGCATCGACGGCCAGCCCTACTACTTCCCCACGTTCGCGCTCATGGTGGGTGCGTTGCTCGCGCTACTCGCGTACTCCAAACTGCTGGGCAGGCTGTTGGACAACCCGTTCATGCGCTACACGGCCAAGATTTCGTTTGGCCTGTACATCTGGCACCACCTGATCATGTTCATCGTGACGCGCGAGGTGCGCGGCGACTACTACTACGGCGGGATGACGGACCGGGTGGACCTCGCGATCATTTCTGTGATGGTGCTCGCCACGTCTTACGCGGTTGCTGCGATCTCCTGGCACGTGGTGGAGCGGCCTGTGCTCGAGGGCGACTGGGGCCGCTGGATAGGGGCTGCGTGGCGCAAACTTGCGCGTCGGCCGGAGTTCAAGTCCGAGTAGCGCCGATGTCCGGACGGCCTTTGCGTTAGAGGTAGGTTGGCGATCGTGGCCAAACAGCCGTCCCAGCAGAAGTCAGTCGCGCCCCCGTCGGCCGAGTTCCGCAAATTCAGGCGCGCCGTCGCCGCGACGTTCTTTGGAGTTGGCGCGGCGTTCGCTTCTTGGGCACCCCACATCCCGTATGTGAGCGAGAAGCACGGACTCGACGAGGCCCAGCTGGGCCAGGTGCTTCTCGCGATGGGCATCGGATCGGTGCTGTCCATGGTGGTTGCAGGGCCAATCTCTGCGCGCGTCGGGCCGCACAAGGTTACGCTCTGGGCTGGCCTCGGAATTGGAGTGGCGCTGACGCTGCCGGTGCTCGCGCCCAGCGTGCCGCTCATGGTCGGGGCTCTCGTCGTCCTTGGCGGGGTCATTGGCATCACTGATGTCGCCATGAACGCCGTCGCTGCCGACGTCGAGGTGCGCTACGCGCGGCCCACCATGTCCTTCTTCCATGGCATGTTCAGCGCGGGCGCGCTCGCCGGATCGGTCGTCGCGTTCCTCGCTCTCAGGGCTGGCGCCACGCCACTTGAGCACATGGGAGCGGTTGCCGTGATTGTCACTCTCGCCTATCTCCCGAGCCTGCGCGCCCTGCCCGCGCCCGCCGCCGCCGCGACGCATGACAAGGCTGGCGTCTTCAAGATTCCTACGGGTGCTCTGCTGGTCATCGGGCTGCTCGTGCTTGTTGCGCTTGCCGCCGAGGGCGCAGTGTTCGACTGGAGCGCCAAGCTGTTGCGTGACGACCTCGCCACCACGGGCGCCGTTGCGGCCCTGGGGTACGGCGCGTTCTCCGTGACAATGGCCGCCGGCCGCTTCGCCGGCGACTGGACCAACGCTCACATCGGACCCGTGGCGCTGGTGCGCTGGGGCGCCGCGCTTGCGGCGCTCGGACTGGGCGGCGGGCTGGCGATCGGCACGCCCGCGTCCGTGATCGCGGGATTCATTGTGATGGGCATCGGACTGGCCAATACGGTGCCGGTGATGTTCACGGCCGGAGCGGCCCGCGGGCGCACGCAGGCCGAGGGGATCGCAGCAGTGGCCGTGATGGGCTACGTGGGTTTCCTCGTGGCGCCGCCTCTGATCGGTCTGCTCGCGAACGCGACGTCGCTAGCGCAGGCGCTTGGTGTCGTGTCGGTGGCGCTGGTCGCGGTGGTGCTCACCGCGCGCGCTGTAGCACCGCGCGCGGACTAGCCGCCGATAGCGTCCTTGGCGACCCCGACATTCGCTATACACGTTGTGCCCAGGCGGGGTCGGCGTCAGGTGCGGCGCGAGGTGGGACGCGTGCGCATCCGCAGCGTGAGCCCGAACAGCAGAATCGGCAGAAGCAAGGCAAGCCAGATTCCGGGCGGGACCGAGGATGGCCCGGTTTGGCGCGGGGAGTAGTCGGCTAGGGCGGCCTCGATCGCGGGCGTCCAGGCGGCCGCGATTTTGGCGTTGCCGGAGTCGTTGGGGTGCACGCCGTCGTAGGTGTCGGTGCCGCTGTCGAAGCCAGCGTCGAGCACGACCGCCGTCACGGGGGACTTCGCGGTGGTGACCTTCTCGGCCCAGGCGAGGATGCGGGGGTTGAGCTGGTCGATAGTGGCGTTGCATGTCGGGCAACGAGTCTTGGCCATCGGCAACATCGTGCCGATCAGCAACGTGATCTCGGGGTCGTATTCCCGCATTTGGATGAGCAGAACCTGGTACTGGGTGATGACCTCGTCGACGTCCGCACCGGTCCAGACATCGTTGGTGCCGAGCAGCATGACAATGATGTCCGGCTGACTGCGCGTGAGCAGGCCGGCGAGCGTGATCTTGGACGTAGCCGCGTGCGTGGTCAGGCCAGGGTAGCCAGCGTTGTTGGCCTCCCAGACGTTGCCCGCAGCGTCCCTGACTTCGCCGCACTCCTCGGGCTTGCGCGGCCCGACTGCGTGGAACCGGTGCCCCGCATTGCTGAGGGTCTGCCAAATGGTCGCGCGCCAGCAGCCGGGAGAGCCGGTGATCGAGTCGCCAAGGAACATGACGTTTGGCGCCGCGACGTCGTGCGGCGCAGTGCTTGGGGACGGGTCCGGGGCTGCGGCACCGGGAGCCGCGAACGTGAACGTCATCGCTAGCGTGACGGAGAGCGCGCCAAGCATCTTCAAGGCCGTGAGCCCCATGACGACGGAGCCTAGCCCTCGCGTGGATGCCGACGGCGGCGGGTCAGGACCCACCAGCCCATGCCTACGGCCATCGCGGCCGCTAGGAATCCGGCGGCCATATTCCGGCGGCGCGCGCTCTCGCGGAGCGCGACCGGCTTGCGGAAGTGAAGCACGCCCCAGCCGTGCTCTGCTGCGGTCTTGCGCATGCCGCGGTCAGGGTTGACGGCAAACCCGTGGCCGACCACGTTGAGCATCGGCCCGTCCGTGATCGAGTCGGAGTAGGCGTAGCAGCGCTCCAGGTCGTACCCCTTGTCGCTGGCGAGAGAGCGCATGGCGGCGGCCTTCGCAGGACCGAACGCATACAGGCTGATCTCGCCGGTGTACTTGCCGTCCTTGATCTCCATCTGTGAGCCGATCGCGTGGTCTGCGCCAAGCAGTTCGGCGATGGGGGCGACCACCTCCATACCGGACGCGGACACGATCACCACGTCGCGGCCATTCGCCTGATGGCGCCTGATTAGCGCGAGCGCCTCCTCGTATACGACAGGGTCGATCTGCTCCTTGACGGTTTCGCCGACGATCTTCCTGACTTTCGCCACGTCCCAGCCCGTGACCACATCGCTCATGGCATCCCGCAGGCGTTCCGTTTGGCGCTCGTCGGCGCCACCGACCATGAAGAGGAACTGCGCATAGGCGGCGCGGATCGCGTCAGTCCGGCGCAGCAGTCCCTCGTCGAAGAACTCGCGAGAAAATGTGGTCGCCGAGGACGTCGCAATGATGGTCTTGTCCAAGTCAAAGAACGCGGCGGTTCGCGCGGGCGTGGTCATGGGTCCTCCCTCTCTCAGTTTAGGGAGCCGATGCTCCGGTGTCCCCAGGAGCAAGGTTGCGATCTCGCAACGTGTCGGGCGGCAGATGCGGTGCTGTAACTCTCGTGGCGGGCGGAACCTGGACTCATGTCGCCTTCACCGACCCATTGGCACGCAGGCCCGCTGCAGATGCTGCTCGAGACTCCGGGTGTGACCGATGTGCTTGTCAATGGCCCCGAGGACGTGTGGATGGACAGAGGCGTAGGGCTCGAACAGGCGTCCGCACAGTTCGCGGGGGTGGGGGCAGTGCGTGAACTCGCCGTGCGGCTCGCGTCGCTTGGCGGGCGTCGTCTGGATGACGCGAGCCCGCTCGTGGACGCGCGGCTTCCTGACGGGACTCGGTTGCACGCGGCCCTTCCGCCGGTGGTGGACGGGTGCACCAGCATTTCGCTGCGGACCGTGCGGCGCCTCGCGCTCACTCTTGAGGACCTCGTTGTTGGTGGGACCGTGGCGCCGGCCATGGCGCCGCTGTTGGCGGGACTAGTCGAGCGGCGCGCGAACGTGTTGATTACTGGAGCCACCGGGAGCGGGAAGACCACCCTGTTGGCGACGCTACTGTCGCGCGTTGACCCTGCTGAGCGCATCATCGTGATCGAAGAGGCGGGAGAGGTCATGCCTGACCATCCTCACGTGGTCCGGCTGGTCGAGCGACGGGCGAACGTCGACGGCGCGGGCGCGGTTTCGCTTAGCCGCCTGGTGCGCGAGGCGTTGCGTATGCGGCCCGACCGGATCGTGTTGGGTGAATGCCGGGGGGCGGAAGTCCGAGACGTCCTCACGGCTCTCAACACGGGACACCGCGGCAGTTTCGCGACCCTCCACGCCAATGCCCCTGGCGACGTGCCCGCACGGCTGGCCGCTCTCGGCGCGCTAGCCGGAATGGATGCGCGCGCCACGGATCTGCACGCCGCCGCCGCGTTTGATGCGGTCGTGTATCTAGACAAGACCGAGGCCGGCCGCAGGGTCTCTGAGATCGCGGTTCTTGGGGTGAGGCGTGCGGGAGGTGGCGCCACTGCGTTGACGGTCGAGACGGCGCTGACGGCGGACCCGTCGGGTGGTGTAGTCGAGGGACCTGCATGGGCTGACATTGGCGTTCCATGGTTGGCCGCCGCGTGACGCCCGGAGGGCCGGGCGTGGATGCTCGGCTGGGCCACGCTGAGCTGATCGACGCCGTTGGCCTGCTGCGCGCTGGGGCCTTGCCCAGTGACGTGTGGAGCGAAGTCTTTGGAGTGGAGGAGGGCGCGAACGGGCTTCCGGTCCTGGCCGGCTCGAGCGAAGGCGACCTAGGTGGGCCCGGGCGGGATGAGGCCGTACGCGCCGCCGTCCGAGCCGCGGCGCAACTTTCGATGGTCGCGGGAGCCTCGCTCGCCGACGTGCTTGAGCGTGTGGCGTCAACGCTGCGTGACGAGGCCTCAGCAAGACTCGCGCGCGATGTCGCCATGGCGGGGCCGCGGGCGAGCGCGGCAGTACTCCTGTGGCTCCCGGTCGGTGGGCTGGCGCTCGCGATGGTAGTCGACGGCGGCGCGGCGCGCGTGCTGTTTCTCACGCCTGTGGGTTGGGTGCTCGCCGCGCTGGCGGCGGGTCTGACCCTCGGCGGGCGGGCTTGGATGAGGTCGCTACTACGGACCGCTGAAGCCGCAGGAACTGGTGGCGGGCACGTGGCCATGGCGCTCGCACTAACGGAAGCAGCCGTAGGGGCCGGGCTCGACGTGAGCAGCGCAATCGGCGTCGCAGGCGAGTGCCTCGGCGGGGACGTTGGTCCCCGCCTCCGGGCCACGGAACAGGCGCTGGCACGGGGAGAAGCGTGGGCGCCCGCATGGAGTCGCGCGGGTCCAGACCTGGCCCCCCTGGAGCGGGCGCTGCGCCACGCCTGGAGGGCAGGCGCCTCTCCCGTACCCGCGCTTCGCGCTGGTGCGGACGCGCTGGCAGAGTCCAGCCGCGCCCAGGGCGCACGGGCCGCAGCTCAGATGGAGGTGCGGGCCACGCTCCCACTCGCCGTGTGCTTGCTGCCTGCTTTCGTGCTCGTCGGAGTAGTGCCACTGGTGGTTTCCGTCGCCATCAGTGCGCGGGTGGACCTCTAGTGGCGAACGTGTTTCGGGATGGACCCGGCAAGAAGGAGAGAACTATGAAGAGAAATGTGCGCAGCGATCGCGGATCGGCAACCACGGAGTACGCAATGGTGACGGTCGCGGCTGCAGGATTCGCCGGGCTACTGGTGGTGCTACTCAAATCGCCCGAGGTGCGCGACATGCTCCTGGGAATCATCAAGTCCTCGCTGGGCGGCTAGCCACGTGAGGCGCCGCGCCGCAATGGGCGAGACGGGCGACAGGGGAAGCGCGACGGTGGAGTTCGCGATGCTTTTGCCAGCCGTCGTCATGATTCTCGCGACCTTGCTTGGGTCCGTTCAGTGGGCTACAGCGCAGATCCGGGTTGAGAGCGCCGCCGCCACGGCGGCGCGAGTTGCGATCGTAGGGACGGACATCGAGTCGAGGGCAGCCGTCACTCAGGCCGCAGGTTCCGGCGTGCTGGTCTCGATTGTGCGGGACGGCGCGTGGATCCGCGTGACCGTGACCGCGGCTACCACCTGGGGCCTGCCGGTGCGAGGGACAGCGGTTGCGCTCGCTCAGGAATAGCGGCGAATCGGGCCGCTCTCGCGAGCACGGGTCCGCGACGCTGGTCATGGTAGCCGTCATTAGCACTGTCGCGGTGCTCGCCGCGTTAGTCGCGTCGGTTGGCGCGGTGCAGGTGGTCTTGGTGCGAGCTCAGGGGGTTGCTGACGTAGCCTCGATTGCGGGCGCGTACGAGGCTCGAGACCTACGCATCGGTGGGCGCGATGCCACTCAACCCGCTTGCGCGATCGCCCGCGAAGTCTGTCGCGTGGCGGGTGCAACGCTGGTCACTTGTGTCGCCACCCGAGCCGGGACGGTGACCGTCACCGTGGCGTTGTCAGCCGCAGGCCTCGCCGTGACGAGGACGGCGAGCGCAGGCACGGGCTAGACGGAAGCGTGCCTCCTGGGAGAGCAAGAGGGCCCGGACTACCAAATGGCGGTCCGGGCCCTCTCGTCCCCGCAAACGGGGCCTGTGCGTGGCGCGAGCTGAGGGACCGCGCCACGCACAGGAACTTGGTGATTATGCCGTCGGAGTCGTTTCGACCCACTCGGCGCCGTTCCACTCCCACGTGTGGAGTGTGTCCTCTTCTTCGTATTCAATAACGGCGTCCTTGTGGAAGTAGCCCTTGGGGACTTCACTGCACCCAGGCCACCACTTGTAAGTTTCTGGGTCCATGAGAATCCAGGACTCTGAACCTTTGTGGCAACTGTACTGGTGATCTGCGCCATAGATTGACGCGATGTCGCCTTCACACTTGTACTGGCCTCCACCGATCGAGCCCCAGGTTCCCTGGTCGTCAAGGTGGCGGTAGCCGTAGTACGAGTTGCTGGATCCACTCTCGCAGACGGCGAGCTTGTCGTAAGACGGCGAGTAGTTGCCGTAGTACCAAGAACTGGTCGCCTCGTCGTACCATGATGCACAGGCGTAGTATTGCTCGTCGAAGAAGTAGAAGTAGCCGGGGTTGGACTTCCACTCGTCCTTGTTGCAGTTGTAGTACCCAGCGCCTTCAGCGCGGTTTGGTCCGATGCCGTCCGCGTTGCACTCGATGAAGGAATCTACGTAGTGATCCCAATACCAGTTGGGCTTCACATCCCAATTGTTGATGTCGCAGTTCCAGTACTTGTACGGCTTGGTGTCGTGGTCGTATTCGACGCACGTGGGCGCGGGGTCTGGTTCCGGCTCCGTCCTTGGCGGAGTATTGGCGGCGGCGGCGGCGGCGGCGGCTTCGGCGGCGGCGGCGGCTTCGGCGGCGGCCTTCTCGGCCTCGTCAGCTGCCTTCGCAGCCTCCTCGGCCTGTTTGGCCGAGAGCTTCTCGGCACTGAGGTTGGCCGCGATCTCCAGTTCTTCGTAGATCTTCTGGAGATACTCTTCTTTCGCTCCGACGTCATCGCCCAACGTATTGCTGAAGTTTTCGTTGAGACCGTTCTCAATGAGGTTGCGGTCGCGGAACCCCGGGTCTTCTTCGGCGTTGAGGCCCACGAAGAATTGCGCACCTAGGGCGCCAAGGACCATGGCGCTGACCGAACCGGCGAGGGCGGCCGAGCCCTGGCGAATCGCGCGCTTGCGTTTGGTGGACGCAACCAACTGGTCGACGACGGTACCTGAGGGCGCGTAGCCCGTGGAGCCCATCTGACCCAACTGGTCCATCTGCTCGTTAATGTTCACGATTTTGCCTTCCTTGCGGGAGTCTCCTGGATGGTGCTGTAGTCGACACCCTGTGAGGGGTTGTCCTCCAGTGCACCCAGATGGCCGCGCAGCTTGACGGCTGCGTCAGAGAGGTAGCGCCGCACGGCGCCTTCAGAAATACCGAGCTCGCGGCCGATGGCCACGGCGGTCAGGTCGTCGTAGAAGCGAAGCACCGTACAAGCGCGCTCGCGGGGGCTCAGGTGGCGCAGGGCCTCCTGAAGGTCCGTCCGGAACTCTACGGCCGGGGCGTCAGACTCGGCTTCGTCATTGCGGTCCAGCAAGTGGAACACACGCTTCCATGCGACGTCTTTGCGGCCAGCATCCATGTGGGCGGTAAACATTGCCCGCCGAACATAGGATTCGGCTTCCCCCATCGACACGCTGGACTTGCCGCGCGAGAACGTCCTGACCACGGCGTCGTGGAAGAGGTCCTCAGCGTCGCGCCCATTGCCGGTGAGGAGGTACCCGTAGCCCACGAGGGCCGATCCACGCCTCCGCACGAGCTCTTCTAAGGTTTCGCTCCAATTCGGCATGGTTACCTCCCTTGCTGGGCGGAGCAGACTTCCGCCTCTAATTACCCATACGAGCGGGGCGGGGGAAACCGTGGGGCATTCTGGCAAATGTGAGTCAACTCACATTCCCCGCAAGCCCAGTGGTTTCGCAACGGCGACGCCTGTTCTCCAGTATCCCGGCCGCGCGCTCAAGAAGTAAGGGTCCGGTTCGTGGTCATTGTCACAGTTTCCAACAGTCGTTTCGGCGCGATCTGCACGCTGAACGCGACAGAAAACCCGGCCGACGCGAAGGCTGAGGGTCTTCGTATCGACCGGGCTGGCTCTATATGCGTCCGTCAGGCGCTGGGTGACGGCTCCGGGTCGGGCGCCGGAGTGGTCTCAACCCACGCGGACCCGCTCCACGCGAACGTGCGGCCCTCATACTCGATGACCGAGTCCTTGTGGAAGTATCCCGTGGTGCTGCAACCGTCGATGAAGTCGCCGTAGACGAACCACTTGTAGTTCGCGTCCGTTGGGAACCACTTGCCCGTGGGGTTGGTGGCAACCGGGTGCTCGCCCTCGGGAATGCAACTCCATCGGACGGTCGTTCCGTACTTGTTCTTAAGTCCACCGGTGCACTTGTAGTCGCCTCCGCCAATCGAGGACCAAAGGTCGCCAATATATTGGTAGCCGTAGACCTGATTGTCGGTTTTGGAGCACTGAGCTAGTTTGCCGTAGCCCACGTTGTAGGCCCCTACACTCCACGTACCAGAAGCCTCGTCGTAGAAGTCGACGCACTCGAGCACTTCTCCTTTGAAGTAGACGTACCCAATCGCAGGAACCCACTCGCCCTTGCCGCAGTCGTATGCGATGTTGGGGTGCGGGTTGTCACCGCACGTGCGGGCGACCCAGTCGAAGTCATCCCAGTACTCGCCGTCTGAAATGCGGTAGACCTTCTCGTCTGGATCGCAGTCGTTGTACTTGTACCCGTAGTCGTACGGTTCGCAACTACTACTACCGCCGCCGCCCTCGTCCTTGGGCGTCGAATTTGAGTCCTTGTCCGCGGCTTCTTTCGCCTCTTTCGCTGCCTTGGCGGCGGCTTCTTCCGCGGCCTTCGCGGCGGCCGCCTCCTTTTCGGCTAGCTCCTCGATCTGGATCTTGGCGGCAACCCTTAGTTCGTCGTAGATCTCCTTGAGGTATTCGTCTTTTGTTCCGTCGTCTTTGCCGAACGCCGAGTCATCGGTCCCATCGAAATTGTTCTCAATGAGATTGCGGTCGCGGAAGCCGGGGTCATCCACTTCGAAGTCGACGAGGAACTGCGCCCCGAGCACCCCGAGGACAACCGCGCTTACGGACCCCACCAAGGCAGCCGAGCCGTGGCGAATGGATCGCGCACGCTTGGCGCGTGCGTGCAACTGGTCGACGACGGCATCCGAGGCGGCGTAGCCCACAGATCCCAACTGCCCCAATTCATCGATCTGTTCATTGATGTTCACTGTTCTGACTCCCAAGTGCTCGGTCCTCAGCGGGTACCGGTGTGGCGCCCAAGACCTAATTGATCGGAGCCGCCCATAAGAGCGCCTCTACCAACTAATACGCGTGGGGGCGGGAAAACCTTGGGGGTACTTGTGAAATCGGGCGCAAACGCCCACGGCCCCCACATCCCGATGGGGGTGTGAGGGCCGTGTCACCGCTCCGCAGTCCGTGGTAACGGCCGATGGCTAGTTGGTTGTGACCGTCACCGTTCCCAACGATGCCCACATCTGCAGTTCCACCCATTGGTACGACGAGTCGCGCTCGGGCGCGATCGAAATGGTGTCCGGCTCTGGATCGATCGCGATGCCAGGTTCCGGCGCCCCGTAGAGGACGTCTCCAACGTACGTCTCGAGGTGAACTGACTGTTGGATCAGTAGCGTGTACTCGCCCGCGCGGAGCTCTGCTGGGCCGTTCTCGCTCCAGCAGGTGTTCACTTCGCGCCACAGATAACTACCGGCCAGAGATTCACCGGGAGCCAACTCGCCCCAGTTGGCTTGGTCCCCCTCGGGCGATGCCGCGAAAGCAGGCTCTACCGTGGCGGTGCTTCCCTCCGACTGGCGCGCCGCAAGCTCGGCATCTTGAATGTCGGCGGTGTCGCCGTAGCGGTTGATCTCCGTTGGCCAGCCCTCAGCAACGACCACCCCGTCTTTGATGAGGTAGACATTGCGGCTTGGCTGTCCGTAGAAACCGGGGATCGAGAACTCCGAGGCGTTTGTCACGGAGATCGCGACTTCGGGGTTGTTGTCGATCACCCATCCGTAGCTCACGCCCAAGCGCGACGGAAATTCGGCTTGGACATCGAGCCAGCCGAGATCGGCTGACACTTCGGGGAACCCTGCCTCGCCGTCGCCCCAGCTACATCCATAGAACGAGCGCTCGACGGGCTGCCCGAGTGCAGGGTCAGTGTCGTTCCACCCGCGGCCCTCTGAGTCGTCAGACTGCATAATCCACCGTGACGTCCCCGGCTCCATGCCCCAAACGTTGTTCTGGGCAGAGGTGCTGAACAGATCGCGAGCGAGTTGGGGCGTCAGGAAGTCGTCCGGAAGGACTGGCGGGACCCACGGTTCAGGAATGTACTGGCCAAACGGGTCCTCAACTGGATCTCCCGCAATGATGAACGGGATGGGCTCGCCCGTCGTCCGGAACTGGTCGTAGACGTACGGCTCGATCTCCAGGCTAGTGACGTCGGCGCCCCCCGACTCGTCTTTCGCGTCGGGCAACTCGGTCACGAGGGGATCCGTCGCGGGATCCGGTTCGATGCTCGGGACGCCCGGATCCACTGACGTCTCAGGGTCCGCGTTTGGAGGCAAGACTTCGATGCTGGGCTCTGGAGCAGGTTCCGGCTCTGGAGCAGGCAAGGGTTCGATGGCGGTCTCGTCGTAATACGCAAACGACTGGCTCACAAGCAGGTCATATTTGCTTGCAGGCAGCGGCTGGCCGTCGAAGCAAGAAACAAACTCAGCCATAGTCACCAATTCAAGCGATGCGCCCTCGGGGAGCTCAAGCACAGTCAGTTCGGACCCGTCAGCGGGAACGGCCACGGCGACCACCATGCC
Source organism: Demequinaceae bacterium (assembly GCA_965250005.1). Lineage (GTDB taxonomy): Bacteria > Actinomycetota > Actinomycetes > Actinomycetales > Demequinaceae > WTKG01. The sequence goes on from OZ252279.1 coordinate 1,672,330, forward strand.
GTCCCACAGCACTACAGCAGACGCGTGCGATGCGCGAATGTCCTGCTCGACGCTTGCGTTGGTGCTCGCGGTGAGACTGTACGGAACACTGGCAGTTGAGCCGCCCTCGACTTCCTGGTTCTCAGCCCAGTCGACGGTGAGAGAAAACGCACCATCGCCGTAGCCCCAGTCCTGCAATGGGTAGGAGCCGCAATAGCCCCAGTCCGCGAGGCGAGACATCTCGGCCGCCGCGTCACTGCTGAGGGACGAGCCGCCATCCTCTGCAGGTGCGGGCAGCGCCGTTGCAACTTCTTCTGAGGCAGCCGTGGGGTTGATGACGCCGATCGCGATGAGTGCCGCTGCGCCAGCGCCGGCGAGCGCGTTGCCGCCCATTCGTGCACCTCGCTGGACGCGCACGCGCCGGGAGGCCGCAGCAACGGAAACGGATGCGTCTGAGACCGGCGCGCGATCTGCGGCGCCGTGAAGCGCGTCTGAGAGCTTCGTCATGAGAAATTCCTTTCGGGGTCGATGGGCTCGTAGGGCGAGTTGACTACAGGTGCGGTCTCAATGTTGGTGTCCTCGAGGGGACCCAGCGCCAATTCCATGCGAGCGATGCCGTCGCTCAAGTAGCGCTTGATGCTGCCCTCCGCGAGCCCCAGTTGACGGCCGATTTGCGGCACTGTGAGGTCATCGAAGAAGCGCAACACGACGCACGCACGTTCGCGCGGCGGAAGTGTTCCCAGGGCGGTCGCAACGTCGGCGCTCAAGTCAATTGCGGAGGCCGCGTCGTCTGCCTGTTTGCCCGGACTAAAGAGATGTTGTACTCGTTGCCACCGCTGGTTGCGGCGGTACTGATCGATATAGACGGAGGTGATCGCTCGTCGTACATAGGCCTCTGCCTTGAGCGAGGTGAGCCCCGGTCGAGGCCGCGAAAACGTGCGCACGAGCGCATCCTGAACGAGGTCCTGCGCCCGCGTCGAGTTCCCGCAGACTATATAGGCGTATCCCAGAAGGGCGCGCTCGCGGTCGCGAACGAGTGCTTCCATGGTGCTCTGCCAATCGCTCATCATTCCTCCGTTGGGCTCTTCGATTTGAAGGCCCTTCTCGAATACGTGACGCCCGCCGGTCGCGAATCGTTGGGTCCAGTTGCCCGGCACCCCCCATGTTCCCCTAGACTCGCCTTCTACTTACGTACCGCAGACATCGTTGTCTGCGTATTTTTGTGTCAAGGAGGACGCATGCAATCGCACGAAGAAGCGGCCATCGAGTTGGGCAATGACAGCCTGACCATTGTCGCCGTCATCGCCGTCATCGCGGTGGTTTCCCTCGCCTTCTCATACGTTCTACGCCGGCAAGTGTTGAAGGCACCCGACGGCACCACCAAGATGCAGACGATCGCTCAGGCCATTCAGGAGGGCGCGAGCGCGTTCCTGAGTCGCCAGATGCGCACGCTTGTAGTGTTCGCAGCGGTGGTGTTCGGACTCCTGTTCCTGTTGCCCGCCGAGAACAACGGCATCCTGTGGGGACGGTCAATTGCCTTCCTCTTGGGCGCTGGCTTCAGCGCGGCCATCGGATACCTGGGCATGTGGCTCGCGGTCCGGGCGAATATTCGTGTCGCCTCGGCGGCGACGCGCGCGAACGGACGCACCGAGGGCGCGCGCATCGCGTTCCGCACGGGCGGTTCTGTTGGAATGTCCGTCGTTGGCCTCGGACTCCTAGGCGCAACTTCGGTGGTCCTCATCTTCGGCGGCGACGCCGCGGCAGTTCTCGAGGGCTTCGGATTCGGTGCCGCGCTACTTGCGATGTTCATGCGAGTGGGTGGCGGAATCTTCACCAAGGCCGCCGACGTGGGTGCGGACCTGGTGGGCAAGGTCGAGCAGCACATCCCGGAGGACGACCCGCGCAACGCGGCGACCATCGCGGACAACGTTGGAGACAACGTTGGCGACTGCGCCGGTATGGCCGCAGACCTCTTCGAGTCTTACGCGGTGATGCTCGTGGCCGCGCTCATCCTGGGCAAGGCCACGTTCGGCGTCGAGGGTCTCGTCTTCCCGCTGATCGTTACGGCGATCGGCGCGATTGTCGCAGCATTGGGTGTCTACGTCACACGCGTGCGCGAGGGAGAATCGGGGCTGGCCGCGATCAACCGCGGATTCTTCATCTCCGCCGTTGTTGGTGCTGGCCTCGCTGCGGCCGCTGCCTACAGCTACCTGCCGAGCAGCTTCGATGGCTTCACCGATGGCACGCTCACTGGCCACGGCGGAGACCCCCGCCTGGTGGCGACTATCGCAGTATTCGTCGGCATCGGCCTCGCAGGCATCATCCTGTGGCTGACTGGCTACTTCACTGACGTCGCGCAGAAGCCAACTATCCGCGTCGCTCGCAGTTCCCTCACGGGCGCCGCCACGGTGGTTCTGTCTGGCATTGGCCTCGGATTGTCTTCCGCGGTGTACACGGCTACCGTCATCGCTGGCGCCATCGTCATCCTGTTCTTCGTTTCGGGCGGCGCGGTCTATCTCGCACTCTTCCTCATCGCGCTCGCAGGCTGTGGCCTCCTGACAACGGTCGGCGTAATCGTCGCCATGGACACGTTCGGCCCCGTGAGCGACAACGCTCAAGGGATTGCCGAGATGTCAGGCGACGTTGACGCGGAGGGCGCGCAGATTCTGACGGACCTCGATGCTGTCGGCAATACCACCAAGGCGATCACCAAGGGCATTGCGATCGCCACGGCGGTGCTCGCGGCATCCGCGCTGTTCGGCTCGTACCAGACGTCGGTTGCCGAAGCGCTCGAGCAGGCTGGCCGCGTTTCGGGTGAGTTCGCCCTCGCGGCGCTGAGCTACTCGGTTGCCTCACCCCTTACGCTTGTCGGCGTGATCATGGGTGGCGCGGTCGTGTTCCTCTTCTCGGGCCTCGCGATCGATGCGGTCACGCGAGCGGCGAGCACCATCGTGTTCGAGGTGCGCCGCCAGTTCCGCGAGATGCCTGGCATCATGACCGGCAAGCAGCGGCCCGACTACGGCCGTGTGGTCGACATTTGCACCCGCGATTCGCTCAAGGAGCTCATCACCCCGGGAGTTCTGGCCGCTACGGCACCGGTCTTTGTGGGCTTCGCGATGGGCGTGGGTCCGCTCGCGGGCTTCCTCGCGGGCTCGATCGGAACGGGCGTGCTTATGGCCGTGTTCCTGGCGAACTCAGGAGGATCGTGGGACAACGCCAAGAAGATTGTCGAGGACGGCCACCACGGCGGCAAGAATTCGCCGGCCCACGAAGCCACCGTCATTGGTGACACCATCGGCGACCCGTTCAAGGACACCGCTGGCCCCGCGATCAACCCGCTAATCAAAGTCATGAACCTCGTGGCACTGTTGATCGCTCCTGCGGTGGTGGCCATGTCGGTTGGCGACGGCGCTACCTCGTGGCGCTTCGCGGTTGCCGGCCTCGCGGCGGCCGCTGCAGTCTGGGCGGTTGCCCGTGCGTCTGTACGCACACACCGGGACACCATTGCAGAAGAAGTGCCCATGGTTGGTGCCGGGCCCGTGCGTTCTGCCGCCAAGGCTAAGAAGGCGCCTGCGAAGAAGAAGGCGTCCGCAAAGAAGTGACCACAGTGGCGGCGACTCGTTGGCGCCGCCACTGAGTCACGCGGACGCTAGTTCGCGCGCGCCGGAGCCACGAACAACCTACGTGCGCCGTGATGCCATCCCACGCGTCGGCATGTGCATTGTGTGGTCCGTCGCCGGGCAATGCCGGCGGGTAGGGCGCGCCCGACACGCAGGCCACGGCAATCTCGCGCCGCTCGCGATCAGGGGACCCGGGACGTGGCCTTGGCGCCAGATTTGAGGCGGTTAATCCACTCTGCGGCGGCCTTTCTGCCCAATTCTTCGGCGGCGGACGGAGCCATGCGGGACTTTGGTCCCGGGTTGCCCTCGCGACACCGGAGTAAACACTACATGTAGGGGCGGATGGGATATTCGACACTAGATGTTGTGTTGCTGGTCCGCTTTTAGTCCAAGACACCTAAGAGAAGGGCCAATGATGGTCGCCAACCCCGTAGTCAACGTCGAATCCTCCGTGGAGGAGTACCTGGACCGGCGCGATTGGCGCGTCAACGCCAACGCCAACCAGGGCTACTCGCTTGGCGGGCTGATTCTCAATACGTCGGGCAAGGTGATAGCCAACTACTGGCTGAGCCACGTGTATGCGCCCGAGGCTGGCGAAGCGCACCGCAACGGCGACATCCACATTCACGACCTCGACATGTTCTCGGGGTACTGTGCGGGCTGGTCGCTGCGCACGCTGCTCGCCGAGGGCTTCAACGGCGTGCCCGGCAAGGTCGAGGCAAGCCCGGCAAAACATTTCTCGAGCGCTGTCGGCCAGATCGTCAACTTCCTTGGCACGCTCCAGAACGAGTGGGCCGGCGCGCAGGCGTTCAGTTCGTTCGACACTTACATGGCGCCGTTCATCCGCTACGAAGGCTTGGGCTACCGCGAGGTCCGCCAGGGGATACAGGAGCTCATCTATAACCTCAACGTCCCGTCACGGTGGGGTACCCAGACGCCGTTCACCAACCTCACGTTCGATTGGACCTGCCCAGAGGACTTGCGCGACCAGCACCCCAATATCGCGGGCCGCGAAATGGACTTCACCTACGGAAAGCTCCAGTACGAGATGGACATGATCAATCGGGCGTACATCGACGTGATGACCACAGGTGACGCGGCGGGCCGCGTCTTCACATTCCCCATCCCGACCTATAACATCACCAAGGACTTCGACTGGGATTCGGAAAACGCGGATCTGCTGTTCGAGATGACCGCGAAGTACGGGCTACCGTATTTCCAGAACTTCATCAGTTCGGACCTCGAGCCGCACATGGTGCGCTCGATGTGCTGCCGTCTCCAGTTGGACCTGCGCGAACTCGTCAAGCGTGGCAACGGGCTGTTTGGCTCGGCGGAGCAGACCGGCTCGATAGGGGTCGTCACCGTGAACTGCGCGCGGCTGGGTTACACCTACGCTGGAGACCGCCCGGGCCTCTATGCGCAGTTCGACAGGCTGATCGACATCGCGGTCGGCACGCTAGAGGTCAAGCGAACGGTAATCCAGAAGGGTATCGACGAGGGGCTCTTTCCCTACACGCGTCGCTACCTGGGGACACTGCGAAACCACTTCTCCACCATCGGCGTCAATGGGATCAACGAGATGGTCCGGAACTTCACGGGCGACGAGCACGACATCACAACACCCGAGGGTCTGTTAATCGCGTCGGAATTGCTCGATCACGTGCGCGATCGCATGATCGATGTACAGGAATCCACGGGCCACATGTACAACCTTGAGGCCACTCCGGCTGAAGGAACCACGTACCGGTTCGCGAAAGAAGACAAGCGCCGGTACCCTGAGATCCTCCAGGCGGGAACTACCGAACAGCCGTACTACACGAACTCGTCGCAACTGCCGGTGGGCTTCACCGAGGACCCGTTTGAGGCCGTCGAGCGCCAGGAGGGGCTGCAGTCCAAGTACACGGGCGGAACGGTCCTGCACCTCTACATGGGGGAGCGCGTCTCAAGCGCCGACGCATGCAAGGAACTGGTGCGCCGGACGCTCACGACGGCGCGGTTGCCGTACATCACGGTCACGCCAACCTTCTCGATTTGCCCGCAGCACGGCTACCTGCCGGGGGAGCAGCCCACGTGTGCGCTGTGCGCGGCCGAATTCCCCGACCGCGAGCCGCAAATGTGCGAGATCTGGACGCGCGTCATGGGCTATCACCGGCCCGTGTCGTCATTCAACATCGGCAAGAAGGGCGAGCACGCCGAGCGCGTGCACTTCAAAGAGGAGGCGGCAATTCTGGCATGACAGTCAAGAACCCCACGGGTGCCGCTCCGCCGCACGCGGACTCGCTCGCGATCGCGGGGTTCACGCCGTTCTCGACCGTCGACTGGCCGGGGAAGTTAGCAGCGACAGTGTTTCTTCAGGGTTGCCCGTGGCGGTGCGGCTACTGCCAGAATCCCGGGCTCATGGACCCGCGCGCGCCAGGAACGGTGCCGTGGTCGCGAGTGTCGCGGTTACTTGAGCGGCGCCGGGGCAAACTTGACGCAGTGGTCTTCTCCGGCGGCGAGCCCACCCGCCAGGGCGCGCTGACCGATGCCGTGGATCAGGCGCGCGAGCTGGGCTTCAAGGTGGGCCTGCACACATCGGGCGCCTACCCTGAGCGGCTGCGCGAACTGCTTCGGATGCTCGACTGGGTGGCGCTCGACATCAAGGCACCGCGATCGCGGTACCCCTTGGTGGCGGGCGCGGCCGCGGCGGGGGAACGCGCGTGGCGGTCGCTCCGCTATGTCGTGGATTCGGGAGTTGACCACGAGATTCGGACCACCGTCGACCCTGTGACGCTCACGCGAGCAGATGTGACCCAGTTGGCCGGTGCCGTGGTGCGCGCCGGAGCGAATGCGCCTGTTTTGCAGGAGGCGAGAGCTGACGGAACGCTACCGGGCTACGCGGCTCAACTCGGGCCAGCGACGCTCGACTCCGTTGTACCGCGCACCGTGCTTCCGCATCTCGAACGGCGCTATGCGCACTAGTGTCCCAGGCCTCCGAGCCCTCGCCGCTACTCACTCTGCCGCTCCGCTGGTTTGCGCGAATTGCCACTAGTGCGTATATCCTGCGCGAGTCGCCCCTCATCTGGGGCCTCCCGATCTGAGGAAGCAGGATTCATGGCCGCCGGCCGCAAACTCGTCATTGTTGAGTCGCCTACTAAGGCGCGCACGATCGGTGGACTCCTGGGTCCCGATTACGATGTTGTCTCCTCCGTTGGCCACATCCGGGACCTTCCGCAGCCGTCGCAACTGCCTGCGGACAAGCGCGAGGGATCGCTCGGCAAATTCGCTGTCGACGTCGAGAGTGGCTTCGAGCCGTACTACGTGATCTCGGCTGACAAGAAGAAGATTGTCAGCGACATGAAGAAGAGGCTAAAAGACGCGTCCGAGGTCCTGCTCGCAACCGATGAAGACCGCGAGGGCGAGGCCATCGCGTGGCACCTCCTCGAGGTACTCAAGCCCAAGGTAGAGGTCAAGAGGCTCGCGTTTCACGAGATCACGCCCGAAGGAATCGAGCGCGCGCTTGCCAGCCCGCGCGACGTTGACATGGAACTGGTGGAGGCTCAAGAAGCCCGCCGCGTGCTCGACCGCATCTACGGCTACGAGGTTTCCCCGGTGCTGTGGCGCAAGGTGGGACCAGGCCTGAGCGCTGGCCGCGTGCAGTCCATCGCACTACGGCTGATCGTTGACCGCGAGCGCGAGCGCATGGCCTTCACCACCGCTGAGTACTGGGATCTGCAAGCCACGTTCGCGGCAAACTCCGGGCCCGATGCGGGGAACACGTTCGACGCTAAGCTCACCACCGTCGACGGCAAACGTGTCGCCACCGGCCGTGACTTTGACGACAAGGGTCAGCTCGAGGGCGACAAGGTCACCCACATCACCGCCGCAACCGCAGGAGCGCTCGCGTCGGGCCTTGCGTCCGCCGACTTCAGTGTCGCCGCCGTCGAGTCCAAGCCGTACACGCGGCGCCCTGCGGCGCCCTTCATCACTTCCACGCTGATCCAGGAGGCCAGCCGAAAGCTGCGCCTGGGAGCGCGCGACGCGATGCGCGTGGCGCAAGGGCTGTACGAGCGCGGTTACATCACCTATATGCGGACCGATTCCCCGGTGTTGTCGGGAGAGGCCGTCCGCGCCGCGCGCGCCCAGGCAGCAGATCTGTACGGTGCGGAAACGGTGGCCGACAAGCCCCGCGAGTACACGTCTAAGGACACCAGTGCCCAAGAGGCGCACGAAGCCATCCGACCCGCTGGCGACTCGTTCAAGACGCCCGACCAGATCAAGAGTGACCTGCGCGGCGACGAATTCCGCCTTTACGACCTGATCTGGAAGCGCACGCTCGCCAGCCAAATGAAGGACGCCAAGGGCACCACTTCCACGCTGCGCATCGGCGCGACGACCGCGGCGCATCATGCTGTCGAGTTTTCCGCGTCCGGAACGATCATCACGTTCCTCGGCTTCCTCGCGGCCTATGAGGAATCCAAAGACAAGTCGCGGTACGACGACGACGACGCGCCAGCCGCCAAGAACAAGGACGACTCGCGCCTGCCCCAACTGGAGCAGGGCGCTGCCGTGACAGCGGCCGAGCTCGAGCCAGTCACGCACGCGACAACGCCGCCCCCGCGTTTCACGCAGGGCTCCATGATCAAGGAACTTGAGGACCGCAAGTTCGGGCGCCCGTCTACGTACGCGGCGACCGTGGACCTCGTCATCGCGCGCGAGTACGTTCGCGTAGACAAGCAGGCGCTCGTTCCCGAGTGGATCGCATTCTCGATTGTGGGCCTCCTTGAGAAGCACTTCGACTGGCTGATCGACTACGACTTCACCGCCGACATGGAGGCGGGCCTCGACCGCATCGCGGCCGGCGAACTCGCATCTGTTGACTGGCTCGGCAAGTTCTACCTGGGCGAAGGAACGGACGAGCACGGCCGCGGCGAGGGCCTAAAGCACTTGGTCGAGGACTTGGGCGACATTGACGCCCGCGCCATCAACACATTCGAGATTGGCGAGGGCATTGACCTGCGCGTCGGCCGCTTTGGGCCGTATGTGGAGCGCCTAGTGGATGGCGAGCCGCAGCGCGCGTCGGTCCCTCCGGACATGGCCCCCGACGAGTTGAACGTGAAGAACGCGATCGAAATGCTCGAGACTCAGGGTCAGGACGAGCGCGAGCTTGGCACCCATCCCGAGACCGAACTGCCGATTATCGCGAAGGCCGGACGCTTCGGCCCCTACGTCACCGAGGTGCTTCCCGAGGACTCCAAGGCGAAGCCCAAGACCGCCTCGCTGTTCAAGTCGATGCAGCTGGAGACGCTCACACTCGAGGACGCGGTAGTTCTCATGTCCTTGCCGCGTGTGGTGGGCCGGGACCCGGAGTCCGAGGATGACATCACCGCGCAGAATGGCCGCTACGGCCCGTACCTGAAGAAGGGCACGGACTCGCGTTCGCTAGAGACCGAGGAGCAGCTGCTGACGGTGACTCTTGAGGAAGCGCTCGCGATCTACGCGCAGCCCAAGCGCGGCCGTGGGCGTCCCGTGGCCCCGCCGCTCAAGGAATTGGGCGTGGACCCAAGTAACGAGAAGCCGATAGTCATCAAGGCCGGCCGCTTTGGTGAGTACATCACCGACGGCGAAACCAACGTGACGATTCCGCGTGGCGAGACTGTCGAAGAGATGGATCACGAGCGCGCGGTCGAACTGCTCGCCGACAAGCGCGCCAAAGGGCCGGCGAAGAAGAAGCGCCGCGCTCCGGCGAAGAAGAAGCCTGCCGTAAAGAAGGCTGCCGCGAAGAAAGCGGCGCCCAAGGAGTAGGGGCGCCGAAGACGCAACGTACCGTCCCGTTGGCCTCACTCCACCCCCGAGGACTGTGGGGCGGCGTATGTATTGTTCTCAGCAAACTCCCAGGGTGCCGTGGTCTAGTTTCACTAGGCCCGCAACCGATGGAGGCGCACATGCAGAAGTTTTCGCCCGTGAAACGCCGGGCGCCATCGCCTCGGCGCGCACGCCGTCGCGCGGTCGCCGTTGGGTATGCAGCGATCACGGTGGTCGTTTTTGCCGCAGGTTGCGGCGCAGTCCAGTCCGCCGCGTCAGCGTCCGAGCCGACGGGAACTGATGCGGTAGCCACCGTCGACGAACACGACGAGACTACGCACGGCGACAACACCGAGTGCTTCGAAGCCGTCGACCATGCGACGTCGTTCTGCACGGACGAGCTACTGGTGATCGAGTCTGATGGGCTTCCGTACCACCTCGTCATGGTGGGAGTCGACGAAGGCGGATGGAACGGCCAGTGGCCCGAGGCACAGGATTACACGGGCGACAACGCGTTCGAGTTACCGTTGTGGCCCAGCTTGCTTGAGAACCCCGTGATCATTGTTCGCAACGCGGCTGGCGTCGCCGCGAATGGCGTCCCAATCTTCCTTCCGCAGTCACCCGGCAAACTGGGCAGCGCCGAGTGCCTCGACATCGAGCTCTTGGGAGAGTACGAGGCACAGGGCGAGTGCGTGCGCGACCCGGTGGTCGCTGGGGAAATGGACGATTGCGGCGGGCACACGGGTCGCGGGAACGACTACCACTACCACTCCGCGCCCACGTGCCTGCTTGAGACGCTGAGTGCCGACGCGATAGCCGGGTTCATGATGGATGGCGTGGCGATCTATGCTGAGCCGATCGAAGGCTCGACGGCGTACAACTCGTGCGGCGGCTATGTGTCGCCCGACGGGGAAGTGCACTACGCGTTCACCGCTGCATATCCCTACGTTACTAACTGCCTGATCGGCGGATTTGATGAAGGCCCCCGGACCTCCGGTAGCGACGTATACACCGGCGGCTTCAGCCACACCGAGCTCGGCGGAATCATCGGGTACTCGACGGACGGCGACTGCCACGTCATGGAATTCGCCTCGGGCCGCGTGCTCGAGTACTGCCACAGCTAGCAAGGAGACCTCATGCCCGACGCACATTTCATCGGCGCAGCCACCGCGTTGGCGTTGATTCTTACCGGTTGCGCGAGCGTGACGGATGGCACAGTTCAACCGACGGGTGGCGGTGCTGCCGACGCCCCCTCCGATACGGACGCCTCCTCGAACGGCGAGCAAGCATTCCGCGTCGACGTCTGGGCGGACAACTGGTTTTCCGTGAGCGTCAACGGCGAACGCGTCGGAGAGGACTCAGTTTCGATCACCACCGAGCGGTCGTTCAACGCCGAGTCGTTCACGTTCGATGCTAGGTACCCGCTCACGGTGGCCTTCGTGGCCAAGGATTTCAAGGAGGACGACACGGGACTCGAGTACATCGGTACCGACCGTCAGCAAATGGGTGACGGCGGCATCATCTTCCAGATCGTTGACCTCGCTACGGGCGATGTGATCGCGGCGAGCGATGGCGCGTGGCAGGTGCTCGTCACGCACGCAGCGCCTCTCGACAAATCGTGCGAGAAGTCCGGCAACCCCACGGTGGACTGTGAGTTTTCCACGACCGCTACGCCAGCAGACTGGGACCAACGGGGATTCGACACGTCGGGCTGGGATGCTGCAACATTGTGGAGCGAGGGCGCCGTTGGACCCAAGGACGGCTATGACAAAATCTCGTGGGATGCCTCAGCGAATCTGATCTGGGGAGGTGACTTGGAGACCGACAACACCATTCTTTTGGTCGCTCAGATCGCGGCGCCGTAGGGCGCGAAGCGGTCTGTGTGCGCCCAGAGGTAGCGTGGTGCTGTGACTCAGAAAATGCCGGAGCCCATGTACGCGCCCGCCATTCGCTGGGGGATTCTCGGAGCAGGCGCAATCGCCCGCACATTTGCCGACGCGATCACCAATCACACCCAATCAACCCTCGCGGCAGTGGGCGCACGCGAACTTGCGCGCGCCGAGGCTTTTTCCCAGGAGTTTGGAGCGGAGAAGGCCCACGGCTCGTACGAGGAACTCGCGGCAGACTCGGACATTGACGCGATTTACGTGGCGACCCCGCACAGCCACCACCACGATCATGCGTTGATTGCCATCGCCGGAGGCAAGCACATTCTGGTCGAGAAGTCGTTTACGCGCAACGCCCGCGAGGCGAACGCTGTGTTTGATGCGGCCGAAGAGGCCGGGGTCTTCTGTATGGAGGCGATGTTGACGCGGTTCCTGCCGTCCATGCAGGGGATCAAGCGCGTAGTGGACAGCGGCGAGATTGGTCGAGTGATCTTGGTTGAGGCGGATCTCGGCCAGCCCATCGCCCACGTGGCGCGCATGAAGGACCGCGAACTCGCGGGCGGCGCGCTCCTAGATCTGGGCGTGTATGCGATCTCGTTTGCGCACTACATTCTGGGTGTGCCCAACACCGTGACCGCGGTGGGTCAACTCACCGACGAGGGCGTAGACGGCCAAGTGGCAATGGTGCTCGACTATGGCGATGAGGGGCAGGCAGTGCTCCACACAACTATGTGGGCACGTACCCCATGCCGCGCGGTCATCGCGGGAACCAAGGGTCGCATCGAGATCGACGGCGGTTTCCCCGTACCCACGTCTTACCGCGTGATTCTGCAAACCGGAGAGTCGCGCGAGATTGACGGCCGGGCAGAAAACTGGCTCCAGTACGAGGCAGCCGAAGTCGCTCGCCGAATCGCCGTCAAGTCCACACAATCCGACGTTCTCACGCGCGAGGATACCGTAGCGATCATGCGCACGATGGATGAGGTCCGCGCACACATTGGCGTCGTGTTTCCGGGCGAGTAGGGGCCAGGCCGCGCGGGAATCGTCGCACCGTGCCGGTAGCGTAGGGGCATGACCTCGCGCGGACTCTTTGTTGTTGTCGAAGGAGGCGACGGCGTCGGCAAATCGACTCAGCAGACCCTCCTCGTCGAATGGCTTCGGGGTGCCGACGGCGGCGCGCGCCAGGTAGTCGAAACCTGCGAACCCGGAGGAACAGAACTGGGGATCGAGCTTCGCCAGGCGATCATGCACGGGGGCCACGTGGCGCCGCGTGCCGAGGCCCTGCTTTACGCTGCGGACCGCGCCCACCACATCGCCACAAAGGTGAGGCCCGCGCTTGAGCGAGGCGATATCGTGCTCCAGGATCGCTACGTCGATTCGTCAATCGTCTACCAAGGCGGCGCGCGCGGACTAGGGGACCAGATCGGGGAAATCTCTCGATGGGCGACAGAGGGACTTGTTCCGGACCTCACCGTGCTGCTCGACATGGCACCCGCCGAGCACCGAATGGACCGAAATCTAGACAGGGTCGAGGCCGAGACCGCCCAGCACGCCGCTCAGATCCGCGCCAACTACCTCGCGCTCGCGGGCGCGGATCCCGATCGATACGCCGTCATTGATGCCGCGCGCGACGTGGCCGACGTTCAGGTCGATGTGCGCGCCGCGGTCGCCGCAGCACTCAGTGCTCACGGTGACGAGCAGTAGCGCATGAGTGTCTGGGACCAAGTGGTGGGCCAGGGTGACGCTGTCGCTCCGCTGCGCGCTGCAGTCGCTGACCCGACGGCGATGACCCATGCCTGGCTCATTATCGGCCCGCCGGGATCGGGGCGCTCCATTGCCGCACGCGCGTTTGCCGCTGCCCTGCAGTGCAAACTGGGTGGTTGCGCGCAGTGTCGCGCCTGCGTCACCGCGATCGATGGCGCGCACCCCGACGTCACACTCGTGGCTACGGACAAAGTCACCATCTCCGTGGACGAGGTGCGCGCACTCGTGAGCGCGGCTCAGAGCGCCCCAAGCGACGGGCGATGGCGAGTTATCGTAATCGAAGACGCCGATCGCATGACCGAGCGGACCTCGAACGTGCTCCTCAAGTCCATCGAAGAACCACCTCCGCGCACGGTCTGGGTGCTGTGCGCGCCTAGCGCACAAGACGTCACTATCACCATCCGATCGCGATGCCGCCCCGTCGCCTTGCACATTCCCGACGCGCAGGTGGTGGCGCAGCTGCTTGTCGAGCGTGACGGGGTAGACCCGGATCTCGCCATCGAGTGCGCGCTCGCCGCGCAGAGCCACATAGGAGTGGCTCGCAGGCTCGCAAGAGTTCCCGAGGCGCGCGCCCGGCGGTCCCAGGTGCTTGCGCTCGCCACCGAGATCCGCGGCGTCGGTGACGCGATCCTTGCCGCAGCAGACCTCGCGAGTGTGGCCGAGAAAGATGCGAAAGCCGCGACAGAGGAGCGTGATGCGACGGAGAAAGCTTCGCTGTTGGCTGTCCTCGGGGTGGCGGAAGGCGGGCGACTCCCGCCAACGCTTCGCGCACAAGTGCGACAGCTTGAGGAAGACCAGAAGCGTCGTGCGACCCGACATAAGCGCGACGTGGTTGATAGGGCGCTGCTGGACTTGCTGTCGCTCTACCGAGATGTCGCTGCAATGCAGATCGGTGCAGACGTCCCGCTCGTCAATGAATCGCACAGCGGTCACGTGCAGGCACTCGCTGCCCAGTCAACGCTCGCGCACACCGTCGCGCGCATGGATGCAATCGGAACGGCCCGCGAGAGGCTCGCAGGAAACGTCGCGCCAGTCCTCGCACTCGAGGCCATGGCGCTCGCTCTACGTCCCGTGCCCGCACTACGTCAGTTAGCGTAGAGCCATGAGTCCCCACCGCCGCACTGCCGCGCTCGCGTTCACATTAGGCGCCGCCCTTTTGCTTTCTGCGTGCCTGCCCAGCCTGGAACAGGTGTCTCCCGACGACGCCCTCCCGTGGCCTGGGGGAGACATGGAAGAGACCGGTGGCGACCCGGACACTTCACGCGTGTACGGGCAGACAGTGGAGTGGAGCGAATGCGGTGCTTTGGAGTGCTCCACCATCGTGGTGCCGCTCGATTGGTCGAACCCGAATGGGCAGACCATCACGCTCGCGATCAATCGGTTTCGCGCAGGCGACCAAGGCAATCGGCTCGGTACCGTTGTGATCAATCCCGGCGGACCTGGGGGCTCGGGACTTGAACTCACCGAGTATTTTTCGTCGTTCGCTGGCGAGCGGTTGCTGGAGCATTACGACATCGTGGGCTTCGACCCGCGCGGCGTCGGCCAGTCGTCGCCGGTCAATTGTGGCGACGCGGACGAACTGAACGCGTTCTTCCTATCGGACAGTTTCGCCACGACGTCAGCGGAGATCGACCAGCAGATTGCTACCAACGAAGCGTTCGCCTCGCGGTGCCGAGAGCTCACAGGGCCCCTTATCGCAAACGTTGACACCGCGTCGGCTGCGCGGGACATGGATGTGATCCGCGCTCTTGTCGGCGACGAAGAGCTGCACTACCTTGGATTCTCCTACGGCTCACAGTTGGGCGCGACGTATGCAGTTCTGTATCCCCAGAATGTGGGTCACCTGGTACTCGACGGCGCCGTGGACTTCCTGCTGCCGCCTGAGGAGCTTTCCGAGACACAAGCTTCTGGCTTCGAACTAGCCCTCGAGAACTACATTGCCGACTGCATCAGCGGCGACGAGTGCCCGCTTCCTAGCGACCCCACTCTGTCCAAGCGCCTCATCCGAGACGTCATCATCGAGGCGCGCGACCAGGGAATTCCGACGGACGGCGAAGACCTCAACGGCACTCTCATGATTTACGGCATTGTCGTGACGCTCTACGACGAAGCCAGCTGGCCGTACCTGTCTGAGGCGCTTGACGAGACCATCAATTCAGGAACCGGCAGGGACTTCCTCCAGCTGGCGAACTTCTATCTGGACCGCAACACTGCTGGCGAATACTTGACCAATTCCACCGAAGCTTTCAACGCGATCAGTTGCCTCGACGAGCCCGATCAGCCTGCCTGGACCATCGAGGAACTCCGCGCGTATCAGCGTGATTCGAACAAGAGTTCACCCACCTTTGGATGGTGGTTCTCGGGCACTGTCGGCTGCGATGGCTGGCCATGGACGGCGAAAGAGATCATCGATGACATCACGCCGGCGACAATGGCGGGCCCCATTCTGATCATTGGCACGACTGGCGACCCGGCAACGCCGATTGAGTGGGCTGAATCCCTCTCGGAACGACTTCCGAACGGCTCGCTCCTGGTCTACGACGGCGAGGGACACACGGCCTACGGCCGCTCGAATGACTGCATTGTCGACGCAGTTGACGCCTACTTTGTGGATGATATTGTCCCCGATTCTGGAAAGCAGTGCTGACCGGATAGACTCTTGCCTCGTTATCGCGCACGTCGCGAGCACGCCGCCTTAGCTCAGTCGGCAGAGCGTCTCACTCGTAATGAGAAGGTCGTGGGTTCGATTCCCACAGGCGGCTCCGTCTGCCCCGGTCATTTGTGACCGGGGCTTTCTGCCTGGTGCACGCGGGAGCCGACGGCCCCCACACACGCGAAACACGCGTAGCGTACGCTGGGGGTGGAGGATACGCCTTGAGCAAGACATCAACCCGCCACGGTCCTCGATTGAGGAGGTCGGTAGTCCTAGGCGTGCTCGCACTAGGCATCGCTGCGATCGCCGTGGCGTCCGCGACGCAACTCAGTGTCACGTCAAACGATCTCCAGGTAGAGAAGGAAACGCGTTGTGACGACGGCGTGCTCAGCGTCACAGTGGAGGCGGCTGGCCCCGCCGGTCCCCAGAGATCGGCGGTCGTAAGCGGATACGGATCCGCGTGTAACGGCCTCGAGTTCTTTGTTGCGGTTGAGCACAACAATGGCAGCATTATTGGCGAGGGAACGGCCACGTGCGGCCCCTCCCCGTGCACCATCGTGACGGATCGCTACAACGGCCGGCGCGTAGTTGACGCGCACGTCATGATTGATACATGGGGTGTGCCTGCTGATTGGACTGCGACTTGCTACAACCCACCCGGGCCGGTCCGGTGGCAGTGCGTCCCATAGGTCGCGCTGCGTGACGGCAAACTG
Source organism: Demequinaceae bacterium (assembly GCA_965250005.1). Taxonomy (GTDB): domain Bacteria; phylum Actinomycetota; class Actinomycetes; order Actinomycetales; family Demequinaceae; genus WTKG01. Next base: position 1,688,729 of record OZ252279.1, read on the forward strand.
AGCGTTCGTTTGCGGTCGGTGGTGCAGAAGTTGCACGATTCCTCGCAATGAGAAGATTGCGGGTTCGATTCCCTCAGGCGGCTCCGATGCCCCGGACGTAGGTCGTCCGCGCGAGTTCGTGATTCTGAGATGATGAGCGAATGACCGCAACTGTCTCCGCCACCCGCGAGTTCGCGGCCGCGCTTCGCGAGGCGATCGACGGCGAGGTCGATGGCTCGAAGCGCCGCCGCGCCGAGTACTCAACGGACGCCTCGAACTATCGAGTGGTGCCTCAGGTTGTGGCGATGCCACGCGATGCTGACGATCTGATTGCGGCGCTTGCCGTAGCGCGTGAACACCAGGTGCCGGTGACGATGCGCGGCGGAGGTACGTCAGTTGCGGGCAACGCGATTGGCCCTGGTTTGGTGATCGACACCTCGCGCCACATGAACAAGGTGCTCTCGATTGACGCCGACGCGAAGACCGCGCGCGTGCAGCCCGGCGCTGTGCTCGCTCAACTCCAGTGGAACGCGAGCCAACACGGACTGCGGTTTGGGCCGGACCCTTCCACCGGCACTCGGGCGACGCTGGGCGGCATGATCGGCAACAATGCCTGCGGGCCGCACGCGGTCGCGTACGGCAAGACGTCTGACAATGTCGTGTCGCTCGACGCGGTGGACGGAACGGGCCGGAGATTCTTGGCCGCAGATGATCTGGCGGTAATTCCGGGCCTCGAGGCGTTTGTCGCGGCCAACCTCGCGCTCTTCAGGACGGACTTCGGGCGCTTTAGCCGCCAGGTCTCGGGTTACTCGTTCGAGCATCTGCTCCCGGAGAATGGCAACAGCCTCGCGCGATTCCTGGTCGGAAGCGAAGGAACTCTCGCGACAGTTGTGGAGGCTGAAGTTGCGCTCAAGGACATTGCGCAAGTGCGACTGATGGCGGTTCTCGGTTACGAGGACATGCCCTCCGCGGCCGATGCAGTGGTGCCGATCATGGCACACGGCCCTCACGCGCTCGAGGGACTCGACGCTCGTCTTGTCGAGCGCATTCGCCGCGCGCCCGGCGACCAGCACGTTCCAGAATTACCTGCGGGCGCTGGGTGGCTGTTCGTTGAGGTGGGCGCCGAAACAAGGGATCAGGCGGAGGCGACGCTCGAAGCGATCATCCGAGATTCGCAGAGCGTCGGCCGCCGCCAAGTAGACGATCCGCGCGAGGCCAAGGCGCTGTGGAGCATCCGCGCGGCCGGTGCCGGACTCGCGGGCCGGTCTGCCGACAACGCCGAGTCCTGGCCCGGCTGGGAGGACGCCGCGGTCCCGCCTGAGCACCTGGGCGACTATCTTCGCGATTTTGACGCGCTCATGGACAAGCATGGCGTGGTGGGCCAGCCGTTCGGGCACTTTGGCGACGGGTGCGTGCACGTGCGCGTGGACATCCCGCTACGCGACGATGGCAGTGCACTGCGCGAATTTGCCGAGGAGGGAGCCGACTTGGTGATGAAGTACGGTGGCTCGCTGTCGGGAGAGCACGGTGACGGGCGCGCGCGCAGCGAGCTCCTCAAGATCATGTACTCGGAAGAGTCGATCGCGGCATTCGGGCAGGTCAAGCACCTGTTTGACCCGAAGAACGTGATGAACCCCGGCGTCATGGTTGACCCTGCTCCGCTGGATGCGGACCTGCGGCGCCCCGCGGCGCCCGCGGTTCCGCGTGCGGGCGGCTTCGCTTTCGGGCACGATCACGGCGACCTGTCCGAGGCCGTGCACCGGTGCACCGGCGTCGGTTCTTGCCGCGGCGAGGCGATCCAATACGGCAACGGTTTCATGTGCCCCAGCTACGCCGCAACGGACGACGAGAAGGACGTCACGCGCGGACGCGCACGGGTGCTGCAGGAAGCCATCAACGGCGCGCTGATCAAGGGCCTGACCTCGCGCGAGGTGGCGGAGTCTCTTGACCTCTGCTTGAGTTGCAAGGCGTGCTCAAGTGAATGCCCGTCCGGCGTCGACATGGCCGCGTACAAATCCGAAGTTCTCCACCGGAAGTACCGCCGCCGCTTGCGCCCCATCACGCACTACACGATTGGCCGCCTCCCCGGATGGCTACACCTGATCGGGCTTGCACCCCGGCTCGTGAACGCTCTCCTCAAGCCGCGCTGGATCGCGAAGACGGCGGTCTGGGTCGCGGGGATGGATACGCGACGAACGCTCCCCGTTTTCGCGACGACCCCGTTTCGTAAGTCAGCGGCCGCGCGCGCGAGAGTAGCGGACGGCCCGCCGGAAGCGGCGACAGGGGCTCGGAGCGTGGTGCTCTGGGCCGACTCCTTCACGGACAATCTTGACCCGGATATCCCCGACGCGATCATCGCGGTCCTCGAGGACGCGGGAATCGAGGTGATCGTCGCTGGCGGCGCCGCCTGCTGTGGCGTCTCGTACATCTCGACGGGTCAGCTCGACCTCGCGCGCAAGCGGCTCGACGGCCTGCTGGGCGTGCTCGGACCGTTCGCGATCAACTCGATTCCGATCGTGGGCATAGAACCATCGTGCACGGCGGCGTTGCGGAGCGACCTGGTCGAACTGCTGCCGAACGACCCGCGTGCCCATGCCGTGGCGAGTGGCGTATTCACGCTCGCCGAGGTTCTGACGGGCCGAGCGCCTGTTGGCCCGCGCGAAGGCTGGGCGGTGCCATCGCTGGCCGACGTGACTACTGTCGTGCAGCCGCATTGCCACCAATACTCGGTCATGGGGTACACGGCGGACCGGGAGGTCCTTGCCGCGGCCGGCGCCGCCGTAACCGAAGCGGCCGGATGCTGCGGGCTTGCGGGCAACTGGGGTACCGAACGCGGGCACTACGAAACGTCCGTGAAGGTTGCGGAGAACTCGTTGTTACCAAAGCTTCGCAAGGCGCCCGTGGACGCGATCTACTTGGCCGATGGAATCTCGTGCCGCACCCAAGTGGAGGACCTTGCCGACGTCAAGGGTCAACACCTAGCGCAGCTGCTGCGCGGCAGGCTCACGGGCAAGTAACTACCCGCCCGGTTTGCGGATGACTAGTCGAGGCCCTCAATGAATTCGGAGACCAGCGCGTTGAGTTGCCCGGACTCGACGAGGAAGCCGTCGTGGCCCACGCCCGAATGCACTAGTTTGACGCCGTGCGACCCGCTCAGGAGCGAGTCGAGCAGCTCGGAGTTTTTGACCGGGTAGAGGCGATCCGAGTCCACTGCGACGACAAGCGCCGGAGTGTCCACCTTCGCGAGGGCCTTCTCGATGCCGCCTCGCCCGCGTCCAACGTCGTGCGACTGAATCGCCTGCGCGAGGCGAATGTATGTGTTTGCGTCGAACCTCAGCGCGAGCTTACGCGCGTGGTGCTCGAGGTAGGACTGCACCGCAAAGCGACCACCACCACCGATCGGGTTCTCTTCGCCCTGGTAGGACCGGCCGAACCGCGACGCTAGCTCACCCTCGGATCGGTACGTAGTGTGCGCGATCATGCGCGCGATGCCGATGCCCACGTGTGGGCCGTCGCCGTCGGCGGCACCGTAGTAGTCGCCATCGCGGAACTTGGGGTCTGCTTTGATCGCGGCAACCTGCGCCGTTGACCACGCGAGCTGCTCCGCCGTCGCCGCTGGCGTGGCGCCCACCGGAGCGATGCCGCGCACGCGGCCCGGGGCCATTACGGTCCATTCGACAGCGCGCATGCCGCCCATGGATGGCCCGGTCATTGCCTTCCACGAATCGACGCCCAGGTGATCAGTCAGCGCGATTTCGGCAGAGACCATGTCGCGCAAGGTGAGGTAGGGAAACCGCGATCCCCACGGTTTGCCGTCTTTGGGATGCGCCGATGCGGGGCCCGTGGTTCCCTGACATCCCCCGAGCAGGTTCGCGCACACGACGTAATAGCGGTCAGTGTCAACGGGCTTGCCCGGACCGACCATGCCGTTCCACCAGCCGCCAGTGTGGTGGCCAGCGCCGGCGGCGCCGGTGGCGTGGGAGTCACCCGTGAGGGCGTGAGCCACGTAGATCGCATTGTCGCCAGCGTCGTTCAGTTCGCCCCAGGTTTCGTATGCGACGCGCACATCGGGCAGAACGCCCGTGGAGTCGGCCTCGAGTTCGAGGTCGCCGATATCCGCGAATTGGCGACGGCCAGGGTCATCGCCCTCGCGCCACGCGGCAGAGGTGGGGATGGGCGCGACACGAGAGGGCCCCGTGTCGGCTGCCCATGCGTCTGTCTCGATACCGTCGTCGTCCATTTCGGGTTCAACCCTAGGCCACTGCGAGCTACGCAAGCCACCCGTGCGTGGCGGGCTCCCGGCCGCGACGCGACGGGGCTTTCGCGCTGGTGATTGTAGTTCCGGCGCCAGGGGACCGTGAGACAAATCTCACAAGCCCAGCGCCCTAAGGTACAAATCGGTCGCTTAGCCTCGAAGGAGGGACATTGTTAACTGGGGAGCGGTGTTCGGCACAGCGACATTGGGAAGCGATGTCGCATGGTGACGAAAGTGACGGGAACATGAAACGGACAGCAATTGGCGCCGTGTTTGCCAGCGCGAAGACGAGCGGACTCACGCTGCGGCAGCGCGCCGCCATGGTGGCGGCAATCGCGCTACTTGTCACGAGTTATGTGGTCTACGCACCAGGAGCTCCTGCGGACGCGTACAACTATCCGGGCGCGGCTGAAGTAGCGCGCGCCAAAGCCGCAGTCAACAACGCGAAGTCTTCAGTCAAGCAGCTTGACGCCGCAATCGTCGAACTAAATCAAGCGATCTACCTTGCCGACGTTGCCAGGCGCGAGGCCGAGGAGGACTATTCCGAGGCTCAATGGGCAAACGTTGAGGCGCAGCGGCAGTTGTTCGCGGCGAACAATCGCGCCGACGAAGCGGACAGAGTGCTCGACTCCGCGCGCGGCGACCTCGCGGTGTTGGCTATGGCGGCCTACCGCGACGGATCGAGTTTTGGCTCTCTTGAGGCGCTCGTGAGCGCTGACGGGTTCGCGGACGTCATCGCGCGCGTTGAAGCCGCGGACCGGGCCTCGACAGATGCGCAGGTTGTTATAGAGCAGGTGCGCGCTTCCGACATTGTTGCCCAGACAATGCGTGAGTATGCGCACGGAGCTGCCAAAGCCGCGGTGGCGGCCGAAACCGCTGCACGCGAAGCGTTTGAGGCTGCGCAGGTCGCGTACGCCGCGGCCAAGACCGCGGCGGCGGAGGCCGAGGCGACTCGGATTCAGCTGGTCGACAAGCTCGCGCAGCTCCGCAAAACGTCGGCGTCGCTTGAGCGCGCGCGTTTGGAGGGTCTCCGCCAGTCACGTGCGGCAGCGTCACGCCGCGCCGCGGAGGCACGTTTGCGGCTGCTTTCGGGCGGCGCGACGAGCACGGTGTCTTCGGCTGGCGGGCGCTCGGTGAGCACATCGGCGCAGGGAGTCCAGGCAATGAACTTTGCCCTCGCGCAAGTAGGAAAGAAATACCGGAGCGGCGCGACGGGCCCCGATGCCTATGATTGCTCGGGACTGACGTCGACTGCGTGGGCATATGCGGGCGTGCGGATCCCGAGGACTTCGCGAACGCAGTACCCGGCGGTGGGACACGTTACCTACGCTGCTGCCAGGCCTGGCGACCTCATGTTTTGGGGTTCGGGCGCAAACTCGAGCCGCATGTATCACGTCGCGATGTACATCGGAAGCAATCGAATTGTCGAGGGAGGGACGCCCAGGTCGGGTATTCACACCCGGGACTGGCGCAACTGGCACCTCGGGGACCTCATGCCATATATGGGACGGCCATAGCGGCGCAAGCCGAGATTCGAGCCTGTGCCGATAAGTAGGTGCGGGTTAGCGTCAGCCACACCGGGCACCAGTCGACCTTGAGACGAATCTCACACGGGAGCCGTGTTCATTGCTTGGGCGTTGACCTAGCATCAAGATAGGGACATTGCTAGCTGAGGAGTGGTGTTCAGCACGGCACATCCGAGCTTCGGGAGTGCGTGGTGACGAAGGTGACAGGGACATGAAAAGGAAGACTCTCGGCGACGGGTTTGCGGTTGTGGCCAGCAGGGGGCTCTCGGCGCGTCAGCGCGTTGCGGCCATCGCGGCGACTCTACTGTTGTTAACGAGTTACGGCGCCTACGCTCCCGGCGCGCCCGCCGACGCGGCAGATTACCCAGGCGCCAGCGAGGTAGCGCGGGCCAAGGCGGCGGCTGCCGATGCCGCATCGTCTGTAGCTCAGCTTGACGCGGCGATAGTTCAGCTGAACGAGGCTCTATACCTTGCTGATGTCGCCAGGCGTACGGCCGAGGAAGAATACTCCGAGGCGCAGTGGGCGAACGTTGAAGCTCAGCGGCAACTGTTTGCCGCTAACAACCGTGCCGACGAGGCGGACAAGGGACTTGATGCTGCTCGTGGTCGGCTCGCGGTGCTGGCCATGGCGGCTTACCGAGATGGAAACGCGCTTGGATCACTCGAGGCGCTCGTGTCGGCGGAGGGATTTGAAGATGTCGTGGCGCGGGTAGAAGCGCAAGACCGGGCCTCGACCGATGCGCAAGTGGTCGTCGAGCAGGTGCGTGCGGCAGACCTGGTCGCTCAAATCATGCGCGAGTATGCGCAGGGTGCTGCCGATGCAGCGTCGAGCGCTGAAGCCGTAGCACGGGATGCCTACCAGGCTGCGCAGGCGATCTACGCTGCCTCGAAGGTCGCGGTCGCCGAAGCCGAGGCCACCCGCGTTGACCTCATTAGCAAACTCGCCTCTCTGCGAAAGACGTCGGTGGAACTTGAGCAGCAGCGTCAGGCGGGACTTGAGGACGAGCGTATCGCTCGCGAGCTCGCGGCTGCGCAAGCGCGGATTCAGGCCGCCGACGAGGCGGCTCTGCGCGAGCAAGAAGATGCACGCAAGGCTGCCGAAGCCGCTGCTGAGGCGGCTCTGCGCGAGCAGGAAGAGGAACGTAAGGCCGCTGAAGCCGCAGCCGAGGCCGCGCAGAACCCGCCACCAGAACCGGAGCCCGACCCAACGTCTGGCACAGAGCCCGCCACTGAGCCAGAGCCCGCCCCTGAACCGGAACCGGATCCTGATCCGGAGCAGGCCCCCGCTCCAGCACCCTCGCCGACGAGCACGTCGCTCGCCAGTCGCGGCAATCCGACATCGGATTCGGTTCCCATCCGCGCAACCTGGGCGCAGGCAAACTTGGCGGCCGACTTCGCGTACGCGCAGAACGGTAAGAAGTACCAGAGCGGGGCGACAGGCCCGGACGCATACGACTGCTCGGGGCTCACGTCGACGGCGTGGGCGTACGCCGGAGTCTCAATTCCGCGTACGTCGCGAACGCAGTACCCTGCTGTCGCGCACGTTTCCTACGCGTCACGCGCTCGCGGCGACCTGATGTTCTGGGGCACCAACGCCAACCCGAACTACATGTACCACGTCGCTATGTACCTAGGCGGCAACCAAATCATCGAGGGCGGTAGCCCATCTTCCGGTATCCACACGCGCGACTGGCGCAATTGGCACCTCGGCGACTTGATGCCCTACATGGGGCGCGTCTAGATAGGAACCCAAGCTGCCCCGCTCGTCGACCCTCAGCGTCGGGCGGGGCTTTTCCTGTTTACCGCCCCAGCCCGCCCTGCGGCGCTAGTGACCAGCGCCCGCCTCGAACGGTGTGCCCTTGGCTCGCGCAAATGACGCAGTGATCTCGGCCTCGGCCTCGTCGCGGCCAACCCAGTGGGCACCTTCGACAGATTTGCCAGGTTCAAGTTCTTTGTAGACCTCGAAGAAGTGCTGAACCTCAAGCCGGTGGAATTCGCTGATGTCAGTCAGCTCGCGGCGCCACGCAGCGCGCTGGTCCCCGACGGGCACACTGATGACCTTGTCGTCCCCGCCAGCCTCGTCGCGCATGCGGAACATCCCAAGCGCGCGGCACCGAATCAGGCAGCCGGGAAACGTGGGTTCTTCGAGCAGGACGAGCACGTCCAGCGGGTCGCCGTCTTGCCCAAGGGTGCCGTCGACAAACCCGTAGTCGTCGGGGTACCGGGTGGACGTAAACAACATACGGTCAAGCATGATGCGGCCACTTTCGTGGTCAACTTCGTACTTGTTTCGGCTTCCCTTGGGGATTTCAATAGTTACGTCGAATTCCATGCCCGTCCTCATGTTGGCGATTCCTAGTCACTAGTGTGGCGTATGAGAAAGGGGCGCGAGTGCGAATCACGGTGTGGGCTGCAATTTCGGGTGGCGCGTTGCTGGTGAGCGCGGGCGGCTATGCCGTCGCCGACGCCGCCGACGTCGTCCCTGGATGGGTCACGTCGCAGCCCGCGCACGTGCCACCCGCCCCGCGCCCTGTGGCGGCTTCTGTAAGCGCCATCGCTCTTCCCGCACTGCCCAAACTGGCCGTTGATTCCACCGCGCCCATCCCCAGCGGCGCCAAGGTCCAAGCGCTCGCGGAAGCTTTGCTCGCGGATTCCCGTACGGGCTGGTCCACGGGTATTTCTGTGGTTGATATTGCGACGGGTGAGGTCCTGGCCGACGTGCGCGCTGACGACGCTCAGGTCCCTGCTTCGAACGTCAAGCTACTGACCGCAGCGGGCGTATACCTGGGGGTTGGCCCGGACCTCCAACTGCGCACATCTGTCATGTGGGCGGGCAGCCCGGCCGATTCGGGGGCGACGAGGCTCACGCTGCTCTCGCGTGGCGACATGCTGCTCGCGGCAGCATCTGGACACAACGGCACATCGCCGGGAGCCAACGGTTACGCAGGGCTGGGCGATTTGGCCGACCTGACGGTGGTGGCACTTGCCGACGCAGGCGTCACCACTGTGACGCTCAGCCTCGACGATTCTGCGTTCGCGGGTCCTGCCCAGCCCATTCACTGGCCGTCCTCCGCGATTTCAAATGGGTACGCTGCGCCGGTGACGGGGCTGGCCGTGAATGTGGGGAGGACGAGCAACGAACCCTACCCGCCTCGGTGGGACGACCCGAGCCTTCACGCGCTAGGGGTGTTCGTCGAGCGCCTCGCGGAGCAGGGCATTACCGTGACGTCGACATCGCGCGCTGCCGCGCCCGCGGGATCCGTCGAGCTCGCTGCGGTAGACGGTGCGCCCATGATCGAGGTGCTCGCGCACATGCTTCGATACTCGGACAACACGATTGCCGAGTTAGTCGTCATGGTGCTCGCAATCCACGAAGGCAAAGCCGGGACTATTGCGAACGGTACGGCCGAGGTCTTGCGGCAGGCGCGCGGCGCAGGCCTCGCACTTGGCGGCGTGATACTCGACGACGGCTCGGGATTCTCTCGCTACTCGCGGATTCCGCCCGCGGCACTTACTGAAGCGATCGCCTTTTTCGCTCGCGACGCCCAGTTGGACGACTTGCTCGAGGTGTTGGCGATTTCCGGGATGCAAGGCACCATCCACGATCGACTTGATGGCGCAACGGCAGGACAAGTCAGAGCCAAGACCGGCAGTCTTGGCGGCGTGACATCTTTGTCGGGAACGGTAGTAACGGCCGACGGTCGGTGGCTCGCGTTTTCGGTCCTCGCGGACAACATGCCTTACGGGCAAGACAAACCTCGCGCAGCGATCGATACATTCGTGGGTGCGCTCGCGGCCTGCGGGTGCGGATAATGGGAGCATGACCCGGAGTGGTGTATGACCGGGCCCCATCCAGCGGTGGCGGCCATCAGGTCTGCCGTTGCGAGCGCGCTTGAGGGGCTCGAGCCCGGGACGCAACTCTGGGTCGCTTGTTCCGGGGGGCCCGACTCGCTCGCGCTTACCGCTGGCGTCGGCTACATCGCGCGCAAGGCAGGTTTCATCGCTGGCGCCATCGTGGTGGACCACGGACTGCAAAAGGGTAGCGGCCGCGTGGCGCTGCACGCCACAGACCAATGTCGGCTCGCCGGCGTTCCAACCGTCCACGTTGAGCGCGTTACCGTCGGCCACGACGGCGGGCTCGAGGCAGCCGCGCGCACGGCACGTTACGGAGCCATTGAGAAACGGCTTGTTGCCGAGGGCGGTCTCAATCCCCAAATCCTGACCGGCCACACTATGGACGACCAAGCGGAGACAGTTTTGTTAGCGCTCGCGCGCGGGTCCGGCGCGCGAGCGCTGGCGGGGATTCAGCCACGCCGTGGAAACGTGATCAGGCCGCTGCTGGGCGTGCGTCGCCGCGAGACTGTCGCAGCCTGCACGGCGCTTGGATTGATGCCCTGGCACGACCCGACGAACGACCCCGATGGCGGTCCCAAGCGGTCAGCATTGCGTGGCAAAGTGATGCCGGAGCTTTCAAGCGTCTTAGGTGCGGGCGTTGTTCCTGGTCTGGCCCGCTCGGCGGCGTTGCTCCAGGCAGATGCCGATGAACTTGACCGCCAGGCCCGCACGCGCCTCGGCGCAGCTACGCAGAACGCCGCCGCAGCGGACGAGTGGCCATGCGAAATGCTTGCGCAACTCCCTGATGCCATTCGCAGTCGCATGCTCAAAATGCTCGCGGAGAAGCGGGGCGCAGGGCCCATGACCGAAGCGCACGTGCGCGCAATGGACCAACTTGTGATGAACTACCGTGGGCAGGGCCCGGTGGCGCTTCCCGGCGGCTACGAGGCGCGGCGCGAGTATGGCAGGCTGATTGTCACCACCCCGCCCGAGACCGGAAGAGACGCCACGTGAGCGAAGCATCCCTGAGTAGTGATTTCACCGAGGTCGTCGCCACAGAAGCGCAGCTCACTGAGGCGCTCGATCGCATCGCTGAGCAGGTGCGCGCGGACTACGAGGGCAAGGAACTCCTGCTCGTTGGAGTGCTGAAGGGCGCGGTGATGGTGATGGCCGACCTGTCGCGGCGTCTTGACCCGGCCGTCGAAATGGACTGGATGGCGGTGTCCTCTTACGGCTCGGGCACCAAGTCCTCCGGCGTAGTGCGCATCCTCAAGGACCTCGACGCAGACTTGACCGGCAGGCACGTGTTAATTGTCGAAGACATCATCGATACCGGCATCACGCTGTCATGGCTTCTCGCGAACCTGCGGTCGCGCGGCGCGGCGAGCGTGGAGGTCGCGGCGATGCTCCGCAAACCCGACGCCAGCAAGGTTTCTGTGGACGTGAAGTACGTCGGCATCGACATCCCGAACAAGTTTGTTGTGGGCTACGGCCTGGATTACGCCGAGCGATACCGCACTCTGCCGTACGTGGCTGTGCTGGCGCCGCATGTTTACAGCAGGGACGAGTAGTTCACACCTAACGGGCATCGCGCTGTGGCGAATGCGTCACGGCGCCTGCGCGTCACCCCGTAGAATCTGACTCACTATGAATCGTCGCCTCTTCTATCGCCGGATCCTGCCCGGAATTGTGATGCTGGGCGTCTTCGCGTGGATTGCCTCCGCTCTCGCCGGACCCGCCGTGACCCGCATTGATACGTCCGAAGGCTTGGAAATCCTGGCCGCTGGCAATGTTGAGCAAGTCAAGATTGTTGACGGCGACCAGCGCGTCGAGATCACGCTCGTCGAAGAGCATGAGGACTACGGCAAGCAGGTGGAGTTCTTCTACATTGCGCCGCAGGGGACCGCTGTCGTCGAGGCTATAACTGTTGCCCAGCCTGAACTTGGCTGGAATGCTGAAGTCCCGCAGGGCAGCATCTGGACCACTATTCTCTTCGCTTTTCTTCCCATCGTTCTGCTCGTGGGGCTCTTCTGGTTCCTGATGACGAGCATGCAGGGTGGTGGCGGGCGCATGGCGCAGTTCGGTCGCTCCAAAGCCACGCTCGTCACGCCGGACACCCCTACCGTCAAATTCGATGACGTTGCAGGTGTCGACGAAGCGGTAGAGGAGCTCCGCGAGATCGAGGAGTTCCTCGAGAAGCCAGCCAAGTTCCAAGCCGTCGGCGCGAAGATTCCCAAGGGCGTGCTCCTCTACGGCCCACCCGGAACCGGCAAGACCCTCCTTGCGCGCGCCGTTGCGGGCGAAGCGGGAGTTCCGTTTTTCACCATAGCTGGCTCTGACTTTGTCGAGATGTTCGTCGGCGTGGGCGCGAGTCGCGTCCGCGACCTGTTCGAGCAGGCCAAGAAAAACTCACCCGCGATCATCTTCGTTGACGAGATTGATGCTGTCGGACGGCACCGCGGCGCAGGCATGGGCGGCGGGCACGACGAGCGCGAGCAGACTCTCAACCAGATGCTCGTCGAGATGGACGGCTTTGACATCAAGACCAACGTCATCCTGATCGCCGCCACCAACCGTCCGGACATTCTCGACCCCGCGCTGCTGCGGCCGGGGCGATTTGACCGTCAAGTGGCAGTCGACGCCCCTGATCTGAGGGGCAGGAAGATGGTCCTCGAGGTCCACGCGAAAGGCAAGCCCATTGCGCCGGATGTTGACCTCGAAGTCATCGCGCGCCGCACCCCCGGCTTCACTGGCGCGGACCTCGCCAACGTCCTGAACGAAGCAGCGTTACTCACCGCGCGCCGCGACAAGAGAACTGTCGACGCGTCGGCGATCGATGAGGCGATCGACCGCGTGATCGCAGGGCCGCAGAAGCGCAGCCGCGTCATGAACGAGCACGACAAGAAGGTGACCGCGTATCACGAGAGTGGGCACGCTCTTGTCGCCGCCGCGATGAACCATACGGATCCCGTGACCAAGGTGACGATTCTTCCGCGTGGGCGTGCCCTTGGGTACACCATGGTGATGCCCACGGAGGATCGCTACTCCAAGAGCCGCAATGAACTACTGGACTCGCTCGCGTACGCGATGGGTGGTCGCATGGCCGAGGAACTAGTGTTTGGCGACCCGACCACGGGTGCCTCGAACGACATTACGCAGGCCACCGAGACTGCCCGCACGATGGTTACGGAATACGGCATGAGCGCCAAATTGGGCGCAGTGCGCCTGGCGAGCGCGTCCGGAGAAGTCTTTATGGGTCGCGATATGGGCCACGGCCGCGACTTCTCCGAAGACGTGGCAGGCACCATCGACCGCGAGGTTCGTGAGCTGATGGACGTGGCCATGCGGGAAGCCGCGCAGGCGCTCTCGAGGAATCGCGCGCTGCTCGACCAGCTCGCCGAGGAACTTCTCGAAGAAGAAACGCTACTCGCTCCCCGCCTTGCCGAAATGTTCTCCAAGATCAAGAAAATGCCGGCGCGCAAGGTGTGGGACTCGGGCGTCCGCAAGGCAGCGCGCGCCAAGAAAGCCTAGGCTTGTCCGCATGGCTGAAGTAGACAAGAAGCGCATCGAAGCCGCGGTCGCGGAAATCCTCGCCGCCGTCGGCGAAGACCCGGATCGCGATGGACTCAAGGGCACCCCTGCGCGGGTGGCGCGCGCGTACCAAGAAATGTTCGCCGGGCTGTCACAGGAGCCAGCCGAGGTGCTCTCCGCAGTATTCGAGCTGGGTCACGACGAGATGATCTTGGTCAGGGACATCGAGGTGTACTCGGTGTGCGAACATCACCTGCTGCCCTTTCACGGGGTGGCGCACGTGGCGTACATTCCCGGTGCCGACGGACGCATTACAGGCCTGAGCAAACTGGCGCGCCTGGTGGATGTGTACGCCAAACGACCGCAGGTCCAAGAGCGCCTCACAACCCAGGTCGCAGACGCACTAGTTGAGCATCTTGGTGCGAGCGGCGTCATCGTGGTGATCGAGGCTGAACACCTGTGCATGTCTATGCGCGGTGTTCGCAAACCAGGTTCACGGACCGTGACGTCGGCCGTGCGCGGAGTGATGCGCGACGCCGCGACCCGCGCCGAGGCCATGAGCCTCATCTCGGGCAACTGACCCCCTATTTCGCAGTGGAGGTGCGCATGAGCGAGGCTCCGACGTTGGTCATGGGCATCCTCAACGTCACCCCTGATTCGTTCTCTGACGGCGGCAAGTGGGACTCGATTGACGCGGCAATCGCGCACGGGATTGCACTAAGTTCAGAAGGTGCCGACCTCGTCGATGTTGGCGGCGAGTCCACGCGGCCTGGCGCTCGCAGGGTGGCGCCCGAAGACGAGGCCGCGCGCGTCATTCCCGTGATCGCAGCGCTGGCTACCGAGGGAATCCGCGTGAGCGTAGACACCATGCGCGCCACCACCGCCGAGGCGGCGATTGGCGCGGGCGCGGGCATCATCAACGATGTTTCGGGCGGCCTTGCTGACCAAGAGATGGGCGCAGTGGTCGCTGGTGCCAACGTCGATTTTGTTGCCATGCATTGGCGCTCGCACTCGGAGACGATGGACGCGCACGACGTCTACCAGGATGTGGTCGCAGAAGTGCGCAGCGAGCTTGCGGGCCGCGTCAGCGCGCTCATGGCCGCGGGAGTTGACGCCGAGCGCATCATCCTCGACCCCGGCCTCGGTTTTGCGAAGATCGGCGCAAGCAACTGGCCCTTGCTCGCGCACCTCGACACGCTCAAGGAGCTGGGCCATCGCATTCTGGTGGGGGCGTCGCGAAAGCGTTTCGTCGGGGCGGTCCTGCGCGACGATCAAGGGCCTGAAGCGCGCGACGACGCGACGACAGCGATCACCGCACTGGCTGCAAACGCGGGAGTTTGGGGCGTTCGCGCCCACAATGCGCGCGCGGCAAAAGACGCGGTTACCGTGGTTTCTGCTTGGCACCAGGGCCTAGAGGCGTGAGGATGAAGACATGACAGTGTCCGTTACTCCGTACTTCCGCCATAACGTGCAACTCGACGCCATTGTGGTTGAGGGCATTCGCGCCATGGGAAACCATGGCGTCGAAGAATCGGAGAGGGACGCTGGGCAGCTCTTCCTCGCCGACGTTGTGGTGCACCTTGATACCCGTAGCGCCGCCCGCAGTGATGACCTGAACAAGACGGTCAACTACGCGACGGTGGCAGACGTCGCGGGTGCGATCCTCGCGGGCGACCCGGCGGAGCTCATTGAGGCCGTGGCAGACCGCATTGCGCTCGAGGTGCTGAAGCTAGATAGTGTTCACGCGGTCGACGTCACGGTGCATAAGCCGCAGGCGCCGCTAGCAATCGAGTTTAAGGACGTCACGGTGACTATCCGGCGCGACATCGTCCACGGCGACCTGTGGTCGGACCTCCGCATCGGTTCTTCTGCGGGGCTCGCGGATGATCCGATGTCGCCGGACGCCGTTGGCGATCCGCGCGATGCCCTCGACGAGCACCCTGTCCAGCCGGTGTCGGTACTGCTCGCGATCGGCGGGAACCAGGGCGACACCGAGTACACGCTTGCGCGTGCGATCTACGACCTCGACCGCATCCCCGGGATAGAGGTAGTCGCCAACTCGCCACTGGTCACTACGAGGCCCGTTGGCGGACCCGAGCAGCCCGACTTCCACAACGCGGTCCTGCGCATCAACACCGCACTCTCGCCGCGTGGCCTGCTGCACGTCTGCCAGGGAATCGAGGTGGTTCACGGGCGCCAGCGTCAGTTAGAGAACGGGCCTCGCACCCTCGACATCGACATCATCGACTACGCGAATAAGGTTGCGAAGACCGAAGACCTAGTCCTGCCTCACCCACGGGCTTTTCAGCGCGCATTCGTCCTCATGCCCTGGGCGGCAATGGAGCCAGCTGCGGAACTCGTTCCCGGGAAGGGTCGCGGCGCTTCGCGCGGCGGCAAGGTCGCTGACCTCGCTGGGGCTGCCGAGGACGCAGGCGGCATCACGGTCGCGGCGAATCCGTGGGATCCGACGGCAGCGCTGCGGCGTGGCGCGCGGTCCGCCGGAGCCGAACCCGCGGGACAGTAGCGTGAAGCGTCTGACCTTGCCCCGCGTGGGTGGGACGGCGGTGGTCGTCGGCGTCCTCAGTTGGCTCGTGGACTTCTTCCTACTCAGACGCGGCGCCACTCCACTGCCTGTGCCGTGGACGGTTCCGGCATCTCTGATCATCGCAGGCGCGGGCGCGCTGGCGCTCGGCTGGATGGTCAAGCAGTTCCAGGAAGGCAAGCGCCCCAACCTTGATCCGCTCCAGGCGGCGCGGACCGCGATGTTTGCGCAGGCCGCCGCCTACTCTGGCGCGGTGCTCTCCGGGGTCTATATTGGTCACCTGGTTGCGCTGCTACCAGACTGGTCCCACGCGCCGCGTCGCGAAGTCATCCTCGCCGCGGCGCTCGCCGCGCTCGCCGCTGTGCTGCTAAGCGTTGCGGGGTGGATTGCCGAGCGCTGGTGCGGCACCAAGCGCGGCGACGGAATCGACGCCGCAGCTCAGCCCGAGTCCGCATAGCCCTGCAACGGAATGAGAAACTAGCGACATGACATGGTTTGAACCCGAAGGCGCCGACTGGACATACGTTTCACGTCGGCTCATCCCCGCGCGGCTTATCATCATCTGGCTCACACTGCTACCCGGGCTCGTCATCACCGGCGCGATTGCAATGTGGGCGAGCGACGAGGCGGGTAATTGGCTCTGGACTTTGCCCGGTGTGGTCCTACTCATCGCGGTGTGGGTGTCGTGGGTTGGGACTCGGCAGGTCACAGCGCACGCCTGGGCCGAGCGAGAGGACGACCTCGTGGTCAAGCGCGGCCGCATCTTCCGCCGCGCGACCGTGGTTCCCTATGGGCGCATGCAGTATGTCGAGGTGTCTTCTGGACCGCTCGCCCGTGCGTTTGGGATTGCGACAGTTCAGCTCCACACGGCTTCGCCTGGAACAGACGCGCACATCTCGGGCGTGCCTACTGATGAGGCGGCACGCCTGCGTGATCGGCTGACGACTCGCGGCGAAGCGCGGTTGGCGGGGCTGTGACAGCACCAGTCAGCGCGCCACGCGAGTGGACAAGGCTGCACTGGGTCACGCCGGTTCTTGGCGCGGGTCAGGGCTTAGTCGTCGTTGGCGCGCTTCTCGCGTACCAGAACCAGACGATCCGACAGTTGCAGGAATCCGTGCCGGAGTGGATCCCAGTAGCCGCATTCGTGCTGATCGCGGCAGCAATCTCGGGCTTGAGTGCACTTCAATGGCGCATGAATCACTTCCGCATTAGCGACGACGCGGTCGAGCAACGCAAGGGAGTCTTGTTTCGTCAGCAGCGCCAAGCTCGCCTAGACCGGCTCCAAGCCGTCGATGTGGTGCAACCCCTCGTGGCCCGCATATTCGGCTTCGCAGAACTCAAAGTCGAAGTTGCCGGTGGCAAGGAATCGGGAATCAAACTTCAGTACTTGAGGCTCGAGCACGCTGAGGCTTTGCGCAACGAGATCCTTGCCCTCGCAGCGGGACGGAAGGTCGGCACCGTCGACGCCGCGTCGCGAGCCACGGCTGGCGAGTCCGCGGCGGTTGACGTCGAGACGCTGCCAGCAGACGTGGTCGCGGAGGTCAGCCCGTTCAGTCGAGCCGACCAGGTCGCCGCCGTGGCGACTCAGGCGGCACCCGAGCGCGAGGTATTCAAGGTCCCCGCGGGGCGACTCATCGGCTCCGTATTGCTTTCCTGGCCGATTGTGATCCTGGTGTCGCTCCCCCTTCTGGTGGGAATCGCGCTCCTGCTAGGTGCGACGGCCGGCGGGTTCTCGCTCCCGGACGACTTGTCACTGGGTGAAGCTTTGGGCGGAGGCGCTCTCGGGTCTGCCTGGGGCCTGATTGCGGCAGCGGCCGCACTATGGGCGCAACTCAATTCAGGATTCAACTTTACGGCTGGCATTGCGGCAGACGGCATTCGCCTCAAGCACGGACTCCTCGACACTCGCCGCCAGACGGTTCCTCCCGGCCGGGTCCAGGCGCTCCGGCTGCGCCAATCGCTCCTCTGGCGCAAATACGACTGGTGGCGCGTCACGATCAACGTGGCGGGCTATCAAGACGACCAGGCGGCTGTCTCAACCCTGCTACCCGTAGGGCCGCGCAGGGACGCGCTGTATGCGCTTTGGCTAGTTCTTCCCGACCTAGGAGACCCGGACCCCGCAGGGACCATCTCGGCGGCGCTCACGGGCAAGCGGGGCGAGAACGGTTTCACGGCCAGTCCTCCGCGCTCGTGGGTTTACGACCTGCTGCAGTGGCGTCACCGAGGTGTGCGCGCCACCGATCGCGCGCTTATCATCCGTCGCGGCCTGTTCGTGCGGGAAGTATTCGTTGTTCCGCACGAGCGCACACAGTCCCTCGCGATCCGGCAGGGTCCGCTTCAACGCGCTCTTCGGCTCGCCACCCTTGCGGTGCACTCGACCAACGGGACGGTTCGTCCTGTGGCAGAGCACTTGGACATTGATGACGCGCGCGCGATCATCGAGGACCAAGCGCGCCGGGCTCGAGAAGGCCGCGAACGGCAGACGCCCGCGCAGTGGATGGCCACCGTCGGCGCCGAGGGATAGCGAACGATGCACGATCCGGTGCCGGCCAAGCCGGCCAGGCCCGGCCGCCTCGATGTTGGCGTGGTGGGTGCAGGGCACGTTGGTGCCGTGATCGGGGCGGCGTTGAGGGCGGCCGGGCACAGCGTCACTGGCGCTTCCGGAGTTTCTGAACAGTCCGTGACCCGCATCGAAGCCCTGTTGCCCGGCGTTGCGCACCTTGACCCGGAGCACGTGGTCCGGTCCTGCGGCCTGGTGGTAATTGCGGTCCCCGACGACGCCCTGGTGAGCCTTGTCGCCGGGCTCGCCAAGGTCGGCGCCTGGCGACCGGGCCAGATCGCCTTCCATACGTCGGGCTTGCATGGGCTCGGGGCACTCGAGCCGGCTACTGCGGCTGGGGTCATCGGCTTGGCGATACACCCCGCCATGACCTTCACAGGTACGTCGCTGGATCTCATGCGCGTCAGGGACGTAGCGTTCGCCGTCACGGCGCCCGCGCCGGTGCTGCCCATTGGACAGGCGCTGGTCGTGGAGATTGGCGGCACCCCTTTCGTTCTGGACGATGCGGCGCGGCCGAGCTATCACGCGGCGCTCGTACATGCGGCGAATCACGCGGTCACGGCGTTCTCGCAGGCCGCGGCTTTGCTTGCGAAGGCCGGGGTGGAGAACCCCGGGCGTGTACTTGGACCTGTGGTTCATGCCTCGATCGAGGGCGCCGCCGTCGAGGAGCCCGGAGCCATCACGATGCTTTCGGGCCCGGTGGTGCGAGGAGATTCCGGGACGGTGGCGGCCCATGTCGAAGCGCTCGCGCCCCACCCCGCCACGCTTGCTGCCTATGTTGCGATGGCCCGAGCGACTGCTCGCCTTGTGTGCGATGCGGGAAGGTTGTCCGAGGCCCAGTACCGTGAAGTCATGGAAGCGCTCGGCGGGGACTCATGAGGGTAGTAAAAAAAGCTGTGGACATCGGTCCGCGCTATGCCGGACACTCGCGCGCCGTAGTCATGACAATGGGAGCGTTGCACGAAGGCCACCTATCGCTGGTGCGCACGGCGCGCGCCGCAGCGGACGAGGTTGTGGTCTCGATCTTCGTCAATCCGCTCCAGTTCGATCAGCCAGAGGACCTCGCCCGGTATCCGCGCACGCTGGACGAGGATGTCGAGATGCTCGAGGCCGCGGGTGTCGACGTGCTCTTCGCACCGCTCGCGAGCGACATGTACCCGCGGGGCGATCCAATCGTCCGCGTGAGTGCTGGGCGAATTGGCCAGGTGTTCGAGGGCGCGCATCGGCCTGGCCACTTTGACGGCGTGCTGACCGTCGTCATCAAACTGCTGCACATGACGCGTCCCGACCTTGCGATTTTTGGCCAGAAGGATGCGCAGCAACTGATCGCCATCAAGGCGATGGTGCGGGACCTTGACGTCCGTTCAGAGATCGTGGGCTCGCCTACCATTCGCAACGCGGAAGGTCTCGCGCTGTCGAGCCGCAACCGCTTCCTTTCGGAGGCGGACCACGCGAACGCGCTCAACCTCAGTGGCGCGCTGCTTGCAGCGGTCAGCCGTGCCGAAGCGGGCGACGGTGTGGGGGAGGTGCTTGCGGCGGGCTACGCGGTTCTGGCTGACGCCCCTCAAGTTCAGCTCGACTACTTCGTGGCGCTCGACCCCGGTACCAGCGAAGCAGTACCCAGCGGGCACGTGGGCGACGTTATCCTCGCTGTCGCTGCCCGCGTTGGCGAAACACGGCTCATCGACAACATGGCAGCCAAGATCAAAGGAAGCACGTCATGACATTCAAGACCCTGCAACGGCCCATGATGATCTGCAAAATTCATCGCGCGACTGTGACTCAGGCGGACCTACACTACGTCGGCTCGATCACTATTGATGCAACGCTCATGGAGGCTGCGGATCTTATGCCCGGCCAGCAAGTCGATGTGGTCGACGTGACCAATGGCAACCGTCTCACCACGTATGCGATTCCGGGCGCCCCGGGCACGGGACAGATCTGCATTAACGGCGCGGCTGCGCATTTGATCGACCCCGGCGACGTGGTGATCATTATCGCGTACGGGTTGATTGGGGACGAGGAAGCACATCACTACGAGCCTGCCGTGGTCTTTGTGGACGCGGACAACAAGATTGTGAACGTGGGCTGCGAGCCTGGAGAGGTGCCTGACGGCACCGACCTCAAGCGCTCGGGCGTCCCGATAGGTGAGTTTCGCACCACCGGCTGGCCGGCGTTTCGGCGATGAGTTTTGCACGGCGCCTAGTTGCGCCCGAGCCGGGCTGGGTTACCGAAGCCGACGTCATTGTCATCGGGTCCGGTGTCGCGGGGTTGACTGCCGCACTAGAACTGCGCACCAAGGTGGACCGCGTGTTGGTGGTGACAAAGGGGGTGCTGTCCTCCGGGTCAACCGTGTGGGCGCAGGGTGGAATCGCGGCCGCGCTAGCTCCTGAAGACACTCCTGACGCGCACATGCGCGACACGCTGATCGCGGGGGCAGGCGTGTGCAGTGAGCGTGCTGTCGAGGCGCTGGTGACGGAGGGCCCGGAGCGGGTGCGCGACCTCATGGCGCGCGGCGCGAACTTCGACATTGGCGACGATGGAGGCATCTCGCTCACGCGTGAGGGCGGCCATCATGCGGATCGGATCGCGCACGCGGGCGGCGATGCAACGGGCGCCGAGATCTCACGCGCACTGATCGCGCAACTCGAGGCGATTCGCACCGACCCAGGCATCGAAGTGATCGAACACGCGCTGGTGGTCGACCTCCTCACCGGCGCCCCCAATGCCGACGGCCTGCCCGGCCCCGTCTGCGGT
Source organism: Demequinaceae bacterium (assembly GCA_965250005.1). Taxonomy (GTDB): domain Bacteria; phylum Actinomycetota; class Actinomycetes; order Actinomycetales; family Demequinaceae; genus WTKG01. The sequence continues at coordinate 1,709,713 of OZ252279.1, forward strand.
GTCACCCTGCACGTGATTGGCGAGGGAACGCGCGACGGAATCGGCGCGGCGCTTGCCAAGGCCGTGATTGTTTCCACGGGCGGCATTGGCCAGGTGTTCATGGCATCGACTAACCCGCCCGCGGCCACGGGCGACGGCATCGCCATGGGCTTGCGTGCCGGCGCGGCAGTGGCCGACATCGAGTTTGTGCAGTTCCACCCGACCGTGCTGTGGCTGGGCTCGGGTGCGCGCGGCCAGCAGCCACTCATATCTGAGGCCGTTCGGGGCGAAGGCGCACTCCTGCTGAACTCGGACGGCCAGCGGTTCATGCCCGAGGTCCACCCGCAGGCGGAACTCGCACCACGCGACGTGGTGTCGCACGCGATCGTTGAGCAGATCGCCAGCAACGGCGTCGAGAGCGTCTTCCTTGACGCGCGTCACCTTGGCCGTGAGTTTCTTGACGAGCGCTTCCCCACCATCCAGGCACGCCTGGAAGAGCACTCGCTTTCGCTGGCGCGGGACCTGATTCCCGTCGCGCCTGCGCAGCATTATCACTCGGGCGGAATCCTCACCGACCTGCGCGGGCGCAGCACGGTAGACGGCCTGTACGCGGCGGGGGAGGCCGCGTGCACCGGAGTGCACGGCGCCAACCGGCTCGCATCCAACTCGCTGCTCGAGGGGCTCGTTTACGCGTACCGTGCGGCGCGCGATGTGGCGACCCGCGTGGCCGACGGAGACCTGCCGCAGTTCAGCCCCGAGGAGCGTCCCGGCACCGTGGGTCTTCTCCCGGCCACCAAGCGCGCTGAAATCCAGAAGCACGCGCATGCGGGTGGCGGGCCCGTCCGCAACGCGGACGGCATCATCGCTGCTCAGAAGGAGTTGAGGGCGATTCGCCGACCGGGGCGCTTCGATCATCCCGACGTCGAGGTCATTCCACAGACGGCAGAGTGGGAGACCACAAACGTCGCGCAGACGGCGGCCGTCTTGCTTGCCACCGCCTTCGAGCGCGAAGAGAGCCGCGGCGGGCACTTCCGTAGTGACTTCCCCGAGGATGACGACGCGTGGAAGGTGCGCATCGCAGCGCGGTTTGACGGGGACAACGAACTGGTGCTCGAGCGAGAGCCGCTGGAGCGCAAGTTGGCCTAGCCGCGAGGTGGTCTAGTCGTGAGGAGCCGCGAATCTCTACAACGCTTCGGGCATCGCCTTCCGTGTCGCTCTGGCCCTCAATGGGAAACTCTGCGCGGCTCCACACGCTGGTGCCGCCGGCAACGTTAACCACGTCGTGGCCGCGCTCGGCTAGCCAGAGTCGGCACTGCTCGGAGCGGTTGCCGGTTTGGCAAATGAAATGAGGTAGATGGGGGACTCCATTGCGCGGAGCTCCTCGTGCCGTGCGGTGAGTTCGCTCATGGGCAATAGCGTCGCGCCTGCTGCGCGCCCACCGGCAAACTCGAGAGCCTCGCGCACGTCCACGAGCGTCCCGGGCTCCCCGGCCTGGAGTGAGGCGCGGAGCGCCCTCACGTCGACCGTGCCTTTAGGCAGCACGGTCCCACGATTCTGGGCGCGCTTGCTGGGCTTGCCCGCGATGAGGCGCAGGCACTTTGGGCCAGAACTGATTCGTCTCCGTGTTCATTGTTGCCTTCCGGGTTCGGGGGTCCGACGACGGGCGCGAAATGACCCAGCGGGGGCGCGCAAGTGGGAAGTTAGGCGAGCGACATGAACATTTTTTGGAGGCGTTCGCGCGCCGCAGACGCCGTCTCGCCCTTGGCGATGCACTGCTCTAGCCCGGCCGCGATCATGGTGAATCCGGCGCGGTCGATGGCCTTGGACACCGCGGCGAGCTGGGTTACAACCTCCCCGCACTCACGGTTGTCCTCGATCATTCGCAAAATGCCGTCGAGTTGGCCGCGAGCGCGCTTGAGGCGCTTGACTACGGGCTCCATGTCCTCTTCCGTCAGGTGTACGTCGTTCATTGCTTTGACTCCTCACGCCTGCATCGCACTAGTAGAAGCCCCTCCAGCGTTGCCGAAAGCATACCCCCACTGGTACCCATTCCGGCCAGACCTCCGTCACAGTTGCGAAACTGGGCAAACCCGCAACAATGGGCAAGTGACCATGCCAGAAGAGTTCTATCAGGACCAGTCGCTCGACGCCAACTGGCTGGCCGAGATTGTCGAGCGCACGCTAACCGAGGATCTGGGCCCGAACCCCGGTCGCGACGTCACCACGCAATCCACCATCGGCGAGGATGCCGAGGTCGCCGGTGAGATTGTCGCCCGCGAGGGTGGAGTGGTCGCGGGGATTCCCGTGATCGCGGAGGTGCTGCGGCAGGTCGCGGAGCGCTACGGTCTGCAGGTCCCGAGCGTCAAGTTCATGAAGGCCGACGGGGACGCCGTGGCCGCGAATGACGTGGTGGCCCAAATCGCGGGTCTGGGGCACGTGGTGCTGAGCGCGGAGCGCACCATCCTCAACCTGATGAGCCACGCGAGCGGCGTCGCGAGCCACACGCGCCGCTGGGCCGACGCGCTCGAGGGCACCGGCGCGCGCGTGCTCGACACCCGCAAGACCACGCCCACGCTGCGCGAGCTCGAGAAGTACGCGGTCCGCTGCGGCGGCGGCGTCAACAAACGCATGGGCCTCTACGACGTTGCGATGATCAAGGACAATCACGTGGTGGCCACGGGCTCCGTGGGCAAGGCGATCGCCGCAGTGTGGGCTCGTTTTCCGGATGTCGAGGTGCAGGTCGAGGTGGAGACGTTTGCGCAAGCGCAGGAGGCGCTCGCGGCTGGCGCCCGGTTCCTCATGCTCGACAACATGTCGAACGAGCAGATGGCCGAGGTGGTTGGCGTCGTACGCGCCGACGAGGCCCTGACCGGCAAGGTCTACATCGAGGCCACGGGCGGGCTCACGGTCGAGCGCGCACGCAGCGTTGCGCAGACGGGCGTGGACTTCATGAGCGTCGGCGCACTGACGCACTCATCACCTGGGCTGGACCTGGCGCTCGACCTGCGCTGAGTCTGCTCGCGCCCCGCATCGTCTCCCTTGCTCCGCCGGTACGCTGGGCATCGTGACTGACGAGCCCGATATCCCGACCGAAGCAGACGTCCCCGAGCAGATGCGCGTGCGCCGCGAGAAGCGCGACCGCATCATCGCCGCGGGCGGCCAGGCGTACCCCGTCTCGGTGCCGCGCACGCACGAAATCGCGGACGTCAAGGCCAAGTACGCGAGCCTCGAGGACGGCGAAGAAACGTCGGATGTGGTGGGCGTCGCGGGCCGCGTGGTCTTCATCCGTAACACCGGCAAACTGTGCTTTGCGGCCCTTCAGGACGGCAAGGGCGAGCGCCTGCAGATCATGCTGAGCCAGGGTGTCATTGGCGAGACGGAGTTGACCGCGTTCAAGGCGGACGTTGACCTGGGCGACCACCTGTTCGCACACGGAAACGCAATCAAGTCGCGCCGTGGTGAAGTGTCGGTGATGACCGACGAGTGGGCGATCGCTGCCAAGGCCCTGCGCCCGCTGCCCGTGCTCCACAAGGACATGAACGAGGAATCGCGCGTCCGCCAGCGCTACGTTGACCTGATCGCGCGCCAGAGCGCCCGCGACACCGTCCGCAACCGTGCCGCCGTCATGCGCTCGCTGCGCGAATCCATGCACGAGCGCGGCTACATCGAAATCGAGACACCGATGCTCCAGGTCCAGCACGGTGGAGCGGCGGCCCGCCCGTTCACCACGCACATGAATGCGTTCGACCTCGACCTGTACATGCGCATCGCGCCTGAACTCTTTCTCAAGCGCGCGGTGGTTGGCGGCGTCGAGAAGGTCTTCGAGATCAACCGCAACTTCCGCAACGAGGGCGCGGACTCGTCGCACTCGCCTGAGTTCGCGATGCTTGAAGCCTACGAAGCATACGGCGACTACAACACCATGGCTGAGCTGACACGGTCGCTGGTCCAGGGCGCCGCGCAGGACGTGTTCGGCGGCACCCAGCTGGAGCTGACCGACGGCACCATCTACGACATCGGCGGCGACTGGACCGAGCTCAGCCTGTACGGGTCTCTGTCTGAGGCCATCGGCGAGGACGTCACCCCGGCCACCGACGTCACGCAGCTCCTAGAGTGGTGCGACGCGGCTGAACTCTCCGTGGATCCCAAGAAGTCCAATCACGGCAAGCTGGTCGAGGAGCTGTGGGAGCACCACGTCGGCGATGACCTCCACGCCCCGACGTTCGTGCGCGACTTCCCCGTGGAGACATCCCCGCTGACGCGCGACCACCGCGAGATCGACGGCGTGGTCGAGAAGTGGGACCTCTACGTGCGCGGCGTCGAACTGGCGACGGCGTACTCCGAGCTCGTGGATCCGGTCATCCAGCGCGAGCGCTTCGAGCAGCAGGCGCGCATGGCCGCCGTCGGCGACGACGAGGCGATGCCGCTGGACGAAGACTTCTTGGCCGCCATGGAGCACGCCATGCCGCCCTCGGGAGGAATGGGGCTCGGCATGGACCGACTACTCATGGCACTGACTGGATTGGGCATCCGCGAGACCATCCTGTTCCCGCTCGTGAAGCCTACTCAGGAGGGCTAATGGACGACGGCACCCCGTGGGGTCTCATCATCGGCGGGCTCATCCCGTCTGCCGGTGTTGCGCTGGTGTTTTGGTTGGCGTGGCGCGCCATCACGCGTGCCGATCGCAATGAGCGCAAGGCCCAGGCTGAGCTCGACGCAGCCGAGAGGAAGGACGCCCGCTAGGCTCGCGAAACCCGCGGGTTCTTTGACCCCGCATCGGCCCGCATGGGAGGCTGACGGAGACGAAAGGTTGACTCATGGCTCAGAAGGTTCAGGTCATTCTCATCGACGATGTCGATGGTGGCGCAGCAGACGAGACCCTGGGCTTCGCCCTCGAGGGCGTGACGTACGAGATCGACCTCGCCAGCCACCGTGCTGATCAGCTCCGCGCGGCGCTCGAACCCTGGATCAAAGCGGGCCGGCGCGTGAGCACCCGCCGCTCCAGCAGCCCCCGTGGCTACAGCGACGCCGCCAAAATCCGCGCGTGGGCCGTGGAGAACGGCCACAGCGTCCCCACCCGCGGCCGCATCCCCGGTCCCGTCCGGGAAGCGTACGAAGCCGCCAACTAACCAGCAACTGGTCCAGAGCATCGGCGCTACTGAGGGAGCACAATGACGTCGCACACTTGGTGGTGGGGCACCTACCCGGCTGAAGGGCTGGGCGCGCCAGTGGGCACCGGCGAGGGCCTTTTCCGTATGGACGCCGACGGCTCGACGGCGGATATCGCGCTCGAGTTGCCCGCACCGTCGTACGTGATTGCGCATCCCGACCTGCCGCTGCTCTACGCGGTGAGCGAGGGAGGGCTGGACGTGGCGGCCGTCCACGCGATCGATGTCAGCAATCCCGATGCGACCCGCGTGCTGGGCACCGTGCGAACAGGGGGGCATGATCCCTGCCACATTCTGATGGCGCGCGACACGCTCTCGCTTTACGTCTCCCATTATTCGTCGGGCGAGCTCGCCGTGATCCGCTTGGGCGCGGACGGCCTGTTCGACTCGGACGAGCCGGCGCAGTCGCTTGGGCACTCTGGAAACGGCCCCACCGAGCGCCAGGACGCGCCACACGCGCACTGGGCTGCCTACGCGCCCGGAGGGGGCACCCTGCTCGTGGCTGACCTCGGGACTGACGAACTGCGCAGGTACGATGTCCTTCCCGACGGCCTGCTCCGCCCGGACGGCGTCGCGGCAACACTCCCTCCAGGCGCGGGCCCGCGGCTCGTACTGGTGCGCAACAACCTGCTGTACGTCGTGTGCGAGCTCGACCTGAGCCTGAAGACCTACTCCTGGGACGCTGAGGCTCGTATCGCAGAGCTCATCGTCGAGCAGCCCGCGTCAGTAGCCCCCCACCGCAGCGGCGACAGCGTTAGTCCCGCGATGTTGGTCCACGTCGCGGGGGTGCTGTTGCTGAGCGTTCGCGGTGCGGACGTCATCTCCGTGTTCGACCTGGACGGAAACGATCTGCCCTCGCTGCGCGGGAGTTTCGATACTGGCGGCCAGTGGCCGCGCCACTTTGCCGTCGCTGGCGAGCGGGTTGTGGTGGGCAATGAGAAGTCCCACAACGCCGCGGTTTTCGATCTCGCCGACGTTCTTGCGCTCAAGGCCCCGGAAGAGGCGGAGGAGATCGTCGAGCTCGCACACAGCAGCATCGCGGTGACCAGCCCCGCCTGCATCTGCCCGGTCTAGAGGTACCCGGGACCAAAGGGATTCGCCAGCGGCCCGAGCATCAGGCAAACTTGGCCCCATGACTCACACACTGATCCTGCTCCGCCACGGCGAGAGCGAATGGAACGCCAAGAACCTGTTCACCGGCTGGGTGGATGTGCCGCTCAACGAGAAGGGCTGGCACGAGGCGATTCGCGGCGGCGAGCTCCTCAAGGACGCCGGCCTCCTGCCTGACGTGGTTCACACGTCGCTGCTGCGTCGCGCGATCATGACGTCGGCTCTCGCGCTGGATTCCGCCGACCGCCACTGGATCCCCGTGAAGCGCAACTGGCGCCTCAACGAGCGCCACTATGGCGACCTGCAGGGCAAGAATAAGGCGGAGGTGCGCGACGAGTTCGGCGAGGAACAGTTCATGACCTGGCGCCGTTCGTACGACGTGCCGCCGCCGGAGATCTCTGACGCCAACGAGTACTCCCAGGCAGGCGAGGTCCGCTATGCCGGCGAGCCCATTCCCAAGACGGAGTGCCTGAAGGACGTCCTCGACCGCGCCCTGCCGTACTGGGAGGGCGAGATCGTTCCAGACCTCGCCTCGGGAAAGACCGTCCTTGTCGCCGCGCACGGAAACTCGATTCGAGCCATCGTGAAGTACTTGGACGACGTCCCCGACGAGGACATCGTGGGAGTCAACATCCCCACGGGCATCCCGCTTCACTACGAGCTTGACGACGACTTCAAGCCCGTCGCCAAGGGTGGCACGTACCTTGACCCTGCCGCCGCGGCAGAGTCCATCGCCGCCGTCGCGAACCAGGGGAAAAAATAGAAAAGGCCGAGCGGCCACACGCCGGGCGTGGCACGATTGGCAGCGTGAACTCGAAAGCCCCCTCCGGCGGCCGCTTGATTGCGGCGGTCGCGGGGGCGGCTCTTGTGCTTACTGCGTGCGCCGCGTCCGCGCCGGACGCCTCCTTTCCGAGCGACACGGCGTCGCCCGCCGCCAACGGGCCGCTGCGCGGCGTCGCGATCTCGCCCCATGGCTTCCCAGCAGATTTCTCTCAACTAGCCGAATTCTTTACAGAGGTTTCTGCCCACCCGAACACTTCGGTGCTGTGGAATGGCGCCTGGCGGAACGACGTGGACGGCGGCACCGACGCCGGTGGCATCCCGGACGGAGCGCGCCTCATCGCGGGGCAGGCGGCCGAGTACGGTTTCGTCCCCGTCGCGGTGTTCGGTTGGCGCTCGGGTGACGCGCTCTTCGTGTCCGTCCCGGCGGACGGGATCAACGATTGGACGAACGCGGCGGCCGCAGACGCGTTCGTCGCAATGACGGCCGCGTTCGCCGCGGAGTACAAGCCGCCGTTCATGTTTCTCGGCAACGAGAGCGACGCCTACTTTGAGAAGGACCCCGCAGGCTACGCGGCGTGGGTGGCCGTGTACGAACGTGCGTACGATGCTATCGAGGCGGTGTCGCCTGAGACGCAGGTGGGCCCGGTGCTTCAATTCGAGCACCTCTCAGGCAACGGCCCGAACACTGGCTGGACGGAGCCGCAATGGGGCGCGCTCGAGGCGCACGGAGGCGGGCGCGACGCGACCGCGCTGGCGCGTGTTGACACGCTGGCGCTCACGGTTTACCCGTTTTTCGCTTACGACGACCCGCGCGATATCCCCGACGACTACCTCACGCCCGTCCTCGACCGCATCGGCTCCACCCCGATCTTCATCACAGAGACCGGATGGCCAGCGGAGTCCTCGGACGCGATCCCCTCGACGTGGGTCGCGTCGCCCGGCGCCCAAGTGGATTACGTCGGCCGCTTCGACGCCTTCACCGTCGGCGTCGACATCGAGGGAGCGTCGTGGCTCTTTCTCTATCAGGCGGCGCCGAGCGGTGACCTTGTCGGCGTCGAATTCGCGCTGTTCGCGAGCGTAGCCCTTCGCGGCCCCAACGGATCCAAGCGCCCCGCGCACGATCTCTGGTTTGCTCCGGGCGACGGCTAGGCAGCGAGCGTGGGCGCCGCACCCGCGCCGCCTACGGCAATGAACCGGGTCCCTTGCATGGCCCGGTTCGATGCGTGGGCAGGGGGAGCTAAATGGTGGACCTGCCGTCGGTGAGGTCGCCGGTCACCAAGTACACGATGCGACGGGACACGTTGACGGCGTGGTCGCCGAACCGCTCGAAGAAGCGCGCGAGCAGCGCGATGTCCAGCGTGGTCTGTGTGTCCCCCTTGTAGCCCTTGGCGAGAAGCGCGGCGTACGCCTCTGAGTGGAGGGCGTCCAGGGCGTCATCGTCGCTCACGATCTGGGCGGCGACGTTGAGGTCGCGCGTCTTGAGCAGCTCGACAACCTGGACGGACGCGTGCACCGCTGCGTCCGACATGTCGCCGATGATGTTGGCGTGAGACTTGGGGATGGCGGAGTCGGGGTAGGCGCGGCGAGCGGCCTCGGCCACATGCTGCGCGAGGTCTCCCATGCGCTCGAGTCCAGCAGAGATCCGTAGTGAGGTCACGAGCGTGCGCAGGTCCAGGCCAACGGGTTGCTGCTGAGCGATGAGCAGCACACAGCGCTCGTCAACGCGAACCTCGAGTTGGTCAAGATTGACGTCATCGGCGATCACGGCCTGCGCCAGGCCCACGTCTTTGTCTTGAAGCGCCTTTGTCGCGCGGGCGATCGCCGAGTTGACGTGCTCGCCCATCTCGACCAGGTCTTCAGCCAACTGCGACATCTCGGCCGTGAATATGGTGCGCATGTGGCTCCTCGAGGCAGTCTGTTGCGTTGCCTCTAGTTTGTCAGGGATTCGCGAGCGAGGACATGAACGCGAGTGACGGATCGGTGAATTTTGGGTAAACCACGGGCGCCCCGGATACTGTGAGCGCATGACCCCCGAGGCCTGGCTGGCGGCAGCTGGAGGCGCCGCGCTTGCCGCGCTCGTCACGTACGTCACGTTGCGCGCACGCCAGGGCCGCGAGGCCGTCGCGCGCAGCCTGGTGCCGCGCCGTACCCGCCAGCTCATGGGAGCGCTGTCGTCCGGCGCGATTATCGTCCGCCGCGATCGGCGCGCGGCTTTCTCCAATGCGACCGCGTCCGCGCTGGGGCTCGCGCGGCCCGACGGCGCCCTCGACGAATCCGTCGCGGACCTGGCGGAACGGGCGTGGGAGCAAGGCGAGGCCGTCGAGGAGGAGATCAGCATTCGACGCGGCGTGCTCGGGGCCGTCGCCACCGTGCACGTGCGCGTCTCGCCGCTAGACGAGGATCTCGCGCTCGCCGTCGCGAACGACAGCACCGACCAGCGCGCCGCCGAGCTCACACGTCGCGAATTCGCCGTGAACGTGTCGCACGAACTCAAGACACCGGTGGGCGCGCTCGCGCTCTTGGCGGAAACCATTGACGCAGCAGCCGATGAACCGGACACGGTGCGCGAGTTTGCCGCGAAAATCGGGAAGGAATCTCGGCGACTGTCCAAACTCATCCAGGAGATCATCGAGATCTCGCGACTCCAGGGCGGCGAAAGCGTCATGGACCACCAAGAGGTCAAGATCGGTGAGGTGATTGTCGAGGCGGTAGAAGCGGCGAAGCTCGCAGCCGAGGCTCGCAACATTGACGTCACTGTTACAGAGAAGGCCAAGGCGAGCGTCATGGGTGACCGGGATCTGCTGGTCATGGCACTGCGCAACCTCGTCGACAACGCGATCGCATACTCCGATGCCGGGGGCCGGGTGTCCATAGATACGGCCCTTGACGGCAGCATCGTCACCCTGTCGGTCATCGACCGGGGCATCGGGATTGCCGCAAGCGAGCAGGAGCGCATCTTCGAACGGTTCTTCCGCACCGACCCCGCGCGATCCCGCGACAGCGGAGGCACGGGCCTTGGGCTGAGCATCGTCAAGCACGTGGCGCTGCAGCACGCGGGCGACGTGTCCGTCTGGTCGAGGATCGGTATCGGCTCAACGTTCGCGTTGCGCCTGCCCGTACACAAGGTCAAATCGTCATGACCAATAAGAGCGGGCCGCGGGTGCTGGTGGTTGAGGATGAAGAGTCATACCGCGCCTCGCTCAAGTTTCTGCTGGAACGCGAGGGCTTCGATGTGGCGCTCGCGGCCACCGGGCCCGACGGTGTCCGCGCGTTCGAGCGCGGCGGCGCCGACGTCGTGCTTCTAGACCTCATGCTGCCCGGGCTAAGCGGCACGGACGTGTTCAAGGCGATCCGCGCGGACTCCGATGTGCCGATCATTATGGTGACGGCAAGGGACGACCAGGTGGACAAGGTTATTGGCCTTGAATTGGGCGCAGATGACTACGTAACGAAGCCGTACTCGGGTCGCGAACTGGTCGCGCGCATACGCGCCGTGCTCCGGCGCGGGTCGCCCGCCCCACGCGATGACTTGGCGGCTGCGGAAAAGCTCACCGTCGCGGGACTCACGCTCGACCCCGAGCGACTCACGCTCGAGGGCATCGGAGAGAAGCAGTCGCTGCCGCCCAAGGAGTTCGCGCTACTGCACCTGCTCGTCACGAACGCGGGCCGCGTGTTGCCGCGTCAGACGATCATCGACCGGGTGTGGGGTCACGACTACTACGGGGACACCAAGACGCTCGACGTGCACGTCAAGCGCGTGCGCGATCGCATCGAGCACGACGCGTCGCGGCCCGAGCTCGTCAAGACTATTCGTGGTGTCGGATACACGTTTGAGGCGCCCAAATAGCGGCCGCCACCTGCGCGGCTTCGCGCCAGCAGAATGCCCGATTTGCGCGTTCACCGTTTGTTCATCCAACGTTCACGCCTGAGGCCTAGGCACCGTTACCTGGCGTGCGTAGCGTCGTAGTCAGCTGGCAAGGGTCGGCACTCATCACCGCCAAGAGGATGACTTCGTGACAATAGCAACGCGTACCGGCGTGGTGGCCGTCGCTGCGCTGTCGCTGGTGCTCGCGGCGTGTACGCCCACTAATGAGCGCGAAGACTGGGTTGGCGGGTCTGACTTGACCGGCGAGCTCAACGGGGCCGGTGCGTCGTCGCAGGAATCGGCGATGGAGGCGTGGCGCGCCGCGTTCCAGACAGACAACCGGGCGACCACGGTGAATTACGACGCGGTCGGCTCGGGAGGCGGACGCACCCAGTTTCTCGACGGTGCCACGAGCTTCGCCGGGTCTGATTCGCTCATGAACGCTGGCGAGTACGCGCTTGCCGTCGAGCGTTGCGACGGCACTGCGGGTGCGATTCACTTCCCCACCTATGTCTCTCCCATCGCGGTGATCTTCAACCTCGACGGTGTCGCGAGCCTAAACATGACGTCGGACGTCATCGCGCAGATATTCGATGGCAAAATCGCGAACTGGTCTGACGCCGCGATCGCGGACATCAACCCTGGCGTCTCGCTGCCTGACCTGGTGATCACCTCGGTGCACCGCTCGGACGAGTCGGGCACGTCGAAGAACTTCACCGACTATCTCGCCAAGGCCTCCGAATCCTGGCCGTACGAGCCGTCCGGCGAGTGGCCAAACAACATCGGCGAGGGCGGCCCGGGAACCTCCGCGGTTGTTTCGCTCGTCCGGGACACCAACGGCACGATCGCCTACGCGGATGCCTCCCGAGTCGGCACACTCGGCACCGTGGCCCTTGGCGTTGGCGACAGTTTTGTCGAGTTCTCGCCCGCGGGAGCCGCAATCGCGGTGGCGGCGTCGCCGCTCGCCGAAGGCGCGAACGGCGCGAACGACCTCGCGTACGAACTCGACCGCAACACCACGGCGGAGGGCGCGTACCCGCTTGTGCTCGTCTCGTATCACGTCGCGTGCCAACAGTACGACGACGTGGACGAGCGCGCGCTGGTCACCGCATTCCTCAGGTTCGTAGCGTCAGAAGACGGTCAGGACGTTTCCGCACGCGCCGCTGGGTCCTCTCCGATTGGCAGCCTCGGTGACGACGTCGTCGCGATTCTCGACGAGATCGCGGTGGGATAGAAAGATGCGAAAAGACCGGTCGTGCGCTCGTCCGCAGGGACGGGTCCACGGCCGCGCGATTCTCTCTGCGGCAAGGACGTTCAACGGAGGCAGTAGGTGACGCAGACAAATCGGGTGGCCATCGAAGCCGATTCCGTGCCTCTCACGGTACAGAACCGCAATGTCGCCAACTCCATTTTCACCGGGCTCTCCGTCGGTGCCGCGGGCCTCATCCTGGTCACACTCGCCGCCGTCGCAAGTTTCCTCCTGCTCGAGGCGATGCCGGCACTCACGTCGTCGGCCGAGGACCTTGCTGACTACGTCGACTGGCTCGGCACCGAGTCTAACGAGACGCTCATGGCCAATATCGGCTTCCTTGTGTATGGAACACTGATCATTTCGACCATCGCCATCCTGCTCGCCGCCCCCGTCTCGTACGGCATCGCTCTGTTCATCTCACATTACGCGCCGCGCCGTCTCGCCTCCAGCCTTGGGTACGCCGTTGACCTGCTCGCCGCCATTCCGTCCGTGGTCTACGGGCTCTGGGGATTCATCGTGCTGGTCCCCGCGCTGCTACCCACGTTCGAGTGGCTCGAAACCAACGTCGGGTGGATTCCCATTTTTGCCGGCCGCGAGCTCGCCGACGGAACCACCTCGGTGGGAACCGGCCGGGTCGCCCTGGCCGCAAGCGTGGTCCTTGCCATTATGATCTTGCCCATCATCACAGCGGTGACCCGTGAGGTCTTCCTTCAGACACCCAAACTGCACGAGGAGGCCGCTCTCGCGATGGGCGCCACCAAGTGGGAAATGATCCGTATGGCCGTGTTCCCGTACGGACGCTCCGGGATGATCGGCGCAACAATGCTGGGCCTGGGTCGCGCGCTCGGCGAGACGATGGCCGTCTACATGATCCTGACACCCGCAGCGGTGGTCGTGTACTCCGCGAGCGTGCTCGAACCTGCGGCACACAACACCATCGCCGCCAATATCGCCCTCAAGTTCCCGGAGGCCAACTCGCAGGGCGTCTCGGCGCTCATCGCCATGGGTCTCGCATTATTCGTCATCACGCTCCTGGTCAACATGGTGGCTCGCTGGGTTGTCGCGCGCCGCGCAGAGTTCTCGGGAGCCAACTAATGGCAGCGAAGAAGCAATTGGGTGTGAACAAGACGACGACGGCGACGGCGTTGGCGCTTGGGACGGTCTCGGCGCGGCGTCGGTGGACCGACCGTGGCATGCGCGCCGTTGTCTATGCGGCGTTCGCTGCGGCCATGATCCCGCTGGTGTGGCTGACAGTGACCGTTGTCGATCGAGGCATGGACCGCTTCTTCCTCGACTCGAAGGGTGAACGAAACTTCAACCTTGACTTCTTCAACCAGTCGATGCGCGGCATCTTTGGTGGAATGCCGGAGGGCGGCATCGCTCACGCGATGACCGGAACGCTGCTCATTACGGTGGCGGCCGCAGTCATCTCGATCCCGATCGGTCTGCTCACCGCTATCTACCTCGTGGAGTACGGCGAGGGCTGGCTCAAGCGAGCGGTCACCTTCTTCGTTGACGTCATGACCGGAATCCCGTCCATCGTTGCTGGGCTCTTCGCCTACGCACTGTTCTCGGTGATCTTCGGTGGGCCAACCAAGACGGGGTTCGTTGGCGCCGCAGCGTTGTCCGTGCTCATGATTCCGGTCGTTGTCCGCACCAGCGAGGAAATGCTCCGCCTGGTTCCGAACGAACTGCGCGAAGCGTCGTACGCGCTCGGCGTGCCCAAGTGGCTCACCATCCTCAAAGTTGTGATGCGGACGGCGTTCGCTGGCATCTCGACTGGAGTCATGCTCTCTGTCGCGCGGGTAATCGGCGAGACGGCTCCGCTGCTCATCGCCGTTGGGTTTGCGGACTCGCAGAATGTCAACCTCTTTGACGGCAAGATGATGTCCCTCCCGGTGTACATCGTGGAGCAGTGGCGCAAAGGCGACGCGACGTGCAACGAGGGTTCCGCCATCATCGGATGCACGCCAGAAATCACGGAGTATCGCGCTTGGGCCGCCGCCCTGGTCCTCATCGCGATCGTCATGCTGCTTAACCTCGTCGCGCGGATAATCGCGCGCTACCTGTCCCCCAAGACCAGCCGCTAGAAGACGGAGAATCACGTGGCGAAGCGAATTGACGTCAACAACCTGGATGTCTTCTACAGCAAGTTCCTTGCCGTAGAAGATGTGTCGCTCGCGATCGAGCCCAACTCAGTCACGGCCATCATTGGCCCCTCGGGATGCGGAAAATCCACCTTTCTGCGAACCATAAACCGCATGCACGAGGTCATCCCCGGCGCGCGCGTCGATGGCGAGGTGCTGATGGATGGCGTGGACCTCTACGGCGACGGCGTTGACCCTGTCGCAGTGCGACGTCACGTGGGCATGGTGTTCCAGCGGCCCAATCCATTCCCGACCATGTCAATCTCTGGGAATGTGCTCGCCGGCGTGAAACTCAACAACGGACGCATGTCCAAGCCCGACGCGGCCGACCTTGTCGAAAAGTCGCTTAAGGATGCCAACCTCTGGAAAGAGGTCAAAGACCGCCTAGACAAGCCGGGCTCAGCGCTTTCCGGAGGGCAGCAGCAGCGACTCTGCATCGCCCGTGCGATCGCGATTAAGCCGGACGTGCTGCTGATGGATGAGCCATGTTCGGCCCTCGACCCCATCTCGACTCTCGCGATCGAGGACCTCATCGCGGAACTGAAGGATTCGTACACAATTGTCATCGTCACGCACAACATGCAGCAGGCAGCCCGCGTGAGCGATCGGACGGCGTTCTTCAATATCAGCGGCAGCGGAGAGCCAGGCAAACTCATTGAAATGAACGACACGGCGACCATCTTCTCGGCCCCCGAGGTCAGGGCGACCGAGGATTACATCTCCGGTCGGTTCGGCTAGAGCGAGCAGTTTCGGTGTGCCTTTCGATGGCCAAAGCTGGCCCCGGCTCTAGCCGGCCGCGCGATGGTAGAATAGGTCTTCGAACCGAGGGGAATCACCAAAAACATGAACTTCGCAGTTGGCGAGACCGTTGTCTACCCGCATCACGGGGCCGCAAAGATCGAAGACATCAAGAAGCGCACCGTCCGAGGTGAAGAGAAGACCTACCTCAAGCTCAGGGTCGCACAGGGCGACCTAACCATCGAAGTTCCCCAAGAGAACGTCGACCTGGTTGGCGTGCGCGATGTTGTCGACAAGAAGGGCCTCGAAAACGTATTCAAGGTCCTCAGGGAGCCGTACATCGAAGAGCCGACCAACTGGTCGCGCCGCTACAAGGCCAACGTCGAGAAGCTCGCCTCTGGCGACGTGCTGCGCGTGGCCGAGGTGGTTCGCGATCTCTCCCGCCGCGACACTGAGAAGGGTCTGAGCGCTGGAGAGAAGCGCATGCTGAGCAAGGCACGCCAGATCCTCGGATCCGAGCTCGCACTCGCGTGGAAGTGTTCGGAGGAAGAAGCAGCAGTCCGCCTGGACGAGGTCCTAGCGCCGTGACCGTTGCGGCGGTTATCACCGCCGCTGGGCTTGGCGCCCGCCTGGGCTCGGGCCTACCCAAGGCGCTCGTGAGCGTGGCCGGTAGGCCGCTGGCCGCATGGGCGCTCGCGAACATCGCCGATGTGGCTGACGTCGTAGTCATCACCGCACCCGTCGACTATGTAGAAGCGATGGAGGACGCCGTGGCCAGTGTGTGCCTAGCCCACCCCACGCTTGACGTCTCCGTAATCCCGGGAGGCGAAACCCGGCCCCAGTCCGTTCGCGCCGGTCTCGACGCCCTGTGGGCGTTCAACGGCTCCCCACCGAGCATCGTCCTCATTCACGACGCCGCGCGGGCGTTCATGCCAGCCGAATCCATGCGAGCCGCGATCGACGCAGTGCAGGCAGGTTCAGACGGTGCCGTCCCCGTAGTCCATCTAGTGGACACGCTGGTCGCGTCGCCAGGCGAAGACGGCGCCATGGGCGTGAACGTGGACCGCGATACGCTCCGGGCCGTGCAAACCCCACAGGTATTCAAGGCGGCCGTTATCAAGGACGCCCACGACCGCGGGGCCGCGGACGGCCGCAGCGACACGGACGACGCCACGCTCGCGAGGGAGTACGGCTACCGCGTGGTAGCAACCAAGGGCCACCCGTGGGGCTTTAAGGTGACACAAGCGGGGGACCTTGCCCTCGCCGAGCACATCGCGAGGCTGACGTGACCACACCTTCGGCTGGAACGCCGCGAACCGGCATTGGCGTAGATGTACACGCTTATGGCGAAAAGACCGGGCTCAATCTTGCCGGGCTTCACTGGGCTGACGAGCGCGCGCTTGTGGGCCACTCTGACGCGGACGTCGCCGCCCACGCCGCCTGCGATGCGCTGCTTAGCGCCGCCGGGCTCGGGGACCTAGGCACGCACTTTGGGACGGACCGTCAGGAGTGGGCCGGTGCCGCGGGAGTGGCTCTGCTGGCCCAGACCGCACACCTCGTTCGCGAGGCCGGTTTCGAAATCGGCAACATCGCCATTCAGGTGCTTGGAAATCGTCCCAAACTCGCGCCGCGCCGGGCCGAGGCCGAGGCCGCGCTGAGCGAGGCAGCAGGAGCCTCCGTCGCTGTGAGCGGGACCACCACGGACGCGCTTGGGTTCACGGGCAGGGGTGAGGGCCTCGCGGCGTTCGCCACGGCCCTGATCACGCCGGTACCCTGAACCCCGTGACCCTCAGCCTCTTCAAT
This sequence comes from Demequinaceae bacterium, assembly GCA_965250005.1. Classification (GTDB taxonomy): domain Bacteria; phylum Actinomycetota; class Actinomycetes; order Actinomycetales; family Demequinaceae; genus WTKG01. Next base: position 1,726,558 of record OZ252279.1, read on the forward strand.
ACCGCGACCCGTGAGGTCGCCGACTTCGTCCCCGTCAACAAGGGACAGGCCGGCATCTACGTCTGCGGCGCGACCGTCCAGGGAGCCCCGCACGTGGGCCACATGCGCGCGTTCGTCGCGTTCGACGTGCTGCGGAGGTGGTTGACGCGCTCGGGCTACAACGTGACTTACGTGCGAAACGTCACGGACATCGGTGACAAGATCTTCGACCTAGCCAAAGAGAACGACGTTCAGTGGTGGGCGTGGGCTCAGCACTTCGAGCGCGAGTTCACGCAGGCGTACGACGCGCTTGGCATCCTGCCTCCCACGCGTGAGCCGCGGGCTACGGGCCACATCCCGGAAATCGTCGCGCTCATCGAGAAGCTGATCGAGCGCGGGAACGCCTACGAGCAAGAGGGCTCGGTCTATTTTGACGTTGCTTCGCTGCCCGACTACGGCTCACTCACCAACCAGGGGCTCGCGGACATGGCTCCGGCGCAGGATTCGCCAGAGATCGCCAAGCGCGACGCGCGCGACTTCGCGCTGTGGAAGGCCGCCAAGTTCGACGAGCCGGCGTCCGCGCAGTGGCAGACTCTGTGGGGCCTTGGCCGGCCTGGCTGGCACATCGAGTGCTCAGCAATGGCGCAGAAATACTTGGGCGAAGAGTTTGACATTCACGGCGGCGGACTCGACCTGAGATTCCCACACCACGAGAACGAGTTGGCCCAGTCGCGAGCAGCAGGCCACCCGTTCGCGCGTGTGTGGATGCACAGCGCCTGGCTGACCCAGTCGGGCACCAAGATGTCCAAGTCGCTCGGCAACTCGCTGCTGGTCGAGGAGGTGCTCAAGGACTTTGACGCCGCGCCGCTGCGGCTCGCGCTCGCGGGGGTGCACTATCGTTCGATGCTCGAGTACTCCGACTCCAGCGTGGAGGACGCTACAGCCACGTGGGCCCGCCTTGATGGCTTTGTACGTCGCGCGAGTGAGCGCGTGGGCCAGGCGAGCCCTGAAGATGTTGCGGCGGCCAGCCTTCCTGCTGAGTTTGTCGAAGCCATGGACGACGACCTCTCGGTTCCGCGCGCGCTCGCGCACATCCACGAGGTGGTAAGCGACGGCAACACCGCGCTGACCGCCAGGGACGACAAGGCGCTTGCGCCCGTCGTCCTCGTGGTCAGGGCAATGCTCGACGTGCTCGGTCTCGATCCGCTCAGTGCGCAGTGGAGCGCGGACGGATCTGCGGGCGCAGCGCTGACCGCACTTGACGTGATGGTCAAGTCCGCGATTAACGACCGTGAAAGGGCGCGCGCCAATAAGGACTGGGCAGAGGCCGACGCCATTCGGGACCGCCTTACAGCAGCGGGGGTCGTGGTCGAGGATTCAGCCGACGGCGCGCGCTGGTCGCTAGCGCAGGAAGAGTAGGAACAGACGTGGCAGGCAACTCCAAGCGCAAGGGCGCCATCCGCAAGCCGGGCTCCAAGAAGGGCGCCCAGGCGGGCAGCGGCGGCAAGGGCCGCCGGTCACTTGAGGGCAAGGGCCCCACTCCCAAGGCGGAGGACCGGCCGTATCACGTGGCGCATCGGCGCAAGAACCTCGCCGAGAGGACGCCAGCGGCCCCTCGCAGGGTGTCTGGAGGACGTGGAGGCGGTTCGGCGACGGAAGTAGTGGCTGGGCGCAACGCGGTCCTCGAGGCGCTCCGTGCGCAGATCGAGGCCGAGGGGCTATTCGTGTTCAATCACGTGGACGCAGATGACCGCATTACCGAAATAGTTGAGTTCGCGCTCGATCGCAACATCAAGGTCGAAGAGGTGCCCAAGGCGGATCTCGAGGCTCTCACTGACGGCGCCAAGCACCAGGGCGTAGCGCTTACGGTCCCGCCATACGATTACGCGGCTCCAGATGATCTGCTTGGTGGGTCCGCGACTCCGCTCATTGTCGCGCTCGACTCGATCCAAGACCCTCGTAACCTGGGCGCGATCATGCGGTCGGCAGCTGCCTTCGGCGCGACCGGCGTGTTGGTCCCTGAACGTCGCGCCGCGGGCGTGACCGTCAGCGCTTGGAAGGTCTCGGCCGGTGCCGCCGCCCGCATTCGCGTGGCGCGCGCAACCAATCTCGCACGCACTCTGGGTGACTACAAGAAACAGCACCTCTTTGTGGTGGGTCTAGACGGCGGTGGCGACATGGAGTTGGCAGATAGCGAGCTTCTCAATGAGCCGCTTGTGCTGGTGGTCGGGTCCGAAGGCAAGGGCCTGTCGCGCCTGGTGCGGGAGGCGTGCGACCAGGTAGTGTCCATTCCGATCAGCGCGGCAACCGAATCGCTCAACGCGTCGGTCGCTGCGTCGCTTGCGCTGTACGAGACTCGGCGCGCGCGCTCCTAGTTGACACCGGCGCTGGCGCTACTTCTTGCCGCCGCCCTTGGGGTTTCGCTTGGGTGCGGCACGCTTGGTGGTCGGGCGAGCGGGAGCCTTCACATTCTTTCCGACGGGAGGCGGCTCGTCGGGCTCTGTGCCCCACGCACCCGTGTTGTCGCCCTCGAACTCTTCTTGTGCCCGTGCGGCGACTTCCGCAGTCAACGTGGGTAGCTCCGCGGTCATGTCGCTCACGCTGATGCCAAGCACGGCCTGTTCATCGGGGCGGCCGGGAAGCACGTTCTTGACGTAGGACGCCACCGCAACCGGCATCGGCACGTCGCGTCCAGCCGCCTCCGCCAGGAACCACCGGTGGTCAAGCACCTCGTGATAGACCTGAGCCGGCTCGAGTTTCTGGCGGAACTCACGGGGGACCGCGCGCACGGTGGGCTCGAAGCAAGCCGTAAGCCATTGGTGAGCCGTGTAGCCCTCGTCCTCATCGTCGGGAGCCGTGACGGTCCGATATTCATCGAGGTCGTTGAGGAGCCGCCGGGCCTGGTTCTCCTGTACATCGAGCCCGGTGAGCCGCATCAACCGCCGCGCGTGGTGGCCAGCATCGACAACTTTGGGACGAATCTCAAGAGCTTTGCCGTCGTCGGTCTCGTGCATGTCGAGCTCGCCGATGTCGAATCCAAGGTCGTTGAGCCCGCGCACCCGTTCGGCAATGTTCAGCGGGATGTTCGAGGCGAACGTCTCGGTCTCGGTCAGCGCCTGCCAAAGCACGTCGTAGCGCGCCTGCAGGCGGTCGGCGACCGAAGCGGGATCGACGCTCTCGTCAAGGTTCTCTTGGGCCTCCAGGTCGAACAACTCGCCCATGATGTTGGTGCGCGCCAGGTCGAGATCGTACGCGCGCTGTCCGTCGGTGAGAGCGTCGTGCATGTCGCCAGTCTCGGCGTCCACCAGATAGGCAGTGAACTCTGCCGCGTCGCGCCGAAACAGCGCGTTGGACAGCGACACATCGCCCCAATAGAAGCCCAGCAGGTGCAGGCGAACCAGAAGCACCGCGAGCGCATCGATGAACCGTGCGACGGTTTCAGCGCGCAGCGACTGCGAGAACAGTGCGCGGTAAGGAAGCGAAAACTGCAGGTGCTCCGTGACGAGCGCGGCCTCAAGCGGCTCGCCGTCCGAGCCGACTCTCCCCGTCACCACGGCGAGCGGCACGACGCACGGCGCGGCCAACTGGCGCAGGCGCCTCAGAAGCTGGAACTCGCGGTCGGCGATCTTGGGGCGGGTTTCCTTGACGGCGATCACCTTGTCGCCAAGTTTCACGAAACGCACCACGTGCCTGGAGATTCCGCGGGGGAGCGCCGTGACGGTGTCCTTGGGCCACTCCTCGAGCGGAATGGACCAGGGCAGTGCGATCAGCCCAGGGTCAGCAGCACCCTTGATTGTCAGCGCCACATTCCCTCCTCCGTCGCGGCCAGGTGGCCACCTTCGCCATCGTACCGGCGCAAGAATGCCAAGGGCGGGTCAACCGAAGTCGACCCGCCCTTGAACAGCAGCAGCAGTGCTTGGCGCCTACTTCTTCTTGGCGCGCGATTTGGTCGCCGGGGCCGCGAGGCGCTTACCCGTGGAGGCCGAGAACGTGTGCTGCTCGCCCTTGCGAATGGTGACCCAGATGGTGTCGCCTGCCTTGGGCACATCGCGCGGGTCGATGCGCACGATCATCTTCGCGTCGCCTGCGGCAAAGTGTAGGTCGCTGGCTTCGCCGAACTCGTTCGGAACCGTGCCGTAGACAAAGGCGTCCGAGCCGAGCTCTTCGACAAGGTCAACCTCGATCGGGATGGCACCGTCTGCGTTCGGCGTGGCACGGTCGAGCGCTTCGGGACGCAAGCCAAGCACGACGTGGTTCTTGTCTTCGGCTTTAAGTGCCGCGACGGCCTCTCGCGTGAGCGGGACCTTGGCGCGGCCAATCTGGGCTGCGCCGTCGAACACCTGGAAGGTCCCAAGGTTCATTGCGGGCGAACCGATGAAGCCAGCGACAAAGGCGTTTGCTGGGACGTCATACATTTCACGCGGCGTTCCGACCTGCTGGAGGACGCCATCCTTGAGGACCGCGATGCGGTCACCCATGGTGAGGGCCTCGACCTGGTCGTGTGTGACGTACACGGTGGTGGTGCCCAGGCGGCGCTGGAGAGCAGCGATTTGGGTGCGAGTCTGAACGCGCAGTTTGGCGTCGAGGTTCGACAGCGGCTCGTCCATGAGGAACACCTGAGGTTGGCGCACGATAGCGCGACCCATGGCAACGCGCTGGCGCTGACCACCGGACAGCGCGCGTGGGCGGCGGTCTAGGTATTCCGTGAGGTCAAGAAGCTTGGCGGCGGCTTCGACGCGCTCGCGTTGCTCTTGCTTGTCGACACCGGCAATCTTGAGCGCGAAGCCCATGTTGTCGGCGACAGTCATGTGGGGATACAGCGCGTAGGACTGGAACACCATTGCGATGTCACGGTCCTTGGGCTGAACGTGGGTGACGTCGCGGTCGCCCACCAAGATCGAGCCTTCGTCGATGTCCTCAAGGCCTGCGAGCATTCGCAGTGAGGTTGACTTTCCACAACCCGACGGACCAACGAGGACGAGAAACTCGCCGTCCTCAATCTTGATGTCAAGTTTGTTTACCGCGGGGCGTTCAGTGCCGGGGTAAATCCGCGTGGCCTTGTCGAATGTAACGGTTGCCATGTTGTTGCCTCCACCGACAGGTACGTGTCGGACGATCCGAAGTGAAGAGTGACGATGTGGTGACCACATCGTCACTGCCGCCACAGGCGTGACGGCTCACTCATGATGCCACAGGTTGCTCGCACGTTGAACTTGAGTTACGGGGCAATTTGCATTTTCGGACGGTACGGTGCTTGTCATGAGCAAAGCGGTTGAGGAGCCAGGGGTTGTCATCGGTGGTTACACGGTTCTTGGCACCCTGGGCAAGGGCGGATCGGGCAATGTCTATCACGTCGAGAACGCCGGCGGGATCGATGGCGCGCTCAAGTTGATCGACGATCCGTCGGACGACGCCGCCGTCGCTCGACTGCGCCGCGAGGTCGAGTCGCTCAAGACGCTGCACCACCACGCAGTGCCCGCCGTGCTTGACGCCGAGTTCGACGGCGATCAGAAGTTCGTGGTCTACCAATTCGTCGAGGGACAGACGCTCACGGCCTACATCGCCGAGTACGGCCCGCTCCGCGACAGCGAACTTGCCGAGTTCGCGGCGACTCTCGAGGACGCGCTAGAGGCCGTGCATCGCGAGGGCGTTGTACACCGCGACGTCACGCCAGCGAACGTGATGATGAACTCTCGGGGACCCATGCTTATCGACTTTGGTCTGTCTCAGCTTATGGGGGACGACCGGCTGACCCGAACTGGGCTTGTGAGCGGCACCGTCGGCTACGTTGCGCCGGAGGTAATTGATGGCGGGGAGCCAGACAAGACCGCCGACCTGTGGTCGTGGGCTGCGGTGGTCGCCTTTGCTGCGATGGGCGCGTCGCCCTTTGGGCACGGCAAAGGTGCGCTGCGCCGAACTCTTGAAGGTAAAGCGGAACTACCGAGCATCCAGGGAGCCGACGAACTCGCTGCGGCGCTGAGCCCCAATCTCGGCTCCCGACCCGCACCGAACGTGGTGGTGGCCGCACTACGCGGAATGGGAGACGGGCTCGGAACTGAAGAGATGTACGCGCCGTCACCTGAGCGTCGCAAGGCCCGCAAGGTCGTTCCCACGACGGTGATGGAAACCGAGGACTCCGGGATCGAGTGGGACGATACGGACGAACTCCCCGAGATCGCCGAATCCCGGTCGTCGGTTATCGGGACGTGGGCCGTGGCGCTCGCGTTGGCCGCGGCGATTGCGCCGCTCGTGGCGTTCTTCAGCATGGCGGGCCTAGCCGTGATGGGCCGCGCCGAGCATCGTCGCGTAGCGGGTCTTTCCGCAGCCAGAGCTAAGCGTGGCGAGCGCCGTCGAGACACCGCTTTGGTGAACGCCAGCGTGCCGTGGTTCCTGCTCAGGTCGACGGCAGAAGTGCTCCCTGCGGGAATACTGGCGGTTGTCGTTGGGGGCGCGTGGGCAGGTTTCTGGTGGTGGTTAGTGAGTTCGGAACGTCTCGTAATTGTCGAGGGCGAAGCGGGAGTGCTCTGGGGCGAGGCGGTCGCACTGGCGACGGCAGGCGCGGGCGCGATGGCGCTGTTGTGGTGGGGACCATTGTCTGGAGCGACGCGCGACGGGGTGAGGCGCGGAGCTCTGCTGATTTCCGGATCCGAGACGGCCCGGCGCGGTTGGATTGCGCTCGCCGTAATCCTCATCGGCGCGTTGGGGGTGGCCATCGGGCTGCAGGCGGAGCCATGGACGTGGCCGCTACCGCCCTTGCCGGATTCCCACTAGAGGGGCACCTCGATCGTGCCCCTCGCGCCTCCGACCTCTGAGTCTCTGAAACGGGCCCAACGTCCCGAGAGCGACGCGGCCGGGAGCCTCTAGGATGAGTCGGATGCCCGTAGGGACTATTTGCAAACCGCCATGGGGAGGAACACAGGTTGTTCACCAAAGACCGGTTCGAGGCGGCGCAGCCGTGGCTCTCCCTTGTTGTGCGGCTCGCAGCCGCTGTCATCATGATTTGGGCCGGGTTCGCCAAACTCCAGGACCTGCCCGCAAGCGTTCGCGCTGTGCGGGCGTACGAACTCGTTCCAGAGACGTTTGTTCCGCTCATAGGCAATTCGCTTCCATTCGTAGAGATTCTTGTGGGCTTCTTCCTGCTCTTTGGACTGCTGACGCGGGCGACGGCGATCGCGTACATGGCGATGCTAGTCGGCTTCCTGATCGGGCTGGTATGGGCTTGGTCGCACGGACTCAACATTGACTGCGGCTGCTTTGGCGGGGGCGGAGAACTGGCCGAAGGCGAGGCCGACTATGCGGGCCACCTGATCGAGAGGCTCGGCTTCATGGCACTCGGCACCTGGCTCATCATTTGGCCCCGCAGCAAGTTCTCAGCGGACGGATGGCTCCGGCCAGCAAGCTAGCGGACCGCAGATAAGATGGCACCAGCAAATCCAGACTGGACGGGGTAGATGACGATGGCGAACAAGGCGAAGAACAAGGCCGCATCAGCAGCGGCGCGGCAGCGAGCCGCAGAACTGGCAGCGAGCGAGAAGCGCAAGAGTGCGCTCGTCGTCACCTTCACGGTTGTAGGCGCGCTGTTGGCAGTGGCGCTGATCGTGTGGGCCGTCATGTTCATCATGGGCAGCAAGCCCGGTCAGGTCGCGGGGCTAGACGTCGAACTCTACGATTCAGGCGTGGTGACCGTGCCTTCTTCGGCAGACGAGACGGGAGGCTTCGTTGTGGGGATGACGGGCATTGTTGGGCAGGATCTCCCGGCCGAAGGCACGGTCCGCGTCGACATCTACGAAGACTTCATGTGCCCCAATTGCGCCACCCTGGAACGAGTGACGCACTTTGACATTGAAGAGCTCCGTGAGCAGGGACTCATCACAGTCGCGTACCACCCGATCTCGATCCTCAACCGCTTCTCTGAGGGAACCGCATATCCGACGCGCGCCGCACAGGCGTTGGCAACAGTCGCGGAATATGACCCCGAGCACTTTGACGAGTTCTCACTTCAACTATTCGGGAACCAGCCCGCAGAGAACACCATTGGCTTGACCAACACAGAGATCGACAATTTTGCTCGTGCCGCTGGCGTGAGCGAGGAAGCGATTCTGAAAATTCGTGATGGCGAGTTCACTCGATGGGTGGCGCAGGCGACGGAGGCGTCCTCGATCGCGGGAGTCCGCGGGACCCCGACGATCTTGTTCGACGGCGCTCCAGTTTCGCCGGAGTGGTGGGTAGAAGGCCAACTTCGCGCGGCCATTGAGGACTTCATTGACTTCAAGGCGCTCGATGACGCGTTGGAGGAAGACGCCGCCTAGCCCTCGCGATTTTCGCGTGCTCTGAGTGAGGCATACTGTTTGCAATGCCGCGCGCTCGCGCGCACGGACCCCGCTGGCATGGCGCAATTGGTAGCGCACCCGTCTTGTAAACGGGAGGTTGCGGGTTCAAGTCCCGCTGCCAGCTCAAGTGCGATAGGGGCTTTTACCAGGCCGAATGTCTCTGACGTACCCCATTAAATGGGGGCGATCGTGTCGTCCCCCGCACTTATGGGGCAGAAACCGCGTCATAATTGGCTACCACCCCTCTCTCATGTAGTAACGGCAAACAGCCGATAGTACAATCCAAAGGCGGATGCGAGAGTCACTCGCTCCCGCAACGCTCCAAGCAAGTCTCGAAAGGAACATCATTATGACCACGCGAAAGAAGAAGAATTCGCGCAAGTCCCTGGCCATCGCACTCGGCATCGTCGGCGTCGCAGGCCTGAGCATGGCATCTGCCGCTCAGCTCTCTGTAACGTCCAATGACGTCTCAGCAGGAACGGCGGATGTCGTTTCGTGTGACACCGACGGCGTCACCGTCTCGTACACCACCGCGTTTGCGGCAACCCAGTACGAGGTTTCGGACATTGATGTTACCGGCGTGGCCGCGGCTTGTGTAGGCGACACGATTTCCATCACCGTTCGCAACAGTGGCGGCACGACAATCTTCACCGGCTCGCAGGTCGTTTCGGGCACGACAGAGTCGTTTGGCAGCGTTGATGTAGCTGCTGAAGATGTCGAGGATGTGGATGTAGCAATCTTCCAGTAGGCAATTGCGAGTGGAACACTCATGATTCGGCATGCGACGAGTACCGGTGTGAAGAACTCACGCCGGTATTTGTCGTTGCTGGGCAACTTGTTGCTTTGGGCCGTGATCCTGGTTGATGCGTGGTTCTTGTGGCCCACCGCTCTCGGCGGCGCCACGTCGCTGGTGATTGTCTCGGGAAATTCGATGTTCCCGACGTATGAGGACGGCGACCTGGTGGTCGCGAGGGTGGGCGAACCCTCAGTAGGAGATGTCGTTGTGTACTCCCCCGAAATGCTGGGAGGAGCGCGCGTGGTCCACCGCATCGTCGGTGGCAACGCAGACGACGGGTGGGAGATCCAAGGCGACGCCAATTCGTATGCGGACCAGTGGCGTCCAGGAAACGACGAAATTGTTGGCGTGGTCGAGCTTCACTACGCACGCGTAGGGCTGTTCGCGACACTCCTGATGACCCCGTGGACCTGGGGATTTGTGTTGCTCGCAGCCGTGGGGTTGATCTTGTGGCCCGATGATCACGACGACGAAGATGGGGCCGCGCCGGTCGCTGCGCGACAAGAAGGGGCACCACTTGCGTCGGTGAGCCCGCGCACATGAAGCGCCGGAAAGTGGTGGGGTTACTCGCGCTTGCGGGAATCGCGCTCGTTGCCGTGGGATCGGCCAGGGCGGTGCAGCTCTCGGTTGCTTCATCGAACTTGCAATCGATTTCCGAATCCAGGTGCGATGATGCGACTCTCGCCGCGCGGAACATCACCCTCAATACAGGTTCGTCTTTCGATGGCGTGCGGATCGATCCGATCGACGTAGCGTGTGACGCGCTCGGGATCACCGTCATCGGGTTCCAATCGGACGGAACGCAGGTGTTTTCGGTAAGTGGCACTGCCTCGACGGGCCAGAATGACATTGCGGTCACTACGTATGATGCAACCCTCGTAGCTGTCGTTGCCGTGCTTGTGGATGGTTACGGGATTCCCAACACGTGGACGTACGTACCACAGGCGATTACGTGCGCTCCGTACAAGAAGAACGGCCAGCCGCACCCCGCCAAGCAGTGCACAGTGATAGCGGAGACGTACTCATCCGTCTCGGGAACGACCCCCAATCAGAACCAACAGGTGGGCTTCGCCGTCAACTCGACTGCACAGTCGTGGCGAACGTCGGTGGATTTCACGAACGCCAACTTTGAGTTCCCCGTCTTTTGGGTGGGCCAAATCGGCGGCACTGTTCAACTCGCGCCCGGATACACGTGCCCCGGCGGCGCGATCTCGAGCATCACACTGGCTCCCGTTGGGGGCAGTTCCGCAGGAACAATCGTGGTCAGCGAGTCCGGTACGGTCGCAGGAGCAACGGAGCTCTGCCCCTAGGTCGGGGAGCCCCACTCAATAGGGCTTGCGCCCTGATCGGCGAGCAGGGCATTGGTGCGTGAGAACGGACGCGAGCCAAAGAACCCTCGCGAGGCGCTCAGCGGGCTCGGGTGGGCGCTCTCGATGTGCGCAGTCTTTGCAAGCGCGGGTGCGAGCGCCCGCGCGTCCCGCCCCCACAGAATCGCGACCACGGGACCTCCACGCTGCACGAGGGCGCTGATCGCGAGGGCGGTGACTTCTTCCCATCCGCGCCGCTGATGCGACCTGGGCTTGCCGGGCTCCACCGTGAGCACCCGATTGAGGAGCATGACGCCCTGAGCCGCCCAGTGGGAGAGGTCGCCGTCGTTGAGCACCTCGCCGGTGTCTTCGCGAAGTTCGCGGGCAATGTTGCGCAGCGAGCGCGGAAGGGGACGTCCGGCCGCTACCGAGAAACTCAGGCCAACCGGGTCCCCAGGCGTCGGGTAGGGGTCCTGTCCGAGCAGCAGCACGCGCACGTTGGCCATTGGGGTTTCAAAGGCCCGCAGAACGGCCGCGGGCGCTGGCAGGTACGGCCGACCCGCAGTCACCTCGCCGTCAAGGAACTCTGCCACCTCGGCGAAGCGACCCGCAGCCGGTTGAAGCGCTTCGATCCAGTCGGGAGCCACCTGGTCGCGCCAACTGTTTGACATGACGACAGCGTAACTAGTGGGTAGGCCGACGCCCGAATGACAACCATGTGATTTACAACGTAGAGTTGACCTGGGCGCCGCGAGGGCGCGGAATTCGAGGAGGACCAGTGGACAGCATTGAGGAAGACGCGCTCGCTCCGGGCGAGCGCTTTGGCGTGATGCCTCCTCGTGAACTGAGCGATCGCGAGCGGCTCGTACTCTCGTTCGAGCGCGAGTGGTGGCGCTACGGCGGTGCGAAAGAGACCTCGATTCGCGCCGAATTCGGCGTCAGCGCGACGGAGTACTATCAAGTGCTCAACGCACTCCTCGATCGCGAAGACGCGCTGGCACACGATCCAATGCTCGTGAAGCGCTTGCGCCGGATGCGCGATTCGCGCCAGCGCCGCCGCACGTCAAGGCAGTTGGGCCTGCCTGCCGCAAGGTAAGGTTTCCGCGTGTCAAAGACAAGTTTCCCGCCTGACGAGTTTGATCGGCTTCCCGAGACCGCAGATGATCCCGTTGGCGTTCACCGCTCAGCCCCAAGGGCCTGGACGCGCTTGGTGACGTTTATTACTGTGTTTGCACTCTTCGGCGGTATGGCCTACGGCGTTGTCATCGCGATCAGCCGTGCTGGTGACGTGCCGTGGCTCGCCTGGCTAGACGGGATCGGTTCGGCGCCGGCACCTTCGCCATCTGCGTTCGTCACAATTGAGCCCAGCGCCACTCCAACCGCCTCGCCTAGCGCCACCTACGTTCCGTCCTATGAGTACGCTGCCTCTATTCGAGTATTCAACGACGCCGGAATCGCCAATCTCGCGGCAAAAGTACGCGACCATATTCTGATCGGCGGTGAGTTCACCAATGTCGCCACTGACAACTGGGATGGCGCAAGCGCCCCTGCCAACGTCATTCGGTACAACGACCCATCGCTCAAAGAAACGGCGGAACTACTGGCGAAAATGATAGGAATCACGACCGTGGCATTCGGCATTACAGATACGGCCTCGATCGAAATCGTGCTTCGCAGCGACCCGATTCCCGAGCCCGAGCCGGAGCCCTCACCCTCCTCATAATTGCGGCTTGCGGTGCAAAGTGGGCGCACGGCGTCCCTGGGGGCCAGCATCGCCTAGAGCGAAACGAGGGCCACGGGGTTTGCGCTCTTCATGGGAGAGTGTCAGAATCGCTATTAGCACTCTCACCCTGAGAGTGCTAACAAATCGATTCTCTGTCAGTGACTCTGCTACGCGACACGTTATTTGCGCAGTGGACCAGCCCTTTTTGGGTGACAGAGGGCCACCATCGTGGAGGAACAGACCCGCATGGCAAAGATGATTTCATTCGATGAGGAAGCCCGTCGCGGCATGGAGCGGGGCATGAATGCCCTTGCAGACGCCGTCAAGGTAACCCTCGGCCCGAAGGGCCGCAACGTCGTCCTTGAGAAGAAGTGGGGCGCGCCCACCATCACAAACGACGGCGTGTCAATCGCCAAGGAAATTGAGCTTTCTGAGCCGCTCGAAAAGATCGGCGCGGAACTCGTCAAGGAAGTCGCCAAGAAGACGGACGACGTCGCTGGCGACGGCACCACGACCGCAACGGTTCTGGCCCAGGCGCTCGTGCGCGAAGGTCTCCGGAACGTCGCAGCTGGCGCCAACCCGATCGCCCTGAAGAAGGGCATTGAGGTCGCCGTCGACGCGGTCACCGCCGAACTGCTTAAGGCTGCCAAAGAGGTGACGTCCAAGGAGCAAATCGCCGCGACCGCCGGAATCTCTGCGGCGGACCCCGAGATCGGCAAGATGATCGCAGAGGCCCTCGACAAGGTGGGCAAGGAAGGCGTCATTACCGTCGAAGAGTCGAACACTTTCGGCCTTGAGCTCGAACTCACCGAGGGCATGCGCTTCGACAAGGGATTTATCTCGCCGTACTTTGTGACGGACCCCGAGCGCCAGGAAGCCGTCCTCGAGGACGCGTACGTGCTCCTGGTCGAATCGAAAATCTCTAACATCAAGGACCTGCTCCCGCTGCTGGAGAAAGTCATGCAGGCGGGCAAGCCGCTGTTCATCATCTCCGAAGACATCGAGGGCGAGGCCCTGGCTACTTTGGTCGTGAACAAGATCCGCGGCACGTTCAAAGCCGTCGCCGTCAAGGCGCCTGGGTTCGGCGACCGCCGCAAGGCCATGCTTCAGGACATTGCGATCCTCACGGGTGGCCAGGTCATCTCCGAGTCTGTCGGCCTCTCGCTTGAGACCGCCGGAATGGAGTTGCTTGGCACTGCCCGCAAGGTTGTGGTGACCAAGGACGAGACCACCATCATCGAGGGTGCCGGAGACCAGGCGCTCATCGAGGGTCGCGTCAAGCAGATTCGTGCAGAGATCGAAAACTCGGATTCCGACTACGACAGCGAGAAGCTCCAGGAGCGCCTCGCCAAGCTCGCGGGCGGCGTCGCCGTCATCAAGGCGGGCGCGGCCACCGAGGTCGAGCTCAAGGAACGCAAGCACCGCATTGAGGACGCCGTCCGCAACGCGAAGGCTGCTGTGGAAGAAGGGATCGTCGCCGGTGGCGGCGTTGCACTCATCCAAGCGGGCGCGATCGCGTTCAAGGCGCTCAAGCTCCAAGGCGACGAGGCGACCGGTTCGCGCATCGTCGAAGCATCGCTCTCGGCACCGCTTCGCCAGATCGCTGTCAATGCTGGCCTTGAGGGTGGCGTCGTAGTTGAGAAGGTGCGCGGGCTTGATATCGGTCACGGCCTCAATGCTGCGACCGGCGTCTACGAAGACCTGCTCGCTGCGGGTGTCAACGACCCGGTCAAGGTCACGCGCTCTGCGCTACAGAACGCGGCATCCATCGCGGCACTGTTCTTGACCACGGAAGCGGTGGTAGCAGACCTGCCCGAGCCGGAGCCGGCGATGCCCGCCGGCGGCGCGCCTGACATGGGTGGCATGGGCTTCTAGAAGAAGAACTTCACATGCGGGCCGAAGAGGTTCGCTGCTCACGGTGGTCATGCTTGACCCCTTCGCAGCGAATCGGTTCGGCCCGCATTGCTCTTTCCGAGCAGTGTGGGATAGGTCGGGGCTGCGGGAGTCACTGCTCGCTGCGGCCGAGACGTTCGGCGACCGTCACGCGCAGCCCTGACGCGCGCAGTCGGCGGATGAGATCTTTTCCGTCGACGAGCGTCGCTCCGAGCTCCATCAGGCGAGGGTGAAGCTCCAGTGGGATGTCGTAGTGGTCGCGGTCAAAGCCGCGTTCGGGGACGCCCGCGGCGCGTGCTGCCGCGTGAAGCTCCTCGAGTGACTGGTCGCTCACAAGGTGCCCCCAGAGGCGGCCGTGATTGGGCCACATGGGCGGGTCAACAAACAGGGCCATTGGCCCACCCTAGGCGCGCGGCAGTTAGCGCGTGAACATGCGCGCGGCAGTGGCCTCGGCTGACGCATATTGGTCCGCGGCGCTCGAGAGACCGCGGGTCATACTGTCGAGGGCCTGCTCGAGCTGAATCTGAGCCGTCCGCCATTGGGTGAGCAGCCCCGCGAAGGCGGTTGACGCCCCGCCCTGCCATGAGGCCTCGAGTTGCGTCAACTGTCCCACTAGAGCGGCGACCTCCGCACGTATGGTCTCGCCGGAAGAAGTAGCGAGGGCGGCGGCCTGCGCTACTTGAGCGGCATCGACGTGGTATTGGGACATGAGGAACCCTCTCGTTGGTGTTCCCCAAAACTAGGCGTGGGCGAGCGCCGGTGCGCGCGCCCGAGGTCTGGCGGTGCAAGGACTGTAGATGCGGCGCGCTGGGGACACTTGCTGACTAAGCGGCGTCGAGCTCAGCGATCTCGCGAGACACCCGCATGAGTTCGGCCTCGATATTTTGGCGGGCTCGAGCTTCCCACGGCGCGCCGAGCGGGCTTAGGTACAGACGTTCACGGGCAAGTAGCTGCGCGAGCACGGCCTTGCGGTGCTCGAGATAGTCGCGCTGTGGGGTATCGGCGAACTCGGCCCTCAGGTCTTCCACGTACGCCATGTAGCGCTTAGGGTCTGCGGCAAGGATCGAGAGGTCGGCGTCGCACAGGACTGCGCAGTCAATGTTGTCGGCGACCGGCGCGTGCTTTGCTAGCGCCTCGACCATCTCGGCGATCCCGTCAATGGTTTTGTCGGTCATGCCCAATTCGGCCAAATCGGCGCGCGCGAACGCCGCGCTGGCGGCTTCCGCGTTGGGTCGACGCTCCGCAATCCTCGAGCTGCTGTCAGCCTCCGCAACCGCGCCGTGGTACCAGGCTGCGATGCGGACACTTTGAGGGTCGTGGGTCTCTTGCTGCAACTGATCGATGTGTTCTAGCAAGTCCATGAGGTGCCGAACGGAGTGATAACTGCGGCGCGAACCTTCCCACATCCGCAAGAGCCGTTCACCGGCAACGTGCGCCCTTGCCTCCGATACGTCAGCGCCCGCGCCCACGAGTGATCGGACGAAGGACGGAACCAGCCAAGTAGGTGATTCGGACGTCGCCACGACTCTCCCTTCGCGGGCGCTAGGCCCCACTCCTCCAGTGTCACTCCGAAGTCCTATGAGCGCCAGTCCCCGGGCTATGAACGTGACGCATTGGGCGTCTTGGTCGCGGGACGCATTGGCTGCCAGCAGCCGCAGCGCTAGTTGGCGAGCGGGAACTCGAGAACGATGGTCGCGCCGCCGTCGGCTGGAGGAATCGCCCTCGCGGTACCGCCATGAGCGCGCATCACTGCCTCAACGATCGCCAGCCCGAGTCCACTTCCCCCTGTCTCACGTGTCCGTGACACGTCGACACGGTGGAAGCGGGAGAACACCTTGTCTCGCTCGGCCTTGGGAATCCCAGGACCCTGGTCGCGGATCGTCACAGATGCGCGTTTGGCGGCGGCGTCGGTGCTCACAACAAGGTCGATGCGAGTTCCCGCGGGCGTGTGCTGAAGAGCATTGCCGCATACGTTCGCGAGAACCTGTTTGACGTGGCGCGAACTACCGGTGGCGACGGGACTCTGCTGGTCGGTGTGCGTGGTGACCTTGATCGTGCGGTCGGGCGCTTGGGCTCGCAGATCTGCAGCGGCCTCTTCCGCAAGGTCGGCAAGATTTAGGCGTTCCGAGCCACCCAGCGACGCGGGCCTCTCGTCGTATCGCGCGAGCGTCAGCAGATCCTCGACAAGTGCGCCCATGCGCAGTGCGTTGGACTCGATCCGCGTCATCGCTTGGTCCGGGTCTTGGCCGCTGCCCAGTCGGTGAAGTTCCGCGTAACCTTGAATAGCGGCGAGGGGCGTGCGCAACTCGTGGCTCGCATCAGCGAGGAACGACCGCAATCGATCCTCACTGTCGTGCTGCGCGGTGAAGGCCGAGTCGAGCCGCTCGAGCATCGCGTTAAGAGACGCCGCTAGCGCTCCAGCCTCGGTCCCAGCAGGGGAGGCTGGCACGCGGTGGTTCAGGTCTCCTCCTGCGATCGCTGCGGCAGTCGCCTCCGCTTCGCGCAGCGGACGCAATGACCGTCGCGTCGCTGCCCAGGCCACCAATCCGCCAACCGCAGCAGTTCCGACGAGCACGATGATCAGGGTGCGGCGCAAACCTGCGGTCGCGTCCGTAACGTCGCTCAGTGGCAACGCGACGGTCAAGGTCCCTCTGGCTTGAGGCATTTCAATGGTGACCATGCGCCATCGAGCGAACTCTCCGTCGGCGCGGACCGTGTACGGCCCTACGGTGTCGAACTGAACTTCGACGGCGGGGGGCTCTGGGCGGTCGCGCAGCTCGCTGGCGACGCGCTCCACGAGGAATCCCTGCACATTGTGATACATCACCACGTATTCCGACGGGAGTTCTGCGAGCCGAATGCGCTGGACTACACCTTGGCCCTCTTCGCTCGCGGGCCGCCGATCGTTGAGGGCAATCGCCGCGTCGTGCAAACGCCGATCGACTTGGTCGACGAGCGTCCGTTGGACCAGGGCCAGCGCGACTACGCCAATTACCAGTTGAGACACCAGCAACAGCGTGATCGCTATCGCCGGTAATTGAATGCGGAGGGGGAGGCGGCTCACGCGTGTGCCTTCAGCACGTAACCGACTCCGCGCTTGGTTTGGATGAGCGGCACGTCAAACGGAGCATCGACCTTCTTGCGGAGGTACGAGATATAGGTCTCGACAATCGCTCCGTCACCATCCCACGCATACTGCCACACGTGGTCGACTATCTGGGCCTTCGACAGGACGCGCCCGGCGTTCTCCATCATGAACCGCAAGAGCGTGAACTCCGTGGGCGAGAGGTCGAGGGGTTGACCCGCCCGCGTCGCCTCGTGAGCGTCGTTATCGAGCACCAAGTCCGCGACCGTGAGCGTGCCGTCAGGCGTTCCAAGTCGCTCCGTGCGCCGCAGGATCGCCTGGATCCGTGCCACGAGCTCTGCGAGCGAGAATGGCTTGGTCACGTAGTCGTCGCCTCCCACGGTCAGACCGGCCACGGCGTCATCCGGCTGGTCCTTTGCCGTGAGAAAGACGACGGGCATGTGGTCGCCGCGCGCCCGGAGTTTCCGTGTCACGGTGAACCCATCCATGTCAGGCATCATCACGTCGAGGACCACCAGCGACGGCCGGAAGGACGCAACGGCCTCCAATGCGGCGTTGCCCGATCCAGCTGCCATGACCTCGAATCCCGCGTAGCGCAGGGAGGTGGACAGGAGATCGCGCAGGTCGGGCTCGTCGTCAACAACGAGTATGCGGTGAGATTCGGGCGCCATGTATCAAGTGTGGGGCCTGTGCCTGGGAGTTTCCTGAGAGTCGCCGCGACACGCCGACCGCTAGACTGGGAGCACCTCGCCGGCGCTCTTACGTGTCGGCGCAACAACGAGTATCAGCGAGGTTGACATGCCTACCGGCAAAGTGAAGTGGTTCGACGTAGAGAAGGGCTTCGGCTTCATCGCGAGCGATGACGGCGGCGAGGCATTCCTGCACGCCTCCGCACTTCCTGACGAATCCGACCCACCCAAGCCTGGCACGCGCGTCGAGTACTCCATCGCTGACGGCCGACGAGGCCCCTCGGCGCTCTCCGTCAACATCATCGAGCCAGCGCCGACCGTCTCGCAGGGACTTAGAAAGCCCGCGGACGACATGACGGTGATCGTTGAAGACGTGATTAAGCTGCTCGATAGCATCTCGAACGGCCTCCGCAAGGGCCGCTATCCCGAGCCCGACAAGGGCAAGAAGGTCGCCGCGCTGCTGCGCGCCGTGGCCGAGCAACTGGAGGCATAATGGCTGACAAAGTCCTCATCAAGGCCCAGGATCTCGCACACGAGGCTGCGGCAGAAGCCGCGAGTGGCGCTGAATTTGTTGGCGCCCACTTGAGAGCGACCGAGGTTGACGAGCGTCTGGTCACGCACCAGTTCGCGTGCGAAATGCCCGGTTACCGTGGATGGGTGTGGGAGGTTGCAGTCTCGCGAGCGCCGCGCGGCAAAGAAGCCGCTGTCTGCGAGGCGCATCTTGTGCCAGCCGACGACGCCCTTCTTGCCCCCGCATGGGTGCCCTGGGCGGAGCGCGTCCAGCCAGGCGACCTTGACGCCCACATGGTGCTGCCACTGGTCGCAGATGACTTGCGGCTAGTTCCCGGCTACGAACAGACCGACGACCAAGACGCAGACGCCATCGCTATTTGGGAATTTGGGCTGGGTCGCGAACGCGTGCTAGGTCCCGAAGGCCGGGACGAGGCATCCGAGCGTTGGTATCGGGGTTCCAGCGGCCCTACCGCCGCATCGGCCATCGCCGCTACCGCGCAGTGCGCGTCCTGCGCGTTCCTTATCCCGCTCGCGGGGTCAATGCGAGGCGCGTTCGGAGTGTGTGCCAACGAGTGGTCCGCTTCCGACGCTTCAGTCGTGAGTGCGGATCACGGTTGCGGCGCTCACTCTCAGACGGACCTCGAAAAGCAGCCTTCCAGGTGGCCTTCAGATCAGCCGGTTGTTGACACCTTTGCCGCAAACGCGGTCGATCTCAACGAGCCTGACCCGGAGGCCGAACCTGCGGGCAGCGAGCGTGTCAGCACCACCAACTTTTCTCACGCAGATGTCGCAGCAACATATGCGGCACGGTTGACTACTGACGCTGCCGAGGGGCCGCCCGCTGAGTAGTCCCGGCCCGGAGGCGGCAAGGCCGCGGACTGCTGTGGCCCGCGCGCTCACCACGTCGGCTTACATCCCGACCTTCCTGTCGGAGATAGGGATCGGGGCGATGTACCCGATACTCGCGTTGTCTCCCGTGCGCCTGGGCGCGACTGCGACTGTTGGATCCGCCGCCGTTGGCTTGTACTTGGCGGGTCGAATTCTGGGCAATATTGTGGGCGGCAGGCTCACCGCGCAGCGCGGATCCCCGCGGTCGGCGGTGTGGGCGCTGGGACTTCTCGCGGCTGCTGCGCTTGTGTGTGCCCTGAGCACGTCTGTTGTCCCGTTCATGGTGGGCGCGTTGCTCACGGGCGTTGGCCACGCGGCTGTACACGTGTCGCGACAGGCGCAGGTTGTGGAGATCGTTCCGAAGCGCTTCCTTGCGCGAGGGCTGACGACGCTCGCAGGGACCTGGCGAATCGGCAACTTCGTGGGACCGCTTGTGGGAGCAGGCGTGATAGCCGCCAGCGGTCTACGGGGAGCGTACCTTTTTGCCGCGGTGATGATCGTAGCGGGCGCTATATCCCTGCTCGTCACGTCGTCTTGGCGGCAGGGAGTGCACCACACCGCTGCCAAGAAGGTGTCGATCCGTGCAGTAGTCCGTGAGAACAAGCGGGTGCTGGTAACGCTAGGTGTTGCGGCGGGACTCACCAGCGCGGTTCGCATGGCACGGCTCATCGCGCTGCCGCTGTGGGCAGAGCACATCGGGCTAGGCGATGGGACGGCGTCGGCGATCTTCTCGATTTCCGCGGCCGTGGACATGCTGTTGTTCTATCCCGCTGGCGTGGTCATGGATCGGTGGGGGCGGCGCTGGACGGCGATTCCATCCACGCTGATGATTGCGGTTTCGATTGCCTTGCTTCCGCTCACGCATGGAGCCGGGACTCTCGCCGTGCTCGCCGTGCTCGCCGGTTTGGGCAACGGGTGGGGATCGGGGCTGCTGATGACGCTCAATTCAGACGTGGGCCCCGCGCATGGCGGGCCCGTCTTCACCGGCGCGTGGTTGACGATGCTCGACCTCGGCGGGTTGGCGGCGCCGGTAGTGGTCTCCGTTGGAGCCGTGATTTCACTCGCCACCGGCATGTACGCTGTGGGCGCGCTCGGCCTGGTCGCGACCGCATTGCTCCACCGCTTCATTCCGCCGTGGCGACTTGAGGGCGAGTAGCGACGCTTTGACCCCAGAAATCCCGCTGCCCGCGCCACCGTGAGGTGACGCGGGCCTAGCGATGCGGGGTTTTCCTTTTCCGGTACTTTCTTAGGCACCGAAGTTCTGGATGAGGTACCAGCCGCCGCTCGGCGACTTAGCGACGCCGATCCCGACTTTGCTGAACCATGAGCGGAGGATGTTGGCCTTGTGGCCAGGTGAGCCCATGAAGCCGTTGTGCGCGCGGCTCGCGAGCTGTCCGAGCGATCCGCCACTGATGTAGTAAGCGTTCTCGCCGTTGTCCCAGTGGCTACTAGGGCTGTGCGCAAGGGGGCAGTTGTTTTTCGCGAGGTGGACTGCCCACGCGCGTGCCTTGTTCGCGTGGCTCGCGCTCCACGACAGGGCCGCCTGGCCTGCGTCAGCGCGAGCGGCGTTCACGAGGGCGTAGTTGCCCTGCTCGGCCGACGAGTACGGTGCGCTTGATACGGACGTGGCGCCGATGTTCGAGAAGGAACACGGGTTCGAAGAACTGCCGCCGCCTCCGCTCGAACTGGAACCGCCGCTGCCGGAGTAGGTGATTTTGGGTGGTGGTGGAGGCTTGATCGCGATGGCCGGAACCGGGAACAGCGCGGCCTCGGCAGCTGCGTTGGCCGCAGTGTCGGAGTCGTCCGGCGCCTCTGCAGTGATCGCGGGCAGCGATGTTTGCTCAGCGGGCGCCGGTGTGGTTGTGGGCGCCGGCTCAATAACTGTGCTGGCCGCGCTCGCGGAGTCTGCGTCGGCTGCCTGTAGGGGGAGGGTGGCCACGAAGCCGAGGGCCACCAGGAGCGGCACTAGCGGTACGAGAACCAACCAACGCGCTTTGGAAGCCTTAGCCGGGGGGAGAACCTCCTGCTGCTGAATAATCATCAAACCTCTCCAAGATCCACTCGAGGGTTCTTGTAAGAGCGCTGGCATCCTCCGGATCAACTGCCGGGAAGGTCCCAATTCTTAGTTGGTTCCGTCCTAACTTCCGATAAGGATCGACATCTACGATGCCGTTCTCCCTCAGCACTCTACGAATCGTCCCTGATTCGATATTCGATTCCAAGTCCAACGTAACGACGACCTGAGAGCGGTTGGAAGGGTTTGTGACGAAGGGCACTGTGTGATGTTTTTCACTAGCCCAGTTGTAGATTCGGTTCGACGAATCGGCTGTTCGCGCGGAGGCCCACGACATTCCGCCGCTCTCGATCAGCCATTCGAGCTGGGCCCTGGCCATCACCAAGGTGGCGATAGCGGGGGTGTTCATTGTCTGGTCCATGCGCGAGCTATCAATTGCACCTTGAAGTGACAAACTCCCTGGTATATAGCGATCTGAGGCGGCGATCTCTGCCACGCGCGCTAGAGCCTCCGGCGACATGATCGCAAACCACAGTCCGCCGTCCGAGGCGAGCCCCTTTTGCGGCGAGAAGTAGTAGACGTCGGTCTGCGAGACATCTACGTGAATGCCGCCGGCGGCTGAAGTCCCATCGACCACGACGAGTGCATCACCGATGCCTGTAGGTCGTTTGACGGGCACCATCGCCCCGGTTGATGTCTCGTTGTGAGCCCACGCGTAAACGTCAATTCCGTCATCCGCCTCGGGCAGAATAGTGTGGCCCGGCTCCGCGTGACGGATGCTCGGCGATGCGAGGTGAGGCGCGCCGTTGGTGACAGCCGCGAACTTCGCGCCGAACTCCCCGAAGGCGCAGTGCTGCGACTTTTCGCGTACAAGCGAGAATGCCGCGACGTCCCAAAACGCCGACGCGCCGCCGAGGCCGAGGACCACTTCATAGCCGTCGGGCAGCGAGAAGAACTCGCCGAGCATGGCGCGAACGTCGCCCACGAGCGCCTTCACCGGCGCCGCCCGGTGTGACGTTCCCAGCAGGTGCGGCTGCGCAGCCTGTAGCGCCGCCATTTGGCGGTCCGTCACCTTGGACGGCCCCGAGCCAAATCGGCCGTCGTGGGGAAGTAATTCTGGGGGCACTTTGAGGTCCTCAAGCATGGTGACAGCCTAGTGGCCGCGGCCACGCTGACATGATGGACCCATGTTCAGATTGAAGCCCGCGTTGCAGGACTATGCGTGGGGAGATGAGACGTCCATTCCCCAACTGCTCGGGCAGCCACCCAGTGGTGAGCCAGTGGCAGAAGCTTGGTGGGGCGCGCATCCCGCCGCGCCAACGCTGTGCGATGTCGACGGGCGGCAGATCTCCCTTGCCGAGGTCATCGCGCAGGATCCGGACGCCATGCTTGGCGCAGAGGTCGCTGAACGGTTCGATGGCAAACTGCCCTACCTGCTCAAGGTGCTGGCTATCGCGAAGCCGCTGTCCATTCAGGTTCACCCGTCAACGTCTCAGGCCCTGGCAGGGTTCGCGGCCGAGGACGAGGCGGGGATACAGATCGACGCCCCGAACCGCGTCTATCGCGATCGCTCTCATAAGCCCGAGATGGTTGTCGCAATCACGCCGATGTCGGTGAGCACAGGATTTCGTCCTCACAGTGACGTGGCCGACGATCTGACACTGATTGGCGGCGCGCAGGCTCGTGAACTGAGGGATGTCCTCCTTGGCGCCGCAACCCCCACACTCGCCATTGCGGGCTACTTGCGCGCTGCTCTCGCGCTACCTCGCGGCGCCGGTGTGTTGAATTCGCTACGGGCGCTGCAGATCGTCGCCGAGCCGTCCGCTGCGGTCCGCGCCGCAGCAGCGTCCGCTTTGGCGCACCCCGACGACGTGGGCGCCGCGGTCACGCTGGCTATGAACGTCGAGAATCTGCAGATTGGCGACGCGTGTTTTACGCCCGCCGGGACTGTCCACTCATATCAGCGTGGGGTGGGGCTTGAGGTGATGGCGAATTCCGACAATGTTGTGCGTGCGGGTCTGACGGGTAAGCACGTCGACGTCGAGCAGTTGCTCGGGATCGCGGTGACCAATCCGACGACACCGGATCGCCCGTCGCAGACGGTGGAGGGAGCGGCAGTTCGCTACGAGACGCCCGCGAGCGAATTCGAACTCATCATGGTCCGTGGCGGCGAGTCCGGTGTGGCTGCAGGGCCGCGAGTCGCGCTCTGTCTGGAGGGTGAAACTGTCATCCACGCTGAGGCGGCCGAGTCTGCGACGCTCAACCGTGGTGAGGCGGTGTTCTCGCCCGCAAGCGACGGCGAGCTCCGAGTGAGCACGGACGGAGCGACCGCCATTGTGACGGTTCCCGGACAGCCGGTGTGAGTGCACTCTGGCGCGCGTGGTGTCGTCGTCAAGTGCGAAACTCGCGCTGGGATACTTAGGACTGAAGGCGCCCTGCCCACCAGATCGGGGCCGGTAGGATTGCGCGCATGGAGAAGGTCTCAGTTTTTGGCACGGGGTACCTCGGCACCACTCACGCTGTGGGAATGGCTGAAATCGGTCACGAGGTCGTCGGTGTCGACATCGATCCAGACAAGATCGAGCGGCTCAGCGCGGGTGACGTACCATTCTTCGAGCCCGGACTCTCCGAGCTGCTTCAGAAGCACATCGGTACCGGTCGCCTTCGATTCACTACGGATGCTGAAGATGCGGCGCACTTTGCCGACATTCATTTCATCGGCGTAGGGACGCCTCAGAAACGCGGCGAGAACGCGGCTGACATGCGCTTCGTTGACGCGGTCATCGAAACCATTGCGCCGCTGTTAACCCGGCCGGCGGTCGTGCTGGGAAAATCAACGGTGCCCGTCGGGAGCGCTGCCCGGCTTGCTGACCGCCTACGCGAATTGGCCCCCGCGGGAGATGCAGTTCAACTTGGGTGGAATCCTGAATTTCTGCGGGAGGGGTTCGCCGTCGAGGACACTCTGCGGCCCGACCGCATTGTCTTGGGCGTGGACCGCGATCGTCCCGGAGACGTTGAATCCGCGGCGCGGCGCGTGTACGCACCGATGCTCGCGGCGGACACCCCATTCCTTGTGACGGATCTGGCTACTGCGGAACTGGTCAAAGTGTCAGCCAACGCATTCCTCGCAACAAAGATTTCGTTCATCAACGCGATTGCAGAGATTTGCGACGCGACCGGGGCCGATGTCAGCGAGCTCGCAGACGCCATCGGCATCGACGACCGCATCGGCCGCAAGTTCCTCAATGCCGGGCTTGGGTTCGGTGGCGGGTGTCTGCCCAAGGACATCCGTGCGTTCATGGCTCGGGCGGGTGAGCTCGGCCTCGATCAGACCCTTGGGTTCCTGCGCGAAGTGGATCGCGTCAACCTCCGGCGCCGCGAACACGTGGTCGACCTGGCCAAGACCACGGTAGGCGGCTCGCTTAACGGCAAGCGAATCGCGGTGCTCGGTGCGGCTTTCAAGCCAAATTCGGACGACATTCGTGACTCGCCCGCACTCGACGTCACCGGAAAGCTGCACCTAGCTGGAGCCGATGTGCGTGTTTACGACCCGCAGGCAATGAACAATGCCGCTGCGGTGTGGCCAACGCTCTACTTCGCTAAGAGTGTAGAGGATGCCTGTGCGGGTGCCGAAGTAGTCATCGTCGCGACCGAGTGGCAGGCGTTCCGTGACGCCGACCCGGTCGCGCTAGCCAGCGTAGTAGCGGTTCCCCGGGTGATCGACGCGCGAAATTGCTTGGACGTCGGGGCGTGGCAAGCCGCTGGCTGGAGCTACCAGGGAATGGGTCGCTTCGCCGCATGAGTGACCTCATTGACACCACGGAGATGTATCTGCGGACCATCTACGAGTTGATCGAAGACGGCGTGGTGCCCATGCGAGCTCGAATTGCTGAGCAACTAGCGCACTCCGGGCCCACGGTGTCGCAGACAGTCGCACGCATGGAGCGGGACGGTCTCGTCGTAGTCTCTCAAGACGACCGGCACCTCGAGCTTACGGCGCAAGGTCAGACCACGGCGGTGCGCGTAATGCGGAAGCACCGGCTCGCGGAGCGCCTCCTCACGGATGTGATCGGGCTGGACCTTCCCTATGTTCACGAAGAGGCGTGCCGTTGGGAGCATGTCATGAGCGACCGGGTCGAGCGCCGACTGATGGAAATGCTCGGCTCGCCGGACCGGTCCCCCTATGGAAATGCGATTCCGGGCCTTGAAGAGATCGGCGGCAAGGTTGCGACAAGTGACCCGCCAGGAACCAATTCCTTGGCGTCGGCGCCAGCAGAGCCGAGGGCTGTGATTTTGGTCCGCATCGGCGAGGGTCCGCAAGCCATCCCGGGGTTGCTCGAGGATACCCACGCGATTGGGCTCGAGCCCGGCGCCGAAGTCACGATCGCTGCCCAGGCGGGCGGGTTCGTGATGAGGACTAGTCGCGGCGAGATTCAATTCGACGAGCCATCGGCCCAACACGTCTTCGTGTCGCCCGTCGGGACCTAGCAATTCGTGACGGAAACTTGGGAGCGTAGGCGGGATGAACCGCCACTCCCCCTCCCCACGGAACTCGGCCGGTTGGCCGCGCGTTGGGAATGGCAGAAGCAAGCGCTGATCGTGCGCAACTACCAAAGGAACTTCTTGACGTATTCACCTTTGCGCGCGCCCGCGCGCGTCTTCGCCGGACATCTAGGCTCGATATTTCTGATCATTGCGGCGGGTACGGCGACGGTGGCGGGCCCCGGTACGCCGCACCCGGGGGCGGACGCGCTCGATGACCTCGAGTTTGGCAGGCAGTTCGCTTCGCTCAACCTCCCGCAGAACAGCGAATGGACATATGGGGCGCAAGCCGTGGACGTGGGAGATGGTCGTCGAGCGGGCCAGAACGGGGGTTCAGAAATTCCAGTCTCGATCGAGGGCAACGCCGTTCTCGAACTAGCTGCCACGTATGTGGGCACACCGTATGTGTGGGGAGGCAAGACTCCGCACGGTTTCGACTGCTCGGGATTCGTCAGTTACGTGTACGCGCAGTTTGGCGTGAAGCTACCCACTAGTACACGGGGCTACTCGAACTACGGCACGCGCGTGTCGCGTGCAGACGCGCAGCCGGGCGACCTGGTATACATTCCGGGGCACATTGGTATTTACGCTGGCGGAGACCTCGTCATCGAGGCACCCAACAGCGCCTCATATGTTCAGTTTAGAACCATGTGGCAAGACAATCCGGTCTTCATCCGGGTGGCATAGCGCAAAAAGCGGACTCAAAGAGGCCCGCGCGCGGGTCCCGCCGGGCGCACCGTCCTTAGGTGGCGTACCGTCGAGTTCATGCAGTTGTCTAGACCACGGAGACTTGGCCGCGCCATATCAACGGTGGGTCTCGGTTGTTGGCAACTAGGAGGCGACTGGGGCGAGATCGACGACGACCGCTCCCAGGAGATCCTGACCGCCGTTGCTGACGAGGGAACCACGTTCTTTGACACCGCCGATGTCTACGGTGATGGCCGCTCCGAGAGGGCTGTCGGTGAGTTTCTACGCAATCGCGAGGATCGCGACAAGTTTGTTGTGGCGACCAAAATGGGGCGCCGCGCAGACCCGCACGTCGCCGAGGCCTTCACGCTAGATAGCTTCCGAGCGTGGACCGACCGCTCCCGCGAGAACCTGGGCGTGGATACCATTGATTTGGTTCAGCTCCACTGCCCGCCGATTGAGGTGTTCCAAGACCCGCAGACGTACGAGAACCTCTCAACCATCATCGAAGAGGGCCGCGTCTCCAAGGTTGGCGTCTCCGTTCAGACGTGCAATGAGGCGCTCATCACCATCGGCGAGCCCGCGATTGCGAGTGTTCAGATCATCATCAACGTATTTAGGCGTAAGCCGCTCGAGCGCGTCGTGGCCGAGGCGCAGGCAGAGGGCATCGCCATCATCGCGCGCGTCCCGCTCGCCTCGGGCCTGCTCAGTGGCAAGTACGACGAGGCGACGACGTTTCCTGAGAACGACCACCGGACCTACAACCGGAAGGGTGAAGCGTTCGACGTGGGCGAGACCTTCTCTGGCGTTCCGTACGACGTTGGCCTCCAGGCTGCGCGCAAAGTCGCTGCCCTCACTCCGGACGGATGGACAACAGCCCAGCTCGCGCTGCGCTGGATAGCGGATCAAGGCGTCGCGACGGTAATCCCTGGCGCGCGCACGGTTGACCAGGCCAAGGCAAACGCCGCCGTCGGCAGCCTGTCCTCTCTGAGTGACGTGACCCATGCAGCGCTCGCAGAGATTTACAACAATGACATCCGCGAGCACGTACACAGCCGCTGGTAGCCGCTCGCCGAAGGCTGGCTCGATCTCCTGACGGCGTGCGACAATCCTGATATGTCAGCCGTCCCGGAGCTCCCCATTTCACCTGTTGGCTTCGCTCCCGCTACACGCAAGCGCGGTCGTGTCGCGTTCGCCGCGCTCGTCACCATGTGGTCCATCGCACTCGCCGAGGTCTCGATCGCTAACGAGGTATTCGGAATTCTCAATCCGGTAGGACTGCTCCTGCTGGCACCCGTCTACGGTGGCCAGGCGCTACTGTTGGCGTCCTGGGTGTTCCGCGCCAATCGCCGCCCCACGCTTGCCGCTCTCTGGTCCGCTGGGTTCGTCATGGGCCTCTACGAGTTCTACATCACTGCTGTTTTATGGGGCTCCGCGGACTGGGACACCACCACGAGCGATGGCGGAATCGCCGTCTTCTCACTCGTTGTTCTCGCCTTCTTCTGGCACCCGTTCATGGCCTTCATCTTCCCGTTGATGATTGCCGAGAACCTCACGGTGGCCCGGCCTCACATTGCGGGCCTCTTTCCCGAGTGGTTCCGCACGCGCGGCCGCAAGTGGCAGATTGCTGCGTTCCTGATCCTGTGCGCGTTTCCTATTGGAATCGGACAGAAGTGGGAGTTTTGGGTGCTCTGGATTGCGCTACCGGCGACGGTCGCGTTGCTGTGGTTTGCGTCCCGCGCCCTGCCCGCACGACCCAAGGCGACATCGCTCGTCAACCTCCTGCCGTCGCGCAGCGGAATCGTATGGCTGATGGTCGTTGTTGGGGCCGTTTTCGCGCTCATGGGCACGCTCATGGTGACAACGCACGCGATCACGCTTGGCCAGCAGGCGGCCGCATGGGGACTGTACGCGTTTGCCGTGCTGCTGCTTGCGAGCAATCTCCGGCACACGGCTGTGCCACCAGTGGTGGTGTTCCCCCACGGAACCGTCACCGTCAGGCGAGCGGTGGCGTACGTCGGAATCGCGTCCTTCATCGCGCTGGCCGCCGCGCTGCTTCCTACCGTTGGAACCGTCGCTCTGGTGGTGACCGTAGTGGTGATTTGGGGCGCGGGGAGTGTCGTGGGCGTCACAATGCTGGCGCGGGCGATGCGGGGCGCGGTTCGTCGGCGCTCGCCGTCCGGGAGTCAGGTCGCACCAAGCGCCCGGTAGTCTCTTAGGGCACAAGCGCCTGTAGCTCAGGGGATAGAGCACCGCCCTCCTAAGGCGGGTGTCGCGCGTTCGAATCGCGCCAGGCGCACCCTCTTGACGTTGTCCGGCGCGCCCTTTTGACAGCGCGCGCCCCGCCCGTGAAACTCGTTTCAGCGGTGCGCGTCGCCTGCCCCCCTGTGCGGCGCGCACTGTCGTGACGTCTTGCACCAGCCGCCGACGCGGTGGTGGCGGCGGCGTGGGAACCGTCGTCGCGCGCGGCACCTCGCTACCGTGGAGAAGTGGTGGACTACATTGGGCGCGCCCTCGTGGCGGACGCACTGGCGGAGTGGCGCAGCCAACTCCAGGACTTGGCCACCGCATCGCCATTGCGGGATCTGTCGTTCTCAACGGCGCCCACGTTTGACCTAGCGGGTGCACATCCTTCCGGGCTCGCCCAGCTCTTTGCCGGCCGGCCCACACTCATGTCCAGCTTGGTTCGCGATGCGATCGCCCAGCCGGCCGCTCTCCACCGCGGGCGCCTCATGCGTGATCATGCCGAAGCGATCCGGTTGAATACCGGCGTCGCAACGGCGGCGCTCATCGTGGGGACCGCGCGTTGGCGCGAAGGCGCGCGCATGCGGGAAATGCCCTTGCTGCTTCGTCCTGTCACTCTTGGGCTCGCGCGGGACACCGACACAGAGATCACGCTCCACGACACCGTCAAGATCAACCCCGTATTCGTGGCCGAATTGCGCGAACGGGGAGTCGACGAGTCGCTCGACGGCCTCGCGCAGACCAGCATGCAGGGCAAGGAGTTTGACCCACGTCCGCTGTGGACCCGTGTGCGAGAAATGACCACCCAGTTTGGCGACGAGTTGGTGGTGGACGAGACGCTCATTCTCGGCTCCTTCGACGACCCCGAGCAACGGCTTGTCGACGACCTTGACGAGTGTGATCACCTGATCAGCTCGTCCCTGCTGCTCGCCTCGGTGGCGGGCGACAGCGGCGCCCACGACGAACTCGCCGTGCCGGTCCCCATCGTTGGCGCGGGCGATCGGGATCCATTTGCCGAGCGCGGCCTGGGAGACCTCGACGATGCCCAGTTTGCGGCCCTTGACCTGGTCGCCACGGGCCGGAGTGTGTTCATTCAGGTGCCTCCTGGCGGGGACGCCACAGGGACCGCCGCCGCGATCGCTGCGGATGGCGCGGCCTCTGGACGGTCCGTGGCCGTGGTGTGTGGCGCCAACGCGTCGGTGCGTTCTGTTGAGGCCGCGCTGGAAGCAGTGGGGGCCGGCGAATTGGTGGTGAGCGCGGCGGCCCACGGGTGGAATTCCGCCGCCCGGGCCAGTCTGCTCTCGTCGATGACCGCCTCCGGGAGCTCGGTGAACGAGGAAGCGCTACGCGCCCAAGGCGAGGCATTATTGTCTGCGCGAAGCGAGTTGCGCGAGCGCATGGAGGACCTGCATCTGAGGTGGGAGCCATGGGGAGTGAGCGCCTACCAGGCGGTCCAGGCACTGGTGAGGCTCACGTCGTCGGAGTTTGCGCCCGGCACACATGTTCGGCTCACGGGAGAGACCGCGGCCACGGTTGCGGAGCGGGGGTTGATGGTCGTAGCCGAGGCGGGAGTGCGGGCGTACGCGGCGAGAGTCGGCCCGGCCTCCGAGGGGACCGAGAATCCTGTTTCCGAGCCTGAGACAGAGGGCGAGGAGCCCGCGCGCCGATGGTGGGAGGGAACTATTCTGGACGCGCAGCGCGGCGCCATGATGGACGATAAGCTCGCGATATTCCTCCTCAGGCACGTGCCGCACATGCGCGAGAGCGCGCGCGAAGCGGCTGCCGAAATCGGCGTAGACGAGGCCAGAACCCTCGCGGCCTGGGGGGACCAAGTGGAGTTGTTCGATCGACTCCGGCAAACGCTCGACACGTTCCAGCCAAGGGTGTTCACGCACCATCACGGGGACGTGGTCGAGGCGACGGCAGCCGCGGGATCCGCCCTGTTTGGGGACATGCCCAAGCGCGAGCGCAAGGCCATCGCGCGGCAGGCGAAGGACCTACTGCGCCCGAACAGAAGCGACGACCATCTTCACGAGAGGCTGGTCGAAGCCCGCCACCTGCACGCGCGGTGGAAGGGGCATTCGAGCGCGGGTGCCGTGCCGCGCGTGCCGGACGATCTCGATGCCTTCGCCGCCCGATTTGGAGAGGCGGCGGTGCTGTGGGCTGACCTCGCGCCCGCTGTGGAGGCGGTCACCGGGATCGCACGGCTTGCGGATCAGCCGTGGGACGTTCTCGTGGCAACGCTTTCCGGGCTCTCGGACGCTGACGAGGCACCGCTAGCGGAGGCCGAGGTGCGTGAAACCGAGGAGGGCCTCGAGGCGGCAGGATTTGGTCCTCTGCTTGATGACATGGAGGCGCGCGCGGTTCCCCTTCGGGCGGCTTCTGCGGAATTCGAGTTTGCGTGGTGGGCTGCGGCGTTCGACTCGATCGTCGCCGCCGCGCCCAAGCTGGCGCAAACAGGTGCGATCGGCTTTGCTGTGCGGGAGTTCCTTGGGCGCGATCGGCAGTTTGGCGCCGAGCGCGTCAAGCCGTTGATGCGAGCGGTGGGCGAACGCCGGCGGGCGGCGATCGCGCGCCACCAAGACGATGCGCGAGACCTTTTCGCCGCGCTAGTCGAAGGCGGCGACGGCCCGTTCAGCGCGCTCTGGGGCCGATTCCCGCAGCTCGTGGGCGCGCTCAGGCCCATCGTCATCGCGAGCGCCGAACAGGTGTCGCAAATTGCACCGGCGGCGCGCGTCATTGACACGGTTGTTCTCATGGGAATCGAGTCGCTCGCGTTCGCCGAGGTGGTGCCAGCCCTTGCACGGTCGAGCCAGGTGGTCGTTCTTGCCGACGCGCACTCTGCTACCAAGTCCGCGGTCACGCAACTTCGTGAGACGCTCCCGCCCCTGGCGCTTCATGCACGACCACAGCCTCGCGACCCGCGCGTGACCGCGGTGCTCGACGAACATGGCTATGCGGGCGAGCTCGAGATGTACCCCGCACCGTCTGACGGGGTGTTCGAGGTTGTGCACGTCGATGCGATCGGGGCGCCGGACGAGGGCTCCACGTACGTCGAGTCAACCCGCGCCGAGGTCGCGGCCGTGGTCGAGAGGATCTCACGCTCCGCCACGTCGATGTCAGCGGGTGGCGCCGCCGTGGTGGCGGGAAACGAACTGCACGCGCTGAGGATTCGCGACGCGCTCGAGGAGCGCAGATCGGCTGGCGGTGCTTCGATTCCGGTGGTGACACTCGGCTCGGCTGCGGGTCTCGATGCTGGGCTCGTCGTATTCGCGCCCGGCTGGGCTCCGGACGCCGCAGGAGTGGTCTCCCCCACGCTCGGGATACTGTCCGGAGCGGTTGGCGCTCGCGCCCTGAGGCAGACTCTTGTTGCCTCGAATCGCGACCTGGCGGTGACCACTGCTCTCACGCCTGAGCATGTTTCTAGCCTGCGCGCCAACGCGGATTTGGGCCATGGGCTCGAGGTACTTGCGGACCTGCTCGCGGTGGCAGAGGCGGGACCGCTCGTGCCGGTGTCGAGCGAGCAGGGTAACTGGGTCCTTGCCGACATTGCCGGTAGGTTGCGTGCCCGGGGGCTCCATGTTGCGGTCCGCTATGGTGTTGGCGGCGCAGTAATTCCGCTCGTTGTTGGCGCGGCGGGCGCCGACACATTCTCCGTGGCAGTCGTGACGGACGACGCCCCGCCAGCGGCAGGCGTCAGCCTGCGAGACATGGTGCGCTGGCAACAGTCGCGCCTCGAGGGGCTTGGTTGGACCGTGATCCCGATGTGGACGGTTGACGCGTTTGCCGATCCTCAGGCGGCCGCTAGAGAGATCCTGATCGAGTTCGGAATCGACGCCGCACTGCCTGCCGCGCAGCCGCCCCCGCCCACAGATTTGGCTCCCACAGAGTTGCCGCCTGCGGAGTTCCCGCCGCCGAGTGCTGAGCAGGGGGTGCAGGGAGCCGCGCCCACGGTCACCTCTCTGGTCGAGGCCGAACCGGTGCTGTTCGACGGCAAGGCCGCGGCGCCTCCCCTTGCCGAAGAGGCGGTGCTCGAGTTGTCCGTCGCTCCAACGGAGGCAGTTGCCGCCGAGACAGGTTCGCCGTCGCCCGTGGAGGCAGAGGTTCCACCAGAAGACGAACGCGAGCAGCAGACCGACGTTGGCGGTGAATCCGACGGCGAGCCTGGCTCGGCACCCAATCCGTCCGACGGCACCGGCGTGGATAGCACGTCCGATGGCGAGAACGCGGAATCTGAAGCGGACGAGCCGGACGAGCCGGACGATGTGGTTGCACCGTCATGGCCGACGGAGGAGATACCGCTCCATGACCCAACGGCGTCCCCGTCGACGCCCCGGGCCGGGTCTCGCAGGGCTGGGCGCAAGCGCATGCGAGAGGCCGTGGAGCCCGTCCTGCCGTCGCGCTCGAAGGACGACACGGACGAAGGTTGGGGTGAGCAGTCAGAAGAGGCGTCTCGCGACGACGAGATAAAGAGGGACGTCCCGCCGCACCACTAGGGGCGACGTGAACGTGCACGGCAGCGTTCTAACTAGCGGTTGAGGAAGGCCCAGAGTTCTGTCCAGAGGGCTTGCCGCTCGACGAGGCAGGTTTTGAACTGGCCGCCGCTGGCTTGGTGGTCGGGGCCGGAGGGACCTTCGATGTGGAAGAAGATCCCTTGCCGCTGGCACCCTGTCGCGAGTCCGTTCGGTAGAAGCCCGAACCCTTGAACGTCACGCTGACGGAGCCAAATACCTTGCGTAGCGGGCCAGAACACTCGGGGCAGACCTCAAGCGAATCCTCTGCCATTGATTGCACCGCGTCAAAGCGGTGATCGCACTGCTGGCAGGCGTAGGCGTAGGTGGGCATGCGGGATATCTTACGTTGGACTTAGGCAGGCACGGATGTCAGCCCGTCGGGTGTGACGACGCCGCTAACCGGTACGTCGTGGTCTTCGCGTGGAAGAGGATTGGCAGCGTCGCGAAGCTCATCGGTGTACACCAGCGCCAGCAGCTTGGCGTCCGCGCTCGCGTTGGGAAGAGCTCGGTCATACCAACCGCCGCCCTGGCCCAGCCGTGTTCCGGTGCGGTCTACACCCAGCGCAGGGACGATGACGACGTCTGCCTCAGCGAGCGTCTCGGGTGGCAGGAATTCGCCGGATGGTTCCGGAGGCCGGCCGGGTGCACGCTCGGAGAGGTCGTCGGTTCCTTGGAATACGCTCCATCCTCGCTGGAGCCCTTCGCCGAGTATCGGCAAGAGCACTCGTACGCCACGATCAGCAAGGGACTCGATCAGGGGGAACGTTCCCGGCTCAGTTGCGCGCGATGCGTAGATGGAGACGCACGAGGCGTCGCGAACCGCGGGCAGGGCGAGCACATGGGACGCGATGGCAATCGCGTCCTCCTCACGTCGGGTATCTGTGCGAGCTTCGCGAGCCTTGCGTACAGTCACACGAAGTTGGGCCTTGGCCTCCTCAGGTGCGAGGTCGCGCGCGAAATCAGTATCAGATTGGGTGGAGGGCATGAAGCCAGTATCTCAGCGATCTCGCAAGCGCGCCAGGCGCTCGATGGCCGCCGCATGCGCGGGAGGTTACGCTCGGGGCTATGACAACGGTCAGCAGAGCGGCTATTCCGGCCGCTGGGAGGGGCTTACGCTTCCTTCCTGCTAGCAAGGCGATTCCTAAAGAAATGATCCCGGTGGTCGATCGGCCCGCGATCCAGTACGTGGTCGAGGAGGCTGCCGCTGCCGGTTTATCTCAGATTGGCCTGATCACGAGCGCGGGCAAGGAGGCTATTCAGGCTCACTTCGCGCCCACGCCCGATCTTGAGGCGGCGCTTGAGGCGAAGGGCGATATCTCGCGCCTTGAGGAGGTCCGTCGGACCGCGTCCCTTGGGCACATGACGTATATCGATCAGGACGAACCGAAGGGCCTGGGTCACGCCGTCGCGTGCGCCGAGGACTTCGCAGCTGGCGAGCCGTTTGCCGTGATGCTCGGCGACGACTTCTTGGACGAGCGCGATCCCGCCTTAGAGACCATGATCGCGTTGCACGAACGCACGGGGGCGTCCGTGGTGCTGTTGCTGGAGGTTCCGAAGGAGTTGATCCGGCTCTATGGGTCGGTTGACCCGGTGAGCGTCGCGCTCGGCGATATTCCGGGCGAGGGCGGGATCCCCGCTGACACTGAGATTCATCTGCTCAAGCGGCTCAACGAGAAGCCCGCGCCCGGCGAGGAGTACAGCAACCTGGCAGTCATCGGGCGGTACGTCTTCACGCCGGCTGTCTTCGATGTGCTGCGCCGGACGGTGCCCGGGCGGGGGGGCGAGATTCAGCTCACCGACGCCATCAATGAGCTGGCTCAGATGCCTGTCGACCAGGGCGGCGGCGTATATGGGATTGTGTTCCGAGGGCGCAGATACGACACAGGTGACAAACTGGAGTACCTCAAGGCCGTGGTGCAAATCGCGAGCGACCGCTCGGACCTCGGCCCGGACTTTGTGGAATGGTTGCGTAGTTACGTGGCTGGGCGCGAGGAGGAGTAGATGGCTAGACGCACGCTTGCCGAGCACAAGGCGGCGCTTCTAGACGGCATGGATCGTATCGACGCGATCGAAGTCCTCATTGCCGACGCTACGGGCTCGATGCTTGCCGAGAGCCTCGTCCCCGATCACCCGCTCCCTCCGGTCGACATCGCGACGTGCGATGGGTACGCGCTGCTAGCCAATGATGTGGCGACGGCGACGGCGGACAAGCCCGTGACGCTCGCCGTTTCCCACGACGTGAGCTGGTCGCTACGTACGCCGCGCAGGCACGTCGGAGGAACGGCGGCCCGAATCTCCTCTGGAGCACCGGTACCGACCGGCGCCGACGCCGTAATCCCGGTTGGCGCAACGGACCTGGGCGTGGCCAAGGTTTCAGTCAACGCTTCTACGCGGGTGGGATCGAACGTGCGCAAGGCAGGGGCCGATGCGGCAGCAGGCAAAGCCCTGGTTCCGGCGGGCACCCGGCTGGGCGCGCAGCAACTGGGCCTCGCGGCCATGCTGGGCCGCAGGCGGCTGAGCGTCTATCCCACGCCACGCGTGGTCATCCTCGCCGTGGGCAAGGGCCTGACAGATCCCGGCGCACGCGGACAGGGCGGCGGCACTCCGGAATCAAATTCCCATGCGCTCGCGGTCATGGTCGTTGAAGCAGGGGCACATGCATATCGCGTGGGAAGTGTCCAGAATGACAGAATCGCGCTGCGCACGACAATCGAAGACCAACTGGTGCGGGCGGATCTCGTGCTCACCACGGGCGGGCTCAGCGGTGCCAAGGACGACACCCTCCCCGACGTGCTGCGGGACCTGGGCTCATTCGAGATATCTTCCGTCGCGCTGATGCCCGGACGTCGGCACGGACACGGCCACATTGCCGCCAGCGTGCAAGGCATGGACACGCCTGTGATCGCCTTGCCCGGCCACCCCGCGGCAGCACTCACTGCGTTCGAGCTTTACGTTCGCCCCGTGCTGCGGACCATGGCTGGGCACAGCGAGGTGGAGCGTCGGCGGGTGAAGGCGAAGTCTGCAGATGCCTTTGAGAGTCCCGCGGGAGCCGCGCAGTGCGTCCCCGTCTTGATCGATGGCGGCCGCAGCCAACTTGTCTCTCACGTGATTGGCGACCCTTGGCAGCCCGCGCTGGCAGACATGGCGCAAGCCAATGCACTGGCTGTCATTCCCGAGGACGTCACCGGCGTCAAGGTTGGGGACCCGTTGTCCTGCATTATGTGGTCGGACTAGAGGGAGAGCGGCTCGGCAGACTCATGTTCAACTGGAAGCCTGAGCAGCTCGCATGCGGTCCGCTCGTGGTGCGCCCCATTCGGAGGGCAGATCAGCACGATTGGCTTGACTTGAGGTCGCGCAACCGGGAGTGGCTCCGGCCCTGGGAGGCAACCTCGCCACTCGCGAAGCGCGAAAAAGGCATGTCGTTCAACGCCTTTGTAAGGCAAGAGCATCGTCAGTGGCGCCGGCGCTTGGCGATCAACACCGTAATCGAGTTTGACGGCGAGCTGGTGGGACGTATCGCGATCGCGGGCGTGGAGTGGGGGTCTGCGCGCACGGGGTCTCTCGGATACTGGATTGACCAGGTTTACGCGGGCCGCGGGATAGTGCCGCGCGCGGTCGGGATGATCACCAAGTACGGGTTCGCCGAAGGGCTTCACCGTGTGGAGCTTTCGGCGCTTCCCAACAACGAGGGAAGCCTGCGGATTGCGCAGAAGCTGGGTTTTCGCGATGAGGGCAGGCGGGAGAAATATCTGTTCATCGACGGTGCGTGGCGCGACCATCGCGTGTTCGCGCTCACTGCGGAAGACAAGCGATTTGGCGAGTACTGGGATTGCCCCAAGAAGCCCACTGGCTGACACGCCGCTTGGGGTCCGGCCCCTATGCCTTGGGTGGCCGTAACGTCAGAACATGCCTCCCGTTGGACTGCTCGCGATAGCCGCACTTGGCATGGTGCTGGCGTACATTTTGCCCCAGCGCATCCGCGAACGCGGCGAATACGCGATGGTCCGAACCGAGGATCGTTACTCAGCGGATATGCGCGTCATCCGGTCGTCTGCCGAGCGCGCCACCCGCGCTCAAGCCCGGCCATCAACGGACAGCGCAGAGACACCGCTGTTGGTCACCGGCGCCGCTCGCGCGAGCGTCACGGCGTTGGGAGATAGCTCCATGTCCCGTCCCGCAGCTCCACTCGACAAGGCGGCTACCGTGGTGCGCCGCCAGGCGGTGTCCATGCGCCGCGACCGGGCATCCGTGCTCGCTGAGCGTGCCGCGCAGGCCCGCCGACGCGGAACGGTCGGCGTGCTCGCGTTCCTGGCGACTGCGGCCACGTGGGGCCTTGTTGGCACCGCGATCGCGCCCACCTGGTCTGCCGTTGCCGCATCCACCGTTCTGGGCGGCGTCACCGTCGCGGGACGCCGTGCCGTTAGCGCCCAGCGCAGGGCAGACGCGACACTGATTCCGGTTGCCCGTGAGGTAGCGACCGCCGCCGCTGCGACGTCGGCGCTCCAGCGGCTGATGACTGACCGCGCGTCCGGGAAGGCTGTGGCGCCGTCGATTGAAGAGACTCAGGCCATTCGCGTCCTCACGGCCGTCGACCTGGTGCCGGCCACCGAGCCAGCCGAGCTGCCCGCACCCGAGCTTCCCGGCCGCGTTGCCGACCCGGGTTGGACGCCCGAGGTCGTGCCAGCCCCCACCTACACGCTCAAGCCAGCTGCTGCGTCGCGCACGCCACGTCCGATCACAGAAGAGGACCTGGCGGCAAGCGCGCGGGCTGCGACCCGCGCTGCAGACAAGCGCGAGGCGGATGAAGCGACGCGCAAGCGAGCCGCCGCTGAGGACGCGCACCCGTCCACTGCGACGCTCGACGCGATCCTCGCGCGCAGGCGCCAGCAGACCGCATAGGCCCTCCCGCGAGTGGTAACCTGTTAGCCGCTTGAGGGGCTGTGGCGCAGTTGGTAGCGCGTCTCGTTCGCAATGAGAAGGTCAGGGGTTCGATTCCCCTCAGCTCCACCATGACGGGTTCTTTAGAACCCTGACCAAGTCGATGAACCCGGTTCTCCCCATCAGGGGGCAGCCGGGTTTTTCGATTCTCCAGTGCGCGTTTCGCGGGGTCGTGTCTAGCAGCAATTGCGAGCGTTTCGGCGTCGAGTAGTGCGTTGAATGGCTCGGCGAGTACGCCGTCAACGTCGGCGTCGTCGTGGATGTAGAGCCTCTCGAACATCGCCTGGTTGATCATCCGCCGCTGCTGCGGTGTCCCGCGTCGGTAGGCCTCGTAGCAGTCCTGGGCAAGTGAGAGGGCGGCATCCAGGTAGTCCGCGAGCTCTGTCGCGGTGGCATCGAATGACTCGAGCCGCTCGCCTATGGTGGCCATGGTGCGGGCGATGCTCGCTTGCTCGGATTTGAACAGGTCGAGAGGGATTGCCGACGCGTAGTGCGCTTCCAGTAGTTTCTTGCGCTTGTCTTCCAGCGTGCGTTGCTGGCGCTCTAGTTCCTGCTTCTCCACTCTCGACTCGGTCGTGATCTGTTTGAGTTGCTCGGTCAGCGCGGTTTGCAGGGTCTCGCGTAGTTCCGGTGGCAGGGCGAGCGACTTGTAGTAGTCAACGACGTGCCTTTCGACTTGGTCGATCGATACTGCGGACATCTGGCAGTTGGTGCGTTTCTGGTGGCGTCCGAGGCAGACGAAGTATTCGTAGGTGTTGCCGTGCCGGTTGGTGGAGTGCTGGACGATGAGCCTGCTCTTACACGAGCCGCAGAAGATGGAACTCTTGAGGTAGTGGTGATGGCGCCGTATCTTCTCGCCGTTCTGCCGGGTAGAGAGCACGCCCTGAACTTTTTCCCAAAGGCCAGCGCTGACCAGGGGATCATGCCTGCCTGGGTAGGTCGCGCCACGGTAAACAACGATGCCTTTGTAGTAGGGGTTCTTGAGGATCTTCTGTAATTGGGTGACCAGGATCGGCTTCGAGGCACGGGTGGCCGTGGGCGCGGTGGAGAGACCGCGCGCATTCATCTGGTCGGTGAGTTCAGCGAGCGTGATGTCGCCTTCGGCGTAGCGGTCGAATGCCCACGCCACGAGCGGTGCACGTTCCTTGTCGATTTCGACGGATCTGGTTTCGCGGCCTTGGTCGTCAGCCGAGTGGACGTTGCGGTAGCCCAGTGGTGCCCGGGTGACCGTGCCGCCCGCCTTGGCCTTCTGCGACATTCCCTTGGAGACTTCGGCGGCGAGGTTGCGGGAGTAGAACTCAGCGATGGAACTCATGATGCCGTGCAGCAGCGTGCCCGACGGTGTCTCATCGATGTTTTCGGTAGCAGAAACTAGCTGCACGCCTGCGGCACGCAGCGCCATATTGATTTCAACATCGTCGGCCCGGTTGCGGGCCAGCCGGTCAACTTTGTGGACGATGCAGTAGTCGACGGGGTTTTCGCGTACGAACTGAAGCATTCGCTTGAGTTCAGGGCGGTCGGCGGAGCGTGCTGATTCCCCACGATCAACGAACTCGCTGATGATGTCGGCGCCGATCGCTTCGGCTTTGCGCTGGTTCGCTTCTCGTTGGGCGGGAATCGAATAGCCCTCCGGATCCCCGTCGCGTTCGGCTTGTTCGCGTGTCGAAACGCGCAGGTACATGACGGCGAAAGGCCGCGACCGCGGTTCAGTGGGTGTCTGCATGTGTTCCTCCTTCCACCCCGGCGCGCCCGAGCGGCGCGCCAAAATCTGCGCACTTCTGACATGGGGCTTCTTGAAGATAACTCTCTTCACCCGACGAGTCCAGACGTTTGTCATCAGCAACTGTGGTCGCGAAATTGTCGCTAATTCGTGTCGTCGCTGGCACCGTAGAGCTCCTCGGTGTAGAGCCTGCAGCGGGCGCACAAATCATCCCCCAAGAGGGGCTGTTGAAGCGTGCCGGTTTGTGGAATCCTCGGGTCTGCGGCGAGGTCCAGCGGGATTGAGATTCCGCACGCCGGTGAGTCGAGGTTCGGTTCGTCGTAGCTACTCCACAGTCGTGGCACCTCGGATAGGGGCGTGTGCCACTTTCCTTTGCCCCGCTTTGGTGGGTAGAACGTGACTTCGCGTTGGACATACAGCGCTCGGCCTGAGTAGTAGTCCACCCGAGACAGGTCAACTGGCGCGTAATCCGTGGTTGAGATTGCGGCCGCGGCCCGTCGAGAAACGTTCGCCCGCATGCTTGCGCATGCGTCAGCAAACTCCGCCCGCGCTTTCGGCAGTGTGGTGTTGCCGCTTGCGAGGCGTCCCAGAAACTCGTCGACAGGAAACGTCCACCAATATCCTTGCCGCGCGAAGTACCAACCGACTGACTCGATCTCATACACATCGTCTGTATCGGCGAGCAAATATCCGAGAACCTGCCACGCAAACTTCTTTGAAAGAGCGGCGGTCTTCATGGTCTTCAACTCGACGAGTGCGTGGTCGATCATCATGTC
Organism: Demequinaceae bacterium; assembly: GCA_965250005.1. Lineage (GTDB taxonomy): Bacteria > Actinomycetota > Actinomycetes > Actinomycetales > Demequinaceae > WTKG01. The sequence goes on from OZ252279.1 coordinate 1,767,196, forward strand.
GGCGTCCGCGCCCCCAAGATCGCGGCTGCGCGCGAATTCGGGATTGCACACGAGCTGAGACTGTCCGCTCAGGTCCTGTGAGGACTCGCGATGGAGCTGGACGAGTGCTGCGAGGTCCGGCGGAAGTCGCGGGTCAATGAGATCCAGCAGCTCGTCGAGACTCGCGTCGAGGCCCACCTCGAACAGGCGACTCTTCTGTGTGTTGGGATTGGCGATTCCACCCATGCGATAGATCTGCTCGTACATGGCAAGAAGTCCGCACATTCGCGACAACGCGAGTTCGTCGTCTAGTGCCAGCACGGACTTCGCCGGGTTGGCGCGATCCACGAGATCGGCGATCGCTCCGAGAAGCGACGTCCAGCCGGTGTCTGGTGCCCGCTCGCCGTGCGGTCGGCGCACGACTTCTTGCCAACCGAGGTAGGCCGTGAAGCTTTCTGGATCGCCGATTTCATACTGATACCTGAGGCGGTAGTCGAGGGCAGTGCCCGTTAGCGCCCAGGGGTACCTGGACTGGTCGTCGGGGAGCACTCTCGCAGATGGCGGGACGAACCGCCGTAGGGTGTGCATCTCAACCGGTCCACTTGGGAGATTGATACTGCCTGGCGGATCGTCGGTATTCGCAAACTTCAGTTCTGCGGTATTTGGGAAGGCGCGCTCGAAGTAGGCCCTGATCGGGCTGTCTTTGTCGTCTAGGTGCGAAGTGAGCGACACATTTCCATACTGCCACCCACGGGTCAGGTCGCGCAGGACGGGTGCACTCCATGTGCTGAGCGCGATGATCATTTTGGCCCTGAGTCTGTGAGGCCAGCCAGGTGCAGCATCGTGGCCGGTTCGACGACGCGGAAGACGCGCCCATCAAGCCGCCTGTCGCCGCCGATAGCGGCCCTCAGGCGCTCACGGCGGTGCTCATCGCCGATGAGCCACACAACGGCCGGAAACAGCCCGAGGCGGGTCTGTTCCCGGCCCGAGGCTCTGTACGCCTCATAGCTAAGGCATTTGCGGATCAGGGCTGGGATGGATTCGGTTGCGAGGTCGACTTCGATGAACCAACGGTCTTCGAAGTCGCCGATAGCACTCTTCAGCGCTAGGTCCGGCTTCAACACCTGCGCCGTGCCCTGACGACTCGTGAACTCGCGCCAGCAGGCCGGTTCCGTCTGCACGCCCAGCAACTCGAACCGTTCTTGGCGGCTTGCGTCCTCTAGCGTGACGCGCAGCTCGGCCACCGCAAGCGTGTGTGCCAGAAACTGGTGGGTCGGCTCGAACGGTCGAGTGCGCTTTGTGCGCGCCGGGTTCGGCTCGGCGCGCATCAAACGGTCGCCAGCGGGCCCAACGCACCACACGTATGCGCTGGATCCACCTCGCACCCCGCCGATGGGCCGCTCAAGCCGGTGCAGCACCCGTCGCTCGCGCAGACGAGTGAGCACTCGATTGCATGCGCGGATCCCGGCGCCGCGTGTCGCATGTTGCCAGAAGTGGAGGCGTTGAATGTGGCCGGTGGTGACGAAGCGGTGTTCCCACACCACGTGCAGGATCGCCCAGTCACGCTCTGACAGCATCGAACGCAACGTAGAGACGTTGTGGCTACCGAGCCGATTGTTGGGAGGCGTCACCTGCAGCCTCCATGGACGAAAGGTGACGGCCAGGGGCCGTCAGTCGTCTCCCGAAACGCGGCGGACGCGGCGGGTAGCGGGCGAAACACTGGTCGCTGGGTCGTCGCGACTGGACGGTCGACTGGACGGGCCTCCACTTGCGGTTCGTGCCTCACGACTGGAGCCTCGGACGCCGACCAATGACGTCGTCTCCATCGTCCTGCGAGCCGGAGTGTCGCGACGCATCTGGCTCGGCGCCCCATCGCTCCTGGCTTGCCACGATGATGTGTTCCGAGTCCGACGACCGCTCCGGGGCAGGCAGCGTCTTTCCGGACACCCACCGTTGCGGGTGGCCACCGCAAACCAGCTGGGCGTAGACGTGGAACTGCGGCAGCGCCATGAAGTCCTGAGTTTTCAGCTCGGGTGCGAAGGCAGCCATGTCTTTGGCATCCTTGGCTCCAAGGGTGAAGGTGATCTTGTTGCGCGCGTTGGCGTCAACAGCAGCTCGTGTCGCAGCATCGAATTGGTCTCGGTACTGGTGTGCCAAATGCCAGGCGACACCAAGTGCGCGGGAACGTGCCAGGGCGTCAGCTAGGTCGCTGTCGAGGCGCAAGAACTCCTGGGCCTCGTCAACGTAGATCGAAACTGGGGTTCGAGCATGCGGGTTGACCCGGGCTCGCGCGAGAGTCAGTTGCCACAGTTGAGTCACCAACAAGGACCCAAGTAATCGCGACGCAGTCGCACCCAGCAAGCCGGTGTTTAGCGGCACCAGCAGGATCTTCTGGTCGGTGAAGATCCGGGCGAGATCGAACCTCGGGACTGGCTGGTCAAGCACCCGGCGAAGTGAAGGGCGCAGCAGGAACTGTCGCAAGCGCGACAGCACCGGCCCGATGAACTGGGCCTGTTGGGCTACAGACAGTGATTCGAAGTTGGCCCAGAATCCGCCAAGTGCTTCGTCGTCGATGGCTGCCAGATGGCGTGCCCGAAACGCGCGGTCGGTCAGAAGGCGCGGCAGCCAGGCAAGAGTTGCACCGGGTAGTTCGGAAAGGCTGAGGAGCGATGCGTGGAGAACGTCACTAGTTCGAGGCCCGAACATAGACGGGAACAGTCCACGAAACACCGCCAGGATGCCATCGGCGACCAGTTCGCGGCTCGCATCGGTGGACGCCAGTGGGTTGAGACCAACCGGCCGTTCGTCCGTCGGGTCGAGAACAACGATGTCGTCGCTCCGGTTTGCAGGTATCCGCTTGAGTATTTCGACCACTAGGTCTGATTTCGGGTCAATCACGACGATACCTCGACCCGCCTTGAGGTCGGCATGGATCAAGTTCAATAGTGCGGTCGACTTGCCCGTTCCGGTCGGTCCCGTCAGAACCGTGTGGAATCTCGCGTCGTCAATGTTGATACCAAGCGGTCGCTTCTCGCCAGGTGCGGTCGTGTGCGCGAACACACGGGACGTGTCGGGTTCCCTAGCGTCAAGGGCAAGTGGCTTGGGGTGATTCTCAGGTAGTCCCGGTGCCGTCTCGAGTTCGATCGGCCATCCTGAGATCGCGAGTACTTCTGAGCATGTCAACACCGTGTTGCCGCGCGACGGCAGAATCGCTTCGTTCAGCATGTCGCTTCGGTCGCGGACTAGATCGACCCTCGTTCCTGGAGATTGGATGGTTCGCAGTGCGGCAAGCACACCAGCAACGAGGGTGCGGACCCGCTGCTCAGAGTTGGCTCGTGCGCCCACGCGAGCTCGAGCAACAAACGCCAGTTCGGTCTGCTTTGACTCCAGGGCTTTCTTGATCGCCGTCGACGGCTTGCGTGCGCCGTGCACTAGGAGGGCGAGCGTTGACTGTGTTGGATCGCGATCGGACGCGGCACCCGCTCGGGGAGGGATGCCGCGTCCAAGCACGAGCTGGAGAACAACCTCGTCGGTCGGTCTCGTGGCCGCACCTAGAGCCGTCAGCAGTGCCAGGCTCGTCTGGCGTGGATGGTCGACGAGAAGTCGCAGTGCGGCTCCGTCAACCCGAAGACGCGTTGAGGCAGACACTGGGCGACGCGAGCGGTCGCCCTCTTCGACGACGGTCCCGTGCACCAGGTTGGTCAGAGTGGCCGTCAAGCGAGTGGCAGCAGAGGGTGTGCACCCGAGCAAATAGCGGACGTGGCCGCCGCTCGCATGAACCTCGAACACCACCGCGCCCCGCGTTGCGTCTGACGCAATCTGCTGCAGCAGGCCAATTGCCTCTACGGTCTCCAGCGGTTGGGGCCAATGGACGCGCCGCCATACGAATTCATGGTTTCGGCGGCGCATCACGCGGCTCCTTGTCCGATAGAGAGGTGTCGCGGTGCTGTGACGCAGCATCGACCTCGGCCTGGGCGATGTCGAGCAGTGCACGGGAGAGCTTGTGGATGTCGACGGGGTCGCGTCGGATGCCACTGACGCGAATTCGTCGTGGCTTGCGCTTGTCGTGTCTTCGTGAACTGCTCACCCCCATCCCGGGCCCCCTTCGGCGAACGGCTCCGGCCTCGCCCCTCGATTGATGTCGCACTCACCTATGAAGGGCATGAGGCCTGCTGTCAAGAGTGATCGTGAATTCCACAACACCGGACGGACAGTCTGGACGTCTGGTGTTCGGGAAACGAGGCGGTTGTGTTCTGGCATGGCTGTCACCATCGATCGAGACGAGCACGCCACCGCGCCCAGCCGACTCGTGCTGCGACCATTGCGGCCGCGATGAGAAGCAGCCACGGCCATACCTGCGCGACCAAGCTCGCGCCGAGCCACAGCAACCAACAAGCAACGGCTACGCGGGCGGCGCCATAAACGATCCGGCGCGTGAGCGCTTCGGTTTCGTTCACGATCACTCACCACCGACTCCTCGTGTTGCTGGCGCATCGGGCACGGGGAAGCCAACGAGATCAACGTCGGAGTGAATCTCGTTGCCCCACACCTGCCAGCCCGCCCGTGGGCGTCTGGCGAACAGCTCCAGATACGGGCCATCGGAGACCCGCTCGATGATGTCGTGTACTTCCTCGGGTTTGTGGGAGTGCTCTTGGACCGGTGCAAACAGCCACGTGCCTTGGCCGCGGTAGCGCACGGGTGCCTTTCCGCGAGTGCCGAGCATCACGTGCTCGGTCATGTTCCGCAAATACGGCCCGAGACCAAGGCGCGGCTTCACCCACGTCAGCAGCGACCGGTACTCGAACCCCCACGCCTCCAACACTTCTTTGCCATACGGGACGGTGGCGTTGGTGACCCACAGCCAACAATGCGCATCATCGGCGACGTGCCGGTCGAGGGCGACGCCCAGTTTCTTGATTGATTCGAGTGACATCGTCCGGTAGTGGTTCTCACCGGACTGTCCCTGCCACGGTGGGTCCGCGAGGATAGTTCTGTACTTGGTTGGTGTCATAGTTGCCTCCATTCGCCGCCGATCCTTAGTAGCTGGGTGTATGTCCAACTGGCGGTCTCCTGAGTGAAAAGCAGATCTACATATGCGGCAACTGTCCGGTCGCTCAGCACCTCGAGCGACCGGACAGATGCCACGCCATGTGCGGACTGCGAGACCGGACACGGAAGGGTGCGTTGTGAAATGAACATCACTTGCTCTGTCGCGTCCGGTTCTTGGCCGCTTCGAACGAGGCTCGCAATAGCGCCCGCCGGGCCTTATGTGCCCCGAGCGAGAGCTCAGATGAGCGCGCCTCGAAGCGCCGCCGAATCTCAACCTCCTGGGCGGCAATCTCTCGCTCCAGTCGCTCCCGTTCGACGCTCCGGCGCTTCCGGTACCAATCCTCAAACCAGACTGCGCTGATGATCAGGACGAGCCAGAGAACGAGAACGACGAGCGAAGCAAGATCCGAATCCATCGTCACCACCTCGCCACTGCTTGCGATGCACCGATCGCGTAACTGTCGACGATGTGCTTGTAACGCGCCTCACCAAGCGGACACGCCTCAATCAGGTGCGCTTCGAACGCGCTCAACGCTGCCACGTTCTCGAGCGCCTGATTCGCCAAGGCCGCGCGACCGTTATCAATAGCCGACGTCACAATGCCCTCCGCCTCGATCCGGTCAAGTGCTTTGGCCGTCTGGCGGGCAATCTGTCCACCCAGTCGAGCAGGGCGTTCGAGCGCCTGTCCCGGTCCCTTCCGTACGATTTCGCCTTCCATATTCGAACCCCGAATCCATCTCGTGGGCCGGGAATCCCGACCCGCCATCGCGTCTCGATGACAGTTCGACGGTATGAATTTAGGCAAGCGGCCAGCAAGCATAAGCGTGATAGCACTGCACGCATAAGCGTCCGGATCGAGAGGTCAGTCTGATAGACCGGACACATGAACGCGAAGGACGACGCGGCACCACAGCAGGAGAGCAAGGGCGCCAGGCGATACCCCGAGCACCTCATGTTCTTCGGTGGTAGCCATGTGCCCGTCGATCCCGAATTCGCTCGACGACGCGAAGAGTTCCTGCTCGACTTCGCGTACAGCACTGCAAGGGCCTATTGGGCTGACCTGCAGAGTTTCTACGAGTGGTGCGCCGCGGACTCGTTGGACTGGAGTTCGGTCGGCATTCTCGAACTTGATGGCTGGAGCGATTGCCTGAACTCGGATGGATATAGCGCGGGGGCAGTACGGCGTCGAGTTTCTGTCGCGAGGCGTTTCCTGCGTGTGCTTACATGACGCCCTCGCCCGTCTGGCTGGGGCCTTTAGATTCAGCGCGCGCTGTTGCCGATTGGCACGTAGCCTCGGACCTGAACCGAGTTTCAGCGATTGTGAGAGGGCTTTCATGCAGGTGCGCGTTTGCGTAATTGGAGCCGGGCCTGCTGGTTTGGCTTGTGGTGCGGCATTGAGTGAACTTGGGGTCGACCACGTAGTTCTCGAGGCTGGGGCAGCTGATCGCGAAGGCGAATTCTTGACCGGGCTCGGCGGCGCGGGCCTGTACTCCGATGGCAAGTTCTCATTTCGGCCGGCGGCTTCAAACCTGTGGGAGCTACGCCCGGTCGAACACTTGTCCGATGCCTCGCAGTGGGTTCGCGGCTTGCTCGACGCCCATGGTGTTTCGACAGCGGATTTACTCCAGCATGCGAGTCCCACAGCCCGCGGTCCGGCAACGTTCAAACACTATCCTTCATTCTATGTGTCGGAGGGTGCGCGCGCTGCGCTCGTAAGCGAGATGGCGGCTGCGGCAAATGTCGCGCTCGAGTCTCGCGTGACGTCAATAGATCGCCGGGGGACCGTTCGTGGTTGGGAGTTGGAAATCGCCGACGGGCGAAGACTTGAAGCGGACATACTCGTGCTTGGCGCGGGACGTCTATGGAACTCGCTCCTTACGCGAACGAACGGCATTCAAGTCAAGGCAGGGCGCGTTGAACTAGGCGTTCGCATTGAGCAGCCTAGCGAGGAATTTGTGTTCAAATCACGTGATTCACTGGACCCCAAATGGATCGTTCGTCCGCGCCCCGGGGTTGAGTATCGAACCTTCTGCTGTTGTCGCGACGGCGCGATCGTCGCAGGGAAGATCGGAGGGTCAACGCTGCTTTCCGGACGAGCTGATTGTCCGCCAACAGGGCGATCCAACGTTGGCCTTGTGGTGCGATACCTCCAACCGTCGAGCGAGTCTTATCAAGCTCTAGACCGAGCAATGTCACACAGCGTTGCGTTTGAGATTGGTGCGCGCGACGCAAGCAGGGCCTTTGACGCACTGTCGGCACAGTTTTCTGTCAAGGTCGCACGAGACCTGCAGCAAGCGCTTACAATGCTCGCTTCGGACACGTCTACGGATTTCCAGAATGCGGTATTGCATGGGCCGTGTGTCGAGGGGATTGGGTGGTACCCCGAAGTTGATAGTCATAGTCTGGAGTTCGCCGGTGGCCACGGCTTTGCAGTTGGTGACGCGACCGGCTTGTTCCGTGGAATCGTCGCCGGCTTGATCAGCGGCAGGGTTGCCGCTCTTGCAATTGCGCAAAGAGTTGGTAAAATCTAGGAGAGATGGAGATCGTCACTATGGAGCCTGATTGGCCACTCATATATCCGGCGCAGTCAAAGATGCATTTCTTTTGTCGTGACGCTGTTTGCCAGTTCGTATTGGAGCGTCGAGCCGTTCCGTTGCACCCATTCCGAATGTTCGACTACTTCCTAGGAGACCGCGTTGACCGAGACATCGTGCGAAATGCGAACAACTCTGTGGTTTCTCGCGTTGATGAGATATGGGTATTTGGACAGGAAATCGCGGATGGAGTACTCGCGGAGATCGATCTAGCAAACGCCTCGGGCAAGCCGGTAAAGTTTTTCTCGATTGCAACCCGGGCTCGCGAGATACGGGAAATCGAGAAAGACGAACTCAGATTCGAGGCGGAGCTTCGGGCGAAGGCGGGTGAGGACGTCTCTGGACTCCACGACGTCGTTCGTGGCGCGCGCCGGCTCTCCACAGTGCTGGCGCCGTAAGCCCCCGTGGAGCACATCGGAGGTCCGATCTACTGTCAGTTCCTCGATCGCGAAATGGCTGAGTCAGTCTCGTTTCCGCAGGCAACTGCCACGACACTGCTGTTACTCCGGGACGCAATCATGGCGAGTGAGGGCGGCGCATACTGCAGTCTTTCAGCACTTGGAGAAAACCTGGTGCTCCAGAGACTCCCCGGGGAGATCCTCGATGGTGTGCTGAGGTCTGGGCAGTTGGAAACGGTCAGCGACGTGCCAAGCGGCGAAGAGTTCTTGTGGACGAGGAGACAGCTCTACCGCGACGACAAGGAACGGTATCCGGCCTACTTCGAGCAGGCGCCGCGAGAGCTGGCCGACGAACTGTGGGCACCATCCTTCGTGAAGGCGTCGAGCTCAACCGAGGCGCTCGACCGCTCGCTGCGCCAGAGCGGCTCGTTCACGTCTCTCGGCGCCGAGGCCGGAGTTTTTGCCCCGCAGGACTACGTCGAACGTGCGGAAGAAATCCTGGATGACCGCGACGGACGTGCCATCACCTACGCTCTATTTCGAGACATGTTTGGGGCCTCGTCGCTTGATGGCCCCGTCGGCCCGATGGTAGTCAGACGTGCGATTTCGGCCGCCTATGGACGTCACCTAGTCGAAGTACGCGCGGGGAACGTTCTCACCGGAATCCCGCGCCTGCAGATCTACGATCGTCACCTCGCGTTCGAGTCGAGCGGTATAGGCATTCCGCGCAGGCTCGTTGAGCTTCTGTTGGCACCGCTTGTGCGGTTGAATGCGCGTCTGAAGCATGGTGACGTTTCTGCATGGTCAGATTTGGTGTCCTTCAGAGAAGGCCCAAGTGGAGCGGAATTCGCGTATTGCGTGGCATCAGTGGTTCGTCACGTCGTGTCCGAGCCAGACCGTTGGGGCGAAGCATCGGTCGAGATGCGGGCCCTTCGGCTTGGTCGCGAACTGCTCAAATCCTTCAGAAACGGAGACAACCTCCAAGACCACGTACTGCTGTTGGCAGATGCGGTTCGGTCTAGCGATGGCCGGGGTCCAAGGCGAGCTTCAACGTCGCGCAGCAGCAAAGTGTTGATCTGCTACGTCAACGACAATGAGTATGAGGGCATTCTTGACGGTCTCTCGATCCCTCGCGATGCACTTCCCGAGGTAGATCTCAATGGTCGCGTGTCCATCCAACCGGTCGGGCGCCATGCAGGTGCCGATCTCTTCATGGTTCAGAGCGAGGCGGGCTCGGTAGGCGCGTCTGCGGCTCAGTTGGTGACGGTAGATGCCATCGATGCCGTAAAGCCCGACTTCGTCGTGGCGGTCGGAATTGCTTTCGGCCTGAAATACAAGATCGCCCCAGGCACCGTCCTGGTTTCGACCATGGCTCGCTCGTACGAGCGCGTTAGGATGGGGTCGCGCGCTGACGGCTCGCTCGAGCTTCGAGAGAGAGATCAGCCGCAGCCAGTCGACGCGGTGCTCCTCAATCAAGTGAGGCTCGTCGCGAAGCGAAACCAGATTCCCGTCGCATTCGGCGAGATGCTCAGCGGCGAGAAGCTGGTCGACCATCCGGAGTTTCGCGCGTCTCTGATCGAGCGCTTCCCAGATGCGATTGGCGGTGAGATGGAAGCCACCGGGATTGCGGGGGCGGCGGCACGGCGCCGAGTGCCGTGGCTGATGTTCAAGGGCTTGAGCGACTATGGAGACGGAAAAAAGAAGTCGAGTGAGCGATCCGGTGTCGTGCCTCTAGTCTCGCAACGTGAGGCCGCCGCAAACGGTGCTCGATTGCTGCTTTCACACCTGCAAACTCGGAGTCGATCGGCGCAAGAGCCACAGGCGAGCATAGAGAGGATCTCGGAGTGATCGTCGTATTTGCTGGCAACCGGCCGGACGAGTCCGGTATTGAGGAGCGGCTCATCCGGTTTCCGGCGTCTGCGGAAACTGCTGTCGCGACGACAATCCATAGAGTGCTGCGCAAGATCCGGCCCGCAGAAGTCGTCGGTGGCGCGTCGAGCGGAGCGGACACACTCTTCCTTGAGGCGGCCACTCGGTTGGGGATCCCTCGAAGGGTTGTGTTGCCCTTCGCAGCCGACGAATACCTGAAGGCGGCGGTCAAGCCCTCAGGGGCGTTGTGGGTCGAGCGCGCGATGCGGATGCTTGCGTCGCGCGACACGACTGTGACTGTGCACGACGATGGTACGCGCGACCGAAGCGCATTCTTAAAGGGGAACTTGGCGCTGATTTCGAAGGCGGTCGAGCGAGCTGAGTCTCAGTCCGTCGAACCGATCGCTGTTGTGGTTCGGCATCTCAATGGAGCGAAGCGTTCGGTCTCTGATGAGTTCGTCGACGAGGCCGTCGCTCGCGGGCTTCGAGTTATTTGCGTCGATCCGATGGTGTGCCTGCATACTGGGTAGGCGCTCCTCGCAGGGAAGAAACCGAGCTGCGAAGCAATGTGCCTGGGACCCGAAGGTGAAGTAGGCGGCCGCCTACTACGGCCCGGAGTCTCCTCCGGCCGCAGCAAGCAACCCGCGTGTAGACCTACTCCTTCCGTGGCTTCCCGATGTTCACCGGGGTGCTCGGTTTTTTCGGCGCTCTAGCGTCGAAGATGGCCGAGATTGCGTTGCGCTTAGTTGTTGCCTCGCGCTCGATCTGGTCGCGCACGAGTTCCGCGCGCTGCAGGACCGACGGATCGGACTTGCTCTTCTTGATCCACGCCTCAAGTGCGAATCGGATCTCCTCAGTGACCGAACGGTCATTGAGTTGAGCAATGATGTCCAGCTGTGCCCGCAGATCCTCTCGGATCCGCACGGCCAGCGTCTTGATCCCATCGCTTCCGTTGGGGTAGGTCGAAGATGACTTCTCAACCATGATGGATACCTCCTTGGTGTAGTGCGGCCGGCGAACTGACGATCAGTTCCCCAAAGAATCAAAACCGCATGCCACCAAGGACCCATTCATAGGAGCCTGTCACCATGCCGAGCGCATCAACGCTAACGAGGGCAGCGCGCTCAAGGCACATCCTGAGTGAAGCGCAACCAACACAACGCGTCAACCGTCCGGTCGCTACCTCGTGGAGCGATCGGACGGCGCAGATAAGGGGCTATAGGGAGTCGTCGTCAGGTACAGCGACTCGGTGCTTGCGTTTTGAGTCGCGATGGTTCATAACTAGATGCATCATGACGATCCCCGAAGAGATCCAGAGAGTCCAGGAACTTTCGCGCTCGATGATCGCAAGTTACGTTGCGTGGGGCACGAACAGGAAGTGGGGGGAGACGCAGAACACCTTCTACTCTGATGTGACCGACTTTGTGAACTTCCGGATCGAGACTGCGGATTCTTGCCTCGATCTGATTGCCAACGGCAAGGTTGCCGACGCCCTGGGTCTTTGTCGGTCACTCCTCGAGCACAATCTCCTGCTGAAGTTGATCTGTCGCGGAGATCGCTACGTCCGACTTCAGAACCTGGAGTCCAAGTCGCCTACTGAGATTCGCAACTACCTTGCCGAGCAGCAGCGGGATCTGGAGCAGAAGCACGCCCGAGGCGAGGATCTCGCGTGCTTGTATGTCGAGGAGTACCCACGTCAGAAGAAGTGTCTGATGTACGTCTTCGAGGGACTCTCGAGTAACGATGAGCCTGACTTCAGGATCCCGATCCACTTCTTCCAATTCCAGGGTTTCCGGCCCTCAACCATGCGCTTGAAAGATGAAGAGTACTTCGACTACTACGAGCCGCCGAAGTCGGTAACGGAAGCCAAGGCGCGATTTCGTCGTGAAGCCGCGTTCAGTTACCGCCACTACCTCTCGTACGACGCCTTACTCCAGTGCTTGCAGATCAACGGCCTTGTGGACTCCGCCTCGTTGGCTCGTATTGAGGCGCACTACACGTTCCTCGGATCGTTCTTGCACCCCACGCATGGAGCCGCACGCGAGCTTCATGAGGGCAGCAACGTACACTCCGCGGATACGGCCGTTGGAATGGAGGGCCGCTACACCGTTGCGGCCAAGCTCCTGGCCTATTGCTATGTTGCATTCTTGTTGGCTGGCACTCTCGAAGAAGTTGCGCTCCTATTCGAAGAGGCTCCGGAACGGTATGTGTCGGTAGCCGCGACTGCGGACCTCAGTGCCCTCGCCGGGAGCGTGCCCGACACCGTCAACTACTTTTGGTTCGTCGACAACGAAGCCCCGCTCTACGACCGCTTCAACCACGCCATACATCACGTCTCGGGCGACGAGCTCACCGCCTATGGCGGCTACGCAGGTGTGCCCACAGAAGCGATCAAGTTTGAGGCCGACGTCTACTCAAGTTTCGAGCACCGACTAACCGGCTGGCATAACCAGAGTGTCGGGCGCTACGAGGCTCCGCTGGGGCATTGATGCCCTGGGCTCGGTTGGGACGACCCAATAGATGCACCGGGCGCTCAGGGGATACCGGTTGGGCCCGGCACCTTGCCGCCCGGATGGAGTCCGAAATCGGGGCCTTCAGGAATAGCCATCAACGAGTCGCGAGACGACGTCCTCGTCGATTGACCACTTGTGGCTGGAATTGCGCGAGCAAAGCGCGAGGAACTCCCACTTTGTCGGGATCCGCTCGACCGAACCGTCCGCGTTCGAGTGCTCGTTGAACTGCACGGGAATCCGAACGAATCGGAGCGTGCGCTTCTTCTTGCACCTGGGGCATATGGCCTGAGTTCGAACTAGGCGTAAGTGGTGGGAATCCGAGCCCCCAAGATGGCGGTGTTGTGTGAACCGCCCTGTTGAGATCGGTATCCCTTCGTCGCGGGCTCGACGGAAGAGTATGAGCGATCCGAGCGCGATGAGACAGAGTACGAGAAAGGCAAGCATCCAGGGCCATGCCGTGGGAACAGGTAACAGGGCAATACCGGTCCCCGACGATGGCCTACCAAGGCCTGCGAAGAACTCTGAAACTGTCTTCCACCCGCTGAAGACTCCACCCGAGACGGTCACGATGGCCGCTGCGAGAAACCACCATGCGTTCGGCCCAAGGTTTCGGTCGTTTTCTATCGTAACCTGGCCGGGCGGGATCGGAGGCAGGCCTCCGGTACTACCGACCTTGATCTTGTTGACGATGCGCGTTCTCGACTTCTTGCCGAAGGCGTTGTTCGAAACATTTCCGTGCCCTTCAATGCTCGTCATCTCAGTCTCCCGTCGACTTGGCCCCACTCTAGATGGAGGCGCTGACACGGAGTCGAGATTGTCCGCGTTGCAGTTAGTCGAAGATTCTGAAGCGAGGCCTCTGCTTCGCCGCGCGCCGCTCGTGTTGGCTAACTAGGCTGGGTGCAGTCTCGACTACCAAGTGGCGAGAAAGTGGGGTTTGAAGTGACACAAGGTGCGTTGTCGCCGCGATCGGGTCGTGTCGTGAATCTCAAGCGCTGGGCTGCTGCATGACTTCGGCGAGCCCCGACTTGGCAGCGCTCTACGTGAAGCATGGTGACATGCTTCACCGGGTTGCTGCCGCTACCTTGCGTGGTAGTGGGCGTGTGGAAGACTCCAGAGATGTCGTTCACGATGCTTTTGAGGAAGTACTCAAGGGCAACGTGCCCGACGAGGTTCGGGATTGGAAGGCGTTCTTGATCACGGTCGTCAAAAGGCGAGCGCTCGACCGTGTGAAATCTGCGGCGGTGCGAAAGGCGGGACCGAGTCTTGATGCGGACACACTAGTGCCGGTAGCCAGTGACGATCTTGCTGAAGCGGTGGCTGCCGAGTTAGATGCGGAGCGACGTGCGCAACAGGTTCGTGAGGCACTGGCTGTGTTGGACGCCCGTCAACGGAAGGTCGTCGAGGCGTTCGTCTTCGAAGAACGCAAACAGGCCGATATCGCGGCTGAACTCGGTGTGAATCGATCCAGAGTGAGTCAACTATTTGGTGAGGCAAAGATGCTAATAGACGAAGAGTTGGCGCGGAAGAAGGCGATTGGACATGGATAGAGTCGAGTTTGACGATCTGGTCTTCGAGGTCGCGCGTGACCCGGGTTCGTTTGAGCGATTGTCCGGTTCCGGCGAACTTGCCGCAGCGCAGAAGGAAGCGCTGGCCGAGGCGCGCGAGCTTTCGCTTGCGCTCCGCCAGGCTGCGTATGGCGCCCCGCCGCTTTCGGAAGACCCCACTGCGGCTTTGCTCGGGCTCGTGCCGGATGCGCACTGCAAATTGGATGGAAAGGCGTTGCACCGTGCGCGCATGCAAGCAGAGTTGTCAGTATCAGAGTTGGCGCTTCGACTAGGAGCGCGCGAATGGCAAGTTGACAAGCGGGACGTTGCAAGGTGGGAGAGCCGTACGGCGGACGACGTTTCGCCGGCCCTTGTTGCAGCAGTAGCCGAAACGATCGGCGCGTCGGTCGACGACTTGATTTTGGATCCTGCGGCGGCGGCTCCTGACCCATTCGTTGACGCACTGCGGCAGAATCCCGTCTTTGCGCAAGCCGTGGAGCGTTGGGCGGCCTTGCGCAACGTGTCGAAGGCTGTCGCGGCTGCAATGCTCGAGAGCAAGGCGCTTGTCACGGTGCACCGTGGCGAGGCGCCCGATGTCGAAAAAGCGGCGAAGTCTCTTGAAGCTTTGGTCAATGCCATCGAGGATGAGCAGTAGGAGACAAGCGCCTTGGACTTGGATGCGCGAGCGGAGGCTGTCGTCGCGCGACTAGGCGACGACGCGGTCAACCGATTTGGGGCAGACCCAAGCGCGGCGCTCATTGCCGACTTCGGGCTCATCGTCCGTTCGGTCGACCACCTCACTGACTCGCGCGGCGCTGGCGGCGAGTGCGACGGGCTTTCTTACCTCGAAGACGGTGTAATCCTCTACGCACCGACCCCGAATAGCAAGCGCGAGAACTTCACCCTCGCACATGAATTCGGGCACTTCCTCGTCGAAAAGGACATTGCGCTGTTTGATTGGATTGCCGATCAAGTTGCGGCAGGCATGATCCTTGAACAGGTCTGCAATCGCATTGCACAAAGACTTCTCCTCGACGATGCGAGGGTCAAGTCAGTCGTTGGAACGGGCCAATTGAGAGCTATCCACGTTCTCGAACTCTTTGAAGCAACCCGCGCCAGCCGTCCAGTCTGCGCAATCGCGCTTGCAGGTCGGCTTCGAGGACTCGGGGCAGTCGCAATTCTCGAGCGGGCCGATGGTTCAGTAACTCACTCCACTGTCCAGCCCGATGTCGAGCAAGGCTGGCCTGAGGTCTTCCCATGGCGCGGACAGAGCGTGTCCGGTGACCATCCGCTCACAAAGTTAAATGAAGGCGGCTCGCTGACGCAACGCCTTTCCTGGCGTTCACCTTGGGGAACGTCGGCTGACTTCTACGTCGATGCGATCGCCGACGCGCGCCGCGTATATGCAGTGTTCAGCGAGATCGACCTCTGGAAGGTCGACAAGTTCCACGGGTCGAAGAAACGCGATTATGACCAGCGCCTCCACCTCTCGGGAACGTGCTGCGGACAAGCGTTCTCGGTACGGGGGTACCCGTGCGACACATGCAAGCAACCGTATTGTCCACGCTGCGGCGACTGCCGCTGTGGTCGTGATGCGAAACGAAGCCTTACGTGCAGGGGTTGCCAGTACGTCTTCCTGTCCCATTTGCTGATCGACGGCCGATGCGAAGAGTGCCGAGGTTAGTTCCTAACACTTGACGCCGCTCCCTCGACTCCAATATGAGCGCGCCTGCAAACCGCGGCACAACCAGCGTTCGGGACGGGGGTGATTGCAGTGGCGAAAAACACCGGACGCGGACACCGTGCAGGTGCCGTGCGTGCGCGCAGTGAGTTCAAGCGCGGCAGCACGTGGTTCAAGCGGGATTCCAATACGGGTCGGATTCTCAACGGCAGCCCGAAAAAGCACAAGGGTGTACGTGACGAAAAGTAGTGGAGACGGTGAAAGAACCCACAGAGAAGACTTGACTATGCTTTTACATAGACATGACCTGTGAGATAATATGGATATTGAGACAAGTTGTCCCAAAAAAGGAGTAGTTCAATGGCAGACAAGAAACACAACAAGACGTTCAAGGTTTTCGTGAATGGCGTCGAGAAGACAGTCGATCACGAGTTTCTGACCTATGACGAGGTGGTGCAGCTTTTCATCGCGGAGCCTGTTCCCAACACCATTTACGCGGTGAGTTTCGAGCACGCTAAGGAGCCAAAAGAAGGAGATTTGGTGGCCGGTCAGCGAGTGAAAATCAAGCAGAACACGAAATTCGATGTCGATGACACTGGTCGCTCATAGTCCGGATCTCGCGAAACTCGTTGACGAAGGCTATGACGTAGAGGTTCGCGATGGCAATCTCCTAGTGCACCACGTTCCTTATGTGACAGGTGCTGGCCAGGTCGCCTATTGCATTCTTGTGTCAGAGTTGTCGACCGACGGCCACAAGACAGTTGCGCCAGGGAGTCACCAGGCCTGGGTCGTTGGGGATATCCCGCACGATCACCAAGGGAACAAGGTCACGATCGTTCTGGACCAGAAACATGACTACGGCGGGGGTCTCGTAGCTTCATGCAGCCTCTCAGGAAAACCTGGCAACAAGATGCCTCGCAACTACCACCACAAGATCAGTCACTATGTCGACCGTCTCGGTCGATATGCGAGAGCGATCGACCGTTCCGCTACCCACAAGAACTACCCAGCCCGTGAAACATCGGAAGAGGAGTCAGTTTTTCGCTATCATGATGCGGCGACGAGCCGAGCTGGTCTAAGTGCTGTTTCCGGCAAACTCAAGGTGGCAAAGGTGGCTATTGTTGGCCTCGGTGGCACTGGTTCGTACATCCTTGATCTTATCGCAAAGACACCAATTGAAGAGATCCATTTGTTTGATGATGATGTGCTCTACGCGCACAACGCCTTCCGGGCACCGGGAGCTGTGTCTCTTGATGAACTCAAAATGTCGCCTCTCAAGGTTGACTATTTTGCTGGTAAGTACGGCGAGCTCAGGCGCAACATCACTGCTTACCCAGTGCGAGTCAGCGACCATAATGTTGACGACCTTCGCGATATGGACTTCGTCTTTCTGGCTATGGATGCAGGCCCAACCAAGCGGTTGATTGTTGAAAAACTTCAAAGTTGGGCGACTCCGTTTGTCGATTGCGGGATGGGCGTTGAACGCCTCGGCAACTCGCTTCGAGGGACGCTCCGAGTGACGGCTGGGGCCGAAGGAAAATACGACCACTTGCCGCGTCGAATCTCGTACACTGACGTCGATGCAGATGAGTACGACTGGAACATTCAGACGGCGGACCTCAACATGATGAACGCTGCTATGGCTGTTCTCAAGTGGAAGAAACTCCTTGGCTACTACGTCGACGGCAAAGGCGAACTCAACAGCACCTACGTTGTTGCGAGGAATCAATTGAACAGCGGCGAACTATCCGTATGAAGCAAACTTCGCTTGTCCCAGAGTTTGTAAACACTATTCCCGAGGAACTTGAGGAAGGCCTACTCTACGTATCGGAGCGGTTTAGTACCGCGTCTCATCTATGCGCATGCGGTTGCGGCAGCAAGGTCGTAACCCCACTTAAGCCAACGAAGTGGCAGTTGACAAGTGATGATGGACTTGTGTCACTGTGGCCGTCCATCGGCCGGTGGCAACTCCCGTGCAAGTCTCACTACTGGATTAGAGAGAACAAAGTCGAATGGTCCTGGTCCTTCACTGAAGATGAGATGCGGGCCGTGCTAGAGCGAGATGCGCGTGACCTTCATAACTACTACGAGTCACGACGTACGCCGCGTTGGATTCCGAGTCTTCTTGCACCGTTGTGGCGACGATGGCTTGGTCGCGCAAGAGAACGCTAGCCTGATCAACACCTGTCTCTATCCCCAATCTGGGACCTCCTTACGCGCGACTTTCAACTTCACGTATTGGATCGTTGAGGCGCTTGGGCGCTCGCTTTGACGGAGCCCCGGATCTTGACTCCGCTCTCGCGCAGTCGCGATGCTATCGTGTCGCCCGTTGTACCAAATCTCTGGCCGACAATGGCGAGTGACAGCCCCGACTCATACAGTCGAATCGCCTCGGGCAGTTGCTCGGGCAGTAGGCCTGTGCGGCGTAGCCTCACGCCAGTGCGCTTCAAGGTTTCGCTGACCGTTGTCCGATGGCAGTTGAACTCCTTTGCGAGTTCGTAGGTCGTCGCTCCCTCGCGGTAGAGCTCAGCCAACTCCTCCACCTGATCTGGCTTGAGCCGAGTTTGTCGTTGACCGACTCGAACACCTCGTTCAGAGTCAAGTGCAGACTTAGGGCCTGAAGCAATCTCAACAACCTGATTGGCAAGCGTTCGTAAGGCGGATCCTGTGTTCGCAAGCGAACGCCTCAGGACCACCAAGAACTGACAAAGACTACTAAAAATAGTAGTAAAACCAGGGGTCGCACTGTACCGGTGCGGCTCCTTTTCGTATCTCACTGCATTTGATGGTCATCGCGGAATGTGGCTTGCGACCGGGGTAACAGGGGTTCGTACTACTTCAGGGTCCTTGCACCGGTACAGGTTTTCGACCCGTTTTCGTCACGTCGCCGACCCCTGTTCGGATGTACCGGTGGTGTTGTAGACATGGCAGCGATCATGCAGCTCATGCTTGCGTTTTGCGCCCAATGCTTCACACTCGAGCGCAGTAACTCAGCAGGAGAATGACCGCCATGCCGCGGGTGACCAACGACCAGCATTTCAAACGACATCAACAACTCAAGCAGATCTATCTGCAGCATCCGAAACTCTTCACGTGTCTGCAGCCGAACGATCAGCTGGACCTCTACGTCTACTACCGACCCCACGAGACGACTTCAATCGAAGAACTCGAAGAGCACTGGGCTCACGCAGTGGCTATCGATTACTCACTACCGAATCGTGCCGGAAAGGCCTATCTCCAGATTCTCGAACACGCCGTCGGTCACCATTCCGAGCAGAATCGCCAGCGCTGCCAGTACCAGCGAACAAACACCGGACGCATTCGTGTTGTCGGCGCCATGCGCCCGGAGCCAGATATTGACAAACTAGTCATGGCAATCAAAATGCTGGCTGAGCATCAGGCCAAGGAGCAGGCAGACTAAACTTGATTGTTCTTTTACGTAGACATGACCTGTGAGATAATGGGATCACAAGGAGGAGGCGAAGTTTGGAAGATCTCTATTTCTCAGATCAGTTCGGTCTGGACCCGGCAGTGCTCGACTCGTATGGAGCATTCGACATCAGCCTTGTTTCGGATCTCCCTCTGTTCATTGACCCATTCTTGCTATTTCACAGCCCCAAGCCTGAGTACCACGAGTTGCACGCAGGCATCATCACGTATCTCAGATTCCTGCGTGATAAGGCAGGCGATGACCTTGCTCCCGGTTTGATCGACCAGTGGTATCGGTTCGGGGAGGTCGAGCAGAACTGGCTTGGCTTCACGTTCCTAGGAAACAAGGGGCACGGCTTGGGTCGCGGTTTCGCGACGGCTCTCAATGAATCTCTCCATCGGGTGCTGACGAATTTCGGCTCTGAAGAGATCACCAAGGGCAGTCACCTTGAGAAGCTGGCGCTGATCAAGCCCGGCGTCGGGCGTGACAGCATTAGTGACTTCGCGACGAACCTGATCAAGGGATACCTGCTTGATTACACCCAAGAGTTCGCGAGCAGACATCTCGATGATGACAAGTGCGAAGAGTTTGCCGTCGAGCGAGCAGTGTTTAACTACACGACTCAAGCCTGGGAAACGCGTACCTATCGCTTGCCTTCAGCAAGAGACGACTATGTTTTGTTGACTCCGGTGGACATGTTGACGCGCGATGACACGTGGATTAGTCACAGTGACATGATCGGCAATTTCCACAAGATTCCTCCCGCGGTTTCTGACGAACAGTTGCGGGCAAAGGTGAACAACTACTTCGCATCGCGGCTCGGGGACAAACCGACCAAGAAGGATTCCGAACGAGCTGCCCAGCGGACAATTCTCGAGTTTCCCGAGTTGATCGACATTTACATTCGCAGCCGTGAGGATGACGGCGATCGGGCTGTCGGATTCAGCAGCGCTCGTCGCGATGAGACCAAACACGTGCTCGTCGGGATGGTCAAGAAGTTGGTCAGCGATCTGTCGAGCCGTACCGATCTCCTATCAGGTGCACTGACGAGCTACGACGAAGCATTTCGACTTGTTCATGGCTTTAAGCAATACATCGAGAACCAAGATGGGTATCGTCTGATCAACCGAGATGGAAACGAGAAGCCATTTTCAAACGAGTCAGATGTCCAATTGTTCTTCGGACTCACGTTCTTGGCAACAAGATTTGACTTGAATCGCGAGCCGAACAACGGTCGCGGTCCGGTCGACTTCAAGGTCAGTGAAGGAGCATTCGACAAGTCACTGATTGAGTTCAAATTGGCAAGCAACACGCAACTTAAGCGCAATCTCCAGAAGCAGGTTCAAATCTACGAGGCAGCGAACCAGACTCGTTCGTCGGTCAAGGTGATCATCTTCTACACCCAGCAGGAACAGGAAAAGGTCCAACGGATTCTCTCTGATCTGAAACTTACAGGCGAAGAGTCCATCGTCGTCATTGACGCTCGCGCAGACAACAAGCCAAGCGCATCAAAGGCGTGATCTGCGGACTGAGCTTCCACGGATCGACACTCTCGCTCGTCTCAACAGGCCACTTGCCGTCGTCCGGTGGCAGTTGAACTCCTCGGCCAGTTCGTAGGTAGTGGCTCCCTCGCGGTAGCGCTCCACCAAGCGCTCCACCAAGCGCTCCACCTGACTCGGCTTCAACCGAGTTTGGTGTTGACCGATTTGACCCGTTCCTTCACTGTCAGGCGCGGATTTGGGGCCTGAGGCAATTTCAACAACCTGATCGGCGAGCGTTCGTAGGTCGGATCCAGTGTTCGCAAGCGAACGCCTCAGGACCACCATGACGGGTTCTTTAGAACCCTGACCAAGTCGATGAACCCGGTTCTCCCCATCAGGGGGCAACCGGGTTTTTTGATTTGGCCTGGGTTTTGTTCCGACTTTTCAGTAAGGATGGAACCCATGACTAGATACACACCGCAGATGCGTGAGCGGGCGTTGAGAATGCTTGCTGAGGCGAGGCCGGATCACCCGAGTTTGATGACTGCGATCCGTCACGTGGCAGGCTTGCTTGGGATGAGCCCGGAGACGCTTCGCGTGTGGCAACGCCGCTACGAGGTCGATGCCGGGCAACGCCCGGGGGCGACTAGCGACATAGTTGAGGACAACCGGCGTTTGAAGCGCGAGAACGCGGAGTTGCGCAAAGCGAATGAGGTCCTTCGGGCTGCGAGCGTGTTTTTTGCGAAGGAGCTCGACCAGCCACGGACGAGATGACCCGCTTCATTGACGAGCACAAGGGTCGTTTCGGGGTTGAGCTCATCTGCCGGGTGTTACGCGTGGCGGTTCGTGGATTTGTCACCTCGCGCGGTTATCGCGCCGCTAAGACGCGTCCACCGTCCGTGCGTGCCCTGCGTGATGGTCTGCTTGTGCCCGAGGTGGTCCGGTTGCATGCAGAGAACTACGGCGTGTACGGGAGGCGGAAAATGCATGCGCTGCTGAAGCGGCAAGGCTGGCAGGTTGGGCGGGACCAGACCGAGCGACTCATGCGCCTGGCAGGTGTTCGGGGTGTGAAACGCTCGAAGAAAGTGTTTACGACCAAGAGTGATCCTGCTGCCGCCAAGCCGCAGGATCTTGTGCAACGCCGGTTCACTGCACCAGCACCGCGCCGTTTGTGGGTCGCGGACATCACCTACGTCGCGACCTGGTCCGGTTTCGCTTACGTCGCGTTCGTCACCGACGTCTACTCACGCAGGATCGTCGGATGGAACGTCGCATCGACCCTGCAGGCTGACATCCTGCCTTTGCGGACGCTCGACATGGCCGCCTGGGACGCGGCAGGCGACCTCGCTGGCCTCGTCCATCATGCCGACCACGGCTCAAACTATTTGGCTACGGTCTACACCGACCGCGTCATCGAGCTCGGTGCGAAACCTTCCACCGGCTTGGTCGGCGACTCATATGACAATGCCCTCGCCGAGGCCATCAACGGCCTCTACAAAACAGAACTCATCCGCCAGCAAGGGCCCTGGCGCACCGTCGAACAAGTCGAGTTCGCGACCCTCGAATACGTGTGGTGGTGGAACAACAAACGACTCCACGGCGAACTCGACATGCACACCCCCGTCGAGATCGAACAGGCGTACTACGCTGGCCAAGAATCAACCCAACCGGCATCCGCCGGACAGGGAAACACCTAGGAACTAAACCCAGGCCAAATCAGATTGCTCGAGCAAGTTCGACGCGGCTGTCCCAGGTGTTTCGGTCAAGGAGTTCGCGTCGCATCGAGGACCAGAATGATTCGATGAGTGCGTTGTCCACAGACGACGCGACCCTTCCCATCGATCCGAGGAACCCAGCTTGGCGTAGTCGGTGCCCGAAAATCCAACTCGTGTATTGCGCTCCTCGATCAGCATGAACAATGGTCCCGGGCTTGGGGCGGCGTTGCCAGCGAGCCATTTCCAGGGTGTCGGTGACGAGCTCTGCGGTGGGTCGGTCAGCAATAGACCAGCCCACGACACGGCGGGAGAAAGCATCAACAACGGCGCAGCAGTAAACCCACCCGTCCCGCGCGCGATGCTGCGTGATGTCGGTAAACCACACCCGATCAGGCTGATCGGCTCGGAACTGGCGTTTGACAAGGTCGTCATGGGTGGCTGCTGCTGGGGCCCATCCACGCCGTTTACGCCCGTGTGACACGCCTCGTAGGCCCGCTTCACGCAACAGTCGGGCCACCCGTTTACGGCTGCAGGCCACACCGTGCTCGATTGAGAGATCGTCGTGGATGCGCTTCGCACCATACGTGCCCCGCGAGTCACGATGGATCCGGCAAATCACCTCCGTGAGTGCCCGATCCTCGACCGCACGCCGTGACGGGGCCCTGCCTAACCACTCGTAGTAGCCGGCACGAGAAACGCCAAGTTTTTGGCACGCCACCGCGACGGGTATCCCGTCGCGGCTGAGCTCGTGGACGAGCCGGAAACCTATTTTGGGAGCACGTTCTCCCGCGCAAAATATGCAGAAGCACGCTTCAAGATTTCGTTCTCCATCTGAAGCACCCGATTCTTGCGGCGCAACTGCACCAACTCGCGTCGCTCCTCAGTCGTGAGACCTTCAACACGGCCCGCGTTAATGTCGTCTTGCTTCATCCACCGCCGCAAACACGACTCACTGATCCCAAGCCCGCTCGCAACCTGCGCGACCGGCTCTCCCTGACGCACCAAATCCAATGCTCGACGCCTAAACTCCGGCGGTTTCGCTTGTGGCATTCCGAACTCCTCTCGGGAACATCATCCCAAGTCATGTGTCCGGAAAAGCGGGGTCGGCTCCGGTATCGCGCTCAAGGGCAAGAACAATCCGTACACCTCCCACAACAGCCACATGTTCAGCTTTCTCGGCAAGGACGACGCGGTGGTGGTTCGCTTGGCCAAGGATGACAAGCAGCAATACGACCACGAACACGGCACCGGAGACGTGCTCGCGTACGGGGCCGTGATGCGCGGGTATGTGCACGTGACAGACGAAATTCTCCGTGACGGAGCGCGCTGCGCGGACCTGATCCGCGAGGGGCTCGCGTTCGCAGGCTCCCTGAAGCCCAAGTAGCCGGGACTCCAGCCGCGCCCCACCGGCGCAAATCACCAGTGGAGGCCACCCAACCGGGCGGCCTCCACTGGTGAACTGTGATTGAGTGCTGCCTATTCGACGGGCTCTAGCTCGGTGATGTCGCGGCCTTCCTTCTCGGCCTCGATCTCCGCCTTCTGGTTGCGCACCTGCTCGACGATTTCGTCGATGTTTTCCGGAATTTCGTAGCCGCAGACCGCGAGTTCGGACTCCACCTCGAGCGTGAGGCGGTCCTTGCCCTCATCGTGCGCCTTGCCCACGGTTCCCTGGTAGATGGTGTCGTCCGCGGACTCGCGGTTGACATCGTCCACGTCGGAGCAGACGTGGTACACCGCCCCACCGTCGACCCAAGTCACGAGGTTCTCGCCGGTGAGCTCTTCAATGAGCGACGCCTGCTTCTCGACAGATGGCGAGTCGTACGTGATTCCGGAGCCGAAGAACACGACTGCCGCCACCACGCTGGCGACGATTGTCGCGATGGTTTTGTCCTTCTGGTCGATGTCCTTGTTCATCAGGATGAAGATGATGAGCGGGATGAAGGCTATGAGCGTAATGATCGCGCCCAGCTGGTTCTGGATCCAGAACTTGGCGGGCTCGTCGCGGCGGGCCGGGTCGAGCTCGTTGGCCTTCTTCCAAAGGATGTTGCCGACGAACGCGAGGACGCCAATGACGCCGATCGCGATGTACAGCATTGTCATGTCTGGCTCGTTCTTCTTCAGGATGAAGAAGATTGCGTAGGCCTCACCTGCGATAGCGAGGATCCACAGTATCCACGCGATGACGCGGAACTTGGTTGCCTTGCCCTTGGCCTCGGCGCTGGGCTTCCAGTTTGCCTTGGCGGTCTTACCTTTGGTGCTCTTGCTGCCGTCCGACTTGGACGCCGACCGCACGACCTTCTTCTTGCCCTTTTCTGCCACGATTATTCCTCCAATTAGATGTACGAAAAGAGCCTAGCGCACGGTTCAAGGGAGCGGGAGGCGGTTAGATCCAGCCGAACTTCTCGTCGCCGAATAGCGACGTGATCTCAAGGTCCCCGATGTGCCACGGGAGCGGAGCAATCCACATGTGCGTGCTCCAGTAATCCCTGGGGATCCATTGCCCAGTCCAGAGCGGATAGAAGAAGGCCGCGAAGATGAGCGCGAGCGCGATGAAGCCGCCCACCATGAGTCCTCCTCGGCGCGACCATCCGCCCTTGAGGCGAGGAGGTTGCGCAATTCGCTGCGACGCCCAGGCGAGCGTAAGCATGACGAACGGAGCGATTGCAACGGTGTAGAAGGTGAACGTCACGCGGTTGGGGTACAGGAACCAAGGGAGCCAGCCCGCGAGTACACCAAAGGCGACGCTGCCCGCGAGCACGTCGCGCCGCACGTACGCCCGGAAGAGGGCGTAGAGGAGCGCTGCACTCCCCGCCCACCACAGCAGCGGGTTGCCGAGGGCGCTAATCGCGGAAGTGCAAGAACTCGCGCCGCATTGAGCCTGACCGTCTTCGGTCACGCCGCTGTAATAGAACGCGGTGGGGCGTCCTTGAATCGTCCATGACCACGGCCGTGATTCGTACGTGTGAGTGGAGTTCAGGGTTCTATGAAACTTGTAGGTCGCCTGCTGATAGTGAACCCACGACCGGAGGTCCTCGGGCAGCCACTGCTCGCCCTCGTCCGGGTGCGTCTGGGCCCATTGGCGATCGTGCGACCCCTCGGATGCGAACCACGGGACCCACGTGAGCGTGTAGGCGAGCGGCAGGACCGTGACTGTTGCGAGGAGCGCCGGGAGGGCCGCGCGCACTAATCCCGAGCCGAACCAGTTCTGGATTCTCGCATCGCGACGATCAATGATGTCCCAGGCGACTGAGAGCAGCATGAAGAATGCCGCGAAGTAGAGGGAAGACCACTTGACTCCGGCGCCTAGACCGAGCGCCACGAGAGCAGCCATCCGGAACCAGCGGATCCCAATGCGCGGGCCAAACCCCGCGAGCAGGGTGTCATCAGGCAGTTTGAGTCGAGCGCGCGCGGCGGCCACGGCCGCCATGAGTTTCTTACGAGAGCGGCGCCGATCCCACACGAGCAGGGCGAAGGCTGAGACTAAGAAAAATGTGAGGAAGATGTCGAGGAGCGCGGCCCGCGACAGGACGACGTGCTGCCCGTCAATTGCGAGGAAGAGGCCGGCGACGCCGCCCCACAGCGTTGATTTGAGGAGGATGCGGGCCGTGAGCGCGAGGATGAGCACGGTGATGGTGCCGATGAGCGCGGAAGAGAACCTCCAGCCGAACGGTATCCCGCCAAAGATCTGAATACCGCCGGCGATCATCCACTTGCCTAGCGGTGGGTGCACCGCGCGGTCGCTCGCGGTTTGCAAGCCCGAGAGGTCTCCCTGTGCGTACGCCTGTTTCTCTCCCGTCCAGTTTCCCTCGTAGCCCAGTTCGAGCAGCGAGGCGGCGCCGCGTGCGTAGTAGAGCTCATCGAATACGAGGCTCTCGGGTTCGCCAAGGCCTACAAAGCGAAGGGCGGCTGCGAGCCCACCAACGCCGATGAGCATGATGGGCAGGCGCCAACGCCAGAGCCATGTAATGAAACTGTGGATGCGGGCGTCGGTGAGCACGGGGCCAGCCTATAGGGGCGACGCGCGGTGAGGCCGGGCCAACCCGGACGCGTTGTGCAACCCTTGAGCCATGACCGGCCACATTGTTCTCGCGGCGACTCCCATCGGCAACGTTGGTGACGCATCGGCTCGACTACGCGAGGCTCTCGCGGGCGCCGACGTGGTCGCTGCGGAAGACACCCGCCGCGTGCGGGACTTGGCGAAGAGGCTCGATGTGACGATCGCGGGCCGGGTGCTCGCCGTCCACGACCACAATGAGCGCGACGTGGCTCCCACGCTCGTGGCGCGTGCCGCCGCGGGCCAGACGGTGGTGCTGGTTTCGGATGCGGGGATGCCGACGGTTTCGGACCCGGGGTTCGCCGTGGTGCAGGCCGCAGCCGCAGCCGGAGTGGCCGTGACCGTGCTGCCGGGGCCGAGCGCCGTGCTCGCCGCCCTCGCCCTGTCCGGTCTACCCACGGATCGGTTCTGCTTCGAGGGGTTCCTTCCCCGCAAGGCGGGGGAGAGGGCGTCCGTCCTGAAAGCGCTGGCGATGGAGCAGCGCACCATGGTGTTCTTCGAGGCGCCGCACCGGCTCGCCGACTCACTCGCGGCGGCAGCCGATGCGCTGGGCGCCGACCGCGCGGCCACCGTGTCGCGCGAAATCACCAAGACCTACGAGGAGACGCGCCGTGGCTCGCTGGCCGAGCTCGCCGCATGGGCTGCGTCAGAGGCCCCCAAGGGTGAGATGGTCATCGTGATCGGCGGAAGGCCCGCAGGGGAAGCGAGCCTCGAGGCGCTGGTGGCCGAGGTGATCGCACGTGCCCAGGCCGGGGAGCGACTCAAGGAAGCGGTGGCCGAGGTCGCCGAGGCAGGCGGCATGGCCAAGCGGGATCTGTACGCTGCGGCTCTCGCGGCCCGCGCGTTGGAGTAGCCGCGAGCGTTCCGGCGCGTCAGTAGGATGGAGCGCATGTCTCACATCCTGAGCGCCGTCGCCTGGCCCTACGCTAACGGCCCGCGACACATCGGCCACGTTGCCGGATTCGGTGTTCCCTCCGACGTGTTCAGCCGCTACATGCGCATGGCCGGGCACGACGTACTGATGGTGTCTGGCACAGACGAACACGGCACGCCCATTTTGGTTCAGGCGGATCAAGAGGGCGTTTCGCCGCAGGAGCTCGCGGACCGCTACAACCGCGTCATCGTCGAGGATCTCACGCAGCTCGGGCTTAGCTACGACCTCTTCACCCGCACCACTACCGGCAACCACTTCGCGACCGCGCAGGCAATGTTCAAGGCGGTGCACGCGAACGGCTACATGATCACCCAGAAGGGCATGGGCGCCATCAGCCCGTCGACCGGCCGCACGCTGCCGGACCGCTACATAGAAGGAACGTGCCCCATCTGCGATGCGCCCGATGCGCGCGGAGACCAGTGCGACACGTGCGGCAATCAGCTGGACGCCGCGGAGCTCAAGAACCCTGTTAGCAAGATCAACGGCGAGACACCCACATTTGTGGAAACCGAGCACCTCTATCTAGACCTTCCGGCTGTGGCCTCCGAACTCGCGCGATGGCTCGGCTCGCGCGACGGCTGGCGCCCCAACGTTCTCAACTTCTCGAGGAATCTGCTCGCGGACGTTCGCCCGCGCGCCATGACCCGGGACATTGATTGGGGCATCCCCGTCCCGCTGGACGGCTGGAGCGACAACCCGAACAAGCGCCTGTACGTGTGGTTTGACGCGGTCATCGGCTACTTGTCTGCGTCGATCGAGTGGGCACGCCGCCGCGACGAACCGGAGTCGTGGCGCTTGTGGTGGAACAACCCCGAGGCGCTGTCGTACTACTTCATGGGCAAGGACAACATCACGTTTCATTCGCAGATCTGGCCGGGTGAACTTCTCGCCGCTAACGGCCAGGGCGCGCACGGGGGCGAACTCAGCGAGTTTGGCGAGCTGCGGTTGCCAACCGAGGTGGTGTCGAGCGAATTCCTCACAATGGAGTCGGCCAAGTTTTCGTCGTCGCGCGGGCACGTCATCTACGTGCGCGACATGCTCGCCCGGTACCAGCCGGACGCACTGCGGTACTTCATTGCCACAGCGGGGCCGGAAACCGCAGACGCGGACTTCACGTGGGCTGAGTTCAAGCGTCGCGCCAATGATGAACTGGTCGCGGGCTGGGGCAATCTGGTCAACCGCACGGCTTCGCTGCTCAACAAGAACATCGGCTCGATTCCAGAGCAAACGGACCTCCAGGAGATCGATCGGGACGCATTGTCTGCTTCAGAGGCAGGCTTTGGCACCGTTGGAGATTTGATCGGCAAGCAGCGTCAGCGCCAGGCGATTAACGAGGCGATGCGGGTCGTGGGCGACGCGAACAAGTACCTCGCCGACACGGCGCCGTGGAAGCTTAAGACCGCGGACCCTGAACGGATGAAGACAGTCCTCGGTGTGGCTGCGCAGTTGGTGAGCGACTGCAACACTATGCTCGCGCCGTTCATGCCGCATGGCGCGCAAACTGTCCACGAGACGCTCGGAGGCACCGGCACGTTCGCGCCGATGCCGGTGATGAACGAGGTCTCGGACCTGGACTTGCCCGACCGTGAGTACCCGGTGATTCAGGGCGACTACTCGGTAATGCATGGCACGTGGAGCCGCACTCCGCTGGTTCCCGGCACCGTGATCGAGCCTCCCGCGCCTATCTTTGACAAGCTCGACGACGAGATCGTGGAGCAAGAGCTCGCCCGTATGAGCGAGGACTAACTCTTGACTCGTGGCGGCGCGTGGCCGCCTCCGCCCCAACCGCTACCTGTCGCGATTGCGGACAACCACGCCCACCTTGAATGGCCCGCGGGAGACCAACCCAAGACGGTTCGGGAGCGCATAGACGATGCTGCCGCGGCGGGAATCGACCGGATAGTTCAGATCGGATGCGAGCTGGAATCGGCCCGCTGGACGGTGGCGGCGGTTGACGACCACCCAGAGTTGCTGGGAGGCGTGGCGTTGCACCCGAACGAAGCTCCCAAACATGCAGACGGCTCACACGAATCGGGAATCAACTACGAGGACGCGTTCGCGCAAATCGCGGCGCTAGCGCGCGGCGAGCGCATCCGCGTGGTCGGAGAGACGGGGCTGGATTTTTTCCGTACCGAGCCCGGCGGGAGGGACGCGCAGGTGCGCGCGTTCCGCGATCACATCGCGCTTGCCAAGGAGTTAGGCAAACCGCTCCAGATCCACGACCGCGACGCACACGCCAACGTGATCGCCGTTCTCGAATCGGACGGCGCGCCCGAGCGGACCGTCTTCCACTGCTTCAGTGGCGACGCGGCCATGGCGCGCCTGTGCGCGGAACGCGGCTGGTACCTCAGTTTTGCCGGTCCGGTGACGTTCAAGAACGCTGCCGAGCTACGCGGCGCGCTCGCCGTCACGCCGCTCGACCTGGTTCTGATCGAGACGGATTCGCCGTTCCTCACCCCGCAGCCCCACCGCGGACTCCCGAACGCCCCGTACCTGGCAGCGCTGACCGCTCGCGAGGTTGCCCGAGTCAAGCAAGTCCCCCTGGAGGACGCGTGCATCGCCGTGTCCGCGACATCTAATGAGGTATACGGACCATGGTGAAGCCCTTCGAGGTGGCCGCGAACGCGGCGCTCATTGTTGTGGACGTGCAAGAGGCCTTCGAGGACCCCCGCTGGCCGCCGCGCAACAATCCCGCGTGCGAGGCGAATGTGGCGTTGCTCATTGAGCGCTGGCAAGCAACGGAGCGGCCGGTGGTGATGGTTCGGCACGACTCCGTCGAGCCCGGGAGCCCCTTTGCGCCCGGGACGCCAGGGAACGTGCTCAAGGCGGAGGTCGCCAGCGTCAACGCGGACCTGCTGGTCACCAAGAGCGTGAACTCGTCCTTCCACGGGAAGCCCGACCTGGAGGCGTGGCTGCGCGAGCGCGACATCGGTCAGATAGCGGTTGTCGGAATCCAGACCAACATGTGCTGCGAGACTACCGCGCGGGTGGGCGGAAACCTGGGCTTCGACGTGCTGTTCGTGCTGGACGCGACAGCGACATTCGACCTCGACGGGCCGGACGGCCGCGCCTTCACTGCGGACGAGCTCAGCGCTGTCACCGCCGCAAACATCGACGACGAGTTCGGCACCGTGGTCTCCACAGCTCAGTTGCTCGACGCCGCCTGACGGGCACCGTTCAAGCGGCTCGAGCGTTGTGCCGATATGTAGGGAGAACGGGCGTGCGCGAGCGCGCCCACAGTCGAAAGGCCCCACGTGTCCGTCACAACCGCCGCAGCGCCGGGTAGCCGTCGCGAGCGACGCGCACGCGCCAAGGCGCACACGAGGACAGTGCGGCTCGCGATCGTGGCGGGGGTGAGCGCTCTGGCTGTGACGGCCGGAGCGGTAGTCGCGGTGGAGGCGTCGGTGGTTCCATCTGACGCGATCCCGGCAGCGGAAAGCGGGACAATCGCGCCCATTCACGCGGGCGACGCTCCCATCGAGACACTGTCCACTGAGAGTGTCGAGCAGGTGATTGCGCCCGAGGTGATCGAGCAGGCGGACAGCTACTTGCCCGTGGGGATGACTCGCCGAATCTCGTCCGGCGACCCCGGCCTGATGGAGGTCACGTACGTCGTCACCACGGTGGACGGAGTCGTGGTCGACCGTGTTGAGCTTGCGACGGTGGTAGTCGAACCGGCGACCGCCGATGCCGTGGCGGTGGGCACGCTCATCGTTCCTGAGCGCCCGGCGATCGCGCCGGGCTCAAACCGCGCGATCGGCAAGGCCCTGGCCGCGCAGTGGGGCTGGACGGGCATCCAGTGGCAGTGCTTCGACAACCTCATGCAGCGCGAGTCTGGCTGGCGACACACGGCCAAGAACCCGTCTTCGGGCGCGTACGGGATACCGCAGTCCCTCCCCGCATCGAAGATGGCCAGCTACGGCAGCGACTACCTCACCAATCCCGCGACGCAGATCAAGTGGGGGCTCGACTACGTCAAGAACCGCTACGGGACGCCTTGCTACGCGTGGGGCTTCTGGAACGACCGGTATCCTCACTGGTACTAATGGCATCTCTCTTAGGCCCTGGGGACATTCGGTTCCTCGCCGAGTCCATCGGCATGCGCCCCACCAAACAGTGGGGGCAGAACTTCGTGGTTGACCCCGGAACCGTCAAGCGAATCGTGAAGATTGCAGGCGTCACGCCGGGCGAGCACGTGGTGGAAGTGGGCCCTGGCCTAGGCTCCCTGACGCTCGCGCTGCTAGACGCCCAAGCACGCGTGACGGCCGTCGAGATCGACCCGGCGCTGGCCGCCGCGCTTCCTGGTACCGCCGCGCAACGCGCGCCGCGCGAGGCTGGCATGCTCACGGTCATTAACCAGGACGCCCTCACGGTCACGTTCGATCAGATCGCGGCAGCGACAGGAGATGATGCCGGAGCGGGTGATGGTGGAGCGGACCAAGCCCGTGAGCCCACCGCCCTCGTCGCGAACCTGCCGTACAACGTCTCCGTGCCGGTGATCCTGCATTTCCTGGAGCATTTTCCCGGTATCGAGCGCATCCTGGTGATGGTGCAGGCCGAGGTAGCAGACCGCCTGGCCGAGCCCCCCGGCACCCGCACGTACGGCATCCCGTCCGCCAAAGCCGCGTGGTACGCGTCCGTGCGCCGCGCCGGCAACGTCAAGCGAAACGCGTTCTGGCCGGTGCCGCGCGTGGACAGCGCGCTGCTGCTCATGGAGCGCCGCCCGCTCCCGCTCACCACAGCATCCCGTGAAGAGGTGTTCGTGGTGATCGACGCGGCGTTTGCGCAGCGCCGCAAGGCGATGCGCGCCAGCCTGCGCGAACTCGCGGGTTCCACGGAGGCGTCCACCGCAGTGCTCGAGGCTGCCGGAATCGAGCCGCTTGAGCGCGGCGAAAAGCTGGGCATTGGCGAGTTTGCCCGCATTGCTGAGGCGCTCGCGGCCTATCGCGTTCGCCCCTGATCTGACACCGTGGGAGACATGGGCATGATGAGGTTGCCGGATGAGCCGAGCGAGCCGCGCGGGGTTTCCGTGCGTGCGCCCGCCAAGGTGAACCTGCAACTGTCCGTAGGGCCAGTCCAGGAGGATGGGTTTCACCTTCTCGCTACCGTGTTCCAGGCCGTGTCGATGTGGGAGACAGTGGTGGCCGTGCCCCGCGCGGATGCAGAGTTCACGTGCGCGCTTGAGGTGCGGCCCACCATCTCCGTTGCCGCCGGCGCGGTGCCGCTAGACGAATCAAACCTCGCGATGCGAGCCGCGCGGGCGGTAGCCGCACGCTACGGCGTGACCGCGGGCGTTGACCTGCGCATCCTCAAGGGCGTTCCCGTCGCGGGCGGGATGGCAGGCGGTAGCGCCGATGCCGCCGCGGCCCTGGTCGCGTGCGCGGAGGCGTGGGGCGTGGGCGCCACGCGTTCGGAGCTGGACGAGTTGGCGGCGACGCTTGGGTCCGACGTGCCGTTCGGTCTGCATGGCCACACGGCTGTGGGGCTGGGCCGCGGTGAGCAGCTCACGCCCGCGATGACGCGCGGCGAGTTTCACTGGGTGTTCGCAACCCAGGCGCAGGGGCTGTCCACCGGAGCCGTCTACGCGGAGTACGATCGCGCACTGGCCGACGGCGATCGCCTGGGTGTGCAGCCGCGTATCGATGAGGAGCTTATGGTGGCGCTTCGCGCAGGGGACGCTGCTGGCGTGGGGGAGCGGCTCCACAACGATTTGCAGGATTCGGCGCTCGCGTTGGCCCCGCATCTGTCGGCGACGCTTGACTCCGCGTTGAGCGCGGGTGCGCTTGGGGCGATCGTCTCGGGTTCTGGGCCCACGGTGGCTGCGCTGGCGCGTTCGCGGCAGCACGCACTCGGGGTCGCTGCGGGGATTTCGGCAGCCGGAACCGCGGACGCGGTGCTGTGTGTTGAGGGCCCCGTCAATGGTGCGACCATCGTCGCAATGGACGTTTAGCCGCCCGAATTGGCTCGTTCGTCCCAAGAATCCACCGCCAATGTTCCGTTCCGCTTGCGGGTGGCTGGTGAGGGTTATACGTTTGCCAACCAATAGCGGCCACGGTTGGCTGGGCGAGTTATCCCGAGGGGGATCCCGTGCAAGTCCGAAGTCTGATTGTTGGCGCCGTCGTTGTCGCGCTTTCTGCATCCATGGCTCAGCCAGCTTCTGCGTTCGAGGCCGTTGTTGCGCCCGTGCCTGCCGCTCAGTTCAGCTCCGAGACCCCTGCGCCGGCTCCGGATTGCCAGCTCTATCCGCTTGCGCTCTCTACAGAGGTACTCGCGGAAGCCGAGGTGGGCATCAACTTTTTGCGTGTGCCGCTTGGTAATGGTACGGGCAACTTTTCGTTCTTGAGTTGGGCAGGCGTGAACGACGCCGACGTGTTTGCCGCCGCGATCGCCGCTGACGGCGGCGCCGCTGGTTACGTGAACCCAGAGGACCCGGCAGACTCGCAGCTTGACTTGGGCGACTGGGTGCAGGGACTGCCTGGTGTCAAGAACAGTTCTGGAGTGCGCGCCAACTTGGACGCTCTGATTGGCGCAGAGATCGCGGTGCCAACGTGGAGCGAACTACGCGGCGAGGGCGACGAGCTTGACTACAGCGTCGATGGTTTCGCGCGAATCAAGCTCCTCAGTTACAAGCTTTCCGGCAAGGGCTGGATTAGTTTCGAATACGTGGGTGACACCCAGTGTTACATCGAACCAGAAACGAACCAACTGCCGCTTGCTGAGGCTCAGGCTCTCGACACGGACAGCGAGACCCCAATTTTGATCGTGCTCGAAGGTAGCGACGCAGACGGCGATGCCATCACGTTTGACCTCGCGAGCCAGCCGGCGAATGGCGCACTCTGGGGCACCGCTCCGCAACTTACCTACGTATCAGACGCCGACTACATTGGGCCAGATAGCTTCGAATTCACAGTGAATGACGGCTCTGACGATTCGCAGTTGGCAACCGTAAGTATCGATGTCGCGCGTCCCAACGACGCGCCCGTCATCACCTCGACGCCCTCACTCTCAGGACAGTTGGGCGACCCATACGATTACGCGGTCGCTGCCGTCGACCCGGACGGGGACGCGCTCGCCTACACGCTCGCTACGACAGAACCCGGCTTGACCGTCGACCCGGCAACTGGCCTGGTGTCGGGACTGCCCCAGTCCTCCGCATGGCTCGAGGCTGTTGGCGGACCCGACCCTGCTTGCAAATCCTTCGACAGGAGTGTCTCCGAGCTCAACATGGAGCTTGGCTGGCATTGGAGAAGCCCAATCAATGGGCTGTCGAGCACTGTCATGGGTACTCCCGTGGTCGCCAGGATCGTTGACATTAATGGCGACGGTGTAGTGGATGAACTTGATCCGCCCACGGTTGTGTTCGCGGCGTTCCTCCGCACCTGGTCGGATGGTGCGTACGTAGTTGCAGTCAATGGGGAGACTGGCGCAACGCTGTGGATCAGTTCCCGGCGCAGGGTTTCCGGATTCTCGTCGCCGGCAGTGGGAGACATCGACGGCGACGGCCGACTCGACATCGTCTATGTTGGCGCGCACGATCGCACGGAGTTGGTTGCATTCGACCACACGGGCGCCCTGAAATGGATCGCCCCGACGGGGCCGGTCAGCCCCCATTTGCCCCTGCGCAACGCGTGGGACTGGGTTTCTCTTGCTGACCTTGACGCCGATGGCGACGTCGAGGTGGTGCACGGAAACCGCGTGTTCGATGGTGCTGGCAACCTGCTGTGGATAGGCGCGGACACCACGGGTGGACACTCGGCTGGCGGAGTCGGATCGATTGTCGCTGACCTCGACCAAGACGGATTCCAGGAGGTCATCGCGGGCCGAACCGTCTACACCCATGACGGCCAAATAAAGAGCACCAATCCGGACTTGCCAGAGTTTGCATTTAATGCGATTGGTGACTTTGACGGTGACGGTGACCCGGAGATAGTCGTCAACGGCACGGGCGGCTCGAGCGGGATCTTTCTGGTCGACCACGAGATGAATGTCATCTGGGGGCCTGTTGAGCACCCGGGCGCATCGAGCAGGGTAGGTGGCCCGCCCACCGTGGCCGACTTTGACGGCGACGGCCACATTGACATCGGCATCGCCGGAGAATCTCGGTACGCCACGTTCGACCGCAACGGGGATGTGGTGTGGTCGCAGATTATCCAGGACTATTCGTCTGCCGTGACCGGGTCTTCGGTATTCGATTTCGACGGCGACGGACGGGCGTCGGTGGTGTTTGCGGATGAGTACCACTTGTACGTGCTTGATGGCCCTACTGGCGTTCCGGAGGCCACTTTCTCCAACCGATCGGGCACGGCGCACGAGTTCCCCATCGTTGTTGACTCGACCGGCGACGGGCTCGCGAACATCATTGTGCCCGCGACTCAGACGCGTTTGAGCGTGGGCGGCGTCCGCATGTACCAGTCGGCTGATTTGTCGTGGATGCCTACGCGCTCCATCTGGAATCAGCATGCGTACTCGATCGGAAACGTCAACGACGACGGGACCATCCCCGCCCACCCTGAACCCAGCTGGCAGACGCACAACACGTTCCGTCTCAACAGCCAACCTGATCGCACCGCGTACGGACTTTCGGACATCTCACTGGGTGGGCTCTCGCTGACGGGCGGCCCCACGTATCACACGCTCAACGTCACCGTTGAGAGCCGCGGACTCGCGGACTACCCCGGACAGAGCTCCGTTGAGTTCTTCGCGGTCGATGCCGCGGGCGTCGAGGTCAGTTTGGGCGAGGTTGCTGTGCCCGAACTGGTGCGCGGAAGCTCGCACGTTGCGCACCTCGTGGGAGTCAACGCAGCCGACGTCGAAGGCAAAGTGGTCAAGGCGGTTCTTCGCGAGCCTGCCGGGATGACGCAGTGCGACAACTCGAACGACTGGGCCGCCGCGCAGGCGGTCACGGTCACCGCAGAGGACCCGTTTGGGCTGGCGGACTCGCAGATTTACTTGCTCAAGCTCCACGGGGCGAACACGGCGCCCACAATTTCGAGCGCGGCAGTTCAAGCCGTTGAGGCGCGCACGCTCTACGAGTACCCGGTGGTGGCGACCGATGCCGACCGCGGCGACAGTATCCACTACACGCTTCTCGATTCGCCCACCGGAATGTGGATCAATGGCGTGACCGGCCAGATTGTCTGGAAGACCGGCGATGAAGGGGTGGGCGATCACCTGGTCACCGTTCAGGTTGAGGACATTGCGGGCGCCATCGATGTGCAGACGTTCACGCTGACCGTCGGCCCGAGCCTCAACCCGCAGCTTCCGCCCTCCATCGTGAGCGACGCACCCACGCGCGCAACGGTGAACGGCGAGTACCGGTACCAGGTGCAGGCACCTTCGCCTGATGGTCTGCCGGTGGAGTTCTCGCTTGCGGTCCGGCCGGTGGGCATGACCATCGATTCGGTTACTGGCGAGATCGTGTGGACACCGTCGGCGTTCCAATCTGGCGAGGCCTTCGTTGTGGTCCGCGCGATTGACTCGAACCTCCACTTCGACTTGCAGGAATTCGTTCTCATCATCGCGTCTTCGGACACCAACGAGGCCCCACACATTACGAGCGCCACCGGCGATTTTGTGCTCGCGGGAGAAGTGTTCTCGTACCAGGCTCAGGCCGTCGACTTCGACGGTGACACGGTGGCGTTCGCAGTTCAGGGCGCGCCCGCAGGTCTCGCGATCAACGCCACGACTGGGCTCGTCACGTGGAACACCGCGGGCGTTACCTCGGCGCAGTATTCGTTCACGCTTGTGGCGTCGGACGCGCGCGGCGGCATCGACTATCAAGTGGTCACCGTGTCCGTGAACTCCGGTGCGAACGTTGCGCCTGAGGCCACGAGCACGCCGAACACCATTGTTGGGCTGGGCGAGACCTGGACCTACACGTTTGCCGCGATCGACGGCGACGCCGATGTTCTCACGTACAGCGTCGAGGAAGGGCCAACTGGCCTCACGATCGACGCCGTCACTGGCGAGGCGCTTTGGGATGCATCCGGAGCTCAGCCCGGTGAACACCCGGTTGCTCTCCAAGCCACCGACGGTCGCGGCGGGTTCGCGACGCAGACGTTCATTTTGCAGTTGGGCGACCTCACCGAAAACTTCCCCCCCACCATTGCCAGCATGCCAGCTGTCAGCCTGATCGTGGGCAGCGAATGGCAATATACGGTGCTCGCATCCGACACCGACGGCGACGCGGTCACCGTGATCGTCACCGAGGGCCCCGTGGGAATGGCCGTTGAAGGCGCAAACACCGTCACGTGGACGCCAGGCGAAACTGACGCGGGCGCGCACACCGTCACCATCGAAGCGCACGACGGGCTCGGCGGCGTGGCACGCCAATTCTTCACGGTCTATGTTGCGCCCGTAGGCATCAGCATTGACCTGGCCCCGCCCACCATCAGCGTTGGCTCGGTATACGTGGAGCCGGGAACGCTCGTACAGCTCCCCGTGTCCGCCTCAGATGCCTCAAGCATTTTGTCGCTGTTCTTGACGGTCGACGGCATCCCGATCGACATTTCTGCCGCTGGTATCGCAGAGTTTGTCGCCGGCGAGGCAGGCGCGTACCCCATGGTTGTCAGCGCGACGGACGGCGCATTCAACTCTGCGGTCGTATCGACGTGGATGATCGTGGGCGGCGTCGCTGACGGCGTGGCCCCCGAGGCGTTCTTCGGCGGCCCCGAGACGGGCGAAGAACTACGCACAGCCACCTCGCTGGTGGGTACAGCAAACGATGCAAACCTGCTCCGTTGGGAACTCACGGCGACCCCCGTGTCTCCCGCAGGCTCCGCGTCGATCATCATTGGCAGCGGGACGGACCCGGTAGTGGACGGCGAACTGGGCGTCTTCGACCCGTCGGCCCTCGCGGGCGGCGAGTGGTACCTCCAACTGGAGGTGTTCGATCAGGGCGGCCTCATCTCGACCATCGGCTACGTGGTGTCCTCGGTCAACGAAGCCAAGTACGGCCTGTTCTCCATGACGTTCACGGACGCCGTGGTGCCGGTGGCGGGAATGCCCATCACCATTCAGCGCACATACAACTCGGGCGCATCGACCCGGCCGGGCGACTTTGGATTCGGCTGGGACCTGAGCCTGCAGACGCTCATGCTGGAGACCGACTACGCCCCGGGCGTGGGCTGGGACCGCGAGAACCAGGGCACGATCCTGCCCAACTGGGTGCTGCTGCCCGCCACATCCCACACAGTCACCATTCTCGATGGCGCCAGCGAGTCAATCGTCTTTGACTTCACGCCACGATTCCTCGACCCCGTATTCGATGGACGGTATGTTTCTGCCGAGTGGACCGAGCGGACGTCCACGGGCGCCACGCTCACCCCGCTCGACTCCACCGAACTGTTCCAGAACGACGGCAGGCTACTGTCCCTCGACAACCTCGAAACCTTCGTGCCTGAGGGTTACCGCGTGACCATGGCCGACGGCAGGGAGTTCACCTTCTCGCTGGAGGACGGCCTCACCAACGTTCGTGACGCGAACGGAAACACGCTCACGATAAGCGACTCGGGCATCACGTCTTCTGCCGGCGCGAGCATTGCACTTGCCCGCGACCCGCAAGGCAGGATCACCTCGGTGACCACTCCCGGCGGACTAGTGACGCAGTACCGCTACGACGGTGCTGGCGACCTGGTCGCGGTCACGGACCCCGAGGGCTACGTCACCAACTACGCGTACAACTCGAAGCACTACCTGACCGGAATCATCGACCCGCTGGGTCGCGTCCCGGCCCGCAACGAGTACGACGAGGACGGCCGCCTGGTCGCGATCGTCGACGCACAGGGCAACCGCATCGAAATCAACGCGGACCCGGACGCGCGCACCCAGACGGTCACCGACCGCCTGGGCAACGTGACGGTTCAGACGTTCGACGCGGGCGGCTACCTGATCGGCCAAGTGTTCGCGGACGGCACCACCGAGAGCTACGCTAACGACGCACTGGGCAACCGCACGTCTCGCACGGACGGTCTGGGCAACACATGGACTGCCACGTATGACGCAAGCCAAAACCGCACGTCCGTCACGGACCCGCTGGGCAACACCAAGACGTGGACCTACGACGCATCCAACCGCCTGATCAGTGCCACGGACGCGCTGGGCCGCACCACCGCAGTCACATACGACGCGCGTGGCAACGCCACCACGGTGACGTACCCGGACGGCACCCAGGTGACGTTCACGTACGACGCTGCTGGCAACCCCTTGACGGAGACGGACGAGTCCGGCCGCGTGACCACCAACGGGTACGACGCGACGGGACGCATGACATCCACGACGTCCCCGGGCGGCTCGGTCACCAGCTACACATACGACGCGGATGGTCGTGTCAGTACTGTTACGGACGCCGAGGGTGGAGTGACCGCGCGCACCTACGACGGTCGCGGTCTGATAACCGGCTCCACGGATGCGTTGGGTGCGCTCAGCCAGTCCGGGTTTGACGCACTAGGTCAGCGGACCTCGTATGTGGATGCGGTGGGCGGTACGTCGTCCATGGCTTATGACGAGCTGGGGCGGATGACGTCCCGCACGTCCCCCACGGCAGACGTGTCCACCTACGTCTACGACGCTGAGGGCCGCATGGTTGGCTCCACCAGCCCTGACGGCGTGGTGCGCACCACCGCATACGATGTGCTCGGGCGAGTGTTGAACTCGAAGGTGGATGGCGTGACGGTGTCGAGCCGCACGTATGACGCCGCGGGGCGAGTTGTTACGGCGACCAACGCGACGGGCGCGACCACCACGTACACGTATGACGCGGCGGGCCGCTCCGTCGGTGCGACGTATGCGGATGGCACGGCAACCGCGACGGTGTTTGATGCGGCCGGTCAGGTGCTGTCGATGACATCGACGGCTGGCACGGTGTCGTATGCGTATGACTCGCGTGGGCGGGCAACATCAGTGACGGCCACCGATGGTGCCGTCACGGGCTACTCGTATGACGCTGCGGGCCGGGTGTTGACGCAGACGGCCCCGGATGGCGCTGTCACCACGTTTACGTATGACGCGGACGGGCGTATGGCGTCCGCGAGCGACCCACTGGGTAACACCGCACAGGTGTCGTATGACGGCAACGGCCAGCGCGTGTCTGTGGTGGATCCGTTGGGTCGGACCCGGGTGTGGACTCTGGATGCGGTAGGGCGTCTGCTGACGTATTCGGTTGCAGGCCAGAGCCAACTGACGCAGATCTTTGATGCGGCAGGCAGGTTGACATCACGCACCCTCGGCGACGGCACCATCACCGCCTACACGTATGACGCTGCGGGCCGGTTGACGGTCATCGATTATGCGGACCGGGTGGACGCGACGTTCACGTATACGGATGCCGGACGCCGGGCGACGGTCACGGACCAGCGCGGCACGACGTCCTATGGGTACGACTCACAGGGTCGCCTGACGTCGGTGGCCTCCCCGGAGGGCAACATCGGCTACGGGTATGACGCCGCCAGCCGGTTGACGTCCATCACCACAGCCGCGGGCACCACCAGTTACACGCGCGACGCTTTGGGGCGTATCAGCGGCGTCACTGACCCTGACGGTGGCGTCTATCTGATTGCCCGCGACAGTGCGGGCCGGGTCAGTGCGGTCACATATCCCAACGGTGTCACGGAATCCTTCACGCGGGACGATGCGGGCAGGGCGATGGCTGTCACTGTCACCGACGCGCTTGGCACCGTGCTGGCCTCGCACACCGCGACCCGGGACGTTGCCGGCCGGATCACCGCGTTGGATGACGTATTCGACGCTGGTGTGGGCGCAGCGAACGTATCCAGGGCCTTCGGATACGACGCAGCAGGCCGCCTCACGCAAGTCATCTCAGATGCCACAGGTAGCTCTTCGACCGTTGACTACACGTTGGATGGTTTAGGTAACCGGGCGTCCACATCCACGGACGGCACTGTCGTTGCCTCCACCGTGAACGACCTGGATCAGCTGACCTCCCAGGGCAGCAACGCGTTCACGTATGACGACGCGAGCAGGCTCACCTCAGCCACAGGCCCGGGAGGTGCGTCCACGTATGCGTGGTCATCGCAGGGTGAACTACTCAACGCAGCCACTCCGGCCGGCACCATCAACTACGTCTATGACACCGATGGCAACGTCACCACCCGCACCGAAACCGGTGTGGCTGTGGACTTCGTGTATGACACCGTCAGCGGCCTACCTCGGGCCGTCAGCGCCTCCGACGGCACCTGGTGGATATACGCAGACGGCATGATCCTCGCCCAACACACCGCTACTGGACCAACGACACCCGGCACCACCGCCTATTTGCACAGTGACGTCCGTGGAGACGTGCGCACCGCCACCAATACTGCCGGCACCATCACCGACACCTTCACCTGGACCGTCGACGGGCAGCAGACCACCCGCACCGGCACCACCACCGTCACCGTCGGCTGGCGTTCCGAGACCGTCGACACCACCACCGGGCTCATCTGGCTACGGGCCCGCTGGTATGACCCAACAACAGCCCGCTTCCTCAGCGCAGACCCGTGGCACGGCAACCCCGCCAACCCCATCAGCCTCAACCGCTACCTCTACGCCAACGCCGACCCCGTCAACATGCACGACCCGACAGGGATGTTCACAACGACGGAGCAAACGTCTGCTGTGATCCCGACGCAAGGAGTCCTGTACGGGATACGCGGCATGAGCGTCACACGTGCGCGTGCGATCGTACAGGCCGTTGTCGACTCCCTAGCTGCCTCAATAACACTGGCCTGGTCCGCGTACGCGGTGTTCGGGATTGACGACCCTGCGGCAGGCGAAGACGTCGACCGAAGCGGATCACGCGACGAGCCACTACCCGACATCGAGATATTCGAACGCGACTCTAACGACCCTGAACTCCAGCCCGCTGCAGATGGGGCGGGGGCGCAGAAACCACCCAAGAACTGTATGCCGCGGTCGACTCCGACGGGCGTCGATGAACTAGTCGAAGACGCGGCTGAATGGTTGGGGGCGGGGGCGCGCGTAATCACCAACGCGGCGGGCGATAAGATCTTCTTGTCGGCGGATGGGTTGCGAAGGATAAGGTTTGACATCAACCGTCCGTCTCCGCACTTGTCTCCACACGCGCATGTCGAGGAGAAACTTGGCGGCAAGTGGACCGGGTCAGGCCAGTTGTATCCGTGTGACGTGGCGAGGAGGTAGTTGGGATGCAGATTCAAGATGAGGGCGGCAAGATCATCGCAACGTACGCCTGCCTGCAGTTGACAGTCCCCGAAGCGGAAGAACTCCGCGACAAGATCGAGTTGCTCCTCGATGATCAGAGTGCGGATCGACACGAACACGTCTCGAGCGCCGACTTCCAGACAGAGATAACCGTGTGGCTCGATCGCGGCGAGGCCTGACCGAGGGCAAGTCAGGTAGCGGATTCGTAAGCCGGACGGTTCATCCAGTCGACGTGACGGAACTGCGACGGCTAGCGATCAGCGGCCGCACCAAACGAGTTCCTCGTGATTCTGGACTTTGGCGGGAGTGACCTTTGGGCGTTTGTCTCCGCTCCGTCCACCGTAGGCCGCGAACGGCTTCCGGTGCTCTGCATCTCCGGGGGAAGCCCGGCGGAGACTACGGAGTTCTGGATTTCCGGGATGAAGGAATCGAGCCCCGGACGCCCCGGGGATTTCGCGGAGCCAGCGTTTTTGATTCTCGAGCTTGCGTTACTCGCTGACGGTGCAAAACTGGAGTAGGCGGCGCCCCACGGGGTGACACCGCAAGGTGTGCCTCCGTGCCCCAGTTCAATGCGGACCGCCTGCGCACCGCGTATGTGAATTCCGCGGGGGCGGCACCTCCTCATACGCGTATGACGCGGATGGGCGTATGGCGTCCGCGAGTGATGCGTTGGGTAACACGGTGCTGATGTCGTATGACG
Organism: Demequinaceae bacterium; assembly: GCA_965250005.1. Lineage (GTDB taxonomy): Bacteria > Actinomycetota > Actinomycetes > Actinomycetales > Demequinaceae > WTKG01. The sequence continues at coordinate 1,810,314 of OZ252279.1, forward strand.
GCAACGGCAACGGCAACGGCAACGGCAACGGCAACGGCAACGGCAACGGCCAACGGGTGTCGGTGGTGGACCCCCTGGGTCGTACCCGGGTGTGGACGTTGGATGCGGTGGGGCGTCTGCTGACCTACTCGGTTGCGGGTCAGAGCCAACTGTCGCAGGTGTTTGATGCGGCGGGCCGGTTGACGTCACGCACGCTAGGGGACGGCACGCTCACGGGTTACTGTATCGCCCCGGGTTTGTTAGAGACTCGTGAATGCCCGCTCCGGGTTCGGCGCGGGGTTGTTCTGTGAAGCGTAGTGGGCTTGCTCGTATTCGACTGGTGGGACGTGTCCAATCTCGCCGTGGAGGCGTCGGTGGTTGAACCAGTCGATATATTCGACGACCGCGATCTCGAGGTCGGTGATGGATCTCCAGGGCCCCCGGTTTCGGACCAGCTCGGCTTTGAATAGCGAGTTGAAGGCTTCCGCGAGGGCGTTGTCGTAGGAGTCGCCGCGGGAACCGACGGAAGCGACGACACCCGCCTCGCAGAGGCGTTGCGTGTAGCGGATAGCTCGATATTGAACGCCCCTGTCACTGTGATGAATCAGAGCAGTCACGTCTCGCCCGTCACGATGCCGCGACCACAACCTCATCTCTAAGGCATCCAAAGCCAGGTCGGTGCGTAGCGACGTAGACAGTTGCCAGCCGACGACCCGTCGGGAGCACACATCGATCACGAACGCTGCGTAAGCCCAGCCACTGAAGGTGCGAATGTAGGTGATGTCCGCGACCCACAACTGGTCAGGACGTTCGGCCCTGAACTGGCGATCCACGAGGTCCAAGGGACGTTCCGTTTCGCCCCCAGGGATCGTCGTGCGAGGAGACTTCACCCGGGCAATGCCTCGTAAACCCTCCCGACGCATGAGACGTTCTACGGTGCACCGAGCAACCCGGTGACCTCGCCGAACCAGTTCACCATGGACTTTCCGTACCCCATAGACACCGTAGTTCTCGGCATGGATTTCACGGATCAAGACGAGAAGACCCGCGTCCCGGACGGCTCTGACCGACGGCGGCCGCGACCGGGCCGCATAGTACGTCGCTGGGGCGATCGGCAACTGTGCACAGATCGGCTCGACCCCGAAGACATCCTTGTTCTCGTCAATGTAGGTGATCATCGTGTCGGTGGGCGGTCGAGCTCCGCCGCGAAGAAAGCCGAAGCACTCTTCAAGATCGCATTCGCTCGACGTAACTCTCGAACCTCACGCTCCAACACCGCGATCCTCGACGCATCATCGGTCGTGGTCCCCGGACGATGCCCCCCATCCACCTCCGCGCGCCTCACCCACGTCCGCAACGACTCCCGATGGATCCCCAACTGGTCAGCAATCCTCGCCATCGACCCCCGGCTCGTCGCCGGGTCCCGTCTCGCATCAAGCGCCAACCGTGTCGCCCGCTCCCTAAGTTCCGGCGAATACTTCCTCGGTGCTCCCATAGTCCTCATCCTTCCCTGCAATGAAAGCCTCCACCAAACCCGGGGCGATACATACACCTATGACGCGTCAGGACGGTTGACCGCGATCGATTATGCGGACCGCGCGGATGCAACATTCACGTATACGGATGCTGGTCGTCGGGCGACGGTCACAGATCACCGGGGCACCACCACGTACGCGTACGACTTGCAGGGGCGTCTCACATCGGTGGCCTCCCCTGAGGGCAGTGTTGGTTACGGATATGACGCCGCCAGCCGGTTGACGTCGTTGACGACCGCCGCGGGCACCACGGCGTATGTGCGCGACGCTCTGGGACGTATCAGCCAAGTCACCGACCCTGACGGCGGCATCTATGCGATTGCTCGAGATTCTGCGGGCCGAGTCAGTGCGCTCACGTATCCCAACGGTGTCATCGAGACGTTCACGCGGGATGCTGCAGGCAGGGCAATGTCCGTCACCGTCGCGGACGCCCTCGGCACCGTGTTGGCCTCCCACACCGCACAACGGGACGTAGCAGGCCGCATCACTGTCCTGGATGACGTATTCGACGGTGTGGTCGGTGCAGCAGACGTATCACGAGACTTCGGGTACGACGCAGCGGGTCGCCTGACGCAAGTCATCTCAAATGCAACCGGCAGCTCATCGACCGTTGACTACACGCTCGATGGTCTAGGCAACCGGGCATCCACATCCACAGACGGCACTGTCGTGGCGTCCACCGTCAATGATCTGGACCAGCTGACCACCCAGGGCAGCAACGCGTTCACCTATGACGACGCGGGCAGGCTCACCGCGGCCACCGGCCCCGCTGGCACGTCAACGTTTGCGTGGTCCTCCCAGGGTGAACTGCTGTCTGCGGCCACTCCGGCCGGAACCGTCGACTACGCCTACGACACCGATGGCAACGTCACCACCCGCACCGAAACCGGCGTGGCTGTGGACTTCGTGTATGACACCGTCAGCGGCCTACCTCGGGCCGTCAGCGCCTCCGACGGCACCTGGTGGGTGTATGCGGACGGCATGATCCTGGCCCAACACACCGGAACTGGATCAACGGCACCCGGCACCACGGCCTATCTGCACAGTGACGTGCGCGGTGACGTGCGCACCGCAACCGACGCAACCGGCACAGTCACCGACACATGGACGTGGACCGTCGACGGGCAGCTGACCGCCCGCACCGGCACCACCACCGTCACCGTCGGTTGGCGCGGCGAAACCGTAGACACCACCACTGGGCTCATCTGGCTCAGAGCCCGCTGGTACGACCCAACAACAGCCCGCTTCCTATCGGCAGACCCATGGCACGGCAACCCCGCCAACCCCATCAGCCTCAACCGGTATGCGTACGCCAACGCCGACCCCGTCAACATGCACGACCCGACGGGGCTGTCAGTAGAGACTGGCGTGGCCCCGCTCACCGCCGCGGCCGCGACAAACTCGACGCTGCTAGCGATCTCGATCTACGCGGGCGCGATAGTGCTGGCGAACGTGCTTGGCGTTGTTGCCGGTCGTGGCCTGACTGCGCTACTTGGCGACGGTCAAGGCCCAGTACTCGACCTTGACGGCCCCGACGACGAGCGCAGAATCGAAGGGACCCCTGAGACTCAGCTCGAGCCCGATGCTTCGCCGTTTACGCAACCAAACCCGGGTTCGTCTTCGGACGGCAAGGTAGCTGTCTATCGTGTATTCGGAGGACCGTCGGGTGTGAATGGAAACTCGTGGACGACGGTTAACCCTGTGGCGTTTGAACATGCGAATGGCGAGGGCTCCTTTCGAGAATTCTCAGGGTTGCCGCCGTTCAACACAGGCGAGAACCTCGTGAGCGGTTTGATCGATGCTGAGTATCTTGCGGGGCTAGGTGGTCGCTATGGCCTACCGTGGGATCAGGAAAACTATTCCGTTCTTGGGGAGGGAGTCCCTGAAGTGCTGATTCTAGGTGGATGTAGCAACCCCGCACTCACGTGCTCGGCGCCAGTGCGAGTTCATCCGATGTTTCGGATACTTGACCAGCACTACAACGGCGGCGTGGGGTAGGCGCTGTGACTGCAGGCACCGAGTTTGCGATTGAGTTTGAGGAGGGGACAGCGCGGCTACCTGATCGAATTGTGATCGCGCGCGAACTTCGACTTGGCGAAGTGCCACAGATGGTGGCGAGCCAACTGGGAACAGCGTTTGAAGTCCGGGACCCGGGTGCCGCGGGATACCCCGCCGGCAGGCAATTTGTCGTCTTGCGCGCCGATCCCCGTCGAGCGCAGCCGCTGGGTAGCCACCGCAACGTCGAATACTGCCGGGCGGACTTCTTCAATTCAGACGACGCCGCGGTCGGCGGGGCAGTCCAAGCGGGAATAGCCAACGTGTTGGTTCGATCGCTTGCTGCGTTCCCGTACCTGAGCGAAGGGTTTCCTTGTAGCGATGCTGGCACGCCTAGTCTCGAGACGAGCCTGCGGCTCAAGGTGGACTGGTGGGAAGAAGTCCGCGGACCGGAAATTGTAGGCGTCGTCCCCGCCTTGGACCGGCCGGCGCCTGCTTGGCTCAAGGGCTTTGGCGGTCAAGTGGTGAGCCTCGATGCGCCGGTGTCCTGGACCCCTACTGCGGGTATGAACATGAACGGGGTTGCGTCGCTCGAGGTTTCGACCGCCCTCGTACACCGCGCCCTCGGCGGCGCGACTGACAATGGCGCACACCTATACGTGAGCCCGTTCTGGGACGGTGAACTGCATCGCGCGACGATTAGCACGGTCTTCTCTGCGAGTTCCGCGTCCGCAGTGGGCTAGGCAGTTGAGTTCGACCGCAAGAAAGGACGACTTCGCGCCGAAGCGCCGTACGTGCATCCCGATTGAAAGGGCAACGGAGCGGGAAGTCGCCCCGAGAAGAGCGGATTCTGGTCCGATTTATGACGGTCGTTCGATAATGATCCTTGACGGAGGGAGTGGTATCTGGTGGGAGAGTCCGTGAATGAGGTAGATGTTTGGCGTGGCAAGGAGCACTTGGTCGACGCTCTCAATGAGATTTATGCCGACTTGACTTCCCCGACTGGCCCGGAGGAGCCATGGGAGAACCCAACTCTCGAAAGCTTCCTAGAGTCATTCATCGCCCAAATGGATAATCTTGGCGACAGCCGTAAGTACCGGAAGGAGGGCGTTCCTGATAACGCGTGGGAAATCATCGGGGATACGTTCCGGTGGGATCGGTATTACGAGTGAACCCGGTCGGTCTGGCGCCTTCCGTGAGCAGGTACCTGCTTTCAAATCATCCCGCCCATTGGAGAAGCCATTATCATGCATGGCGCCTCGAAGGCCCGCGAATCTGACCGCACGTCGAGTCCCGCAGGCCGTTGTGTCTCATTAGGGACCAGGCACTGATCTGTGGCCTATGAGAATTCGAATAGCGGCGACGTTGGAGTTCTCGATACCGTTGTGAACATGGCCGATACGGATGATGATGGCGAGACCGCGTGGCGAGCACGCATCGAGAGGGTGTTCGCGCTGTCCCCCGAGTATCGGCGGGTTCTTGAATCTGGACTGCCGGAGATCCCGGGAAGTGCACTCGCTCTGGATCGCTCGGCGCTCCCTGTGTATGCGACCGCGACGCTTGCGTGGACAGGTATCGCATCGGCGCTGGAACACCTCGTCGCCGCCGCTCACTTGTGGGTATCGCTCGGACGCAACACTGCGCCGCGAGCGTTCTACACGCTGTTGAGGCCCGCTCTCGTTGGCGCCGCGCAAGCGCATTGGTTGCTGTCTCCCGATGATCGCAACACGCGGCTCATGCGGGCTCGATTGCTCACGATCGAAACGCACAAGCGCGAACGCCAGTTCTATGAAGGACTACGCGAGCTTGTCCCGCTCGCAGGCAACCCCGGTGAAGCTGGTCTTGAGCTTGAGAGCAAGGTGAATTCCCTCTCCGGCAGAATCAAAGCGGTGCAGTCTGACCTGCCGGACGAACGGGACAACTCCTCGGTCACGGCGATCGTGGAGAGCCTCTCCAAGGAGATCTACGAATCCCAACCGGAGATGCGCGTCGGTGTCCTCGCACTGTGGAGGCGATCGAGCGGTGATGCCCACGCGTTGCCATGGACCGCACAGCATCGAGAGGGCTGGAGGGAGCGCGTTCAACCTCCCAGGAGTGCTGATCCAGCAGACACGAGAAGCGTGCGAGACGAAGCTACGTGCTCGGATGTGGGCCAAATGGTCGCTACTGCGCACCTGCTAGTCGACGAAGCGCTCACACTGTACAACTCGCGTCGTCGCAAGAGTTCCTAGCGCCAACTTCTTGACGCATCGGGCGTATGACTCGGTGGCCTTCGCCCGCGACTCGAGCGGCAGGGTCACGGCGGTGACCACTCCCGGCGGCCTGGTGACGGACTACCGCTACGACGGTGCTGGCGACCTGGTCGCGGTCACGGACCCCGAGGGCTACGTCACTAACTACGCGTACAACTCGAAGCACTACCTGACCGGAATCATCGACCCGCTGGGTCGCGTCCCGGCCCGCAACGAGTACGACGAGGACGGCCGCCTGGTCGCGATCGTCGACGCACAGGGCAACCGCATCGAAATCAACGCGGACCCGGACGCGCGCACCCAGACGGTCACCGACCGCCTGGGCAACGTGACCGTTCAGACGTTCGACGCGGGCGGCTACCTGATCGGCCAAGTGTTCGCGGACGGCACCACCGAGGCGTACACCAACGACGCACTGGGCAACCGCACGTCTCGCACGGACGGTCTGGGCAACACATGGACTGCCACGTATGACGCAAGCCAAAACCGCACGTCCGTCACGGACCCGCTTGGCAACACCAAGACGTGGACCTACGACGCATCCAACCGCCTGATCAGTGCTACGGATGTGCTGGGCCGCACCACCGCAGTCACATACGACGCGCGCGGCAACGCCACCACGGTGACGTACCCGGACGGCACCCAGGTGACGTTCACGTACGACGCGGCAGGCAACATGCTCACCGAGACGGACGAGTCTGGTCGCACCACCACGAACGTCTACGACGCGACGGGACGCCGGACATCCACGACGTCCCCGGGCGGCTCGGTCACCAGTTACACATACGACGCGGATGGTCGCATCAGCACCGTCACGGACGCCGAGGGTGGAGTGACCGCGCGCACCTACGACGGTCGCGGTCTGATAACCGGCTCCACGGATGCGCTGGGTGCGCTCAGCCAGTCCGGGTTTGACGCACTAGGTCAGCGCACCTCGTATGTGGATGCGGTGGGCGGTACGTCGTCCATGGCTTATGACGAGTTGGGGCAGATGACGTCCCGCACGTCCCCCACGGCAGACGTGTCCAGCTACGTCTACGACGCGGCGGGCCGCATGGTTGGCTCCACCAGCCCCGACGGCGTGGTGCGGACCACCGCTTACGATGTGCTCGGGCGGGTGTTGAGTTCGAAGGTGGATGGCGTGACGGTGTCGAGCCGCATATACGACGCCGCGGGGCGAGTTGTCACGGCCACCAATGCGACGGGCAACACGACGTCTTACGGGTACGACGCTGCGGGCCGGACTATTCAGGTCTCGTTTGCGGATGGCACCACGGCCACGACCGCGTTTGACGCGGCAGGCCAGGTGACGTCGATGACGTCCCCGACAGGCACGACCAGTTACGTGTATGACGTGCGTGGGCGGGCAACATCAGTGACGGGCCTCGATGGGACCGTGACCTCCTACACGTACGACGCTGCAGGCCGGGTGCTGACGCAGACGGCCGCAGACGGTGCGGTGACGACGTTCACGTACGACGCGGACGGGCGTATGGCGTCCGCGAGCGACCCACTGGGTAACACCGCACAGGTGTCGTATGACGGCAACGGCCAGCGAGTGTCGGTGGTTGACCCCCTGGGTCGTACCCGGGTGTGGACGTTGGATGCGGTAGGTCGTCTGCTGACCTATTCGGTTGCGGGCGCCAGCCAACTGACGCAGATCTTTGATGCGGCGGGCCGGTTGACGTCACGCACGCTAGGTGACGGCACACTCACCGCCTACACGTATGACGCTTCGGGCCGTTTGACCGCGATCGATTACACGGACCGCGCGGACGCAACATTCACGTATACGGATGCAGGACGCCGGGCAACGGTCACAGATCACCGCGGCACGACTTCTTATGGATACGACTCGCAGGGTCGTCTCACATCGGTGGCCTCCCCTGAGGGCAGTATCGGCTACGGATATGACGCCGCAAGCCGCATGGTCTCGATCACGACTGCCGCAGGCACCACCACATACGTGCGGGACGACCTGGGCCGCATCAGCGGCGTGACCGACCCTGAAGGTGGCGTCTACGCGATCGGGCGCGATACTGCGGGCCGCGTCAGTACGGTCACCTACCCGAACGGCGTCACGGAAACCTTCACACGGGACGCTGCAGGCAGGGTCATGTCCGTCACCGTCACGGACGCCCTCGGCACCGTGTTGGCCTCACACACCGCACAACGGGACGTCGCAGGCCGCATCACTGTCCTGGATGACGTGTTCGCCGGTGTTGTGGGTGCCGCGGACGTATCACGAGACTTCGGATACGACGCCGCAGGCCGTCTGACGCAGGTGGTTTCCGATGCGACCGGCACGGCCTCGACCACCGACTACGTGTTGGATGGCCTGGGCAACAGGGCGTCAACGTCCACGGACGGCACTGTCGTAGCGTCCACCGTGAATGACTTAGACCAGCTGACGTCTCAGGGCAGCAACGCATTCACCTACGACGACGCGGGCCACCTCACCTCAGCCACAGGCCCCGGTGGCACGTCCACATTTGCGTGGTCATCGCAAGGTGAACTACTCACCGCAGCCACCCCGTCTGGAACCGTCGACTACGCCTACGACACCGATGGCAACGTCACCACCCGCACCGAAACCGGCGTGGCTGTGGACTTCGTGTACGACACTGTCAGCGGACTTCCGCGGGCCGTCAGCGCCACGGATGGCACGTGGTGGGTGTATGCGGACGGCATGGTCCTGGCGCAACACACCGGTACTGGATCAACGACACCCGGCACGACCGCCTACCTCCACGGTGACGTGCGCGGTGACGTGCGCACCGTAACCGACGCCACCGGCACTGTCACGGACACGTTCACGTGGACCGTCGACGGTCAGCTGACCGCCCGCACCGGCACCACCACCGTCACCGTCGGTTGGCGCGGCGAAACCGTAGACACCACCACCGGGCTCATCTGGCTCAGAGCCCGCTGGTACGACCCAACAACAGCCCGCTTCCTATCGGCAGACCCATGGCACGGCAACCCCGCCAACCCCATCAGCCTCAACCGGTATGCGTACGCCAACGCCGACCCCGTCAACCTCCACGACCCGACAGGGCTTGCGGTGTTGACCGATACCCTGGCCGCCGCAGAGATCCGCGGCGCTCTCGCTGGAATTGCGCTCAGCCTCTACGGGTTGGCGACTCTGAAGGCAATCGAGGCGATGGTCGGCGTTGTAGCGCCGCCTGGTGAAGCGCCGCTCCCGCCCGGTGTTGAGGATCCCCGCAACGATTCAGAGTTCTCCCTGAACGCGGCGCCGGATTGGCTCAAGTATCCAACCAGAACGGACTCGCGGGTAACCGTATACCGGGTCTGGGGTGGGATATCTGATCCGTTCGGCGCATCCTGGACGACCGTCGACCCCAGGTCCATTGAAAAGGAGTTCGGGACCGGGTCGTTCCGCTACTACTCAGGGATCCCCTACGGAAACACGGCTGAGTGGGTAACCACCGGCGTACTCGAGGCGCGCGCGACAGTCCAATTCCAAGACGCACGTCAGATTGCTGGCACCAACCCGCTCGAGAGCGATTTTGGCTATCTAGTGGATGGTAATGGCGGCCGCGACGTAACGCAGAACGGCGGAGGTGTTGTGCCAGAAGTCATTATCCCTGGAGGTTGCGCTAATCCAAGCATGATTTGTATCTCGCACGATAGGTTGGATTCTAGTTGGGGACCGAGCGAAGGCGACTTTGTTTGGCTTCCATAGGGCAGACAGTGGGCCAGTGTGTGATGACGGGAGAGTGCTGATGGCCGACGAGTTGACATTCGATACCGATGTGGTTGGGCAGACCTACTTTCTCGGTCGACCACTAGCACGCTCGGACTTCGTCAAGGTGCTTCACGTTGGAACGGGCGCGATGATCGTACGACTGTATGAGGGGCGCCCTCCCGTGCGGTGGTCCGAACCTCCTTCCTTCCCGGTCTTGAGAGTCGGCGATGATGAGTCGCCTTCAGCAGTGAAATCGCTTCTGATCTCCGAGTTCTTGGCGCTTGAACCTGTGCCGCTTGCAATTACCTCCGGTATGACGAATGGTGAAATGCAGGCTGGTGGGGCTGCGTTACGTGTTCGTGGCGGCGAGTTGGCGCCAGATGTTCGGCGTCAACTCGAAGATCTCCCGCCTTCGCGCCACTCTGCGTTCGAGATCCGGGCTGCTGAAGCGACACTTGCGAATGGAGAGGTTCTGCTGCGGGTGGCGTTTATTGAGCGATCTGCGAACTCGGATCTCTTGGCAGCTTCGCGCGAAGATGTTGTTGAGGCTGGCGCCGTTGTGAGCATTTCCGCTTCACGCCTTGCACTGCCCGCTGCTATCGCCAGCGAGCTCTACGAGCGCCCGGAGACGTCGATGGGTGGTCAGGAATTTGTACTCAAGATGCGAGACGGTGCGAAGATCCGGTTTGAAACTGGCGGGATCGTGGACTTTCCAGGGTTTCCTGAAGGCTATTCAGGAACCGACGTGGAGGCGGTTTGCGCGGAGGGCGAGGTTTCTAGCACCTCAGGTGAACCGCAGCCATCCCTCGCGTGGTGCGTGTACTAGCCGCAGCGTCGGACTGCGCAGTTCGGGCATTCCTGGACGATCGATGACCCAGCCCAGCCGACCGCGTCGGCTGTTGCGGTCACGGGCTACTCGTATGACGCTGCAGGCCGGGTGTTGACGCAGACGGCCCCGGATGGCGCTGTCACCACGTTTACGTATGACGCGGACGGGCGTATGGCGTCGGCGAGCGACCCGTTGGGTAACACCGCGCAGGTGTCGTATGACGGCAACGGCCAGCGGGTGTCGGTGGTGGACCCATTGGGCCGTACCCGTATGTGGACGTTGGATGCGGTAGGCCGTTTGCTGACATACACCGTTGCAGGCCAGAGCCAACTGACGCAGATGTTTGACGCAGCAGGCAGGTTGACGTCACGCACGTTGGGGGACGGAACGCTCACCGCCTACACGTATGACGCGTCAGGACGGTTGACTGCGATCGATTACACGGACCGCCCGGACGCAACATTCACATATACGGATGCAGGACGCCGGGCAACGGTCACAGATCAGCGCGGCACGACATCCTATGGGTACGACTCGCAGGGGCGCCTGACGTTGGTGACCTCCCCTGAGGGCAGTGTTGGCTACGGGTATGACGCCGCCAGCCGCATGGTCTCGATCACGACTGCCGCGGGCACCACCACATATGTGCGGGACGACCTGGGCCGCATCAGCGGCGTGACCGACCCTGAAGGTGGCGTCTATGTCATCGAACGCGACACTGCGGGCCGAGTCAGTACGGTCACCTACCCGAACGGCGTGACCGAATCGTTTGCTCGGGACGCTGCAGGCCGGGTCATGTCCGTCACCGTCGCGGACGCCTTGGGGACCGTGTTGGCCTCCCACACCGCACAACGGGACGTAGCAGGCCGGATCACAGCCCTGGATGACGTATTCGCCGGTGTTGTAGGTGCAGCAGACGTGTCACGAGACTTCGGCTATGACGCAGCAGGCCGCCTAACCCAGGTGGTCTCAGATGCGACCGGCACCTCGTCCACCGTTGACTACACCCTCGATGGTCTAGGCAACCGGGCGTCAACGTCCACGGACGGCACTGTCGTGGCGTCCACCGTCAATGATCTGGACCAGCTGACCACCCAAGGCAGCAACGCATTCACCTACGACGACGCGGGCAGGCTCACCTCAGCCACAGGCCCGGGAGGTGCGTCCACGTATGCGTGGTCATCGCAGGGTGAACTACTCACCGCAGCCACCCCGGCCGGCACCATCAACTACGCCTACGACACCGACGGCAACGTCACCACCCGCACCGAAACCGGCACCGCCGTCGACTACGTCTATGACACCGTCAACGGACTACCCCGCGCCATCACCGCCTCCGACGGCACCTGGTGGATATACGCAGACGGCATGATCCTCGCCCAACACACCGCTACTGGATCAACGACACCCGGCACCACGGCCTATTTGCACAGTGACGTGCGTGGTGACGTGCGCACCGCCACCGACGCCACCGGCACCATCACCGACACCTTCACCTGGACTGTCGACGGGCAGCAGACCGCCCGCACCGGCACCACCAACATCACCGTCGGCTGGCGTGGTGAAACCGTCGACACCACCACCGGGCTCATCTGGCTACGGGCCCGCTGGTATGACCCAACAACAGCCAGGTTCCTCAGCGCAGACCCGTGGCACGGTAACCCCGCCAACCCCATCAGCCTCAACCGGTATGCGTACGCCAACGCAGACCCCGTCAACGGCCACGACCCGACTGGGCTCGCGGTGTTGACCGATACCGTGGCAGCCGCAGAGATCCGCGGCGCGCTTGCGGGGATCGCCATAAGTCTCTACGGCTTGGCGACCTTGAAGGCGATCGAGTCTGCTCTCGGGATCGCCGCGCCTCCGAGTGAGGCCCCGCTTCCCCCGGGTGTCGAGGATCCGCGCGACGATCCCTCGTTCTCCGTGGATCCCGCTCCGAACTGGCTCAAGTACCCAACAGCGACGGACTCGTCGCTCACGGTGTATCGTGTTTGGGGAGGGATTTCGGGTCCGTTCGGAGCATCGTGGACGACAGTTAACCCCAAGGCCGTTGAAGGAGAGTTCGGGACCGGGTCGTTCCGCTACTACTCAGGGATCCCCTACGGAAACACGGCTGAGTGGGTTACCACCGGCGTGCTTGATGCTGGCGCGACCGTCCAATTCCAAGACGCACGCCAGATTGCTGGTACGAACCCGCTTGAGATCGATTTTGGTTACCTCGTTGATGGCAACGGTGGGCTCGATGTCACGCAACACGGCGGAGGTGTCGTGCCCGAGGTTATCGTGCCAGGAGGATGCGCGAACCCAAGCTTGGTGTGTATGAAACATGAAGCCCTCGACCCTCCGTGGAACGCCGCAGAAGCCGATTTCATCTATAGGCCATAGGGTGATCTCGTGATCTACGGCCGAATTGTAATCCTGACGGAGCGGAGTTGAAGTGCCGGATTCTCGGGTAGGTGTCACGTTCCGTATTAGCAAGTCTTTTGGCGGCGCTGAGTTCGTGAAGGTACTCTACGCGGACGACGTTGGCCTAGTCATTCGGGTGTTCTCTCGCAGGCCGGACATCGTCTGGTCAGACGAGTTGGAGTACGCTTCGCTCAGCGCGCTGGAAGAAGACTCAGAACCGACGCTAGAGACGCTCTCGAATGCTCAGTTCGACTCACTTGAACCCTCCGAGTTGAGGATTGCGAGGGTAATGACCAACGCTGAGATGCAGGCGGGTGGCGCTGCGTTGCGCGCTCGTGGCGGCGAGTTGGCAGCGGATGTTCGGCGGCAGGTCGAGGGTCTTTCGCCCTCGCGCTACTCCGCGTTCGAGATTCGGGCTGCCGAAGCGACGCTTGCTAGCGGAGAGGTTCTGGCGCGGGTGGCGTTTGTTGAGCGATCCGCGCACTCGGATCTGTTGGCAGCTTCGCGCGAACACGTTGTTGAGGCAGGCTCGGTCGTGAGCGTTTCAACTTCACCGCTTGCGCTGCCCGCGGCTATCGCCAGCGAGCTCTACGACCGCCCCGAGACGTCGATGGGCGGCCGGCTGTTTGTGCTCAGAATGAGAGATGGTGTCCACGTAAGTTTTGAAACCGGCGAGTTCGTAGACTTCCCGGGCTTCCCTGACCCATATGACGGTGCGGATGTTGAGGCGGCGTGTTCAGAAGGCGAGGCGTTTACGGCATCCGGCGTGCCGCAACAGCAATTCGCATGGTGCGTCTACTAGTCAAAGGGACAATGCTGTTCTGACCCCGTTGGAGGCGGCGGTTAGGCATTCGCGTGGTTTCGCCCGCGCGGGCGACGCTTCAGGTGCGGGATGCGGCGGTTCGGATTACGGCGTTGGATGACGTGTTCGCCGGTGTGGTGGGCGCAGCGGACGTGTCCCGAGACTTCGGATACGACGCCGCTGGCCGCCTGACGCAAGTCATCTCAGATGCCACAGGTAGCTCGTCGACCGTTGACTACACGTTGGATGGTCTAGGCAACCGGGCATCCACGTCCACGGACGGCACTGTCGTTGCCTCCACCGTGAACGACCTGGACCAGCTGACTTCTCAGGGCAGCAACGCGTTCACGTATGACGACGCGAGCAGGCTCACCTCAGCCACAGGCCCGGGAGGTGCGTCCACGTATGCGTGGTCATCGCAGGGTGAACTACTCAACGCAGCCACCCCGGCCGGGACCGTCGACTACGCCTACGACACGGACGGCAACGTCACCACCCGCACCGAAACCGGCGTGGCTGTGGACTTCGTGTATGACACCGTCAGCGGCCTACCTCGGGCCGTCAGCGCCTCCGACGGCACCTGGTGGGTGTATGCAGACGGCATGATCCTCGCCCAACACACCGCTACTGGATCAACGACACCCGGCACCACGGCCTACTTGCACAGTGACGTGCGTGGTGACGTGCGCACCGCCACCAATACTGCCGGCACCATCACTGACACCTTCACCTGGACCGTCGACGGGCAGCAGACCGCCCGCACCGGCACCACCAACGTCACCGTCGGCTGGCGTTCCGAGACCGTCGACACCACCACCGGGCTCATCTGGCTACGGGCCCGCTGGTATGACCCAACCACCGCTCGGTTCCTGTCGGCAGACCCGTGGCACGGCAACCCCGCCAACCCCATCAGCCTCAACCGCTACCTCTACGCCAACGCCGACCCCGTCAACATGCACGACCCGACAGGGATGTTCACAACGACGGAGCAAACGTCTGCTGTGATCCCGACGCAAGGAGTCCTGTACGGGATACGCGGCATGAGCGCGATACGTGCGCGTGCGATCGTGCAGGCTGTTGTCGATTCCCTGGCTGCCTCAATAACACTGGCTTGGTCCGCGTACGCGGTGTTCGGGATCGACGACCCGGCCGCAGGCGAAGACGTCGACCGAAGCGGATCACGCGACGAGCCACTACCCGACATCGAGATATTCGAACGCGACTCCAACGCACCCGAACTCCAACCCGCCGCCGCGGGGAAGGGTGCGGGTAAACCTCCAAAGAAGTGCACGGGACCCGGAGGCAGTGGATCTGCAGCCGATTCGGGTGACGAGACAACTCACTCGACCCTTAGAGGCGCCGATCGCGCGATCGACTCCAAGGAGGTCCTGCGCAACGCCGGGCAAGTTCTGTACGATGAAAATGGAAACAAGGTCTACATTTGGGAGCAGGCAAACAATATGAACCAAGTTGTGATTCAGAACACGGCGAACGGGAATATCATCACGTCCCAATGGTCGAGCAATAACTGGATCGCACGGCAAGTAGAGTCAGGGCGCTGGTGGGAGTTGTGCTGATGGCCGGGAATCCGGATGAGCTATCGTATACAGACGCATTCTGCGGAGAAACTCTCGACCCGGCGAGTGACGATGTGTTGCGGATTGTGGCCTCCAATATGAGCGGCGGAAGCGCGCGCCAGGAATTCTACGTTCACCGTGAGTGTTTCCAGCAAGCGCTACACGCCCAAATCCCCCTCGGTGAAGTCTTCGAAGGCGAGTAGAGCCACAAGGACGTAAGATTCATCGCTTGGGCACCGGCTTCCGTTGGGGTGCGCGCGTCCAAGTCGTGCAAATGCCTGACGAGGACGAGCCCCAGACCCACTCGCTTTGCATTAAGACCCGGTGCGCGCTCGCAGAGGTTGGTACTGCGTTTCATATAGCCTGCTGTGAAACAAGCGCCCGATACGGGTGATTTCAGATGCGACCGGCGCCTCCTCCAACCCGGATTACACGCTCGATGGTCTGGGTAACCGGGCGTCCACGTCCACGGACGGCACACGTGTTGCCTCCACGGTCAATGTCCTGGACCAGCTGACCACTCAGGGCAGCAACGCGTTCACCTACGACGACGCGGGCAGGCTCACCTCAGCCACAGGCCCGGGTGGCACGTCCACTTTTGCATGGTCATCCCAGGGTGAGCTACTCGCGGCAGCCACCCCGGCCGGGACCGTCGACTACGCCTACGACACCGATGGCAACGTCACCACCCGCACCGAATCCAGCACCGCCGTCGACTACGTCTATGACACGTTGGGCGGCCTGCCCCGAGCTGTGTCGGCGCTGTGCGGGGAGACAAACCCATGAGAAGGGCTAGAGGTAGTCGTACGCCCGTCGGACACCAAGGAGAGAGGCGAAGTGATGAGCAATAACCTGGTTTCGAACCCAGTTGTAGATCAACTCCATGACGGCGGGAACACCGAGGAGCCCGCGAAGCCCGGTGGCTGGGTCGAAACGTACATGGAGGGTCAGGTGCGGATCGAACTCCGCATCCGCCTCGCGTCCAGCGAAGTCGAACCACGCCACTGGATCGCCGTGATTCAACGGTTCGAGGTTGAAGCGATACGTCGGTCCCTCGCCACCATCTGGGAGGTCCCAACTCATGCCGTCATGGTTGAGGGTGACGTCGACGGCCAAGAGCAGGCGGTGCTTGTCGATGTTGACCAACTTGTTCAGCAGGTAGAGCGGGTTGGCGCTGGCAACTCCGTGCCAGCGCTTGTCGCCGTGTGGTTGTACGGATTCGACAGCATCGAGGATGCTTGGGCTCGTGACCCCCACAATGCCCGCCGCCTTGGGTTGGGAATTATTCACGGGAGGATCAAGGATGGGGAAGCAAGTGTTCTTGGTCGCGGTTCCATTGTCGAGTTCCACGAGATCGTGCGCAAGGTAGTCGAGGGACGCACGCGCGTTCGTAAGGAAGTCCCCGAGAATTGCGCTCCACTCGGGCTCCACGACGGGAAGGCGATCTACCCGGTAGACGTACTTCGAGGGGTCACCGTCACTCTCGCGGACAAAGAACTCGCGGGCGGGGTCGAGGGCGACCTCAAGTCGTTGATTCAAGTCCTCGGCGTGAACGCGCGCCCGGTCCAACTTCACATAAGACCCTTCAAGAGGACCCACAACACACCCCCGACGATTTCTGGGCCTTCAACAGAGCCCGTCAATGAGCAATGTACCTGGGCTACCTCGTGGGAATAGTTGACGCCGTGCAGAGGCACGTACCCAGTGAAGCTGGGGACAACATGACTACGCTGGATATGTGGACAAATTCTGGGTCGTCACTGCGGGCACCATTGTTGCTGCGGCACTTGGCTGGTTCGGCAAGTGGGTTGTGATGAGCATTAAGCGTGCGGGGCTACGACGTGACAAAGCCTCTGGGAGCCGACCCCGCTTTTCCGGACACGGGGTGTGTGTTGATTATGCCGCTATTTGGGCACGGGTGTGAAGTGCTTCAAACGTGGCGGGGCTGACGGAGCGTCCGCGGTGATCGGTCAGGGCGGTGTGGCGTCGGCGGGGGTTGTAGAACCCTTCGATCCATTCGAAAATTGCTGCAGCCAGTTCGATACGACTGTCCCAGGACTGGCGGTCGAGTAGTTCGCGTTGCATGGTTGACCAGAATGATTCGATGAGGGCGTTGTCCACGCTGGAGGCGACTCGTCCCATGGAACCCAGGAGCCCCGCTTCACGTAATCGGTGTCCGAAGATCCAACTCGTGTATTGCGCTCCGCGATCGGCGTGAACAATAGTTCCGGGCCGGGGTCGGCGTTGCCAGCGGGCCATTTCCAGGGCGTCCGTGACGAGTTCGGCGGTGGGTCGGTCAGCAATAGACCAGCCCACGACACGGCGGGAGAAAGCATCAACAACGGCGCAGCAGTAAACCCAACCATCACGCGCGCGATGCTGCGTGATGTCCGTAAACCAGATCCGGTCAGGCTGATCGGCTCGGAACTGGCGTTTGACAAGGTCGTCATGGGTGGCTGCTGCTGGGGCCCATCCACGCCGTTTACGCCCGTGTGACACGCCTCGCAGGCCCGCTTCACGCAACAGTAGGGCCACCCGTTTACGGCTGCAGGCCACACCGTGCTCGATTGAAAGTTCGTCGTGGATACGTTTCGCACCATACGTGCCCCGCGAGTCACGATGGATCCGACAAATCACCTCCGTGAGTGTCCGATCCGCGACCGCACGCCGTGACGGGGCCCTGCCTAACCACTCGTAGTAGCCGGCACGAGAAACGCCAAGCTTCCGGCACGCCACCGCGACGGGTATCCCGTCGCGGCTGAGTTCGTGGACGAGCCGGAAACCTATTTTGGGAGCACGTTCTCCCGCGCAAAATATGCAGAAGCACGCTTCAAGATTTCGTTCTCCATCTGAAGCACCCGATTCTTGCGGCGCAACTGCACCAACTCGCGTCGCTCCTCAGTCGTGAGACCTTCAACACGGCCCGCGTTAATGTCGTCTTGCTTCATCCACCGCCGCAAACACGACTCACTGATCCCAAGCCCGCTCGCAACCTGCGCGACCGGCTCTCCCTGACGCACCAAATCCAATGCTCGACGCCTAAACTCCGGCGGTTTCGCTTGTGGCATTCCGAACTCCTCTCGGGAACATCATCCCAAGTCATGTGTCCGGAAAAGCGGGGTCGGCTCCGTTTGATGCTGCTGGCAGGGCTACGGGCGCTCGTCCGTCAGTTTCGGGTTGGGCTCAAGCGCGGACAGTCCGTTCCACGCCAGATTTAGCAGGTGCGCAGCCACGACCTTCTTGGAGGGCTCCCGCACGTCGGACCAGTGCTGCCCGGTCAGAGCGACCATGCCCACCAGCATGCGCGCGTAGATGGGGGCGATCTTCGCGTCCAGCCCGCGCGCCACGAACTGATCGCCCAGGATGCCCTCGACCTGTGTAGCGACGTCGCCGATCAGGCTGGAGAACGTGCCGGTGGCTTGCGCCACCGGGGAGTCACGGGTGAGGATGCGGAACCCGTCGGGGGAGTCCTCGATGTAGCCCAGCAGCGCCATCGCGGCGCGCTCCACCAGTTGCTTGGGGTGGCCGCGGCGCTCGAGCGCGCCCGTGAGCGCACCGAGCAGTGCCTGCACCTCGCGGTCAACGACCACCGCGTACAAGCCCTCTTTGCCGCCAAAGTGTTCGTACACAACCGGCTTCGACACGTCCGCGCGCAAGGCGATTTCTTCGACAGACGTGCCCTCGAAACCTTTTTCTGCGAAGAGGGCTCGACCCACCGCGAGCAGCTGCTCCCGGCGCTCTCGGCCCGTCATGCGTGCGCGGGGAATGCGCTTCGGTTCGGCAGCCACGGTTCTAGTCTGCCGTGAATCCTGGCACACTGTTCCTCTGGGGCCCACGAGCCTCAAAATCCGCCCTAGTGTAACGGCAGCATGCAGGCCTTTGGAGCCTTGCGGTTCAGGTTCGAATCCTGAGGGCGGAACCCCTCTGCCTCCGGCCCAGTGGTGCGCCCGGTAGAGTGGGCACTGCAGGTGTTGGCGCCCACCACGGGCACTACCTAGGGGAGCCGCGTGACCAACGTGCAACCGGCCGCTGTACTCGTGTTGGCTGCGGGTGCGGGGACGCGCATGAAGTCCTCCACGCCCAAGGTTTTGCATCGCGTCGCGGGGCGCAGTTTGGTTGCCCACGCGATTGCCGCAGCCGCCGGAGTTGAGCCCGACCGCGTCGTCGTGGTGGTACGTCATGATCGCGACACCGTCGCCCACCACATCAGCGAGATTGCCTCCGAAGCGCTGATCGCAGATCAAGACGACGTTCCCGGCACCGGCCGCGCCGTCTACTGCGGGTTGTCCATGCTTGACGAGACGATCAAGGCCGGGCTCGTGGCCGAGGGTGCAACCAAGGCCAAGAATGTCCGTAAAGCCGGGGCAACCGGAACAGTGCTGGTGACGTCGGGCGACGTGCCGCTGATCGCCGCGGGCACCCTGCGCGAACTGGCCGCAGCCCACGCAGCGGATGGCAACGCCGTCACCGTACTCACCGCCACCATCGACAAGCCCACGGGCTACGGGCGCATTATTCGCGACGCCTCGTCAGGTGAGGTTCTTGAAATTGTCGAAGAGGCCGATGCCACCGAGGCGCAGCGCGAGATCGCCGAAATCAACACGGGCATCTACGCGTTCGATGCCGATGCGTTGCGAGAGGCGCTCGCTCAGCTACGCCAGGACAACGACCAGGGCGAGATGTACCTCACCGATGTGATTCGTCTGGCCCGCGAGGCTAACGGAAAGGTGCGTGCCATCATGACCGATGACCCTACGGAAGCCGAGGGGATCAACGACAAGGTGCAGCTCGCTGTTGCTGCGGCGCTCCTCAATCGATCCATCGTCGAGAAATGGATGCGCGCGGGCGTGACCATCGTTGACCCGTCCACTACGTGGATCGACGCCGACGTCACGCTGGCCCCCGACGTCACCATCCTGCCGGGTACGCAATTGCATGGTGCGACGGCCATCGCCACCGGCGCGACCGTGGGGCCCGACACCACACTCGATAGTGTGACCGTAGGCGAAGGCGCTACCGTGATCCGCACCCATGGTTCTGACTCCGTGATTGGCCAGGGTGCCATCGTGGGGCCATTCGCGTACCTACGCCCAGGCACCATCTTGGGCGACGCCGCCAAGATCGGTACGTTCGTGGAGACCAAGAACGCGCGGATCGGCGACGGCGCGAAGGTGCCGCACCTGAGTTACGTGGGTGACGCGACGGTGGGCGAAGGGTCGAACATTGGTGCGGCGACCATCTTTGTGAATTACGACGGCGTGACCAAGTCACACACCACCGTGGGTAAGCACGTGAAGATTGGATCGGACAACATGTTGGTCGCTCCCGTCAGCGTGGGCGACGGCGCTTACACGGGCGCTGGCTCGGTCATTCGGGACGACGTCCCCCCGGGAGCGCTGGGAATCAACACGGCTCCGCAGCGAAACATCGCCGGCTGGGTGGAGCGCAGGCGGCCCGGAACTCCGTCGGCTCTGGCTGCCGCCGCCGCGTCTGATGGAGTGGCGGCGCCCGAGGCGCTATCGTCACAAGCAAAGAAGGAATTGGCCGCCGCCGAGCAAGTAGACGACCAGGGAGAATAATGACCGCGCCCATCACCCGCACCAACGAACGTCGCATGGTGATCGCATCCGGACGGGCGCACCCCGAGCTCGCGGCAGCGGTCGCGGAAGAGCTCGAAACGGAGCTTCTTCCCACCGATGCTTACACGTTCGCGAACGGCGAATTGTATGTGCGGTTTGGCGACAGCGTGCGGGGCACGGACGCGTTCGTGCTTCAATCTCACGCGGCGCCCATCAACGAGGCGATCATGGAGCACCTCATTATGGTCGACGCCCTGAAGCGCGCGTCGGCCAAGCGCATCACTGTTGTGATGCCCTGCTACGGCTACGCACGTCAGGACAAGAAGCACCGTGGCCGCGAGCCCATTAGCGCTCGCCTCATGGCGGACCTCTTCAAATCCGCAGGTGCGGATCGCATCATGTCGGTGGACTTACACACGTCCCAGATCCAAGGGTTCTTTGACGGCCCCGTCGACCACCTGTGGGCGATGCCGCTGCTGGCCACCTACATGCGTACGCGCATCGCACCGGACAACCTCACCATCGTCTCCCCGGATGCCGGCCGCGTCCGCCTCGCAGACCAATGGTCAGATCACCTGGGCGCGCCCCTCGCGATCATTCACAAGCGCCGCGACCCCAGCGTGCCCAACCAGACCAAGGTCCATGAGTTGGTCGGTGAGGTCGAAGGCCGCACCTGTGTGCTGGTTGACGACATGATCGACACCGGCGGCACCATTGTTCAGGCAGCCGAAGCGCTGTTTGAGAACGGCGCCAAGGACGTGATCGTGGCCGCGACGCACGGGCTGCTCTCCGGCCCCGCCATGGAGCGCTTGCGCGACTCGCAGATTTCCGAAGTGGTCATCACAGACACCTTGCCCATCAGTGAGGACAAGACGTTCGACGGACTCACGGTGCTGTCGATCGCGCCACTGCTCGCCCGCGCGGTCCGCGAAGTGTTTGACGACGGATCGGTCACCAGCCTGTTCGCTGGCAACTCCTAGAAATCGAGAGCCCGCGCGAGAACCTACGCAGCCGGGCTAGGGGACGCACTGGCGCCGGGCGATGGGCTCGGCGAGGGACCAGGCGAAGGCGTCGGGTCTGTGGGAGTCTCCGTCACCACGGGCGCGGGCTCGGGCTCGGGACTGAATTCGCCAGTCATGAACAGCACGACGCCGTACGAGCCCGCAATCACTGCGAGCCCTAACCCAACGCCGATGCCAATCCCCGCGAGCACGCCCCATGGGCTGCGTGTGTCTATTCCCATCAAACGCACTCGTACGCGAGTGAGTTCGCGTCCGGGCGCAAGCCCAGCAGCCACGCGCCGTCGGGGCGCTGCACCGCGATGAGCGAGTTGACGTCCAAGAAGTCGTCAATGTTGGCGTAGGGGTACGGGATCTCCACCCCGGCGTCCCAGTCCCAGCCGTAACTGACGTCGTCCAAGTGATCGCGGATGGCGATTGCTGCCAGATTGCCGCCCTCGAGCGGAGTATAGACAGACACGCCATTGGGCGCAGTGCCCGCCACCTCCCAGACCAAGTCCACGTGCGCGGCCTCGATGGTCCAATGCGCCGGGTAGCAGATGCCGGACCCGGCGCCAATCACGTGGTCCGTGCCGTCCCACTCCAGGTACGAGGTGTAGAACATCCCGTCGGCCCAGTCGATCGCGGTGTACTGGCTCGCCGGGATGTCGTCCGCACTGAACAGGTGGATGGCGCCGTACGGCAGGCGTAGTGCGTACGAGATGTTCGTCAGGCCCGGTAGCCCGAACGCCTCCCATTCCAGTTGGACGATGTCCGTGTCGCCGTAGACCGCCAGCGTGGTGACGTCTGCCGAGGCGCGCGGGTCGTAAATGATGTCGGCGTCCGTGACCGGGGGCAACAGGAAATTGCCATCGCCCAGGACGCTCTGCCAACTGAGGAAGTTGTGCAGAGTCTGGCCGGTCGCGAGGCGGTAGCCAGGCTGCGGTTCAAACGCGGACGGGTACGTCAGGCTGTCGTAAAATGTGTCACCGTCGATGGATACGCCCGCGTTGAGATCGTCGGGCACAGCCATGCACGGATCGCCGATGCGCGCCGACGGGCACGTGATGAACCATGCGTTCGTGCCGTTTACCTCAAACAGGCCGCGGATGTCGCTGTACGCGTCGAACTCGACGCGCTCGTTTACGGCCACGAGGATGTCGGCCGTCCCGCGGTCGCCCACGTCAAAGAAGGTGATGTCTGCTAGGGAATCAAAATATGCTGGGGCAACCGCGAGTTCTGCGGGGGCGTGCCAGACCTCGTCGGTGCGCGGGTCCACGAGGTGCGCGAGTGCCGCGGCATCATCAATTGCGGCGGACCGGAGGCCGTCGAAGGGTTCCTCGGGTGGGGCAGGGGTCGGCGAAGCGCTAGGGGACGGTGTCGGGGCGGGGGTCGCTCCTCCGGGCGCGGGCTCAGGGTCGGGAACGCACGCGGCAAGCGCCAGTACGGCGGCGACAAGTGTCGAAACGATGGCAGGGGTGCGGCGGGCGCGGGTCATGAAATCCTCCAGGGCTCTTGGCACCGACTCTAGCGAGAATGTGGACAAAGCGCCCTGGCGCGGTGGCGCGTTAGCACCAGGCGCGGCCCGAGTACGCACCATTGAGATACGCGATCCACACATCTGCGTCCGAGGACTTGTACCCCACGATTCCCGGGGCGTCCGTGAACTGCTCGAAGCTACGCGGCGTTTCCCCCCGGCTCTGGGCGGCGGCCACGTACGTCAAGAACATGGGAGCGGCCAGCGGGTGCGTCTCCGTCATGACGTAGACGTTCTCTCCGCGGGACGTGGTGCCCGCCTGGATCCAGTCAGTGTCGAGGATCCCGATGAGGACGGTGTTGTGGTCGTGGTCCCAGAGTCCGCACGCGGAGTCGTTTATGTCGGCCATGTATACACCGGTGTCTGACTCGAGCGACACTGTGATGTTCCAGGTGACGTCGTCGAAGCCTTCGAATGGCAGGTACGTGAGCGTGATCACCGCGCCGTAAGGAGTGGTGAGTACGTAGAAGAGATCGTCATACGCGAGATCCTCTGGTTCGTCTGTGCCGTAGGCGTCTGCCCACACCCAGTCCACGGGCACGCGATAGCGCTCCACGCGGTAGCCGCCGATCGTGTCGACTACATCGCTTTCCGGCTGCGTGGCTACCGTGTAGCCGGGAACGGCGAGCCCACCGCGGTTGAAATCGGGCACCAGGAGGGGCTCCCCGGACGGCAGCGTGAACTGCGCGGGCAGCGTCAGCGAGTCATAGTAGATCTGATCGTTGATGGGCACTTCGGGGAAGCCAAAGGTCGCGCCGCCGTCACCCGTCACGGCGTCGCGGCCCGAAGGGTATGCGATCCACTCCCAGGTGCCGTCCAGTGTGCGCTCGAACACCTCAGTGAGGTAGTCATCGCTATAGGACACGATGGTGCGCGTGCCTCGCTGGCCGATCTCGTACCAGCGGACGGGGTTCGAGTCGAGGTATGAGTCGCCTACCGCCCACGACGGTGTGGGAATCTCGCGCGGCGCGAAGAACCACGTTTCGCCTGTTGCGGGGTTGAGCAGCCGAGCCAGCGCCTCGCCGTCCGTCATGTTCGCGTCGCGGCGCTCAAAGGTTTCGGTGTCCGTGGGGGACTCCGAGGGTTCAGGTGTGAGAGTGCTTGAGGCGGTTGGCCCCGCGGTAATCCCTGCCGTGGGCTGGGCCGTGCTGGTGGGAGAATTCGTTGGTTCGGGCGCGCTGTTGCACGCCGCGAGCACCATTGCTCCCGCGGCAAGTGTTGCGCCCAAGCGAGCACGTGCGTTGGAAAGAATTGCCCACCCCTTTCAGCCATCAACAATGCTACCGAAGCCGATGCTCGCGCGCCGTGGCGGGCAGGTCGCAATTTGGTCACGGTCGCGGGTACACTGGCAACGTTCCTCGGCGAGGGAGTGCGTCTAGCTCCGTGATCGACGCGGCAGATTGCTCGCAGCCTGCCTTGCCTTGGCTCGCAAACTGACCGTATACAAGGAGCACATCCCATGGTTGACCAGATCACTCTCGCTGCCGAGAAGCGCACCGAGTTTGGCAAGGGCGCTGCGCGACGCGCGCGCGCCGAAGGCAAGATTCCCGCCGTCCTGTACGGCCACGGCGCGGACCCCGTCCACGTGCTGCTTCCGGGCCACGACACGATGATGGCGCTCAAGCATCAGAACGTGCTGTTGAGCGTTGAGTTCGGCAAAGAGAAAGAAATGGCGATCGCTAAGGACGCGCAGATCAACCCCGTGCGCCAAAGCATCGAGCACGTAGACCTGCTGCTTGTTCGCGCAGGCGAGAAGATCACCGTTGACGTGCCCGTCCACCTTGAGGGCGAGACCATCTCTGGCACCATTGCTGTGCTTGAGAATGCGTCACTGCAGGTTGCCGCCGAGGCGACTCACCTGCCCGAGTTCGTCACCATCGACGTCGAGGGTCTAGACGAAGGTGCGCGCATCTTTGCGCGCGATGTCAAGATGCCCGAGGGTTCCGTGCTGGTGACAGACGGCGACGCGCTCGTTGTCGCGATTCAGATTCCGCGCCAGGCCGCCGCAGATGAAGCCGCCGAGGTGGCTGCTGAAGAGGCCGCTGCCGAACTGGCTGCCGAGGGCGCAGAAGGCGCCGAGGGCGCAGAAGGCGAAGCTGGCGACGCCGGCGAGGAGTCGTCCGAGTAAATCGGATGCCCCTGTTTCGGAAGCGGGAACCGATGGCTGCTCTTGTAGTCGGGCTGGGAAACCCCGGGCCCGAATACGCCGCGACGCGCCACAACGTCGGCCACATGGTGGTCGCCGAACTGGCGCGTCGCGCGGGCGCCTCGCTCTCCGCGACTAAGCACCATGCCCTCGCGGCGTCGGTGCGCCTGGGAACCGTGAACGGAGCACTCGGGCCTGCGGCCGTTCTTGCATCGCCGCTGTCATACATGAATGTGAGCGGCGGACCCGTCGCCGGTCTCGCAAGATTCTACAAAGTCCCTGCCTCAGAAGTCATCGTGATTCACGACGAGCTCGACTTGCCATACGGCACCGTCAAACTCAAACGCGGCGGCGGCGCGGGGGGCCATAATGGGATCAAGGACGTCACCAAGGCGTTGGGCGGCCCCGAGTTTGTTCGCGTCCGCGCCGGAGTGGGGCGGCCGCCCGGACGCCAAGATCCCGCGGCCTTCGTGCTTAAACCGTTCTCCGCTGCCGAGCGTAAGGAGCTCCCCTGGGTCATCGACACCTGCGCCGATGCTGTGGAGATGATCGTGGCCGAGGGGCTTGAGGCCGCGCAGATGAAGTTTCACACCTCCGACTAGTAGATTCGCAGGCTCACGAGCCAACACGTAGCGTGTGTGGTCGGTCTCCTGAAGAGGCTACGGCGGGCGGGGGTTCATCGCCTTGGGCGCGCTCGAGGTTTTCGCGCGCCGAGCGCGAACTACGATGGATGAGCCGGCGATCGCCGGACCTGTTGTCGTGCCCGGACGCAGGAACAGAGCCTGGAGAACCGTGACCGACGCACCCGCCCTCGCACCCATTCTTGAGGCATTGGCGACGGACGATGCCCTCGCCGGCGTGACCTTGTCAGACGCGCACGTCACGGCGGCTACCGCCGCCGCTCCGGCGCTAGTCGCGCTCGCCGCCAGGGACGCGAGGGCAGCTGGCGCCGTCGACTCAACGAGGCTCGTGGTGACGGCCACGGGCAGGGATGCCGAGGCCTTCGCCGAGGCGCTGAGCGCATTCATCCCCCATCAGCGGATCGCGCTCTTCCCCGCGTGGGAAACGCTGCCGCACGAGCGCCTGTCGCCCCGCGCGGACACGGTCGCCACCCGCCTCGCCACGCTCCGGCGGCTCACGCACCCCCAGGATGTTGCGCAGGAGACGAGCGCGCCGCCGCTCGCGGTGGTAGTCGCGCCGGTACGCGCGCTCATGCAGCCCATGGTCGCCGGTCTGGCAGACATGGAGCCGGTGCGCGCCCGCGTGGGAGAGCGGCATGATCTGACCGTGCTTGCTGAGGCGCTCGCAGGTGCCGCGTACACCCGGGTGGACATGGTTGAGCGGCGCGGCGAGTTCGCGGTGCGCGGCGGAATCGTCGATGTGTTCGCGCCCACCGACCCGCATCCGGTGCGTGTGGAATTCTTTGGCGACGAGGTGGAGTCGATCCGCCAGTTCTCTGTAGCTGATCAGCGATCAATCGAGCCGGCGACGCCCGCGGACGCCCCCGAGTTCTTGTGGGCGCCGCCGTGCCGCGAGTTGCTGCTCACGGACGCGATCCGGAGCCGGGCGCGCTCGCTCCAGGACTCGATCCCTGCGGTTGCGGACATGCTGGGCCGTATCGCCTCCGGGGTTGCCGTCGAGGGAATGGAGAGCCTGATCCCAGTTCTCGTGGACCGGCTCGTGCCTCTTGTCGACATTCTGCCCGCCTCGATAGAGGTGCTCGCGGTCGAGCCCGAACGGCTCGCCCGACGCGCTGAAGACCTCATTAAGACCTCCCACGAGTTCCTGGGCGCCGCGTGGGCCAGCGCGTCTGCGGGCGCGCAGTCGCCACTGGACTTGAGCGGCGGGTCGTTTATCCCGCTGGACGAGGTGCACGCGTTGGCGACCGCCCGCGGCATCGCGTGGGGAACGGTCGGCCCGTTTGGCGGCGCGGATTCGGCGGCGACCGGGCTCGCCGATCCGGAAGATTTCGCGGGCCAGATCGAGCGCGCGCTCGCCGCTGTGAAGCAACGGGTGGCTGACGGTTGGCGCGTCGTCTTCACGACGGCTGGAACCGGTAGCGCGCAGCGCCTGACCGAACAGTGCGGCGAGGTGGGCATCCCCGCCCGCGTCCAGGAGCAGTATGAGCACATCGAGAACGTCGTTTCGGTAGTGCCGCGCGTGACTATGCGGGGCTGGACGGCCGCCGGCGCGCGCCTGCTGGTGCTCAGCGAGGCTGACCTCACTGGCCGCGCGGGGACAGCGGGCGGCCGGAAGCTGCGCACGGCCACCCGCCGTCGGAATGCCGTTGACCCCCTCCAGCTGCGGCCAGGTGACTACGTGGTCCACGAGCAGCACGGCGTCGGCAAGTTCGTGGAGCTCACGCAGCGCAGCGTGCGCGGCACTGACCGCGAGTACCTCGTGATCGAGTACGCCGCGTCGAAGAAGGGACAGGCAGGCGACCGCCTCAGCGTTCCAACGGACCAGCTGGACCAGGTCACCAAGTACGTAGGCGGCGAGGCGCCGAGCGTCAACAAGATGGGCGGGTCGGATTGGGCCAAGAGCAAAGGCAAGGCGCGCAAGGCCGTCAAGGAGATCGCTGCGGAGTTGATCCGGCTCTATAGCGCGCGAATGGCGAGCAAGGGCCGCGAATTCGGCCCGGATACTCCTTGGCAGCGCGAGCTTGAGGAGGCCTTCGCGTTCGTCGAAACGCCGGACCAGCTCAGCACCATTGACGAGGTCAAGGAGGACATGGAGAAGGACGTCCCCATGGACCGGCTGGTATGCGGCGACGTGGGATTTGGCAAGACGGAGGTGGCCGTGCGCGCCGCGTTCAAGGCGATCCAGGACGGCGCTCAAGTGGCGGTCTTGGTCCCCACCACGCTGCTCGTGAAGCAGCACGTCGACACCTTCGCCGAGCGCTTCGCGCAGTTCCCCGTCAAGATCGCGGCGCTGTCGCGGTTCCAGACAGACAAGGAGGCGCGCATCGTGATGGAGGGCATGGCCGACGGTACGATCGACCTGGTCATCGGCACCCACCGGCTGCTCACCGGGCACGCACGCTTCAAGGACCTCGGGCTGATCATCGTGGACGAGGAGCAGCGGTTCGGCGTTGAGCACAAGGAAACCCTCAAGGCGATGCGCACCAACGTGGACGTACTGGCGATGTCTGCGACGCCCATCCCTCGCACCCTCGAGATGGCCGTCACCGGCATCCGAGAGATGTCCACGCTTGCGACGCCTCCAGAGGACCGGCACCCGATCCTCACGTACGTTGGCCCGCACGAGGACCAGCAGGTGATCGCCGCCATCCGCCGCGAACTGCTGCGCGATGGCCAGGTGTTCTACATTCACAACACGGTCTCCAGCATCAACCGCGTGGCAGCCCAGCTCCAGGACATGGTTCCCGAGGCGCGCATCGTCGTGGCGCACGGCCAAATGGGAGAGCATCAACTGGAGCAAGCGATCGTCGACTACTACGACAAGAAGTTCGACGTGCTGGTGTGCACCACGATCGTGGAGACTGGCCTGGACATCTCGAATGCAAACACGCTGATCGTGGACCACGCGGAGAAGTTCGGACTGTCGCAGTTGCACCAGTTACGGGGCCGCGTTGGCCGGGCCCGCGAGCGCGCGTACGCGTACTTTCTGTACCCGCCGGATCGCACGCTCACCGAGCTCGCGCACGACAGGCTGCAGACCATCGCCGCCAACACCGACTTGGGCGCGGGTATGGCCGTCGCCATGAAGGACCTCGAGATCCGCGGCGCTGGCAACCTGCTGGGCGGCCAGCAATCTGGGTTTATCGAGGGCGTGGGGTTCGATCTCTACATCCGCATGGTGGGCGAGGCCGTCGCCGCGTTCCGGGGCGAGGGAGAAGATCAGGAACGCGCACCCATGACCATCGAAATGCCGATCGACGCCCACATCCCTGCCACGTACATCGAACACGAGAGGCTGCGGCTCGAGGCGTATCGCAAGATCGCCGACGCCGACGACGCCACCACACTTGAGGCCATCGCGGCGGAGCTCCGGGACCGCTACGGCGCTCCGCCTGAACCCGTCGAGGCACTGTTTGCGGTGGCGACCCTGCGGCTCGAGGTACGAGCCGCAGGCATCACCGACGTGGTGTCGCAGGGAAAGTACGTGCGATTCTCGCCGGTAGAGTTAGCCGACAGTGCGACGCTGCGCATCCGCCGGATCTACCCCGGAACCTTGTTCAAGCCCGCGTTGCGCCAAATCCTGGTACCGGCCGCCATGACGGCTCGTCTGGGCGGAGAGCCCATCTCCGGCTTTCCTGCGCTCGACTGGGTACGCGGAGTCATGGAAGCCGCCGCGCTGACTGCCGATAAGATCGCACCATGATCTTGAGCGAAAACCGGCCTCCAGCGAGCCGCCACGCTTTGGTAGGCGCGTTCGCGGCTGCCGTTCTCGCCCTCGCTGGCTGCGCCGTCACTGGTGCGGACGGTGATCCAGGTATAGCGACCGACTACGCGGGCATGACCCACACGCACGAAGACGTCGACGCGCGCTTCGCGACCATGGTCGACCTGGGGCAGGCCAGCCACCCTGGCGTGGCCGCAACCCAGCTGGTGCTCGGTCCGTCGCTTGTCGCGCTCGCAAGCAAGTACGAGCCCACCTTCACGGAGGAAGAGGCGCGCCGAGCGGCGGTCATCTGGATGGCCGAAAACAGGTTGCACCAGAGTGAGCCGACAGCCGAGATGATGACGGTTGTTCGCGAGTCGCGCGCGCTGTTCGTCCTCACGCACTCTGCCCCGGGCGCGACGGAACTGCTCACACTGGTGTTGGATGTCCAGGACAACGCGGTTGTGTCGCCCCGCTATGGCACGTTCAAACTGGCCGCGTTTGATCAGTCGTTGCAGTTCGCGTTCTCCACCTACGATCTGCTCGAGTCCCAGTTTGACGGCGTGCCGTTTAGGGCGTTCTCAGAGATGCGCGGCTTCTACGACGTTGCCGACGCCGACTGGATTTCGCGTGACTAACGCGGTCCGCACGTGACCACAGGGATTCAGCGCCTCGTCGAGGTGATGGACACGCTCCGATCCCCGGGCGGCTGCCCGTGGGACGCTGAGCAAACGCACGAGTCCCTGGTCCGTTACGCGCTCGAAGAGGTCTACGAGCTGGCCGACGCCGTTGAGACCGGCGACCGCGCCGAGCTCCGCGAGGAGCTGGGTGATGTGCTGCTCCAAGTGGTGTTTCACGCGCGCGTGGCACAAGACCACCCTGACGACCCCTTCACTATTGACGATGTGGCCAACGCCTGCGCCGACAAGCTGGTGGAGCGGCACCCGCACGTGTTCGGGGACGCCGAGCCAGAGGACATGGCGGCGCTCCACGCCCAGTGGGACAAGATCAAGGCCGAGTCGAAGAGTCGCGAGTCGATTCTGGAGGGCATCCCCGTTTCTCAGCCCGCGCTCGCGCGCGCGCAGCAGGTCCTCTCCCGTGCTCAACGGGCGGGGCTCGCCTACCAGGACGGGGCGGGGGTGGGCATCGGCAAGCAATTGCTTGAGCTGGTGGCACGCGCCCAGGCCGAGGGCGTGAACGCCGAAGGCGAGTTGCGAGCGGCCGTCCGCTCGCTCGAGGACGCCGTCCGTCAGGCCGAGGCCGACGCCAAGCTGTAATCGCATCGTCCGCTGCAAGTAGTGCTCCGCGGCAGGGCGCACGGGACTTCCGTCCGTGACCGCTGCTCGGGCCTGGCCGGTAGACTGTGGACCGCAAATCCCCCCATTTATGCAAGGAGCATCATGGCCAGCATTGAGGCCGTAGGCGCCCGCGAGATCCTAGACTCGCGCGGCAACCCCACCGTTGAGGTTGAGGTCGCACTTGAGGACGGCACGTTCGCGCGTGCTGCAGTCCCTTCTGGCGCATCTACCGGAGCGTTCGAGGCAGTTGAGCGCCGCGACGGCGACAAGACCCGCTACTTGGGCAAGGGCGTACAGCAGGCCGTCGACGCCGTCATTGACGAGTTGGCACCTGTGGTCGTTGGCCTTGAGGCTTCCGACCAGCGCCTCATCGACAACACGATGATCGATCTGGACGGCACAGACAACAAGGGCAAGTTCGGTGCGAACTCCATCCTCGGCGTGTCGCTTGCCGTGGCGAAGGCTGCGGCAGACAGCGCAGACCTGGCGCTGTACCGCTACGTCGGTGGACCCAATGCGCACACGCTGCCCGTTCCCATGATGAACATCCTCAACGGTGGATCCCACGCGGACTCCAACGTCGATATCCAGGAGTTCATGATTGCCCCCATTGGCGCCCCCACGTTCCGTGAGGCACTGCGCATGGGCGCAGAGATCTACCACTCCCTTAAGGCCGTGCTCAAGGAGCGCGGGCTGGGAACCGGGCTGGGCGACGAGGGCGGCTTTGCCCCCGACCTGCCCAGCAACCGCGACGCTCTTGACCTGATCCTGGTCGCGATCGAGAAGGCAGGCTTCAAGGCCGGCGAAGACGTGGGCCTCGCGCTCGACGTCGCTGCCACCGAGTTCTTCAAAGATGGCAAGTACCAGTGGGAAGGCGGAGAGAAAACCGCCGAAGAGATGATCGCGTTCTATGAGGGACTCGTGGGCGACTACCCGCTCATCTCCGTCGAGGACCCGCTCGACGAGGACGACTGGGCTGGCTGGACCGCACTTACCGCGTCGGTGGGTACCAAGACCCAGATCGTCGGCGACGACCTGTTCGTCACCAACCCGGTGCGCCTCGCGCGCGGCATCAAGGAGCGCTCGGCAAACGCGCTCCTGGTGAAGCTGAACCAGATCGGCACGCTGACGGAGACGTCGGACGCCGTGACCATGGCGCAGCGCGCTGGATTCTTCGCCATGGTGTCGCACCGTTCGGGCGAGACCGAAGACACGTCGATTGCAGACCTCGCTGTGGCCTACAACGCCGGCCAGATCAAAACTGGCGCCCCGGCCCGTGGCGAGCGCATCAACAAGTACAACCAGCTGCTACGCATTGAAGAAGAGCTCGAGGGTGCCGCGGTTTACGCGGGTCGCAACGCCTTCCCGCGTCTGGACTCGTAACGCTGGTCGCTTAATCCTTCAACTCGCTGCCTAGGCGGCGGTCAACCGACGCGGCGCGCCGGACAATGGTGAGCATGAGTGCTCTGAATCGTCCTGGTGCGCCGCGTTCGTCGTCTCGAGGCACCCCACGGACCGACCCGCGCGGGACGCGGCGCGCGGATGCGCGTGGGACGCGACGTGTGGAGACGGGCTCGACTCGCAAGGTGAGCGGGCGGTCAGCCACGTCCGTCTCGGGCGGGGGAGGTGCGCCGGCGTCTGCGGCCGCCACGCTGTCCTGGCGCGCGGTGGTCCTCACCGTAGTGGTGGTCCTCGCGCTCGCCGTGCTGTTGCCGTCGCTGCGCGCGTACGTGCGCCAGCAGGACCAGCTCGCGGAGCTACGAGCCCAGGTGGGAGACGCGAGCGCCGAGGTCGCCGAGCTCGAGGCCGAAGTGGCCCGTTGGGGTGACCCGGCGTACGTGGTGGCCCAGGCGCGCGAACGGCTGTCGTATGTGTTTCCAGGCGAGCGCCCGTTCCGGGTGATCGACCCGGAGTTCGTTGCGCCGCTAGATCCGGCCACGGGTGCGCCGGCACTCCCCGGCGACGACGCCCCTATCGACCCCTGGTACCAGACGCTGTGGGGCTCGTTCGAGGCAGCCGGAACAACCGACGCGTGACAGTTCACAGGCGCGTGAAAGAATCGGCTCCGTGAATGCAAACCCGGCGGGCGCAGGTCCTGACGTTACCGAGGCTGACGTAGCCGTGCTCCGCGGCCAACTGGGCCGGGAGCCGCGTGGGATGGTGGCGATTGGCGCGCGCTGCGCGTGCGGCAACCCGACCGTCGTCAAGACGGCGCCTCGACTAGACGACGGGACCCCGTTCCCCACGCTCTATTACCTGACGCACCCCGGCGCCGTGAGCGCGGTCTCCACGCTCGAGGCGAACGGCGTGATGAAGGACATGACTGCCGCGCTCGCCGAGGACGAGGAGCTCGCGGTCGGCTACCGTGCGGCTCACCAGGCGTACCTGGCAGACCGCGCGGAGCTCGGTGCTGTACCCGAGATCGACGGAATCAGCGCAGGCGGTATGCCTGATCGCGTGAAGTGCTTGCACGTGCTCGCGGGCCACGCGCTCGCGGCCGGTCCCGGTGTGAACCCGCTGGGCGACCGGGCGCTCGAGATGATCGCCCACGCGTGGCGCCCCGACAGGTGCACTTGCGCGGAGTTCGCGTAGATCAGTTTTTCGGTTTGCGGGTCATAGCCCAGGCAAAGGCGATCATCGCGAGAACAACGACTGAACCGATCGCGATGACGAGCGTGCGATTTCCAGCCGTGTCGTCGGGGCTCTTGCTGCTCGAAGAATCTGAATCACCAACATCAAGTTCTGGATCCACCACCCCGTTTAGCGAGCCTTCAAGCGATGCGAGGAACGCGTCGCCGGGGCCGTCGCCGGGCGCCATTCCCCGCGCGAGTTCCAGGTCCGCCGCCAAGGCAGCCATCGATTGGCTGTCGAGCGGATCGATAAGGGTTATGTAGGCGCGTACCTCGTCAACGGAGAAGCCGAGATCCAGCGATGTCAACTTGATGACGAGCGGCGCGCTGTCGATTTGAATGAGAGCGCTCTCAATGTTGAGCGTTACGGACTCAGTCGCATCGGCCGCGATTGTCTGCCGCTGACTGCCGAGCAGGGTTCCATCCCACGTGCTCGTCACGATCGCAAACTCTGCGTCCGTGTTGCCGAGGTTCGACACTTCAACCACCACAGACTGGCCCGGCTGGCTCAGAAGCATGACGTTCGGGCCGATGTGGCTGATCGCGCCGTCTCCGTCTGCGGCGAGAACGTCGAACGCCTCCGCGATTTCTCGCGTTAACTCGTCCACATCTTCACTGAGTACGAGGGGCGGCGCGGCGTCTCCAAGGTCCCCGACCGACCCGCCGTCGAAGCGAATGTTTGCCCAGTCGTCGTGAGGCGCACCTCGCGAGTAGTCGAGGCGCTCGGTGGGCGTGATCCCCTCGAGTTGGTAGGCGTAGTTCATGATGCTCTGGTACGTCGCGTCCCACTGAAACTCTGTGTCGTTGGGCCCCCCGTGTTTGAGCGACAGGTTGTGGCCCAACTCGTGCATGAGGGTACCGCGCTCTTGAACTCGCGAGAAGGCATTTGTTGGCCCGGTGAGGTTCCCCTGCATCACCATGAGATCCGATCCCGGTAGACCACGCGACAAGCCAGAACTGCCCGAGGCGCCTTGCCGCTCACCGTAGATCACATAGTGAAAGACGTCCCATCGAACGGAATCGAAGTTGTCGGCCTTGATTGCGTCGAACTCAGACCAGTTGTACACGGACGCGCCGCCGGCAACTTCGTACACGCCGAGGTTCGGGTCCCACGCGACGCTGTTCCCGCCGCCTTGAGAGTCCCACGTGCCGCCGTCCGCTGTTGTTGAATCAGGTCCGGCGTCGATATGGAGCGTGATGCCGTTGCTGCCGTCCGGGTTGGGATGTGGAGCCGTAGCGAAAGCATCAACCACGTCTTGAAGGGCTTGTGCGCTCGGAACCACGGATTGACCTCCCCAGCAGAGTAAGTTGAGGCACGTTTGCGGTTCGACCATCCAGTCAATCTCCAGGAAGATGTCGGCCCGCTCCGGGTCCGCACCCAGAGCCGCCAGGTCAAGCTCCGGGATGCCGTCGCCGTCGTAGTCAACGCCGTCGGTCTCCCATGAATCCGGCAGGCCGTCGCCGTCCGTGTCCGTCAGGGAACTAACCCCGCGGTCACAGTTGTTTCCGTAGAGCCACCGGAAGTTGTCGAGCAGCACGGCCGAGTCGTAGACTGAGTCGCCTACGTCCTGGATCGAGAGAATCAACGTGGCATTTCCTGCGTTGTTCTTTTCAATCTTGCTTACCGCAACCAACGCCTCGGTTGATCCGTCCATGCGTGTTCCCGTCGCAGGGGCGAAGCCGAGCACCGTATTGACGGAGATAAAATTGCCGTCGGTGTCGTAGGCGAAATTATTGGGTGCAGCGACCTGCGACCCGGCGGACATGAAGAACTCGCTCTCGTTCAGTTCAGCCGTGAAGATGTCGTTGAATTGAACGCCGATGTATTCGGGGTACTCCTCAGACATGAACTGAAAGTCGAACGCCATGCAGGTGGCGGCAGCTGGAGGTGTGACTTCGAAGCGAACCGACGTGAGGTCGTTGCCGTCGGCACCCTGGTTAGCGAACGGAAGGTCAGTCGATATGAACTCTCCCGGACTGCCGCCAACCACCGCCGATGCGTCACCCGTCGACAGGATCAGGTAGCTGCCACCCGCGCGCGGGAAGGAGCCGATCGTGGTCGACGAGACGAGGACGGACGAAGAGTCGGCGCCCAACGTGGCGGATACGTACGGCCCGAGGTCGAGTGCAGCCGCAATCGTGTCTTTGGACTCAATCGACGCGGCAGAACTACCGCTCAGGGCGACTAGCACTACAGCGGCCGCCGCCCCTACGAGCGACCCGCGTATCCAAGTTCCGGGCATCGCCATCGATACTCCACGTCCGCGCGACCGCGGCGGCACGTCCGCGTCGCGCAATGATTGCTCAGGTTGGTACAACGGTATATGCGGGTAAGGCGGGTTCGCAAGGTTCTCGGGGCTTCGCGCCGGTAGTGTGGCCGCATGCCACGCGTCGCGGCCGTTGATTGCGGCACCAACTCCATCCGCCTGTTGATCGCCGACGTCGATCCGGACGCCGGGACTCTCACCGACGTGGTGCGCATCATGAAGGTGGTGCGCCTGGGCCAGGGCGTCGACAAGACGGGCCAGCTCGCGCCAGAGGCGCTCGAACGCACGCTCTCAGCGACCGACGAGTATGCGGCTCTCTGTGGCGAACACGGTGTGGCGCCGGAGGCGATCCGATTTGTCGCCACGTCGGCGACGCGCGACGCGAGCAACCGGCGGGAGTTTGTCGACGGCGTGCGCGAGCGGCTGAGCGTCGAGCCTGAGGTGGTCTCGGGTGAGGACGAGGCCGAACTGAGTTTCCGCGGCGCCACCTCCGTGCTCACTGCGCTCGGCGCCGATGGGGAGCCCACGCACCCGGGCCCGTACCTCGTCGTGGACCTAGGCGGCGGCTCGACGGAGATCGTGCTGGGAACCACGGAGCCAACCGCGTCACACAGCATGGACATTGGCTGTGTGCGCATGACGGAGCGCCATCTGCTCTCCGACCCGCCGACCGATGCGGAGCTCGTCGCCGCCGTGACCGATGTGCACGCGGCGATCGCGGCCGCCGAGCGAAAGGTCCCGTTCGCCGAGGCCCGCACGCTGGTGGGTCTCGCCGGCTCGATCACGACTGTCACCGCGCATGCTCTCGGGCTCACGGAGTACAGCCCGGACGCGATCGATGGCGCGGTCGTCACCCAGGATCAGATTGTCGCGTCGTGCGCGGCACTCACGCGTGCCACACGGGAGCAGCGCGCGGCGATGCCGTTCATGCACCCGGGCCGCGTTGACGTGATCGGCGCGGGCGCTCTGGTGTGGATGCTCGTCGTCACGCAGGTCGCAGCCGCCGTTGAGGCCGCCGGTGGCGAGCTGACGTCGGCCGTCACCAGCGAGCACGACATCCTGGACGGTATTGCGTGGTCCGTCGCGGACCGCACCGCAGCCTGACACAATCGAGTTGCCCCCGTAGCCCAATTGGCAGAGGCGGCCGACTTAAAATCGGTACAGTGCGGGTTCGATCCCCGCCGGGGGCACCAAGGATTGTCCTGGGCGCGCTATTCGTTACATCTTTGTAGACTGACTCTCGACTACTGACAGAGGAGGGGTTGTGGCCAACCCAATATTCACCAGAAACAAGCAGTTCCAGGGCGACGGCGTCATTCAGCAGGCGCCCGTGCGCGGCATCGCACCGCAGGCGAGCGCGAGCGCACTAGAGCAGCAGTTTGACGCACCCAGCGGAACTGCGTTCGAGACCGGCCGCATGTCGTATGAAGGCACGCTCCTCAAGTCTGTCGGCTACTTCGCGCTCGCAGTGTTGTCCGCCGCTGCCGTTGGGGTGCTCGCACCCGGCGCCTACTTCATCTTCGGAATCGCGGCGTTCGTGTTGTCGCTCGTTGTCGCGTTCTCGCGCAACCCATCGCCCGTCCTGATGGGCGTCACGCTCGTCGCATGGGGCGGCATGGCTGGCGGACTCACCGTCGTGCTCGAGTCGAACCCGACATACAACGGCATTGCAATGCAGGCCGTGCTCGCGACCGCGAGCGTGTTCGCTGCTGTACTCATCCTGTTCCGCTCGGGCAAGATCCGCGCGACGGCAAAGATGAACCGCTACTTCATGATCGCGATCTCGGGCTACGTGATCTTCTCGCTCGTGAATATTGGTCTACAGATGTTCGGCAGCCTGGACGGTTGGGGAATCCACTCGCAAGAGATCGGCAGCACCGGTATCCCGTGGGGTGTTCCCATTGGAATCTTCGCGGTCCTGCTCGGCGCGTACATGCTGCTGCGTGACTTCACCTTCATCGAGAATGGCGTAAAGACGGGCATCCCAGCCAAGAACGAATGGCTCGCGGCGTACGGGATTGTGTTCACCATCATCTGGCTGTACGTCGAGTTCTTGCGACTGTTGGCGATACTCCGCCGCTAGGATTGCGGGCTGCGGCTAGTACGCGACCTGGCAGAAGCCGTGGTTGCAGTAGCCGCCAGGGTTCTTGAACAGGTATCCCTGGTGGTAATCCTCGGCGTAATAGAAGACGGAGTCGCCAGCATCTTCCTGGCGCGAAATCTGCGTCGAAATGGTTCCGTGCGCCCCGCCATCCAGCTTGTGCTGGTAGTGGTCGCGCGACTTCTCTGCCTCGGCGAATTGCTCGGGCGTCGTGGTGAAGACCGCACTCCGGTACTGGGTGCCGGTGTCGCCGCCCTGCCGGTTGGGCGTCGTGGGGTCGTGGTTCTCCCAGAACACGGCCAGCAACGTCTCGACGGCCACCTTCGTAGGGTCGAACACCACCTGAACCGTTTCGGTGTGTCCGGTGCGCGCTGTGCACGTCTCTTCGTACGTGGGATTCTCAGTCCAGCCGCCCATGTACCCAGCGGCGGTGGAGTACACGCCTTCGATCTGCCAGAACAGCCGCTCGGCGCCCCAGAAGCAACCCATGGCTACGTAGATCACTTCGTGGCCGTCCGGCCAGGGACCTTTGAGAGGGTTCTTGAGTACCACGTGATTCGGCTCAATGGCCAGAGCGGTTGTGCGACCGCGTAGCGCGTCCTCAGGCGTCACCATGGTGGTTTTGCTACCGAACAGCATCGGACCTCCCGTTGGCTGGTGCGTCACCATGCACAACGACGACGTCACTCGATGTGTTCCGCATTGCCTCGCAATCGCTTCGACTGGCCGATGGCCCGCGCGCCCATGCCACGATACGCTCGCCCTATGCCCACGCAAGAGCCCAATTATCGGTACACCGAAGCTCCTTCGATCCTCGAGCACGTCCCCGTGCCCCTGCGTGTCGCCGGTGCGTGGTCATGGCGGCTTGTGGTGGTTGGCGTTGTCGCCGTCGCTCTGACTACCGTCGTGGCGACACTCGCACCCATCATCGTCCCCGTTTCTATCGCGGTTCTTATCGCAGCGCCGATGGAGCGGATGGCGACGTGGCTCGGGTCTAAGGGAATTCCGCGGACCCTAGCGTCGCTGAGCCTGGTCCTTGGGCTCATCGGGCTCGTCGCCGGCCTGCTAGCGGCAGCCGGCCAATCTGTGGCTTCCGGGCTTGGCGAGCTCAAAGATAAGGCGCTCGCAGGCATCGACACCCTGGTTGACTGGCTGGTCACGGGGCCGCTGCAAGTGAGCGAAGCCGAGTTGCGAGACTACCTGGACCGAGCAGGGGAGACGCTTCAGGACAACAGTGCTGGGCTGGTATCTGGCGCAGTCTCTGTGACCGCCACGGTTGGCCTGGTGAGCGCCGGTGCGCTTATCGCGCTGTTCTGCCTGTTCTTCTTCCTCAGGGACGGGCGCGCGATGTGGCTGTGGCTAGTGGGCCTGTTGCCCGAGGAGGCGCGTGAACGCACAGACTTCGCGGGGCGCGCGGGCTGGGCCACGCTGGGCGCGTACAGTCGCACGTCAGTGTTTGTTGCCTTCGTCGACGCTGTGGGAATTGGCTTGGGTGCGTGGATACTGGGCCTTCCCCTGGCTCTGCCGATTGCGATCGTGGTGTTTCTTGGCTCGTTCGTACCGATTGTGGGAGCGACCGTGACCGGCGCCGTCGCGGTGCTGGTCGCGCTCGTTGACGGTGGATGGGCTACGGCGCTTATCATGCTCGGCATTGTCATTCTTGTTCAGCAGCTCGAGGGCAGCATCCTGTACCCATGGCTGTTCGGCAAGGCAGCGGACGTCCATCCTGTCGCGATTCTGCTGACGGTGGCGGCCGGAGCGATCGTCGCAGGAATGGTGGGAGCACTGCTCGCGGTGCCGCTGCTTGCACTTACGAAGAGCTTCATCACGGGGCTACGGCGTTCGGGAGTGGGGCCCACGACGGCGATTCCCATCCAGAGGGGCCCCAAGGCCGCCGACTAGCGCCCTGCGGCATAGCGCTTGGTCGTGTCTAACCCGAGAAAGGCTTGGCCGCGATCAGGTTGACAGTGATGTCGTTGCCATTGGGTGCGGCGTAACTGGTCTGGTCGCCCGGCTTCTTGCCGAGTAGCGCAGCGCCCAGCGGCGACTGTGCGGAGAACACATCGATGTCTGCGCCTCCGGCAACCTCGCGGGAGCCCACCAGGAAGCGCATCTTGCGGCCCGCGACCTCCGCGGTCACCACCATTCCGGACTCCACGGTGCCGTCCCCTGAAGTTGCTTCGCCAACCGTCGCGGTCTCGAGCAGGTGCTTGAGTTGGGCGATACGGCCCTCCTGCTTGGCCTGCTCCTCGCGGGCAGCGTGATAGCCGCCGTTCTCCTTGAGGTCTCCCTCTTGGCGGCGCTCGTCGATCTCTTTGGCGATGGCAGCCCGACCGGCGCCCATCAGGTCGTTGTACTCAACCTGAAGGCGGTCGTGGGCCTCCTGGGTCAGCCAGGTGCCGGCAGTCTCCGTCACGGTCTCTCCCTCGGTGCAAGTTAGAAAGGATACCAAGCGTTAGGGAATCAGTATGCCTCGCAGTAGGCGACGACCACCGTGACGGCCTCCTCGACCGTGGTGAGGGTCGTCATGAACCGCTGCTGGGCGCCGTTCGATCGCCTGACGAGAACATCCGCGATCCCCACCTCCGCGTGCGTCTTGCTGAGCGCGCGCAGTCGGCACGTGGCGTCGGCGTCGGAATAGAGGAACACCTCGAACGTGGTGGACGCCTCCGTGGGGGAGACGATGCTGTAGCCCACGTCGCGCCATCGAACAGGCTTCTGGGACTGGTCCCAGCCAATCCAGGAGGCGAGGGCTAGGAACACGAGGGTCGCGGCACCCACGGCGATGCGACCGCCCCGGCTCATGCGCGGCGGGCGGGCGGAGGACTCTTCGGCGTCGGCGGAAAGTGAATTGGTCATCATGAGGCACGATAGTCCTAGGAGGCCACCATGACGGTCATTGACCAGACGATAGGCCCGGGATTGCCGGGTTTTCTTGTGACGTTCGCGCTTGTAGTTGCGGCTTGGCTATTGTTCCGATCGCTCACCAAGCACCTGCGCAAGGTCAACCACAGCGCAGATCCCGCCGCTCAGAAGAAATCAGGCGTTGTAGATGGCGATGCTCGCGGCAATGAAAGTGCAGACAAAGCCAACTAGCGTGAGCGAGTGAAAAATCTCGTGGAACCCAAAGTACTTGGGAGACGGGTCCGGCCACTTGGTTCCGTAGATCACGGCACCTGCGGTGTAGGCGATACCTCCGGCCACGATGAGCGACACCACTGCTGGCCCGCCGCTCTCGTAGAACGAGTCGGTGAACGCGATGGCGACCCAGCCGAGCCCCACGTACATGGGGACGTAGAGCCAGCGCGGCGCGCTGAGCCACAGAACGCGCATGAGCAGCCCGCCGATGGCCCCGGCCCACACAACGGACAGCGCGAGTATGGCGGTGTTCTTGGGCAGCAGCATGACCGCCAGCGGCGTGTAGGTTCCCGCGATGATGAGGAAGATGTTTGAGTGGTCGATGCGGCGCAGCACGCCCGTGACCGTGGGGTCCCAGTTGCCGCGGTGGTAAACCGCTGAGGTGCCAAAGAGCAGCAGGGACGTGAACGCGAATACGGCGGCGGTGATCCGGCCAGCCAGTGTGGGGCCAGTAGCAACAAGCGCCAGGCCGGCGATCAGGACCACGGGCACGGCCCCCAGATGGAACCATCCGCGCAATAGCGGCTTGGAATCGGGCTGCGCGGAGGC
Organism: Demequinaceae bacterium; assembly: GCA_965250005.1. Classification (GTDB taxonomy): domain Bacteria; phylum Actinomycetota; class Actinomycetes; order Actinomycetales; family Demequinaceae; genus WTKG01. Next base: position 1,851,985 of record OZ252279.1, read on the forward strand.
CGGCTTCGAGCCTGTGGGCTTCTTGGGGGACGCGTGTGCGCTCACTGGTGGGGCCTTTCGGCGCGTAGTCTGGATCGTGCTCATCGACCTACGATACCGTAGGTTAGCGCCCACCGGTAGCGTTGGTTTCTGAAACTTGCTGCCCCTTGCTGGAGAGAAAGAGAGCCGATGCGCCTGCTGCAGCCGCTTTACGGCACGTATGAGCGGTTGCTCCTCCGTTCGCTCCGCCACGGCGAAAAGCTCCCGCGACACGTTGGCGTCATCCTCGACGGAAATCGACGCTGGGCAAAGCAGTCTGGCAACAGTGCCGCCCACGGGCACCGGCGCGGTGCAGGCAAGATTACTGAACTGCTTGAGTGGTCCACGGAGTCCGGGGTCGAGGTCGTCACACTGTGGATGCTCTCGACCGATAATCTCGAGCGCGACGTAGGCGAACTAGACGCGCTACTCGACATCATCGCCGAGGCGGTAGAGACCCTCGCGGCCGACGGCCGGTGGAAGCTGCAGTTGGTGGGCGCCCTCAACTTGCTTCCCGCCGCGGTCGCCAAGCGCCTCCAGGATTCTGTGGCGCTGACCTCCCAGAACGACGGCCTGCACGTAAACATCGCGGTGGGATACGGCGGTCGGCACGAGATCGCCGATGCCGTCCGATCGTTCCTAGCCGAGGGCGTCGACACCGGGCGCTCGCTCGAGCAGGTTGCGGAAGACTTCTCTGTTGAGCACATCGCAGAACACCTTTACACCAAGGGTCAGCCAGACCCGGATTTGGTGATTCGTACTTCGGGCGAGCAACGGCTTAGCGGCTTCCTCATGTGGCAAAGTGCGCACAGCGAGTTTTACTTTTGCGAGGCTTACTGGCCGGACTTTCGACACGTGGACTTCTTGCGCGCCGTCCGCTCGTACGCTCAGCGCGAGCGTCGCCGCGGCCGCTGACGCCTCCGCGTTGATTCGGCAACGATTCGGTGAACCTTGCCCCCCTGGTCGGCGTGTTGCCTCCCATGACGCGCGGCCGCGCGTACCGTCAGGAACGTGTTAGGTAAGCCTCTGGACACATGACGACCACCGCCGCGGGGCGGATGGTTCCCCGCGGCCCGACCGCAGTTAGGGAGCCCCCGTGACCACTACCTCCACATCGGCACAGACCGCCAAGAAGAGCGCCACCAAAGTGCGCACCCTGGTGATTGACACGTCCGTCCTGCTATCGGACCCGCGTGCCACGTTGCGGTTCGCGGAGCACGCGGTTGTGCTGCCAGTCGTGGTGATTACGGAACTCGAGGCTAAGCGGGATCACCCGGAACTGGGGTACTTTGCGCGATCGGCGCTCAGGCTGCTTGACGAACTGCGTCTGGAAAACGGCCATCTCGATCAGGCCGTGCCTGCGAATGACGAGGGCGGTACGGTCCGCGTTGAGCTCAACCACACCGACACCGGTGTGCTCCCCTCCGGATTCCGCCTAGGAGACAACGACACTCGTATCCTCGCGGTGGCGGCCAACCTTGCGGCCGAGGGCCACAACGTGACGGTGGTGACCAAGGACCTGCCCATGCGCGTGAAGGCCGCCGCTCTGGGCATGGACGCCGAGGAGTATCGCAACGATCTCGCCGTTGATTCCGGCTGGACCGGCATGCGCGAGATTCAGATGACCGACCGGCAGGTGGACGCGCTCTACGCGGGCGGGACTGTGGCTACGCCATCCGAGGCGGACAGCGGCGAGGACCTGAAGGCGCTGCCAGTCCATACCGGACTGGTGATTCACGCCCCCGGCGGCTCGGCACTTGGTCGGCGTAGCCGCGACGGCGCGATTCAGTTGGTGCGCGGCGATCAAGAAATCTTTGGTCTGCATGGCCGTAGCGCCGAGCAGCGGATCGCGATCGACTTGCTGATGGACGAGTCCATTGGCATCATCTCGATGGGCGGCCGCGCGGGAACCGGCAAGAGCGCCCTCGCGCTGTGTGCCGGACTTGAGGCCGTGATGGAACGCCAGCAGCACAAGAAAATCATCGTTTTCCGGCCGCTGTTCGCCGTGGGTGGCCAGGAACTCGGCTACCTGCCCGGCTCCGAGCTCGAGAAGATGAATCCGTGGGCACAAGCGGTGTTCGACACGCTCGGCGCGACCGTCTCGTCCGAGGTGGTTGAAGAGGTCATGGACCGCGGGATGCTCGAGGTGCTCCCGCTCACGCACATCCGCGGGCGGTCGCTGCACGACGCCTTCGTGATCGTCGACGAGGCGCAGTCGCTCGAGCGCAACGTGCTGCTCACCATGCTCAGCCGCATCGGCCAGTCCTCGCGAGTGGTGCTCACCCATGACGTGGCGCAGCGAGACAACCTGCGCGTGGGCAGGCACGACGGAGTCGCCGCAGTCATCGAGGCGTTGAAGGGACATGAGCTCTTCGCTCACGTGACCCTTGAGCGTTCGGAGCGGTCCGCGATTGCCGCCTTGGTGACGGATATGCTGGAGCGCCTAGACCTCTAGTCGCTGTCCCGTATCTGTTCGAGGGGAACTGATGAATGTTGTTTCCGCGCTGGCGCGCATCGCCGTCGCGAGCGTCGCCGTGTTCTCGACGTACCGAACACTTGCGGTCGACAGCCCCGAGTCATGGGATAAGTTCACCATTCAGTCGAATGTCATCATGGCCCTCGTATTCATGTGGGCCGCGTGGGCTTTGCTCGCGAAGCGCAAATTGCCACCCGCCTGGATTGAAGGCGCCGCTGTTCTGTACCTGGCCATCATCGGCGTTATCTCCAGGTTCTTTCTCCAGGACGATCGCACTTTCCCGCAGATCCTGTTCGGCCTGACGAACAGTGACCTGCTCCACCTGGTGACGCCCATTGGTGCACTCGCTGTGTGGCTAATCTTCGCGCCTCATCGGCGAATCAAATGGCGGTTCACCCTGCTCTGGCTGACGTATACGGTGGTCTATCTGGGGGTGTTCCTGACGCGCGGGATCGTGGTCGACAGCGCAGGCTTCCCCTACCCGTTTATGGATCTTGAGCTCCACGGATGGCGAGGTCTTGCCGAGAACTTCGCACTCTTTTTTGGGGCCTCCGCCATCATGGGCGCCCTGATCATCGCGATCGACAAGTTGCTCCCAACGCGCACAATCCTGACGGGTGGGCAACACTAGGGTAATGCCCTGGCAGAACGTAGTCTCCGTGGTCCTGCGCATTGCCCTTGCGGGAATTGCCGTCTTCACCGTCGGGGTGTCCATCTACGCCGGTGGGCCGGCAGCGCTCCTGGCCTTCACGGTGCAGTCCAACCTGATGCTCGCGGTGTCATTCGCGTGGACAGCGTGGACGCTCATCCGTGACACCCGCACGCCGCCGGAGTGGCTAGCCGGCAGCGCAGTCTTTTACATTGTGATCACGGGTGTGGTGTTCAACTTTGTGCTCAGCCCCGGGTCATTTGGCGACGGCCAAGACCTGCTGTTTGGCCTCAACAATTCGCAACTCGCGCACGCGGTGGTACCGATTGGCGCGCTGGTGGTGTGGGTGTTGTTCGCCGAGCATCGCCGCATTCCGTGGGGGTACGTGGTCAAGTGGCTCGTGTACGTGGTCGCGTACATTGCGCTACTGTTCGGCGCGATCGCCGTGGGCGCGGATGCTCCCTATCCGTTCCTGGACGTGGACGAGCTTGGCTGGGGCGCGGCGCTCGCAAATGTCGCACTGTACCTAGCGTGGTTTTTTGCGCTGTCCGCCGCCGTCGTGGGAATCGACAAGGCGCTACCCGCGCGGGGCCCACTCAGCGAGTTTGATCGCCACGACCAGCGAGCGTCGGGTCTACGCGTCGGGCGTGAGAACGTCGAGTCCGTATAGCGCGCGGATCGCATCGAGGTACTGATCCACCGTTCCCTCTTTGGCATGCGTTTGCGCGCGCACCGTGGGTGTGTGCAGCAGGGTTCGCGCGAAGCGCCGTAGCGCCTCTTCCGTCTGCTCAGCGGATGCTACTTGATCGGCGGGCGCGCCGGGGCGCGGGCGCACCTTCGCGATTTCCGTCTCCAGCAGCCCAAAGACGTGTTCTCTCAGCGCTACGACTGCGGGGTCGAGGACACGAGCGTGCTCCCCGTGCCCGAATCGCGCGACTGCTTGCGCCACCAGTGCCCGCGCGGACTCCACGCTCTGTGGACTCTCGTCCGGAGCGTGAGCGGCCACTTCGGTCAGGTCCACCACGGTGACGCCGCGCATGTCAGCAACCCCGGGCGCCACGTCGCGGTGGAGTGCCAGGTCAACGATCGTGAGCTTGCGCGGCCGCGCTTTGAGCGCGGCGGCGATCAGTGTCGGAGTCAGGACGATGCCCTCACCTCCCGAACACGCCAGCACCACGTCGGCTCTCGCCAGAGCGCCAGCCAGATCTTCGAGCGGCACATCGTCAAGGGCGAAGAGTTCTCCGAATTCCGCGCCGCGTCCCGAAGGTGAGAAGACGCCAAAGACGTTCGCTCCGCGCGCATTCAGCAGGCCAACGCCTGTCGCGGCGAGCGCGCCCGTTCCGATCAGCAGTGCCTCTGCCCCGTCCCACTCGCGCAGCCCGTCGGCTAGGTCAAAGGCGACCGAGACGACCGACCGACCGGACGTGCCGAGCCCTGTGTGGGCCGCGACCTCTCGCGAGACCTGAAGCGCGGATTGGAACAGGCGATCGAGGTGTGCAGAGAGGTGCCCTGCGGCGTGGGCGCTGGTGTATACCCGACGCACCTGGCCGGAGATTTCTCGCTCGCCCACGACCATGGACTCGAGGCCGGAGGCCACGGACATGAGGTGTTGGGCGGTGTCGTCTCCCGTCAGGGTGATGAGCGCCGCGTCAACGGCTGGCAAGTCCAGCGCGGCGCGCGCCGCGATCGCTTCCAGCGCGCAGGCCCGCGCCGTGGCCACGTCGTCCGTGTCGAGGTAGACCTCGAAGCGGTTGCACGTAGGCAGGACGGCAGCGCCGACGATGCTCTCGCACCGCTCCACGAGCGCGGCAGAAAGCGTCTCAGCGCCCACGCTGAGCTGTTCGAGCACGGCGAGGTCGCGATTGTGGTGCGAGGCGACGAGGGCAACGAGCATCTGCCTATTGTGCCAGTGCGCGAGGACGAACCCACGCCGCGGGCCCGGATTTGTGCGAGCGCCTAGGCGTCGCCCGTCATTGACGTGACGTCCAGCAGCTCGTCCAGTCGCGCCTCGGTGATCTCACCGCGCTCCACGAATCCGAGCGCAATGGCAGATTCGCGCACTGTCTTGCCCTCGGCGACGGCGTGCTTGGCGATCTTCGCGGCGCTCTCGTAGCCGATGACGCGGTTCAGGGGCGTCACCACGCTCGGGCTTGCCTCGGCGTAGCGGCGGGCGCGTTCCGCATTCGCGGTGATGCCAGCGATGGTCTTGTCCGCCAGGGCGCGGGACGCGCTGCTCAGCAGGCGTAACGACTCGAGCGTCCCGAGCGCCATGACGGGAATCTGCACGTTGAGTTCGAACGATCCGGATGCGCCCGCCCACGCGACGGTGGCGTCGTTTCCCACGACCCGAGAGCAGACCATGAGTACGGCCTCGGGGATCACGGGATTAACCTTGCCGGGCATGATCGAAGACCCCGGTTGGAGGTCAGGAAGCTGAATTTCGGCCAGGCCGGTGTTGGGGCCCGAGCCCATCCAGCGCAGGTCATTGCAGATCTTGGTGAGGCTCACGGCGACGACCCGCAGCGCGCCGCTCAATTCTACCAAACCATCGCGCGCGGACTGCGCCTCAAAGTGGTCCCGAGCCTCGGTGAGTGGAAGCCCGGTGTCCTCAGCGAGAAGAACGATCACTCGGGCGGCAAACCCGTCAGGAGTGTTGATCCCGGTGCCCACCGCTGTTCCACCCAGGGGAACCTCGCCCACGCGAGGAAGCGCCGCCTCCACGCGCTCGATACCGTGGCGGACCGCGGCGGCGTAGCCCCCGAACTCCTGGCCGAGCGTGACAGGAGTTGCGTCCATGAGGTGGGTCCGGCCGGACTTCACGACGGTGGCGAACTTCGCGGACTTGGCCTCGAGCGCGTTCGCGAGATGCCTGAGGGCAGGCACAAGGTCGTTGACCACACCAGCGGTGGCGGCCACATGAACGGAAGTCGGGAAGACGTCGTTCGAGGACTGGGAGGCGTTCACGTGGTCGTTCGGATGAACGTCTGACCCGAGCGCGGTCGTGGCAAGTGTCGCGAGGACCTCATTCATGTTCATGTTTGACGAGGTGCCGGAGCCCGTTTGGAATACGTCGACGGGGAAGTGCGCGTCGTGGTGGCCCGCGGCTACTTGGTCGGCGGCACCAACGATGGCGTCGGCGATGCTGCGGTCAATGACGCCGAGCTCGGCGTTAGCCAGTGCCGCCGCTTTCTTGACCTGCGCCAGCGCCTCGATGTGACTTCGCTCGAGTCCGCGACCCGAGATAGGGAAGTTTTCCACAGCCCGCTGCGTCTGCGCGCGGTAGAGGGCATCCATGGGAACGCGGACCTCGCCCATGGTGTCGTGCTCGATGCGGTAAGCGGGATCGGCTGCCATGCCCTCATTGTGGCAGGTGCACACGGCAATGCCCCTAATTGTGGGGCATTCTCGCGTCATGATGGGGCCCCTGGGCCCTCTCATTAGGTGAAAGTCCAATGACGCGCGCAAGGACTTATCCGCGCGCAAGACGCTGAGGAGAGTTCCGATGGCCGCGACAAACACCGAGACTGCCACGCCCGAGTCCCGTGCCGCTTTTGGAGACCTGTCTGGCGAGGAGTTCATGACGCTAGTGCAGTCTCGGGATGTTTCGGCGCGGGTCGCAGCCGCTGGCCGCGAAGATGCGCCGCTCGGCGTTCTCGTCTCATTTGCGCAGGACCGCAAGACAGAGGTTCGCGTGGCGGTCGCGACAAACACGGTCATTGGTCGCTCGCCTTCGGTTCAGTCCGTGCTCGCCGAAGACCGCGCCGTCGAGGTTGCGCGCGCGCTCATCCGCAACAGTGCCGTGTCGCGCTCGACCGTGGATCTGCTCTCCAAGGAGGGACCGCGGGCTGCTCGCTCGGAGGCGGCGGCCCGACTGGTGGCGGCCTAGCCTTCGCCCAGGTCGGCTCTCGTGGGAGGGTTCGCGCCCTTGCGTGAAACGGTGATCGCTGCAATACCGACGCAACGGTTTAGCACGTAGTTGAGCATCTCACTGTCGATTTTTCCGAGCCACTCGCGTTTGTCCGCTCCCAGGAGGCTCGCTCCCCAGAGGCCGTCGATCAATCCGGACATGAAGGAGTCTCCGGCGCCCACGGTGTCCGCCACCTTCACGCGCGGCGCGGTGACGTCAAGCTTGCGGCCGTCTCTGGTGAACGCTGTGGCCCCCTTGCCTCTGCGGGTCACGACAACGAGTGCCGGCCCCATGTTGAGCCAGTGGCGGGCCTGGTCCTCAACAGATGTGTCGTCGTGGAGCCACTCGAGATCTTCGTCGCTGACTTTCACAACGTCTGAGACTTCGATCATCTGGTCGACGAGTGCGCTGGCAGTGATGGGGTTCCCCATGAGGGACGGGCGAATGTTGGGGTCGTACGTGATGGTCGCGGTCCCGCGAGATTTCCGGATGATGTCTCGAGCCGTCTCGCTGCCGGGACGCAGAATCGCGGCGATGGACCCGGTGTGCACGATGACCGGCCGGCGCGTTGTTGCGGCGCCAGGATTAAGAGCCCACTGCAGATCGAATTCGTACGATGCCGCGCCTGCCTGGTCGATTGTCGCGCTGGAGATCGAGGTGCGCAGAGCAGACTCCGATCCCTTAACCAACTCGACACCTGCGTCTTCCATGTGCTCGCGGATGTCGCGGCCATTGTCGTCGAGGCCGATCCACGTGAGCAGTTCGACTTTGCGTTCGAGCCGCGCGAGCCCGATCGCGACATTCGCCGGGGATCCCCCCACGAAGGACTCGGTGGTGCCGTCGGCGCGCCGGACCAGATCAATGAGCGCTTCGCCTATGACGAGGGCGTGATCGCTCACTCGGATTCATCTTCGGTTGCGATTGCCACGATGCCTGCGTCGGCCGTGTCGTGGTCTGCGAGGTTGTCATCGCTGAGGGAGCGAACGTCCGTGATGCGGTCGCGCGCGCCCTCGAGGAGCTGTTGGCATCGAACGGCTAGCGCCTCGCCTCGCTCCCAGAGCGTGAGCGAATCCTCAAGGGTCACCTCGCCGGCTTCCAACTTGGCGACGATCACCACGAGTTCATCGCGGGCTTGTTCGTACGTGAGGTTCTCGATTTCGACGGGCGTATTCACGCCATCACGCTACAACCTCGCGGCGCACTCTTGTGGAGAAATCCTGCCAGTGCCAACATTCTTGTGAAAAACCGCGTCATAAGAGCACAGGTCACGCCTCTCATTACATATAGAGCTACATCAGTACACAATGGGGTGAACGACATGTTTAGTGAAGAATACGGTCGCCAGACGGCCCTTGGAAGTGCGAAGAAGGCCCTTGATCCGAACTTGACCGACGATGAACTCGCCGGAATGGCACGTTCGGACGAAGTGAAGATTCGTGCAGTTGTGGCCGAGCGGACGCAAACGCCGCTCACGTCGCTTCTGCAACTCGCGAACGACCCGGCGCCTGCAGTCCGTGCCGGCGTTGCTCGTAATCCGCGAACGGACATCCCGATTGATGTCCGCGACAGCCTTGCCCAGGATAAGAATCCCGAGGTCCTCCATGCGCTCATCCGCTGTGAGGCTGTGCCCCCGGAGATTTTGTCGCGACTGGGACGGTCGTGGAACCGTGACGTCGCAGCGGCAGCGAAGGTGCGCGCGAAGAGCCTCAAAACAGTTCCCCCGCTCGCCGTCGGTTCGGTGGGGCTCGCCTCCAGCTGAGGGGGAGGCGAGTTCGCCCGAACCGCCACATTCGACTTGGAGCGGTCGGCGCTGTGAGGCGCCGGCCGCTCTTTTAGGTTGCCGGGCGCGCCTCGGTGACAGCCGCCGCGGCCTCGCCTGCGGCGAAACGGATGGTGAGGGGATCGCCAGGAGTAAGCGTCCCGGCGTTCCTCACCACTTCTCCCGCCGGGGAGTGCACTACGGCGTATCCCCGATCGAGCGTGGACTGTGGGGACAGCGCCCGCAGGCTCGCCTTCAACTCCGTGAGCCCTCCCTGGGCTCCGGAGAGAATGGCAACAAGGGCGCGTCCACTCGACTGAGCAACGCGGGCGAGTTCCTGCTTGTGCGGGTCGATGAGCATGTTCGGGTGGACCATTACTGGCCGTGTCAAGTAGGCGATGAGCGCTTCGGCTTCGCGATCGAGCCGGGATTCGATTGACGCTCGTATGCTCGCGAGCGCACCCGCCACTCCGCGCGCTTCTTGAGCGGCGTCGGGGACGATGCGCTTGCCTGCGTCGGTCGGCGTCGACGCGCGCAGGTCGGCGACCAGGTCGAACAACGGGTTGTCTTTCTCGTGGCCGATGGCGCTTACCAAAGGAGTGACACAGTTTGCCGCGACCCGGAGCAGGGCCTCGGCGCTAAACGGAAGAAGGTCTTCAAGAGAGCCACCGCCGCGCGCAACCACGATCACGTCAACGTCCGGGTGTGCGTCGAGTTCTCTTATCGCCGCGCTCGTCTCGGGGACGCAGTTGGCGCCCTGGACCGTGACCCGGCGGATCTCGAACTTCACAGACGGCCAGCGTTCGGTGGCGTTGACCAACACGTCATGTTCGGCGTCGCCCTGGTTTGCGCACACTAGGCCAACGAGCTTGGGGACGAACGGCAGCGGCACCTTGCGATCGTCAGCAAACAGTCCTTCCTTGGCGAGGGCCTCGCGCAGTTTCTCGATGCGCGCGAGCAGGTCCCCAATCCCCACGGCGCGCAGTTCGCGCGCGTTCAGTTGGAAAGACCCATTCTTGAGTCGCCATTCAGGCTTGGCGTGGAGAACCACCTGTGCGCCGTCCGCCAGTGGTTGGTCCAGAGCGTCAACTTCGCTCGCGGGAACCACTGCGCTCAGCGACATCTCGGCCTCAGCGTCGCGCAGCGTGAGGAATACCAGTTGGCGCCAGCGCTTCACGTTGACAGCCTGCCCCTCGACCCACACGGGCGACATCTTGTCGACGTAGTCCTTGATCTTGGGGGAGAGGTGGCGAACGGGCCACGGGCGTTCGGGTGAGGTGTCCGATGCGGTCTCTGGCAGTGGCTGCGTCACGGCACCAGCGTGCCACGAGAGGCCTGGCTGTGCCTACTTCCGGGCAAGCGATGGCGCTGGTGACGGCACGCGCGCATATCGTGGAGGAGACTACGGACACCTGCGGGCAGACCAGTCGCAGCGGGCTTGATAGGTGCAGGCGCACCGTAGGATTGACCCATGCCTGCACTCCTCGACAAGCGAGTTCTTCTTGCTGCCCCTCGCGGGTACTGCGCCGGAGTAGACCGCGCGGTGATTGCGGTAGAGAAGGCTCTCGAAATCCATGGATCCCCAATCTATGTGCGCAAGGAAATCGTCCACAACAAGTACGTGGTCGAGACGTTGAGTGATCGAGGCGCGATCTTCGTCAACGAAACTGACGAGGTTCCCGAAGGAGCCCGCGTGGTGTTTTCTGCCCACGGCGTCTCGCCTGCGGTACGGGATGCTGCAGACGCGCGCAACCTCATCAGCATGGACGCCACCTGCCCGTTGGTGACCAAGGTTCATAAGGAGGCAGTCCGTTTTGCCAAGGCAAATCAGACCATCTTGCTGATTGGGCACGACGGCCATGAGGAGGTTGAAGGTACGGCGGGAGAAGCGCCGGAGCACACTATCGTCGTCAACTCTCCCGCCGAAGCCGACACCGTTGAGGTGCCCGATCCAGAGAACGTGGTGTGGCTGTCCCAGACCACGCTCAGCGTGGACGAGACCATGGAAACCGTGAGTCGCCTGCGGGCGCGCTTCCCCGCGCTCCAGGATCCGCCCAGCTCCGACATTTGCTACGCAACACAAAACCGCCAGGTGGCCGTCAAGAAGCTCGCTCCTGATTGCGAGCTGGTGATAGTCGTGGGCTCGGCGAACTCGTCCAACTCGGTGCGACTGGTTGAGGTCGCGCTTCAACACGGTGCTGACGCGTCATACCGGATCGATCGCGCCGTCGAGATGGAGAACGCCTGGTTTGAGGGCGTCACTTCGGTGGGCGTCACGTCCGGAGCATCAGTGCCCGAGATTCTTGTGCGGGACGTGCTCGATGATCTCGCGAAGCGCGGCTACGAAACCGTTGAAGAGGTGCGCACGGCGACCGAGGACCTGATGTTCTCGCTTCCCCACGAGATCCGCGCAGACCTCAAGGCCAAAGAGGCCGAGAATGCGATGAAGGCATGACCGGGCTGGAGGAGTTTTTTCACCCGGAGGCTGCGGACGCGCGCCGTGAGCTTGACGCACAGAAGGAATTGCTCGCCCCAGTTGCTGTACCCGGCGACCCGATTCTCACCGCAGACGGCATGGAAATCGTGATTCCCGATTTGAGCGACGTGCCGGTCGACCCGACGGACGATTAGTCCGTGCGAACAACTAGTCCTTCGACTTCTCGATCTTCTTGACTTCGCGGACCTGCAGGTCCAGCGTCTCGGGCGCCTCGATCGCGTTGTCCACAACCTTGAGTTCGGCGAGGCGCCGCGAGCCGGGCAGCACGCTCTTCTCGTAGGAGCCGACGACGCCGTCGTAGGCCTTGCCCGCGGTGTCGAGCGCGCGTCCCAACTTCTGGAAGTGCTCGCCCATGGTGAGCAGGCGTTTGTGCAGTTCTTGGCCGGCGCTGAGCACGGACTGAGCGTTGTCGGCCAGCGCCGCCTCTTTCCACGCGTGCGCGACCGTTCGCAGCATCGCCACGAGCGTGGTGGGCGTGGCAATCACGACGTTCTTGGTGAACGCGTACTCCTGGAGCGCGGGGTCCTGTTCAAGCGCGGCCTGGTAGAACGCCTCGGACGGAACGAACATCACGACGAATTCCGGCGAGGGCGAGAACTGGTCCCAGTACTTTTTGGAGGCGAGGTCGTCCACGTGCTTCTTGACGTGCCGGGCGTGCGCGAGCAGGCGCTCGGCACGCACCTTCTCATCCTCCGTCTCGAACGCCTCGATGAGAGCGGCGAGCGCGACCTTGGAGTCGACGACGACGCTCTTGCCGCCAGCCAGGTTCACCACCATGTCGGGCCGCAGGTTGTTTCCCTCGCCATCCTTCACGTTTTCTTGTTCGGTGAAGTCCACGTTGTTCACCATGCCTGCGAGCTCGACCACGCGGCGCAGCTGGACCTCTCCCCAGTTGCCGCGCACATCGGAGCGGCGCAGAGTGTTGATGAAGTCCGTAGTGCTCTTGTCGAGCTTTTGGGACGCCGAGATCATGTGCGTTACTTGTTCGCGGAGCGCGGCCTGTCCCTCGGCCCGCATTTTGTCTGCCTCGCCGGTCTGTTTCTTCACCTCGTCGAGCGCCTTCGCCATGGGCTCGACCATTTTCTTCACGGACTCCTCGCGCTTGGCTAGCTCGGCGTCTTGGTGCTGCGCCGTGCGCTTGAAGCGCTCGTCCGCCATCTGGAGGAACTGTTCGGAGTTCTTGGCGAGCACGTCAGCGCTGAGCGCCTTGAACTGCGAGGACATCTGCGCGTACTGCTCTTTGAGATCGCCAATGCGGCGGTCGGCCTCTTCGCGAACCCGCGCTTCGCGTTCGTCGGCGCGCTTGTTGGCGACGGTCTCGGTGCGCGCTGAGGACCGCGCGACGGCGATGGAGTATGCGACGACGGCGCCCAGGGCAATGCCACTGAGAGCAAACAAGAGTTCAGTCATGCGACAACTCTGTCACGCGCGTGCGACAGGGGAGCGGGTACGCGCCGATCTGTGTGTTGCGCGCGGGATCTACGTGGCGAGCAGTTTCTTGAGCGTCGCAATCGCGCGCACCGAGTAGTGAGCCTTGAACCGCGCCACATCGAGAGTCTTTTGGATCTTGCCCGCCGTGGTCCGGCCCTTGAAGGCCCAGTAGTACAGCCCGAGCGGAGCGGTTGCGAGCGCCTCGGCGGCTGGCTTCACCTCGGTGGTCTCCAAGATTTCTCGCGCTATCGCGGTGTCGTCCATGAGGATCGCGTAGTGCTGGCGCTCCGCGTCCGTTGGATCCCATGGGTACGCGTCCACCATCGCGCGCACGTCGTCGGCCTCAAAGCACAGCACAATGGTGTCGATCGAAAACTCGGTTTGCAGCACGATCTCAATGGCGGCGCGAGCGCGGGCTAAGGTCAGCGCAGTCGTCACGGACACGTTCCCGGACGCGAGCACCGTTGCGACGTCCGCGAACCCCGTTCGCTCGAGTGCGCCCCTCAAGTCCGCCATCGCCACTAGGTTGTTCCCGCCAACGTTGATTCCCCGGGGAAACGCGAACACACGCCGGGCGTCAGTCACGTGACTATCCTAATATGGAACCGAGGCTAGTGACAGGCGCCGACGCTTCGCGGCTACTCGCCCCAGGGCTCTGCTACGCCAACCCCCACGATGGCCTCGCCGTCTACGGAGAACTCGGCGTGATCGTGAGCGGCGAGATAGACCTCGAAAGTCGAGTCGAGGGTCCCGGCGGTGATGTGTGCGTCCGGCCCGTAGAAGCGGCCAATCTTCACACCGTCGACGTATATGTGCGCATGGCCTTCGCCTGCGACGCGGTCGCCGTTGACCAAATCCGGCGCCCACACGAAGTTCGTGGTCTCAATGTGCACGTTGAAGCCGGACGCCGCGTCCTGAATCACGGAGAATTCGACGGTGGGAACTCCGGCCGCGGGGACGTCAAAGAGCGTGTGTTCGGTCACCACGTTCGGCTCGGGCTCGGGTGGCGCGACCGTTACGGTCACGGCAGGTGTAGGTTCTGCGACGGCGGCTGCGCCGGTGAACGACCCAGTTAGTGCCGCGGCGCTCGCGGCAATGATGGCGAGCGCGACGCTCACAGCGAGTGCGGCTTTCATGGTGGTGCTCCTCTGAACGGTGTGTGTACGTGTAACTGCACACTTCTGACATTAGGTCCTTTCTCCTGATCGGGCGAAGTGCCTCGCGCGCGCCAGTAGACTTTCGCGCGTGGCCCTAACTATCGGAATCGTCGGACTACCCAATGTTGGTAAGTCCACCTTGTTCAATGCGCTGACGCGCGCGGAGGTGCTCGCGGCGAACTATCCGTTCGCGACTATTGAGCCCAACATCGGTGTGGTTCCGCTGCCGGATGCCCGCCTAGGCAAGCTCGCCCAGGTCTTCGGGTCAGCGCGCGAGCTTCCGGCCACGGTCTCGTTCGTCGACATCGCAGGCATCGTCAAGGGCGCGTCCGAGGGCGAGGGGCTGGGCAATGCGTTCCTCGCCAATATTCGCGAAGCCGACGCCATCTGCCAGGTGACGCGAGCGTTCGAGGACCCGGATGTGACACATGTGGACGGCAAGGTGGACGCGGCGTCGGACATGGAGACCATCTCCACTGAGTTGGGTCTCGCAGACCTGCAGACGCTTGAGAAGGTCATCGCGCGAGTGGAAAAGGAGGTGCGCATCAAGAAGGCTGAGCCTGGCTACCTGGACGCGTGCGTCAAGGCCAAGGCGATTCTTGAGAGCGGGCAGACTCTCTCCGCAGGTGCTTCTGCCGCCAAGTTAGACCTCGACGACATCCGCGACCTCTCCCTTCTTACGGCCAAGCCATTCATCTACGTCTTCAATACGGACGACGCGGGCCTTGCCGACGATGAGGCCAAGGCGGGCCTCGCCGCGCAGGTCGCGCCGTCTGAGGCGATCTTCTTGGACGCCAAGTTTGAGTCGGAGCTGGTTGACCTGACACCGGACGAGGCCGCTGAGATGCTTGCTGAAAGCGGCCAGGCAGAGTCAGGTCTCGATCAGCTCGCGCGCGTCGGTTTTGAGACGCTGGGCCTGCAGGCCTACCTGACCGCAGGCCCCAAGGAAGCGCGAGCATGGACCATCCATAAGGGATGGACCGCGCCTCAGGCAGCGGGAGTCATTCACACTGACTTCGAGAAGGGCTTCATTAAGGCCGAGGTGGTCTCGTTCGATGACCTCATGACTGCGGGCACCATGGCCGAAGCGAAGGCCGCGGGCAAAGTCCGCATGGAGGGCAAGGACTACGTGATGGCCGACGGCGACGTAGTGGAGTTCCGCTTCAACAACTAGAACTTCGTCCAAGTTTGCTCCTCAGAGACGGGGGAGATGAGGACGAACGAGACTCCATAGCATGTTTTCTAGCCCTTTTGCAGGACCTTAGTCCCTTTTTGGTTGCGAGAAACGAGAACTGGGCGTACTTTTGTGTTAGGAGCGTGTGACGTTCGTCACAGGTTTCGTGTGATTCACGTCACACTGCGTGGCCCGCATTTCGCCTTATACGTAGCGAAGGCCACAAAATAACTGGCACGAGGGAGATTTTCGATATGACTACTATTCGGGAATATCTTACGAGGGCGAACATCATGGCCCTCGTCGGCATGGTCGCGTTGGCAGTTGTGGCCGTCATGGCCGCCGCCCCATCGGCATCGGCCACAAGTAGCAGCAACAAGAATGGGACTGAGTACTGGCTCGCTGAGTACCCGGACGCACTGTACTGCTACAAGTACGACCCACCCGAGACCAGCACAAGCCATGGAGTCCTGTCGAACGGTGGCCTCTCGGTGACGCTCAGCACGTATGGCTCGAGTTGGCCTGGTGACCACTGGGAAGTTCTCATCGTCAAGGGCGGCAATTCCGGCCTCACAGGTGACGGTAACGCGGTCTACGAGCACCCATCTTCGGGAGTCGCCTACTATCCGCCGCTGAACTCGGGCGGTAGCGAGCCACTAGTGTCGCACTGGATCGTCTGTAAGGGTGAATACCCGACGCCAACTCCGACGCCAAGTTCGACGCCAACTCCGACGCCAAGTTCGACGCCAACTCCGACGCCGACGCCTACACCGACGCCTACACCGACGCCTACGCCGACGCCTACACCGACGCCTACACCGACGCCAACTCCGACGCCTACGCCTACGCCGACGCCTACGCCAACTCCGACGCCTACGCCAACTCCGACGCCGACGCCTACACCGACGCCAAGTTCGACGCCGACGCCGACGCCTACGCCTACGCCGACGCCTACGCCTACGCCTACGCCTACGCCTACACCGACGCCTACACCGACGCCAAGTTCGACGCCGACGCCTACGCCGACGCCTACACCGACGCCAAGTTCGACGCCGACGCCTACGCCTACGCCGACGCCTACGCCGACTGAGACGATCGTTCTTGAAACGTTCGAATCGCCGACGGAAAGCATCCTCGCCGAAACTGGCGCAAGCGAAGACTGGTCGCGTACGGCTGGACTTGCTATCACGTTGCTTCTTGCTGGACTAGTCCTCATGTGGGCGCGTCCTGCGAACGAGCAGCAGCTGTAACCGCACAGGTCACATAGAATTCTAGGGAGACGAGCCATGATGTGGAACGGTCTGACAACGCCGGACGGCGGGGCGCGACGCGCCTCGCTGGCCGGGTTCGGAGCGCTAGCCCTTTCGGCGGCGCTTGCGGTAGTGGTCTCTTCGGGACCCGCCGCAGCTGATACCACAACCTCCGTTGCGAACCTCTCGGTGAGTGCGTCGGCCTCCATGGCTGACGCACTCCCCGGAGAGTCGCTCATTGTCGCCTTCGACGTGACGAACGACGGAAGTCAGGACGCGGATGGCGTGGCGATCTTTGCCGCCCTTGACGCGGGCTTGAGTCTCACGAATGCCGGCGCAGTGCCGGTGTCCGTGGATATCTCTGCAGGATCCTCGGTGACTCTCAGTTTCGAACTTGCCGTTGACCATGTTCTTGATACGGATGTTTCGGAACTGACGGTGGACGTGAGTACGTCCACGGGAGCGTCGGCAACCGTGACAGTTGAGGTCCTCACCCAGGAACTCGTGTCAATCGTCGGCGAAGAGCCGGCACCCTAGGTTCGTCGTTTGCGAACCTTCATGAATTCGCCGATCTCCCTCGGCGATGCGGGGGCTCGGGTGGCGCAAGCCGCCCGAGCCTTTCCCCCAGGGCAGGTGCGGGGAACACTGTGGAGTGGTAAGGCGTGCGGCAGCAAATGCGGCGGGCACCGGAATCGATGTGCTGTGGAGAAGCGATGTTGAGTTTCAAAGCAGGAATCTTGAGGTCGAGGGTCGTCGCGGCCGTCGGCATCGCGATGACCAGTTCGGTTGCTGTCGCGGCCAGCGCGCAATCTGCGGTCGCCGCGCCGAGCGACGGCCCAACGTTCGAGGTAGGGCTGTACATCTACCGGAAGATCGACAATAGCCAGGGCGCTGGTTGGCTGAACGGCAGACGTCAAACGTTCCAGACCTTAAAGAGGGCCACCACTCGAGCGGGGAACACGTGGTTCACGACGTTCCCGATCGCGCTCCCTGCGCATGTGTGTGGTGATGGCTGGGCCTACCAACAGGACAAAGTGAAGTACTTCGGATTCTTCAGATGGCCGAAGCATGTCGGGTATGGGATTAACTACATCGGTTGGCCGCCCCTTTATGAAGCCAAGCACGGAGATTTGAGCGACCTCATCACGGTTCGCCGACGCCAACGCCGACGCCGACGCCAACGCCAACGCCAACGCCAACGCCGACGCCGACGCCAACTCCGACGCCAACGCCAACGCCAACGCCAACGCCGACGCCGACGCCAACTCCGACGCCAACTCCGACGCCAACTCCGACGCCTACGCCGACGCCAACTCCGACGCCAACTCCGACGCCGACGCCAACTCCGACGCCGACGCCAACTCCGACGCCAACTCCGACGCCGACGCCGACGCCAACTCCGACGCCGACGCCAACTCCGACGCCGACGCCGACGCCAACTCCGACGCCAACTCCGACGCCAACTCCGACGCCGACGCCGACGCCAACTCCGACGCCGACGCCAACTCCGACGCCAACTCCGACGCCGACGCCTACGCCAACTCCGACGCCAACTCCAAGTTCGACGCCGACGCCGACGCCGACGCCAACTCCGACGCCGACGCCAACTCCGACGCCAACGCCAAGTTCGACGCCAACGCCAAGTTCGACGCCGACGCCAACGCCGACGCCAACTCCGACGCCAACGCCAAGTTCGACGCCAACGCCAAGTTCGACGCCGACGCCAACGCCGACGCCAACGCCGACGCCGACGCCGACGCCGACGCCGACGCCGACGCCAACGCCGACGCCGACGCCTACGCCGACCACTACAGAGACGATTCTCGAAACCTTCGAGTCGCCGACCGAGAGTGTTCTTGCCGAGACGGGAGTGGGCGATGACTGGTCCCGCACGGCAGGACTCGCGATCACGCTCTTGCTTGCGGGTCTGGTGTTGATGTGGGCGCGTCCCCCATCGGCAGAAATCGACGCCTAGCAGGAAACGCGTGCGATCCCGCGAGGGATAGAAGAACCAGGAGGGGGCCCGGACCGGATTGACGGTCGGGGTCCCTGTTCTTCTGTTCAGAGGGCCCAACGGGAGCCCTTAGGCAAGCCTGACGGCGCTATTACGATCCTGGGTAGGCTCACCGGGGTACACTAGGGCGGCCGACTCGCAGACGACCGGCTCCCCCTCATCATTCACGAAGCGAGATTCCTATGCCCGCGCGCCAAGATTTGCGCAATGTTGCCATCGTCGCCCACGTCGATCACGGTAAGACCACGCTCGTCGATGCGATGTTGGTGCAGGGGGGTGCCTACGGCGACCATGCACACGTGGAAGATCGCGCAATGGACTCGGGAGACCTCGAACGCGAAAAGGGAATCACGATTCTCGCCAAGAACACCGCCATCCGATATACCGGCGCGTCGGCGGTGGACGGCGGCGTGACGATTAACGTCATCGATACGCCCGGGCACGCTGACTTTGGAGGAGAGGTCGAGCGTGGGCTGTCCATGGTCGACGGCGTCGTACTGCTGGTCGATGCGTCGGAGGGTCCGCTTCCTCAAACTCGCTTCGTGCTGCGCAAGGCGCTGGCCGCTCACCTACCTGTGATCATCGTTGTCAACAAGGTTGACCGCCCGGATTCGCGAATTGGTGCCGTGGTCGAAGAAACCCACGACCTACTGCTTGGCCTCGCGTCCGACCTGGAGGACGAAGTCCCCGATCTCGACATCGACGCACTCCTCGCGGTCCCGGTGGTCTTTGCCTCTGCGAAGGCCGGCCGAGCTTCGCTCAACCAGCCCGGTGACGGTGAGTTGCCGGATGCGGAGAACTTGGAGCCCCTTTTCCGCGTGATCATGGAGCGGATTCCCGCGCCCACATACGACGACGACGCGCCGCTGCAGGCGCATGTCACCAACCTCGACGCCTCGCCCTTCCTTGGACGACTGGCGCTACTACGTGTCTTCAACGGCACAATTAGGAAGGGCCAGATCGTTGCGTGGGCCAAGGCCGACGGCACCATCGCGAACGTCAAGATCACCGAACTTCTCGAAACCAAGGGCCTCGACCGGGTGCCGACACAGAGCGCCGGCCCCGGCGATATTGTGGCGGTCGCGGGCATCGAGGGCATTACGATAGGCGAAACTCTCACTGACGTGGACGACCCTCGTCCGTTGCCATTGATCGTGATCGACGATCCTGCGATTTCGATGACAATCGGCATCAATACATCCCCGCTCGCTGGACGTGTCAAGGGCGCCAAAGTTACGGCCAGACAGGTGAAAGACCGCCTCGACAAGGAACTGGTGGGTAACGTCTCGATTCGCGTTCTTCCCACGGAACGCCCCGATTCGTGGGAGGTTCAAGGTCGCGGCGAATTGGCGCTAGCCATCCTCGTCGAGCAGATGCGCCGTGAGGGCTTCGAGTTGACTGTCGGCAAGCCACAGGTTGTCACCAAAGAGATCGACGGCAAGCGCCACGAGCCCATGGAGCATATGACGATTGATGTCCCCGAGGAGCACCTCGGCGCCGTCACCCAGCTCATGGCAACCCGCAAGGGCCGGATGGAAAGCATGTCGAATCACGGCACGGGGTGGGTCCGAATGGAGTTCATCATCCCCGCCCGCGGCCTCATCGGCTTCCGGACGCTCTTTCTGACCGATACGCGCGGCACCGGAATCGCGTCGTCAATCGCGCATGGCTATGAGCCGTGGGCCGGGCCCATCGAACTGAGGACTACTGGCTCATTGGTCGCGGACCGCTCGGGCCCAGTCACGCCGTTTGCGATGATCAACCTGCAGGAGCGCGGGTCCTTCTTCGTCAAGCCGACCGCCGAAGTCTACGAGGGCATGATCGTTGGCGAGAACTCGCGCAATGAGGACATGGACGTCAACATCACCAAAGAAAAGAAGCTTACCAATATGCGTGCTGCTTCGAGCGACTCGTTCGAGAACCTCACTCCGCCGCGCGAACTCACGCTCGAAGAGTGCCTGGAATTCGCTCGCGACGACGAGTGTGTTGAAGTCACTCCAGATCACACACGCATCCGCAAGGTGGTCCTCGATCAGCTTGAGCGTGGACGCACGACGGCGCGCGCCAAGCGTGCGGAGAAATAGTAGCCGTCAAGCCCTAAGGTTGGAGCCATGCTCCGGAACCTCCTCGCCATTATCGCGCTCGCTGGCGCGGGTCTCTTCGTCGCGATAGTTGGCACCGCGGCGCACAGGTACGAGCCCTACTGGGGAATCGTCTTGGCGATCTTGCTGGTGCTCGTGTCCGCACTTTTTGCGCGTGCGTGGCGCGGGTGGATGGGGTTGAGCATTTTTTCAAGCGCGTGGACCGCGCTTCTACTCTTTCTTACGTATGTTGACGGGCCCGGCGGCAATATTGTCGTTCTCGAGGACGGCCTCGGATTCGCTTGGTACCTAGGCGGCGCCGCGGCAGTAATTGCGATTGCGTTTGTTCCCCGGCGATTCGTGAGTGAGAACACGGATGTCTCGTAGCCGGCGCGAGGAGCTCAAAGTCGCCGAACAAGCCCTCGGCGCGCGCCGTCGCAAGGTCGCTCATCGCCAACTGCGAAGAGCCGTAGCGCGCTCGGGCGGCGAAGGCTCCGTGCGGCGAGATGCCCGTCTCAGATCCGCAATCTTCCCGCCGCTTCCGCCACCCGTGAGAGAATCTGAAGCTGATCTGACCATTGCTCCGCAAGCGGACATTCGAGCGGTGTTCGAGCCCACTGAAATGCCTGGCGTCCGGCATCGGTCGCCGGTCAAGAAGCCCGAATCCGTCGACGTGCCGTCAGCGAAGATCAAAACCAAGTTGACGCCTAGTAAGGGCACGGGCTCCAAGTTCACGGGGGCCGCTGCGGTGATGAAAGGGGAAACGCCGAGGGCTGCTGTCAGCCCGACGTCACCTGCGAAGCCACTCGCAAAGACCGAGCCATCCAAGGTAGCCGCGCACCCTAAACCGGCGAAGAAGAAGGCCGCGCCTAAGAAGACCGAGAAACCAACTGTTCCTGCCCAGCCTGAGCCCTTTTCCCAATCCTCTGACGCGCAGGCTCCCACACTCGGGCCGTCAAGGATCGGCGCGCTCATCTCGGGGCTGGGCGCGGGGGCAGTTGTCGCTGGCGGCGGATTGGTCAAGGCGGTCCGTGCTGGAGCGCGCGAATCGCTCGCGGGAGCCAAGGTTGTCGGCCGCGCCACGCAGTCAGCTGCAACTGTCGTTGGCAATGCAGTTCTGTCGCGAGCCGAACATGCGCGCGTGGCTGCCGCGAAACGTGCTGTGGTTCGCGCGTCAACGCGCCAGGCCGCTGTAGACGAGAAGGCCGCGATTGCTCAAGCGGACGCCAAAGCGAAGGCGAAGGCCGCCGCCGAGGCAGCGAAGGTTGCGCGCGAAGAGGAGAAAGCGCGTGCCAAGGCCGACGCGAAGGCGGCGGCGCTCGTCGCGACGAAAACTGACACTCTCACCGAGGTCGAGGCAGCACCCAAGCGCAAGCCGAAGCCGGAACCCAAGCGCAAGCCGAAGCCGGAACCCAAGCGCAAGCCGAAGCCGGAACCCAAGCGCAAGCCGAAGCGCGAGCCAGCGGTGGAGGCACCCTCAGTTCCGAAGGTCTTCCCGTCACTTCCCCGCATCACGGTTCCGCGCCCGTCCCTTCCGTCGCTTCCGAAGGTGGCGGTTCCACGCCCTACCCGGCAGCAGCTAGCTATCGGTTCGATTGCTGTCGCCGTGGCGCTGCTGGCATATGTTGGCGCCCAGGCATCTGTCGCTAACACCGTCGCGCCCAACACCGTAATTCTGGGCAATGAAATCGGGGGGCTCAGCACGGACGCCGCGGTCGCAGAACTGTCGCTCAGATTCACGGACTTCGAGTCTCGGCCGGTCAGGCTTGAGGCTCATGGTTGGTTCGCCTACCTGGAGCCAGCTGATGCAGGTTTGAGTCTTGATGTGCAGGCGACGGTCGGTGACCTGACGGGATTTACGTGGAAGCCCGGTCGCCTGTGGAGTTTTGTCGTGGGTGGCGGCGAAGTTTCTCCAGCACTTGTTGTGGACGGCGCGGCTTTGGCGTCGTCCGTAATGGATGCTGTCGAGCAGCTCGAACAGACTCCCGCGAGCGCTACGGTCGAGTTCAGAAATGGCAATGCGTTCCCTGTTCCTGCCCGTGATGGGGTGGCTATCAACGCCAAGCTAGCTATCGAGGCAGTGGCAGACCGCTGGCTGGCGGGCCAGCCGATTGTGCTTGCCGCCGTGGTGCGGCCGCCGGGCATCCTCACGCCAGAGGCGGAGCGCGCCGCCACGGCATTCAATCAAGTAACGCTCGCGTCGCCGGTAGCGCTCGAGGGGCCGAACGGTTCTGCGGAAATCAGTGCGACAGACGTGGCTGAGTTTGGTGTGGTTGTTGCCGCGGGCGACCGGCTGGTACTCATGATGGACGGTGAGCAGCTAGCAAACGCGCTTCTCGAGCGCAATCCGGGGCTGAATAGTGGCGCGCGCAATGCGAGGCAGTACTTTGACGGGAATCACATGCTTGTGCTGGACGAGAGCGTACCCGCGCGGGTGCTTGATGTAGCGAGCCTCGGAGATGCGGCGGTTCTCGCGCTCAACAGCGTCTCCCGCGTGGGTGAGATGCCGTTCCTCGAGACTCCAGCGGACGTGACAACGGTGGATCTCGCCGAGGGAGATTTTACTGCGCGGGTCTCGTCGTTTAGCACGCCGTTCACGCCGCGCGGCTGGGCGCGCGAACAGAACATCGCTAATGCGGGGCGGATCATTTCTGGAATGGTCATTCAGCCGGGAGAGACCTTTAGTTTGATCAAGGCGCTGACGCCAATCGACGCGAGCAACGGGTTCAGAAGCGCGGGCGTCATTATCGGAGGTGAGCACGTCGATGCGCCCGGTGGAGGCTTGTCGCAGATGGCGACGACCCTATACAACACCGCGTACTGGGCGGGCCTTGAAGACGTGGCCCACCGGTCGCACACGGAGTGGTTTACGCGCTATCCAGCCGGACGCGAGGCAACCATTTTCACCCCGTCGCTCGACATGAAGTTCCGCAACGACACGCCGCACGCGATAGTTATTAACTCCTACGTCGACGGCGCGCGTATCTACGTGGATTTCTGGTCGACTCCGTACTACCGCGTTGAGGGCACGACCACCATCACCAGTGGTCGCGCGATCCAGGGATGCGGGTTCGGTGTTCTAGACAACCGCAAGGTGTACGTTGGAGACGATTTGGTGAAGAACGAGTCCCAGCGCTGGAGCTATCGCCGCACCGACTACTGCTAGGCGCAGGCGCGCAATCACCTCACGCGGGCTAGGTATGATTGTCCCGGCATCGACCCTTCGAAAGGATTCCTCGTGACGTACGTCATCGCACTGCCCTGTGTAGACCTCAAGGACAAGGCGTGCATCGATGAGTGTCCCGTGGACTGTATCTACGAGGGCGATCGGATGCTCTATATCCACCCTGATGAGTGCGTGGACTGCGGCGCGTGTGAGCCGGTCTGTCCTGTCGAGGCCATCTACTACGAGGACGACACCCCCGACAAGTGGGCTGAATACTACAAGGCGAACGTAGAGTTCTTTTCCGAGATTGGCTCGCCCGGTGGTGCAGCGAAGATGGGTCTGATCGAGCACGATCACGACATCATCAAGGCGCTTCCGCCGCAGCCCGTCGGCTAACACCACGTACTGCGATCGTGGCAGGCTGACCTCATGGGACTGAACCCTGCCGCTCTTCCCGATTTTCCGTGGGATTCGCTCGCACCATACATTGAGCGAGCGAAGGCGCACCCAGATGGCTTGATTGCGCTCTCCGTTGGAACGCCAGTCGACCCGACGCCAGAAGTCATTCGGCGCGCTCTCGCAGAGGCGGCGGACGCGCCAGGATACCCGGCGACGCACGGAACCCGGGAGTTGCGCGAAGCGATCGCCGGCTGGTATTCACGCCGCAGAGGTGTACCCGGAGTGGATCCCGATGCGGTGCTTCCCACCATTGGCTCCAAGGAGTTCGTGGCGTGGTTGCCAGCGCTGCTTGGTCTGGGCGAGAACGACGCGGTAGTAGTCCCGACCGCCGCGTATCCCACGTACGAGGTGGGCGCCACGCTCGCCGGAGCTACGACCATCTGTGCAGATGACCTTGACGCATGGCGCGACAACCCTGCCGTCAAACTGGTCTGGCTCAACTCGCCCTCAAACCCCACGGGCGCGGTCGCTACTCGTGAACACCTGGCAGAAGTGGTGGCCGCAGTACGCAACCTCGGAGCCGTCGTGGCCTCTGACGAGTGCTACGCGGAACTGTCCTGGAGTGAGCCGCACGCGACAAGTTCAGTACCGAGCGTCCTCGACCCGTTGGTCTGCGGTGACTCCCACCATGGAATTCTCGCCGTCTACTCGTTGTCGAAGCAGTCGAACCTCGCGGGCTACCGCGCTGCATTCACCGCGGGAGACGCGAAGCTTGTGGCCGACCTGCTTGAGGCGCGCAAACACGCGGGGATGCTCGTCCCAGGACCGGTGCAAGCCGCGATGATTGCTGCACTCATGGACGATGCGCATGTTGTGAAGCAGCGAGAGGTGTACCGGAATCGGCGGGACGTCCTCAGCGCGGCGATAGTCGCGTCGGGAATGGAGATTTCGCACTCGGAGGCTGGGCTTTACCTGTGGGCGACACGCGGTGAAGACTGCTGGGCCACGGTCGAGCGGTTCGCTGATCAAGGCATCGTTGTTGCGCCCGGAGCGTTCTACGGTGCTGCGGGTCAGCGGCATGTGCGTATTGCGATCACCGCGAGCGATGCGAGCATCGACGAGGCGGCGCGCCGCCTCGGCACAGCCCGATAGACTGGAGCAAAGGCTCAGGGGATGGGCCGCGGCATTCTCCGGAGGATTCATGGGACAGGTTGTAGACGCGCGACTCACGGTCGACGGAAAGACCCGTGAGCTCCCGCTTGAGCGCGCGACTGTGGGCAACGACGGGATCGCCGTAACCACGCTGTTGCGCGACACCGGACTGGTGACGGTAGACCCGGGATTTATGAACACCGCCTCATGTGAGTCAGCGATCACCTACATCGACGGCGAACACGGGATCTTGCGCTATCGCGGTTATCCCATCGATCAACTGGCTCAGCAGTCCACGTTTCTCGAGGTCTCGCACTTGCTGGTGCACGGCGACCTGCCCGCTCCGGACGTGCTCAACGCGCTTGAAAATCGCGTCGCGCGTCACATGCAGGTTCACGATGGCATCAAGGCTTTCCTCGAAGCGTTCCCGCGCGACGCGCACCCGATGTCAGTGCTTTCTGGCGCGATCTCAGCGCTGGCCACGTTCTATCCCGACAGCGTGGGACGCGAGCCTGAGCAGGTGGAGCTTGCAACGGTCCTGCTACTGGCGAAGACGGCCACGGTCATCGCGTACCTGCAGCGCCGTGCGGCTGGCGGCGACTTCATCGAGCCCAAGAAGAAGGGCACGGAGTTTGTCGAAGAGTTTTTGCGGTTGACGTTTGCCCCAGGTGACGGCCCATACGATGTGGACCCCAAGATAGCGAAAGCAATGAATCTGTTGCTTATTCTCCACGCAGACCACGAGCAGAACTGCTCGACTTCCACGGTCCGCATTGTGGGTTCGAGCCAGGCAAACGTTTACGCTTCTGTGTCCGCAGGCGTCGGCGCGCTCTCGGGACCTCTGCACGGCGGTGCCAACGAGGCCGCGTTGCGCATGTTTGACGAAATCAAGGCGTCCGGCGACAGCATCGAGCAGTTCGTGGGCAAGGTGAAGGACAAGGTTGAGGGCGCCAAACTCATGGGCTTTGGTCATAGGGTATACAAGTCGCACGACCCGCGCGGCGCTGAGGTCAAGAAGGTCGCGGACGAGGTCCTCGCGTCTCTCGGCGGCAACACCGAGTTATTCGACATGGCGCAGCGGCTTGAGGAGATCGCGCTAAGCGATGAGTACTTCATTGAGCGCAAGTTATACCCGAACGTGGACTTCTATACGGGCCTGCTCTATAAGGCGATGGGATTCCCCACCACCATGTTCACGCCACTGTTCGTGCTTGGGCGCATGCCCGGCTGGGTGGCTCACTGGCGGGAAATGATTCGCGACCCGAGCACCAAAATCGGCCGCCCTCGTCAGATTTACATTGGCGAGACGGAGCGGAACTACGCGCCGATCGGCGAACGCGGCCTATAGGCAGGACCGCGGTCCAGTTGGTCCGCTCGCGGGCATCGCGCTTTTCAGCGCGCGCGTTCGATGAAACTGCCCTAGTCTGACCCAAGGGCGGGGTTGAACTCAGGAGTTCTCATGAAGATGGATTTCCGCCTTGAGTATCAAGTCGACTGGGTGCGGGCCGAAGCGGATCGCATTCGCGCGTCTTTCGGTAACGCGATCACGGTAGTTGCTCATATGTCAGAAGGCGCGATGGGCGTGGGCAAGCGCGTCATTTCGCTGTCAGACCCCTCGGATCAAGGGACGGCTGCGGCCATTTGCATTACTAAGGCGACCGAAGAGGGCAGCCGTTGGAAGGTGGAGTTGCTCCCCGCGCTTGGCGACGACGACGTGGTGCCGGTGTCGCGCCCCATCGGCGCTGCCGAACTCGAGATGCGCTACGGAAAGTGTTACCACATCTCGCACGACGAGACCGTTGGCAAACCCAGCGGTGAGGATGGGTGGCCCGACCTAGGTGACGCGGTCGCTCACCTGATCGCAGGCAAGTTCAAGGTGGCCAAGAAGCGCAGCCTGGGCGGCACGGTCGCCAAACCGTACGCCGCCCTCTAGGGTCGTCCGAACGTCACGGTCACGTCTGTGGCGCCACAATCCACCTCGGACTCAAGTGCGGCATCCGTTGCCCACTGCGCGCTTTCGCGGGTCCAAACTGTGCCACACCATCGGACGTCCGCAATGTTGAACTCTCCTGCGGCGGTGACGGACCACGAGGCCAGGGCACTGCGCAACTCGATGCTCGGGTAGTCAAGGGAGACGACGGGATTGCCCTCAGTGTCTGCCCCAACCTGAACGCTCACTCCGTTGCCCCAGTCCGCAAGCACACGGTCCGCGTACACGCTCGCCGCGCCGTGCGTGGGCTCAACGTCCGCGTGGCTACATGTAACCGCTGCCAGCCCACTGTTGCCCGTAAGCGCCGACGCCCAGAGGCGTGCCTCAGGCTCATGGTCTGCGTACGCTTGGGGGAACGCCGAGTTCTGGACCGCCTGGGCTGCCACCGTGACTTCGAGCGTCTGCCATCCGTCAACCTTGACGAGTGCGTCGTAGAACGCATTGGACGCGTAGTAGGGGTCCGTGATCTGCTCGATGGTGCCCCAGCCCTGGGACGGGCGCTGCTGGAACAGCCCGAGCGAGTCGCGGTCGCCGTAGTCGAGGTTTCGGAGGTCGGACTCCTGGATCGCCGTGGCGAGCGCGATGGTTGCCGCCCGGGCGGGCAGGCCCCGCTGAACCGACGTCGCGGTGATGAGGGCTGCGTTGTTGGCCTGCTCGGCGCTCAGCGTGTGGGTGTTGTCTCCCAGGCTCACGGTGCAAGAGGACGTGGAGAAAAGCCGGTCACCATACCGGTCTACGAGGCGGGGGCCAAGGTACATGGCGGCTAGCACCGCAACGGCGACAACGACGAGTGCGGCCAGCCCAATACCGCGCCGCCCCTGTTTCAGCCCAGCCATCCGCGGTGTGACCCCTAGTTGGCGTGCAGCGCCGAATTGAGCGCGACGCCGTCGCCCTTGCGTGCCACTGCCTCGAGTGCGCCGGACATGGAGTTTCGTCGGAAGAGAATACCGTTCTGTCCCGCGAGTTCGCGGGCTTTCACCACGATCGGCTCGCCGTCTTCGTCCTTCTGGTCTACCAACAAAACCTTGGAGCCGGCGGTGACGTACAGTCCGGCCTCGACCACGCAATCGTCGCCCAGCGGAATGCCCAGCCCGGAATTCGCTCCCAGCAGCGAGCGCTGCCCGATCGAAATTACTTCCTTGCCGCCTCCAGAGAGCGTTCCCATGATTGACGCGCCGCCGCCAATGTCCGAGCCGTCGCCCACCACCACGCCCGCGGAGATGCGGCCCTCGACCATCGAAACCCCCAGCGTCCCGGCATTGAAATTCACAAAGCCCTCGTGCATGACCGTGGTGCCTTCGGCCAGGTGGGCGCCTAGGCGCACGCGGTCGGAGTTGGCGATACGGACGCCGGAGGGGACCACATAGTCGAGCAAGCGCGGGAACTTGTCGACACTGTCAATGGCTAGGTGCAAGCTGGATGCGCGGAACCGCATGCGCGTGTCATCGAGGCCGCTCAGCGCGACCGGGCCGTGGCATGTCCACGCGACGTTGGGGAGTACGCCAAAGATGCCGTCCAGGTTCATGGAATTGGGGCGAACGATGCGGTGGCTGAGCAGGTGCAGGCGCAGGTACGCATCAGCGACAGTTGCGGGAGGTTGATCGCAATCGATTTCCATGAACACAACTGAGATGTCGACGTTTCGTAGTGCGTCGTGCCGCTCGCCGGTACTCACGGAGGTGGGGGCAGCGTGGCCCGCCGCGGGCTCGCCTAGTTCGGGGGCGGGAAACCAGGTGTCCAGCACGGTGCCGTCGGCGCTTGTCGTGGCAAGGCCGTAGCCGTGTGCAATGCGATTCATGGCCCATAGCCTACGGGTCGCGCGCCGCGTTTCCGGTAGGCCTGACTAGGCTGAACGGATGCACCTTGATCTGGCCGCGCCCGTTGACGCGCTCGCAATCCAGTTGATCGACATTGAGTCGGTGAGCGGTAACGAGAGCGCAATCGCCGACGCCGTCGAAACCGCCCTCCGCGCGCAGCCGCACCTAGCGGTCATCCGCGACGGAGACGCGATTGTGGCGCGCACCAGTCTGGGCCGCGACGAGCGAGTTGTGGTCGCGGGGCATCTCGACACAGTGCCCGTCGCGGGCAACCTCCCGGCGCGCGTGGACGGCGGCGTGATTTGGGGTCGGGGGACAGCGGACATGAAGGCTGGAGTCGCCGTGCAACTCTCGCTGGCCACCGCGCTTTCCGCGCCCAGCCGCGATGTGACGTGGGTGTTCTACGACCATGAGGAGGTCGAGGAGTCGAAGAGCGGCCTTGGACGCCTCGCGGCCAACCACCGCGAGTTGCTAGAGGCGGATTTCGCCGTGCTGTGTGAGCCCACGGGTGGACGGATCGAGGGAGGCTGCAACGGAACACTGCGCGTGGCCGTCACCATCCCCGGCGTCGCCGCCCATTCCGCTCGGGCTTGGAAGGGTGCGAATGCGATTCACGCGGCCGCGCCGTTGCTCGCAGTTCTCGCAGCGTATCAACCCGCGACGGTGACCGTGGACGGCCTCGACTATCGTGAGGGCCTCAACGCCGTGAATGTCTCGGGCGGGATCGCGAGCAACGTGATTCCTGACGCCTGCGCCGTGACCATCAACTACCGGTACGCGCCGGACAAGACAGTTGAACAGGCGCTCTCGCACGTACACGCCACGCTCGACGGGATGCTCCCCGAGCGCTCCACCTGGGACGTGACCGACAGCGCGAACGCGTGCCGACCCGGACTCGACGCGCCGCTAGCGCAGAGTTTTGTCGAAGCCGTCGGCGCGACGGGTGCCGGAACGCCTCGCGCCAAACTCGGGTGGACAGATGTCGCGCGGTTTGGCGCACTTGGTATCCCTGCCGTGAACTACGGTCCGGGCGATCCGGAATTCGCGCACAAGGATGACGAGCACGTGAGTATCGAGCAGATCCATCAGGTTCGCGAAGGGTTGGCAGCATGGTTAAGCGCGTAGCGGGGACACCGAGCGTGGGGGCCTACCGCAAGGGGCCGGTGCTCTTGAGAGGTAGTCAGGTGCCCGAGTCCTCTAGCTCGCAGCGGCTGCTCGCCGACCGCGACGCCCCCGACTGGCTTCACGAGGACCCGTGGCGCGTGCTGCGCATCCAGAGCGAGTTCGTGGAGGGCTTCGGTGCGCTTGCAGAGATCGGTACGGCGATCTCGGTGTTCGGGTCAGCGCGCACCGAGCCCGGAACGCCTGAGTACGCGTGGGGCGAGACCGTCGGCCGTCTGCTGGCCCACGCGGGATGCGCGGTCATCACGGGCGGAGGGCCCGGCATCATGGAGGCTGCGAACAAGGGATGTGCGGAGGCCGGGGGAGTCTCTGTTGGGCTCGGGATCGAGCTCCCGCACGAGCAGGGTGTGAACGAGTACGTCAACGTCGGCATCAACTTTCGTTACTTCTTCGCTCGAAAGACGATGTTCGTCAAGTACGCGCAGGGCTTCATTGTGCTTCCAGGCGGGTTTGGGACATTCGACGAGCTTTTCGAGTCGCTCACGCTGGTGCAAACGGAGACCGTGAAGCATTTCCCCATTGTGTTGATAGGGCACGATTACTGGGATGGGCTGGTCGCGTGGCTGCGGGGAACCGTCGCTGCGCGCGGGAACATCGCGGTCGAGGATCTCGACTTGATTCACGTCACCGACAGCCCAGAGAAGGCCGTCGAGATTGTGCGAGAGTACGCCGAGCGCGCGGGCGCTGAATTAGGCGAGGCCGCCGACTAGCGGGAGATTCGAGCCGCTGGTTTTCGCGCGTCGGTACGAGCGCGTAGAATAATGGTATTGCTGCAGATAACGCGGCAGGCCAATCGAGGAGAAGAACCACACATGGCTGCAATGAAGCCCCGCACCGGCGACGGACCCATGGAGGTCGTCAAGGAAGGTCGCAGTTACGTTATGCGCGTTCCGCTTGAGGGCGGTGGCCGTCTCGTGGTCGAAATCAACGCAGACGAGGTCAAAGAACTGGGCGATGCCCTCCAGACGGCGCTCGTTCCCCGCTAGAACCGCTAGCGCTCCTTTACGGCGACAAGCAGTCCATCGCCCGACGGCAACAGCACCGTGGTCAGCCGCTCGTCGGCGCGTACCTGCTTGAGCGTTTCCCTGATAGCCGTCGTGTCGTGATCCCGCTGGGCCGGATCCGCTACGCGTGAGTGCCAGAGAGTGTTGTCGATAGCGAGCACTCCGCCGGGACGCAGCATCCGCACGGCCTCTGTCACGTACGTCGGGTACTCAGACTTGACCCCGTCAACAAGCACCATGTCGTAGCCGCCGTCCGTGAGTCGCGGGAGCACGTCCAGCGCGGCGCCCGCGATCATGCGGGCGCGCGTGGCCGCGAACCCCGCTTCCGCCAGAGTCTCTTTGGCGGCCTTCTGGTGCTCGGGCTCCACGTCGATAGTGGTGATTGTGCCCTCGGGGTTCATGCCGCGCAGCAGGTAGACGGCGGACACGCCGGCTCCGGTGCCGATCTCCGCCACTGCGCGCGCGTCGATCGCTGCGGCGAGCGTCTGGAGCGCTGCGCCGGAGCCCGGGAAGATGGGCGCGCAACCCAACTCCGCCGCGACCTCGCGCGCCTTGAGCAGCACGGCGTCCTCCGGGATGAACTCCTCGGTGTACGCCCAGTTGGCTGATGCCTCGTCAGTCATGTGGCTCCTTGTCTCTGATCGCATCGTATCTCTGTGGACGTGGGCGGAAGCGCGGCTTAACGGGTGCGGCGCCCATGCTTGGCTATACCCCTATAGGTATGCAAAACGGCCTAAACTGCTTTCGATGGGGGTGTTCTGCGCTAAATGTTGCGGGGTTTCTTGGGACCCGTTAGGTTGCAGATTACACAGATCACTTTTTGAGGGAACTGGGTTGGAGCCAACCCCGCTTTCCCGGACACGGGGTGTGTGTATCGCCCCGGGTTTGTTAGAGACTCGTGAATGCCCGCTCCGGGTTCGGCGCGGGGTTGTTCTGTGAAGCGTAGTGGGCTTGCTCGTATTCGACTGGTGGGACGTGTCCAATCTCGCCGTGGAGGCGTCGGTGGTTGAACCAGTCGATATATTCGACGACCGCGATCTCGAGGTCGGTGATGGATCTCCAGGGCCCCCGGTTTCGGACCAGCTCGGCTTTGAATAGCGAGTTGAAGGCTTCCGCGAGGGCGTTGTCGTAGGAGTCGCCGCGGGAACCGACGGAAGCGACGACGCCGGCCTCGCAGAGGCGTTGCGTGTAGCGGATAGCTCGATATTGAACGCCCCTGTCACTGTGATGAATCAGAGCAGTCACGTCTCGCCCGTCACGATGCCGCGACCACAATCCCATTTCCAGGGCATCCAAAGCCAGGTCGGTGCGTAGCGACGTCGATAGTTGCTAGCCGACGACCCGTCGGGAGCACACATCGATCACGAACGCTGCGTAAGCCCAGCCACTGAAGGTGCGAATGTAGGTGATGTCCGCGACCCACAACTGGTCAGGACGTTCGGCCCTGAACTGGCGATCCACGAGGTCCAAGGGACGTTCCGTTTCGCCCCCAGGGATCGTCGTGCGAGGAGACTTCACCCGGGCAATGCCTCGTAAACCCTCCCGACGCATGAGACGTTCTACGGTGCACCGAGCAACCCGGTGACCTCGCCGAACCAGTTCACCATGGACTTTCCGTACCCCATAGACACCGTAGTTCTCGGCATGGATTTCACGGATCAAGACGAGAAGACCCGCGTCCCGGACGGCTCTGACCGACGGCGGCCGCGACCGGGCCGCATAGTACGTCGCTGGGGCGATCGGCAACTGTGCGCAGATCGGCTCGACCCCGAAGACATCCTTGTTCTCGTCAATGTAGGTGATCATCGTGTCGGTGGGCGGTCGAGCTCCGCCGCGAAGAAAGCCGAAGCACTCTTCAAGATCGCATTCGCTCGACGTAGCTCTCGAACCTCACGCTCCAACACCGCGATCCTCGACGCATCATCGGTCGTGGTCCCCGGACGATGCCCCCCATCCACCTCCGCGCGCCTCACCCACGTCCGCAACGACTCCCGATGGATCCCCAACTGGTCAGCAATCCTCGCCATCGACCCCCGGCTCGTCGCCGGGTCCCGTCTCGCATCAAGCGCCAACCGTGTCGCCCGCTCCCTAAGTTCCGGCGAATACTTCCTCGGTGCTCCCATAGTCCTCATCCTTCCCTGCAATGAAAGTCTCCGCCAAACCCGGGGCGATACACCTTGTCTCTGATCGCATCGTATCTCTGTGGACGTGGGCGGAAGCGCGGCTTAACGGGTGCGGCGCCCATGCTTGGCTATACCCCTATAGGTATGCAAAACGGCCTAAACTGCCTTCGATGGGGGTGTTCTGCGCTAAATGTTGCGGGGTTTCTTGGGACCCGTTAGGTTGCAGATTACACAGATCACTTTTTGAGGGAACTGGGTTGCCTGTGAGGGTTTGCTTGTTCGGAGCGGGGATATTGTGGCGATTTTGAGACGTAGCGTGCGTGTGTGCGCCATTTCGGCAGGTGCTGTTGCTGTGATGAGTTTGGGATTGTTGACTACTAGTGCGGTGGCTGCCGTGATGGTGGATGGTACGCCGGCTGATGTGGAAGCTACGCTTTACGTTGGTTTGCCTGAGTTGACGGCGCCGTCGGCTTACGATGCGCAGGTTCTTGCGCGCGAGACCGGCAAGGATGTTGAGGATCTTTCGCAGCGCACTAGCACGCAAGCTGTTGTGGCTTTGCCCGATGGGTCCTGGCGTACGCATGTGCATGGTGCTCCGCAGTGGGTGTTGACTAGCGGGGATGGTACGTCGGATGCGGATTGGAGTCCGCTTGATTCGACGTTGGTGGTTCGTGCTGATGGTTTCATTGTTCCGGTTGCGCACACGGAAGGTTTTGTGATTGCGCCTGGTGGTGAGCGAACTGATCTGATTCTTGAGACCACCGATTCTGAGTCTGGTGAAACGGTTTCTTTGCTCTGGGATGGTTCGTATTTGCCGCCCGCGCAGATTGACGGCGCGCGTGTGACGTATCCCGAGGTGAAGCCTGGCATTGACTATGTGATCGAGTTGTCACCGGTGGGTTATGAACAGTTTTATGTGGCTAAGAATCGTGGAGCGCTCAGAGCTGCAGGTGATTTGTTTCTAGATTTTTCGGTCGACGGCGGCGAGATTACGTCTGATGGTGCTGGTGGTGCGACGTTCCTTGATAGGAACGAAAACACGATCGCGTTTGTGCCGGTTGCTGTGGCATGGGATGCCGAGACTGATGTCAGTCGCGGTAACCCTGTGTTGAAGCCTTGGCGCGGTGACCCGCGCAGGCCGTTTGGTGGTGACCGTGAAATGCCGGCAGGGCAGGGCAGTTGGCGTATCGGCTTTGATGCTGATGTTGAGTTTCAGGAAGAGGCAGTCGAGGTTGAGGTGGAGCCCCGCGAGGGTGGTGCACGGTTGAAACTCAATTTGCCTGCGGGCTGGGCGGATGACCCGTCGACTCGGTTCCCTGTGGTGATTGACCCTTACGTTGTCCTCTATCCAACATATGACACGTACTACCAGACCAACAGTTCGGTGAACCATCAGTCCTATTCGTATTTGCTGATGGGGACGCCCAACAGCGGCAGCGTCAAGTACCGCACGTATCTGAATGTTACGACCACACCCATC
Organism: Demequinaceae bacterium; assembly: GCA_965250005.1. Classification (GTDB taxonomy): domain Bacteria; phylum Actinomycetota; class Actinomycetes; order Actinomycetales; family Demequinaceae; genus WTKG01. The sequence goes on from OZ252279.1 coordinate 1,886,711, forward strand.
CAAGGACTGACTGTCACTGCTGCGCATTTCAACATTTGGAATTATCATTCGTGGTCGTGTTCTGCACGCAGTTGGCGTGCATATGCCGGCACCAATGTCACTAGTCAGGTGTCATGGCCCGGACCGGGGTATGACGGTGGCGTGTATGGCGAGTCGTCTGCGACGTTGGGGTATTCGAGTTCGTGCAATGACGGCTGGGTTTCGACGGATATCACAGCGCCCGCACAAATGTGGTCAGAGGACTTGGCCGATTCGTATCATTCGTTGGCGCTCGTTGCTGGAAGCGAGACGAACAACTATTACTGGAAGCGGTTCTATTCGCTGTCGGCTAGCTCCCATCATCCGCATTTGGTTGTGTATTACAACCAGCCACCAGACGTGCCGTCTGGTGTGCTTGTGAATGGGTTCAGTTTGGATAGTTCTGCGTTGACGTTGACGGATCCGTATCCGGTGTTGGAGGCGACGGTTTCGGATTTGGATGGTGGGATGGTGCGCGCGGTTTTCGATATTTATGATGGCGTGGATTTGCTTGGCAGTTTTGATGGATCGTTGGTTGCTTCGGGTGGGACGTCGATGATTGTGTTTGCGACACCATTGGATCCTGATGTGGCGTACACGGTTAAGGTGCGTGCTTCGGACACGTTGGATGAGTCGGCGGTTTTGACTGTTCCTAACACGTTGACGTATGTGGTTGCGGCCCCGGATTTGCCGTCTGCAGGGTTGGTTGATGTTCCTGCGTATTGCGATGACGATATTGGTGCGGTTGTAGCGCCTAGCCCGGCACCGTGCACGGGGGCTCCCGGTGTTTAGGCGGGCAAGCGGTTCGGGTGCGGTTGGAGAGGTGTTTGAGGGCAGTGCGATCAGAGGGTTGAACATGGGGCGGGTTCGTTTAGGTTTGGTGGCTGTGTTTGTTGCCGCCGCGCTTGTGGTGTCGGGTACGCCTGCATGGACGGTTGACCTGTCACCGAGCCCGGATTCGACTGCGACTCCGAGTGTCGAGCCAAGCCCGGAACCGAGTGCAACACCAAACCCAGAACCGAGCCCAGAACCGAGTCCGGAACCGAGCCCAGAACCGAGTGTGGAGCCGAGTGCGTCGGTGAACGATTTTGTGTGGTCTGATCCTGATCCGGTTGATTCGGTTGAGGGTAATCCTGGTGGGGTGCCTCGCGATGTGGGGTTGGGTCGGTTGCCGTCGTTTGGGGCGGAGCAAAGTTCTGGTGTTGAGCATCGTGTGTTCGATTTTGATGTGATGTCGGGCACAGATTTTGAGGTTGCTGTCGCTGAGGGTACGTCTGGTGTGGATGGCAGTGTTGTTGTTGCTGTGGGGGCGGTGCCGTTGGATGATGTGATTCGGCGTGTGTATGGGTCTTCAGGTTTGTATTTTCCTGGCGAGCTGCGTGGCCGCCCCGATTTGGTGGCCGCCAGTAGGCCATCAGCTGATGTTGGTGAGCATGTCATCGTGGAACAGCGTCCAGGTGCTGACGCATCTATTCCGGGTGCGGCTTTTACGTTGTCGGTGGATGTGGGTGGCCTCAATGAGGATGCTCGATGGGTTGATGTTGCTGTAAATATGTCGCTGGTGGAGCATCTGTTTGGTGCAAACTATGTTGACCGGCTGCAGTTTGTGTTGCTACCTGAGTGTGCGTTGACGTCACGAAAGAATCGTGACTGTTTTGCTGGTTTGCCGTTGGAGTCGTCGCGTAATGGTTTGACGGGTGTGACCACGATTGCGGCGCCAGCGAATGCGCGCACCCTTGCAGATGTTGATGGCTTCAACTCGCGTCCTGTCAGTGTAGATGTGATTCATAGTGGCGATTTGGCGGCCGAGTTTGCTGCCTCACAGGGGTTGAAGTTTGCGGGCACTGGTGGCGGCACGATCATTGTTGCCGTGTCGGGTGCTTCTGGACAGGCAGGCGATTTTTCTGCTACCGACCTTGCCGCGCAGGGTACGTGGGGTGTGTCTGAACAGTCTGGCGCGTTCACCTATTCGCTGCCTATAGAGGTTCCACCCGCGCAGGCCGGTGCCGCCCCGAATGTTTCGTTGTCGTATTCCAGTGCCGGTGCGGACGCTAAAACAGAGTCCACGAACGGGCAGACATCAGTTTTGGGTGAAGGGTGGGCAAACCCGACGAACTTTATTGAGAGGCTCTATTTGCCGTGTAACGCCGACGAATATGGCACCAACCTTTTGGACAAGTGTTGGCATTCGCCGTATACGAGTGTGCCTGGTGAGGCGGCCTATACGGTGTCCCTAAATGGGGCAACATATGACCTGATTTGGGATGGCGGCAACCGTTACCGCACCTCTACAGAAATCGGATGGCGGGTGACACGTCACTGGGGTGCCAACAACGGCGACGGCGGTGAAGCCGACTCAGACGATGAAGGCGAATATTTTTTGGTCCAGGTTCCTGACGGTTCGCGCTACTACTTCGGTTACGGACATGTCGGTGTCAGCGGCTCGCCAACCAACTCGGTTGCGACCGTACCTGTTTTTGGTGACGATACAGGTGAACCGCGTTGTGGTACTGACGCCAACGACGAATGTGTGCAGGGATATCGGTGGATGCTGGACATTTCGGTGGACGCCTCAAACAACGCCAGCACCTATACCTATACGCGTGACACCAATCATTATGCGCTCAAGGGTGACGTCAACCGGATCACCGAATATACGGCCGCAATCCGTTTGGACGACATCAAATACGGTCTGGTGTGGGGCGGACTTGATGTAGGGGTTGGTACGCAGCAGGCGGACGCGAAGGTCCAATATGTTTACGTCGAACGCTGTGTTCAAGCGGCAAACTATTTGGGCACCCTTGCAACAACGCCAGCCGTGAACTGCCCAGATATGGATGAAGACAACGCCCACTTCTATCCCGATGTTCCTATCGATTTGTTGTGTGATGCAGCCACGGGTTCGAACCCTTGTGCAGCCACCCACAATTCGCCAGTGTTTTTTACTACCGAGCGGCTAGACCAGATCACTACATCGGTACGTGACTGGGCAGACGTTGACACGAACTCCGACTGGGTTCCGGTTGCGACCACTCAACTGTTGGCTGGCTATCCGATGACGGGGGATGGTTCTGCCCGAAACTTGTGGCTTGATGGCGTTTACACCAAAGCGTGGGGCGAGTTCGGCAACGTTGACGACGATTTGCAAACGTATGTCATCAAGTTTGATCCCATCCAACTCAACAACCGTGTGGACTTCATTCCTGGTGACGATGACCGTCGCGCCGTGGACCGTCTACGTATTGAACGCGTACGCACCGAATTCGGTGGCCACATCGAAGTCGAATATGCCCGCGATATTGATGGTGTTGGCGACGCAGATCCAGACGACCCGTACGGGCTGACAGTCTGTGAAGCCGATGGATTCGTCAACGAAGCAGCGATCGACACGTACTACGACACCGTTTTCGCGAACGGTTGGGACGAAAACAGCCAACTGTGCTCCCCGTCCTCGAACGCAGACGACGCACCCACATTCCACAAATATATGGTCACCGAAGTACGCCTCGTCGATGCGGTGGCGCCCGTACCTGTTGATGCAGACGAAGACGGCGACTTTGAGGAAGCAACATCGAGCGACTTTTTTGACTACCTGACCACCGTTAACCGATACGACTACATCGGTGAGCCTGCCTGGGCTTACGCCGATTCGATCATGTCGGAGCGCGGCCAGGGTGGACAAACATGGAACGTGTTCCGTGGCTACGAAATTGTTGAATCCTGGGTAGGTGAGAACCTCACCGACTATGCGGTCACCCGCAACCAGTATTATCGCGGAACATCTGGGGGATACCTCGAAAATGGCACGCTCGCGTCAACAGTCGAACTGACACGTATCAGTGACGGCACAACAGTTGAAGACCTTGCAGACCTGTCTGGCATGCTTGCCGCAACTTCGACGGTGCGCCGCGAAGTTGATGGCCAAACGGTCACCGATACGCTCGCAACAGCCTCACACAGTGACTACACAATTGAGCGGGCTGTCGCACTCGATGTGCGTGAAGTAGACCTCAATCTTGGGGTCGGTGCAGAACTGATCGAAGTTGGTGACGCAAACAACGACGGCAACGCGGACCTACTTGCCTGGCTTGCCGACAAGTCGTTGGTTCTGTATTACGGTGACGGCAACGGTGGCGTGACCGACGTTGACGGCACCGTTGTGTCTGCCGCATGGAGCACAACGGCAGACAAAATTATTGCACCCGGATCGTGGGATTCAACCGTCGACGATTATGTAGACCTCATCGAAGTCAAAGACGGATATTTGCGACTACATCGCGGTGCTGGCGATGGCACATGGGCGTCAACGAGCACCCAGATCGGTAGCGGTTGGGGCAGCTTCTTGGACATTTTGGTGCCAGGTGACTGGAGTGGCGACAGCAAACCTGACATCCTGCCCATTCAAACGGACAGCGACCTTCGGTTGTATACCGGCAACGGCACCGCCACATCCCCCACAACAGTCGGCGTCATTGCCCAAATAGTTGATGAAGACTACATGCGTTTTGGCGACTTCGACGGCGACGGCAAAACTGATGCCGCACACCACTACGACACCGACTGGCATGCATCATATTCTGGGACCGGCGACTGGATATTCCTTGGTGGCTCGCAATATGGGGCCGATCAGGTCCGTTTCGATGGCGACTTCGACGGCAACGGCACAACCGATATGGCAATGCACACGTCGAGCGGGTGGCGTGTGCAATGGGACTCCAACAGTTCCTGGGAATACATCAACGACAGCACCATTACCGCAAATCTGTGGTTCGTGGATGTTGGCGTCAAAACTGCAGGCGACCCCACCGGTGTGGATGACATCGTTTGGTTTACCGGAAGCAAATTTTCTGTGCGTTGGTCTGGCCAAGGAAACTGGGTAGACCTCAACACGTCCACATTGGGTTCCGACAAATCCTTTGCCGATATTGACGGCGACGGTGAAGCCGACATGATCAAACAAAACACGCTCGGCTGGCTAGTGTGGTGGTCCGGTAAAGGCCCCTACGAATACATCAACACTGATCTCAGTGCTGGCGACAATGTTATGTTCGGCGACTTTGATGGTGATGGCAGCGACGATTTGGTGCGCCGACGCAACGGCAACTGGGAATACAACTCTGCTTTGTTAGCTGACAGTGCCGCCGAATGGACCCACCTCATAGCCGAAGGTGGCACCAGCGGTGAAGGTGGTGTCTACGACTACGACGACTTCCACTATGAGGTGTGGGATTTTGATGGCAACGGCACATCAGATCTTGTCCGCTCCGGTGACGGCGGCTGGATGGTCCTATACGACGGCACAGGCAACTGGCAACAAATCGCAGCCTCCCAATGGGCCCAATACGACACTTTTGTTGACGGCGGCGACTACAACGGTGACAGCATTGCAGACATTATTGCCATCTCCGCCATCGGCAACGTCGATGTTCTCTACGGTGAAGGCGACAACGGTCCACCCGCCAACGCCCAAAAAACTGTCATAACCAACATTGGCGACGCCCAACAACTCGTCGCACCCGGAGACTGGAACGGCGACAACGTACCCGACCTACTCCTACTTGAAGCCGACGGAACACTCATGCTTCACGGCGGCACCCCCCACACCACCAGCGGTGACGGCTCCTACTACAGCCAAACCATCCACTCCGAAACGTCATGGTCGATGGTCACCGAACCAGGACTTACCGTGCCGTGGGTGAAAACCTCAACCTCGACCACCGCGTTTGACGGCCAAAACCTGCCCATCACATCCGAATCAACCGTGATCGAAACAGTCGACGGCATCCAAACAGCAGGCTCACCGTTCACATCCTGCACGGCCATGGAACATTTGTGGCGTGTTGACGACGACGCCGCTACGGGAGATACCAACATCGGATGGGATGCTGTAGACGGCTGGGGTGGAGACATCTACCTGTCAGCAACATGGCGCACCCGCACACATGAAGGCGCCTGTGACGACTCAGAGAAAATCCTGACCGGTGTTTCAGAAACCTATTTTGATGGCGCCACCTGGGATGACAACGAACCCCAAGACCTGTTAACACGAGGTTTAGTAACAACAGAAATTGCGTACCCCATCTATGAAGGCGCCACCGCTGCCGCCAAACGTGGCAACGCCGCAATCTCCGTCGCAGAATATGATGCCCGCGGCCGTATCGCGAAAGCATGGATGCCCAACGACGTCTCCTTGAACGCCACCACCGGAGCACTAGAAACCAACAACAGCTTCACCACATGGACATACGGTGCGTTCGCCACGTCGGGTGACCACGCAGGCTTGGCGGAATTGACGGTAGGCACCACCGTTGAGTGGGCTGAAGGTGTGCCGACAACGTATTCGACGTCGCAATGGGTGGAGCCCACGCGCGGTAGTGGGGTGAAGTCCATTGACCTCAACGAGCACTACACGCATTACCGATTCGACCCGTTCGGCCTGCTTGAGGCGGGTTACGCGTCCACGACGTGGGATGGCGCCACGGCTCCGTGGTTGGAGTCCAGTTATGTGATTCCGACGGCGTCGTTTGAGTACGACGTGTACGCCCCTGGTGTGGGCGTGCGTTCCACACCTGTGACAGTCACCTCTGCCCAGCATGCAGGCTACGACGCGGCCGCCAATGCCGGTGCAGGCCAATGGGTCTGCCAAGAAGCCGCCTGCTTCGTGAAACGTTCCTACATGTTCCTCGATGGATGGGGGCGTGCCGTCGAACAGCACCGTGTTGCACCAGACGGATCCGGTGGACGGCTAGTCTCCGCGACCAGGTACAACAAACTCGGGCACATCGAGTTTGTTGCCTCAACGTTCTGGAACGAAGATGCCGCACAGCTGTCGAACGGAAGAGTTGACCCCGTCCTAGGTCAACTAGACCAGTTTGCGACCACAACGGTGGATTGGGCTGGCAGGGCTACCACCCAGTCGGTGTGGTACCGGGACCCGACTCTCGGGTTGTTGGAGACAAAGACCGACACCGTGTTCCTTGGCAACATCAGTCAGGTGGAGGCTGCCTCCGGTGCGATCACGGAGACCAAGAACGACGTGTTGGGTCGTTTGGTGCGGCAGTCGCAACACCCGGAGACCGGTTACGAGCTCGCCGAGGCATTCAACACCATCTACTCCTATGAAACTCTGACGGATGGCGGTAGCAAAGTCACCGTCACGGACCCCGACGACAACGACACCGTGTTTGTGTCGAACATGGCGGGTCAGCGCACGTCGCTGGACGACCCGAACTCGGGCCTTTCGGCGTACACGTATGACTTGAACGGGCAAACGACCTCGGTGGACTCCGAGGCTGGATTGATCATGATGGTCTATGACACGTTGGGTCGCATGATTGAACGTTACGGATTCCGTCCGGGTATCGATCCGGACGACTCCGGTACGGTGTGGGCTGACTATTTGACCGCGGAGTGGACGTACAACGTCGGTCAGGCGGGTCTACCTGCGGCGGCTCCGGACGGTGCGTTGGTGGCGACATCGGCGACCACGTGGGTGCCCGATGGCGGCACAGGGTTCGATAGCTATGTGACGATCCAGACCACCGACGATTGGGACGCACTAGGCCGCCCCACCGAATCAACCCTGACGCTACCGACAACATTGAACCTGGGGGAGCTCTCTGGCGACATGGATGCCGGAAAGTACACCCGGACCATTGAATACGACGAACTATCCCGTCCGACGGTGACATTGCCCGCGATCGCTGGCCTGCCGGAACAAACCATTCTGAATGGTTACAACCGATTCGGTACGCCAGTGACGTTGGACGTGTTGAATAACCCAGGCCCCTCGCAAACGGTGACACCTATTGTTACGGGTGTTGGACTGGATGAGTTGGGTCGGTTGACGTCACGGTCGTATGCGAACACGGTGGACAGGTTGATTCAGTACGACGCCCAGTGGGGCGCACCGGAACGTATCGCTGCGGTGTTTGATCCGGGTACGGGTGACATTGCCATCCAGGATGACGTGTTTGTACGTGACGATGTGGGTCGCGTGACGTCGATTCAAGATGATTCAACATATGAATCGGCAAACCCACATGAAGCCCAATGTTTCGTCTATGACGGCCACAACCGGCTCGCAAATGCGTGGACTGAAGCAACAGATGGATTCACGGACACGTGCGACACGTTTGCGACGTTGCCGACCACTCAGACTGAGTGGGATGCGAGTGCGTGGGCTGCGTCTGCTGGACCATATGCAACCACCTGGGAGTACTCAGATTCGGGTCGGATTGAGTCCATCACGAACCTCATCGAGGATGGCCTGTCAGGTTCCACAGAATCGGTGCAAGCCTTCGAATATGACTCCGACGGCAATGGCACAGAACTGTCGGTAAACGATTTGCCGCATGCGGTCTCCGGTGTAGACAACGATGGCGACAGCACTGTCGATGACACGTTCGAATATGGCACCGCTGGCCGTCAAACGGTTCGCACCGTCGATGGGGTTACCTCCACGTTGACGTGGGATGTGTCCTCCAACCTTGTGAAAGCCGTCGTCGATGATGGCACGAATGAGGCGACGTGGGTGTATGTGTATGACGCATCTGGGCAGCGGGTCACCAAAATCCAGCTCGATGGATCAACTCCAATAGATGCGACTGCATATTTTGGTGAAACTGAAGTCACCGACACAGACACCAGCACTGATGGTGCTTCAGACGTGACCGCGGTGCGCTACTATCAGTTTGGTGGCGCCACGGTCGCCCTCGAACAGTCTGTTGAACACCCCACCAGCCCCACCGTGGACCTGTTCTACCTGTTTGGTGACTTCCAAGGCTCCGCACAGGTGATGATGTCTGATGCTCGAGACGTCAACGGTAACCCCGACCCCACAAACGCAGACATCTTGCGCAACGCCTACACCCCCTATGGGGCACAACGGTCGATAGATGTTGACGTCGACACCAACCCCGACCCAAACCTGCCCACCGAACGTGGCTGGCTATCCCAAATCAGGGACGAGCCCACCGACACCGCAGGTACCCTCGGCACTGGGCTGACATATTTGAACGCCCGCTACTACGACCCGGTAACAGCACGCTTCCTGTCCCCGGACCCACTCATGAACCCCCAGGATCCACGCACCCTGGATCCATACCGGTATGCGGATAACAACCCTGTGCTCTACACAGATGCATCTGGGCTGTGCACCAATATGGCGATGGCGACGTTCGCCGCGCACAAAGCGTGCGAAACGTGGAACGCCAACAACGGTGATGGGGGCATCACAGGAGGCAACGACGGCGGTTCGGATGGTGCCGGAAACTCCGGAGGGGCCGGTAGCTCGACGCAGCCTTCGGAAGATCAGGCGTTCGACTGTGGGACGTTTTCTTGGTACGACGGATGCTCAAACGATATTCCCGCGGGAGACTTCAACGAGCGCCTGGGGTTCGTCGAAGGGCTATCGATCGCGGGATGGGGCTTCACAAACTTCTGGGTCGGCGTGGGGAACGCAGGTCTCGGCGTCATAAACTTTGCCCGATGCTCCTTCAACTATGCGGGAGGCATGGGGCCACAATTAGCTGCAACAACATGCGGGGCTGCCACCATAGGAAATGGCGGATACGTTCCGGGAGGGTACTATTTCGGGCCCGTTGGCCCAGACGACGAACTATACGAACTTAGTATGGACATCGGGAAAATTACAACCGAGTCGGTAGCGCTCTCCGCAGCGAGTGGATTGGCAGCTGGAACTGCCTTAACAGTGAGTCGCACGACTGCCAATCTCGGGGCAACCGGCACGACACAATTGGGGACCTATCCCATCTATATAGACCGCGCCCGCGCGACAGGCGCCAGCTACTTCAATGTGGGTAATGCCTGGAATTGGACGACGCGGGGTGCTCGGGCCGCCGCCAATACTCGATTCTTGAACACCACGATTGCGAATGCGGACCGGGTCCTGACGACAACGCCAAGGATCGCGATTCAAGAAGGCACGGCCTTGTATTCCGAGATTGCATATCTTGAAGCCAACGGATATCGGTGGGTTAATCAATGGGCGCTGGTGCTATCGGGATGAACGATCGAGATCGGTGGGCAGACTTAACGAGGAGGAGGCTTCCGCGGCAAATGCGTCGTTTTGTGCGCATCTCCCGCGGGGCTCTTTCGGAGGCCGGGTTTGTGCCGACGTCGGTGTCGGTTTCTGCGGTCAACGGTGGGGCGGCAGCGATTCAGTTCAGCAGTAGCGAACTCGATATCGAAGTTGTATGGGAACGAGGGCACATCGCAGCGTGGGTGCGAAGAGACGTGCGTGGGAAGCGAAAGCTCGTGAAGATGACGGACGTGCACCGCGTTTCGGAACTTGGGTCCCGCACAGATCCGCTTCGTGTCGCGGGGATGGCGCGTCTGTTACGGGCAGTCGCACGTGACTTGCCCAAGATCATTGCAGACTTGCCGTAGCTGAAATCGAGGCGGTTCGTCGTTCTGAGGGTCACGAGGGCGAAACGGGCTACTTGGTCCCGCCGGCCGCCTTGATCGCAATAGCGATGGGGGCTGGTGCAGGAACTGGTGACAGTTGGAGCCAACCCCGCTTTCCCGGACACGGGGTGTGTGTTGATCATGCCGCAATTTCGGCATGGGTGTGAAGTGCTTCGAATGTTGCGGGGCTGACGGAAACCGCCGCCAATACGCCCCCGCCGTATAGGAGCCACCGCGTGATGCGGTCGGGAGGGGCAGTGGTTGTCGCGAAGCCGCCGTGCAAGAATCAGAACATATGTAGCGTCGCGGAATCATCCGCGCGGGCGATACCGCGTTCGCGTGTATTCGTGGGAACATGGGTGTACCCAGAACCGTTGAGCAGACATGGAGACGCAGATGCAGCAAGTACCTGCGCGTCCCGTCGCGCTCAGCGACCAGGTCACAGCCCCGGCAATTCCGGACCTCACGTGGGAAGGGATCGTCCGCGATCACTCTCCCCGGGTCTACCGCTTGGCGCTGCACCTCACCGGCAACCCGCATGACGCGGAAGACCTCACACAAGATGTGTTCGTCCGCGTCTTCAACTCGTTGTCCCAGTACAAGCCCGGCACCTTCGAGGGTTGGCTGCACCGCATCACCACCAACCTCTTCCTTGACCGCGTGCGCCGCAAAAAGCGCATCCGGTTCGACTGGATGGGGGACAACGCCGACGGCGTCGCGACATCGGACTCTTTCGATCGTCATGAGCGCAGCGGCCAGCCTGAAGATGCCTTCGACATGGGAAACCTTGGAGACGACATCATCGACGCACTCGGGGACTTGCAGCCCGAGTACCGCGCGGCTGTGGTGCTGAGCGACATCGAAGGCCTCTCCTACGAGGAGATTGCGGCAACTCTGGGGATCAAGATGGGCACCGTCCGCTCGCGGCTTTCGCGGGCGCGGGCAAAACTCCGTGAATCCCTAGCGCACCGTGCTCCCTCGGAGGGAGCAGTGTGACAGCCCGTCACCTCGGAAACCGGATACACGATCTCGTAGACGGCAGGCTTTCGCGCGCCGACACGTACGGCGCCATGGCGCACCTCGCAGACTGCGACGAGTGCGGCAGCGAATGGGAGCAGCTTCGCAAGGAGCGCGCCGCACTCCAAACGTCCGGCACCGGCATCGACATGTCCTTTGCTCGTACACTGCTGGATCGCGACCGCATCGCAGAAATCGCGAAGGTTGAGCCCCGCCGCCACCAGAAAGTATCGAAGGGTCCTGGCATCAATGTCGCGTTGGTCGTGAGCGTCTCCGTCATCGCTGGGGGGCTTGGGCTCGGCGGCCTCTACATGTTGGGTGCGCCCAGTGAGGCCCGCCTCGACTTTGACGGCGCGTCTCCCGTCGCAGGTCAAAGTGTGCAGTACATGAACGCCCCGAGCATGCGCACCGGCGAGCACCTGAACTCGTGGCTACACCCGGAATGGCAATCCAGCGGTTTAGTTCCTATCGAGGCGATGCTGCTTCAGGCTGAAGACGGCTCGACGGTGCTCGTGGCGCGCATCCTCAGCGGACTCGAAACGGTGACGGTGACCGAGCAGCACGGACGGCTTCCCGTGGGCATTGGCGAGACCTTTGGGCCTGGCAGCACCGGGGACCTGGAGTCGTTCGTGGTGCGTGAGGAGCCCGCAAGGATTGTTTTCGAAGCCGGCGACACCGTGGTCACTCTTGGGTGCGAGTGCGCGCTTGAGGTGCTCGAAGATATTGCCGAAGAATTTCCCGATGGTGAGGATCCGAGTGTGATCGAGCGCATCGGTGACGGCTTCGACTCCATCACAAGCGCCATCGTTGGCGACTAGAGGAGGACCCTTGCATGGATGACAGTCTTTTTGCGCCCCCCGGCGACGGCAAGACCCCCGCTAGCGTGGTGCCAGCGAAGCAACCGGTCGCCGCCGTCGTGAGCGCGCCGGCCGCGCTCACGACGCCCGTCATCGTTCCGACTCTCGCAACCGACGGCGCCGGACGCAACGACCGCCAATCGCTGAGCGTAAGCCCCGGCTGGATTGCGCTGATCCTGAGCCTTGCCTTGGTGGTGGGCGCGCTCGGTGGGGTGGGCGCTTACCTAATCGCGGACAATGCCCGAACGTCCGTCGATCTCCCCGGCACCGTGAGCAGCACCGAGTTTGACCGTCCAGAGGGTTCCGTCGCAGCCGTTGCGGCGGCCGCCTTGCCCTCGGTGGTGGCGATCGACTCGACCAACGGCGGCGCCATCATTGCTTCGGGCTCCGGGTTCGTCATTCACGCCGACGGCTACATACTGACCAATCATCATGTGGTCGCATCCAGCGACGGCACAGTGCGCATCGTCTACGCGGACGGCGAAGTCGAGACCGGCACCGTGGTGGGCAGCACCGCCGACTACGATCTTGCCGTAGTTAAAGTCGACCGCGAGGGCCTGGTGCCGCTGGTCCTTGGAGACTCGAGCGCGCTCGTCGTAGGCGACCCGGTGATAGCGATCGGTTCGCCCCTTGGCCTCGACGCGACCGTGACAACGGGCATTGTGAGCTCCCTCCACCGGCCCGTAGGCGGTTCCGGCGGAGGCTCGTTCATCGACGCCATTCAGACGGACGCGGCGATCAACCCAGGTAACTCTGGCGGGCCGCTGGTGAACGCGGTCGGGGAAGTCATCGGCATCAACTCTGCCGTCGCCGCCCTTCCGGGGGCGACGCAGGCTTCGGGCGCCGGCTCGGTTGGTCTCGGCTTCGCGATTCCGTCCAATCAGGCGCGACGCACTGCCGAAGAGATCATTGAGACCGGCGAGGCCACATACCCGGTGGTCGGCGTCCTCCTGGACGAGACGTACCTGGGCCAGGGCGTGCGCATCATCGAAGACGATCCCGCGGCAGGAGTCCGCGCCGTCGTCCCCGGCAGCCCCGCAGACCTTGCTGGCCTCCGGGCCGGCGACATCATCATCTCGATCGATGGCCGGCCCGTGACGCGGCCATCGGAGCTGGTGGTGGCGATCCGCGCGCACGCACCGGGCGACGTGGTTGTTCTCGAAATCTCTGACGACGGCACCGTCACGACGGTCTCTATCGAACTGACGGCCAACGTCAACATCGTCTTCGAAGACGGTTCCGAGTAGCTCCGGCTGGCGCGGCGGCGCCGTCGCGCGGCACAATTGAGTCATGTTCGACATCAACGGCGCGGAGATCCTGGTGATCCTCGTGATCGCGCTTGTGATTGTTGGCCCGGAGCGCCTCCCCAAGTACGCTGCGCAATTCCGTGCCGTAGTGCGCAAGGCTCGGGATTTCACCCGCGACGCAGAGTCGTCGGTGCGCACCGAACTGGGCGATGCCGACCTCGCCTCGCTGGACCCCCGCCAGTACGACCCGCGCCGCATCGTCCGCGATGTTATGGCAGACGACCCTGCGCCTAGCGTGACGACACGACCCACAGGCCCGGCGAAGCGTACAAGCGCGACCGCTCGGAGTGCAAGCGCGCCTGCACCGTTCGACCCAGACGCCACCTAGGGGCCGGATCGCGGCGGCACGACCCAAACGTGACCCGCGAATGCCCACGGACCTGGAACAATGGCACGCATGAAGCCTCGCGTGTTCTCGGCCATGCAGCCGACGTCCGACAGCCTCCACCTCGGCAACTACATTGGCGCGCTCACCAACTGGGTGGAGCTTCAGGACACCCACGACGCGATTTACGCGGTAGTCGACCTGCATGCGCTCACGGTGCCGCAGGACCCGGCCCTCCTGCGGGAACGGACGCGTCGCACCGCGGCCCAGTTCCTCGCCGCGGGCGTTGACCCCCAGCGGTCGCTGCTGTTCGTGCAAAGCCACGTGCCACAGCACACGCAGCTTGCGTGGATACTCAACTGCTTCACCGGCTTTGGTGAAGCCAGCCGCATGACCCAGTTCAAGGACAAGGCCGCCAAGCAGGGCGAGTCGGCCTCCAACGTCGGTTTGTTTGCGTACCCGGTCCTCATGGCTGCGGACATCCTCCTGTATGACACAGCGCGCGTTCCCGTGGGCGAGGACCAACGCCAACATCTCGAACTTTCGCGCGACCTGGCGCAGCGTCTCAACTCGCGATTCGGTGACGGCACCGCGACTGTGCCGGATCCGCACATCATCAAAGAGACCGCCAAGATTTATGATCTCCAGGACCCCAGGTCGAAGATGTCCAAGTCCGGAAGCCCACAGGGCATCATCGAACTGCTTGACGACCCCAAGGTCATCACCAAACGCATTAAGTCTGCGGTCACGGACACGGGCACTGAGATCGTGTTCGACCGAGCGAACAAGCCGGGAGTCTCGAACTTGTTGACAATCTATTCGGCCCTCACGGGCAGGACCGTGGAAGAAATCGTGGCCGAGTATCACGGCAAGATGTACGGTCACCTCAAGGTGGGCCTTGCGGAAGTCGTCGTCGACTACGTCACCCCAATCCACGACCGCGCGATGGACTGGCTTGAGTCTCCGGACAAGCTGGATGCCGTTCTTGCCGAGGGAGCTGCGAAAGCGCAGACGATCGCGCAGGGAACGCTCGAGCGAGTTTACGACAAGCTGGGCCTCCTTCCCGCGCGCGGATAGTGCGTTTTGGGCCGCGACCGCCTAACGTCGGAATATGCGAACAGCACGGTTTGCCACAGCGGCCACACTGACGGGCGTTCTGGCGCTGTCCGCATGTAGCGACCCATACGAAGATCCGTACCGCGAAGCCCAGCCGCCGCCGCCCGCTGCGGATGTGCTGGAATACATCAATCTGGCGGCGGTCGGTCTGCGCAGTTACGAATGCGACCTCTTTGAGGCGCCGCAGAGCCGCTGCTACGACGCCGCCCGGTGGGGGTCAATCCGCGCGGGTCGTGAGACGCTCGCGCACGTGCATCGAGAGTTACTCGCCGCGGGGGCCTGGTACTTCGGAGGCTCCGAGCACACCCGGGCCGACGAGGCGCCCGAGGTGTCTGGCCTCAATCTAGGCTGCTATTTCGACTACGCGGCGCAGGACTACGCGCTCCGGGTCGCCGTTGTTGGTCCGTCTGGCGAAGGGCTGAGCTGCAAGAACGGCCTTCCCGCGGATGGGGTCAGCGAGGTGTGGGTCATCGCAGCGGAGTTTGACGCCGAAGAAATCTATGAACGCGTGGAGATTCCGCTGGGCTTCGAACTGCTGCTGCGGTCGCTGCCTCACCGGCCTACTCGCTCGAACGAGGTTTACGGCGGCCAGTCCGCCACGGCGACAGGGTACGAGGGACCCGAGTTGCCGGCGCTAGGAGACGGTGCTGGAGTGCACGTGCTTCCCGAGACGCTTTCCGTCCGGGACGGCGTTGTCCGTGGATTAGTGCAGTACCGTGGAGCAGCTCCCACGCTCTCGGTTCTGAACGAAGATGATGGACCTGAAGCGACCGCCGGGCCCGGCCAGATTGTGACGGTGCAGCGGGAGACGTCGGGCGCGTGGGGAATTGTTATTGGCGTGGCAAACGAGTCGACCACCATCCCTATCGTGGTGCGACCGGGGGAGTCGGCCCCCTTCGAGCTCCCGCTTCCTGAGGGCTTCACGGCCGAGGACGTCCACGTCTTGACCGGTTGGCAGCATGTCGAAGAGGACTGGCGTGGGGCACTCTGGCTTGCCGGCCCGGAGGTCAACTCCGACTGCGGGGCGGGCCAGCAAATTGGCGGTGAGCCCGTGGAGGCCCTCATCCCCGCCACGGGTCAGGAGTGCCTAGAGGTGTTTTCTCAGGCCACGACCACGGTGGGCGACCGCATCATTGTGGACGGACTAGTCGCGATCTTCAACGAGGATGGCACCATCTACGACGTGCTTGAGCCGTATGTGATCCGCGAAGACGGCGGCCAACCGGGACTGATTCGCTTGAACACCAACAGCCCGGACCTGCGATTCGCGTGGGTCTCGCCTGCGGGATTCGCGGATTCCGTAGGAATCTGGATGCGCTACGCAAAGTTGCGTGAGCTGGCAAACTCCCCAGCCGTGTAACTCTGCCCCCGACGGGCGCGCCGGCTAGATCTGTCCGGTAGTAAGCGCCTTCTTCACCTGAGAGATCGCCTCGGTGACTTGGATTCCGCGCGGGCACGCCTCGGTGCAGTTGAAGACCGTGCGGCATTTCCACACGCCCGCCTTGTCGTTGAGGATTTCGAGTCGCTCCCACTCGCCTTCGTCGCGCGAATCAAAGATGAAGCGATGGGCTCCCACGATCGCGGCGGGGCCAAAGAACTGGCCGTCGGTCCAGAACACCGGGCACGAGGACGTGCACGCGGCGCAAAGGATGCACTTGGTCGTGTCGTCGTACTTTGCGCGGTCCTCGGGGGACTGCAGGCGCTCGCGCGCAGGCTGGTCCCCGCTCGGCATCAGGAACGGCATGATCTCACGGTAGGACGCAAAGAATGGCTCCATGTCAACCGTCAGATCTTTGACAATGGGAAGGCCAAGGATGGGCTCGACGGTGATCGGCTGGTTGAGATTGAGGTCCTTGAGCAGCACCTTGCAGGCCAGCCGGTTCTTGCCGTTGATGCGCATCGCGTCAGAGCCGCAAACGCCGTGCGCACAGGAGCGGCGGAACGTGAGCGAGCCGTCCTGCTCCCACTTGATCTTGTGTAGCGCGTCAAGCACGCGATCGGTTGAGAACATTTCTAGGGCGAAGTGCTCCCAGTATTCTTCGCCGGGCGCGCGGCTGTTGTTGCCGTCGGGGTCCATGCGGCGGACCTTGAGTTCGACCTGAAATGTTTGCGGAACGTCCGTGGTTCCGGGCGTCGCGGTGTCGGTGGCAGTCATCGGCTCTCCGTGCGTTCCTAGTACTTGCGTTCCATGGGCTGATACTTGGTGACCGTCACCGGCTTGTAGTCGAGCTTCACGCCCTTGGCGCTCACGTACGCCATGGTGTGGCGCATGAACTTCTGGTCATCGCGGGTGGGGAAATCCTCGCGGTAGTGGCCGCCGCGGCTTTCCGTACGCGCGAGGGCGCCAGCGATGATCACCTCGGACAGGTCGATGAGGAAGCCCAACTCGATCGCCTCCAGCAGGTCCGTGTTATAGCGGGCACCCTGGTCGTGGATCGCGACCTTCGAGAACCGCTCGCGAACAACCGCAACCGCGGCCTGGGCTTCATGGAGGCTGTCATCAGTGCGAAACACCTGGACGTTGCGGTCCATGGTTTCCTGCAGTGCCTTGCGCACGTCAGCGACGCGCTCGGTTTCTGCACCCTCTTTGTGGCGAGTGTTGACCGACTCCAGCAGCGCGTCGACCGTCTTGAACACGGCCGCTGCCGCATCGTCCCTGAGCGGAAGGGTCGCTGCCTTGGCGTCCAGCGCGTAGTCCGCGGCAGCGATGCCTGCCCGGCGCCCGAAGACGTTGATGTCTAGTAGCGAGTTGGTGCCGAGGCGGTTTGCGCCGTGGACGGAGACGCAGGCGCACTCGCCTGCTGCGAACAGACCACCAATGATGTCCGTGTTGTTGCGCAGCACCTCGCCGTTCACGTTGGTCGGGATGCCGCCCATGGCGTAGTGAGCAGTGGGGTACACGGGCACGGGCTCGGTATAGGGCTCGACGCCCAGGTACGTGCGCGCGAACTCGGTGATGTCGGGCAGCTTCGCGTCGATGTGCGCCGGCTCAAGGTGAGTGAGGTCCAGATGTACGTAGTCCTTGTGCGGGCCACATCCGCGGCCTTCGCGCACCTCGTTGGACATGGCACGCGCGACCATGTCGCGCGGCGCGAGGTCCTTGATGGTGGGCGCGTAGCGCTCCATGAAGCGCTCGCCCTCGGAGTTGCGCAGGATGGCACCCTCGCCACGTGCGGCCTCGCTCAAGAGAATCCCGAGGCCGGCGAGGCCCGTCGGGTGGAACTGAAAGAACTCCATGTCCTCGAGAGGAATCCCGGCTCTCAGCGCAATCGCCATGCCGTCGCCGGTGAGCGTGTGGGCGTTCGACGTGGTCTTGTAGACCTTGCCTGCGCCGCCCGTGGCGAAGATGACAGATTTGGCGGCGAACTCGTGGATCTCTCCGGTCGCGAGCTCGTACGCGACCACGCCGGTGACGGCGACGGCAGAACCCTTGCGGGTGGCCTGCGGGTCCTTGTCGAGGATGAGGTCAAGGACGTAGAACTCGTTGTAGAACTCAACCTTCTGTTTGACGCACTGTTGGTAGAGCGTCTGCAGGATCATGTGACCGGTGCGGTCCGCGGCGTAGCAGCTGCGGCGGACAGCCGCCTCTCCGTGCCCACGGGTGTGGCCGCCAAAGCGACGTTGATCAATCTTGCCGTCGGGCGTGCGGTTGAATGGCAGGCCCATCTTCTCGAGGTCGAGAACGGCGTCCACGGCCTCTTTGCACATAATCTCGGCAGCGTCCTGGTCGACCAGGTAGTCGCCGCCCTTGACGGTGTCGAAGGTGTGCCACTCGGCGTTGTCGTCCTCTACGTTGGCGAGGGCGGCACCCATGCCACCCTGGGCCGCTCCTGTGTGCGAGCGGGTGGGGTAGAGCTTGGTCAGCACAGCGGTCTTGGCCCGCGGCGATGACTCGAGGGCGGCGCGCATTCCGGCACCGCCAGCGCCCACGATGACAACGTCGTATTCGTGCTTGGCCATGAGTCTCCTCGTTGAATCCGGGCTAGTCAGTAATGGTGTGGCAGAAGCTGGGCAGGCTTTCGGTCTCGCCGCCAGCGGGGCACGGGTCGAACGTGAAGATGACGAGCGTGCCAAGGACGACGGTGATGGTGAAGCCAACGCCGAGTGCCGCCTTGAGAAGTTTGTTGGTCCACGCCCGGCGGGCGTAGTCGTTGACCAGAACGCGCATGCCGTTGGTGCCGTGAATCATCGCTAGCCACAGCATCACGACGTCCCACCACTGCCAGACAGGGCTTGCCCACTTGCCCGCGACGAACGCGAAGTCGATCGCGTTGACGCCGTCGCCCCACCACAGGTTGAAGAAGAGGTGGGTGAAGATCAGCGTTACCAGGATGACGCCGCTGATCCTCATGAACAGCCAGGCCCACTTCTCGAAGTTCGAGTGGGATGGCTGCGCGCGGCGAAAGCGGGGCGGGACCCGCGTGGGGGCGTTCACTATTCGGCCCCAAACACGTGGCCGAGGTGGCGTGGCAGGAAGCCAGCCATCAGGATGACCCAGATGGCCCACACGGTGATGCTCAGCACAGCCTGCTTGCGTGCGGCCCACAGCCAGGAGTCGATGGCCACGATGCGTAGCCCGTTGAACGCGTGAAAGATGATCGCAGCGACAAGGCCAGCCTCGATTACGCCCATGATTGGGGTCTTGTAGGTGGCGATGATTTCGTTGTAGGCCTCGGGGGAGACCCGCACGAGCGCGGTGTCAGTGATGTGGACCAGGAGGAAGAAGAAGATCGCCACGCCGGTGGCGCGGTGGGCAAGCCACATCCACATGCCAGGCTGCCCTCGATAGAGGGTGTGCGTGGCTGACACTCTGACTCCCTGCATAGGCGTTACATCGGTCATTACATCCTAGTCTTGTGTGCATGACGTCCCTCACAAGCGCACCAGGCCACATCGACGGCTTCGTCGCCGTAGTTCCGGCAGGCGGAGTAGGCAGCAGGCTGTGGCCATTGTCCCGGCCCGACCGGCCCAAATTCCTGCTCGACCTGCTTGGCACCGGCAGCAGTCTCATCCAGGACACGGAAGCGCGGCTAGTGCCGTTGGCTGAGCGCGTGATCGTGGTGACCGGCGAGTCGCACGTCGACGCCGTCCGCGAGCAACTCTCGGATGTCGAGGCCGAAGACGTTCTCGCCGAACCCAGCCCCCGCGACTCCATGGCCGCGATCGCCTTGGCAGCTGCGGTCATCCAGCATCGGCACGGCTCGCGCGTCATGGGCTCGTTCGCCGCAGATCATGTGATTCGCAAACCCGCGGCTTTCGCAGCGGCAGTCAGGCTCGCAGCGCAGGCCGCCAAGGACGGCGGCATCGTGCTTATTGGCATCGAGCCGACTGAACCGTCCACCGCATTTGGCTACATGCGAGCTGAGGGCGAGCGGGCGGACCACGCTGGCGTGCTGGCCGTCGCGGCATTCACGGAGAAGCCCGACCAAGTGACAGCGACGCAGATGCTCGAGCAGGGCGACTTCTTCTGGAACGCGGGCATGTACGTGGTGCGAACGGACGTGCTGCTTGGACATGTGGAGCGGCTCATGCCGGAAATGCACGCCGGAGTGACGGAGCTCGCCGCCGCATGGGACGGGACCGAGCGGGGCGCGGCGCTTGAGCGCATCTGGGGCGGCCTCACCAAAATCGCCATCGATCACGCGATTGCTGAGCCTGTCGCGGCCGAGGGTGGCGTGAGCGTTGTGCCCGCTTCGCTCGATTGGCACGACGTGGGTGACTTCGCTGCGTTGGCCGATCTCGTCGAGCCGGGAGGCGACGGGGTTGTCCGCATATCCCGCGATGCGTCTGTGACGCTGGTAGACGCCACAGACGCCCTGGTGGTTGGCGGGACCAAGCCGGTGGCGGTAGTCGGATTGGACAATGTTGCCGTTGTCGAGACGCCGGATGCGATCCTGATTCTCGGCCTTGATGCCGCCCAGCGAGTCAAGGCTGTCGCCGACGTTTTAGGTTGACGCGACTGTCGGCCGCAGATTTCGGGCGCACGGCGTTGGCCAAATCGTTATCTGCCAGCTGTCATTCGTTCCACATTTTCCACCGCACGCGCAACGTCCGGACGTAGCATGGAGATACGCATAGGCCTGGCGTTAAACAGGCACGATACAACTGAATGAGGAAACTCAAATGAAGAACATGATGCGTATCAGCGCTGTCGCGGCTACCGCCGCAATCGCGCTTGCGGCATGCTCGGCGGCCCCGGAAGAGACTCCGGACCCGACGGACACCACCACTGCTCCTGTCGAGGATGCCTACAAGGCATGCATGGTGTCTGACTCTGGCGGCTTCGACGACAAGTCATTCAACCAGTCCGGCTATGAAGGCCTCGTGCGTGCTCAGGATGAGCTCGGCGTGGAAATCACGACAGCCGAGTCGACGGATGACGCCGACTACTCGCCCAACATCGACGCGATGATCGCGGCCGAGTGCGACCTGATCATTACGGTCGGATTCCTGCTGGCGGACGCAACGCAGGCTGCTGCGATCGCTAACCCCGACCAGGACTTCGCAATCGTCGACGCAGCGTTCTTCGGCGCCGACGGCCCGATCGAGTATGACAACGTCAAGTCGCTGCTGTTCGCAACGGACCAGGCCGCGTTCCTCGCGGGCTACGCCGCCGCGGGCCACTCCACGACCGGAACGGTCGCCACGTTCGGCGGCGGAAACTTCCCTGGAGTCACCGACTTCATGGACGGCTTCCTGTTCGGCGTGAACCACTACAACGCTGAAATGGGCGCCTCTGTAGCCGTTCTCGGTTGGGACGGCGAGGCAGGTTCCGTTGACTCGGGCTTCGCTGACCAGACCGTTGGTCAGACCCTCGGTACCGGATTCATCGAGCAGGGCGCGGATATCATTCTGCCCGTCGCTGGACCGGTTGGCCTTGGTACTGCGCAGGCGGCACAAGAGGCTGGCATCCAGATCATCGGAGTTGACTCCGACTGGACGCTGACCGCACCTGAGTATGCGGACGTTATTTACGGTTCCGTGCTCAAGCAGATCGGTGCAGCCGTGTTCGAGACCGTTTCTGAGGCCACGTCGGCTTCGGGCTTCTCGAATTCCGCCTACATCGGAACGCTGGAGAACGATGGTGTTGGACTGGCCGGCATCACCGGTGACTTCGCCGATCTGATCGCCGGAATCGCATCGGGCGCTATCGCCACAAAGTAGTAACAAGTAGATCAAGCGAGGGGCGTGCTGCGTAGACCGCAGCACGCCCCTCGTGTTTGACTGGCACGAAGCACCATCGATTGCGCGAGCGAGCGGAGGCTGGACGTGAAACTCGAATTAAAGGGCATCACCAAGCGATTCGGGGCGTTCACCGCCAATGACGCAATTGACTTAGTAGTTGAGCCAGGTCAAGTGCACGCGCTGCTCGGCGAAAATGGCGCAGGCAAGTCAACGCTCATGAATGTGCTGTTCGGCTTGTACGACGCCGATGCAGGCCAGATCCTCCTCGACGGAAAAGCTGTCGACTTCGACGGCCCCGGCGACGCGATGTCCGCAGGCATCGGCATGGTCCACCAGCACTTCATGCTGGTGCCCCCGTTTACCGTGGCCGAGAATGTGATGCTCGGCCACGAGGACAGCGGTCGGGGCGGGATGCTCGACTTTGACGCCGCCCGCCGCCGCGTCAACGAGCTGTCCACCAAGTTTGGTTTCGACGTCGATCCCGACGCTGTCGTCGAGAACCTGCCCGTCGGAGCTCAGCAACGCGTAGAGATCATCAAGGCCCTGTCCCGTGACGCCAAGGTGCTCATCCTCGATGAGCCCACTGCCGTCCTGACCCCTCAAGAGACCGATGAACTGCTCGGAATCATCAAGGAGCTCGCCAAGTCTGGGACCGCGATTGTGCTCATCACCCACAAGCTCCGCGAGGTCAAGGCTGTCGCGGACACGGTCACCGTGATTCGCCGCGGCAAGGTGGTGGGGACAGCCAAGCCCTCCGCCACGCGTGAGAAGCTCGCGTCCTTGATGGTTGGGCGCGACGTCTCGATGACCGTCGACAAGTCGAAGGCGAAGCCCGGAAAGGCCATGCTTGAGGTGTCTCGCTTGAGCGTCATTGATGAGGCCGGCGTTGCGCAGCTCCGCAACGTGTCGTTCGATGTTCATGCAGGCGAGATTTTCGCGATCGCGGGGGTCCAAGGCAATGGGCAGACGGAACTCACGGAGGCCCTGCTCGGGCTGTCGCGACCGGTGTCTGGTCGGGCCAAGCTCGACGGCGAGGTCATCACCGGCAAGTCCATCAAAGAAGTGCTGCTCTCGGGCGTCGGGTTTGTTCCCGAGGACCGCACCGAGGACGGCATAGTCTCCACCTTCACGCTCGAAAACAACCTTGTCCTAGATGTGCACGATCAGCCCCCATTCGCGCGCGGCCTCGCACTCCAGATGGACCAAATTGTCGAGCACGCTGCGCGGCTCATCGAGGAGTTCGACGTGCGGACCACGAGTCCGCGGGCGACCGGCGGATCGCTGTCCGGTGGAAACCAGCAGAAGCTAGTGCTCGCCCGCGAGATTTCGCGTCCCCTCAAGCTCCTTATTGCCTCGCAACCCACGCGCGGGCTCGACGTGGGCTCTATCGAGTTTGTGCACAAGCGAATAATCGCCGAGCGGGATTCCGGAGTCGCCGTCCTCATCGTCTCGAGTGAACTCGACGAGGTCACGGCGCTGGCCGATCGAATCGCCGTCATGTATCACGGGCAAGTTGTCGGCATTGTCCCGCCCACCACGAGCCGCGACAAACTTGGACTCATGATGGCCGGCGCAACCGAGGGAGCTAGGGCATGACCACCAAGAAGCCAGCACGCAACTTCCGTTCGGTTCTGACGGAGATCACCCAGAGCTCGTCGCTGGTTGTCGCGGTGGCGATTCTGGCATCGCTGCTCCTGGGAAGCCTCCTGGTGATCGCTGTCGACCCGACCGTTGCAGAGGCCGCCGGCCACTTCTTCGCTCGTCCAAGCGACTGGTTCTCCGCCGCTGGCGATGTCATCGGCGGGACGTTCACCGCGATGTTCGAGGGCGCCATCTTCAACGCAGGTGGGGAGACGTTCGCGGACAGAATGTTGCCGCTCACCCAGACGCTGACGGTTGCCACGCCGCTGATCTTTGCGGGCCTGGGCCTGGGCGTCGGCTTCCGGGCGGGCCTGTTCAATATTGGAGCACAGGGCCAGATGATCATGGGAGCCCTGCTCGGTGGCTACATCGGGTTCGCCTGGCACCTGCCCGTGGGCCTGCACCTTTTGCTCGCTGTGCTCGGTACCGCGATCGGCGGTGCTTTGTGGGGCTTCGTCCCCGGCCTCCTGAAGGCGAAGACGGGCGCACACGAGGTCATCACCACGATCATGCTTAACTACATCGCACTCAACCTGATTCGGTTTGCGCTCCAACAGGATTCTTTCCAGCGCCCGAACAGCGACTTCCCCAAGTCGCCCATCGTCGACGAGGCAGCGCAGTACCCGCTCATGTTCGGATGGGTTGACGACATCAACATTCGCCTGCACGTGGGCTTCCTGCTCGCACTCCTTGCCGCATGGGGCGTGTGGTGGCTCATGGAGCGATCCACGTGGGGCTTCCAGTTCCGCGCGGTGGGCGCCAACCCGAACGCCGCTAAGACCGCGGGCATGAGCGTCGGGCGCGCGTACATCCTGGTCTTCATCATCGCCGGCGCCCTCGCGGGCCTTGCTGGCTCCGCCCAGGTGCTGGGCACGGAGAAAGCCCTAACGGAGGGCATCGCGGCTAGCTTTGGGTTCGATGCGATTACCGTCGCGCTGCTGGGCCGTTCCCGGCCTCTTGGCACGGTGCTCGCTGCAGTCTTGTTTGGCGCGTTGCGGGCCGCGGGCCCGACGCTCCAAATACAGGCCGGCTTGCCGAGTGACATTGTGCTCGTGATTCAGGCGCTCATTGTGCTGTTCATCGCCGCCCCGCCGTTGGTGAGGTTCCTGTTCCGATTGCCCAAGCCGGTGCGCGAGGAAGTGGTGACCTCGTGACCGCGGTGGCGCAGAAGCCCGCGCCCAAGGTCGAGGACGGCGCCCTGATCGCACCGCGAAGTTGGAAAGCGCCAATTATCTACGGGGCCGTCGCGCTCATCGCGTTGTTCGCGTTCGGGCTCGGTTCCGCGGCGGGAGTGGACACGTCGTTCCACCTCGCACGCGACTCTGACGCGTTCGCCATTCCCGACTTCTCCCTGCCGTCGCGGTCATGGGCCACGGCGCTCGCCCTGATTGCGGGCGGCCTCGCCGGACTCTCGGCGTGGTCGGTGTGGAATCGCCGACTCATTGGTGCTTGGCTGCCGTCGTTCTTCGGACTGGCGATTGTCCTCGCCCTGCTGCTCTGGGCCGGGGCGGGCAAGGAAACCACCAACATCAACCTGACAGGGCTCCTCGCTGGAGGGTTGGTCTTCGCGGGGCCGCTGGTACTTGGCTCCCTTGCGGGCATGATTTGCGAGCGATCCGGTGTCATCAATATCGCGATCGAGGGGCAGCTTCTGTTCGGGGCGTTCCTCGCGGCTGTAGCGGCGAGCGCGACCGGAAACCCGTGGGTAGGCATCCTCGCCGCGCCCGTTGCCGGAGCGCTCGTAGGAGCGGCTCTAGCGTTGTTCGCCGTGCGTTACTGGGTCGATCAGATTGTGGTCGGTGTGGTGCTTAACGTGCTAGTGATCGGGCTCACGGGGTTCTTCTTTGGAACGGTGCTGCGCACGAATCCGGAGCTCAACGTGCCGACGGGCCTCGACGCGTGGCCGGTGCCACTGTTGTCTCAGATCCCCGTGCTCGGCCCGGTCTTGTTCGACCATTCGCCGCTCATCTACATCATGTTCGCTGTTGTCGCGGTGCTGCACGTGATGCTCTTCAAGTCTCGCTGGGGCCTGAGGGTGCGTGCGGTTGGCGAGCATCCCAAGGCAGCAGACACCGTTGGAATCAACGTCAACAGGACGCGCATTCGCAACACGATTCTTGGAGGAGCAGTCGCTGGACTGGGCGGCGCCTTCTTCACCGTATCCGCGGGTCTCGCGTTCGGCAAGGAGATGACCGGAGGCAAAGGCTACATCGCGCTAGCCGCCATGATCCTTGGTCGATGGTCGCCCAAGGGAGCCCTTGCCGCGGCACTGCTCTTTGGTCTTGCGGACCAACTCCGCCGCGACCTGGGAATTATCGGGTCCAGCATTCCGGGCGAGTTCATCAGCATGCTTCCCTATCTCGCCACCATTTTCGCCGTCGCAGGAGTGGTGGGTCACGTGCGCCCGCCAGCGGCTGAGGGCAAGCCGTACAAGAAGTGACTAGCGCAGAGGGCATCAACTGGGAGACGCTGCGCGATGCGGCGCGCGAGGTGGCGAAGAGCGCGTACGCGCCGTACTCGAACTATCCGGTTGGCGCAGCGGGCCTCACCGCCGACGGCCGCGTAATCGCCGGGTGCAATGTGGAGAACGCGAGTTACGGGCTCACCCTGTGCGCGGAGTGCTCGGTGGTTTCTCAGTTGCACGCGACAGGCGGCGGGAGGCTCGTCGCGCTCGCGGCTGTCGACGGTGAAGGAGCACCACTCACCCCGTGTGGCCGCTGTCGCCAATTGCTGTTTGAGCACGGCGGCCCCGGTCTACTCGTTGACTCCGAGCACGGCCACACGACAATAGCCAGGCTCTTGCCCGACGCGTTCGGGCCCGATCACTTGGAGCAAGAATGACGACGGAGCAACACGACGCGGTTGACGTCATCGTCACCAAGCGAGACGGCGGGGCCCTTTCCGACGCTCAGATTGACTGGGTCGTGGACGCGTACACGCGCGGCGCCGTCGCTGACTATCAAATGGCCTCGCTTGCGATGGCGATCCTGCAACGCGGTATGACGATGCACGAGACCTCCCGCTGGACGCACGCCATGATCGACACGGGCGAGAAGCTCGACTTCTCGAGCCTCTCGCGTCCCACCGCGGACAAGCACTCGACAGGCGG
This sequence comes from Demequinaceae bacterium, assembly GCA_965250005.1. GTDB lineage: Bacteria > Actinomycetota > Actinomycetes > Actinomycetales > Demequinaceae > WTKG01. The sequence goes on from OZ252279.1 coordinate 1,913,714, forward strand.
TGTCGGTGACAAGATCACGCTCCCGCTCGCACCACTCGTGGCCTCGTGCGGGTTGGCGGTGCCGCAACTATCGGGCCGGGGCCTGGGGCACACGGGAGGAACGCTCGATAAGCTTGAGTCGATTCCCGGCTGGCAGGCCGAGGTGACCACCGAGCAGATGCTCGCCCAACTCGAAGACGTCGGGGCCGTGATCTGCGCGGCAGGGTCGGAACTGGCGCCGGCTGACAAGAAGCTCTACGCACTCCGTGACGTCACGGGAACCGTCGAGTCGATCCCGCTTATCGCGTCGTCGATCATGTCCAAGAAGATCGCTGAGGGAACCGGCGTGCTCGTGCTCGACGTCAAGGTGGGGTCGGGCGCATTCATGAAGGACCTCGCTGGTGCTCGCGAGCTCGCGCGCGAGATGGTCGCGCTTGGCACCGACGCCGGCGTCACCACGTCGGCGCTACTCACGGATATGTCGACGCCGCTTGGCCGCACGATCGGCAATGCGCTTGAGGTGGTCGAGTCGGTCGAGGTGCTCGCGGGCGGCGGCCCGGACGACGTGGTCGAACTCACCGTTGCGCTCGCACGCGAGATGCTGGACCGAGCCGGCATGACCGCGAAAGATCCAGCCGCCGCACTGACAGACGGCACGGCGATGGATTCCTGGAGGGCGATGATCTCGGCACAGGGCGGCGATCCAGATGCGCCGCTGCAGAAGGCCCGGCACTCTGACGACGTCACGGCCACTGCTGACGGAGTCGTTACTCGAATGGACGCACTTGGAGTGGGGGTGGCCGCTTGGCGTCTCGGCGCTGGCCGCGCGCGCAAGGAAGACGACGTGCAAGAAGGCGCCGGGATATTCCTTCACAAACAACTGGGCGACACTGTCAAGGCGGGCGAACCGATCATGACCCTGTACTCGGATGACGAACCGCGCTTCGCCCGTGCCCACGCCGCGCTCGCCGAGGCGTGCGGAGGCGAGGGGGCCCTCGCGATCGGCGCGAAAGCTCCGGAGCGCACGATCATCCTCGACCGGGTGAACCCGGTCTAGATTCGGCCGTACTCATGGGCTGGCAACTGACAACGGCGCTCGCGCGCGCAGGCCGTGCGCTGGGTCTACGCCGACGCTGGAGTGGCGAACGCGCCCTGGGGCTGACTCAGCGGCGCTCCAAGGGCAGAGCCGACGTCTTCAACCGCGCGCACGCCCGCGCGCTGGCGGCCCTGTCGGAGGACGATCGATTTGCCGCATCCAAGGCCATGGTCGACCTTGATCCGAGCGCCCGCGGCCCCGTCGAACGCGTGCTCGCCACGGGCGTCCCTGCCGCAGTAGTGATCGAGTTTGCTCACGCCTGGGAGTCGCTGGGCGCCACAGAGAAGTCGCTCGCGACGGATCCCGTCGGCCGGTCCACGCCAGGGCCGGTCGCGTGGGGCGCAACCGAGGCGTGCCAGGTGGATTCGACCACGTGCGGCGCCGCGGCAATGGCGATGATGCTCATGATCGGCGACCCGCTCGTGGGTGTGTGGGTGGCCAGTGGGAGGGTCATTCACAACCATCGGCCACCTGAGGTCGAGCGCATGGCGAACGCAGCCACGCTCACCTCGATTGAGTCTAGGTGGGGGGCGTTGCAGCGGTCCATCCACGCGTCGACGACGCGACGGGGACTGGGATTTTTGCCATGGCCCCGCTCGCTAGGGACGCCGCCGTGGCGCGTCAACAACCAGACCCGATTTCTAGGACTCGGCTTTCGCGGTGCGGTCGTGGACGACACTGACCGGGAGGACCTCAGCGCGCTCTTGTCGCACGCGACCGCGGCTATCAACGACGGCATCCCTGTGCCGGTCTACGCGTCGGGGGACTCTGGGCGCGGACTCGACTCCGTGATCCCGCGGCACGTGGTCCTGTTGACGCACCGCATGGAGGATGGCTTCCTTGCGTACGAGCCCGGCAACGCCGCACTTCACGCGGTTTCAGACCAACAGCTGCGCGATGGCGGGGCCGCGCTCCGCGCGCTCGGAAACTGGTCGCACGTCTCGTGGATGATTCTGCCCCGCGGACGCCGCCGCCCGGCGCAAGGATTAGCCTTGGAAGCATGACCGTTACTGACGCACAAATCGCCTCCCTGCCCAAGATTGCGCTACACGAACACCTGGACGGAGGACTCCGCCCGGCCACCATGATCGAGCTCGCCGCCGCGGCGGGCCACTGGCTCCCCGCGACCGATGCCGACGAGCTGGGCGCATGGTTCCTCGAGGCTGCGAGCTCAGGAACCCTTGAGTTGTACCTCGAGACGTTCGCCCACACGGTCGCGGTGATGCAGACTGCCGAGAATCTCACGCGCGTGGCTCGCGAGGCGGTGGTGGACCTGGCGGCCGACGGAGCGATCTACGCGGAGCTACGGTACGCGCCAGAACAGCACCTCGAGGGAGGCCTCTCGCTTCAGCATGTGGTCGAGGCGGTACAGGTGGGTATAGACGCTGGCGTGGCCGAGGCGGCGGATGCCGGTCACACGGTCCACGCCGCCGCGCTGCTGACCGCCATGCGGCACGCCAGCCGTGGCACCGAGATCGCACAGCTCACGGTCGCCAACCGCGGCAAGTGCTGCGTCGGCTTCGACATCGCGGGGGCCGAAGACGGCTTCCCGCCGTCGCTGCACGCGGAGGCGTTCGCGCTGCTGCGCGACGCGCACGTGCCCGTCACCATCCACGCAGGTGAAGCTGCGGGAGTGGAGAGCATCTCAGAAGCCGTCGGACTGGGCGCCGCGCGCCGCATCGGCCACGGCGTCAGGATCCCCGAAGACATCGAGGGCTTTGAGTCAGACGAGCCCGTGTTCGGCCCCGTCGCTGCATTCGTACGCGACAACCGGATCCCCCTCGAACTATGCCCGTCTTCCAACGTACAGACGGGCGCAGCGCCGTCCGTTGCAGGGCACCCCATTACGCGCCTACGCGACTTGGGCTTCGCCGTGACCATCAACTCAGACAACCGGTTGATGTCCGGAACATCCCTGTCGCGCGAGATGTCGCTGCTCGCGTCCGAAGCCGGCTGGGGGCTCGCCGACCTCGAACTCGCGACTCTCGACGCCGCATGGGCCGCATTCCAGCCGCACGACGTGCGACAAGCCCTTGTCCACGCCGTATTCGAGGCGTATATGGGTATCGAGGAGTAGCGATGGCCGCGCGGTCGGTCACTAGCGGCTCATGGGTGAACCAGTGGCGGCTGGCCCTGCTCTAGAGCCCGAGCGCTGAGTGGACGTCTGACTCGAGTTCTGCCATGAGCGTCTGCGCAATGGCCTCGGCTCTCGCAATGTCCGAGCCATCCACCGGAACGATCACCTCAAGGTACGCCTTGACCTTGGGCTCGGTCCCTGACGGGCGTATGATGACACGCGCTCCCGATCGGGTGGTGAGCCGCAGCCCCGTGGTGCCCGGCAGTCCGTCGATTCCCTTGCTCATGTCATCCGTCGAATCTACGGGTGAACCGCCGAGCGAGGTGGGCGGATGGGTGAGGAGGGCCTTCATGGTGGACTGGACCGTCTCGGTGTTGTCGAACCTCGCCGCGACCTGGCGGCTGAGGTGATGGCCGTATGTCTGCGAGATGAAGCCCAGAGCGTCGGCCAGGGTGTTGTTCTTGGATTTGAGGCTCGCGACCATCTCGGCGATCACCACCGCTGCAGAGATGCCGTCCTTGTCCCGTACCACCGCGGGGTCGACGCAGTAGCCGAGAGCCTCCTCGTATCCGAAGATCAGGCCTGGGGCGCGCGAGATCCATTTGAAGCCCGTCAGGGTGGCCTCGTACCGATGGCCGTGCGCGTGCGCGATCTTGGCAAGCAACTGCGACGAGACGATCGAGCTAGCGAGCGTTTGCGACCCTGGCGCCATTCGAAGACGCGCCCCGTGCGAGGCGATGTGCTCTCCGAGGAGGCCCCCGATCTGGTCTCCGTGGAGCGTGGTCCACCGCCCGTGCAGCTTGGTTGCCACCGCGCACCTGTCCGCGTCTGGGTCGTTTGCTATGACGACGTCGGCGTTGACCTGATCGGCCAAGGCGAGCGCGAGGTCCATCGCGCCTTTCTCTTCGGGGTTGGGGAAGGCGACCGTGGGGAATGCGGGGTCCGGGTCAGCCTGCTCCGCCACCATGTGCAGGTCCGTGAATCCCGCTTCTTTGAGTGCGGCCAGGATGGTCGCGCCTCCGACGCCGTGCAACGGAGTGACGACAATCCGCGTGGTTGCGCGCGTGGACTTGTTCTCGTCAGTCAGGGGCGCCACGCATGCGGCGGCGGTGTGCACGTAATTCTCGGCGACGTTCTCACCAAGGACGGTCCAGCCCGCGTCCGCGCGCGCCACGGACTCGACACTCGTGATGTCTTCTATCCGCGATGCGATGGCTGCGTCGTGCGGGGGCACTATCTGCGCGCCCTGACCGGCGTCGTTGACGATACGGCCGCCGAGGTACACCTTGTAGCCGTTGTCTTGAGGCGGGTTGTGCGATGCCGTAACCATGACACCGGCGTCGGCGCTGAGAGCGCGCACGGCGTACGCGACCAGCGGAGTGGGTAGCGCGGACGGCAGCAACAGTGTGTCGTGGCCGGCGGCTGCCATGACCGCGGCGGTATCCAGCGCGAACTGGTCGGATTTGAAGCGGGCGTCGTACCCGATCACCACGCGCCCTGGCCCGGCGAGCGCGTCGGTCATGTACTGGGAGAGTCCCGCGGCGGCACGGATCACCACTGCGCGGTTCATGCGGTTGGAGCCGCCGCCTAGCGTGCCGCGCAGGCCTGCCGTGCCGAACTGCAGGAGGCCATCGAAGCGGTCTTCGAGCTCGCTGCGCGGTCCGGGGCCGCTCTTCTTGGCGCGCGCCTGCGCCAACAGATTGCTCAACTCGCTGGCAGTCTCCTCGTCAGGGTCGTCAGCAATCCAGGCTTCGACTCTCCCAAAGAGGTTTGCGCTCACGCGATCTTCCCCACGATGTCGGCCAGCAGGCGCGAGATGCGTGGACCCGCGTCGCGGCCCGCATCGAGCACTTCCTGGTGGTTGAGCTCGCCTCCAGATATTCCGGCGGCCAGGTTGGTGACGAGTGAGATTCCGAGGATTTCGAGTCCAGCCTCGCGGGCGGCGATCGCCTCAAGCGCGGTGGACATGCCGATCAAGTTCGCGCCCATCGTTGCAGCCATGCGCACCTCGGCGGGCGTCTCGTACTGCGGCCCGGAGAACTGCATGTACACGCCATCAAGCAGGCTTGGGTCTAACTCGCGCGCGAGTTCCCGCAGCCTCGGTGAGTAGACGTCGGTCAAATCAATGAACGTGGCACCCGTGAGTGGCGTCGCGCCCGTGTAGTTGATGTGGTCTGCGAGCAACACGGGAGTGCCGGGGCCCACGTCGGTTCGCGTCGACCCACACCCGTTGGTGAGGACGATTGTGTGGCAGCCCGCAGCCGCCGCCGTCCGCACGCCGTGCACCACGACCTGCGCGTCGCGGCTCTCGTAGAAGTGGTGCCGCGCGCCCAGGACGAGCACTTTGGTTCCGGACGCCGTCAGGATTGACCGCACGTTGGAGCCGTGGCCTGGAACCGCCGCGGCCTTGAATCCAGGCACGTCTTCAGGGGCAATAGATGCGACCTCGTCGCCCAGGAGCCCGGCGGCTTCGCCCCACCCGGAGCCCAAAACGAGGGCGATTTCGTGTGTGGCAACGCCCGTCGCGGAGGCGATGGCGGCAGCCGCTGCTACGGCGAGATCATGTGCGGCAGTCATCTCTTGAGGGTATCCCGCGTCGGCGCCCTATGCCGCGATCCTGCGACTGATTTAGCCGAAGAGGCTCGCTCCAAGTGGGTGCGTCTCGCTGAACCCTGGGAGAATCAGGAAGGTCCCCGAGGCCACGGTGGTTGAAAACGCCATCAGGTCGTCAGTTTCATCTCCACGTCGTCGAGCCTGAGTTGGCGGATGAGGCAAATAGTTCCGCCCGCGGCGGGTCCGTGCCGGTGGGCTTGGCTGATAGAACGCAGCCTAACCCCGCCAGCACGGTTGCTGGCGCTGAGAAAGTGATGCCCAGGTAGGGTGGCATATTCGCCTCGTCGCTAGTCGAGGCACCTGACCGCTCGGAACAGGAGACACGTGCAGACTCGGCTCACGATCGTTGGCGGCGGCCCCGGAGGTTACGAGGCGGCGCTCGTTGCGACCAAGCAGGGCGCCGAAGTGACGTTAATCGAGCGCCAGGGTGTGGGCGGCAACGCGGTGCTTACCGACGTGGTGCCTTCCAAGACCATCATTGCGACGGCAGAGTGGCGGACAATCGCCGACCGCGCCCCCACTCTTGGAATTCGCAACGCCGACGGCTCAGACTCTGAGGAGATCAGCCCTCATCGAGTCGACATGGCAGCTGTGAACGCGCGGATCCGCAAGCTCGTCGGGAAGCAAACAGGTGACATTCGCGCGCGTCTTGAGTCCGACGGCGTCAGCATCGTTGAGGGCGAAGGCCGCATGGTGGGGCCTTTCAGTGTCGCGGTCCGGGACGAGCAGATCGAATCCGACGTCACGCTGCTCGCGCTCGGGGCCAGGCCTCGCGTGCTGCCGGCGGCACTCCCTGACGGCGACCGCATCTTCACCTGGACGCAGCTCTATGAGCTCACGGAGGTCCCCGAGCGGCTGGTGGTGGTCGGCTCAGGCGTGACCGGGGCAGAGTTCGCTGGCGCCTACCAACTTCTCGGCTCCCATGTCACGCTCGTATCCTCCTCAGATCGCGTTCTGGGAAAGCAGGACCCTGAGGCCGCGCAGTTCATCCAGGACGTCTTCGATGGCCGTGGAATGACGATGGTGACGGGGTCACATGCCGCGACGGTCGAGAACGTTGGCACGGGGGTCAAAGTCACGTTGGTCGACGGCCGGATCGTCGAGGGCTCGCACTGCCTCATGGCGGTCGGCTCAGTTCCGAATACCGACGGTGTGGGCCTGGAAAACGCGGGTATCGCCGTAGACGAGCACGGGTTCGTTGCGGTGGACCGCGTATCGCGCACGAGCGTGCGCGGCGTCTACGCCGCCGGTGATTGCACGGGACTACTGCCCCTGGCGTCTGTAGCGGCCATGCAGGGCCGCATAGCGGTTGCTCACGCGCTCGGCGACGCCGTGCAGCCGATCGAACTGTCCCACGTGGCCGCGAACGTCTTCACCACCCCGGAGATCGCGACGGTGGGTGCTACCGAGCAGCAGCTCAAGGATCGAGGCATTTTCTACAAGGTCTCGCGACTGGAGTTCGCGCGCAACCCCCGCGCCAAAATGCTCGGAATTGATCACGGATTCGTGAAGATCTTTGGCCACACGGTCACCGGCATGGTGCTGGGTGCGGTGATCGTCGGCCCGCGAGCGGGCGAACACATTTTCCCGTTGGCGCTCGCCGTCACGCACCGTCTTACGGTCGACGATGTCGCTTCCACATTTACCGTGTACCCGTCGCTCAACGGCACGATCGCTGAGGCCGCGCGTCGGCTGCACAACATGACCGATCCCACGCGCTGACCCGACACACGAACGCAGCAGCGGCGACCGCCCCGAAGAGCTGCCGCCGCTGCTGAGAAGCAGTTGCTAGTTGTCGACAGCCACCGTGAAGCTGAAGCTGAAGTGATCTGACAGCGGAGAGTCGCCAATCACAAAATCGGTGATGGTGACGCCCTCGTAGAACGCGTAGTCGATCCGCGCGTGGAAGTCGGCACCGTTGTAGGTGTCCGCCTCGCCAACGAGATCGTCCTGAGCGCTAGCGAACCGCTCGAGCATGAGCTCGATGACTTCGCTCTCGGGGGTGTCGTTGAAGTCGCCAGCGACCACAGCAGCGGGCGCATCGGACACCTCGGCAAGGAACGCCTCGGCCTGCTCTACGCGCGTCGAGTCGTCGTCCTTGTGCTGCAGGTGGATTGCCGTGAACTGGATTGGACCCGAAGCCGTTTCGATGCTCGCGACCATCGCCGATCGACCCTGCGGGCCCGTTCCATAAGGAAGCGTGATGCGTTGCACGTCAGTGAATTCGTAGCGCGAGAGGATCGCGTTTCCGAACTGGTGGTCGTGGGCGCCTACGTACACGTAGTGCATGTTGAGTGCATCGGCGAGGTACTGGAGTATGTCTGTTCCGCCAGCGAGGATCCAGCCGCGCGTCACCTCTTGGATCATGACAACGTCGGGGTTCTGGGACGCGATTTCTGCGGCGATCGCATCGAGATCGACGTCTGGTCCGCCCCCAAGTCCGGGAGTGACGCCGTAGTGAACGTTCCAGGACACCATCTTGAGTTCGCTGGGAAGCCCCGACGGGGCACTCCCGGCTCCGTTGAATGTCAGCAAGGTGAAGGCGCCAATGAGAACGGAGGCGACCGCCAGGATTCCTGTACGCAGCCGGTACCCGGTGGCTGCCGCGATGAGGGTTCTTGATGCCTGTTGAGCGCGCGACCGCACAACTGCTCCTCCAGCGATGGCGAACGCAGAGATCACAATGATCAGCAGATGCGGAATGCCAAGCGGCATGTCGTAGTCGAGCTGCACGAGCATGAACGGCAGGAGTGCGAGCACGCCGAACGCGGCGGCGGCGCCGAGGAAGCGGGGGCCAGACTTGGCGCCCTCCGCCGCGACGCTCAGCGCACGGCTGGTCAAATACGTGGTGGTCGCGATGGCAACGGGGGCCATAACAACCAAGACAGCGCCCTGGAAGCTGACGAGCGTCCACACCGCGAGAACGGCAGTAGCGCCGAGTGCGGCCACCGCTGCCATGGGGAGGTTTGGCATGCGTGCGGCAAGGTACATGCCCGCACCCAAGCCGGTTGCCGACAGCACAATTGCGACCCCCAGGTGGAAGCCAGACTGACTTGACATGAACGCGAGGTTTGCAAACGCGAACGCCAGGATCGAGAACCACAGTCCATACGCCCATAGCCCGCGGACCGGGCGCTCGGAAGTGTCGTTGCGTGTGCGCCAGGCCGTCCACAGGAGAGACGCACACAGGAGCGCAGTGAAGCCGATCGCCAAAATGTCGTCCCGCCAGATGGCGTCCCACGTGACCAGGATGCCCTGTTCGAGCACCGCGACGATCGCGCCTAGTCCGCTCGCGGCCATGATGGTGGGTGCGCCGCCGGAGGCGCCGGCACCCCTCACGGCTAGCAGCAGCAGTTCCACTGACATGGCCATGGCGATGAGGCCGTACAGCACCAGGGCTTCGCCCTCAAGGAACGGAAGCAGGATGCGCAGCACCACAAGCGCCGCGGCCTGCGCGAGGATCACGTTTCCGTGTCCAATGCGTCGGCCAATGAGCGTGGCGAAGTATGCGAGCACGCCTCCGCCCGCGAACGTGGCGAAGGCGGCGCCAGCCGCGACTTCCACGCCAATGTCGAACAGGTCTGAGATCAGCGGTCCGGCAAAGCGGATCAGGTCAATTGTGAGCCAGGTGGCGACGGCTACGAGGCCGATTACACGTCTTTGAGTTCCAGTCATGGATGCCACGCTACATGCAATGTGCCCTCGACTGGGGTGCGCCCGTAGAAGTCGCGGCTAACGCCCTCGACCGGCTACTCTGCGTCTTCGATGTCGCAGATTGTGGTTCCGGCGCTGACCGTGGCGCCCATCTCCGCTTTCAGGTTCGCGATGGTGCCAGCCTTGTGCGCCACCAGCGGCTGCTCCATCTTCATCGCCTCGAGAACCACGATGAGGTCGCCCTCGGCCACGGTCGCGCCCTCCGCGACGGCTACTTTGACTATGGTGCCCTGCATCGGAGATGTGAGGGTCTTGCCTGAGGGGGCAATTTTCGCGGTGCCGTTCTTGCGGCCCCGCCGAGCCGGGCCTCCGGACTTCTGGCCGGCCCGTCCAGCGCGGGCGAGCCCGGCAGGGAGGACGACTTCAATGCGCTTGCCGCCAACCTCGACGACCACGCGCTCGGTAGCCTGGCTTTCCTCCGTGGCTGCCCCTCCAGGACCAGACTTGCCGAGGGCCGCCACGGTCTCGGCGAAGTCGGATTCGATCCACGTGGTGAAGACTCCGAAGTTGCCGTCTGCGGCGATAAACTCTGGTGCGTTGAGGACGGCGCGGTGGAAAGACAACACCGTGGGAATGCCCTCGACGTTCATTTCAGCGAGCGCCCGGCGCGCGCGCGCGAGCGCCTGCTCGCGGGTCGCACCCGTAACGATGACCTTGGCAATCATCGAGTCGAAGGCACCGGAGACCGTGTCACCCTGGACTACGCCAGCGTCGACGCGAACACCCGGGCCCGATGGCATCGCGAGTCGGTTGATACGTCCTGGCGCTGGCATGAATCCGGCGCCCGGGTCCTCGCCGTTGATGCGGAACTCAAAGGAGTGGCCCCGGACCACGGGGTCAAGGACGGAGATGGGCTCTCCGGCGGCGATGCGGAACTGTTCGCGCACCAGGTCGACGCCGGTGACCTCTTCCGACACAGGGTGCTCCACCTGCAGCCGTGTGTTGACCTCCAGGAAGGAAATTGTGCCGTCCGTGCCGACCAGGAACTCGCACGTGCCCGCGCCTTCGTAGTTGGCCTCGCGGAGGATGTTTTTGGACGATTCGATCAGCTGCGCGTTCTGATCGTCTGTCAGGAACGGCGCGGGGGCCTCCTCCACAAGCTTCTGGTGGCGACGTTGCAGCGAGCAGTCGCGGGTAGAGACCACGACGACGTTGCCGTGGCTGTCAGCGAGGCATTGGGTTTCTACGTGACGGGGGCGGTCAAGGAATCGCTCGACAAAGCACTCGCCGCGACCGAACGCGGAGATCGCCTCGCGCACGGCTGACTCGTAGAGCTCGGTGATGTCCTCTTTGGCGCGGGCCACCTTGAGGCCGCGGCCTCCGCCACCGAACGCCGCTTTGATAGCGACCGGGAGCCCGAACTCGTCAGCGAACGCGTGGACATCGTCGGCGGTCTTGACGGGTTCTTTGGTGCCGGGCACCAATGGTGCGCCCGCCCGCTGCGCGATGTGTCGCGCCGAGACCTTGTCCCCGAGACTGTCGATTGCGTCCGGTGACGGGCCGATCCATGTGATTCCTGCGCCGATAATCGCGCGCGCGAAGTCGGCGTTCTCAGCGAGGAAGCCATAGCCAGGGTGGATTGCCTGCGCGCCGGAGCGCTGAGCGACTTCGACAATCTTCCCGATGTCGAGATACGTCTGAGCCGCCGTCTCGCCATCGAGGCTGAAGGCTTCGTCAGCGAGAGCCACGAACTGGGCGTCGCGATCCGGCTCGGCGTAGACGGCAACGGAGCGGAGTCCGGCGTCCTTGCATGCTCGAATAATGCGTACGGCGATTTCGCCTCGGTTTGCGATGAGGACGGAGTCGAATGTTGGCACTGGCTCACGGTATCGCGCTTGCGACGCGTGTGACGAGTTGCGAGGTCAGCACTCGGGCAAGTTTGGACGGGGGGCTAACGCCGAATGGAGGCGTTTGTAGGTATCAGCTAATAGAAGCGGGCGTAATGGTGGCTACGCGCGCGTAAGTTGTACTGGATCCACAATTCAGCTGGATTGCCAGAGTTCGTGGATGCTCACCTCAACGTCGCCTAGCAGGCGGCGCAGTAGTGGGAGGCTCACGCCGACGACGCCGTGGTGATCGCCTTCAATGCGATCGACAAACGGCCCGCCGAGCCCGTCGATGGTGAAGGCGCCAGCAACATTGAGCGGTTCGCCAGTCGCCACGTAAGCGGTGATCTCCTCGTCGCTCAGGTTCGCAAAGTGGACGGTGGTGGCGGATGCAGCCACCGCACCGCGGGAGGTTCCGCCGCTTCGGTTGTCGATGAGGCAGTGCCCAGTATGGAGTACCCCCGAGCGGCCGCGCATGTGTCGCCACCGTTCCTGGGCAGTCGCCGCGTCACGCGGCTTGCCAACCACGTCGCCGTCGATCTCGAGCATGGAGTCGCACCCAAGGACGAGGGCGTCTGGGTTGTGCGTTGTCGCGACGTCGGCGGCCTTTTCGCGCGCCAGCAATTCGACGACAACTGCGGGGGCGAGGTCCGTGAGGCCATCGTCTGCGGCGACCAGAACCGCGTCCTCGTCGACGTTGGAGACAAGGACGGTTGGCCTGATCCCCGCCGCACGCAGCGTGGTGAGGCGGGCGGGCGATGCGGAAGCGAGGACGAGGGAGATTGGCATCCCGCTAGCCTAGCCAGCGGCTACGGGTGCAGGTGGGCAATGGAGCTCACCGCGACCTCTCAAGCCCGTCGTTACAGGTGGCGAGCGGTGACAACTGACCATCGCGGCAGCCAGCCGCCGCGATGCGGACTAGGGCTTGACGCCATAGTGGATGGCGACAATACCGAAGAGCTTCTTGATGTGTTCCGTCTCGGTGTAGCCGGCGGCATCCATTTTCTCCTGGAGGAGATTCCGGTTCGGGTGCATGCGGATGGATTCAGCTAGGTAGCGATAGCTAGCGGCATCGTTGAGAATCAGCTTTCCCATGAGCGGGAGCACCGCGAACGAGTACGCGTCGTATAGCGGCTTCACGGGTGCCGAAACGGGGTGGGAAAACTCGAGGATTGTTATGCGCCCGCCGGGCTTGAGTACGCGCTTGATTGACTCGAAGGTGCGGGTTTGGTCGGTGACGTTTCGGAGCCCGAAGGACATGGTGACCACGTCAAAACTGTTGTCATCAAAGGGGAGGGATTCAGCGTCGGCCTCCACGAACGCGAAGTTGCCGGCGACGCCGTGCTTTTCAATCTTTCGCTTGGCGGCAGACAGCATCGAGTCGTTGATGTCAGACAGGATTACCTTGCCGTCGAGGCTGACCTTGCGCGCGAGCCGGATGGCGATGTCGCCGGTACCGCTCGCGACGTCGAGAACCGCATCGCCGCGCTTCGCTCCGGTGAGTTTGATGGCTGCGCGCTTCCAGAGCCGGTGGAGCCCGAGCGTCATGATGTCGTTCATGACGTCGTACCTATAGGCGACGGAGTGAAACACGCGGGCGACGAGGTCTGCTTTTTTGTTGGCCTCTACCGACGTGAAGCCAAAGTGCGTGAAATCAGTCATGGACGGGCCTCCCTTTCCAACGAGCCCGCCGCGCGTTCGAGGTGACGCGACGGGGCTTGGTCATGCGAGAACTACTTAGGCCCACACTACTTTGTGCAAGGTGGGGTGGCTCGGGGACTTGGTCCCTGGTTTGCGAACTGTCTGGGCGTACCGTTGGGCCGCGAGCGGCACCTCCCATGGCTGTGTGGGTCCTGCGTATTGAGTTTTGTTTTGGGGACTACGGAGTTGGGGCGGTGGCGCCGACGAGCGGGCACCCTGCACACGCCCGGGGGACGACGACCGGGCCACACGCTCCGCATGCCTGGGCGGGCGAGATCAGATCGAGGCGAACCGCCTCGTCGACCATGGCGTTCACCAGGTCAGGAGCGATTCCCAGCTGCCGCGCGACGGCGGCGGGCGAGTCGTCGGCGCGGGTGGCTGCGAGCACCGCATAAAAGGTGGTCATATCAGCACCCGGCTCACCTGGAAGACGGCAACGGCGAGCGACCACGCGACGGTGAGCTGAACGCCGAACGCGGTGAAGGCTCGAGCCGTACCGAGCTGGCGGCGCTGCTCGGCGAGCGTCGCGACGCACGGCGTGTACGCGAGCACGAACACCATGAACGCGAGCGCGGCCGCATCGGTCGCCCCATCCGACGATTCGCGCACAGTCTCTTGTAGCAGTGGCGACAGATCGCTGATCGCTCCGCTCCCGTCGTCCCCGTGGGATTGAGCGAGCGCGCCCACGACCGCCTCTCGCGCGGCGAGCCCCGTCATGAGCGCGGAAGTCAGGCGCCAGTCGTCAAGGCCAGCTGGCTCCATCACCGGCACCAGTGCCTGGGCGGCCACGCCCCACGCGCTGTCTTCAGGTGGCGCCTCGCCAAAGCCATACTCGGTGCTGACGGGGACCGCTGTGAGTAGCCACATGGCCACGAGCGCAGCGACGATCACCGCGCCCGCGCGCCTGACGAACATGCGCACGCGCACGAGCGCGTCGCCAAGCAGGGGCCGCGGAGCTGGCAGCTGATACGGCGGCAGGACGAGGACCAAAGGCGCGCGCGTGGCAGTTCCGGACTGGGCAGAGCGCATCAGCAATCCCCCGAAGACCACCAGGGCGACGCTCAGCAGGTACATCGCGAAGACGGCTGTCCCGGCGCGGCCGGGGAAGAACGCAGTCGCGATGAACAGAAACACTGTGAGGCGCGCGCTGCACGCGGTGTACGGCACCAGCAGCCCTGCGACCAGCCGATGGCGCGCGTGGGGCAGCGCGCGCGTTGCCGCGAGGGCAGGAACATTGCAACCGAAGCCGACGATCATCGGCAGGACGGCGCGACCGTCGAGTCCGATTCTGCGCATCGCCGCATCCGCCACTACGGCGGCGCGCGTAAGGTAACCGCTCGTGTCGAGCGCTGCGATGGCCACGAACGTAATTGCCATGAGCGGCACAAACGCGGCTACCGTTGCGACGCCGACGAGCACCCCGTCCACCAGTAGGCCCTCGAGCCACGTTCCGCGTCCGCCAATCGCGCCAAGCGCGTCACGTGCGGCCTCGACCAGGGGCTTCTCAACAATCCACGTCGCGGCGTCCATGAGCGGTTGCGCGACGAGGGTGACCAACTCAAACATCCCATAGAGCACAGCCAGGAATATGGGTACGCCGATTGCCGGGCGAAGGAGGTAGGAGTCGATCGCATCCGTCGCCGTGCGGCGCGGGCCGGACGCCGTAGGCATGCTGGCGACGATGCCGTCGACCCATTCGAAGAGGCGCGCCGCTCTCGCCTCGGGTGTCTCCTCTGGGGCACTGGCGCCTCCTAGGGACGAGGCTCCGCTCGCGAGAGCTCCCGCCAGGTCATCGAGTCCCGACCGGTGGCGGCCATCGACCTCGACAACCGGAACGCCGAGCGCCTCCTCGAGCAGTTCTGGTGTGAGCGTCCCACCGCGCCGACTCACGATGTCGCACTTGGTGAGCGCGACGGCGACGCGCACGCCCGCATCTGTCACCTGCGCGAGCAGGTATAGCGAGCCGGACAGCGCGGTGGCATCAACGACGACGATGGCTACCGAATCGGGCCCTGCGTTGGCGATTGCTTGCGCCGCGACCGCTTCGTCTGGCGAGGTCGCGGTGAGGCTGTAGGTGCCGGGAAGATCTGTCAGGTCGACGGGCCCGGCGTGCGTGGACCAGCGGCCGTGGTTGAGTTCGACGGTGGTGCCAGGCGCGTTTACCGCGCGTTGACGTGCGCCGGTGAGGGCGTTGAAGAGGGTGGACTTGCCGGCGTTTGGGACGCCCACGAGCAGGGTTTGACGGGCGTCCCGAGCGCGCCGGCGCAGCACCCGCTCCCGCCGCTGCGCGGTCACGTCGAACTCGCGTGCTCGACGTCGATGCCGCCCGCGGTCCGCCCGTCTAGGGCGAGGCGCGCGGAGCCGACCGCAATCAGCCGGCCGTCAAAGCCGGCGCGCTGGAGGACACGAATCACGGTGCCCGAACGTAGCCCCAACTCGCTCAAGCGCAGAGTAGCGCCGTCGTCGAGGCGCGATGCGCCGAGGCGCAGTTCCACGCCAATCGGGGCATCGGATAGTCGCATATTCCAACCGTAGAACTTAGGTGCGCCTTACCGGGGGGACCATGGTCCTCGCGACCGGGCTAGCCGGTGACGGTGAAGTCAACATCGAAGCCGTGCTCGGCGGCCTCGGGCTCGCATTCGACGATATACGTGCCTGCGGCGAGCGTGACAGTGAGGTCGCGGGTCAGGCCGGGGCCGATGTGCTCGACCTCTGCGACGATGCTCTCGTCCGGGTTGAGAACGTAGAGTTCGGTCTCGCTGGAGCCGTCGTTTTTCACTGAAAAGGTCACGTTTCCGGCGGGCGCCGTTGTCGCGGACAGGTCGCAGGCGGTATCTGTGGACGATACTGCAATCAGTTCGCCGTCGGCGGCGGGCGCACACGCGGTGAGAGCGGACAGGGCTATTACGGCTGCGAGAGTGGGTAAACGGTGGGTCATGGGGTTCCTTACTTAGTGGTGGCTCGAGCGCGCGGCTGTGGGGATGGTGATGCGGTGGTTGCGTCGCCTCGTGCTTCGGACGGCGCAAACGCCACCCGGACGAACAGCACGAGCGTCGGAACCGCGTAGGCCACCCATGCGATGGCTTCAAGAATGGTGGTCTGCGGCGAGAAGTTGAAGATTCCCTTGAGCGCGGTGCCGTACCAGGACGAGGATGGCACCTGGGCCGAGACGTCGAACGCGAGCGTGTTCAGCCCCGGCAGGACGCCCGCCTCCTGGAAGTCGTGGATGCCATACGCGAGCACGCCGGCCGCGACGATCACGAGGAAGACGCCAGTCCATTGAAAGAACTTGGCGAGGTTGATGCGCAGCGCGCCGCGGTAGATGAGGTAGCCCAGGACCACGGCGGTCGCGAGACCAAGGACGGCGCCGGCGATGGGCGCCGTGCTGCTGCCTGCGGCGGAGATCCCGGCCCACACGAAAAGTGACGTTTCGATGCCCTCGCGCCCGACGGCTACGAACGCGACCACGGCGATCGCGCCGGTGCCTACGGCGGCTGCGGCGTCTAGGGCGGTCTCCAGTTTTTCGCGAAGAAAGCGCGCCGTCTTGCCCATCCAGAAAATCATCCACGTCACCAGTGCTACGGCGACGATGCTCATCGATCCGCCGATGATCTCCTGCGCCTCGAAGCTGAGGCCCCGCGGTCCCCACGTGAGGAGGGCCCCGAGTCCGAGCGAAATCCCAATGGCGGCCCACGTTCCGAGCCAAACGCCGCGCAGCTGCTGGCGGCGGTCGGAGCGCACCAGGTAGGCGACAAGTATGCCGATAACGAGCGCTGCCTCAAGGCCTTCGCGAAGGCCGATCAGGTAGTTCGCCATCATGGTCCGGGCTCCTCAGAACGGGTTAGTGAGGCAAACCTAACCTGGGCCGTGGGGACTTGTCAAAAATACGGAACCATGGTGTTGCGTAATTCGTGGCCGGAGGCGCAAGCCGCGCACGGCGCCTAGCGCAGCGAGTGGCGAAACGCTGCGTCGCCGCGGCTCAGTGCGACTGCCCGGCGGCCGCGCATGGTGCGCGACCTGTCCATCCACGCCGACGTGGGAGAGCCGGGCTCTTCGTCTTCGTCGATGGCAGATGTGTACGCGACCATCCCCGCCACAAGCGCTGCGAGCTCGGCCTCGTCCGGGGTGCCGCGCACCACGCGCAGGCCGCCGGCGTGGGGATCTCTGAGTGGGCTCACAGGGGGATGTTCCCATGCTTCTTGGGCGGAAGTGACGCCCGCTTGGATCGCAGCGCGCGGAGCGCCTTGACCACGTGGGCTCGGGTCTCGGCGGGCTCGATCACGGCGTCGACGTACCCGCGGTCGGCCGCGTCGTACGGATTGACGATTGTCTCCTCGTACTCCTCGGTGAGGCGACTGCGTTCCGCCTCGACATCGCCGCCTTCGTCAGCGATTGCCGCGAGCGCCCGCCGCTGCAGGATGTTGACGGCTCCGCCCGCGCCCATCACGGCAATCTGCGCGGTGGGCCAGGCGAGGTTGACGTCCGCGCCCAACTGCTTGGACGCCATGACGATGTACGCGCCGCCGTACGCCTTGCGTGTGATGACGGTGACTAGAGGGACGGTGGCCTCGGCGTATGCGTAGATCAGTTTGGCGCCGCGGCGGATGATGCCCTGGTGCTCCTGGTCCGTTCCCGGCAGGAAGCCAGGGACGTCCACGAAGGTGAGAACGGGGATGTTGAACGCGTCGCACGTGCGCACGAACCTCGCCGCTTTCTCTGCCGCGTTGATGTCGAGTGTGCCCGCCATGGACTGCGGCTGGTTTGCGACGATGCCGACGGAGTGGCCCTCAACGTGGCCGAAACCAACCACAATGTTTTGCGCGTACAGCGGCTGGACCTCGAAGAACTCGCCGTCGTCCAAGACGGCCTCGATCACCGTCTTCATGTCGTACGCCTGGTTGTCACTGTCCGGGACAACAGAATTCAGCGCTTTATCCCCGTCGGTGTGCTCGAGGTCAGCCTCGTGCTCCCAAATGGGGGGATCGCTCAGGTTGTTCTGGGGGAGAAACTGGAGGAGGTGTTTGACGTAATCGATTGCGTCGTCCTCGTCGCTTGCGAGATAGTGCGCGACACCAGACTTGGAGTTGTGGGTAGCGCCGCCACCCAGCTCCTCGAACGTGACCTCTTCACCGGTGACCGATTTGATGACGTCGGGACCGGTGATGAACATCTGGGAGGTGCCGTCGGCCATGATGATGAAGTCCGTGAGTGCCGGCGAATAGACAGCGCCACCTGCGGACGGGCCCAGAATGATTGAGATCTGTGGGATTACGCCGGAGGCCGCGACGTTGCGGCGGAAAATCTCCGCGAACTGCGTAAGAGCGGCCACGCCCTCCTGGATGCGCGCGCCTCCGCCGTCGGAGATGCCGATGAGAGGGACGCCCGTGCGCAGGGCGAAGTCCTGGATCTTGGCGATCTTCGCGCCGTGAACCTCCCCGAGGGAACCCCCGAAGAGTGTGAAGTCTTGTGAGTAGACGGCCACCTGGCGGCCGTCAATTGTTCCGTACCCCACCACTACGCCGTCCCCGTATGGGCGATTCTTCTCGAGCCCAAAGTTGGTGGAGCGGTGGCGCGCGAGTGCGTCGATCTCGGTGAACGAGCCCTCGTCGAGGAGCGCGTCTACGCGCTCGCGGGCGGTCTGCTTTCCGCGGGCGTGCTGCTTCTCCGACTTGGCGGCCTCGGGTCCCGTGACGGCCAGATCCACGCGCGATTGCAGGGCGTCGCGCGCGCCTTTGGTGGACTTGCTGGCGGGCTTGACCGCTTTGGCGGCTTTGGTCTTTTTGGTGCTCACAACAGGAAACCTCCTAGAACTAGACGTAGCCTATCCGGATGAGCAATGAACCTGGCCAAACCGGCGCCCAAACTGAGACCGCGTCTCGGGCACCCCTAGACGCGGTCGCTTTGATGGAGGAGCTTAGCGGGCCACGCGGGCCGCTCTCCCAGATCAGCGTGGTGCCGTTCTCGGAATCCACGAACACTGCCGTGGTGGAAGCGCTCGATATCGATGGCCAAGGCTGGCCGCACTTGTCAGCGCTGGTCGCCGACCATCAAACCTCCGGCCGCGGTCGGAGCGGGCGCACCTGGGATACACTCCAGGGCGCCGCGCTGACCGTTACCTTCGTGCTCCGCCCCACGGGAATCGCCCACGCGAGTTACGGGTGGGCGCCGCTGGTCGTTGGCCTTGGTGTGATCAGGGCACTGGCGGCATTTGGCGTTGAGGCGCGACTCAAGTGGCCCAACGACGTTGTCATTGAATTCTCTAGCGCCGATGCGGTGCCGGGCTGGGGTACTAACCGCAAAGTCGCGGGAATCCTGTGCGAGGTTGTGGGCCAGGCAATCGTCGCGGGCATTGGCATCAATGTGTCTCAGATTGAGTCCGAACTTCCGGTGCCGCACGCTACCTCCCTTCTCGAGGCGGGTGCCGATAGCGCCGCAAGGGGCACGTTGCTTGGCGTGCTCGCTGGCGAAATCCGCGATGCCGTATCGAATTGGGAGCGGGATACGGGTGTTCAATCCGTAGCGCGGCAGGTCGCGGACGCGTGCGACACGATCGGTCGGGATGTTGTCGTTGACATTCCGGGAGGCGCGCCTGTGACGGGCCGCGCTACCGGGCTCTCAGAGGACGGCGGGCTGCTAGTCGATGTTGGGGAGCCTGAGCCGCGCGTGATTCTCGCGGGCGACGTGCGGGTGCGCGCCCGAGGCTAGGATTCGTCCGGAATATAGACGCTAACGGTGTGAATATTCCAACGCTTCCCTTTCCGGACAAATCGCAGTTGTCGTGGCAACATGTGATGTGTGGGCCGTGACGGCGGACTGCGAGATGCAAAGGAGTTTCATGAGCGCGCAACCGGTGAGTAGGGTCCCCAGATTTGGGGAAGAGGACTTCCTCCCCAATCGCCGAGCCATGGCGGCGCTACCGCTCACGGTCATGTACTGGGCGCTCATCTTCACTGTCGTATTCTTCGCCACCCGCGACTTTGATTTTGAGGACTCGGTCGCTGCATCTGGGTACATCGGTGCCCTGCTCATCACGTTCATGATGATCATTTTCTTCATCATTCCGTCTGCGCTGGCTGGCGGCCTTGCTCGCCTCACGATCGAGCCCGCTTTGCGCAATGACAAACTTCGAAATGCCGCCCTCACGTTCACTGGCATCGTCGTGGTGGGCTCGCTTTCGATTGGGTGGGCCGTCTTTACTGGAGGGCTCTAATGGCCCAGATAACGCGCGCAGGCAGAGAGTTGCTTGGGGAAATATCGGTTGCGCTGCGCGGCGAGGATCTCGCGGGACGTTTCCCCACGGTCGCCAAGGTAGTTGGGCCGCAGACGCACCGCGCGTGGGCCGCCGCAGCGATGGGCATCGCCATATTCTCCGTCCTGTTCTGGGCTGCGACGGCCGCGGGGAAAGGGCGGTTGGAGCTTTCCGAGGACGCGGAGTTGGGGTCGTATCCCAACCTCGTAGTTATCTCGTACTTCGCCGTCACGGTGATACTCGCCCCACTTGTCGCGCAGACTGTAGGCGCCTGGCTGGAAAACTGGAGCGCGCGCCTGCAGAAGGACGACTCCGTGCTGCTGTTTATTGCGCTCGGGCTGGTGCTTGCAGTCCCCCCGACGCTGCTAATCGCCTTTGCCGCGCCAGAGGGATTCGCGATCGGCCCTGCGGTATGGCTCTTTGGGGCGCCCGTTGTGCTCGCGACGTCGATCACACGCGGTTACCTGGACGCGGTGCTGCGCCGCCCCCGCTATGTGAGTGCCGTTGTGAGCCTCGCGGTGCTCCCACCCGTGATCGTGGTCCTTTTCCTGCTCGGCCTCTATGTGGCGCAGGGCTCCCAAGCTTAGGGCGGAGCCGCGCGGGCTAGCTGGCTGGCTCGATTAGCCCGGCGTGGTTGTTGCGCACATTGCCCACGTCTCCGCCCACGCGCGTCACGTCCATTGGGGGTGGCGTGGACGCGATTACCACCTGCAGCTCGTCTGGATCGCTCTCCACGTCGAGCCACGCGTCGCGCGCATCGGCCCCGAGCATTACGGGCACGCGGTCGTGGATCCGCGCCATGTCCCCCATCGCCTGTGCCGTGAGGATGCTGAAGGTCACCAGGGCATCGTCGCCCTGATCCGGCCAGAACTCGTACAGCCCGGCGAAGGCGACGGGCGTGCCGTCTGCGGCGTGAATGAAGTACGGCTGTTTGCCGTCCGGGTGCTTCTGCCATTCGTAGTAGCCGTTCGCGGGGACCAGGCAGCGGCGGCGCTTGTACGCGCTGCGGAACGACGGCTTCTGTGCAACCGTCTCCCAGCGCGCGTTGAACATTCTGGAGCCGATGCTCCGGTCCTTGGCCCACGAGGGGACGAGGCCTCAGCGAGCGGTTTGGAGGCACCGGGTGCCCGCCGGGGAGTGGGAGGCTCCCTCGAGCGCCACCGCTGGGACGATGATTCTGGCCGACTGGGCGGGCGCGATGTTCCAGGACGGTGGGAGCAGGCGGGCGTCGTCTGCCGCAGATGTGATCGCAAACGTGTATTCGAGTTCGCGCTGCTCCAGGAAGTCTGCGAATCTGCCACACATGACTTCAGGCTCTCACGTGGCGTTGCGGCGAGCCGCGATTCTTGCTGTTGTGGACCCAAGCAGCTATTGGTAATCTTGACGACCATGGCGAAGGAGCCGACCGAGCCGCCCCCGAGCATCAGTCTTGACGCGGCGTTTTCCGAGCGGCAAGACGGCGCGAACAGGCCGTCATGACTCCGTCCGGGCGCTCGCGGGCAGGTGCGACCACCGTCATCCTCCTTGCGTTCGTCGGCGTGATTTTGTTTGGGCCCCTTGGCTATTTGCTCGGGAATCGCACGCATTCCGACGCGGGAGTTCAACCGCCCCGCTATTCGACCGAGGTGGCGGTCGTGACTGTGCTGCCGGGTGCACCATCCGAAGGCGAGCGGACCTACTCTGTCGACGTCGCGGCCGCAGGCCTGATCGCAGAGGTCATCCTGCTCGCTGCTGGCGAAGAGGTCGCGCGCCTGGAGCCGGATGGCAACCCGCAGGTGCTTCGCACGGCATTCGCCACGGCGGCCGAGGGGCCGATCGGGGCGGTCGTCGTCCTTGTTGACGGACGAACCTCGGAGTCGCCCACGGTTTCGACGCGGTCGCAGTCCACGGATTTCGAAGCGCGCCTGGGCAACGACGGAGTGCAGCGGGACACCGAGGCCGGGCTGGTTGACGCCAACCCCGACGAGCTGCCGATTCTGCGGCCCCGGCTCGCGACGGCCGTGAACTGGGAGGGACCAGCCCGGATTGTCGGCGGGCTACTCCAGGTCGATGATCCCGGGGTTTCGCGAGTTTTCGCCTACGTCTCGGGTGACGGAGTCGATTGGCACCGCATCCCAGCCGGGGCGGGCGAGTCGCTCGCACTTGTGGATGGGGTCGCGGATGTAGCAGGGCGCCTACCCGCGCTCGCGTCGCGGTCTCTGACGGTCGAATTGTGGCGTGACGACACTGAGGTCAACCACCTGGGGTTTGCGACGGCCACGTTGCCCGCCGATCTCGAGACGGCGAGCGCGATGACGGAGATCGGGCTGACTGGCCGGCTCGAGCTCGGATTCGTGGCTCAAGGTGCCTTCGGCCGAGGCGCGGAAGTACTCGTGGAGTCTGCCGTGTTACCGTCCGTGGACGCGGCGGACGAAATGTACTTCCGCTGGCAGACCGACATCCCGGGCGTGACCCACGTGCTGTGGCAGGCGTTCCCCAACTCGCCCGCGATCATCGGGCCGCCCAGTCCGACAGACCTGGGGGTCGCGAGGTCGGGAATCTCGGAGGTGAGTTCTGGCGGACTCTTCCGGTTCGTTCCGCCCGATCGTGACCAGAGTGCGGTGTCGTCCGGGGATCCCACTGATGGCACCGCGGCAATCTCGCAGTGGATGCTCAACCCCACCCGCACGGCCGGACAGGTCGTCGCCGACGGCCCTCTGGCCAATGCGCTACCGCTGGGCGGCGCAATTCCGCTACCCAAAGACGGCGTGACTTCTTGGACGGTGCGCGCGCTGGCCTTTTCGGGTGACGAGTACCTCGACATCGCTTCGAACCCCGTTGTGGTGCGCCTCCCAATTCTCGAGTGGTCGGGACTCCTACTTCCGACCACGAACTACACGATCGCCGCCTCGGCGGATTCGGTGGCCGCAGTCGACCCACGTTGGCAGCGATGTTTCGATGTTGTTGGCATCGATCCAACGGTACGCGCGGATGCGGAAAACTCCAGCCCCGAGGCTGCGCTGCAATACGCGATCCTTGATTCCCTTCTGACGCATGGGTCTGTGCTGTGCCTGAACGTTTGCTACCACGCGAGCGTGAGCTCAGACCTTCTCTTGGCGGCGTACCCGGGATTCTCAGCAGCGGGGGTCAGCGCAGGAGGGCAAACGAACATCAAGATCGCGACCGGCACCGCGACGTGTGATTCTGGCGGCGGCTTCCTCGATGTCGTCGGCGCTTTCGGGACGGCCGTATGGGAAGTAGCGGGTGTGGGGTACGACCTCGTGGAGTCCACGTACAACGGCGCCGTGAAACTCGTGAAGAAGGCCGTTCTGGAGCTGTCCGGGTGCAAGCAGCTCGCGGGAGCGGTCGCCGACCAGTCGGACGCGGACAGCCTTTGCGCGGCCGCCGCGAGCATCGCTGTCGACGCGGCGCTGATGTCGGTGGGGCTCCCGCCCTCGCTACCGGACCGCGAGAAGTTGATTCAGAACGCGAAGGGTGATCTGGCCGCGTTACTCGTTCAACTAGCCACCGACCAGGGTGTGCCGTGCGAGGAGCTTGCCGCCGCGTCGGATGTGATCGACACCAAGGGGCTTACTTGTGAGCAGATCGCCGACAAGATTGTCGAGGAAGCCTCCGAGCAGCTCGCCGACGCGGTGCGCGCGAACGCGCGGAACCAGGGAATGCCGTTCCCACCCGGCGTCTCGGTCATCCAGGACACGCGCGCCACACCTGACCTGCTCCCGGTGACGATCACCACGATCGCCGAGTCGGATCTTCCACCCGGGCGGACGTGTGACGCGCAAGTTCACGCCTTCGTGAAGTGGACGCCATCGGCGCATCCATCGGTCCCGTTCGTTGGGGCGCTTTACGCCGAGCCAAGGCCGTTTGCGCTAGCTGGCTCCGCCCCGTGGGCCATCCCATACCGTGAATACGTTGGCGCCTATCGCGCTCAAGGCCTGCGGCTCGCGCGGCCTGCTGCCGGTGAGACTACCGCCAGCACCACGGTCTATCTCGAATTGGCTGGTGGCGCGTTCCAGGATGTCGTCGCGTTCCGTGATCGGCCGTCGCCTTTCGCAGGCGCGGATCCAATCCGCGATCAGTGGAACGTAGCGGGCGACGTTGTGCTTCAGCGGCCCGGCGCGAAGATCAATGTGACCGTGGTCAGTGACTGTGCTGGCCTAGCGTTCGCGGATACGACGGTCCACTTCGGCTCGCTGTTTCCCGGAGGTACCGGGTGAAGGTGCTAGCTGCCATTGCGGTCGCCGCCGTGTCGCTCGGCGCCGGGGTAGGAGGGTGGATTCTTGGCGACGCACGATCAGCCCCCCCGGATGTGTCCGTGCACGGGCCGATGGCCTGGATCGACAACCCGCACGACGGCGACGCGTACCCGACTGGTCGGCATGTCGCGAACACGCACGCGGCTGCCCAGGACGGGATTGTCCAAATGGTATTCACCGTCAACTCGGACCTTCAGGCGAAGGCTCTCGAGGGCGGGACGATCGAGAACGTCGACTGGTCCTTTGATGTGGACGAGCCTGGCGAATACACGTTGACGGTGTGGGGAGTAACAGCTGGTGGTGAGGAGACGCCTTCATCCTCCGTAGTCATCATCGTGTTCGATCCGGACGCGCTTATCGCGACAGAAGTGGTGTCGGGACCGGAACCCGAGCCGGAACCCGAACCTGGGCCGTGCAGGCCATCGGCACCCAGTATCTCGCACCCGGATGACGGCGGTATTCCAGCGGAAGAGGGCGGGCCCGGATCGGCGCCGCTGGTGTGGTCTCAGCAGGGGTCGTGCGACGCGGAGGAGTGGCGAGTGGAGGTGGCGATCGACTCTGGATTCACAGACTTCTTGGAGAAGACGTCGCTTTCGGGTGAGGTCACGTCCCACTACGTCTACGGGCTTTCGTGTGAGACGTGGTACTGGCGCATACGGGGAGTCCGGGACGGCACGACGGGACCGTGGGCGGTGCGGTCGTTCACCGTCGTCGACTGCTGAGCAAGACCAACCCGCGCCTTGGTGCAGCCTGGCGGCCGGAAATTGTGCCGCGGCAGCTTCATCGCCCACGCGGACAATCGTCGTATTTCGCCCACGCGATACTGGAACGCCGCACGTCCTGGGATCCGGCGGCACTTTCAGTTATCCACACTCACCAAGCGGGATTTGCGCTTCACCCCTAGTCTCCCAACATGACTGCCGAAGCGGTCGCGCACATTGAGAACCAGGTGCGCGACCTGATTCGTAAGCGTGGCGTGGACCCAACGAGGGACGCCGCGGCCGTTGAGGCGCTCGTTGACGAGGCGCTTCAGGATTGGGAGGAGCGCGCGCTTGTGGGCGCAGTGGCGCCCATGGATGACCGTAGCGCGGCCGCCAAGTCCGTCCTGGACTCTGTGGCCGGACTTGGCCCGTTGCAGCAATACATGGACGATCCAGTCGTCGAGGAAATCTGGATAAACGAACCCGCGCAGGTGTTCGTCGCGCGCGGCGGCGAGCCCGAACTGACCAACACGATCCTGACCGCTGAGCAGGTACGTGATTTGGTTGAGCAGATGCTGAAGTCCTCGGGCCGGCGGCTCGACCTGTCGAGCCCGTTCGTTGATGCGGCGCTCGCCGGTGGGGAGCGGCTGCACGTGGTGATCCCCGACGTCACGCGTGAGCACTGGGCTGTAAACATCCGCAAGTACGTTGCGCGCGCGGGCACGGTGGACGACTTGGTGACACTCGGTTCCTTGCCGCAGACAGCCGCCGACTTCATGGCCGCCTCGGTCGCGGCGGGACTCAATATCTTGATCGCGGGGGCGACGCAGGCGGGTAAGACTACAGCGCTGAACGCGCTCGCGGGCTCGATTCCGCCGCGCGAGCGGGTGGTGACGTGCGAGGAAGTCTTCGAACTCAAGATCCCCCAGCGCGATGTCGTCTCGCTCCAATGCCGTCAACCAAGCCTCGAGGGAAGCGGCGAGATCCCCTTACGCCGTTTGGTCAAGGAGGCGTTACGTATGCGTCCATCGCGAATCATCATTGGCGAGGTTCGTGAGGCCGAGGCGCTCGACATGCTCGTTGCTCTCAACGCGGGCGTACCGGGAATGTGCACAATCCATGCGAACTCTGCGCGAGATGCCGTCACCAAAATGTGTACGTTGCCGTTGCTCGCAGGGGACAACGTTTCCGATCGGTTCGTGATCCCGACAGTCGCATCCGCCATCGACATCGTCATGCACCTTGAACTAGATGCTGCGGGCAAGCGTCGCGTAACGGAGATCGTCGGCGTCACGGGACGCGTCGAAGGCGGCGTCATCGAGGTCTCTGACCTATTCCGGCTTAAGCGCGGCCGACTTGTGCGCGGAGACGGATTTCCCCCGCACCCAGATCGCTACGAGCGCATCGGCGCGGACCTGCCGGCTCTCCTTGGAGGTTCCTAACATGGGTACCATACTCGGCCTTCTTCTCGGAGCAGGCGTCTTCTTGGTCTGGTGGTCGTTCTGGGGGGAATTGTCCCCACGCTCTGCACCACTCGACGGATGGACGGCACGCACGCAAGACGCACTGGTTCAGGCAGGCGTGACGGGAGTGACAACGGGCGCGCTGGTAGGGGCCGCTGCCGGCTTGGGAGCGATGGTCTCGCTCGTGGCAGCTGGATTGACGCACTCCGCGGTCATTGGTCTGTGCTTTGGGGCGATGTCGATGCGCGCGCCGTTCGCGGTGATTCATGCCCGCGCACGCACGCGCGGCAATTCCATGCGTGAAGTGTGGCCGGAGGCCGTTGACCACCTTGCGTCGGGAGTGCGAGCGGGCCTCTCGCTACCAGAGGCGCTCACCCAATTGGGTGACAGGGGGCCCGTTGAAATCCGGGCGCCATTCGCAATCTTCGCCGCGGATTATCGCGCGTCGGGTCGCTTTGAAGAGAGCCTCGACGCGCTCAAAGCTAGGCTCGCAGATCCGGTCGCAGATCGCATCGTAGAGTCGCTGCGGGTCACACGGGACGTCGGGGGTTCAGATCTGGGCCGAGTCTTGCGGACGCTCTCTGGGTTCCTTCGTGAGGATGCGCGCACTCGCGGGGAGCTCGAGGCTCGTCAGAGTTGGACTGTCAACGCAGCGCGCCTTGCCGTAGTCGCGCCGTGGACGGTTCTCCTGGTGTTGTCGTCGCGTCGCGAGGCTGCGGAGGCCTACAACTCTCCCGCCGGAGTAACCGTGCTCATCTTTGGCGCCGCCATGACCGTGGCCGCGTATCGCCTCATGATTCGTGTCGGGCGCCTTCCTATCGAGAATCGAGTAATGAGGTGAGCGCCGGCACGTTGTTTTCGGGACTCGCGCTCGGGGTCGGAGCGCTACTTCTTGTCGCGTGGTGGCAGGCCAGAATGCCGTCACTTGGCTCGCGCATCGCTCCGCACCTGCGCGCCCCCGGTGCGCACCGGCGCCCACAGGCACCAATAACGCCATTCCCAACAGTCGAACGAATCCTGACGCCGTTACTGCGTGACGGTGCACGACTTGCGGAAACGTGGGGCGCGTCGCGTGGTGAGCTCGAGGCGAGACTTCGCCGGGCGGGCTCGGCAACCACGCCGGAGCGCTTTCGTGCAGAGCAGGTGATTTGGGCGAGTGGAGGGCTCGTGGCGGGCCTAGTGCTCTCGCTGACGCTGGCCGCGGCGCGGGGCACGTCGCCTATTGCGCTCGTCGTGATGGTGGCCGCTATGGGGGCTGCCGCAGTGGCAGCGCGTGACTGGGTGCTGCAACGAAGCATCAGGCGCAGGGAGGCGCTCATTACCGCCGAGCTTCCGGCCGTAGCCGAGATGCTTGCGCTCTCCGTCAACGCCGGGGAAGGGGCCCTTGGCGCAGTCGAGCGCGTTGCACGAACCGCGTCCGGCGCCCTCGCCACTAATTTGGTCACGCTGCTGGGAGAAGTCCACACGGGGACACCACTGGCGGACGCGTTCAGCGATCTGGCAGACGCCACCGGCGTCGCTCCATTGAGGCGTTTCGCTGAGGCCGTGTCTGTTGCGATCGATCGTGGAACGCCTCTCGCGGACGTCTTGCACGCTCAGGCGCAAGACGTCCGCGACAGCGGCAGGCGCCACCTCATGGAGGAGGGAGGCAAGCGCGAGATCGCGATGATGGTGCCTGTGATCTTCCTCCTCCTTCCGATAACCGTCGTATTCGCCGTCTTTCCCGGAATTGTTGCAATCAACATCGGTACCTAAGAAAAAGGAGAAACACCATGACCCGCATCCTTGCTGCGCTCGCGCATCGCTGGCGACTTCGATCCTCGGACGACGGTGACGTGCCCGGATGGGTCCTCATCACGTTGATGACAGCTGGCCTAGTCGCCGCCATTTGGGCCGTTGCCGGCCCGGCATTGACCAACCTGTTTAGTTCAGCCATTGAAAGCGTCTCAGGAAGCTAACCGGCGCTCAGACGCCGGAAGCGCCGCAGTCGAATTCACGCTTGTCTCCGTACTGGTCGTCTTCATTGTTGCGGGCGTGCTTCAACTCGCACTAGCGTTGCACGTTCGGAACACTTTGATTTCGGCCGCTGCCGAAGGTGCGCGCGTCGCAGCGTCGGCGGAGCAGGACTTTGACGCCGGAGACGCAAGGACTCAGAGAATGATCTCCGGCGCGCTAGGCGAGTACGACGTCGACATTGTCGTGGCGTTGACGGATATAGACGGCGCCCCGGCCATAACCGTTACGGCGACCGCGCCCGTACCCCTCGTCGGCTTTTGGGGCGTGGGAAGCATGACCGTTTACGCCAGGGCACTAGTTGAGGACGACCGTGGCTAACGGCGCCGCGCGGCGGACTCGCGCGAGGGTAGATCTTAGATCTGATGCGGGCGGCGCGATCGTGGAGTTCATCGGGATGTCGCTCTTGCTGCTGGTTCCGCTTGTGTACCTCGTTGTCCTACTTGCTCAGATTCAGGCGGCGACTTTCGCCGCCGAACTCGCCGCGCGCGAGGCGGCGCGCGGAGCCGTCGTAGCCGCGGTTGGGGCGCTTGAGGATGGCGCTTCGCCAGATCGGGCGATCGCGGCCGCAAATGCGCGCGCCGGAACTGCCACCCGGGTAGCTCTCGAGGACTTCGGTTTTGATGCCGAAAGGTCGGGAGTTCTCGTACTTGAGTGCAGCACGGCAACGTGTTTCGAGCCCGGTTCCGACATTTACGCCCATGTGGACGTTACGGTGACGCTGCCGGGAGTGCCCGAGCTGATCGCCGAATGGATGCCACTAGAGATCACCGTTTCAGCGGACTCCGTTGGCGCAGTCGACGGATTTGCGAGTACGCAGTGAGGCGCTCAGTCCGCGACGACTCGGGTAATGTGACGCTGCTGTCGCTCGGTTTTGCCATGGTGGCCATCACTCTAATCCTGGTGGTCTCTGCAGCGACGGCTCTGCACCTTGACCGGACCCGGCTCGCGAGGCTTGCGGACGATCTCGCGATTGACGCGGCGGATGCGATGGACGTGGAGGCGTTCTACGCTGGGACCGCGCCTGAGCCGACCGACCTTGCCGCGGTTAGGCTCTCGCCGGACGCTATGCGCGCCACCGTCGACAGGATGCTTGTGGAGTCCGCGGAACGCTACAACCTCGACGGCGTGCAAGTGATTGATGTGCGGACAACGGACGGCCATACCGTCGTCGTCACTATTGGAGTGGTTGTTGAGCCCCTGTTTGGGGTTGAGGCGCTCCTGCCCTGGACCGACGGCATTGAATTGGCCGCGACATCTGCGGCGCGAGCCTATTGACTCCAGCCCAAGCCTGCGATTGAAAACCGCGGAACGCATGAGCGCCATCGTCACCTCAGGCAGGGTTGCAAGTACGTGAACGCTAGAGCCTATGGAAACAGTGATGAGTGGCCCACCAACCACCCGTGGCGGGATCTACCGGTCCCCACAGACAACAAACGGGAGTGGGCGCCAAGGCCCACTCCCGCTCGCTAACTACTAGTAGGTGGAACTACGAAGCGTCGGCAACCTCAGCGGCCCCAACGGCGGTGTCCCAGGCGTCAACAATCGCTATGTTGCCGGCCTGAACGTCGTTCAGAACAGTCTCGATGGCGTTGCTGACGTCGCCGTGCTTCGGTCCGTAGTAGATCGCAGCCGGGATATCAACAGCGCTCTTGGTGAAGATCGCCCCAACCGGTGCACCGTTGAAGAAGTCGCTCGAGTAAGCCTGGATTTCAGGGTCAGCGTAGAGCGTGTCCTGCGACGGCAAGCGTCCAACATCTTGGAAGATGGCGATCTGCTGGTCGGCTTCGATAAGCCACTCAACGAAGGCGTAACCCTCCAGTTGCGTGTTTTCGTCACCCTGTGCAGGGATGGTGTAGAACGCACCACCCGAGTTGCCACCAGGTCCGGGGATGTCAGCAATGTCCCACTGGCCGGTGAATTCGTCGGCCGAGATCCGCCCCTCAATGTAGGCGAGCATCAATGACGGGCAAGCAAGAACAGCGAACTCGCCATCGGCGAGGCCGGCGTCCCACTGGGGCGTGAACGAGGCGACGTTGGCCGAAATTCCGGCCTCAATCACATCGAGGGTGATGTCGAAAGCAGGCTTCGCGGCCTCTAGGTCTAGTTCGTTGTTGCGGTCGTAGTAGCCGACTCCCAGCTGGGTAAGCGCGGGGCCGAGGAGGTTGGTTGCGTTATCGACAAACTTCTTGCCGGTCGCAGCCTTATATTCCTGACCGGCCGCAACAAAGCCTTCCCAGGTGTTCCCAATGAGGGCTTCGACATCGGCACGATCGGCGGGAAGACCAGCAGCCTCGAAGAGGTCGCGGCGATAGCACATGGCCAAGCCGCCAACGTCCGCGCCAAGGCCAATGGTTGCGGAGCTGTCCGCGTTGGACGCCTGGGCCCACTTCCACGGGAGGTAGTTGTTCTCGTACTTGCCGGCGCCAAAGTCGAGCAGGTTGACGAACCCGTCAGCCTGGGAAACGAAGCTGGTGATGAACCCCTCGTCGATGAAGGCGACGGTCGGGGCGCCGGAACCGGCGATCAGCGCTTGCTGAAGTGCATCGTGCTGTGCCAACGCGTCAGCCGTGTCGAGCACGATTGTTACGTGCGGGTTTTCGGCCTCGTACGTAGCGATGAGGCCTTCTAGCCCAAAGTTTCCCCAGTAGGCCACCGAGATGGTGACAGGAACCGCGTCAACAGTCTCAGTGGGTTCAACGTCATCTGGCGTCGAGCATGCCGCCAGCAGCACAGCCGACGCGGTACCAACAGCGATGGCGTTCGCGGTACGGGTGCGAGTCCACTTCATCATCATTCCCCTTACGTGGAATTCAACTCCCCACCGT
Organism: Demequinaceae bacterium; assembly: GCA_965250005.1. GTDB lineage: Bacteria > Actinomycetota > Actinomycetes > Actinomycetales > Demequinaceae > WTKG01. Next base: position 1,945,230 of record OZ252279.1, read on the forward strand.
TGGGGTGCAGGAAACACAGTACCGGCGAGCAAAAGGCCGGTACCCTTCCCCATATTACGGAATGGTTACGATCTCGCAAATCACTGGAGCGGGGATCGAACCAGGTGTAACGCAGCGGCGCTCGCTGCCTTGTGACCACGCTGTTCAACCAGCGGATGGGGCACTCCGCAACGAGTTCGGCAGGGTTCGCCACTGCTCTGCAAGCTATTCCGAAGACGACGCACTTTTGCCTCCCGATGGGAGGTTGCGGCTACCTGCTCCCGTAGGCTTGCCCGCGTGGCGATCACCGACTTCCCCTCCGCGCTTTCGGCGCTCCGTTCGACCCTCGACTCGATCGAGGCCGTGAGTGACCCCGCAGTTCTCCGCGCTACTGTCGCCGAAATGGCAGAGCGGGCCAACGACCCCGCGCTGTGGGACGACCCCGAAAACGCTCAGCACGTGACCACTGCGCTTTCGCAAGCGCAGGCTGAGTTGGACTCGCTCGCGGCGACCCGCGCGCGAATTGACGACCTTGACGTACTCGTCCAGATGGCTGTCGAGGGCGACGACGCCGAGGTGCTTGCCGAAGCGGATGCCGAGTTGGTAGTGCTCCAGGGCGATCTCGAGGCAATGGAAATCAAGACCCTCATGACGGGGGAGTGGGACAAGCGTGACGCGGTCATCACCATCCGTTCCGGCGCAGGCGGCGTGGACGCGGCGGATTTCGCTGAAATGCTCTTGCGCATGTACTTGCGATGGGCCGACCAGCACGCGTACACAACCAAAGTGCTCGACACGTCATACGCAGAAGAGGCGGGCCTCAAGTCCGCGACGTTCGAGGTTGGCGGGCCCTATGCGTTTGGCAATTTGTCCGTCGAGGCGGGGACGCACCGGTTGGTGCGCATCAGTCCGTTCGACAATCAGGGCAGGCGGCAAACGTCCTTCGCTGCCGTCGAGGTCATCCCGCTTATCGGCGGCACGGACCATATCGAGGTGCCGGACGCCGACATCAAGGTGGACGTCTTTCGCTCGTCAGGTCCGGGCGGGCAGTCGGTCAACACCACCGACTCTGCGGTGCGAATCACGCATTTACCAACGGGCATCGTCGTCTCTATGCAGAATGAAAAGTCGCAGATTCAGAACCGTGCCGCCGCGATGCGCGTGCTCCAGTCGCGGCTCTTGATCCAGCGTCGCGCCGAAGAAGCCGCGCAGAAGAAGGAGCTCGCCGGTGACGTGAAGGCGTCATGGGGCGACCAGATGCGTTCCTACGTATTGCAGCCGTATCAAATGGTGAAGGACCTGCGGACGGACTACGAGCAGGGAAACCCGCAGGCGGTGTTCGATGGTGACTTGGACGGATTCATCGAGGCGGGCATTCGCTGGCGCCGAAAGTCCAACCAATAGCGAGCGCGGGACGTACGTCCCGCGGGGTCGAAGGTCCCATTTGGTGCGACAGCCGCGACCATAGATTTGAGGCGTAAATAGGACACTCAAGAGCGCCTCACAAGGGCAGCCCAGTGAAGGGCAACAAACCATGGCACACAATGCCGTATACACAAGTTCACAGAGCCAAGGAACCACCGAGGGCGCCGTTCCGGCGTGGCGTGGGTTCACCTCGGGGCCATGGCAGGACGGTATAGACGTCCGGGATTTCATCCAGTGCAACTACACGCCGTACGACGGCGACGCCGGCTTCCTCACCGGCCCAACCGAGCGGACCACCGCCATCTGGGCGCAGCTTTCCAAGATGTTCCCCGAGGAGCGCGAGAAGGGCGTCTACGACATCGACGCGACCACGCCGTCGACCATCACCGCTCACGCGCCCGGCTACATCAACCGCGAGTCCGAAGTCATCGTCGGCCTGCAGACCGACGCCCCGCTCAAGCGCGCCATCATGCCGAACGGCGGCTGGCGCATGGTCGCCAACGCCCTTGAGACCTACGGCTTCGACGTGTCCCCCGAGCTCGAGAAGATCTTCACGCAGTACCGCAAGACGCACAACGACGGCGTGTTCGACGTCTACCCGCCGAACGTTCGCGCCGCGCGCTCGGCGCACCTGGTCACGGGCCTGCCCGACGCCTACGGTCGCGGCCGCATCATCGGCGACTATCGCCGCGTCGCGCTGTACGGTGTGGACGCACTGATCGCGGGCAAGAAGACAGAGCGCGTCGGCCTCGACATGAACCGCTCGACCGAAAACGTCATTCGGGACCGCGAGGAAAACTCGGAGCAGATCCGCGCTCTCGGCGAGCTCAAGCAAATGGCGGCCTCGTATGGCTTCGACATCTCTGGCCCTGCGGGCACGCTGAAGGATGCCGTTCAGTGGCTGTACTTCGCATACCTTGGCGCCGTCAAGGAGCAGAACGGCGCGGCGATGTCCCTTGGGCGTACGTCCACGTTCCTCGACGCGTTCGCCGAGCGCGACATGGCCGAGGGCACGCTGACCGAGTCCGAGGCGCAAGAGATCATCGACGACTTCGTGATCAAACTGCGGCTCGTACGGTTCCTGCGCACCCCGGAGTACGACTCCCTATTCTCCGGCGACCCCACGTGGGTGACCGAGAGCATTGGCGGCATGGGCGAGGACGGGCGCTCGCTCGTGACCAAGTCTTCCTTCCGCTACCTGCAGACTCTTTACAACTTGGGCCCGGCACCCGAGCCCAACCTCACGGTGCTGTGGAGCGAGCGCATGCCGAAGGGCTTCAAGGAGTTCTGCGCCAAGATTTCGATTGACACATCCGCGATCCAATACGAATCGGACGAGCTCATTCGGTGCTCGTACGGAGACGACGCCGCGATCGCGTGCTGCGTTTCCGCGATGCCGGTTGGCAAGCAGATGCAGTTCTTCGGAGCTCGCGTGAACCTCGCCAAGGGCATGCTCTATGCGATCAACGGCGGACGCGACGAAGTGACAGGCAAACAGGTCGCGCCAGCGTTCGCGCCTGCCGAAGGCGACGTCCTCGACTACGACGACGTGCGCGCCAAGTTCGACCACCTGATGGAATGGCTGGCCGAGACATACGTCGACGCGCTCAACTGCATCCACTTCATGCACGACAAGTACGCGTATGAGCGGCTGGAAATGGCGCTCCACGACGGCGACGTCGCCCGGACCCTGGCGTGCGGAATCGCCGGGCTGTCCGTCGCAGCGGACTCCCTTGCTGCGATCAAGTACGCCACCGTCCGCCCCGTGCGGGACGAGACCGGGCTGATCGTCAGCTACGAAACCGAGGGCGAATCGCCCAGCTTCGGCAACGACGATGACCGCGTGGACATGATCGCCGCCGAGCTCATGGGCGAGTTCATGGAGAAGATCCGCAAGCAGCCTTCGTACCGTGACGCCGTCCACACACAGTCAGTGCTGACCATCACGTCCAACGTGGTCTACGGCAAGGCGACCGGCGACACTCCAGACGGCCGCCTCGCGGGCGAGCCCTTCGCACCAGGGGCAAACCCGATGAACGGGCGCGATATCCACGGCGTACTGGCCTCGGCGCTGTCGGTGGCCAAGCTTCCGTACGGCGAGGCTCAGGACGGGATCTCGCTCACCGCGACCGTCGTTCCTTCCGGGCTGGGCCGCGACCTCGACGAGCAGGTAAAGAATCTCTCGGGGATCCTGGACGCGTACAACGCCGAAGGAGGCTTCCACGTCAACGTGAACGTCCTCAACCGGGAGACCCTTGAGGACGCGATGGAGCACCCGGAGAACTACCCGCAGCTGACCATCCGTGTGTCGGGATACGCGGTCAACTTTGTGCGGCTCACGCGAGAGCAACAGGAGGACGTCCTTTCGAGGACCTTTCACGCGGCGCTGTAGAGCCGCCCGCCTGCACCAAACCGCAGGATGCGCCGCTCCCCGTGCCGCCGCGAGGGGTCGATTTGTCCCCGTACGCTGTAGCTGTTTGCCCCGCACAACCCGGTGAGGAGGTCTGGTGAGCGTTTCTGGTCCTCCGTCGGGGCACTTGATCCCGCTGCCGAGTCCACCGATGCGCGTGGCTGACGCCGAGCTGGCAGCCTCCGAGAACCTGCTCAGTGGCGAGACGGGGTGGGTTCACTCGTGGGACCTGGTGACCGGGGCGGACGGCCCTGGCTCGCGGATGACTCTCTTCCTCGCGGGTTGCGGCATGCGCTGTCAGTTCTGCCAGAACCCGGACACCTGGAAGATGAAGGACGGGATCCCGCGCAGCGTCGGTCAGGTCATGGACCGCGTGTCGCGATACGAGCAAGTCATGAAGGTGACGGGCGGCGGGCTCACAATATCGGGAGGCGAGCCGCTGCTCCAGGCGCGCTTCGTCACCAACATCTTCCGCCACGCGAAGGCCGACCTCAATATCCACACTGCGCTCGATACCGCGGGATTGCTCGGCTCGCGCCTGACCGACACCGAGCTGCTCGACATCGACCTGTTCCTCCTCGACATCAAGTCCGGCCTCCCTGAGACCTACAAGCGGGTCACCGGACGGCCGATGCAGCCCACGCTAGATTTCGCACGGCGGCTCTCGGACCTGGGCCGGACCATGTGGATCCGGTTCGTGCTCGTGCCGGGTCTGACGGACGCGGTCGAGAACGTTGACGCCATCGCGGACTTCGTTGCCACGCTGGATGCGGTGGAGCGCCTTGAGGTGCTGCCATTCCATCAGCTAGGCAAGACCAAGTGGGGGGCGACGGGCGAACCGTACCTGCTGGCGGACGCGAAGCCTCCCAGCCCAGAACTTCTCGACCGAGTGCGCAGGCAGTTCCGCGCGCGCGGCCTCACGACGTACTAGCGGGCTACAGGGCGGTCGCGCTCCCGAGCGCCCGGATGGCGGCGGGGCCATCGACGTCCCGGAAGATCGCGTTCTCGACCACGAGTCCGGGGATGAGCGCGAAGATGGCCTGCGCGAGTCGCGCGGCGTCAATGTCCGTCGAGACTGCGCCCGTTGACTGGCGGACCCGGATGCTCTCCTCGATCTGCCCCCTGACACTGCCGTAGCCTTCGGAAAGAATTCCGCGCAGGGACTCGTCGCGAGCAGCTTCCGCCCAGATGGCGATGGCCATCGCGCTGAAATCCATGCCTTCCGCCGTCGTTTTGCGGGCAATCCTGCCGGACAGTGCCGCGACCGCCTCAAGCAAGTCGTCGCCGACGGGCTCGGTCAGGGCTTCCGTCGCCATCGCGCCGATCATGGCCATCGCGCGTTTCGCGGAGGCGTGGATGAGCGCCCGCTTGTTCGGGAAGTAGCGGTAGACCGAGCCGGCCGACATCTTGGATGCCTTGATCACCTGGGCCATGGAGGCGGCGTGGAACCCATCGCGCGCGAAGCACAGCATCGCGGCGCTGAGAATCTGCTCGCGGCGCATTGTGAGGTGCTCGGGAGAGGTCTTCGGCATGGCTCGAGTATAGAGGTGAATCTAAGAAAAGTGAACGTTCGTTCTTGACAGATGCGGGCGCGTATGCTCAAGATGTGCGCATGACACAAACAGCATCGAGCAAAAAGGCCGCAGCAGTGCCCGCGGCGTCCTCCGTCCGCGACGTTGCACGCTTCGTCGCACTCTCGGCCGTCATGGTGACGGTCATTCTCATCGCCTTCGGCTGGCCTTCCACGGCAACCACGCCGCACGATGTCAAGCTCGCGGTAGCGGGTCCCGATGCAGCGGTCGCGCAGGTTGCTGCTTCCCTCGAGGCGAGCCAGCCCGGCGTCTTCGAGGTTGTGGCCGCATCCTCGGCAGCAGACGCTCAGGCGCTCGTCGAGGAGCGTGACGCCGCTGGCGCGATCGTCCTCGGAGCCTCCGGCCCGGAGTCCGTCATCGTCGCGTCATACGCGTCGCCTGCTTTGTCGCAGGTAATCCAAGGGGTCGCGAACGGCATCGCGAGCGTCGGCGCGCCCAGCGCGGCGCTTCCGGTGACGGACGTCGCACCCCTGCCCGAGTCTGACCCGCGCGGCTTCGGCATCCCGATTTCCGCACTGCCCCTCGCCATTGCCGGAATCGCGATCGGCGCGGCCTTTGCCATGCAGATCAATGGCACCCGCCAGCGCCTGCTGGGAGCGTCTGCGGCGGCTGCCCTCGCTGGCGTCGGGATCGTCTCGGTGCTGCACGGCTGGTTCGGAACGTTCTCCGGGAACCTGATGGCCGAATACGGGCTGGTGGTTCTCGGAATCCTTGCGACCGCGTTCGCGATCATCGGCTTCCACAGACTGATCGGCGTCGCTGGCGTCGGTGTCGTCGCCGCGGCCGTGATGCTGCTTGGCACCCCGATTTCGGGAGCGGGCACGGCGCCGCAAATGGTCCCGGCTGGTTGGGCCGAGCTCGGCCAGGCGCTTCCCCCCGGCGCGATCACCGCGGGGATTCGTTCTGTGGCAGGGTTCGACGGCGTGGGGGCGACCGGACCGATTCTGGTTCTCAGCGCGTGGGCGCTGGTCGGCCTCGCGCTCGCGCTGGTCGGCGCGAGGCGGGCGTCCGCCAGGTAGCTACGTTGAGGTTCCGCGAGGGAGCGGGAAGCCGTCTTCCTCGCGGAAGCCCGCGTTAGCGGTAGGTCTTCATCGAATAGTCTGGCGGGAATCAATTGACTCCCGTCCAGAACCGGAGATGAACATGAATTCAGTCGCACCCACATCCGCTAGGGCACTGCTGGTCGCCGCGCTAGCGCTCGCACTCGCTGGCTGCGCGCCCGCTGAGTCCGAGCCACCCGCAGCCTTCGACGGATCTCACGTCGGTGTCGAGGCGTGGGCGGCTGCGGCAGAACAGCCAGGAGTCGTCGTTCTCGATGTGCGCACCCCGGAGGAATTCGCCGAAGGTCACATCGACGGCGCTGTGCTGGTGAACCTCAATTCGGGTCAGTTCGACACCGAGGTGGCCACGCTCAATCCCAGCCTCGAGTACGCCGTCTACTGCCGCAGTGGGAACCGGTCGCGCGCGGCGATCAACGTCATGACTGCGCTCGGCTTCAACTCGACCGTAGGGCTCGAGGGTGGGATTAGCGCGTGGACCTCGTCAGGTCGCGAGACTGTCGCGCCATAGATGCCAACCTCGGCACGCGAGCCCTGGACGCGCGACCGTCCTACTTCTTGGGCGCGGGCTCCGGCATTAGCAGCGTGCGCTTGGCCAAAGCTCCAACCGTCCGCACCAGCACGGTTCCCACGACTGTCGTCAGCACCGCGAGCGACACGATGCCAAACCACTTGCACACCTCACATGAGTCTGCGGCGTACGCTGCGAGCAGCGCGCCTGTGAGCGCCGCGAGCGGGAAGGTATAGGCCCAAGCCGACGGCCCGAACGGCGCCTTCAACAGATCCGGGACCTGAGACAGCAGCAGCACACCCTGGAATACCGCGACGCTGAGTAGGATGGTCGCGACAGGGTCGCCCCACTGGCCCGCGACAGCAACCCAGGCGGCTGCACCAACGGCGGGCGGTGCGATGAGAATCGCGAGGGTTGGCCAGAGCATCGGCGGCAGGGGATCAGATGCAACCAGGCGCGTCAGCACCATGGGGAATAGCGCGAGCCAGTACACGATTCCCACGCCGAAGAAGTACCAGGTCAATACCTCCGGCGCGTAGTTGACGCCTGCGATGGGAGCGACGATGTTGCCGACGGCCGGGATAAACCAACCGGGGTGAATGTGGGCGGCCGAAAACTGACTGCCGCCAATCCAGGCGCGGACGATTCCGACCGTGAGAATCGCTTGACCGCTGGCGCCGGCCCACCACAGGACTTCGGCTAGTGCGGGTGCCTCGGCATGCAGGGCCATGGCGAGGACGAGCATCGCGATGGTGATGGTGGGGACGAACGCCATCTTGACGGGGTGCGCCCATTCTGCCCTGACCGCGTCGAAGTGGCGGATGGCCTTGGCAAGGTATGCGACCGTGAGCACGGCGAAGGCGGCTAGGGCGAACCAGGCGAGAACGGTAGCGACGCTCTCGCGGGTGTTGATGGCTTGGGCCGACCACCGCCACGCGACGGATGTCCCCGCTAGGCCCATGATGGCGCCGAACAGCGAGACTGGAAGGAGTGCGAGCGCTTTCACAGCTGGCACGCCGGTGGTCTTTGCCTTCGCTGCCATGGATTTCTCCTCTATCGACCTGAGCGGCGCTTGGCGCCTACGGTCGCATCTTGGCGCCGCCTAGTCGTTAGCGTATTCCTTGATGGCAGCGAGTAGTTCGCTCAGGCCCTTCTTTGCGTCTGAAAGGAACATGCCCGTCTTCGGATCCGTGTAGAGCTCGTTGTCGAGTCCCGCGTACCCGTGGCCCAGCGAGCGCTTCATGACCACGATCGAGCGCGATTTGTCGACGTCGAGGATCGGCATTCCGGAGATGCCATTGCCTGGCCTGCGCGCGGCCGGGTTCGTGACGTCGTTCGCGCCAATGACAACCGCGATGTCGCACGAGTCGAACTCAGGGTTGATCTCGTCCATCTCCTTGAGCTGCGTGTACGGGACGTCGGCTTCGGCGAGCAGCACGTTCATGTGGCCAGGCATGCGTCCTGCGACCGGGTGGATTGCGTAGTACACGGTGATGCCCTTGGCCTCGAGCACGTTGCCGAGCTCTCCGGCCTCGCGCTGCGCCTGTGCGGCCGCGAGCCCATAGCCGGGGACGATGATGACCTTCTGCGCGTACGCGAGCTGAATCGCCACGTCTTCTGCCGTCACCAGATGGACGTCGCCTCGCTCCCCGGGGCCGGCGTCATCGCTGTTGTCTCCCGTGCCGAATCCGCCAACCATGATCGCCATGATGGACCGGTTCATGGCGTCGGCCATGAGCTTGGTGAGGATGCTTCCCGACGCGCCAACGAGCGCTCCGGCGATGATCATGATGTCGTTGTCGACCACGAAGCCGGCCATCGCGACCGCAAGTCCGGTGAAGGCGTTGAGCAGCGAAACCACCACGGGCATGTCTGCGCCACCGATCGGTAGCACCATGAGGATGCCGAACGCGAGTGACGCTGCGGCGAGCGCGAGCAGCGGAGCGAGACCGGGGTCGAGCACTAGCCACACGGTCGATCCAAAGCCCACCAATGCGCTGAGTAGCGTCAGTAGCCGCGAGCCTGGGAACGTGAGCGGCTGTCCGGGCACCCAACTCTGCAGCTTGCCCGCAGCGATGAGCGAACCCGAGAACGTCACGGAGCCGATGAGGATGTCCAGGCCCACGGGGACGGTGAAGGCCGCGTCGAGCGCGGCAGCGTCCCCGCCGATGATCGCGAGGATGTCGAGCCGATGCATGAGGTCGACGACGGCCACGAGCGCGGCCGCGCCGCCACCAACGGCGTTGAAAACGGACACCAATTGGGGCATGTCTGTCATCTGAATCTTGCGCGCCGACACGAGCCCGGCGAGCGAACCGACGAGCGTTCCGGCGCCCAGTGAGATCCACCCCCACGTGCTCACTTGGAAGGTGTCGCTGCTATTGACGGCGAGCAGGGCGACGGTTGCGCCTACTGCCGCGGCCATTCCGGCTGCGGAGAGCAGGTTGCCGCGCCGCGCGGTCCGGGGCGAGCGCATGAAGTGCAGGCCGAGCACAAAACTGACGGCTGCGGCCAAGTAGATCAGGCGGACCACCACGTCGAGTGTGGTCAGGTCGGCGCTCACTTGGAGGCCTCCTCAGTGGGCTTGGGCCTTGCTTTGAACATCCCGAGCATGCGGTCGGTGACCACGTAGCCGCCCACCACGTTCATGGCCGCAAACGCGGCAGCGAAGAACGCGAGCGCGTAGCCCCACGGGTTGTCTGCGAGCCCAGCGATCAGGATCGCGCCCACCAGCACCACGCCGTGAATGGAGTTAGCGCCAGACATCATGGGCGTGTGCAAGGTCGCCGGAATCTTGGAGATCACCTCGAAGCCCACTAGCAGTGCGAGCACGAACAGGCTCAGGTCCGTCAGCAATTCGCCAGTCACGATGCAGTTCCCTTCGCAGACTTCTTGGCAGGTGGCCGGATCCAGATGGCGTCAACCACCTCGTCCTCCGGGTCCAGGACTATCTCGCCTTCGTGCACGACAGAAGTAAGAACCGCGACGACGTTTCGCGAGTATGCGGCCGATGCGCCCGACGCGATTCCCGACTCAATGTTCCCGGCGCCAAAAATGGAGATGCCGTTCTTGGTCTCGACGAGAGTGTCGGGGTTGGAGCCCTCGACGTTCCCTCCCAGCGAACTCGACGCAAGGTCGATGATGATGGAGCCGGGGGCCATTGCTGCGACCGTGTCCTTGGTCACGAGCAGCGGGGGCTTGCGGCCTGGGACTTTGGCGGTGGCGATAACCACGTCGAACTTGGCGATCTTCTTGGCGAGTGCCTCACGCTGCTCGGCGGCCTCTGCCTTGGTGAGCTCGCGCGCGTAGCCGCCGTCACCGGCGCCGTCTTCGACTCCGGCGGACAGGAACTGCGCGCCAAGCGACAACACCTCCTCGCGAGCGGAGGGGCGGACGTCGTATCCGGAGACCTGCGCGCCAAGGCGCCTTGCGGTGCCGATCGCCTGGAGGCCGGCGACGCCAGCGCCAAGGACCAGAACGGTCGCGGGCCGGGCTGTCCCCGCTGCGGTAATCATCATGGGGAAGTACCGGTCGAAGGCCTCTGCCGCAACCAGCGCGGCGCGGTAGCCAGCGATCGAGGACTGGGAGCTGAGGGCATCCATGGTCTGCGCGCGAGACAGTTTGCGGGGCAGCCGGTGCAGGCAAAGCGGGAGCACGCCGCGCTTGGCGGCTGCGTCGAGGCTCGCAGTGTCGGTCATCGAGTCGAGCAGGCCGATGAGCGCCTGGCCGGGCCGCAGTTGCTTGAGGACAGCGAGCTCGGGGCGGCGCACGGATAGAATCACGTCCGCCTTCTTGATAGCTGTGGCGGCCGTGACCACGGCGGCACCCGCCGCCTTGTAGTCGGCATCAAGGTGGTGCGCCTGCTCGCCCGCACCGGCTTCGATCAGGACGGAGTAACCGTCCTTGACAAGTTTGGCGGCGACTTCGGGGACCATGGCGACGCGCCGTTCTCCGCGGGCACGCTCCTTTAGGGCAGCGACTGCTACAGGCATAGGCGTCTCCTTTGAGTCTTTGCTTCTATGAGTATGGTCCATTGCGAACCATCGAAATCGACGTGACCTAGGTCCCGCAACCGAGAGCGGCGTCGGCTTCAGGATTGGGGCGACGAAAGGAACTCCATGAGCATTCTCGACCGCGCCCACACAGTGGCGCCGGCCGGCTACAACCGGTGGCTCGTGCCACCTGCCGCGCTCGCGGTCCACCTGTCCATCGGCCAGGTGTACGCACTCAGCGTCTTCAAGGACGCGTTGCGCGACCGCTTTGACGCGAGCCACACGCAGATCGGTGTCATCTTCTCGATCGCGATCGTGATGCTCGGCTTGTCCGCGGCGTTCGGCGGGCGGTGGATGGAGCGCAACGGTCCGCGCAAGGCCATGGTGCTCGCGGCGATCGCGTGGTCAAGTGGCTTTGCCGTCGGCTCGCTTGGCATCTTCACCGAGCAGCTGTGGCTCGTCTATTTGGGCTACGGCTTCATCGGCGGCATCGGCCTCGGCATCGGCTACATCTCGCCGGTGTCGACGCTCATCAAGTGGTTCCCAGACCGCCCCGGCCTGGCGACTGGACTCGCGATTATGGGATTCGGTGGCGGCGCGATGCTCGCGTCACCGCTGTCGAGCAAACTGCTTGAGGTCTACGCCGACACTGAGGCCGCCGCGCTCGTTCCGGCGTGGCTCACCATGGGCGCGATCTATCTGGTGCTGATGCTGCTGGGTGCCGCCGTGGTTCGCGTGCCGCCCAAGGGCTGGAAGCCCGCGGGGTGGGAGCCCAAGCCCAACGCCAAGGTGCTGTCTACCGGCGGGCAGGTGAACGCGAAGAACGCCATCAGGACTCCGCAGTTCTGGTTCCTGTGGACGGTGCTCTTCTGCAACGTGACCGCAGGCATCGGCATTCTCGAGAACGCGAAGCCAATGATCCAGGACTACTACCCAGAGGTGACTGCCGCGGCAGCCGCCGGGTTCGTAGGGGTGCTGTCGCTCGCGAACATGCTCGGGCGCCTGGGCTGGTCCAGTCTGTCCGACTTCATCGGCCGCAAGCGCACGTACATCATGTACTTGGGCCTTGGCGCCCTGCTGTACACGTCCGTCGCGTTCTTCGGGCCGACGTCCATCGCGCTGTTCGTGATTCTGGTGGTCGTGATCCTCAGCTACTACGGCGGTGGATTCGCGACCGTCCCGGCCTACCTCAAGGACGTGTTCGGGGAGTTTGAGGTGGGGGCCATCCACGGCCGCCTCCTCACCGCGTGGTCCGCGGCTGGAGTCGCCGGACCGCTCATCATCAACGGGGTGCTTGACTACCTCGAGGGCCAGGGCTACGAGGGCGCAGCACTCTATCGCCCGTCGCTGCTCGTGATGGTCGGCATCCTGTTCATCGGCTTCATCGCGAACCTGATGATCAAGAAGGTGGATCCCAAGTTCCTCGAGGACGACACCGAGCCTGGAGATCCCCGAGACACGGACGCCGCACTCGTGGCAGCGAAGATTGGAGCCAAGTAATGGCGAAGTTCAAGGCACACCCTCTCGCGTGGGTCCTGTGGGTCGTCGTGGGCAGCGCCCTGATCTACGGAGTGAGCCAGACAGCGATTAAGGCGGCCGCCCTCTTCACGGGCTAGCCGCTGCGCGCACGAGCCGGGCCCCGGGGAGTTGCCATGAGGTGTGCTCTCTGGGGCGTTTCGCGTTCCGACCAAGACCGAGAGAGTCGTGGCGGTGCTTCGACGCTCATGGTCAGTGAACGACCCGCTCGGCTGCGCGGTTCTTGGGCCGATAGTCCTGGGCCGATAGTCCTGGGACGTTGGCCCGAGGATCGGACCAAGAGGACCACATAGCGTGGAAGGTGAGCCAAGGCCGCGTGGGTCTGGCTCCATACAAGGGAGTAATCACCAACATGACTACTACGACGCCTGCGCCCGCGCAGACCAGCAAGTCGGCCACGACGGCCGGATCCCCTGACGCTGCGACCGCGATTGACGCGCTGGTCGCCAACGCGCAGCACGCGCTCGAGGCGTACTCAGCGTTCACACAGGACGACGTTGACCGCCTGGTCAAGAAGGCGTCCGTCGCGGCGCTCAACCAGCATGGTGAACTCGCGGTGCTTGCCGTCGAAGAAACCGGCCGAGGCGTATTCGAAGACAAGGCTGTGAAGAACATTTTCGCGTGCGAGCACGTGACGCACTCGATGAAGACCGTCAAAACCGTTGGCGTCATCAGCGAGGATCCGATTGCCGGGATCACTGAGATCGCCGAGCCGGTAGGCGTGATCTGCGGAGTCACCCCCGTCACCAACCCCACATCGACCGCGATCTTCAAGTCGCTCATCGCGCTCAAGACGCGCAACCCCATCATTTTTGCCTTTCACCCGTCCGCGCAAAAGTCTTCGGTCGCCGCGGCCACAATTGTTCGCGACGCAGCTGTCGCGGCCGGAGCCCCTGAGCACTGCGTGCAGTGGGTCGATGCTCCGTCGATCGAGGCGACCAACTTGCTTATGAACAATCCGGGCGTGGCGCTGATTCTCGCTACCGGTGGCAACGCCATGGTGCGCGCGGCGTACTCGTGCGGGAAGCCCGCCCTGGGTGTGGGCGCGGGCAACGTTCCCGCGTACGTCGCCAAGTCCGCGAAGCTCAAGAGGGCCGTCAACGACATCGTGCTTTCAAAGTCGTTCGACAACGGCATGGTGTGCGCGTCCGAGCAGGCTGCGATTCTCGACGCCGAGATCTACGAGGACGCCATGGCGGAGTTCGCGACGCTGCACGCGTACCGGTGCACGCCAGAGGAAAAGTCCAAGCTGGAGCAGTTCATCTTCGGCGTCGACGCGAAGGGCACCAACTGCGCGGAGGCCAAGCTCAACGCCACCGTGGTGGGCCAGAGCCCGGTTTGGATCGCGGAACAGGCGGGCTTCACTGTGCCAGCGGACACGTCAATCATCCTTGCCGAGGTCGAGCACGTCGGAGAAGACGAGCCGCTCACGCGCGAGAAACTCTGCCCCGTCCTCGCGGTGCTCCGAGCGGAAGACACCGAGCATGGCATAAGCCTCGCCGAACAGATGGTTGAGTTCCACGGCCTCGGCCACAGCGCTGCGATACACACGACGGACGATGCGCTCGCCACGGAGTATGGTTCGCGCGTCAAGGCTGTCCGCATACTGGTCAACGCGCCGTCATCGCATGGTGGCATCGGCGATATATACAACTCGCTCATTCCGTCCCTCACGCTGGGCTGCGGCTCGTATGGCGCCAACTCGGTCTCGAACAACGTCTCTGCCGTCAACCTGGTCAACGTCAAGCGGATCGCGCGGAGGAACAACAACATGCAGTGGTTCAAGGTTCCGGCCAAGACATACTTCGAGCCCAACGCAATTCAGTACCTGCGCGACATGGCAGGCATTGAGCGCGTCACGATCGTCACCGACCACACGATGACCAAGCTCGGTTTTGTCGACAAAGTCATTGACGTGCTCAGCCGCCGCAACAACAAGGTGGCGTTCCAGATCATCGACAACGTCGAGCCGGAGCCGAGCATCGGGACAGTGAAGAAAGGCGCCGAGATCATGCGGGACTACCGGCCGGACACCATCATCGCGCTGGGCGGTGGATCGCCCATGGACGCGGCAAAAGTGATGTGGCTGCTGTACGAGCACCCCGACATAGATTTCGCGGACTTAAAAGAGAAGTTCTTCGACGTGCGCAAGCGAGCGTTCCAGTTCCCCAAGTTGGGCGACCTCGCCAAGCTGGTCTGCATCCCGACCACGTCCGGAACGGGCGCGGAGGTGACGCCATTCGCGGTGATCACGGACACTGAGACCGGGCGAAAGTACCCGCTCGCGGACTACGCACTCACGCCAACAGTCGCGATCATCGACCCGAACCTGACGGCCGACATGCCGGCCAAACTCGCGGCTGACAGCGGCTTCGATGCGCTGACACACGCGACCGAGGCGTACGTATCTGTTTACGCGAACGACTTCACCGACGGCATGGCGCTCCAGGCGATCAAGTTGATATTCGACAACCTCGAGGCGTCGGTCGCTGGAGGGCGAGCGGCCACGGAAGCGCGGGAGAAGATGCACAACGCCGGCACGATCGCGGGCATGGCGTTCGGGAATGCCTTCCTGGGCATCGTTCATTCGATGGCGCACACCGTCGGCTCGGCCTTCCACTTGGTGCACGGGCGGACCAACGCGGTGCTGCTGCCGCACGTAATTCGCTACAACGGCACCATCCCCACCAAGCTGACCAGCTGGCCCAAGTACGAGCACTATGTCGCCCCCGAACGATTTCAGCAGATCGCGGCGACGCTCGGCCTGAGCGCGAGCACACCGGATGAGGGCGTCGAGTCCTACGCAGCGGCCGTGGAGAAACTGCGCGACGCCGTCGGCATCGAGCGCTCATTCCAGGCCCAGGGTGTCGACGAGACGAACTTCATTGGCAAGCTAGACGAATTGGCGATGACCGCGTACGAGGACCAGTGCGCACCCGCCAATCCACGGATGCCGATGCTTGCGGACATGAAGGTGCTGATGGAGGCCGCGTACCGCGGCACCACGTTCGCGGAGGTCACCGGGGCGAAGGTCCCCGCCGCCACTAAGAAGCGGGCCGAAAAGACCAAGGCGGATGCTCGCGCTTAGCCGAACGATGAGATGACGTTGGCCCGGCGCTGGTTACTCTGAGCTTGTGAAGGCACGGAGAAGCTTGTGAAGGCACGGAGACTGCTGGGGCTGGGCATTGCCGCGGTCGTCGCACTCGGAGCGTGTGGAGCGGGCCCCGACGTGCAGCAAGCGCCGAGTCTCGAACCCAGCCCACACGTCGCGGCGAGCCCTGGCGCCGCGCCGACGCCAGCCGCGTCCCCTAGCCCGTCACCGTCACCGTCACCGTCACCGTCGCCTAGCCCCGGCCAGACGCGTCCCGCGTGGCTCGGCACGATCGTTCTCGACGAGCGTCCCGACGGATTTGGATACAAGCAGCCGACTCCGCCTGAGTTGGAGGAGCGCGCGCTCCCGCCGCGCAGGCACCTGCCGGATCCTCAAGCCGACGCGTTCGTAGCAACCGTGTCTGCCGTGCCGGCGCACGTGGCCGCTCGGTCGACGTGGCACTCGGGGTGCCCGATCGCGCTCGACGACCTGCGATACATCGTGATGACCTTCTGGGGTTTCGACGACCGCCCTCACCGGGGCGAGATGATCGTTAACGCGTCCGTTGCCGCAGACATCGTCCAGGCATTTGAGGATCTGTACCAGGCGCGGTACCCGATCGAGGAGATGCGCGTCTATTCGCAAACGGATCGCGAGGCGCCTCGCACCGGCGACCTCAACGTGACATCGGCCTACGCGTGCCGGCCCGTCGCAACTACAACCAACACTTGGTCCCAGCACGCGTACGGGCTCGCGATCGACATCAACCCCTTCATGAACCCGTACACCAAGGGCGACCTGCTGGTCCCGGAGTTATCGACGGCCTACCTAGATCGATCGTGGGTGCGGCCCGGCATGATCTTCGAGGGCGGCGTGGTGGTGGACGCGTTTGACTCCATTGGGTGGGGGTGGGGTGGCCGTTGGGTAGTTCCGGTAGACCTCCACCATTTCTCGCTCAAGGGAATCTAAGTTGCCAGTAAGAGTCGCGAGTTGTGACATATCGGACACAGGGAGTTCGGCGCGGCGACTATGCGCCCGCCAATGCCGCGCCTACGCTCGTAGGGGGCGGTGCCGACCCCACGCGCCCAAAAAACCGTGATCCGATTCGACAACGTTTCCAAGGTCTACGCTCGCGGCGCCCAACCGGCGCTCGACGCTGTCGACGTCACAATTGAGCGCGGAGACTTCGTGTTCCTGGTTGGCTCGTCGGGCTCGGGAAAATCCACCTTCTTGAAACTCGTGCTTAGAGAAGAACGACCCACGGGTGGCCAGATATACGTGGCAGGCCGTGACCTCGGCAAACTATCCGGGTGGAGAGTGCCGCTGCTCCGACGAGAAATTGGTGCGGTCTTCCAGGACTTCCGGCTGCTGCCCAACAAGACAGTCGCGCAGAATGTCGGCTTCGCTCTTCAGGTTATTGGCAAAGGCAAGCGGCACATCGCAGAGGCGGTTCCGGAGACTCTTGAAATGGTGGGGCTCGCGGGAAAAGAGAAGCGGCTGCCACACGAGCTCTCAGGCGGCGAGCAGCAGCGCGTGGCGATCGCGCGCGCGTTCGTTAATCACCCGCCCATCCTGCTGTGTGATGAGCCCACCGGAAACCTTGACCCCGGCACAAGCGTTGGAATCATGAGGCTACTGGACCGGATCAACCGCACGGGAACTACGGTCCTCATGGCCACTCACGACGACGAGATAGTTGACCAGATGCGCAAGCGTGTGATCGAGCTCAAGGCCGGGCGCGTTGTTCGTGACCAAGTGCAGGGCGTTTACGGATTGGAGAACTCGTGAGACTGCGGTTCATCCTCTCCGAGGTCTGGCAAGGGCTTCGACGCAACTCGACCATGGCGCTGTCCGTGGTCATCGTGACGTTCGTGTCGCTTGCTTTCGTTGGTAGCGCGGCACTTCTCCAGATTCAGGTCGACAAGCTCAAGGACGACTGGTTCGATCGCGTCGAGGTCTCGATCTTCCTGTGCCCGAAACTCTCGCCCGAGGCCAAGTGCCAGGCGGGACCCGTGACTCCCGCCGAGGAAGACCGCATCGAGCAGGTCCTCACCACCGGCGCATTGGGCGAGTTGGTCGATCAGGTCTACTATGAGTCAAAAGCCGAGGCATACGAAAACCTCATTGCTCGCGACGCCGACGGCTTCTACGCTCAGCACCTCACTGCAGACGATATGCAGCCTAGCTTCCGAGTAAAACTCAAGGACCCTGAGCAGTTCAAGCTTGTGGCGGACGCGACAGAGAACCTCGTAGGCGTCGAAAAAGTTGTTGACCAGCGGGCGATATTTTCCCAGCTGTTCCAGGCGCTCAATGGCGCGACCCTCGTGGCTGCGGGGATCGCGCTCGTGATGTCGTTGGCCGCGGGCCTGCTCATCACCACGACAATCCGGCTGAGCGCGCTCAGCCGCAGGCGCGAGACCACCATCATGCGTATGGTCGGCTCCTCAAAGACCCTGATTCAGCTGCCATTCATGCTTGAGGGCGCGATCGCAGCCGTATTCGGAGCAGCGCTCGCGGTTGCTGGGCTCTGGCTTAGCGTGCGCTATCTGGTGGAAGGCTGGCTGGGCCGGGAACTCCAGTGGGTCGACTACATCGTTGCGAGCGACGTGTTTATTGTCGCGCCGTGGCTCGTACTCATTGCCTTTGCTCTGTCCGCCTTCGCGTCGATCGTCACCATCGGTAGGTATACGTCAGCATGATTTTCTCTCGCCACCGCAGCTCGTACGCCCTTGTGGCGGCGGCGGTTTTCGTGCTCACTATGGGACTGTCAAGTGCGACAGCGGCGGGACCTGGATCTTTGCCGCTCGATGCCGATTACGACGCTGCGATCGCCGAGGCCGAATCCAAAAAGGCGGAGCTCGAGCAGCAAGAGGATGAGCTCGACCACCTGCTCGAGGGCACGGCGATGGAGATTGTCGAAGCCAACTCGCGCTTGCGCGATCTGAATGGCCGCCTTCCCGAGGCGCAGCTTGAACTTGAGCTAGCCGAAGATCGGCTGCTGCACGCGCTGCTGCAACTTGAGATCGCCGAACGCAAGTTGGACGCAGCCGAGCAAGAGGACCGGCGCATCAGCGCGCAGATCGCGATTGACGAGCGCAGGATGGCGGAGCTCTCGCAGATCGTTTCCGAGCTCGCTCGATCTTCGTACCGTGGCGAAGACTCCGACTCCACGCTGAGGTTGATCTTTGGGGCAGCGAACACCGACGAGTTCGTTAGCGAATTCACACTCCAGCACACGGCGACCCGCACGCAAGGAAGAGCCCTCGCAGAGATGGAGCAGATTGCGGCGATGAACCGCAACCGCGCCGACCGCCAGGATGCGGTGCGAGAATACGCGGAGCAACTGCGGGCCATCGCCGCCAAGCTTGTCGACGAGTCCGAGCGCGCTCGAACGATCGCCGAATCGCGCAAAGCCGAGATCGAAGAGTTGCTTGTCGAGCAGGTCGAGATCAAGGCGTTCCTCGAAGGAGAGCGGGATGCGTTCCTAGCCGAGCTCAAGAGAGTTGAACGCGAGCAACTAGAGACAGAATTCGAACTCGCGATCCTGGCCCGCAAGCAGTTGGATGCGGGTCTGTCCTACGGCGATGGAATCTTCACGCCCCCCGTCTCCACGGTCTATGTGACATCGCCATACGGGTATCGCATTCATCCCATCTACGGCGCCCGCATTTTCCACAGTGGTGTAGACATGCGCGCTCGCTGCGGGGTGCCGATTTACGCAGTCACTCACGGCCAGGTGGAGTGGGCCAAGCCGAGCGGCGGTCACGGCAATCAAGTGATGTTGAGCCATGGCGTGATCGACGGCAAGGTGTACATGTCGTCGTACAACCACTTGACGAGATTCAACGTCTCTAACGGAGACCTGGTTTTCCGAGGTGACGTGATCGGCTTTGCGGGAACTACCGGAAGTTCGACAGCCTGCCACCTCCATTTGGAAATTCTCATTAACGGCAAGATCACCAACCCGATGAACATCATCTAGGCTGTTACCTCGCTAGGACGTCAGGGCGCGCTCGCGCCTATTCGAGGAGGTGAGTCATGGTCGAGGGTATCAACGTGGTTGCGACCAACCGCAAAGCGCGCCACGACTACTTCATTGGCGAGACGTTCGAGGCCGGGCTGCAGCTCACGGGAACGGAAGTCAAGTCTCTGAGGCAAGGCCGCGCTTCCCTGGTGGACGGCTATGTGAGCGTGGAACGTGGTGAAGCCTGGCTCGAAAATGTCCACATCCCGGAGTACACCGAGGGGACGTGGACAAATCACGCGCCGCGCAGACGTCGCAAGCTCCTGCTCCATGGCAACGAGATTGAGCGTGTGGATGAAGGTGCGCGCGACAAGGGCCACACGGTCATTCCGCTCCGCCTATATTTCACGAAAGGGCGCGCGAAGGTGGAAATTGCGATCGCGCAGGGCAAGCAATACCACGACAAGCGCCAGGCGCTGCGTGAGAAGCAGGACGCGCGTGAGGCGCAAAGCGCGATGAGCGTGCGAAAAAAGAGATAAACGCGGCATGATGGTGGCATGAGAAAAGCCCTTGGTGCCCTGATCATCGCCGCCGCTGCCGTCCTCATGCCAACGGTTGCCCACGCCGCTGGCGAGGACTATACGAGCGAGTACATCCAGGAGTACACCGCCTCGTACTACGTGAACGCCGACGGCACCACGGACGTGACGGTGGACTTCACGTACAACTACAACGGCATTTTTCGCCACGGCCCGTACATTTCGCTCATCACGCGCCAGGGCTATGACTCAAGCAACGATCGG
This sequence comes from Demequinaceae bacterium, assembly GCA_965250005.1. GTDB lineage: Bacteria > Actinomycetota > Actinomycetes > Actinomycetales > Demequinaceae > WTKG01. Next base: position 1,965,591 of record OZ252279.1, read on the forward strand.
TTCTACGACGTCAGCGACGTGCGCGCATCGAGCCCCAGCGGAGCACCCTCTAGGGTCTACCTCGACCAGGGCGACTACCGACTGGCGATCCGCATCGGCGACGAGAACATTTCTGACGTGACGGGTATCCAGCAGTATCGTCTGACGTACACGATTGACGCCGCCCTAAATGACACGCGCGCGAGCGACATCGCCGGCGCCACGCCCGCCGATGACGATCCACATCTGTGGGATGAGTTCTATTGGAATGTGATCGGAGATCAGTGGACCGTCCCGCTCGCGAACGTGACCATTCACATCAGCGGTGACGCCGCTATCGTTCCCGTGTCCCAGGACGAGGCGGGGAGCATCTACACCGGGGATGATGTCACGAACGCTGGCGTTTACTGCTTCTCGGGTTCGTATGGCTCCAGCGCCTCATGCACGGGCGCAATGCTCGACGCCTCTGGCGCGACCTTCACGCAGGACTGGGTCAACCCATACGAGCCCGTCACGGTGCTTGTCGCGTTCCCCGCCGGCTCCGTCGACACCACGCCAAGGATCCGCACCAAGAACGACATTGCGTACGCGCTCTCAATCAACCCAGCCACAGGCGCGGGAGCGCTCGCTGTTCTCGGCGGCGGGATCGTGTTGCTGAGCAGGCGCATCCGCGGGTCTGCGATTGACGAGCAGTTCGCCGGGCTCACGCCCGGCCTTGCGCCCGTAGGCACGGGAGCGGCACGCGTGGTCAAGCGCGATTACAAAGCCCCGGTTGCCGTCCAGTTTGAGCCGCCCGTCGGTATGCGCCCTGGACAGCTCGGCACCCTAATGGATGAACGCGCTGATGTGCGCGACGTGACGGCGACGATTGTTGACCTCGCCGTGCGCGGCTACCTCCGCATCGACGAAATTGTCGAGGAGGGCAAGAAGCGCAAGAAGAAACCGGACTATAGGTTCATCAAGCTTCGCGATGCCGACGACGGCCTGGTCAAGTACGAGCGCCTGCTCTTTGACGGTCTGTTCGACAAGCGTGACGAAATCGAACTGAGTGACCTCAAGACCACCTTCGCGTCCGACCTCGCGAAGGTTCAGGCACAGATGTACCGCAACGTCACGGCCCTCGGATGGTTCCGTAGCAACCCGAACACCACCCGAAACAGCTGGGTCGTTGCGGGCATATTCATCTTGATTGCTGGACTCGTGCTCACGTTCGTCGTGGGCGGGCTCGGGCCATGGGCACTGATCCCGCTACCGATCGCGCTCGTGGGGATTATGGTGATCGCGACCACCAAGAACGCGCCAGCGCGCAAGGCCGAGGGCACGCGCGTCTTGGTGCAGGCGCAAGGTTTCCAGACCTTCCTCGAGACGGCCGACGGCAACAAACTCCGCTTCGAGGAGGGGCACGATCTTTTCAGCGCGTACCTTCCTTTCGCGATCGCATTCGGGGTCGCGGACAAATGGTCCGCAGTGTTCGAGAAGCTTGCGAAGCAGGGCGCGAACCTCGCCGAGCCCACGTGGTACGGAGGCACGTACGGCCACTTCTGGGCCAACTCTGCGGGCTTTGGTGATCGCATGACCAGCTTCGCATCAATTGCGGACGCCGCGATCAGTGCGCCGACGCCGGGTTCGAGCGGCGGCTCGGGCTTCAGCTCGGGCGGCGGCTTCTCCGGTGGTGGTGGTGGTGGCGGCGGTGGCGGATCCTGGTAGTGCTGACCTGACAATGGAGGCGGGCGGTGGCAGAATGCACGGCCTGTGACTGGGCTGACGGCGAGGGATCTGCACGGTCGGCACGAGGTCACGGTTGAGCGACGGTTATGTGCAGCCAGCGTTTGTGCCCGTAGAATAGGGCCACAACTCCACAGGGGATGATCGGTTTCGACGTGTGGCATTTCTCTAGGGGAAGCGGGCCGAGGATGCAGAGTTATCTCGTAAACGCTCTCTGCAAACTATAGGTGCCGATTCTAATCGCACCGACTTCGCCCTCGCTGCTTAAGCGAGCCTGAAGTCCGTCAGCCCGGGCTTGTTTCCGTCCCGGTTCCTGACGTCATCTAGGAAACTTGCTGAGCGTCGATGTCACGGCGGCGCTCGGGACACTTACGTGGCTGGGCCTATCTCGCAGCTTGCCTGATGTTTTGCGAGGGGCCGAGAAACACTTCTCAGGCTGCGCCCGGAGAAGACCTATTTTGTGACATGCGGACGCGGGTTCGATTCCCGCCATCTCCACTGAGTTTATGGCCGTCTTCGTTCGTTCAATCGAGCGGAGGCGGCCATTTTTCGTGCCCCGTGGCAGCCGCTAGCCGCCGCGGAGAACCGGTCGCGCTCGCTGCTCGGATACCGTGGCCCTATGCTCTCCGATGTCGCGGCGTTCGAGCCCGTCCCCGACCCGCGCCCCGAAGACTCCGCATGGCCGCCCATGCGGTGGCCCCCGCCCCCTGATGTGTCGCTCTGCGGGCAGATCATCGAGTTGGCGCCAGCTGCAATGGGCCGCGACGCCGCACCACTGTTCGAGGCTCTCGACGCTCCCAAGGTGTGGCAGTACATCAAGTCTGGTCGGCCCGCCGACGCGAGCGAGTTGAGGCGCACCCTCGAGCAGATCGCAGCGGTTCACGGGCTCTCCTGGGTGCTGCGGCTGCGCGTGCCCTACCTCGGGCTTCCCGTCGGCAGCGTGATTGGCACATCGTCGTACCTCGATGTGGTGCCAGAACACGCTCGCTTGGAGATTGGTACAACCCTGTACTCGCCGCCGGTATGGGCCTCTGGCGTGAACCCCGAGGCCAAGCTTCTACTGCTTGCGCACGCCTTCGATGAGCTTGGCGTCGGGCGCGTTCACCTGGTGACCGACGCGCGGAACCAGCGCTCTCAGCGTGCGATCGCTCGCCTAGGTGCCCGTCACGAAGCGACCCTGCGCCGCTACGAGCGGCGCGCTGACGGCACGATGCGCGACACCGTTATGTTCTCTATTGTCGCTGAGGAATGGCCAACAGTGCGTGCACGGCTTGAGGCGCGCGTGGCCGAGGCCGTCGCGGCCTTCAACTAGGAACGGCCTACGTGCGGCGGTAGCGCGCGACCAGGTGGCAAGCGAAGGGGTCGCGCGATGACAGCCCCACTTCGTTCAGGTAGCGCACCACGATCGCGTACGATCGCGCGGCGGTAGTCTCCGTGTAGGGGATTCCGAGTTTTGCGCAGTGTTCCATGACGATTTCACGTGTGTGAGCCAGTTTGGTCCGCGCCATCGACGGGAACAGGTGGTGCTCGATCTGGTAGTTGAGGCCACCGAGCATCGCGGTGGCGGGGAATCCGCCTGACACGTTGCGCGACAGCACCACTTGCTTGGTGAAGAAGTCGAGCTTGCTGTCCTTGGGGACCACCGGCATGCCCTTGTGATTCGGCGCAAATGACATGCCCATGTAGAGGCCGAAGAGCGCGAGTTGCAGGCCGAAGAAGGCAAACGCCAGGCCTATCGGCAGTGCCCAAAACAGCAGGCCGAGGTAGATGATGAAGCGGCCCGTGATGACCGCGAGTTCGAAGGAACGGCCGTCGATGCGGCGCTTCGATGTGAGCCACCGGAACGATGCAACGTGCAGGTTGAGGCCCTCAAGCAGGAGCAACGGGAAGAACAGTGTTCCCTGGTGGCGGGTAAAGAGAGCCATGCGCCCGGTCTTGGCTTCGGCGGCTTCGGGGTAAAACGAGAGCAGATCAGCCGCGATATCGGGATCTCGGCCTACCTGGTTGGGGTTCGCGTGGTGGCGGTTGTGCTTGTTGACCCACCACGAGTAGCTCACGCCGAGCACCAGCACGCTCAGCACGCGGCCCAGTCGGTCGTTCGATGGGCCTGAGGAGAAAACGGCGCGGTGCGATGCCTCGTGCGCGAGAAACGCGAATTGGGTCAGGACGAACGCGAGTACGGCCGCCAGAATCAACTGGAGCCACGAGTCGCCCAGCAACACGAAGCCCGTGAGGAGCCCGAGGACGGCGAGTCCGAGACCGGCTGCCAGCGCAGCGTAGAAGCCCCTTGCGCGGTTGAGTAGGCCGGCATCGCGAACCGTAGTGAGTAGCGAAGCGTACGTTTGTGTGAAGGGGACCTTGCTCAAGTCGCGCGTGTAGTCAGCAGAGGTGAGGGGCTTTGCGGGCGCAGGTGCGGACGCGGGTGCGGCGGCAGTGCTCATGCGGGGACGCCTTCCGGGCGTAAAGATCGACTTCCCAGTCGCGGAATGAGCGGGTGCTCGGCGGGCGGATGTCCCCACCATACGGGGAAACTGGCGTGTCGTCACTGTTGACGATCTCTCTTGTCGGCGAGTATATGTTATTATCTACGTATGAATGCGGATAACCAGAAGAACGAGCTACGGCCGGATGATCCCTACGTGGAACTTGCCGTAGAGGTATTTGCGCTGCTTGCAGACGTGACCCGGGTCAGAATCGTGCTTGCGCTCGCGCGCGGCGAACTATCTGTGAACCAAATAGCGGAGGCGGTTGGCAAGCCTCCAGCGGCCGTATCTCAACACCTCGCCAAACTTCGCATGGCGCGGGCCGTAACGACACGCCACGAGGGAACGCGAGTCCACTACAGGCTCGCGAACGACCATGGATTGCGACTCGTGGCCGACGCCATAGAGCAGGCCGAACACACTGTCGACGCGGCCCCTCGCCACCACCACGGGGACCACGGCCAGTGAATCCAAGGAGGGCGGGCGCGCGTGCTGAAGCGCGTGGAGCGCGCGGGCGCGAGGAACGCGGCCTGATCGGTTGGCTGCGCCACACGTTCACGCCGCACTCCCACGACGGGGCCGATCGCGTTGACGACGCCCTCGAATCAAGTTCCCAAGGCATTCGAGCTGTCAAGGTCAGCCTCTGGGTACTCGTCGGGACAGGGGTCCTTCAGCTCGCAGTCGTCATGGTCAGCGGCTCCGTTGCACTGTTTGCCGACACCGTCCACAACTTCTCGGACGCGCTCACCGCCGTTCCGTTGTGGATCGCCTTTGCGCTCGCGCGCCGCCCCGCTACGCGCGCCTTCACGCATGGCCTTGGGCGAGTGGAGGACCTCGCGGGGCTGTTTGTCGTGCTGATGATCGCCGTCTCGGCTGCGGTCGTGATTGTCGAGTCCGTCCGACGGTTCCTTAACCCACGGGACATCGACAACGTGGGTCTGGTCCTTGCGGCGGCCGTCGTTGGTTTTCTTGGCAACGAGGCGGTCGCCGTCTATCGGATACGTGTTGGTCATCGCATTGGCTCAGCGGCACTCGTGGCCGACGGGTTGCACGCACGAACCGACGGCCTCACGTCGCTAGCCGTCGCCGCGGGCGCTCTGGGCGTGTGGTGGGGATATCCGCTAGCCGACCCGATTGTCGGGATCGCCGTTGGTATTGCGATCCTGGTGGTCCTCGTCTCTGCGGCGCGGAGCGTTGGTAGGCGACTCCTCGACGGAGTCGAACCCGGGCTCGCGGCGAGCGTTCGCAGCGCGCTAGACGCGACTGACGAAGAGGTCGAAGTGGGCGAGGTTCGTATCCGATGGGTGGGGCACCGGCTGGACGTGGGAGCAGTGCTCGAGGTCAAACCCGGGACCACGCTCGAAGATTTTCGATGTGCGTCTCGCGCTGCCGAGCGATCGGTTCGCGCGGGCATTTCACATGTGGGGCGCGTCGACATCGTTCTCGGGAGCTCCCCGGTCGAAGCCCAGGCCGAGGGTTAGGGGTGCTCGCGTTCGGACGCAATATGGCGGCGCGCTTCCACGGAGGCGTGGTCGGATCGCTTGCCGTAGAGTCGCCTCTCGGTTGACTTGATCGTGGCGATCAGTGCGAAGCTGAGGCTGACCAGCAACGCCCACGATCCCATCCGGCCCACGTGAACTATCTGCCAGACGTCTGCTTGGTTCGGGTACTGCCACGCGCCGAGGAACGTGCCCGCGTTCTCTGCAAGCCAGACCACCGCTCCGACCAAAACGAAGCCCACCGCGAGCGGTATGTGAAAGCGTTCAACGCCCACGGTGAAATGTATGCGCGTGCGGCCCAACACCACGAGCAGGACAAACGCAAGAAGCCAGCGCACGTCAACAAAGAAGTGGTGGGTGAAGAAGTTGACGTAGAGGAGCACCGCGATCGACGTCACCAACTGCGGGCGGTATTCGGTCACGCGGAAGTCAAAGCGCCGCCACGCCTGGCACAAATAGGAGCCGACGGCGGCGTACATGAAGCCCGCGTAGAGCGGTACGTCTCCCACTTTGGCCACGCCCTCGTCCGGGTACTCCCACGAACCCAAGTGCACCTTGAAGATCTCGAGGGCGAGTCCCAGCAAGTGGAACCCGGTGATTACTGCCACTTCGCGGGTGGTTTCCCACTTGGCGACCCACAGGGCGATGGTCAGGATCACGCCATAGATGAGGAGCGCGTCGTAGCGGGCAATCGGCAAATCGAGCACGGCGGTCACCGCAATACCCGCGAAGATTAACGTGGCGAATAGGCAGGAGACTGCTTGCTCGCGCGTGAAGATCCACGCTAGCTGCCACACGCGTGCCGCGGTCCACGGCGGCGACTGCGCGGCGAGTCGAATCGGAGGACGCTTGGCCCCCAGATCGGTCGCCATAGTGCTCCTCGCTTCGGCGGGCTTCCGCACGCTCTCGCGGCGGTGCTGGCAGTTCAACGAACGAGCGCGCGGCGAAGTGCCCTTGGCATCAGTTAGCCTCACCTCATGACAATTGCCCTGATCGAGCTCATCAGCGGACTGGTGGTACTCGGATGGAGCGCAGACCGGTTTGTGCTCGGCTCATCTGGGGTCGCCAAGCACTTTGGGATCCCGCCGCTGCTCATCGGCATGGTCGTGATCGGGTTCGGCACGTCGGCGCCGGAATTGGTGGTCTCTGGTTTCGCGGCGAGCGGCGGCAACCCCGAGATCGCGCTGGGCAACGCCTACGGCTCAAATATCGCGAACATTGCCCTGATTCTGGGCATCACGGCGATCATCGCGCCGATAGGCGTGAAGCGCGGAATTCTGCGGCAAGAAATACCCATCTTGCTCGCCGCTACGGCGCTCGCATTCTGGCTTTTTCGCGACTACAGCCTTTCGCGCATTGACGCGGGCATTCTGCTCGTTGCGTTCGCGGCGTTCATTGTCTGGAGCATCCGGACTGGGCTGCGCATCAAGAGGGACGCGCTCGCGGACGACGTCAAGGAACACGCCAAGGAGCATGATCTCTCGAAGCGCCGTGCGTGGATGTGGCTGCTCGTGGGCCTTGTGCTGCTTGTGGTGTCTTCGCACTTCCTTGTCGAAGGCGCGGTGACAGTCGCGCGCGAGATCGGTATGAGCGACCTTGTCATCGGGTTGACGGTCATTGCTATTGGCACATCGCTGCCCGAGCTCGCGAGCGCTATCGTCGCCTCGCGCAAGGGCCAGAACGACTTGGTTCTTGGCAATATCATCGGCTCGTCGCTCTTTAACGGGCTGGCAGTTGTGGGCCTTGCCGGCATGATCTCACCCGCGGTCGTGGAGCAGCAGATTCTCTCGCGAGACCTGGTGGTGCTCGGCGCCGTCACCGTGGCACTCTCTCTGTTCGGCATGCATTGGGGGCGCGACGGCCGCATCAACCGGATCGAGGGCTCCGCGCTCGTGCTCGTGTTTATTAGCTACACGGCCTACCTTCTAACAACGTCGCTGTAGCGCTTAGGCTGATCCTCATGGCACGCAACGAGGCCGAGGCAGACGCCGCCGCAGATGCGGCGGGGCAACTGCATGGGTCGCACGTCGACGATGTCGACATTGACCACCCCGCACTCTCGCTGCGCGGCCTGTCCAAGTCATTTGGTGCGACGGTCGCGGTCGACGGGATCGACCTCGACATACCGGCAGGATCCTTCTACGGCATGGTGGGTCCCAACGGCGCCGGCAAAACCACCACACTGTCGATGGCGACCGGGCTACTCGTGCCGGACAGCGGCACAGTCGACGTCCACGGCATCAGCCTGTGGCACTTTCCCGCGGAGGCGAAACCGCTGCTGGGTGTCTTGCCTGACGGGTTGCGCAGCTTCGACCGCCTGACAGGGGCGGAGCTGATTTCTTATGCAGGGCTATTGCGTGGCATGGAGACGGCTGTTGTGAGGGAGCGACGCGACGACTTGCTCGCTGCGCTTGACCTCGAGGACGCCGGTCGAACGCTTGTCACCGATTTCTCGGCGGGCATGTCCAAGAAGGTGGCGCTCGCGTGCGCGCTGGTTCACGCACCGCGCGTGCTCGTCCTGGACGAGCCTTTCGAGGCAGTCGACCCCGTTTCCGCAACCGGGATCAGGCGCATATTGTGGTCGTTCGTCGACTCTGGCGGGACGGTGGTGATGTCTAGCCACGTCATGGCGCTCGTCGAGCGCCTGTGCGATCACGTCGCGATCGTGGGCGAGGGCAAGATCCTCGCGGCGGGCACCCTTGACGAAGTACGCGGCGACATGGACCTCGAGAGTCGATTCGTCTCGCTTGTGGGCGAGGTCAAGGAGCAGCGTGACCTCCCATGGTTGAAGCAGTCTTGACGTGATAAGGACGGTCCTGAGCCTGAGGCGCACCGTCACGCTGCATCAACTGCGTCGCGAGCGGTGGCGCATGCTGGTGCTAATCGGCGGCGCAATCTGGTCCATCAGCCTCTTCCCGTCGGCCGTCTGGGCCTCGCGAATCCTGGGCTTCAACGCCGTCGACCTCAAGTACGATGCGCTCGTGGCGATAGTGGCGGTCGTCATGATCGGGTGGGTCGTGGTACCGATCCTCATCACGGGCCTTGACGACACGCTCGACCCCGGGCGGTTCGCGTCCCTAGGCGTGAGTGCGAAGCGACTGATGCCCGGGCTGACGGTGTCTGCCTTGCTCACGGTCCCCGCGATCTTTTTCCTCATCGTGCTCGTGATTCTTGCCTTTGCGTGGCAGCCCGAAGGCAGGGGCGCATTCGCGTTCGCGATCACGGGGGCGATCCTGACCCTGCTTACGTGTGTATTCTCTGCACGGGTGTCGGTGATGTGGGCGTCGCGAGTCCTGCAGTCGCGTCGTTCGCGCGAGGCTACGTTTCTCACAATTATCATCGGAGCGCTCCTCATCACGCCCGCGATCTACTTGGTCGTGGCCGATGGTCTGGAGATTGTCCTCGACTACGACATCCGGCTGCTGGTCGACCTGATGGGCGGCACACCCGTTGGCGCGCCAATCCAGGCCGCGGTGGATGCCTCGAAAGGCGCGTGGGTGGCCGCCTCGTGGCATCTCGCCGTGTCTGGAGGATGGATTGTGCTGCTGCACTTCGTGTGGCGCGTCAACGTCGAGCGTGTGCTGGTCAACCCGATCTACCGCGGGGGCGGTGCGCGTGAGCGCGAGGACACCGTCCTTGCGGCGGCCGAGCGCGCCGAGCGTTCGGGACTGGTGCCGCCCGGTGCGCGGGCGACCAACGCTATGAAGGCGCGGGCGCTGCGGTACTGGTTCACCGACCCGCGCTACTTGTCCGGGATCATCTCGGTGACCGTGTTCCCGATCCTCTTCTTCATGCTCGTCTACCCAATCTTCGGGTCGCCTGCGGCCGTCGTGATGGCTGTCCCCGTCGTGCTGGCCGGCTCAATCGGGTGGGGTCGCCACAACGACGTCGCTATGGACAACTCCGCGCTCTGGCTCGATATTGTGTCCGGAAGCCTGGGGCAGCGGCTGATGCGGGGGCGGGTAGCGGGCACTCTCACGTGGGCGGTGCCGCTCGCTGCCGCTGCCATCACGGTCGCGGTGGTAGTGAGCGGGAGGTTGGATTTGCTGCCCGCGATCGTCGGTGCCGTAGTCGGAGTCTTGGGAACATCGCTCGGCGTTTCCGTCGTGACGTCCGTGTCCATGCCCTATCGCGCACCCGCGCCTGGCGAAAACCCGTTCGGGGCTGAGGTGGGTTCCATTGGCGCCGGCTTGCTTGCTCAGTTTGTGTCTTCGCTTGCGTCAAGCATCGTGGCGGTTCCCGTTTCGCTTCCGTTGCTTGCGGCCGTCCGCTGGGATGCCAATTGGGGATGGGCTGGCCTTGTGGTTGGCAGTGCGACGGGAATCATTGTTCTCATGGTTGGAGCGCGATGGGCTGGCACACTGTACGACCGGCGCAGCGGACGGCTCGTCGGGGCCGTCTCTTGACCCTGCGCGCGTAGCATGGAGGCATGAACGAACCGCAGCCTTTGCCGGAATCGGCGCCCGATGAGCAGACCAGCGCAGGCACCACCACGATTGTGCGCGAGCATACTCGCGAAGTTGTGGAGCCAGGCGACGGAGAACGTTTCGCACACTACGTTCGCAAAGAGAAGATCACCGAGTCCGCCGTTACCGGCGAGCCCGTGATCGCATTGTGCGGAAAAGTGTGGGTTCCCGGGCGAGACCCGAATAGGTTTCCCGTGTGCCCGGCTTGCAAGGAGATCATCGACTCCGCGTTCGGCGCCGGTGACGGCGACGGCGCGGGCGACTAGCGCGTGGACACGCAGGGCGTCACGCAGACAGGTTCCGAGGCCGGAACGCGCACGGCGGACTCTTGGGTCACGATTGTCTGGAACGACCCTGTGAACCTCATGAACTACGTGACACACGTGTTTCAGGTGCACTTTGGGTGGAATCGTGCGGAGGCGGAGAAACGCATGAACGAGGTTCACGAGAACGGTCGGTCAGTCGTGTCGAGCGGAGGACGCGAGCAAATGGAGTTAGACGTGCAGGCGATGCATTTGTACGGGTTGTGGGCCACCATGCAGCGAGGTGGCGAGTGAGAGCGTTCCGTGCGCGCGACGGCATCGCGGTCGCAGAACTTGATTCCGACGAACGGAAGGTTGTCGCCCGTATCGTGGCAGACGTGGGCCTGCTCCTTGGCGACGAGGTTTTTGGCATGGACACGTCGACCTCTCACGGTGACGACGAGGAATACATCTTCCGGCACCTGCGCGGGCTGGAGGAGTCCCTCGCTGCGCCAGACGACCCAGCTATCCTGCGACTGCTCCCCAACGCGTCGGACGACCGCGAGGTGTCTGACGAGTTTCGGCGCCTCACCGAGCCGGATCTGCGCACGCTCAAGGTGGACCGCCTGCGCCGCGTGTGGGAGCAACTGAGCGAAGAGGGCCCGGAGTGGTCGGTCGCCCTCGAACAAGTTCTGCCCACAGCGGCGGCGCTAACGGATGTCCGACTGGTGATCGCCTCGCGACTGGGCCTGGACACCGACGAGGACGCGGAACGGTTGCACGCCGAGATTGAGCTTGCCGCGCACGCGATGGAGACGGACGCGGATGAGCAGTTGGGAGTGGATCCCGAGCGGGTGTGGCTAGGAATGCTCTATCGAGCCCTCACCTGGTTGCAGGACTCGCTCGTCGGAATCGTGACGGAGGACGGCGATGAGTAACGCTCCTATTGGGGTATTTGATTCGGGAGTGGGAGGGCTGACGGTCGCACGCGCCATCATGGACGTGCTACCGAACGAGGCGATCCACTACGTGGGCGACACCGCCCACGGACCGTACGGTCCGCTTCCCATCGCCGACGTACGCCGGCACGCGCTCGAGATCATGGATTCGCTCGTCGAGGGCGGCGTCAAGATGCTCGTGATCGCGTGCAACAGTGCATCGGCCGCTGTGCTGCGTGACGCGCGCGAACGCTTCGCTCAGGACCGCGGCGTGCCCGTGCTTGAGGTGATCGTGCCCGCTGTTCGGCGTGCTTCGCAACTCACCCGTAGCGGCAGAATCGGTGTGATCGGCACCGTCGCCACCGTCACCTCGGGCGCCTACGAGGACGCCCTCGCCGCGGCGCCCGGACTTGAGGTAACGTCGCAAGCGTGCCCGCGGTTTGTCGAACTTGTTGAGGCCGGGATCACGTCGGGCGCTGAAGTCATCTCCGTGGCGCGCGAGTATCTTCAGCCCCTTCAGGCCGCGGACGTAGATACCGTCATTCTTGGTTGCACGCACTACCCGATGCTCCAGGGGGCTCTTGGCTACGTGCTGGGAGAGGGCGTGACTCTCGTGGACAGCGCAACCGAGACGGCGATGGACGTCTACCGAGAGCTTGCTCGCCAGGGCATCGAGCGGACCGCAACGAAGCGACCAGAGCACCGCTTTGGGGCAACCGGCGAGACCCGCCGGTTCGAAGAACTGGCGCAGCGGTTCCTCGGGCCCGTGGTTGGCACTGTGGAGGGCGCGAGCCAATGAAGTTGCGGGTGGTCGGATGCTCCGGCGGCGTGCCCGGGCCCGCGTCGGCAGCATCGTGCTACCTGCTCGAAGCAACGCAGGGCGGTCGCACATGGCGCCTGGTATTGGACTTGGGAAGCGGGTCGCTCGGCACGCTCCAGCGTTGGTGCGACCCGCGTGACGTTGATGCGATAGCCATCACCCACCTTCATCCCGACCACTGCGCCGATCTTGCTCCCATGCACGTGTACCTGGCGCACCACCCAGACGGGGAGTCGCGACCCGTCCCCATCTTCGCGCCGTTCGGAACGCTTTCGCGCATCAACCAACTCCGCGGCGCCGCGGAACCGAGCCAGGTGCTCGACGTTCACGCGTGGCAGACGGGTGTGATGGTTGAGGTGGGCCCGCTTCGAGTGACCAGTGAGGCCGTTGACCATCCCGTCCCTGCATACGCCTTGCGTATTGAGGGCCCCCGCGAGGACGGATCGGGGAATGCGGTTATCGCCTATTCGGGGGACTCCGATATGTGCCAGGGGCTCGATGTCGCCGCGGCTGGCGCCGATATTTTTTTGTGCGAGGCCACTTACCTTGCATCCCAAACGTCAGAGGCTGGGGTTCACCTGACCGCCCGGCGAGCGGGACAGACGGCGGGGCGAGCCGGTGTCGGCAAGCTCGTGCTTACGCACATTCCGCCGTGGACAGATCCGAACGAGAGCCTTGCGGAAGCGCGCGAGGTATACGACGGCGATCTCATGTTGGCTGTTTCTGGGCTTCAACTGGCGCTCTAGCGATTAGGCTCAAGCCATGACAGATGCCGTTCGCGCCGATGGCCGCGCTCTCGACCAACTTCGCCCAGTCACGTTCGAACGCGATTGGCAACAGTCCGCGGAGGGCTCGTGCCTCATGTCGTTCGGGGACACCAAGGTGCTTTGCGCAGCTTCGTTCACGCCGGGCGTCCCGCGCTGGAAAAAGGGAGGCGGCGAGGGCTGGGTGACCGCCGAGTACGCCATGCTTCCGCGAGCAACGGGAAGCCGCAATTCGCGCGAGAGCGTGCGCGGCAAGATTGGCGGGCGTACCCACGAGATTTCTCGGCTGATCGGCCGCTCGCTACGGGCCATTGTTGACGTCAAGGCACTCGGAGAGAACACCATCATGCTGGACTGCGACGTGCTCCAGGCTGACGGAGGCACTCGCACCGCAGCCATCACCGGCGCCTACCTCGCGCTTGCCGATGCCGTGGCTTGGGGCAAGGAAAACGGCGCCATTCCCGCTACTGCGAGCCCGCTTCTCGACACGGTCAGCGCGATCAGCGTCGGAATCGTCGACGGAACTCCCATGCTCGATTTACCCTATGTCGAGGACGTGCGAGCGGAGACCGATATGAATGTAGTCATGACAGGCAGAGGCTTGTTTGTCGAGGTGCAGGGCACCGCGGAGGCCGCCCCGTTCGACAAGTCTGAACTCGATGCGATGCTCGCGCTCGCAACTGCGGGAAACGCCACCCTGGCAACCGCCCAAGTTGCCGCGCTGGACGGCTAGCGATGGCGGTCGAACTTGGTGCGCGCCTGGCTATCGCGACGCATAACATGCACAAGGCGCGCGAGATCATGGACATCCTCGCGGACACCGTCCCTGATCTGACTCCTCGACAAGTTGTCACATCCAAGGACGTGGGTTCAGTCGCTCCCGACGAGACCGGATCCTCGTTCGAAGAGAATGCGCTCATCAAGGCTCGCGCGCTCGCCCGTGACACGGGATTGCTGTCAATTGCCGACGACTCCGGGCTGTGCGTCGAGGTAATGAACGGATCGCCCGGCATCTTCAGCGCGCGGTGGGCGGGAACGCTTGGCGACGACGCGGAGAATCTCAGCCTGCTAGTCGCGCAACTCGCGGACATCCCCGTTGCGCAGCGCGGCGCAAACTTCACGTGTGCGGCAGCCGCGGTGCTTCCTGACGGCACCGAAATCGTCAAGGTTGCGCGCGTTGAGGGAGACCTCACAACTGCCCCGCGCGGAACTGGCGGGTTTGGCTACGACCCCATTTTCATGGCCGACGGCAAGGACGTCACCAACGCGGAGTTGTCCCCTAACGAGAAGAACGCCATGTCGCACCGGGGCCAAGCCTTCCGGGCACTCGCTGTTGAGATTGCGAAGCTCATCCCGTCCGAATCCGTGCCGATGACATCAGAAATCATGACGGTCGGCGCTGCCGCAGCGCAAGCCGCCGCGGCGGCAGCGCAAGCCGCCGCTGACGCCGCCGTAGGCGCGGCCAAAGAAGCTGCGGCTCAGGCCGCGGCCCTGTCAGGGACCAATCGGGCGCTGGCAGAAGAGGGCGGGCCCGCAGACACCGCACCAGCACCGTCGCCGCAGGGCGCGCCTGCCGAGCCGCGGGGAGTTGCCGCAACAGAAGCTCAGGCGCAGCCCGCTCCTTCTGCCGCCGTGTCGCAAGCCGTGGCGGAACCTGGGCGGGAAACATCACCTACACCGGATACCCCGCCTGAGCCTCTAGAGGGCGCTGGGTCGGAGCCCGCGCCGGGCTTCTTTGCCCCATCAGACATCATCAAGGCTGGGCTCAACGTGCTCGTGCTCGGCCCGGTGCCGTTCACGTTTGGCGAGGAGCCCCACTACTACCCGGCCGAAGGTGACCAGTTTTGGAAGTTACTCGCGAGCGCCGGGTTTACGCGGTCACTCATAAAGTCGGACGAGGACCAAAAAGTGCTTTCCTACAGCGTCGGGCTGACGTGCGACGTAGACGGGATCAAAGACAAAGTTGAGCGCACGCGTCCCAAGTGGCTCGCTGTCAACGGCAAGGATGTCGCGGTCGCGCTCGGAAAGAATCTCGGCCGCCCGGCTCCCGGCTTCGGCGTACCTGAATGGCAGTTGGGAACGACCAAGATCTACGTGCTCCCCGGCAGCGGAGCGGACGTGGTGGGTCCGTGGGGCTCCAAGACTTCGCGCCCAGCGTGGTGGAAGGATCTGGCCGAACTGATCCGCACGTAGCCTCTGGCTCTTTGGGGGTGTGGCCGTCGTACCGCACTAGTGCAGTGCGCCCACCGAAGCGAGACCTTGGCGAAGAAGCACGGCTTGACCTCCGTGCATCTCGCGCCCGATCTGGGCGCTTGCGGCCTCCTCTGGCGTGACCCAGGTGATGTCCAACGCGTCGCGAGACGGCTCGCAATCACCGTCGACGGGTACTACGAATGCCAACGACACCGCGTGCTGACGCGAGTCGTAGAATTTTGACACCCCAATGGTAGGGAAGTACTCAGCGACGGTGAACGGCTGGGGCGACGGGGGGACACGCGGCATGGCTACCGGTCCGAGGTCCTTCTCGATGTGGCGTACCAGGGCGTCGCGAATGCGCTCGTGGTACAGGACGCGCCCCGACACGAGGGCGCGAGTCATCGCGCCGTCGACCGCGCGCAACAGCAGGCCTACCTCGGTCACCTCACCGGTGGCGTTGATGCGCACGGGGATCGCATCGACGTAGACCATGGGAAGGGTCTTGCGGATGTAGTCCAACTCTTTGTCTGAGAGCCAGCCGCCAGGCTCGGGAGGTGCCTCGTCCACGTCGGTCATACCATATTTGTACCTTGTCGGTGCGCCCAATTCACGCCCCGCGCCGGGGTATGTGAGGCTTATTGTGGAATACGTTCGTGGTAGCCCGCGTTATCGCATCCGGAAGCACGTGGCCACATGAAAGGAACAACATGGCAACCGTGGAACTCACCACAGAAACGTTTGATCAAACAGTGAGCAAGGACGGCATCGTCCTTGTGGACTTCTGGGCGGAATGGTGCGGGCCGTGTAAGCGATTCGGGCCCATCTTCGAGGAGTCGTCAGAGAAGTACGGTCAGATCACTCACGCCAAGGTTGACACCGAAGCTCACGGCGAACTGGGAGCGAAGTTTGGCGTCACGGCCATTCCTACCCTCATGGCATTTCGCGATGGCGTCATGGTCTTCAACCAGGCGGGCGCTCTTCCGGCTCCCGCACTACAGCAGGTGATCGATGCCGTCGAGGGCCTCGACATGGAAGACGTCCGCAAGCAGATCGCGGAGCACAATTCCGACCACGCCTAGTGTCACATCACCTTGTCCCGGCGAGGATAACGGAGGCCCCTCCTGAGTCCAGGAGGGGCCTCCGTTTCGCCAGTGGTGCGCGAGGGGGGACTTGAACCCCCACGTCCGAAGACACTGGTACCTAAAACCAGCGCGTCTGCCAATTCCGCCACTCGCGCGAGTAACCCAGGATACGGCCTTTCGGCGGGGACCTTCGCGCGGGTGAGTCGCTAGGAGAGCCGGAGGTCGCGACGCAGCTTCGCCACGTGGCCCCCCGCCTTGACGTTGTACTGCGCGAGTTCGATCAGGCCTGCGGGATCGACGACGAAAGTTGAGCGAATGACACCGACCGAAATCTTCCCGTAGTTCGTTTTGTCGCCCCACGTTCCGTATGCAGTGTGGACGGACTTGTCCGGGTCGGAGGCCAACGGAAACGTCAGGGATTCCTTCTCGCGGAATTGCGCGAGTTTCTCGGGGGAGTCAGGAGACACGCCGACGACAACGTAGCCCTCGCTCGCGAGTGAGGCAAGGGAGTCACGAAAGTCGCACGCCTGCTTGGTGCAGCCGCTCGTCATCGCGGCGGGGTAGAAGTAGATGATGACGTGCTTGCCACGGTGATCAGCGAGCGCGAAGGTTCCCTCGTCGGTGTCGAGCGTGAAGTCGGGGGCGACGTCGCCCACTGAGAGTTTTGTAGTCATGTTGCTCAGAATATCCTGGTGCGTACGGTCGCCTAGTCCAAAGCGGGGGCGGTGCCGTTGCGGTCAGACCCTGGTGTCGGTACCGTCAGAACCACCGAGGGGCGGTGTTCGATGGCGAACCAAGCGCGCGGGGGATCCGCAGCCGTGAGTTGTCCGCTGTGCGGAGACATGGTCGACCGGTCGCTCGAATCCCGTTGCGCCTCATGCGGAATGGACGCGAGCGACCCGGCCGTGGATCAGGTACTTCAGGCGGATGCGGACTGGCAGGCTTATCAGCAGCAATATGACTCGCTGCTTCGCGATTGGGACGGTCTCAAGGTTCGGCGCGAAACGCTGATCACTCACCTGCTGGCGACGCGAGTCATGCCGGGCGCAACGTCCGCCGTAGCCGCGCCCGCTGAGGCGCCAGGTCATGCCGCTGCTCTGGCTGTTCCGGCTTCCGCTGCCGTCGGTGCGGCATCCGCAACGGCCGCTGCGTCTCCCCCTCCCTCCTGGTCCGACGCTCCGGCGCCGACCGCTAGGCGGCCCAAGCCTGTGCGCGCTACACCGCGCAAACTCACCGCACCCAACTTGCTGGGTGTCTCTGGAGCCGCACTGCTGATTGCGGCGGCCTTGGTCTTTATCGCCATCACGTGGGCCACCATCTCGCCTGTTTTGCAGGCGCTCGCGATTCTGGCAGTAGCGGCAGGCACAGCGACACTGTCGCGCTGGCTCACACGGCAAGACTTGCCCGTTTCTGGCGGTGCTGTCGGCGTGGTCGCCATGACATTCGCCGGGGTCTCCGTCATTGGGTTCGACCGCGGTACTGACCTTTTTGGCTCCTATGTGGCCCCAGCGGCAATGGCGATCACTACGCTCGCCGGTATTGTCATGTCGCGGCAAGGCATCCGGTGGGTGGGATCCACGGCGGCGGCGTCCCTCATGGGCATCGGGGTCGGTTTCACTTTCGCGAGTTCGGACGTGCTGTCTTTCACTCACGCGGCGCAATGGGCGGTTACCGGGGCATTGACGTCGCTTGCAGTGCTGGCGAGTTACCAGATATGGAGGACTGACGCTCAGCGCGCGGTGGTGAAGTACGGAGCGGTTGGGTGGATCTCTGCTACCGCGATTCCCGCAGTCTTCAATGGGTCCGCAGGAGCTGACCTCGCGTTGCCGACGGTCGTCGCTGCGCTCTTTTCTGTGATTCTTCTGGTGGTGCTTGCCTCGTGGTGGCCGCTCGTGACACTCGGACCCGCAACAGTTCTGTTCACCGCGCTCAGCGCGTCCTCGAGCTACTTGGCAGGAGGAACAGCCTGGCTCTATGTGGCGGGAGCCGCCATTGCCGCGGGCATTATCAGTCTCGTGGGACGACGCGTGCGTTCGGAGTGGGCGCCACCGATTTTGTGGGGCCTGTTGCCTGCCTTCGTTGCAGGGGTTATAGGGACGGTCGCGGCTGTGATCGGAGTCACGGTCAGTTTCTTGTTCTTTGGGTCGCCCGTTAATGTCGGCCAAACGAGCCTCTGGGCTGGCGCAGCCACTCTGCTTCTCGCTGCCGCTTGCGGCGCGTTCCAATGGTGGCAGCACGGCACAGGGGTCGCGAGAAGCGTTCAGGTGATGGGCGCGATTGCCGCAACAGCAGGGGCGCCTCTGCTCGCGTACGCAATCGTCGACCTCAATTTCACGGGCCGGAGCCATGCACTCGCGCTCGGGTTGCTGTGCGCAGGGCTTGCCATCGCCGCAACGGCGATGATGTTCCGCGACTCGGCAGCGCGCTGGACCGCTGTAATCGGAGCGACGGCGTGGACGACCGTTTCGGGGTTGGTGGGAGCATACGTGCTCGCCACTAACGCCCTCCCTCTACCTGCAGGGATTGCCGTTGCGTTTGCGGCAGTGGCGATTCTTGCCGTCGCGGCGACCCGCTTCCCGCGGGTGACTGCCGGTCCCGCGGCCTTCCTGGCCACCTACTCGGTCGGTGCGCTCATCTTGGCGGTGGGTGGAGGCCAGGCGCAAATGTGGGCTGGCGCTGCCGCCGTAGGCGCGATGCTGCTCTGGGCCACCTTTCGCTTGCCTGCAAGGTGGAGGCTCCCGGTCAGCCTGGGAGCAGTTCCGGCGGTACTGGTCTCCGCATTTATCACCCTCGGAAGCGCGATCCGCGTGTTTGAGCGCTTCTCCGACGGGGGTAGCAGCGGTGCGATCGAGGCGGCCAGCGTGTGGCCCAGTCTCTCCGGAATCTTCGCCGCAGTCGGTTTGGCTGCGTTCGCCCGCATGGACGCGCTCACGTCCAGAGCCGCTGCCATCTCCGGAATCGGTGTAGCGATGGTTCTGGCAGGGGCCGTGACCGGCACGTACGTGCTCGCGGGAGCGTTGGGGCTTTCCGGCGCGTCGAGCGTCGCGGTTAGCGGCGCGACCATTGCGTTGCTGGTAGCAGCCGTTGTGATGATGTGGCCGGGCAGCGGCGCGCGCTGGGGAAACGGAATTGGCGCGACTGGCCTGCTTACCATCGCGGGTCTCAACGGGGCAGCGGCTCTGGCAGATCCCGATGGGTCTCTGTGGCTCGGAATCGCGACGGTCGTTGGCCCCATCGTGGTTCTTGCCGTGTTTGCGCGGTGGTGGCCACGCCTGACGCTTGGTCCAGCCGCGCTGCTGGCGACCGTCGGCGCCGCCTCGGGGGCAAGCCATGCGAACCTTCCGGTGGCCGCCCACGTGACGGCGGCACTCGCGGCTGCGGCGAGCGTAGCCTGGCTTGTCACATTCCTTGCGCCTCGATTCATACGTCCGCTGCTTGTGGGGACGGTGCCCGCGGTAATTGTCGGCGGTCTGTGGGTTGCTGCCGTCGCGCTGCAGTCGATGGCGGCCACTCTGTCTGGGAGTGGTGGCGAGCTGAGTCAGCGAGATGCCACGTGGGCACTCGCGGCAGCTTTGCTTTTGGTGATCGCGATGGCGAGTAGCAGACGGCTAGCCCAGTTCGGCCAACTCGCGGCGGCGGCGGCACTCGTGGGCAGCGTGGCGGTCCTCGGCGCCGCAGTGGTTGGTACGGCCCTACTCGCGCCCACGTGGGACGGCGCTAACATCCCCATGGCTGCCGCGGCGCTCGCGTGCACCATCGGTGCGGCAATAGCCATCCCGGTATGGCGTGAGCGGCCCATGCGGTACGTCTCAGGAATCGGCCTGGTCGCCTGGCTGACTGCGACGCAGGCACGGGGACTCTTCGACCTCTACTGGAGCCCCGAGACATGGCGGGTGGGGTTATCCGTCGCTGCGATCGCGATCGCCCTCCTCGTGACATTTGGTCGTTGGTGGCCCCGGGTCACGCTAGCATCCGCCGCGTTTCTGTTCACCGCGGCGGCGCTTGCGGGCCTTGGCCACTGGGCGGCGCCCGAGGCGTCGCTCCTCATGCTTTCAGGCGCCGTTGTCGGCGTGGCGTGGATCGCGGCGGCCGTCACGCGCGGTCGCAGGCTGCCGCTCATCTACGGCGTGGCGCCCGCAAGTGTGGCAGTCGCCGCCGTTCTCGCCTGGAACCTTCCCGTGAGCCTCGCGAATGCTGTGGGCCTGCTCGACTCAAGGTTTGAGCGCATCGAGTACTGGACGGCGGCGCTAGCGGTGGCGGGCGCGGCAGCGGTCTTCGCATGGAAGCCCGCGCGCGAGCGAGCCGGCTGGGTGGCGTTGCCGTTCGCGGCTGTCGCTGCCGCGCACGTTCCTCAGTACGCCGCATGGATGGGACTCGCCGCGCTTGGCGCCATCGCTGTTATCTTCCGTCAGCGCCTGCGCACACCGCCAGAGGCTGTACTCATCTACGTGGTCGGTTCGCTCACCTACACGCGAGCGCCGCGTGACCTCGCGATAGCAGCACTCATTGGGTTCGCGCTCGCGCTCTGGACCGCCGCGCACGTCGAGGGCAATCGCAAGCAGGGCGCGCTGGCGCTTGTGCCGGCATTTGCCGCCGCGGCGGCGGCAGGCGGGGCCGCGACGTTCGGCGCGACCCAGGCGTTCATTGCGCTCGCGGGGCTTGTAGCCGCCATGGCGGGCGCGGTGCTGCTCGCGCGCTCCAGGCTCGCGCCGCTCCCGATCGTCACACGCTCCGTGGTGGCTGCCACCGCGCTCGGGATCCCTCCGCTCGCCGGCAGCCTCTCGGCCATCGGGATGCTCATGCTTGTATCCGGCGCCGCGATGCTCACCATGGCCGTACTCGGTTGGCGTCCCGCTCGTTTCCTCACCGCGCTCGCCTTCTCCCTGGGCTCGGCGCTCATCTTCGCTGATGCTGGCGTCACCGTGATCGAGGCCTATTCCGGCGTGCCAGCCCTCACCACGCTTGGCGTGGGGCTGTGGTGGCTGTCGGACGACGCTCGCATGCGCACCTTCGCGGCGCTGTCTCCGGGTTTGGGCCTGCTGGTGCTGCCCAGCGTTGTCGCGCTCGCCTTGGACGTGAACCATGTCGCACGCACGCTCGCGATGACGGGAGGAATCCTCTTGCTGGCGTGGTGGGGAGTGAAAGCACGCTGGTTTGCTCCGGTCATCGCAGCGGCTGTTGGCGCAGCGAGCGTGTCCGTCACTCAAGTGATTGGCAGCTCCACTGTGGTGCCAATCTGGATTTCGCTCGGCACGGTTGGCGCACTGCTCGTTACGCTCGCTGCGACATACGAGAAACTCAAGGATCTGCGTTGATGGGCAGCTGAGTTTCGGTGTCAGGGGAGAGCCTGGTAAAGTTGCTGGCCGCGCGCCTCTAGCTCAATTGGTAGAGCATCTGACTCTTAATCAGAGGGTTCAGGGTTCGAGTCCCTGGGGGCGTACCAACAGCGAAGGCCCGGTCCAATTGGACCGGGCCTTCGCCATTCTGAGGGCGGGTGCCCTCAACAATTCGAGACGAGCGCTATCCCAGTGTGCCGTCCGAAGAGAAGATCAGACCGAGGACAACTTCGCCGGTCTTGATGGCGGTCTTGGTGAGCGGGCCACCGACATCGAGCGAGCGGAACTCGCTGATCTCGAAGCCGTAGGTCTCTTCAAGGCCGAGTTGGCAGAACTCGCGCTCCGGGCACTCAGCAGGTCCGCCGAGTGAGATCGGACCGCAGGTTGCGGCCAGTTCCGACAGCGACGTGACGCCCCACTCGTCGGCGAATGCCTGGGTGGTGGCGAAGGCGTTCTGGTCCTGGGCGGCGGAAACGAGGCTGAACGTGATGCCCGTTTCATCTCCGAGCGCGAAGAGCGCCTGAACTGTGGCGTCGACGTCGCCCGAACTCACGGGTGCCGCCTCAGCGCCGTTGACCTGGCGGTTGAGGAATTCAGCGGCTGTGGCAGCGTACTCGGGGACCACGTGGATCTCGCCGCCGATGAGGGCGGGCATATATGTTTCCCGGTTTCCGATGGTGCGAACCTCCACGTCGAAGCCTGCGGTGCGCAGAACCGCGCCGTAGATCTCTGCGACGGTGATGTTCTCCGAGAAGTTCGCGGCGCCGACGACGACGGAGCCGCCGCTTTGGAGCGGAGCCGAGATGCCGGTGCTGGTCACGAAATCAGCGGCAACCTGCTCGGACGTCTCAAAGTCGACGTCCGTGCGTTTGTTGAGCTGGATTAGGGTGGACGTGTCGAGGACCTTCGAGACCTCGTCGAGCGCTGCGCCAACGGCGGGGTCGAGTGCGATTTCCTGGTTGATGGCCGGGATGATGTTATCCGCATTTTGGAGGTGCAGGTCGTCAGTAAGGACCACGAGGGCGTCGCCAGCGATCGGCGTACACGTGACTGCTCCGGTTGCGGACGACGTTGTGGTCGGGATGGGATCTTCGGCGGCTGTGGAGCAGGCCGAAAGAGTGAGGACGGACGCCACGGCGGCCGCCAGAATTCTAGTTGAGTTTCGCACTTCTTCTCTCCTGTTAGGTTTCAAGGTCACTCACACAACCCATTCGGCCGCCACATTGTTCCCGCGATCTGGATGGAATCTGTGAGTCGACTGAGGCTAGCGTGCTTGAGCGCTCAGATTGACTACATGGGCGCGTGGGCGAGTCTGCGGACGGACTCCGGCGTGAGGCGGCGCTCGAGGCGTCCGAGTAGTGCGTCGACTCCCAGGCTGAGGCCCGCGACCAGGACTGCGCCGGCCAGCACTTGGCCGTAGCGCTGCGTGGCGAACCCAAAGTTGATGATGACGCCCAGGCCCCCGCCAGCGACTAGTGCAGCCAGCGGGATTGTTGCGACTGCCTGGACGGTGGCGACGCGTAGGCCGGTGGCGACAAGAGGCCACGCGAGAGGAAGTTCGAGGCGGGTAATCAGTTGCCGGCGATTCATGCCTTGGCCGCGCGCCGCGTCCCGCAGGTCCGCGTCAACATTCATCATTCCCGTGTACGCGTTGGTCAGGATGGGGGGGATGGTGAAGATGGCGACGGCGATGATGATCGCGCGGTTGCCAAACCCGATCGAGCCGGCCGCGAACATCATCAGCAACGCGAGCGTCGGGATCGCGCGGGAGACATTCGACGTGACGACGGTGGCGGCCCCGCCGCGCCGAAAGTGACCCAGGAAGAGTCCCACGGGCAGCGCGACGAGCGCTGCGAGCCCCACGGCGCCAGCGGTCATGCCCAGGTGGTCAATCGTGAGGCCAATAATTGAGTCCCTGGCGGGCTTGAGACTGCCGTTGGCGCCCTCGATGAAGATTCCGCGCTCGCCTGTCCAGTTGGCCCAGGTGGTGATCCATGCCCAGGCGTCGCCGAGGATGCTCATGCGGACCGCCTTTTTAGCCATGGTGTGAGCCCGCGCCCCAGCAGCATCAGCGCGACGTCAAACGTGAGCGCAAGGGCGACAACGAGCAAGCCGGACGTCGCGATTTCGGCGCGGAAGCCGCGCGAGTAGCCGCGAAACATCAACTGACCGAGGCCACCGTAGCCCACGACAATTCCTACTGTTACAAGGGCAACCGTGGTGACCGTCGCCACGCGCAGGCCAGCGACGATGGCTGGGAGCGCGTTCGGGATTTCCACCGCCAGTAGCAGGCGGAGGCGCCCGTAGCCCAGGCCTCGCGCCGCATCGATAACGTCGGGGTCAACTCCCTGAAGTCCAGTTAGTGTGTTCTTGACCAGCATCAGCATGGCGTACATCACGAGCCCTATCAGCACGGTCTTTTCGCCGATGCCCGTGTACGGCGCAAGGATCGCGAAGAGCGCGAGCGACGGAACCGAGTAGGCGACTGCCGAGACGCCCAGAATCGGCCCCGCGAGCCTTGGCACGTAGCGCGCGAGCGCGGCAAGCGGGAGCGCGATGACCAGCGCGATTCCTATCGCCTTGACCGTGAGCTCCGCGTGAATCGCGAGGTGCTCCTCGATGGTGTCCCAGTTGCGCGTGACGTAGTCCCAGCTGAGCCAGGGGTTCGCCGGTTGGTCCATGCCACGACGCTACCTGCTTGGCAGTGCACCTCGAGCGAGGAGGTAGCGTTGCACGCATGGCAGCGAAGAAGGCGGCA
This sequence comes from Demequinaceae bacterium, assembly GCA_965250005.1. Classification (GTDB taxonomy): domain Bacteria; phylum Actinomycetota; class Actinomycetes; order Actinomycetales; family Demequinaceae; genus WTKG01. The sequence goes on from OZ252279.1 coordinate 1,989,879, forward strand.
GGCGCCGGCATCAGTTTTTCGAGCGTGCGCAAGGAGTATGCGGATGGCACGGTCGCCGTCACCAAGCTAGATCTCGATGTACGCGCGGGCGAGCTCTTGTGCCTCGTTGGTCCATCCGGCTGCGGCAAGTCCACCATCCTGAGGATGATCAATCGCCTTGTTGAGCCGACGGCCGGGAGAATCACGCTCGGCAGCAAAGACGTCATGGATCAGGACGCGGTGGAACTTCGCCGGCACATCGGCTACGTGATCCAGCATGTGGGTCTGTTCCCGCACCGCACGGTTGCTCAAAACGTCGCCACCGTGCCAGGGCTGATCGGATGGGGCAAGAGCAGGACGACGGCACGAGTCGACGAGCTCCTCGAGCTTGTTGGCCTACCTCGCGGTACGTACGGCTCGCGCTACCCCCACCAATTGAGCGGCGGAGAGCGTCAGCGCGTGGGCGTCGCACGCGCCCTCGCAACCAAGCCGCCGGTGTTGCTCATGGACGAGCCGTTCGGGGCTGTCGACCCGCAGGGCCGCCGCCGCTTGCAGCAGGAGTTCCTTGCGATTCACGAAGAGCTGGGCACGACCGTGCTGATGGTGACCCACGATATTCGCGAGGCGACGGCTCTGGGCGACAGAATCGCGGTCTTCTCGGACGGCGGCGTGCTGGAGCAACTCGACAAGCCATCGAAGGTCCTGGCCAAACCGGCAAACGAGTTTGTGGCCACCTTCGTGGCTGACTTTGACCTGCCTGCGCGCGCCTAAGACTTCGGCTTGGAGGCCCTCTTCTTGGGCTTGTTCTTGATCCTGAGTCCGCGACCTGTTCGCCAAACAGAGAAGTTGCTGCGCGCGGCCCGATCCTCCGCTTGTTTCTCGCCCTTGCGCTGACGGCGGCGGCGGCCGGTTGTCACGACTCGGTAAACCGCTACGCCCATGCCGAATAGCACGAGGATCACGAGCCACGGGAGCAAGATCGCAGAGAAGCTCATGGTCACAGCAACGGCGTCCTCAGCGAACGATGCGATGGGGGAGCCTGTACCGCCCGTCGCGGCATTCACAGCGGTGCGGGAGGCGGACTTGCCCACGTGAACCACCAGCGCAACGATCGCTCCCAGCGTGTACCCAAGCCACGAGTTCTCTTGCCAGAAGTCGCTCGCTTCGACCCCTGCGGCAGCGGAGCTGGCGGCAAAGATCACGGAGCCTGAGAGTGGGCGAACCGCTGTTTGGATGATGTCGTTCACGTGGTCTACGCCAGGGATCTTGTCCAGAACCAGTTCAGCGAGCAGGAGCATCAGGAAGATGATGATCGCGGGCCAGGAAGCTAGCCAGCCAAGGCTCGTCGGCAATTCGATCAGGCTCGTAAACCGAGCGAGCATGCTCACGATGACAAGCGGGATGAAGGCGTTGAGACCCGCGGCAGCGGAAAGTCCGGTGCCGGTCAGTGCGGCGAGCATGATCCTCCTTGAGTGCAAGTTCTGCGCGATGTGTACGGAATAACGATAGCCTGGGATCGGCACGTAGGCGCGCGCTATACAGAGAGGACGTCACATGGGTATCGTCAGCGCAGCAATCGCGGGTGCGATCGTTGCATTCATCGTTTGGCTGTTGAAGAAGCGGAAGACTGGGATCGCCTGGTGGGCACTTTGGCTCAGTGGCATCGCGGGCGCGCTCATTGGGTACCAGGCCGCGGGCCTGCTCGGGGTCGAGTCCACGAGCGGAGTCGATTGGATTCGATGGGCCCTCAGTGTGGTCGCGGCATTTCTCGTCATTTGGTTGGCCAGGAAGCTCTTCAAGGGCGGCAAGAAGTAGCCTTCACCCGGTCCTCTGGACCGGGAAACGACGAAGCCCGCGGCGGTTGCCGCGGGCTTCGCACGTATGGGGTGCCTGACGGGACTTGAACCCGCGGCCTCTGCCACCACAAGGCAGCGTTCTAACCAACTGAACTACAGGCACCATCGGCCCTTGCGAGCCAGGCGCTAGTGTATCGCGCCGGGTCGGCCAGGGAAGACCCAGGCTTGAGTTATTCGCTGGGCTTGGTGACGGACTGGGCGTGGACGCGGGCGGTGTCGCTGTCCGGGCCGGGAGAGTCAACAAAAACGGCTTCGCGGTAGTAGCGTAACTCGCGGATGGAGTCCTGGATGTCGCCCAGCGCGCGGTGGCCGCCCGTTTTTTCAGGCGACTGAAAATAGGCACGCGGGTACCAGCGCCGCGCGAGCTCCTTGATCGAACTGACGTCGATGACGCGGTAGTGGAGCCATGCGGATAGTTCGGGCATGTCGCGCTCGAGGAACACTTTGTCCATCCCCACGGTGTTGCCCGCGAGCGGGGCCTTGCCCTCGGGGACGTGTTCCTTGATGTAGTCGAGCACTTCTGCTTGCGCGTCGGCCATGGTGAGGCCGTCGTCTAGCTCGGGGAGTAGCCCCGAGGTCACGTGCATGTCGTGCACGAACTCAATCATCTGGTCCAGCGCCTTTTTGGGGGGCTTGATGACCACGGAGACGCCCTCGCCCAGTTGATTGAGCTCGCCGTCGGTGACGATCGCGGCGACCTCGATGAGTGCGTCGGTTTCCACGTTGAGTCCGGTCATCTCGCAGTCGATCCAAACCATGTGGTTGGGGGCAGCCATGGGACAACTCTAGGCCCGGTCGTGACTCACGCGGGCCATGCGCCTCTGGAGTACGCGTGCGGCCACAAATCGGCGTCGACTCCGAGCTGGTGCGCTGCTCGTAGCGCGAAATGAGGGTCGCGCAAGAATTCGCGGCCGGCGAGCACCGCATCTGCCTGCCCGGAGGCGACGATCTTCTCTGCCTGGTGCGCCTGGGTTATCTGCCCGACGGCGCTGACGGGCCCTCCAGTGGCCTCGCGTATTGCGGCCGCGAAGGGCACCAAATAGCCGGGGCCCGTGGGAATCTTGACCCCTGCGACATTGCCGCCGCTGGACACGTCGATCAGGTCCGCGCCCGCTTCGAGACACCAGCCTGACACTTGGGTGGCGTCCTCGAGGGTCCAACCGGCTGGTTCGGCCCAGTCGGTGGCAGACAGCCGGACGAAAACGCACGTGGAGTCGCCCGCTTCGGAGCGAACGGCGCGCACAATATCGAGCAGAAGCCGTGAGCGGTTGTCGAGCGACCCACCGTATTCGTCGGACCGCGCGTTTGGTAGCGGCGACAGGAACTCGTGGATCAGATAGCCGTGTGCGGCGTGGACCTCGACCACGTCAAAGCCGGCATCGACCGCGCGCCGGGTGGCGGCGCGAAATGCCTCGACGATGTCGGCCAACTCTGCCGCGGTGAGCTCGCGGGGCGCAGCGAGCCCGGGGAAGGGGATGTCCGACGGGCCGACGGTCTGCCATCCACCGTCGCTCGCCGCCTGTGTACCGCGGCCACTCCAACTCCGGTACGTGGAGCCTTTGCGCCCCGCGTGCGCGAGTTGCAGGCCAGCCTTCGCGCCCTGGGCATGAATGAAGCGGACGGTCTGTTCCCACGCGGCCCGCTGTGCGTCGTTCCATACTCCGGTGTCCCAGGCAGTGATCCTTCCTTCTGGGACCACGGCGGTCGCCTCGGCGATCACGAGCCCGGCGCCGCCGCGGGCCTGCGATCCGAGGCTTACCAGGTGCCAGTCCGTTGGCACACCGTCTTGGTTCTCCACGGAGTACTGGCACATTGGCGCCACCCAGAGGCGGTTCCTGAAGGTGTGCCCGCGAAGCGTGAGCGGCGAGAAGAGCGAGGATTCGAGGGCGGCTGCCATATCTCAGCGGATCCACGTTCTGCGGGTTGCGAAGGCCATGTTGCCAACCCTAATCGCGTCAGCGCCCGTCAGTTGCGGCCTGCGCTCGTTGCTCTCGGACGACACCAGGCGGCCAAGTTTGCTGGGTCTTGACGCGGGGGGCCGACCGCCCCTGTCTCCCTAGCAAATCGGTGGTGCCCCCGGCAGGATTCGAACCTGCGACCTACGGATTAGAAGTCCGTCGCTCTATCCAACTGAGCTACGGGGGCTGGCGCCGTGCGCGCCTACTAGAGTAGACCGTGGCGCCGATGGCGGTGCGCCCGGCGCGGGTTCTTGGTGGATTGGCAGTCAGGGGGCACGCTAGTCTCATGAGCATCCGGCCGGTGAAATCTTGGGCGTACCCCGGCGCGCTGCTGGACGCGTTGCGCGCGACCCGCAACGCCGCCGCCGCCGTGGAGTTCCCCTTCGACTCTGAGTACGGAGAAAAGGGGCGCGAACTCATCCATAACATTACGGAGCAGCTCGACCAACACCTCATTCCACGCGTGGTGGAGAAGTCGTCCCCGGCGATCGTCGTGGTGTCCGGATCCACAGGCTCGGGCAAGTCGAGCATCGTCAATGCGCTGCTAGGAGAGCAGCTCACGGCTTCTGGCGTGTTGCGTCCGACGACCATGGCCCCGCACCTCTTCCACCACCCCCTGGATTCTGAGCTACTCAGCAGCGCCTCGCGCAAGGCCGAGGTACTCGCATCCGATGCGATCCCGCGCGGGCTCGCCGTGGTGGATTCCCCGGACATCGACTCGCTTGTTGGCGCGAACCGTGAGGTCGCGCGCGAGCTACTGGACGCCGCCGACCTATGGGTATTCGTGACCACTGCCGCCCGCTACGGCGACGCCGTCCCGTGGGACGTGCTGCGCGCGGGTGCTGATCGTGGCGCGTCGATCGCCGTCGTGCTGAATCGAGTGACGGTGGACGTCGCCGCTCACGTGCGCCGGGACTTGGTGGACCGCTTGCGCCGCGAGGGTCTGGACTCGCTACCGCTGTTCGTCATCCCGGAGGAGCCCGAGGGCCTGGACCAACTGCCTGCCGACGTGGTCAAAGGCCTGGGCCGCTGGCTGGACGGCGTGGCCAGCGCAAACGCCACATCGATCATCGAGCGGACCATGGAGGGCGCAACTGAGGCGCTCAAGGAGTGGCTGGAGAAGCTCGCCGGCCTGATGGACACACAGGCAGAAGCGGTGAAGCAGGCGCGCGGCGACGTGCGGCGTGCTGCGGCGCGCGCCGAGCAAGAGGGCGGTGAGTACTGGTTCCGTGAGATCGCCGCGGGGCCCGTCTCTACTCGCTGGGCGCAGACGGCCGGGTCCGGGGGCCCGCTCTTCAAGATTCGCGGAAGTGCTTGGGCAAAACGGCGCACCGCCCGCGAGGACCGCGACAAGGCACTTGACGAGATTCGCGCTGAGCTATTTGAAGCGGTGACGGGCACCCTCGCATACACGGCGGGACAGGCCTCGGAGAGGATGACGGATGCGCTGGGCCGCACAGACGATGGCCCCGGCGTGTGGATGCTCGCGCAACGCGACCCCGCAGACGCTCAGGGTGTGCGAGAGCGGCACGCGCGCGACGCCGCCATCGGGTGGTTCACGGTGTGCGAAAGAACCGCGACGGGGCTTCCCAACGTGCCCGCAGCGATCGAATTGGTGGGCGAGCAGGGGCTCGCAACGACGTTTGCGTCCGCAGTGCTCGGCATCCCGCCAGCGCGGCAGGCGCTCGCGCTCATGGTGGGATCGGGGCTCCAAGAGACGTTCGACAACATGCGGCTCCAGCTAGGCGCCGCGCGCCGGTACTGCATCAATCGCGAGGCGCTCGACACTATTCGGCCCACGGACCTGGCCGGCCTCATCCCGGAGGCGTCGGCTGAGATTCGACTGCGCCGCGCCGAACTCAGAGGCCTCCTGTGAGCGTTTCGTTCACGCACCTCGAGCCTCCGAGCGAGACCACGTTCCTGCGGGAACGGGTGATGCGGCTGCGCTCCTCGATGGAGTGGGCGAGTGACGCGATCTCCGCCAAAGTGCGCGCCAAGGTGGAGGAGGCAATCACGCGCTGCGAGCAGCGCCTCGACCTGGGCGTGGACTACACGATCGTCGCGCTCGCGGGCGGCACGGGTTCTGGAAAGTCGTCGCTGTTCAACGCGATTGCGCGGACCGACTTCGCAATGCCCGGCGTCTCGCGGCCCACAACCGCGCACATTAGCGCGGCAACGTGGGGCGGCAAGGCCACGCCCATCCTCGACTGGCTCGAGGTTGCGCCTGAGCGGCGCCTCGCGTGCAAAACAGCGCTCGACGCGGACTCTGAGCCCGAGTCCTCGCTCAACGGCATGATCCTTCTGGACCTTCCGGACCACGATTCGGTCAGTGTAGCCAACCGCGCGATCGTCGACGCCGTCGCCCCCATGGCGGACCTGCTCGTTTGGGTGGTGGACCCGCAGAAGTACGCGGACCAGGCGCTGCACGCGCGCTATCTCCAGGCGGTCGCGGACGTGAACGCGCCGTCGGCCGTCATCCTCAACCACATCGACCGGCTTGGCCGCGAAGACACCGACTCGGTGGCGTTCGACATTCGCCGGCTGCTCGCAGACAAGGGCATCGACGACGTGCCGGTGCTGCTAACGTCGGCGCGCACGGGCATGGGTGTTGACACCGTTCGCGCGGCGCTCGCCGCAGCAGTGCAGAAGCGATCCGTTGCGGCCGAGGCGGTGCGATCAGAGTTGGTGGCGGCCGGGCGACTGCTCGCTAAGGTGCTCGCGAAAGACGCGGACCCGGCACTTCCTGACTTCCCCCAGTTTGTTGAGTCACTCGCCGTTGCCGCTGGTGTCGACGCCCGCGCCGATGCGGCGTCCCAGGTGGCCTCGGGGGCCGGGGGCTCCGTGCCCGAGATTGCCGCGCTTACGGCGGCGGCCGTCGATCCGCTGCGCGAGGCGTGGCTGGACGGCGCCACGGTGGGTCTGCCGCGCGCGTGGCGCAAGGTGCTCGCGAAGGCGATCGGCCGTCCTCGCGCGCTCGCCGAGGCTGTGAACGGCGCGCTTGGTGCGGCCCCATGGCCCGAGGTGCCCGCGGAGAAGAAGCGGTTCCGACGCACCAAGATCGGAGCCGGTGTGGCCACCGAGATTCGCGATGTGGGCCGCGCAGTTATTGCGCACGCCATCAAGGACGAGATTGTTGAGCCCACGCAGACCATGCACCAGGCGTACCGCGCACTGGATGAACTCACGCATCTGGGCGACGCGCAGACGCCACGCACCGCAGCTTAAGCGGGTGTTGGCCCCCCACGGGCAATCGCTACTGGGTCGCCGGTGGCGCCTCTAGCGTCTTGCGCGCCTTGGCCGCGAGCTTCACGGCAACCTCGTGCCAACCGGCGCGATCCTTCTTGGTGGGCTTGTCTTTGATCCCGGGCGAGGCGAGCTTCTTGAAGAACGGGTGCTGGGCGGCGTCGGCGATCGCGCCCGCGTACTTGAGCAACGCGTCGGCGGAGTGGTAGCGCACCAGGTAATCCTCGGAGGCCGCGCTGATCTCGAGCGCGTCATTCGCCTCGAGCGAGGGCTCGAGTTTGCCGACCGCCATCGCGGCGTCGATGCCGAAGACCCAGTGATTTCTCCCAACCAATACGTCGAGCATGGTGCTCCGGTGCACCGGGTCTCCGGTGACCTGGAAGAGCGTCTCGGCCTGCTTCAAGGTGAATGAGGCGGACGGCGGGTTCTCGTACGCCTTGAGGTGCTCGAGCGCCTCGGGAACTTTTCGCCCAGCGGCGATGAGCCGGCCGATGGACTCGGCGGCCATCGCGGCCGTAACAGCGACGCCCTCGATCAGCATCGCCTCGACCAGTTCCGGGTCCTCGCGATGCGCCTTCTCGATCGATGACCAGTTCGCACCGTCGTGCCACACCATGTACGGGTCGCCGAACACATCGACGTGCCAGGTGTCCCACGTGGGCGCGAGCTTCTTTGCCATGTCGCCAGGGTATCCGGAGACCGGTGTCCCCAGCCCGCTGCGGGGGAGAGCCGACGGCCGGAGCCAACCGCCGCGTCGTCCCTGGTCCGCGCGAGGGCGAGCCTGGTTGCAGCCGCAAGTAGCGGCGCCTCAAGGAGGGCGCGATGAATGATCTGACAATGACTGTGAACGGCTGGGTGGCCACTCAGCCAGCCCAGCATGTGGGGCCGTCGGGGGTGCGGCTCACCAGTTTTCGGATGGCGAGCACGTCCCGGTACTACGACCGGGAGAAGCAAGAATGGGTGGACGGCCGCACCGAGTGGTTCTCCGTCAAGGTGTTCCGGAACGCCGCGATCACCGTGGCGAACTCTATTCACAAGGGGCAGCCCGTTGTGGTTCACGGGCGCTTCCGGACATCCGAGTGGGAAGGCGACTCCGGGACGCGCGTGGACCTCGTGATCGACGCGACAAGCGTGGGGCACGACTTGACGCGCGGTACAGCGGACTTCTCGCGGGCAGTGGGCGATGGTGCACTAACCTAAAATTAAAACTGGTTTTGACTATAAAATATGATCGGTTTCAGTTCGGTTAACCTTATGAATACAGCTCTATTTATTATACAGCTTAAATGGTACATGTATGGATGTGTAGGAGATCTAATAGAATGTATGTAAAATAATACTTCTTGACATACATTTTGGTGGATGAAGGAAAAAAAGGGGATGTGGAAGTCGAAGGAGGGGAACTACAACATGAAGAGGTGAGGAAAAGCAAGAGGAGTTAGAAGAAGAGGAAGAAAAAGAAGAAAAAGAAGAAGAAGAAGAAGAAGAAGAAGAAGAATATGAAGTAGTAGTAGTAGTAGTAGTAGTAGTAGTAGTAGTAGTAGTAGTAGTAGTAGTAGTGGTAGTAGTAGTAGTAATAATAATAGTAGTAGAATAAGAAAAATAAATAGTAGTAAAAGTACTTAAAGAAGAAGAAGAAACAAAAAGAAGAAATGGAATGATGGAAAATATGAAAAAAGAAGGAAGAAAATGAGACTGAGAGATTGGGCAACAAATCAAGCACTGTACTTGGAATGGCAAACAAATAGAAAACAGCATAGTTAAATGTAAAAACCTGAACTTTAACTTTCAAACTTGTACTTTGCCAGAACTTGAAGAAGGAAACACTCATTAGAAGAATTTCTTCTATGTGATATGGAACATTACTTCATAATTTGATCTACATGTATGAAGTGATGTCCTTGGTTTCCATGGCTACATAAACATCTAACACTTTACACTGGAAGAGGGGGAGCTCATATTTCCATGAAGTAACCATGGAAACAACATGCCCTCATCTTAAAGGTAGTGGATCCCATTTGCAGTCTCAAAATGTGAGACTGGATAAAAAATAATGGCATGTAGAAGTAAATACCATGTAGGAACTCTCTGTAAAAAATAAGAACTGGAAACTAACTTTAGGTTGATTTTTTATGAATAAATTATTTAGCTCTGAATTTGAGTTAATGTATGGGCCATACAAAAATTGTCAATAGGGCTTACACACTAAACTCTATTTTAGAGTTTTATCTCTTACTGTATACGCCATATATTTCGCGAGTCTAATTTTTCGCGAATCCGGACTTCAATACATTTTCGCGAGTGGGTATATTCGCGATCGAGGAGGAGAGCAATGGATGGATCGGAGGTTAATTTATTTTCGCGTGTTGTTGAATTCGCGAAAAGCACCGACTCGCGAAATTCGCGAAAATAAAACCCCCGCGAAATATATGGCGTATACAGTATTTGAAAATTTTACAACTTACAACTATAAGATTTCATATTCATCATCACACTACTATATATTTATCATCCTTGCATAGTTTTGTGATGTTTAAGGATATCTGCAAATAGGATCTACTACCTTTAACAGGAAACAAACATCATTGCTGAACTGTTAATGCATTTAAGCAAACTCTACCTGTTTTAAATTGGTTGTGTACTCAGGGCTAAAAATACATAGATTTAATTAATGGGGTCTTTTTCCTAGTTTGTCAGGGAATTTAAGGGGCCCATAAAAATTTGTTAAGAGGGCTGTGTTTATAGCTTATGGGGGGCTATAAAATATACAAATCTATAGACATTCTTGTATTTTACTGCTATTTGTAATACATTCCTAAATAAAAGTGTACATAACTGTACTGCAAAGTTGTACAAAATAACAATTTTTACCATTAGGCACCTAAATCAGTACACAAATAAAGAATTAATTTCCTATGATTTCCAGAGCTCATTAGCCTCAAGCCTGTGTACATGTACTTTGAGCAATGGTTAATCATACTGACACACAGATGTTTAACAACATAATTGCCCTGATTTTATGGACCTGAATAACTACGGGTAAATCATATCTATTTTAACAGGGCTTATTTCCTACATTTATACAGAGTATGCAGAATGAAGAGGCAAACTCCCCTTAGGCTAGTCTCCTAGGGTGTGTTTATCGCATTTTTCTGAATTAGAAACAGGCGATAAACAGGCTTTTGATACCCATAATCAAACGCCGATACAAACGCGTATACAAACCCGTTTCTCGGACGTCGTGTTTATCGGCCCGTTTCTAGTAGGGGGTATAAAACGTTTGTCTCTGCTTCTCTGCGCAGCTGCAGTGCTTTCTAGCTCATCGGGTGACCATCGGGCGATCAAAAGCCACAAATTTGTGGCTTTCAAATCAGGTAGGCTAAACGGCTATCAAAACGGCTTTGCGTTTATCGAGGGCGATCTGGTAGGCTAATCACGAATCAAAACACTGTTTAGAACGCAGAAACACGACAGAAACAGGGCGATAAACACACCCCTAGATACCAAATGGCTTAAACATTAAAGGGGGGGAAATTGTGCTAGTTGTGAGATGAGTCTATTTCCTATAAAATTTTCCATAGTTTTCATGAAACAATCTTATGTGTAAACAGTTATTGTTTTTGTAATTTGTATAATAACATGCAAGGTTATGTAAACAAAAGTGGGAGTACATACCTTTCAATACAAACAACATTTTGACTGCAGACTGCAGTGTCCTTAAAAGCACATTAAAAGGCGAATCTATTTTGTTTGCCCAATGGGTGTACATAAATATGTTCTCTACCTGGTTCAGTAATAGTGATTTACACAATCTATTGTTCACATACATGTAGTTCAGT